>NZ_JBJKFI010000019.1:0-983 GCF_045505135.1 Aquimarina sp. 2-A2 | reverse complement strand
GGCGATGGTATTCCTAACTTCCAGGACCAAGATGCCGATGGTGATGGTATTCCAGATAATGTGGAGGCTCAAACAACAGCAGGATACCTTGCACCGAGTGGTATTGTAGACGGTACTGGTGTAGATACAAATTACGCAGGCGGACTTACCCCTGTGAACAGTGATGGAGCAGACACTGTAGATTACTTAGACTTAGATTCAGATAACGACAGTATAGTAGATGCTATCGAAGGTTTTGATACAAATAATGATGGCGTAGCTGATATAGTTCCGGCAGGAACCGATACAGACAATGATGGGTTGGATGACAATTTTGACTCCAGTGCAGATTACTCAGATCCAAACGGTTTACAAGTCACTACCACACCTTCTGCAGATTTAAACAATACAGATGGAGCAGATGAGTTGGATTACCGAGACACGGATGATGATAACGATGGTATTGTTACCCTTACCGAAGTAGGCGCAGACCCTGCGAACCCAACAGACAGTAATGTTGATGGTACACCTGATTATTTAGATGCCACTGATTTGGATGGTGATGGTATTCCTGACAGTGCAGATTTAGATGACGATAACGACGGGATTTTAGACAGTGTTGAAGATCCAAACTTAGATGGCGACAACAACCCGTATACAGAAGGTGTTGTTGGAGAGAATGATTTTGACGGCGATGGGATCCCTAACTTCCAGGACCAAGATGCCGATGGTGATGGTATTCCAGATAATGTGGAGGCTCAAACAACGGCAGGATACCTTGCACCGAATGGTGTCGATGCCAATAACGATGGAGTAGACGATAACTACGCAGGCGGACTTACCCCTGTGAACAGTGATGGAGCAGACACTGTAGATTACTTAGACTTAGATTCAGACAACGACAGTATAGTAGATGCTATCGAAGGTTTTGATACAAATAATGATGGCGTAGCTGATATAGTTCCGGCAGGAACCGATACAGACAATGATGGGTTGGATGACAA
>NZ_JBJKFI010000018.1:0-1068 GCF_045505135.1 Aquimarina sp. 2-A2 | reverse complement strand
AGTGGTTACTGCATTGGCAGCAATCTCGGCATTTCCTACAGCACCAGCTGCGATCTCAAGCGTTACATCTCCAAGTAATGCATTGGCATCACCACCTACAGTTAAATCCCCGGAAGTAATGTTTCCATCCCCATTAAAGGCAGTAGGATCCACTTCTAAAGCACCGGTAGTTATATTTTGTACAAGTCCAGTTCCAGCTACATCCCCGTTAATAGTTGCAGCATTAACTGCATCAGCAGCAATATCCGCAGAAGCAATGGTTCCATCAAGAATTTTATCAGTAGTTACTGCATTGGCAGCAAGCTCGGTATTCCCTACAGCACCAGCTGCAATCTCAAGCGTAACATCTCCAAGTAATGCATTGGCATCACCACCTACAGTTAAATCCCCGGAAGTAATATTTCCATCCCCATTAAAAGCAGTAGGATCCACTTCTAAAGCACCGGTAGTTATATTTTGTACAAGTCCAGTTCCAGCTACATCCCCGTTAATAGTTGCAGCATTAACTGCATCAGCAGCAATATCCGCAGAAGCAATGGTTCCATCAAGAATCTTATCAGTGGTTACTGCATTGGCAGCAAGTTTAATATTTGTAACTGCACCATCTGCAAGTTCAGCAGTTCCTACAGCACCAGCTGCGATCTCAAGCGTAACATCTCCAAGTAATGCATTGGCATCACCACCTACAGTTAAATCCCCGGAAGTAATATTTCCATCCCCATTAAAAGCAGTAGGATCCACTTCTAAAGCACCGGTAGTTATATTTTGTACAAGTCCAGTTCCAGCTACATCACCATTAATAGTTGCAGCATTAACTGCATCAGCAGCAATATCCGCAGAAGCGATTGTTCCATCAAGAATTTTATCAGTAGTTACTGCATTGGCAGCAAGCTCGGTATTCCCTACAGCACCAGCTGCGATCTCAAGCGTAACATCTCCAAGTAATGCATTGGCATCACCACCTACAGTTAAATCCCCGGAAGTAATGTTACCATCCCCATTAAAAGCAGTAGGATCCACTTCTAAAGCACCGGTAGTTATATTTTGTACAAGTCCAGTTCCAGCTAC
>NZ_JBJKFI010000017.1:0-1229 GCF_045505135.1 Aquimarina sp. 2-A2 | reverse complement strand
TGTAGGCTTCCCCTTTTTAGGACACCTCTAAATTCGACAAATAATTATTATTAATGTCAGATTTGATGAAGAATTTAAATTCTTCATCAAATCTGGGCATATATTCTTTAGGAGATATGTTTCCTAAAGCTTTATGTGGATGATTAAAGTTATAGTCTACTCTCCAATTATCACTTATCTTTTGTAATTGATAGATGTCATTAAAATAATATGCATCCAATATGTCTTCTCTAAAGAAGCGATTGAAGCGTTCTATATATCCATTTTGCATGGGTTTACCCGGTTGTATATACTTAATTTCTATACAATTCTTTTTACACCAATTCATAAAGGTTTTAGATATGAATTCTGGACCGTTATCACATCTGATATATTTAGGTGTGCCTATTTCTTCTTTTAGACACTCCAATGTTTCAACCACAGCTCTTGCTGGATAAGAAAGGCCTGCACTGATTGCTAGTGCTTCTCGATTACAATCGTCAATTACATTAAACACACGAACCTTTCTACCGTCAGTAAGTGCATCACTCATGAAATCCATACTCCAACACTCATTAAGTTGGACAGGAGTTTCCAGAGGTTGCTTTACACGTTTATCTAGACGCTTTTTGCATTTACGTCTTAAACTTAGTTTCATCTCACGATAAACGCGTAGTACTCGTTTTCTATTCCATTTTAAGCCTTCGCGACGGATCTTATAATAATATTCATCAAAACCTCTGGTAGGATACGATTCAGCTAGCTCAGTTAGCCTATCAATAACTTCGCTATCATCTTTTTTACTCTGGTAATACCACATCGAACGACTTAGACCTACAACTTTACAGGCTCGAACAATTGGGATAACATACTCTTTGATGAGATACTTTGCACGCACATGCTTATCGGAAGGCTTTAGAACTTTTTTGACAGCACATCTTTTAGCATTTTGTTATCTAGGCTCACATCGGCATACATCTGTTTAAGCCTTTTGTTCTCCTCTTCGAGCTCTTTTAACCGTTTAAGTTGCTGCTGTTCCATACCGCCGTACTTCTTACGCCAGTAGTAAAATGTACTCTTGTCAATTCCTAATTCTCGGGATAAATCACCTACCGATCTTCCCTGTTCATTTTCCTTGAGAGCCTTTATAATTTGGCTCTCGTTAAATTTGCTGTTTTTCATGGTGACAGTTTGAATTTAAAGTTAGTAAATTCGAATTATTAACTGTCCTATTTTTAGGGAAGCCTACA
>NZ_JBJKFI010000016.1:0-1291 GCF_045505135.1 Aquimarina sp. 2-A2 | reverse complement strand
TCACTGATGGTTACAATACGTTCTAAAAAGGGATTGATCAGTGCACACAGATTTTCATCGATAATATTCAGAGTATATACTCCGCGACTTAAATCATCCACTGTAACGCCTGTACTATTATGAGGAATGTTCTCTAGCACTCTTTGAAAAGCAGGATCTCCCTCTTTAAGAAGATCGAGGGTATAGGTACCGGTTCCCCCCAGAATATCAAAAGTCATACTTCCTGAGGCTTGTCCGATACAGCGAGCTTCCTCCAGCGTGATGTTTTGAATAAAGAAAGGTTGCGGTTGTATAATCTCGATTTCGGTTGACAACACCACAGGATTGGTATTCTGCGGATCTTCCGTATTATCAGCAAGCCGTACTTGATACATGCCACCGGAAAGCATGGTTGCCTCAAATGTTTGCGTTTCATCAAGGAGTACTGGGGCTCCATAGGCTTCAAAGACGTCTAGTTCGTTTTTACGCATTAGTTGATACTCATAAGGCGGAATCCCTCCGATAGCTTTGGCGCTAATCGTACCATCATCATTAGTGTCGTCATTATCCCCACAGATCACATCGGTTTTAAGTAGGGTATCAAAAACTAGTGGTGGAGGCTCACTTACAATAAATTCGGAGCTTTCAGTACATCCCTTCCCATCGGTAATATCGAGCGTATAGGTTGCCGCAGGTAAATCTTCAAGATAGATCTCAAAAGTATTCATATCCGGATTAGATGCAGTTGCAGGCGGGATAGTAACCACAGGATCACTACGCCAGCTGTACGTATACGTAGGTCCGCTACTCACGGGTGTGCCGCCTTGTACAGTTGCAATGATAGCTCCATTAGCACGTCCTGCATAGGTAGCATCCTTGGTGGATCCGTTTATAACAATAGGAGTAGCGGGACTGATGGTTTCTGTTAAGGTTTTTACAGATTTATCAGGATTTTTAGCAACACACCCTCCGTTGTTAGGAGCGTAATATTTATCCCTAACTTTAATGGCATACGTTCCTACTTCTTTTGGAACTGTTGTACTTCCGGAAAACTCAATCCAAGGTTCATCATCGATTTGATATTCGTACGGAGTATTTCCTCCAGAGGCGTTAATAGTGATTGTACCAAATTGAGATTCACCTTGAGCTGCTGCACATGGAATATCAGTACTTGATGTTGTAAAAGAAACCGGATCGGGTGATGAGATCCTAAAGATTGGGGACACTTCAGGCTCTGCAGAAGAATTTGTCTGGAATTGTACCCGATACCTTCCGATATTCAAAGAATTGGGCCAGGTATAATAATATTTAC
>NZ_JBJKFI010000015.1:0-1415 GCF_045505135.1 Aquimarina sp. 2-A2 | reverse complement strand
AAGTACAGAAGGTTATGCAGAAATTGCTTTTGAAAAGGCAGGGACGTATGAGCTGATCATGAAAACAACCATTGGCGTATGTGAAGCTTTCGCTACGAAAACTATCGAAGTACATGCCGCCTCTTTTGATAAAAAAAATAATGGAAACTCCGAGCTGAGTCTTTATCCCAATCCCTCACAAGGAGATTTTACAATCGACCTGACCTTTGAGAGAGAAGCACCGGTGGATATCAAACTGTTCAGCATGGTAAATAATACGTTACTTTACTCCGCATCCAACACAGGGAGTAAAGCGTATACCATCCCGATCAGTCTTAAAGGAAACTTAGCAACAGGAGTATACCTCTTACTTATACAGTCTCCTGAAAAAAATTATGTACGAAAGATTGTGGTGGAGTGAATTTTAAACTATTGATGTTATGAAGAAGGTTTTATGTTTTTTAGTGTTTTTAGCTTGTTTTGTTAATTATAGTCAAAATAAGTTATATGTCATTACTGATGAATCTCCTTTTGATGAACATATTGCATATCTAGAATCTGAACGTATATCTCAATTGAGAAAAGGTATTTTTTATCGGGATTATACTCAAGGTGTATATAATATTTCTTCGACCTCTGCTAATGTAGTAGTCAATGTAGTGCTGGGATATAACGATGATCCAACAAACGCTGACTGTGGGGGTTCTTGTGGGGGGTTTTCTTGGTACTGTACTTCTGAAATGTTAGATCTTAACAAAACTATACAAATCATGGAGTCCAATGAAAACCTTGACAACTCCAATGCGTCTGGGTGTGGTGGGTTGTTCAATCATTTTTCAATTTTGCTGCCGATCATAGAACCTACTAATTATACAATTTGCGATGAGATAGAAATTTTTGAAACTTATCAAGGTAACACTATTACATCACCCCACGTAACTTGGCAGTATTTTGATAATATTGTTAGTAATGATTGGGTAGACATTCCACGATTCAAAAATTTATTTCCATTGAATAAAAGTGTAAAAGAGATTTTTGGTGATAACTACTCAAATTATTTTTCAGGAAATTTACAATTAAAATACAAAATTAGTGCTTCCTTTAGTACTACAGCCTTTTATTCAACATCGCGTACCATTACTATTACAAACTGTTCCCCTAAAGTAGTTAACGTTTATCCCACTAAAACGAATTGCTCTGATAGTACCGATGGCGGGTTCGTCTTAGAATTAGATAGAACTATTGAAGCTACTGATGCTTTGACTTTTGATTTATTTATAGTTGATAATGACGGCGCGAACGTTTTGGAAGTAGATCCAGAAGTTATTGCATATCGTGATGAAATAAAATTAATAGGTGGTAAATATTATTATACCTGGCCCAATTCTTTGAATATCGGAAGGTATCGGGTACAATTCCAGACAAATTCTTCTGCA
>NZ_JBJKFI010000014.1:0-1680 GCF_045505135.1 Aquimarina sp. 2-A2 | reverse complement strand
GGAAACTCCGAGCTGAGTCTCTACCCTAATCCCTCACAAGGAGATTTTACAATCGACCTGACCTTTGAGAAAGAAGCACCGGTGGATATCAAACTGTTCAGCATGGTAAATAATTCGTTGCTTTACTCCGCATCCAACACAGGGAGCAAAGCATATACTATCCCGATCAGTCTTAAAGGAAACTTAGCAACAGGAGTATACCTCTTACTTATACAATCTCCTGAAAAAAATTATGTAAGAAAGATCGTGGTAGAGTGAATTTTAAACTATAGATAGTATGAAGAAGGTTTTATTAACATCACTTTTATTGCTGATTTCCAATGTTGTGTTTTCACAATATATGGTACGCTATGATATTACCGCTACAGATCCTAACGACATCGAATATGGATATACAGAAATTGAAATAACGGATAATTTAAACAATCTAAACATCTACATCTTAGAAACAGGAGATGGCTTGCCCGGTGATCAATCCCCTAGAGAAAGAAGGAATAGAAAAGGTAGCCCATCATTCGAAGGCTTACCCTCATCCATACGATTTAATAGTGCTTATGGTATAACTGCCGATGCAACGTTAGAAGAGTGTAATAACGGTACAAACATTATACCATTAGATCTACCCAAGAAACCCTTTTTTGGTCCTTATGTCAATGGGTCTGAGACTTATTTCAATTGTGACTTAGCACTAGAAGCTGGGTTTATTCAAGTTTTCAAATTAAATGACCTTCCTCCTCCTCGTATAAATCCATATTGCGTTGAAGAAACCATTATACTAAATCCGGGAAATTTTCGCCCTTCTATAAAAAAGGTTTTATATCAAATAGGTAAAGAAAGTGAAATAAGTGAGTGGAAAGTATTATTTGATTTCAGTTCAGAATATAAGTCTTCTGCAATGGTAGAATTATCCACATTAAATCTGGAAAATGCGATTAATATAAAGTTTCAATTAGATTACGGCACTGTTAAGTCTAAAACAACAACTTATAGTTTAATCAAATGTTCTCCAAAATTGGAAACAATTCCACCAGAGACCATCAGTACCAGTTGTTTTGGTCCTGAATCTAAGGATGGAACTTTTATTTTGGATTTTGATCGTCCTCTTGATACTGGAGAAACCATTTCACCAGAACTATGGAAGTTGGAAGCTGACAATTCCTGGATTCAGCAAGAAGATTCATTAGTTTATTTTCCTATTACTAAAAATCAATTGGATAGTAATGATAAATATAAATGGCCTTACCCATTATCTTCAGGTACCTATAGAGTCAAATATCAGTCTTTTTTTGATGGTCAGCAGGTGGGATCCGATTCCCCCTTTTATGGATTTGAAATAACTGCTCCCAACCCATTAACTTTTTCTACCACTTCTTCTAATGCACCTTGTGTAAATGGCCAGGGAACAGAGACCAAAGGAAGTATTACCATTACCGTACCTAATCAAGCCGGAACTCCCCCCTATCGATATATAATTGATGGTGGAAATGGGGTTGCGTTTTCGGGAAATTCTGTTACCATAGATAATGTCGATGTGGGAAGCTATACGATTCAGCTAACGGATGCCGGTGATTGTCTAGGAACATCTGGAGGTAACCCATCTACTACAGAAACCATCAGTCCCGCTACTCCTATTGTTATAAATGGATCCACCAAGGATGCTACTTATGCAGGACGCGCTAA
>NZ_JBJKFI010000013.1:0-3356 GCF_045505135.1 Aquimarina sp. 2-A2 | reverse complement strand
GTTTTTCATGGTGACAGTTTGAATTTAAAGTTAGTAAATTCGAATTATTAACTGTCCTATTTTTAGGGAAGCCTACAATAGCATAGGAGACTCGGCCTCTAATTGTAATGTATTTAAAATCTTCTCCTTTTATCAATTTACTTTTTATTATCGCTAATGGTTCGAATATGCGTAGTGCGGGATTTCAATGCACCTCATTATCAAACCGCTACGTTGTTTATTTAATGCTTTAAAGTTCCGATTTACCAAATTGACCCGCATTAGGTACATTTATTGTTATCACCTTTTCAATTCTTCCATGTCCATTAAAATTTCATCTAGTTTTTTGAATACGTGTCCATAAACTAAATTCAAATCTATTTTATAAATTTTCCCAGCAAAAATTGACATTAAAGATGCTATTAAAATTACTCCAATAATAAAATAAATAGGTAGTCCATGATATAAATAAACATCAGGATATTTCTCAATTATTTTATTGAGTATTACTTCTCCGTAGTTTGAAGACCATATTCCAATTATAAGAACTATAAAAAAAGTGGGATAAAAGAATCTATAAATTTTGACATATCCCATAATGGTCTCTTTCAGCAACTTATCCACAGCTATAATGTATTGATAACTACTTAAACCTTTATCAATGTTATTAATCTTATCAGCTTTTGATTTACCGTAAATGACAAGCCACATAAATTGCACAAAAAGAATTGCACCTGAGAATGGAGTTCCCAAATAAATTGATCCAAGTAAAATTACTGTGGCTCCAAATAAAATAATGACCAAATTCATTCTCCCCATTCTCATTAGTTTGTCGATGGTATTTATTGATTTTTGATTGTACAAATCATTAAGCTTTGGAGCGACTAAGGCATCGCTTTTTAAAAACCCTTCTTTCCAAATTGATTCAATTGACTTTTCCATGTAATAATTTTTTTAATCGTTCTTTAATTCGTTTAATGCGTACTCCAATGTTGTTTGAATTTGTGCCAATTATTTTAGCGATTTCTTGGTAAGACTTTTCTTCCAGATAAAGTAAAATTACGCCTCTATCAATTTCAGATAATTGCTTAATAGCATCAAAGAGTTGATTGAGTGTTTCATCAGCAAATGCATGACTATCTTCCATTAATTCTTCTGGTAAGGAGTCAGAAGCGAAATACTGATGATTGTTTTTCTTCGTTTTCTTTAATAAAGTCAATCATACATTCAATGATAGCCTATATACCTAAGTAGACCATTGTGATTGATTATGGAAGTTGTCCTTACTTTTCCAAATTTGTAAACAAACCTCCTGATAGTAATCTTCGAAATCCTCCTGAGTATTTGTATATGCCCTGCACATTTTGATGATAATTGCGCCATACGGTAAAATTAATGATGTATAAAAATCGCTGCTCACTGTTTTTATTTGGTTAGTGGCTGAAATTAAAAATTATTACACCCTATTGAATATTTTTAATAGACATGGATATATAATAAACAGAATTAATGAATCCAATCATTTCGATGTGTATTGGTGATAATAATAATATATAATCACCACAGCTAACTATACAGTTCTTTAACTATTCACTATCCTCAAATTACTAAGTAGGGTAGGAAGTGGGTTATAATTGAACCTAAGCTACAGATTTTATTTGAGATAAGCCAATGCCAAGAAAAAGGGACTAGGCAGAAGGTAAAAGTTTAAGAAGGGAGATATGAATCAAGATATATGCCTAAGATCTATAGAAACACATAGCAATCCCCAAACTAACAAATATCGACCCGGATGAGTCAACACTGCATTCATACTTGATTGCACCGACTACATAAATGCTTAGTTGTTGTGGGTAGTACTTATCTTAACTTTCCCAAAATTTTATTTGCTGTTTCTTTAATTATTTGATTAGCTTCAGGGAAACTAGAATTTGTTATAATTGAGATGCCAATATTTTGTTCTGGAAATATCATCAACCAATTTTGACTACCATAAATTCCTCCGTGATGTTCTATATGAATACTATCTTTATCTTTGATTACTTCCCAAAAATATCCTATCCAAATATTGTCAACATCGTAAAATAATTTTTGATGTGTCATTTTTACAATTGAATTTTTATTATTCAATTGCCATTTTATATAATTTAATAAATCTTTTGAATTCGATTTGATTCTACCAGCAGCTCCCCACAATTCTATCGGTTTCTTAAAGTTTGGCATTAATTCATTTCTATCATTATACCCATTAGCTAGTAATAATTCTTGCTTATTATCTAAATTGATATGTGTGTTTGTCATTTGAGCTGGAATGAGTAATTTTTCTTTAAGAAGATGCTCAAAGGATTTATCATAAACTTTTTCTAAAATGTATGCTATTAAATTTGGTGCTACGTTAGAATAATTGTAAACCTCTCCAGGTTTTTGGTTTAGTTCTAATGATTTGATATCTGATAATAGTTCTTCTTTTTTGTATTCGGTTAATTTCTTTTGAGCTTTACGGTAATTATTGGTGTTAGAATTTTGATATAATTCAGAAATTCCTTTAACATTTAAAGGCAAACCACTAGTATGTGTGATTAAATGTTTTATTCGAACAGGTTCTCCCTTATACTCAAGGTTTTCATATTCCTTTCCTAAAATATCGTAAACAGAGCTTTCTAAATTAAGTTTTTGTTCATTAATGGCACAAGCCACAAGATAGCCAGTCATTGTTTTGGTAACAGATGCAATTTCATAAAGTGTTTCATTAGTTGGCTTGTTATTTAAGTTTTTGTCCAACTCACCGTAATGTCCTAAAAAACTTCTTCCATTATCAAAAACAGTTATTGAAACAGCATTAAATCGATTATCTTTTAGAAATTTTTCAGCTTCCTTTTCAATGATTATGGATAACCCCTTCTCATTAGATTGTGACTTACAACTTTGTGTTGTTATGAAAATTAAAACATATATTATTAATTTGAATTTCATTTTCATTTTCACTCCTTTTTTCATATTACCCACAACAATAATATATAATCACCACAGCTAACTATATACGTCTTTTACTATTCACAATCCTTCAATTACTAAGTAGGGTAGGTAGTAGGTTGTAATTGTGCCTAAGCTACAGATTTTATTTGAGATAAGCCAATATCAGGCATAAGGGGCTAATAGGCAGAAAGTAAAAGTTTGAGAAGGGAGACAGGAATCAGGATACATATCTAAGATCTATAGAAACACATAACAATCCCCATACTAAACATTTATTGATCCGATTTAGTCAACACCACATTCTTGCTCGGTCGTACCGACTGCATAAATGCTTAGTTGTTGTGGTTAGTTTTTATTTTTGGATAATCCATTTTGATTCAAAGCTAAGCGATTCAGGTGTT
>NZ_JBJKFI010000012.1:0-5660 GCF_045505135.1 Aquimarina sp. 2-A2 | reverse complement strand
TATGATGAAGGGTTTCAAAAAAGGCGGTGACCTACTCTTCCACAGTAGTAGTACCATCGGCGCTAACGGGCTTAACTTCTCTGTTCGGAAAGGTAAGAGGTGAGCCCCGTTGCTATAACCACCTTAAATTGTTACTAGCTCTATAGCCAGTAGTGTTAGTAAAGGTATACTAACGATATATCTTAACATATTAGATCAAATAAATACGAGTTAGAGTTTTAAACAAAAGTCTAGTTTGAAGCAATTTACCACCCCGGTTCAATAAAGAACCGGGGGGACACATAAGCCTACGGGTTATTAGTACTACTTGGCTATGACATTACTGCCTTTACACCTATAGCCTATCAACGTGATCGTCTCTCACGACCCTTTAAAGAAATCTCATCTTGTGGTGGGTTTCGCGCTTATATGCTTTCAGCGCTTATCCCTTCCGAACGTAGCTACTCTGCAATGCCTCTGGCGAGACAACAGATACACCAGCGGTTCGTCCAACTCGGTCCTCTCGTACTAAAGTCAGATCCACTCAAATTTCTAACGCCCACTGTAGATAGAGACCGAACTGTCTCACGACGTTCTGAACCCAGCTCGCGTGCCACTTTAATGGGCGAACAGCCCAACCCTTGGGACCTTCTCCAGCCCCAGGATGTGACGAGCCGACATCGAGGTGCCAAACCCCCCCGTCGATGTGAGCTCTTGGGGGAGATCAGCCTGTTATCCCCGGAGTACCTTTTATCCTTTGAGCGATGGCCCTTCCATGCGGAACCACCGGATCACTATGCTCTACTTTCGTACCTGATCGACCTGTATGTCTCTCAGTCAAGCCTGCTTATGCCATTGCACTCTACGCACGATTACCAACCGTACTGAGCAGACCTTTAGAAGCCTCCGTTACTCTTTTGGAGGCGACCACCCCAGTCAAACTACCCACCAAGCACTGTCCTCCTTCTAAAGGAGTTAGGCTCCGAATAAGCAAAGGGTGGTATTTCAACAATGACTCCACAACACCTGGCGATGCTGCTTCAAAGTCTCCCACCTATCCTACACATTACTTATCCAAAGTCAATACTAAGCTATAGTAAAGGTTCACAGGGTCTTTTCGTCCCACAGCGGGTAACCGGCATCTTCACCGATACTACAATTTCACCGAGCTCATGGCTGAGACAGTGTCCAGATCGTTGCACCATTCGTGCAGGTCGGAACTTACCCGACAAGGAATTTCGCTACCTTAGGACCGTTATAGTTACGGCCGCCGTTTACCGGGGCTTCAATTCAATGCTTCGCTAAAAGCTAACATCTCCTCTTAACCTTCCGGCACCGGGCAGGTGTCAGGCCATATACGTCATGTTTCCATTTAGCATAGCCCTGTGTTTTTGATAAACAGTCGCCTGGACCTTTTCACTGCGGCCCATCTAAAAGATGGGCGACCCTTCTCCCGAAGTTACGGGTCTATTTTGCCTAGTTCCTTAGCCATGAATCTCTCGAGCACCTTAGAATTCTCATCCCAACTACCTGTGTCGGTTTAGGGTACGGGCTGCTTTACTCGCTTTTCTTGGAAGTCGATTCGCTAGATTATCACCGCAGCCGAAGCCTTAGTGTACTATCGGGGTATTACTACTCCCTTCAACGTACTATTCCGTCAGTACGCACTAACTATTCGCCTCCGTCACTTTTATCGTAAAGCAGGTACAGGAATATTAACCTGTTGTCCATCCACTACCCCTTTCGGGTTCGCGTTAGGTCCCGACTAACCCTCAGCTGATTAGCATAGCTGAGGAAACCTTAGTCTTTCGGTGTGCGGGTTTCTCGCCCGCATTATCGTTACTTATGCCTACATTTTCTTTTGTAGCTGCTCCAGCAAGAATCGCCTCTCACCTTCAACGCCACTACAATGCTCCCCTACCACTACAACAACCTAATGTTGTAATCCATAGCTTCGGTAATATGTTTATGCCCGATTATTATCCATGCCGAACCGCTCGACTAGTGAGCTGTTACGCACTCTTTAAATGAATGGCTGCTTCCAAGCCAACATCCTAGCTGTCTAAGCAGTTCAACCTCGTTTCTTCAACTTAACATATATTTAGGGACCTTAGCTGATGGTCTGGGTTCTTTCCCTCTCGGACATGGACCTTAGCACCCATGCCCTCACTGCTGGTAAACATTTTATAGCATTCGGAGTTTGTCAGGAATTGGTAGGCGGTGAAGCCCCCGCATCCAATCAGTAGCTCTACCTCTATAAAACTATACCAACGCTGCACCTAAATGCATTTCGGGGAGTACGAGCTATTTCCGAGTTTGATTGGCCTTTCACCCCTACCCACAGGTCATCCCAAGACTTTTCAACGTCAACGGGTTCGGTCCTCCACTTTGGGTTAACAAAGCTTCAACCTGCCCATGGGTAGATCACACGGTTTCGCGTCTACTACTACTAACTATGGTCGCCCTATTCAGACTCGCTTTCGCTACGGATCCGGTGCTGAACACCTTAACCTTGCTAGTAAAAGTAACTCGTAGGCTCATTATGCAAAAGGCACGCCGTCACCCCATAAAGGGCTCCGACCGCTTGTAAGCGTATGGTTTCAGGATCTTTTTCACTCCCTTATTCAGGGTTCTTTTCACCTTTCCCTCACGGTACTGGTTCACTATCGGTCTCTCAGGAGTATTTAGCCTTAGCGGATGGTCCCGCCAAATTCATGCAGGATTTCTCGTGTCCCGCACTACTCAGGATACTGCTATCAATAACGCTCTTTACTTATACAGGGCTATCACCTTCTCTGGCCTGTCTTTCCAAACAGTTCTAATTCATTGCGCATCAAATATCGCAGTCCTACAACCCCAATATTGCCGTAACAATATCGGTTTGGGCTAATCCGCGTTCGCTCGCCACTACTAACGGAATCACTATTGTTTTCTTCTCCTCCGGGTACTTAGATGTTTCAGTTCTCCGGGTTCGCCCCACTTACGTGGTGACATGTCTTCAACATGCCGGGTTGCCCCATTCGGATATCTACGGATCAATTTGTATGTGCCAATCCCCGTAGCTTTTCGCAGCTTATCACGTCCTTCTTCGCCTCTGAGAGCCTAGGCATTCCCCATACGCCCTTATATAGCTTATGTGTTTTGCTCTAACTTGCTCTTTTATTTAATATAATTACTAATCAATAAATTAATTAGTAACCTTTTTACTCTTATTTGTCATCACATCTTACTGTGATGCTCGTATGTATTTGATCAATATGTCAATGAACGTGGCGAATCGCCACCGATAAAAATTATCAGTGAAATTCGTGTAGCACTCTTAAACAATCTTTATAATTGCCTCCAGGTGCTACCTGGTGGAGAATATCGGAGTCGAACCGATGACCTCCTGCGTGCAAGGCAGGCGCTCTAGCCAGCTGAGCTAATCCCCCATAACGAAAATTCAGAATCTCGAATCCAGAATTAACAATTACGAAGTACTCAATTCTCAACTTCTAAAATTTCCTTTCAATATATACGTATGAACGTAAAGTCTTGCGACTTTGTAGTCTCAGGCAGACTCGAACTGCCGACCTCTACATTATCAGTGTAGCGCTCTAACCAGCTGAGCTATGAGACTGTTTTAAAATAGACCCAAGACTTCTTCATGAATCAAGAACCAAGAACTCGCTTGTTTCTTGCATCATGCTTCCTGCATCTCTTTTTATAATTAATCAACAGCAATTAAGACTAAAAAATACTCTTTGAGAATACTTCCGATATTGAATTTAATCTATACTACCAGTAAACTAGCGTATAAATCTCTAGAAAGGAGGTGTTCCAGCCGCACCTTCCGGTACGGCTACCTTGTTACGACTTAGCCCCAGTTACCAGTTTTACCCTAGGCCGCTCCTTACGGTGACGGACTTCAGGTACCCCCAGCTTCCATGGCTTGACGGGCGGTGTGTACAAGGCCCGGGAACGTATTCACCGCATCATGGCTGATATGCGATTACTAGCGATTCCAGCTTCACGGAGTCGAGTTGCAGACTCCGATCCGAACTGTGATAGGGTTTATAGATTCGCTCCTGGTCACCCAGTGGCTGCTCTCTGTCCCTACCATTGTAGCACGTGTGTGGCCCAGGACGTAAGGGCCGTGATGATTTGACGTCATCCCCACCTTCCTCGCGGTTTGCACCGGCAGTCTTGCTAGAGTTCCCGACATTACTCGCTGGCAACTAACAACAGGGGTTGCGCTCGTTATAGGACTTAACCTGACACCTCACGGCACGAGCTGACGACAACCATGCAGCACCTTGTAATCTGTCCGAAGAAAACTCTATCTCTAAAGCTGTCAGACTACATTTAAGCCCTGGTAAGGTTCCTCGCGTATCATCGAATTAAACCACATGCTCCACCGCTTGTGCGGGCCCCCGTCAATTCCTTTGAGTTTCATTCTTGCGAACGTACTCCCCAGGTGGGTTACTTATCACTTTCGCTTAGCCACTCAGACCGAAGTCCGAACAGCTAGTAACCATCGTTTACGGCGTGGACTACCAGGGTATCTAATCCTGTTCGCTACCCACGCTTTCGTCCCTTAGCGTCAATATATTGTTAGTGATCTGCCTTCGCAATCGGTATTCTATGTAATATCTATGCATTTCACCGCTACACTACATATTCTAACCACTTCACAATAATTCAAGACCTGCAGTATCAATGGCAATTTCACGGTTGAGCCGTAAACTTTCACCACTGACTTACAGACCCGCCTACGGACCCTTTAAACCCAATGATTCCGGATAACGCTTGGATCCTCCGTATTACCGCGGCTGCTGGCACGGAGTTAGCCGATCCTTATTCGTAGAGTACCGTCAAGGTGCTACACGTAGCACTAGTTCTTCCTCTATAAAAGCAGTTTACAACCCATAGGGCAGTCTTCCTGCACGCGGCATGGCTGGATCAGAGTTGCCTCCATTGTCCAATATTCCTCACTGCTGCCTCCCGTAGGAGTCTGGTCCGTGTCTCAGTACCAGTGTGGGGGATCTCCCTCTCAGGACCCCTATCTATCGTTGCCTTGGTATGCCGTTACCATACCAACTAGCTAATAGAACGCATAGCCATCTTATAGCGATAAATCTTTAATTATTAATCGATGCCAATCAATAACACTATAGGGCATTAATCCAAATTTCTCTGGGCTATTCCCTTCTATAAGGTAGGTTCTATACGCGTTACGCACCCGTGCGCCGGTCGTCAGCAAGTAGCAAGCTACCTCTGTTACCCCTCGACTTGCATGTGTTAAGCCTGCCGCTAGCGTTCATCCTGAGCCAGGATCAAACTCTTCATCGTGTATCTTTAAATATTATCTAAAAACAACACCGGAATTTATCGTAATCTCAAGTATGACTTTCTAGTCTTAATTCTTTGTTTGCTTCTACAACCTAATCCCGAAAGATTAAATCGTAAAACGCGCTGTCAATCAATATGTCTATGAACTTTCTCTAATTACTAAAGCAATCTTCATCGCTAGCAATTCTTGTCTAAGATCAAGGAATCGAACCTCTATACCTCCCTACCCCTGCTGGTAGTATCTTATTTTCTTTCTCTCTATGTAAGAACGTTTGCTTGTTTGTCTAAGCGGCTGCAAATATACAACCTTTATTTATTCTGACAAGCTTTTTTTAAAGTTTTTTTTAGTC
>NZ_JBJKFI010000011.1:0-6474 GCF_045505135.1 Aquimarina sp. 2-A2 | reverse complement strand
TATTATATTTATTAAGCTCCTGTAAATTAATATTTAATAAGTGACCACCTGCTTTCAATCCAAAACTCAATTTTCCTCTTTCTGAAGTAGGAATTGTATACGAGAAGTCTATATCAAAATAGGTCTCATCCGTAGGTCCTATCTCATCATTTACTATAGAGAGTCCAAGACCTATACGATTCTTTTTACCTATTGGTGTATTCATCGTTAAGGTTTGTGTACGAGGCGCCCCTTCCAGCCCTACCCACTGACTACGATGCAAGCCGGTAATACTCATAACTCCGCGGCTTCCTGCATACGCCGGGTTTACAATTATAGTATTATACATATATTGCGTATACTGAGCATCTTGCTGAGCAATACTCGAATGAGTCCAACTCAAAAATATTAATGTTATTATACTAAGCGTGTATATTTTCTTCATCTATACGTAGGTATTTAAAGGCAACAAATCATATCGAAATTAAACATTTATATGATTCATTTATATTTTATTACAATTAATCTTTTAATTAAGGATTTCCCCGTACTTACATACGGGGAATTTACTTTTAGATCTTATCTATTTATATAGATATATCCTCCTCTGGATTTAGTCTCTCCGCTCTGTGTCGTATAACGCAAATAATAATAATACGTTCCAACCGGAAGTTCTTCGTTTTCCTGAATAGTTGTTCTACCGGTTGACATTCCTGTAAAGAAATTGTCATTAGAGCCATAATTCTGTGTCTCATAGACTTGAACCCCCCATCGATTGAATAGTTCAAAACTATTTTCAACATTTTCAAGTCCTCGAATAATCAACCTATCATTCATTCCATCTCCATTCGGACTAATTCCTGCATATACTTCTATACCATCTTCAGCTGATTCATTTGCATTATTTGGATCTAAATAATCAGGTATACCATTTCTATCGGTATCCACAGCATCATCAGGATTACCATCACCATTCGGATCCGGATTTTCATTAATGGTTAACGTATCATCTCCATCATCGTCTTCATCTAAATAATCAAAGATACCATCTTCATCAGTATCCCCTGGTCCACTACCGGTTCCGTTTGGATCTAATTCATACAATGTATAAACACTATCTCCATCATCATCAACATCAAGATAATCATTAATGCCATCACCATCGGTATCCTGAGTTTGTCCTGTAGTTGGATCTCCATCACCATCGCTATTTGGATTTTCGGTCGATGTAGGTATTCCATCACCATCATCATCGGTATCCAGATAATCAGGAATTGAATCACCGTCCGAATCTAAGGTATTACCCGTAAATGGATTATTATCCCCATCCGAGTTTGGGCTTTCATTAAACGTATTCACTCCATCTCCATCATCATCAATATCTAAATAGTCATTGATACCATCACTATCAGAATCTTGCAGTTGATAATTTACTGCTCCGCTGTTCGGATCATTCTGAACGTTATCAGGAACACCATCAGAGCCTACAGGTCCATCCAGCATACCATCATTATCTAAATCCGCGGCATTATGACCCGCTTCATGGACATCAAAAATTCCATCCCCATCAGCATCTAAATCAAAAGTATCCAAAATACCATCACCATCAGTATCAGTAAATAATCCTGAAGCTTGTTCATCAACATCTAAAATTCCGTCATTATCATCATCATCATCAATACTATCTGAAACTCCGTCCTCATCAAAATCGCCATCAACAATAAATATCTCTTCTAGGTCGTCTGCAGTTAAATTAAGATCATTCTGATCAACCGTGACATCTGTAATTATGTTGGTTACTACAGTACTTGCAGTCCCAGGATTCACTGAGAATATAATTTCAAGCGTCGCATCGGCTCCAGAATTAATCGTTCCTGCGCTCCACGCTCCGGTGACAGAATTATATGCACCCGAGACATTATCGCTTACGTAACTAACTTCGTTAGGTAACACATCGGTTATAGAAACATTTGTCGCTATTCCCGGTCCATTATTCGTTAATGTGATTCGATATGTATAATTCAGTGTTTCAGCATACGGACCTGATTCTAATAACACCTTTGCTACTACTAAATCTACATCGGTTATCTCTCTGAAATCAACCTCAGGTGTACTCGGTACATCATGGTTATTAGTATCACTTGCTCCGTTATCCAATTCGTCATTTACATCAAACCCGTCATTTGCATCAGCACCTTCAAAACCATCATCCAAACCATCACCGTCGGTATCGACTCCTGTGAAGGTTCCTACCCCTGCCTCTGCAGTATCCGTTCTTCCGTCACCATCATTATCACTATCGGTATCCAAATAATCAGGAATAGTATCCCCATCCGTATCTTCAGGAACTAAGCCTGCTGTACTATCCAGACCTGTTAACGAAGTTGATGCATCACCGGCAGGAGCTACATAACCAACAGTGGGTTGCGCCTCTACATTATCAGGTATACCATCATCATCAGAATCAATATCTAAAAAGTCAGCATTATCATTTAAATTATTATCGGTATTAACAGGTATGGTACCCTCTGCACCATCAGCCTGACCATTACCATTGGCATCAGCTGCTTCTGTTGTGCTAATCGAACCGTCATTATTAGTATCCAATCCACCATTACCGGTCTCAACTACATCATAGATCCCGTCATTATCACTGTCAAGATCAAAACGGTTGGCAACACCATCACCATCTGTATCACAATCCCATTGTAAATCTGAAATTAAAATAGCGGTCCCCTGTGTACTTACATCAGAACCAACATTAGTAAATTCTATAATAACCTGATCTACTAATTCTTTAAAATTAAGACTTACATCGCCCGCTCTACCTGACACTACATTACGATTCCCTTGAAAAGTTCCTCCGCCAAGATCGTCCACAGCATTACCATTGGTATAGTTTACACCTTTTACTAAAGTAACTGGTACTCCTTGGTTGGTCGGCAATATTCTTACTTGCTCTACATAATTTTCTCCGCTTGTTCTATTATCAACATCAACTATTGTGAAGTTTAGTCCGGTAACTGACGAAGCTAAATTAATTTGATAACGAATCGTGGATCCATTACTTATTCTATTAATTGGTGCTTGTAACTGAAGTCCCGGAAGACCAAAATCAGCGTACAAAGCTACATAACTAGCCCCAACAGTTGCATCTGTTCCATTATTAGTAACAGTCAATGTTGTAGTCCCAATAGTGGTCGTGGCTGTCATATTAGGATCATTTCTAGGGTCACCGGTCCAACTCGCATTATTCCAATCCAGAGTAGTATCCGCGGCAGCACATTCTGCATCATCTGCTATACCATCATTATCATCATCTAAATCGACTGCATCTCCTAAACCATCGCCGTCTGCATCATTAAACACAGGGTCACAAGCATTGGCTATACCATCTCCATCATCATCCGGACCACCTACCTGACGGTAATCTGCTACCGTATCTGTATCAGAATCTGCAGGGGTTGGATAAGTTGCTGCCGGGTCATTTACTGTACCATCAGTATTGACTGCCGGTGTACCAGCACCAAACACACCATTATCTCCTCCATCAGCGGTAGGGGTACCATAGGCTTCATTAGCATCACTACATCCATCATTATCACTGTCCAGATTTAAGTAATCGTCAGTCCCATCATTCTGAGTGTCAATTGGATTTAATCCTGCCCCTGCTGATGCAGGAATTCCATTAGCACCAACAGCACCATCTGCCTGACCTGGATTAACTCCGCTAGGAGTTCCTCCCGCTTCTACTACATCATAGATACCGTCGTTGTCACTATCTAAATCAAAATGATTAGCTATACCATCCCCATCAAAATCGTAGGCTGATTCTACCGCTCCATTGTTATCACCAATAGAAGCATTTGCGTCATTGTCATCTAAATATGCCGGTACTCCGTCATTATCGCCATCGGCTCTTGGGTCTACGCCTCCACTTTCGACTATATCACTAATACCATCGTTGTCATCATCCTCATCTACTGGATCTGAAATACCATCACCATCACTGTCTAAGAATTCTCTAAAATCAACTTCAGGGGTACCAGTAACATCATCATTATTAGTATCGCTTGCTCCGTTATCCAATTCGTCATTTACATCAAAACCATCGTTAGTAGCAGCGCCTTCAAAACCATCATCCAAACCATCATCATCGGTATCAACCCCCGTAAAGGTGCCAACGCCTGCTTCAAACAGATCACTTACCGTATCACCATCACTATCAGTATCTAAATAATCAGGGATAGTATCACCATCCGTATTTTCAACTGTAAACGCATTGTTTCCGGCAAAATCTACATCATATTGATCGTCCATTCCGTCGTTATCGCTATCTGTACCTAAAGGTGCAAAATAGTTTGCCGTAGACTGTCCTTCAACATTATCAGGAATACCATCGTCATCAGAATCAATATCTAAAAAGTCAGCATTATCATTTAAATTATTATCGGTATTAACTGGTACGGTACCCTCTGTACCATCAGCCTGACCATTACCATTGGCATCAGCTGCTTCTGTTGTGCTAATCGAACCGTCATTATTAGTATCCAATCCACCATTACCGGTCTCAACTACATCATAGATCCCGTCATTATCACTGTCAAGATCAAAACGGTTGGCAACACCATCACCATCTGTATCACAATCCCATTGTAAATCTGAAATTAAAATAGCGGTCCCCTGTGTACTTACATCAGAACCAACATTAGTAAATTCTATAATAACCTGATCTACTAATTCTTTAAAATTAAGACTTACATCGCCCGCTCTACCTGACACTACATTACGATTCCCTTGAAAAGTTCCTCCGCCAAGATCGTCCACAGCATTACCATTGGTATAGTTTACACCTTTTACTAAAGTAACTGGTACTCCTTGGTTGGTCGGCAATATTCTTACTTGCTCTACATAATTTTCTCCGCTTGTTCTATTATCAACATCAACTATTGTGAAGTTTAGTCCGGTAACTGACGAAGCTAAATTAATTTGATAACGAATCGTGGATCCATTACTTATTCTATTAATTGGTGCTTGTAACTGAAGTCCCGGAAGACCAAAATCAGCGTACAAAGCTACATAACTAGCCCCAACAGTTGCATCTGTTCCATTATTAGTAACAGTCAATGTTGTAGTCCCAATAGTGGTCGTGGCTGTCATATTAGGATCATTTCTAGGGTCACCGGTCCAACTCGCATTATTCCAATCCAGAGTAGTATCCGCGGCAGCACATTCTGCATCATCTGCTATACCATCATTATCATCATCTAAATCGACTGCATCTCCTAAACCATCGCCGTCTGCATCATTAAACACAGGGTCACAAGCATTGGCTATACCATCTCCATCATCATCCGGACCACCTACCTGACGGTAATCTGCTACCGTATCTGTATCAGAATCTGCAGGGGTTGGATAAGTTGCTGCCGGGTCATTTACTGTACCATCAGTATTGACTGCCGGTGTACCAGCACCAAACACACCATTATCTCCTCCATCAGCGGTAGGGGTACCATAGGCTTCATTAGCATCACTACATCCATCATTATCACTGTCCAGATTTAAGTAATCGTCAGTCCCATCATTCTGAGTGTCAATTGGATTTAATCCTGCCCCTGCTGATGCAGGAATTCCATTAGCACCAACAGCACCATCGGCTTGGCCTGGATTAACTCCGCTAGGAGTTCCTCCCGCTTCTACTACATCATAGATACCGTCGTTGTCACTATCTAGATCCTGGAAGTTAGGAATACCATCGCCGTCAAAATCATTCTCTCCAACAACACCTTCTGTATATGGATTGTTATCACCATCCAGATTCGGATCTTCAACACTGTCTAAAATCCCGTCGTTATCGTCATCTAAATCTGCACTGTCAGGAATACCATCACCATCCAAATCAGTGGCATCTAAATAATCAGGTGTGCCATCAACATTACTGTCTGTTGGGTTCGCAGGGTCTGCGCCTACTTCGGTAAGGGTAACAATACCATCGTTATCATCATCCGTGTCTCGGTAATCCAACTCATCTGCTCCATCTGTATTGTTTAAATCTGCAGAAGGTGTGGTAGTGACTTGTAAACCATTTGGATCTGAGTAATCTGCACTGGAGTCAAAATTGTCATCCAACCCATCATTATCTGTATCGGTTCCTGCCGGAACTATATCAGCTACGCCATCATTATTTGTATCAAAACCTTCGATAGCATCTACAATACTGTCGTTATCTGAATCTAAGTCTAAGTAATCTACAGTGTCTGCTCCATCACTGTTCACAGGGGTAAGTCCGCCTGCGTAATTTGTATCTACACCAGTACCGTCTACAATACCACTCGGTGCAAGGTATCCTGCTGTTATTTGAGCCTCCACATTATCTGGAATACCATCACCATCGGCATCTTGGTCCTGGAAGTTAGGAATCCCATCGCCGTCAAAATCATTCTCTCCAACAACACCTTCTGTATACGGATTGTTATCACCATCCAGATTCGGATC
>NZ_JBJKFI010000010.1:0-26050 GCF_045505135.1 Aquimarina sp. 2-A2 | reverse complement strand
TAAATTCTTCATCAAATCTGACATTAATAATAATTATTTGTCGAATTTAGAGGTGTCCTAAAAAGGGGAAGCCTACAAATTCGAAGGGAGAAATTGAAAAGGTTTTTGAGTATAAATATGACAAAAATGATAATATAATTGAAGAAATCATCTATTATAAAAGAATGAATAAAAAGATTTATAATAAATATGAATATTCTTATGATAAAAAGAAAAATTGGGTAGAAAAAGTCAAATTTAAAAATGAAAATCCTAAATATATTATTGTACGACAAATTAATTACTACTAATAAAAATAACGTAGCCTAACAACTAAGAATTCATGTGGTCGGTACGACCGAGCATGAAGGCCGTATTAACTAAACCGGGTCGATATTTATTAGTATGGGAGATGGCTATGTGTTTCTATTGATCTAAGTCAAGCCTCATGCGGTCATCATGATTCTTGGTTCCTATCGAACTAGTGGCTTCTAATCCTATCTATAAAAAATCAATCTTCTATGTAAAATAAAATCTGTAGCTTGTCACTGTTAAAACCAAATCCCCACCCCGTTTAGTAACCTAAGGATAGTGAATAATAAAAGAACTATATAGTTACCAAAAGTGATTAGATAGCATTGTTAGCAAATATAAAAATAAGTTAATATGAAAATAATACAACTAATACTATTTCTTTTAATTTTCTCATCTTGTGCTGTTAAAAGAAATAGTTCCGAAAATACAATAACTGAAAAGCTTTCAATTACCATAAATACTGAAAAAACTAAATTTGAAAAACATGGTTGGGTTGATCTTTATGTAACTTTTACCAACAATTCTAAAGAAGATATTATTATATTAAGGTCTAAATCTAAATCGGGTTATCAAATTGATTTTTTTAACCCAACAGTAGATTGCGATGGTTTGAGCTTAATGTCTACAGGAATAGAACATCCACCAATTATTGAAAGGAACAAAAATGAATTAATTACTATAAAAGCTAAATCTCAAATAGAAATAAAAGTTTTAGGAAGATTATACGAATTGGTATGTAACGAAGGTAATTGGATAAATGTGAAAATCGAATATAATTCTAATAATCTTACCGATTGGATTGTAGAAAAATATAACCCAACTCAAAAACAAATTATAAAAGACATTTATTCAAAAATTACTAAGTTCAAAGTTCAAAGTTCTGAAGCAAGAATAGAATTAAAATAACATTTGCTAACAACTAAGCATTCATGTGGTCGGTACGACCGAGCATGAAGGCCGTGTTGACCAAACCGGGTCGATACAAGTTAGTATGGGGATTGCTAAGTGTTTCTATAGATCTCAGTCATGTCTCATGCTGTCATCATGATTCCTATCGAGCTAGTGGCTAATAACTCGTGCCTTCGGTCTAGCATTCGCTTTATTTAATTAAAATTTGTAGCTTAGTCACAGACAAAACCAAATCCCCACCCCACTTGGTAACTTTTTAATTGCCTTTTAATAATGGCATTAAGGGTGTGATGGGTATATGCCGTTGATAAAAATGTTAGCAAATATTATAAAATGAAAGTTCAAATTATTATAATTTTATTAATTTTTAATTCTTGTTCCAAAAAAACAAAAAATTGTCAATTAATAGGTAAATGGAAATCTATTGAATTTAGTTCTAATAAAGCTATTGATTCTAATAAAGATGGAATATATAACACTGATATATTAAATGAAGATGGATGTTCGGAGGTAATTTTTGTTTTTATGGATAACGGGAAAGCTGAGCGATATTATAAAAATAATAGAACTAATTGCAAGTTAAAAAAATCAATACTGAACTATGTAATTGACGGAAATCAATTAATTTTTACAGTAAGTGGAATGAAACAAAAAAGCGAATTTAAAATTACTAATTGTAAACTAAGTATCGATGGGGTTCAAGAAATAGGAATTACTAAAAATGGCAAACAAAATATAACAATTAATTCTGTATTTGAAAAACACTAAAAATTTATGAAAATATATTTAATTCTATTAGCAATTTCATTGATCTCAATAAGCAAAAATGAAAGACATGAAATCAAAATAAATGATGATAATTTAACTCTGGTTTTTAATTACAATAAAGAAACTTCATTGCTTGATGACAATCCATTAGATATTAAAATTTTAAATAGTAGTAATGATGAAATAAAAATAAATAGTATAAATATTGAAGGAGACATTGATTTTGAAAAAAACGCCAATATTAACAAATCTTATAAAAGATTTCATTACCATAACAAACTTAATACCATTCTTTTAAATAAAAACGATATAAAATTAAAAGAAAGGTTCGAAATAGAAATACTTAACGAAATATCGGAATTATACATCAATAATGAAAACATACATGATGGTAACGTTTTCTTTAATTTTACAGTGAGTATTAATTTCAATGACGATAAAACACTCAAAAAAAATATTGCGATTCCTTATAAAGTCAATTCATTAAGATATAACTCAGACTGTGATTCTTTTTTCCAAAAACAGTACTTGAAGTATCATGACTATTGGTTTGCTAGTGGTTATTTGAAATCTTTGATTGACAATAAAGATTTTTTAAGACAAATCTCTACAAAAACTTTAGCTTGGAGTATAAGAAATTTCAGGAAAGAAGTAAATCGCACAACAGATATAAATAATTTTAAAATTCTGAGCGAAATAAAAGCTAGAAATTTAAACATCTATAAAGAGTTATCCGATTTAGGATACTCTAAAGGTCATTTCTTCAGAGAAAATGTAAACAGCTTTATAATGCAAACTGGGAACGTTATATATGTAAATAAAAATTTTGAATGGGATAATGAATATTTTTTGATTGTAATAGATCATTACAACAAAGGTGGATTTAGGAAAAGTCCTAAAGAGATTCTAGATCAGTTTAAGGATGAGTGGGGTACAAATCAAAAATATTTGAAATTATATTATTCAACTTTTAATTAGAGAAATACTTTATAACAACTAACCATTCATCCAGTCGGTACGACCGAGCATGAAGGCCGTATTAACTAAACCGGGTCGATATTTATTAGTATGTCGATTGCTGAGTATTTCTATAGAGCTCAGTTAAGCCTCATGCTATCCTATTTCCTGTATTCCTTCAATAAAATTTTACCCTCTGGCTAGTGGCTAATAACTAGTGCCTTTTTATTAGCATTAGCTTTATCTAATTAAAATCTGTAGCTTAGTCACAGTTAAAACTAAATACCCACCCCATTTGGTAATCTAAGAATAGTGAATCGTAAAAGAACTATATAGTTGCCAAAAGTGATTATATAACATTATCACCAAACATATTGACAAAAAGAGGGGATTAGAACTACTAATACAAAGAATCGTATTGCTAAGTACTGTCTTTGCTTAAGAAACACCAGTATTTAATTGCAAATCAAGATGATAGAAGTAAACAAAGTAAGAACAATAAAATCATCGATACTTGACGGTATTGAAGTAAAGTCTGCAACATTTATTGATAAAAACTTCCCTTTTCATTTTCATCAATGTTGGAGTCTGGCTTGTATCGAAAACGGAAGCGAAAACATAGCGTTTAACAATTCGGAGTTTTTGGTTAGCAAGAATGCTTTGCAATTAATACCACCTTACTCAATTCATAAAAACTGGAGCAATACAAATAGTCCTTGGACTTATAAAGCGCTCTATATCAGTGATGACGTAATCAAAAGTGTTTCAAAAAAAATAAATGCTGATTATTCTCACCTGGCAAGCTTTCCCTATTTTCTGTCCTACTGTACAAGTGAATTCGAAATAAACGAAGCATCAATTTTCAAAATCCTTGAAAATCTACTTTTGGATGCTTTGAATGGCGATGCGCAATCCTACTTTCAAAAAAATACTGATAACTCTTTTGAGGATATTCTTAACTATCTGTCTCTAAATTATAACCAATCAATCACATTGGAAATGCTAGAGCAAACGTTTAAAGTGAATAAGTTTAAACTACAAAAAAGCTTTAAAAAGAGTATTGGGCTAACACCTTTGGAATATCTAACTACCATTAGAATAGAAAACTCTAAAAAGCTTTTTTATACAGATGTTCCTTTGGTAGAAATTGCACTTGAATCAGGGTTTTATGACCAAAGCCATTTTACGCATAGTTTTAAAAAATACGTTGGAGTAACTCCCGGGAATTATAAAAAGAATAGCAAGATTTTACAAGACTTGTAATTCTCTATGAAGCATATTTGTTTTCTTACTTAAAACATTGAGAAATAACACATTTATATTAAAGAAAGAAAACATGAAAACAACAAAATTGTTACTATTAACATGCGCTTTATCGCTAAACACTGTCTTTGCACAAGAAAAGGCAGAAAACGATCCTGATTTTCGTCGTTTAACAGAGCACAGTGAACCAGCAGTTACCTTAGGCGAAATATCTTCACTTCAGTCAAAAGTATTAAGCAAAACTATTCCTCTATCAATCCATTTACCCGAAAATTACGATAGCTCCAGGAAAACCTATCCCGTGCTGTATATGTTAGGTTCAGACTATCGAGCTCGGTTCGCCATGTTAGCTTCTACACTAGACTACATGGGCGGAGGACAAATTCCGGAGATGATACTTATTGGAATAGATTTACCTGAAGGAAATAGTATTTTGTTGCCAACAAGGAAAAATCAGGACACAACAATTCCGGATTATTATATTAACTTTTTTGAAACAGAGCTGATACCCTACGTGGATAACAACTATCGGACAGCTCCGTTCAAAGTCCTTTTTGGCGGTTCTAACAGTGGTTTTTTCAGTATTTACACGCTGCTCAACAACCCGCTTCTGTTTAACGGCTACTTCGCAAGCAGTCCGTCTCTTAGGAACATACCGACAGCGCTTCAACAAAAAATAAAATCAGGTCCGTTACAAACGCTTTCTGAAAATAGGTTTCTACACATCATTTATAGCGATAATGAGGGCTTAACAAATCACGTGTCTGAATTCACTCATGTTTTAACAGACCACAGGCCTGAGAGCCTTACCTATAAAGTAGATGAATTGGCGAACCAGGGTCATGTACCAGCCATGGATTTTACAATGTATCTTCTTGCGTTATATCCTGATTTCAAACCCTTCAATCCCCGTGAAAACCTAGAATCGTTAGATAAAGTGACACAACATTTTGATAAGTTATCCAAACGATACGGGTATGAAATTCTACCACCTATATCGTATATATTTGACCTTGGTTTTCACACGATATTAAGTAAGAATTTAATTGGTGCAGAAGAAATTTTTCAATATTCCTTAGAGGTGTATCCTGAAGGAAAGGAATCTTATCTCGGATTGGGGCTTGTACGCAGAGCTCAAGGTCAGCTTGAAAGTGCTAAGGGTATGTTTGAAAAAGCACTGATAATTGATCCAGATTATTCACTTGCTAAAAGGTGGCTACAAAAACTCTAGAACCAAACGGGTTCTCGTTAAAAGAGCAAATTTTACCCATCGGGAAAAAATAAGAAATTATATCCATTCGTTTTCAGTAAATGAAGCATTACATCTTTTGCCAAAAGAAGAAGAGCAAATAAAATCAATAGTCTCAACTAATGAACTTGAATATGAAAATAGTGAAAATGCGAAAGGGTACTTGCATGAAATTACTCAAAAACCGGTTACAAACTACCTCAATTTAACACCCGAAACTTCAAGTGGAATATAGAAAGAATATTTCTTGAAAAATTGATTTCTTATTTGAGAATAAGAGAAAATAACTTAAAAACATTGTTCTTTGTTTCAATCCGAAAAAATTGATACATGCGTGTTATAAAGTTACTTCTACTTATTGTATTCTTTTTCAACTATGTCAAAAGTTACAGTCAATTCAATGGTAAAAATAAAGAACTATCATTATCGATTTATAACAATACATATGGTTTACCATTTGTACAATTCACACCTATTTATTTAGGTGGTGAAGTTGGTATTACATTTTTACAGAGAGACAAACCAATTACAACCCAAAGGATTGCTGCTCAATTAGGTTTCTTTAATCATAAACTAATTGCAAATGCACCCTATTTAAAATCCACATATAGTTACCAGTTAAAAATATTAAGGACTATAGGTATCGATGGATATGCCGGACTGGGATATATTCATATTTTTTATCCTGGTGAGGCCTATTCATTCAATACTTCACAAGGTTCTTACGAAAAAAAGAATCTAAACCAAGGTTTTTTACTAACCAATATCGGATTTGGTATTAGTTATTTAAAAGCAAATAGAGTTTCCCCTTTTATAAAGTATGAATTAATGATGGCTGGTTTCGATACTGATCGACTATTTACAAATTTTCACTTCGGTATTTCTATCGAATTAAACAAAACTGGAAATGAATAAAAAAATATACACATCTATTGTAATCATAATTTTATTGTGTTTTTCTTCATGTGAAAAGGATGAAATTATTACGAGCAATCAATTTAATACTACCTTATCTTTTCAGGACAATAGTCTTCAACATATAAAAAATGAAACGTACCAATCCGTAATTGATTCGTACATAAAAAAGGGAATCATAGGAACGTCTATATATGTAAAAGATAATGAAGGTATTTGGATAGGTACCGGTGGTAAAGCAGATATATCATCAAATATTGATGTAGATAAAGGAAATCAATTTATGATAGCCAGTATAACCAAAGTTTTTACTGCAACTGTAATATTCTCATTGGTTGACAAAGGCATACTGAGCATAGATGATCCCATATCAGAATGGATCCCATCTTCTATAACTAAAAATATAGATAATACAAATGAAGCCACAATTGCCAACTTATTAAGCCATAAAAGTGGAATAGTAGATTACTATACTACTAAATTTGAAATGGCCAGGTATAATACTAAATATAACAACTGGGTACAAGAGGATATTTTAAAATATGTCTACGGAAAAAATGCTAATTTCCCTGTAGGTGAAAAATATTCATACTCAAATACTAATTTTCTTTTGTTAGGAATGATAATAGAAAATGCCACCAATATGACCCTAAAAGAAGCATATGATGAAATGATCTTTTTACCATTAGGACTAAACAATGCCTATTATGATACAGGAAAAAATGCAGCACCAACTAGTCTTATAAGTGGGTATTATAATCTATACGGAAATGGTTATATCCTTTCAGATTTTCTATACAAAGACGAATTAAGCACAGGAGATGGTGGTATAATAATAAATCCTCAAGACCTTGGTGAATTTTTGGATGAATTAATGCAGGGAAATCTGCTACGTCCGGCAAGTTTAATGAAAATGCAGGATTGGTTTGATATTGAGGGTGACGGAAAAAATGGTTTTGGATTAGAATATTTCGAAAATGAATATGGCATTAGTTATGGACATTCTGGAGGTGCTGATGGATTTACCTCTGTTGCACATTATTATCCGAACGAAGATATTACTGTAATTATACTTTTGAACTTTACCCCTTCGAATGATTTATTTGATGTAACCCTGAATTTTATTTCAGATATAACCGATGTTGCTTTTAATTAAAAATAACTAATCATTCATTCAGTCCGTGCAACCAAGCACAATGCAATGTTGACAAAACCGGGGCGTTACAGTTTTGTATGCGGATTGCTATGTGTTTCGATAGATCTTAGTAGTGTTTCATGCTATCTCATTTTATCTCTTGATTCTTGTTTCCCTTCTATAAAATTTTGCCTTTTGCCTCGTGCATAACATTAGCTTATCTAAAATATAATCTGTATTTATTACAACATTGTGTGTTATTGAGACTAACCAAAAAGTATACAACATTCGAAATTCCGTATAAGAAAACAAGACTGCTACTAACCGACCTTTGTCTTATTCTTTTAATCATTAAAAAATAGACAAAATGAATATAAATCAATTTGGCAAGAAAGGTTGGACCCCAGATAGAATAGGAGACTTGAATGGTAAAACATACGTCATCATAGGAACTACTAGCGGAACAGGTTTTGAAGCAGCAAAAATTTTACTTTCGAAAGGAGCAAAAGTGGTCATGCTTAACCGAAACCCAAAAAAAGCAGAAGACACTATCAAAATTTTACAACAAGAACTAGGAAACCCTATAGACGTTTTAGCTATAAAAATGGATTTGGCAGTACAAGATTCTGTAAAAAAAGCGGCTGAAGAAGTGCTTAAAACAATTCCGAGAATTGATGCTTTACTTTGCAATGCAGCAATTGCCCAAGTTCCTAAACGAACGCTAACAGTAGATGGCTGGGAAAGTCAAATGGAAACGAATTACTATGGAAATTTTATGCTACAAGCTTTACTGTTTCCTCTCATTAAAAAATCTAGAGGACGAATAGTAACGGTAGGGAGTACGGGGTATAATATGGGAATTAAAGCCATCAAATTTGATGATTTGAATTGGGATAAAGATTACACGCCAAATAATGCGTATAGTCAAAGTAAACTGGCGCAGATTATGACGATCTATGAACTACAGGATAGATTGAAAGAAGCAGGTAAATCAGATGTTAAAGCATATGCGTGTCATCCCGGTTCGTCAAGAACTAACTTAATAAATACAAGTGGTAGTTTTGTGATGAGGTTCATCTTTAATCTAATGAAATTATCACCGCTAACACAATCAGCAGAAAAAGGTGCGTATCCGCAGTTAATGTGTGCAACAGAACCCAATTTAGACCAGAGGGGCTTTTATGGTCCTACAGGAAGAAACAATTGGACAGGACCGGTTGGAGCACATACATTAGAGCCACACGCCAAAGATAAAGCGGTTGCAAAAAGACTATGGGAACTTACGGAAAAAGAAATAGCTGTGGTTTGGAATATTTAAATTTGTAGTATGCAACATTTTAAAACACTATCATCGTATTTAGATTATTTAGAGCTTCCTCGACCAGAGCATCCGATGCTGAGTATGTTTAACTCAAAAGGTGAAGGTCACTTACCTTGTCCAAGAGAAAGTTCGCCACCAATTACCAATGATTGCTATTCCATTAGTTTTAAAAAATATGTAGAGGGAGATTTAAACTACGGACGAACAAAATATGATTTCACTAATGGAGCTTTGATCTTCATTGCACCAAGGCAAATTCTACAATGGGATAATAGTGTGGTTTTTGAGCAAAAAGGCTTTTCGATAAACTTTCATGAAGATTTTTTGAAAGGAACAGAATTGGCACTACAAATCAGAAAATATGGTTTCTTTTCCTATTCAGTAAATGAAGCTTTACATCTTTCGCCAAAAGAAGAAAAGCAAATAGAGTCAATAGTAGAAACTATTGAAATTGAATATCATAATAATCAAGATGCCTTTAGCAAGGAAATTATTATTTCTCAATTGAACACCTTGTTGAAATATGCCAATCGTTTCTATGAAAGGCAGTTTTTGAACAGGAAAGAAATATCGAATGATTTATTAGAACAATTTAATCAACACTTAACTGAATACTTTGTGTCAGGACAATTGCAAGAAAAAGGCATTCCAAGTATAGAACAGATCGCAGCTACAATGTCGGTTTCGCAACGTTACTTAAGCGATACTTTAAAAAAAGAAACAGGAAAAACTACAACCGAACATTTACACTTGCATTTAATAGATGAAGCAAAAAACATATTGTTACAACCAAATAAAAGTATAGCAGAAGTGGCTTATGAATTAGGGTTTGAATATCCACCTTATTTTTCTAGATTATTTAAAAAGAAAGAAGGTATAAGTCCAACCGAGTACAGAGAAAAATATAAAATGAATTAAACAATGGAACTATTAAAATTAGCCACAGAATGGGCAAAAGCTGAAGTCTTTTCAACACGTTTTTTCATCCTCTTTGCAATTTTGTTTTTAATCGCAAGTATTGGATTTTGGCAAATGGGCAAAACAGATTTAGCAAAAGCCTACATTATTCCGACTTTGATCGCAGGTTTATTACTTATGACCATAGGACTTGGGTTGTTTTACACCAAAAAGTCAAGAATAACCCAATTTGAAAACGCATTTAACGATGACGCATCAGCTTTTTTTCAATCCGAGATTAAACGTTCCGAAAGTACTTTGAAGGAATACACGATTGTGTTTAAAGTAATTCCGATTCTTATAATCATAGCAGCTTCATTAATTCTGTTTAATAATACACCAACTTGGATAGCAATTAGCATTACAACTATTGCGATGTTGATAGTTATCTTATTAGTTGACGGAACTGCACACTCAAGAATTGTAAACTATCATAACGATTTGATATCGCTGGATATACAAAATTAATATGTGTGTATTTAAAAGCACTCATTCAAAAACTAAATCTCAATCCTACTGGATGACAACTGCAATCCAGTAGGATTGAGATTGTGGCTGGTTCGATCACATCTAAATAACAGCACCAGGAAGCAATGTTTACGGTAAGTAGCTCAGTAGATTATGGTATTTTGGAAATGATTCCATCAAAAACAAATAGTAGCCGATACTGCATCCTGCTACTCAATACTACTTTTTTCAAAAAGTAAACCACCCTTATACATTCCTTTCAAAACAGGGTGAATTTCATTACCTAATTTAGTTAAACTATACACTACTCTAGGAGGAACTTCAGGAAACACAGTTCTATTGACCAATCCATCCTGCTCTAATTCTTTTAGTTGTTTGGTCATCATTCGTTCGCTAATATCAGGCATGAGTTTTACCAGCTCACTATATCTTTTATCACCTTGAAAAAGATACAAAATAATTGTACCCTTTCTTTTTCCTTTGATCATATTGATAAATGTATCTATCGGACAATAACTTTTTTTCATTTTTTTTAAACGGTTTTACGCTTTATAAACAAACATAGCAGCACAAAATGTTCGTAGATGTATAAAATGTAAGCTCTTGTTTATCAATGTATTTTTAACGAAATTTAATGTAAAAATAAGTAAAACATATAAACTGGTAACTATGAATAAGACGCAATCAACATACAAAGCTTATAGAGTAGAAGAGAAGGATGGTAACTATAATTCTTCTATCAAAGACATGCCGTTTACCGATTTATCCGAAGGTGAACTCCGTATAAAGGTAAATTACAGTTCTTTAAATTACAAAGACGCTCTATCTTCCTCGGGCAACAAAGGTGTGACTAGAAAGTTTCCACATACTCCAGGTATTGATGCCGTTGGTACCGTGGTTGCTTCTAAATCTCCAGAATTTAAAGTGTCAGATGATGTTATTGTGACAAGTTATGATTTAGGGATGAATACTAATGGAGGTTTTGCAGAATACATTCAAGTACCAGCCAATTGGGCAGTCAAGCTACCCACAAACCTATCTAAGAAGGAAGCAATGATTATTGGCACCGCGGGACTGACTGCGGGAATGTCGGTATTAAGACTAAGTGAATTCGTAAAACCAGAGGATGGTCCGATCGTGGTTTCTGGAGCTACAGGCGGTGTAGGTTCTTTGAGTCTAGGAATTTTAAGTAAAAAGGGATATCAAACAGTCGCAATTACAGGAAAGGAGACCGAAGCTGAATTTTTGAAAAACTTGGGAGCTGATGAAATTGTAAAGCGAGACGATTTTGAAAATATGGATAAGAAACCACTTTTAAAACCAATGTACGCTGGTGGTATAGATACCGTCGGCGGAGTAATTCTTGAAAATATAATCAAATCAACTCGACCCATGGGGGTTATTACTAGCTGCGGAAATGTAGCCTCTCCAAAACTAGATCTAACTGTATATCCTTTTATACTAAGAGGAATATCATTAATCGGTATAGATTCTCAAAATTATCCAATGCGATATAGAGAACAAGTTTGGGAAAAATTATCTAATGAATGGAAAACGGATAAATTTACAGATAATGTAACAGAAATAACTTTGAACGACTTAAACGAAAAAATTAATTTAATGTTAAAGGGAAAGTTAAAGGGAAGAACGATCATTAAACTGAACGATTAAAATACATAAACTTAAAAGATGAGCGCAATTACCTATAGTTATCCTTTATTTAAATGATCTCTCACAGATGATTTTATACTATCAAAAAGTTGATAATTATGGTGGTAATTATCAACTTTTTGATAGTTTTTAAATGGTTTAACTTGAAAAATTAAAATAAGCAAGTTCTATTTTTTTACAGGTTTCCATGTAGAAACTGCCTTCACAGCTTCATCGGTATAATCTGTAAAAACTCCATCGACGCCTGCATCAAAAAATAAATGATATTCTTCTTCAGGATTAGTACTCCATTTTTCGTCTTCATTTCTAAAGGTATATGGATGCACCTGTAAATCAAATTGATGTGCCAAAGTAACAAAGTTAGTCGATGGCAATAAAGATAGCGTACCATCGGTATCCTGCTTATAGGATATGATAAAAGGCTTCCACGGACCAATACCGTCAGCGTAAGAGGCTGTAAAACGCATGCCTTCTTCTGTAGTAAAAAATTCATAGGTTCTTGTATCTCCGGCAGCATAAAAGTCAAAAGGAGCTGCATACGAAATAAAATCCCCGTCAGGCACGGTAAAGTCCAGACTTCCATCAGCCTTCACAGCATAGGTAGAAATCAACTGTACCAATTTAACAGTAGATCGCTCATTAATATATTGTAGCGGTGCTACTTCAAAACATTGTACAAAAACAGGAGCCTCTTCATTATTTAGCCCGGCTTTTTCCAGAGCGGATAGCAATGCATCTTCAATAGCCATGTCCAATTGTTTATGAAAATAAGGATGTTTCATTTCCGGGTAGAGACCTATGGGATTTCCAGTACGTGACTTTGTAGTTTTTGCCAAGGTTATAATTTCTTCAAATGTCGGGACTTCAAACAGGCCGTCAAATTGATCTGATCGATCTGCGCGGGCTTGCTTTGCACGTAAAGCTTTAATTTGAGCTAAAGTAAAATCAGAAGCAAACCAATCGGTTATTTCTTTGCCATCTAATATCTTGGTGGTTTTTAAATGTGCAAACTCAGGAAGTTCTGAGACATTGGTGGTTCCTGACATAAAAGGCTCGTGTCTGGCGATTAATACGCTATCCTTGGTCATCACTAAATCCGGTTCGATATAATCGGCACCCATTGCTATTGCTTTGCTGTACGCCTCCAGTGTATGCTCCGGTAAAATCGATTGCGCACCGCGGTGTGCAATTACCAAAGGTTTTTGAATGTTTAAAGGTGGATTTTCCTCGTTTTCATCGTCTGCGCTACCACAAGAGTACGATGAGAATACGGCTACCGATAAGGTAAGAATGAAGATAGTTTTAAGAGTTTTCATAGGTTTTATTTTTATATAAAAAAACAAAACCTACATTACTCTGTCGTACCCATAAAGTTATCCTTTTGTAAACTATAAAATGTCCAACTATTTCTAAATGTAATTATGCTAAGTGCATAAACTTAAAACTTAACATACTGGTCTAAATAAAACTGAGCTTCTCATTCAAAAGTAAAGCCTTTTCGTGCTACATGTTAGTAGATTGTGATAGAGCAAAATTAGGTGGACAAAGGTGTGCATATATCAATAGAATTCAACAGCCCAACAATATTTTAATTTCAGTTTATATTCACTAAATTAGATACGTTAAACTTACAACTAGTTGCCTGTAAAATTATTAACCTGCATTATGTTATTACCTATAAAATATAAAGTCATGAAAAAAATACTTGTATTGCTTATTTGTGGTTTCTTATCCTACGGAGTTACAGCGCAGGAGAAGGTAATTATTGGTGCCTGGGAAACCGTTACAACTGCTGAGAACGGAGAAAAACTTAGGAAGGTGCTTATTTTTGCTGAGGATTATCAAGTGTCAACCACGTATGATGCAACTATGGGAAAATTTATACACTCTAATGGGGGTACATGGAAATTAGAAGGGGATACGATGATCAAAAAAGTAGAATTCGATACAGATCATCCTGAGCACGTGGGAACTGAGGTAAGTTTAGGAGTTGTCATTGCTGATAATGAAATCGAAATTAAAGACAGTGACATAAAATGGAACAGAATAGATCATGGGGAGCCGGGAAAGTTACAGGGAGCCTGGTTAATGTCCGGAAGAATTAGAGAAGGAAAAACTCAAGTACGTGATACGAGTAGGCCAAGAAAAACTATGAAAGTTTTATCAGGAACCCGATTTCAATGGATCGCATATAATACGGAAACCAAGCAATTTATGGGATCCGGTGGAGGAACGTATACTACTGAAAATGGTGAATATACTGAGAATATCGAATTCTTTTCAAGAGACGACTCCAAAGCAGGACTGAGCTTAAAGTTTAATTATAAACTTATTGAGGGTCAATGGCACCACTCAGGATTGTCGAGTAAAGGTGATCCAATTCATGAAATATGGAGTGTCAGAGAATGATTAAAATCTAGGTGAAGAAATGATATAGACTAAACATTTGTTCTATTCAAAACTCTTTCTCCCTTTTGAATTTGAAAAATGCATACTGGAAACTTTTTAATCAATTCCTGTTACATCACTGCTAGTTGGGTAGTAACTTTTAAGCAATGTAATTCCAATTTATATTCACTACATTAGATCTCTTAAAACCATTCGTCTACCCCAAAGACGCACAATTACAAGAAATAGATCACACGAATAAACCTTTTACACGATGAAAAATAATTTTCGACTGCTCCCGCTGTTTTTATTACTAACATTTTATATACAAGTCAACGCTCAAAACGTTACCGATACCAGACTCTTACATTCTCCTGCAGTCAGTGCAGAACATATTGCTTTTATTTATGCTGAAGATTTGTGGATTGCAGCTAAGGATGGTTCGAATCCTCGCCGGTTAACGGTTGACGAGGGTGTTGAGTCGAATCCGGTGTTTTCTCCAGACGGATCCCATATCGCATTTAGTGCGCAGTATGATGGGAATACCGATGTATTTGTTATTCCGTCAAGCGGAGGAATTCCTAAACGACTTACCTGGCATCCTTCACCGGATTTTGTTCGAGATTTTACACCCGATGGTACCAAAGTGCTTTTCAATTCGCGTAGGTCAAACTATACTACACGTCATGCAAAACTATATACAGTAGCTATTACAGGCGGACAACCAATGGAACTCCCGATTCCAACAGCATTTAGTGCCTCATTATCTCCGGACGGGCAGTATGTAGCGTATAATCCGATCTATGAAGTGTTTGGTCAGTGGAAAAATTATCGTGGAGGTACGCAAGCAAGAATTTGGATCTATGATAACAATACACAGGAAGTGGTCGAAGTGCCTAAACCCAAAGCAGGGGGTAATGATGCGAGTCCGCAATGGCTGCAAGGCAAGGTATATTTTAGAAGTGATCGCAATGGCGAGTTCAATCTGTATGTCTACGACCCGGCTACAAAGGAGGTACGTCAATTGACCAGTTATACCGATTTTCCGGTACTCAATCTGTCTGCCAACGGTTCCAGTTTGATCTTTGAACAAGCAGGACATCTTCATATGTTCGATACCGCATCCAATCAAAGTACAAAACTAACGATTGGTATCGCCACCGATTTACTCGAAATGAGAAGTCGCTATGTTTCGGGAGCTGATTATATTCGAAGTGCCGGTATTTCACCTTCGGGAGCCAGAGCTGTATTTGATTTTAGAGGAGAGATTATAACCGTTCCCGCCGAAAAAGGAGATGTGAATAATCTCACCAATACTCCGGGAGTCCATGAAAAATATCCAACTTGGTCTCCTGATGCAAAACATATAGCATACTTTTCGGATGCCAGTGGAGAATATGCATTGCATTTAAAATCTATAAAGAATGGAAACGTGATAAACCTTCCGCTTAGCGGAACCGGATTTTATGCACACTTGCACTGGTCTCCCGACAGTAAAAAACTGTGCTTTGTAGATAACGGACGAAATTTATACGTTGCTGATGTCACTTCAAAAAAAGTGACTAAAATAGCCACCGACGTATTATATCAGCCAGGCGCTTTTAGAGACCTATTTGGATCCTGGTCTCATGACTCCAACTGGGTGTCGTATACGATTGTTACCGAAACTAATTTTGAGCAAGCCTTTGCGTATTCGATTGATCAAAATAAATCCTATGCTATTTCTGACGGACTTTCTAATGTATCAGAGCCTGTCTTCGACCCGAGTGGTAAATATTTGTATATGACCGCTTCAACGGATGCCGGACCGGTGGTTAACTGGTTTGATCAATCCAATCAGGACATGGAACTGAGCAATGCCATCTATGTAGTTACTCTGCAGAAAGATTTAATCTCCCCCTTGATAAAAGAAAATGATGTAGAAGAAGTCAAAGCAATTGCAGAAGAAGAAAAAGACGAAGCGAACAAAAAAGATAAAAAGAAAGACAAAAAGAAGAAGGAAACCAAACCTTTGCGTATTGATTGGGAAGGAATTCAGAATCGTATTGTCAACCTTCCTATTCCGGCAGGAATTTATAGCAATCTAACAAGTGTTGAAGAAGGAAAACTCATGTACTTATCTCAAAAAGCACACAGTAGTTCTAGAGATCCTCAATCCTTGATGCGCTTTGATTTTGAAGAAAGAGAAGCAAAAGAAGTTATGGAAGCAGATAGCTTCGAGATTTCGGCAGATGGAAAGAAAATGATGTTTCGCAAAGGAGATGCCTGGGGAATCACCGAAATAGGGAAAAAACCGGAAAATGGTAATCTTGCCATTGATGCCATCAAGGTAAAAATAGATCCGGTCAAAGAGTGGAACAATATATTTGAAGAAACCTGGCGCGTCAACAGAGACTATTTTTACGATCCGGGCATGCACGGACTTGACTGGAAGGCTACCAAGGAAAAATACAAACCTTTTCTATCAGATGTTGTAAGCCGAAGTGATTTATATCGCGTGATGCAATGGATGTGCAGTGAACTAGCAGTAGGTCATCATCGTTTTCAGGATCGGGGCGATCGAATGCGAACTCCCGAACGTGTTAGTGTCGGTTTATTAGGTGCTGACTATAAAGTAGCAAATAACCGCTACCAGTTTGAGAAGATCTATGGCGGACTTAATTGGACACCGGATTTACGCTCCCCATTGACAGAGCCGGGAGTGAATGTCAAAAAAGGAGAGTACCTCATTGAAGTCGATGGGAAATCGGTTACTGCGGATCAGAACTTTTTTAGTTTTTTTGAAAACAAAGCTGATAAAATAGTCACCTTGAAAGTGGGGTCTGATCCTGGCGGAAAAGGTGCTAGAGAGGTAAAGGTCGTTCCGGTGGACGATGAACGAGCCTTGAGAAATCGAGATTGGGTAGAAGGCAATATCAAAAAAGTGGATAAAGCAACTAACGGACAGGTGGCGTATGTATACGTTCCCAATACGGCGGATGCAGGACATGAATACTTTAAGCGATATTTCTATCCTCAGGTCAATAAAAAAGCAGTGATTATTGATGAGCGACACAATGGCGGTGGTCAGTTGGCAGATTACTATATTGATATTTTGAAAAAACCATATCAATCTCATTGGAATTTCAGATACGGTAAAGACCTGAAAGCACCAAGCGGCTCTATCCAAGGACCCAAGGTGATGCTGATAGATGAAACGGCCGGCTCCGGAGGTGATTATTTACCCTGGATGTTCAAGAAATATGGATTGGGCAAATTAATCGGTAAAACTACCTGGGGTGGTTTGGTAGGCATACTGGGCTATCCTGAATTTATCGATGGCGGCAGTGTGACCGCACCGAATGTGGCTTTTTATAATGAAGACGGTTTTAGAATTGAAAATGAAGGGGTAGCACCGGATATCGAAGTAGAGCAGTGGCCAAAAGAAGTGATAAAAGGTCAAGATCCTCAACTACAAAAAGCGATTGATGTTGTACTGAAGGAACTTGAAGCGAATCCTGTTATCTACCCTAAGCGACCAGAATATCCCGTACGAGTGAATAAAGCTAACTAAGATTTGTTGAGGTGACCACTGGGAAACTAAAATAGGCTGATAGTAATTATTTAAAGTAAATTCTATGAGGAACTTCCATTATGTATTTATATTTTATGTGACATTGAGTGCTTGTTCTAATTCTGAAAATCAAATTCGATCGGAGTTATTTTCTTCAGAGTTTAAAAGATTAAAATTAGAGAACAAGCTCGAGGTTGTTAATTTGGATTCGGTTAGCAATTATGATGAATTAGTAAAAAAAATGTCACAAATTTTCTGTGAAGACAAAGTGGCTGGCTTACAATTTCAACTAAATAAAATAACGTATCATGTGACGGGATATTCGGGCTGCCCAACGGATGAAGTAGTAAGTTGTTTTTTCAGAAGAAACTTATTGACTATTCGGAACGATTCTTTAATTTTTAGAGAAAGAAAAAGTAAGCCAATAGAGTATTTAAAAACAGAGTTAAAATCAATAATGTCTGAAACATATACGTATCAATATAATGAAAATAAACTTAAACCAGCATTGTTTCATTTATACGTCGAGGATAAATATACCATAGCCACAACAAAAAAGGTCTTGAAAGAAATAATTGAGCAATTCGATACTATCAGCAAGGCAAACATACCAGATTTCTTTAAATACGATATATTATTCAATGATTATGATGTATCCAATATTCCTCCGCCTCCACCACCGAATGAGGAAATAAAAAATGAAATTTAAGAATAAAAAATTTTTCAACGCTGTGAACTATAGGGTTACTGATAGCGTCTATTTATAAAACTACTCCTTTCCCTTGACAGGGAAAGGTGGCTAAGCGAAGCGCAGTTGGTGAATTTTGAGTTCAGAATATTGAATAAAGAAGTCAAAATTTTAAATGTAAAATACTAAACTTAAAAGTGTTTTTTTTATATCCATTATTGTAAGCTTGTTGTCAAATCATTGTCACCTCTAGCGGAGTCGAGAGGTTGAGCATTATGGTGAAGATTCGGTCTCGACTCCGCTCGACCTGACGAGGAACTATCAACAGAATTTTCTATAGCAGATACATCCTAATAACTACTCCTTTCCCTTGACAGGGAAAGGTGGCTAAGCGAAGCGCAGTCGGAAAGGGTAGAAAACGAATTTTGATTACCGAATTTGAAAAATATAATTATCAATGTATAATGTCTACTGATTCCAGTATCTTCCGAGGTGCAAATTTATCTTGATAATACATGGTTGAAAATTAGTGTCTGAAAACAGTCTTTTTTAAAAAAGTTCAAATAATGTAGTTACAATCACGCCATTGTGATTTTTTGGCTGTACAGAAAGTACTTGTTTTTCCGTTTTTATCTTTAATTGAAAAGGTGGGGCTAAAACATCAAGGCCACTTTGTTTTTTAAGCCGGGTTCCTTGGCCTGAGATAATATCCTTATTGGGCACAAAGATCCCTGTAGGGATATGTTCTGTCAAAATAACATAGTTGTACGCACGCAGTTTCTCCAGAATACTTTGTACCTCTGCATTGGATAAATGTTGTAAGACCTGTCTCACCAATACGCAATCTCCCATGGGCAAACTATCTTTAGCAATATCTGAACACCTAAACTCGAGATTTTTGGCGTGATAGGTGTTTCTGTTACGCTCGATGAGTGTTGGAACGATATCGATTCCAATATATTTTTTAGTAAACGGAACTAATTGTTTTCCGATATTAAAATCTCCACAACCTAAATCACAAACAATAAGTGGATTTTCAAATGAAGTTAGAAAAGAGGTAACAGCAGCAATATAAGGATCGACTATGTCATGATCATGGGATCCGTCGCCTGAGTAGAAATCGGATGATTCTCCACCCCAGAGCTTCATCTCATATATTTGTTGCATCGCAGCTTGGGTAGGCCATGGTTTCTTTGTCGAATTAACGGTATCTTCTTTCTTCTCCATAAAGTAACTCTTGGATTGATTCAAACGATTTTCGTATCACAAACGTACAAATTATTATAATGTCATTGATGATACCGGATGACCGGCAGCAGCTTGTATGAACAGACAGTCAGGTGATCAAGTCTTCCGGAATCTTTTTTCTTAGATATCTTTTAAAAAATATGAAGAGGGTATGATTTAATTACTTAGATGTAAACCTTTTATAAACGAATAAGTAACAATTATAACGAAGATTAAACTACTGCTGCATTTTTAAATATTTGTCTACCGAATGTTTTCCTGAGCCATAAAACAGAAAAAAAATACAAACTATTAAGACAAATGATGATAAAAAGAGGTTGGCAGGTATCATCTCCCCGATAAAATTTATTAATACAGCTCCTATAAGAATCGGTAATTGCGCTAGAATCGCCCAACGCGTTAAGAGTCCGAAGACTATCAAAAAGCCACCTACAAAATGAGCAGGTGCAATGTAATGCACCAGTAGAACATCACCGATCACAGATCGTATAGGATCATATAGATTTATAAGCAAGCGTATATTTGACATAAAGAAAACTCCCTTATAGAATAAAAAAATACCTAAAGCAATTCGCAAAAGATCAAGAGGGTAATAGGTATGAGCATTTGCCCATTTGTTGAGTGATTTTATATAGCCCATGATAAAATCGGTATTGGTTGTATGACAATAAGATACAGATTTTTAAATGATTACTTAGTTAATTTTAATTTAAAAATGAGCTTAATATTGTAACCGTTCATCTGTAGTTCGATTGAAGCTAAAGCTTTTTAACGCAATTCTTAATTCTTTGCTGGATATTTCTAACGATCTGATAGTGTATGTTTTGTGATTTTTGTCACTACATTGTCGCGTTTTTGTCAGGTGTTTTTCAATAGTATTTAATGCGTATAGTAAGATTATTGCAGTGAATTAATCACAATCAAAATACGATGAAACTACAGCATTTATTATTCGCTAGTATGGTTTGCTTTGCAACAGAAATTAGCTATTCACAAATAGGTAGAGACACTCCAATTTTTGCAGCCCTCAAAAAAGCCGATAGCCTTCTTTTTGATCAAGGATTCAATCAATGTAATTTTAGAGCCTTAAAAAAAGTGCTGCATGAGGATTTAGAATTTTTTCATGATCAAAATGGTGTTCAGAATTCAGAACAGTTTTATCAGGCTTTTTCTCAAAGTATTTGTTCAAATAAGAACTTCAAACCTATTAGAAAAGTATTTGAAGAAACCCTTCAGGTATATGAGCTCAAAAATGAGGGAGAGGTTTACGGAGCCATTCAAACCGGACAACATGTATTTTATATAAAAGAACCGAACAAAGCATTGTATGCGACGGAGCAGGCACGGTTTACGCATACCTGGCTGTTAGAAAACGGAATCTGGAAACTAAAAAAAATCTTGAGCTATGAACATAGCCCCCCGGAAGCAGAATATGGACCTAAATTTGATGCCGAATACGTACATAAGCTGTTTGACATGGATGCTCAAATAGAAGATTTATTAAGAAAACATAAAATTCCGTCGATTGCTATTGGGTATATCAAGGACGGAACCTTACAACAACTACGAACCTTTGGTGTTCAAAAAAAAGGCGTTCCAGTTTCTTCAAAAAGTATCTATAAGGTAGCATCCCTTACCAAACCTATTGTGGCTTTGGTAGTATTAAAGTTAATCGAAGAAGGAGAATGGAATTTAGACGAGCCTCTTGCTACCTACCATGTTGATGAAGATATAGCAAAAAGTCAATACCTTGACAAACTTACTACGCGGCATATCTTATCACATCAGTCTGGTTTTCCAAACTGGAGATATTTGACAGCAGATAAAAAATTATCGTTTCAGTTTGCACCCGGAACACAATGGCAATATTCGGGAGAAGGTTTTGAATATCTTCGGAAAGCAATTGAGAAAAAATTGAAGCGTCCTTTTGAAGACATTGCACGCGAAACGTTATTTGAACCCCTTGGAATGCATAATACGTATTTTAATTGGAAAGGTACCCTCGATGACCAGGTATATGCGGTGGAGCACGATGAAAATGGAGATCCTATACCCTTCGAAAAATACACGCATACCAACGCTGCGGCAAATTTGATGACCACGGCAGAGGAGTATGCCAAATTTATGGCACACATTCTAAACGGATCCGGATTGTCTGAAAAATTATATGACGAATTTTTTAGAACTCAAAGCCATGAGAAAAGTGGAATTGATTGGGGTTTGGGCATGCAACTATTACCAGAATTACCTAACAATGAGGTAGCTTTTATGCACACAGGTGGCGACTACGGAACCAAAACAATCGCGATCGGTTTAAAAAACTCAAAACAAGGGTTGGTGCTCTTCTCAAATTCAGAAAATGGCATGGTGCTTTGGCAGAAAATTATTTCGGAGTATTTCGGAGAAACAGGCAAAGAAATTGTCCGACGAAATTTAGAATAAGATAAATAAATGGGAAGTTGTTGTTTTAGCTATTTCCAAAGCTTCTGTATCACTTGCGAAAGGTTTCGCAGAATTTCAGCGTGCCTTGCATCGGTTGTGGACGGTTTCGCAGAATTTCAGAGTGCCTTGCATCGGTTGCTGATTATTTCGTTCTATTACGAAATGACTTTACATCACTTGCGGATCCCGCTATCACTGGGTTTTTCGATTTTTGTTAAAATTTGGAACCTAAATTTAAACATCTTAAAACAGCTCCTTTCCCTGGCAAGGGAAAGGTGGCCAAGCGCAGCGCGGTCGGAAAGGGTAACTATTCAATTATGAATGTAGAATTTTGAATATCGAATATCGAATATCGAAGTGGAAATTTTGAATGTAAAAAGTTGAATTAAAAATTTTAAAGTTGAAATTAAAAGTTGAAAAATAAAGGGTGTCCTGCTTCCTGAGTTCAAACTACTTTTATAATTGGGTTAAAAACCCAGCCAAGCTACTTCAAGATGTTTAGTGCACCGGCTCATTGATTATATGAGGATAGTTCGCATTGCGATTTTGAAATCTAAGAATGGAATCTTTTACGACGACCCCTTGATCAACGTTGATAGCATTTTTGATTGTCATATTTTTATTCCAACCCTCGCGACCCAAGATTACTGATGGTAAATGCACAATTAATGCAGCAGAAATAGACCTGGACGCGCTCTCCCAGAAATAACTTGGCGTATGATCTACGGCATAGTAATCAATTTTATCAATGGCTATGATAGGATTTTTGAACGTGGTGGGTTTGGCAAAATAAAACCCCATGCCTTCATCACAACTCACATCTATTATTAGAGTACCTGGTTGAAGCATCGCCTTTTCATCGGCTGTTACGTAATCAATGGGATCATCGGTATCCTGATAGGTACCATTAATGATAATTTCAGATTCATTTATCACATCGAGTAGCGACCGTTCTGAACCATCGTGTTCAACCACAATTAATCGAGGTTCGTTCTTATTTCCTTTTCGCAGTCGCGTATAATGTACATCCAACACTTCTCTAACCTCATGATCCGGTCGTTGAATACAAATCGTAATATCTCTAAAACCATGCGCTTTTAGGGCATAAATAGCACCTCTACTCACTGCACCAAAACTAAAAATAATCACTTTGCGTTGATTGCCATAGTGACCATCAATCCCTTTTAATTGTAGGGCATGAATCACTGCACTATATCCGGCCATTTCATTATTTTTATAAAAGGTATGTCTTCCCATTTGTCCATTGGGATTCCATACATACATATCTTCAAAAGCGATTAAGGTTAATTTTTTATTGATAGCAGTTTGTGTGATTTGCATTTGTTGCGCACAATGAGGATAGCCCCAAAGGATACCGCCATCTTTAAGCGCTTCTAGATCCGACAAAACAGGTTTAGCAATAATAGCAGCACCGATTTCCGATAATATTTCATCACGTGTCGCAATTCCGTCGGTTAAATTGCTAATTTCTTCATCTTCGATGTTGAATGGTGCGCCATAGCCTTTCTCAAAAATGAGTTGCTTACGAATATATTCGGGAAGTCTGTTTAGATGTGCCGGATGGATAGGTACACGTCTTTCATCCTGTTTTTTTGAAGTGCCAATAACACCCATTTTTAATAAAGCCATTTTCTTTAGATTGAAACGTATTGCAGAGTAATGACGTGAGCAACGCGTTAGATTAGAATCACTATTAAATAGTTCTATGCTAGCAATCAGGCATTAAGTTGGCTACTAGAGTTTTATTAGTCAAAGTAAGAGCTTAAAAAAGCCTTAGCAATTCGCTGAAGTGGTGCGAAATGACACTTTATATCAAATGATAAATACTACTGTAACAAAGATACTTTATTAAAAATCATTAAGAGCAAAATATCAAAGTAATTGCATCAACCCAATTCCTTTCCCTTGTCAGGGAAAGGTGGCCAAGCGCAGCACGGTCGGAAAGGGTAGCTATTAAATTATGAATGAAGAATTTGGAATGAAGAATTTGGAATGAAGAATGTCAGGTATCTGAAGGGGAGGTGAGACAAGAAACAGAAGCCACGAAGGAAAGTTTATCATGTTTTTTGATTTCCTGATTTGTAAATCCTTATCTTAACTAGTGCCGAAGAAAATTTCGTTTATTTAAAATAAAATCTTTAATTTAGTCTCTGTTGAAACCAAATTCCCACCCCGCTTAGTAACTTTGAGTTACTTTTTAATAATATGATAATCAAAGTATAATTACCAAACGGTGTTTATATGACAGTGTTAGTACCAATTAAACAAAAATTATGAAAAAATTAATTTTTATCCTATTGTTGTTTAATTCTTTAGCTTCTTATTCACAAACAAAATACTACACAACAAACGGTAAAAACAGGTTGACCGAAGCAGAAATAAAAGAAAAAGTTTCTGAAAGGGAAATTGAAATTGAGAAGACTTATGGACAAAAATTGTTTGCCAGTTTAACCATAGACGAAACTGAAACTAAAAAAGACTCAATCATTTCTAAAGTTATTTTTAAATTCACTAAAGAAAGGCAAAACAAATTGTTTAATTATGGACCACTATCAGAATTTAAAAACAAAGAATTTCCAAAATTTAACTTGAATACATTAACATATGGAAAAATTGATTTAGAAAAATTAAAAGGGAAGCCAACTTTGATTAATTTTTGGTATATGAAATGTGCACCTTGTATTGAAGAAATGCCAGTTTTAAATAAAATTAAAGAAAAATATAAGAATGACTGTAATTTTGTTGCAATTACATATGAGAAAAAAGAAGATGTTGCAAAGTTTCTAAAGAAGTATACTTTTAACTTCAAACATCTAATCGATAGCAAAGGTTTTATAGACGAATTAGGTGTGAAAGAATATCCTATGAATTTGTTTTTGGATAAAAATGGGATATTAAGATATGTAAAAGGTGGAATTCCATATGAAAGCAAAAAAGGAGAAGAACCTAAAATGAGTGATGGAACTGAATTTATTGAGATTATTAAAAAGCTAAAATAACTGTGACTAATAACGAAGCATCCATGCGGTCGGTACGACCAAGCAAGAATGCGGTGTTAACTAAACCGGGGCGATATTTGTTAGTAGGTGATGGTTATGAGTTTCTATAGATCTTAGTCATGTCTATGAACTTCTTATGCTGTATCATGATTCTTGTCTCACCTCTATAAACTTTGACCTTTTCTTTAGCATTAGCTCATCTCAAATAAAAACTTTAATTCAGTCTCTGTTGAAACCAAATTCCCACCCCGCTTAGTAACTTTGAGTTACTTTTATATACTATATCTTGCGTATAAAGGATATATGTCTTTTAGCCAATTGTTGTGGTATATTGAATTGAAATAAAATAAATGATAGCAAATTTACCAAATTGGATTGTCTTAACTTTTATCGTCACTTGTATAGTGACAATAGGTCTATTTCACTTTTCAAATGGAAAACCTAAAAAGTTAACCCTCATAATAATTATTTGGTCAATTGCACAATCGTTATTGGCATATTTCGGATTTTACCAAATCCCGGACTCAACTCCCCCAAGATTTGGATTGGTGCTGCTTCCAACAACACTTTTTATTATCTACGGATTATTACCGAGACAGCAAAAGTGGTTTTTCGAAAATAGGGAAATGAAAATCAGCACTTTTCTGCATTCAGTTAGATTGCCTGTCGAAATTGTTATATTCGGGTTATTTACACATGAAATGATTCCTGAATTAATGACTTTTGATGTAGGCTTCCCCTTTTTAGGACACCTCTAAATTCGACAAATAATTATTATTAATGTCAGATTTGATGAAGAATTTA
>NZ_JBJKFI010000001.1:0-1172016 GCF_045505135.1 Aquimarina sp. 2-A2 | reverse complement strand
TCTATGAACATAACCACTAACAAGTAACCCTGTTTTGCGGGGGTGCAAACATACAACCCTTTTTTATTCTGAAAAGCTTTTTTTGAAGTTTTTTTTTAAAGAAATTTTAACCTCCCTATAACTCAACTTTATCGCCCTATACTTTCTATGAACTTCCACTCAACAGTTAGCCCGTTTTGCGGGTGCAAACATACAACCCTTTTGCAGTTTCTCAAGCCTTTTTCTGTAAAATGTTTTAACTTTTTTGTAACGCTTTGGTTATCTTAGTGTTAAATCTGAAGGTTTTTTAAACCCCCTGCTCCTCGGTGACTTTTTCCTGCCCTACTCCTATATATAAGACTCAAATCTTCTACTTCACTCAACCTCCTGCACCCGGGATAGGCGTGGAAATCCCGCAGCCCAAAGCGAGGAATTGTAACAAATAGCCCGAATTGGGGCCATCAATAATAATCTATAAAAAGAAGTTCCATACAATGCCAAAGCGCAGCACTGCATCTCGGGTAGGATATCCAGGTGTAGAGAATTCGTTATTTTGGCTAAAGGCCTCCCCTATATTTTCAAACTTAAAGAATATGCGTGTTTGTCTAACCTTAGCATTAAAGAAGATATCAAACTGCGGAAAACCTCCAATCTCCTGTTGGTTCTGCACATAGAATTCTGCTAAGACCGGATCGTAGGCATCTGCCTGAAAGGATGTAAAATACTTAAAGGTAACCCCGGTTTGAAGAAATAAAGCTTTTTTAAACCAATGGTCTTGATAGTACAAGGTGTTGCGGGTAACGAAATCCGGCACCTTATATATCTCCTCATCTTGTTCGACGTTTTGATACAATAATGTGTTATCCAACCCAAACTTACCCACTACAATATTTTTGGATGCTTTTACCATCATGACCTCAATAGGGTCTGCAGATTGAAATGGCTTCACAAACCCATCTTCATCACTTCCAAAATAGGTGTAGTTACTTATTTTGCGGTAACTGGCTGAAATATCTAAGGTCTTCGCTGATTTCAATTTGAAGACAATTTCGTCTGTTGCGGTATTCTCAAAAGAATTAAACCAATTATAATTTACGTAATCACTTTGATAAAGCAGAAAATTATAGTTAGGTGCTACTTCCTCTTTGGCCCCCACCAACTCCACAACATCGTTGGGCGTGATGTCAAATCGCATTCCGGCACGGTACATATATCCATCAAAGTCACCAGAAACTATGGTTTCTACATCGGCAAACAGATTAAACTTGCCAAAATCACTTTGGTATGTTCCCCCTGCAATAACGGCATCTCCTTTAATACGATTAGGAATCATAATTGCATCTCCTGAGGCGTTTATTTTTGTAAGTAACGTGTTGTAACCATAATTATAGTTCACGATTTCCGTCTTAACTAACAAATTTCCAATTCCGCGTAAGGACAAATCTCCATACAGTTGATTGCTAAAACTTTCAAATGCCACCTTATCTCTTACTCCACTGGTCACATACGATTCTCCAAAAATAGTGTTAGGTGACGTTTGAATAAATTCGTATGACTTATCGGTAAGATCCATACGATGTCCAATTTTGAATGTTGCAGCAACACTATCAGACATGTTTGATAGTTGAATCTGATGATCTAAATAAAATCGTTTACCTAATAATGTATTCTCGGCATCTTCAAAATTTACTTCAATCGCGCCACGATCATTAAATTCATCTTCTTGTCCAATAAACTCTCCGGTATTTAAATACTGAGCCAATCCATCTTCTGACAACCCGCCATTCTCCTCATTCATTAAATCTTGAGCTACAAAATGAGCTTTTAAACTGTAACGCTTATTTGGAGTACTATAAGAAGCAGTCGATCTAAAATTACCTGAACTTGTTAGTGCATGTTGATACTTACCCAAGGATCTCACTCCTTTATAAGCTATTGAGAGGTTAAGATTAGGCGATGTATTTACTGTAAAAAATGCATCCAACTGCTGACCTTGTTCAAAGGTAGTTTTAAAATAAAGTTCAGTTAAGGGTGTGGGAACATGATAATAATTGATATCCTCAACTTCCATGTAATTAAAATGTCTTGCTCTGGCTCCAAATAAGGGCAACGCATGTGGGTATTCAACCTGTTTAGCCAAACTCGTATAGGATTGTCCTACATTATTTACGGGTAGTAATTCAAAAGTATCTTGTCGCAAATAATCAAATTGATAATCTTTTTGAATGGTTAATGTAGTATCCACAAAGGTGGTATCATTGGATACACTAATAATTTTATAATCTGTAATTGGAGGCTTTTCTTTTTCCTTTTTTTTAGTTCGCAATGATTTGCGTGAGGAGTCTGATGTTTCCTGGTTATCTGAGCTGTTCAAATTATTTACTTTCTTTTTCTGTGCTTGTACTACAGAGGTCAAAAGTAATAGGAATACGAATAACAAATATCTTTTCATAGGATTGCTAACTAAGGCAAAAATATACTTTTTTGGTGAATTGGAATAGCATTACGGTATTTTGAAAAATCAAGTCTTTCTAATTTTATTTTCGATTTTAATTCCTTGGTGTATCTTCGTGCAATGCTAGCACATCAATTACATCCCGACTTAATAGAATGTGGTACCGATGAGGCAGGCCGCGGATGTCTTGCAGGACCTGTAACCGCTGCTGCAGTTATTCTACCAAAAGACTTTGCCAACGATTTGCTTAATGACTCTAAAAAGGTATCTGCTGTTACACGGAAGGAGCTACGAAGCTTATTGGAACAAAGTTGTCTGAGCTATGGCGTCACCCACGTTTTTATGGAGGAAATCGATACTATCAATATATTAAATGCCTCGATTACCGCTATGCAGCGGTCTATTGATAAGCTTACCCCTTTACCTGAGCATATTGCGGTTGATGGCAACCGATTCAAGTCGTTTAAAGATATCCCTCACTCTTGCATAATTAAGGGCGATGGTAAATATCTACATATTGCGGCAGCTTCAATACTTGCAAAAACGTATCGAGATGAGTTCATGGAAAATATACATGAGGAGTATCCGATGTATAATTGGAAAAAGAATAAAGGGTACCCAACCAAAGAGCATCGTGAAGCTATCAGAAAATATGGAATAACAAAATATCATCGTAAAAGTTTCAGATTATTGCCTGAACAGTTTGCACTAGATTTCAAATAATTATATTTGAAAATTATAATTAACATTTATCAATACTCAGATCCTTTTTAATAACGTTTAAGTACCTGAGGCAAACGTTTTGAATTTTATTGACAAACCATCGCATTCTATGAAGAAACTAGTTGTTGTTTTTATTTCGTTACTTATATTTTCCTGTACAAAACAATCTGCTACCTATCACTCATTGCTAGAGTACATTCCGGCAAATGCTCAGGTTGTCATTAAAATCAATGATCTTGAGCAGGCTAAAAGCAAGCTTCTTAATAACTCATTTCTAAAAGCTAATGATTCCTTTGCTTTAGTAAATTATTTTAAGGCTTTACCAGTAACTAAAGAATCCATTTCATCTTCTAGTCTTCTCTGCTTTTCTCCGTTAGGAAAAAATAAGTTTGAATATACATATATCACTTCACTACACGATGTATTACTTTCAACCGACTCGATTACAAATAAGAGTATAGAAAAACTCACCTATTCTGGTCGCGAGATCCATAAGGTTACTTCGCCCACGTCTACTTTTTACGCAGTTCAACAAGATAGTGTCCTTATAGCTTCTTCATCTCAATTACTTATCGAAAATACAATACGCACGACTAATAGGTCTAAAAATATATCCGAAGACCTGAAAAAAGCTTATGAGATTACTGATGATGCACAACCCATGTCAGTATTGTTAAACGGAAAAAAACTGAATCATTTGTTGGAAAACCTGTTAGGTGACCAGCCCGCAAATCTTATTAAAAACTTTAGCGGCTGGATCTCGCTGGACACTTCTATTGAACAAGATGCCATTCATCTAGATGGTATAGCTGTCGAACGCGACTCTTTGACTAGTACTATTGGTATTTTTGACAACACTATTGCTCAAGAAAATCTTATTGCTAAAATTACACCGCTCAGTGCCGCAAACTTTGTTTCGTACACCTTTGACGATTATACTACGCTGAAGAGAAATCTTGCGATCGCTCAGGAAAGAGACATACGGGATATCGCTACCGATTTGGACGATATCTTGAATACCACTTCGGAGATCGGAGTTATTACACTCAATAAAGAAAAGGTTGTTACCTTAACCACCATAAACTCGACAACAGCACAGGAAGTACTACTAGGAGAACGCGCTGAAACGTATCGGGATATTGATATTTACAGGTATGATAATCCAAAAGCGTTATCTGGTATCCTAAAACCTTTGGTACCGGCTATTGACACTTCACTTTATTTCATTTATGGAGATTTTATTGTCCTATCATCTTCAATTGAAGCGTTACGACTCATGATTGCGAACATTCAAAGTCAATCCGTGCTTTCTGATCAAGACTACTATATTACTGCTTTAGAAAAACTTTCTGAAGCCTCATCTATACTCGCTGTACACGATGTTCAACAATATATTAAAAAGCTTCAGGAACAAAACAGCAGTAATCAAACTAATATATGGAGTTCTGTTACTTCGTCTGAATATAAGCTTTTTGTAACGCAAATAATAAAAGAAAAGGATTTTGCGCACCAGCATCATATATTTCAAAAACATATTGCAAAGGGTTCAGTTTCTTCCGTGACACAAGTCGCGGCAACCACTTTGTCAAACAAATTACTAACCCGTCCGGTATTAGTCAAAAATCACAGAACAAAAGGATTGGATATCGCGGTACAAGATATCACTAATACCTTATATCTCATTTCATCAAAAGGAACAGTATTTTGGAAGAAACAACTGGACGGACCTATCCTCGGAGATGTACAACAGATCGACATTTATAAAAATGGCAGATATCAACTATTAGCAAATACTGCCAATACTGTATATCTAATTGATCGTGATGGCAACGCTGTGTCTCCGTATCCAAAATCTTTTACTGATGAGATTACACTACCACTAGCGTTGTTTGACTATGATAAAAGCAAACGATATCGAATTGTCATCACTCAAGGAAACAAGATTACGATGTATAATGCAAAAGGTGATGTAGTAGGTGGTTTTAGATTTAGAAAAACAAAAGATCCTGTGCGCCAAACACCTCAACATATTCGAATAGGCACCAAAGATTATATTTTAATCGCTGAAAAAGGCGGTAAACTTAACATTCTTGATCGCCTTGGCAAATCCAGATTACAAGTAAAAGAATTGATCAAATTCACTAACAATTTGTGGTATAAATATAAGGACGCTTTTATTACGCTTGATGCCGATGGCAGATTGGTACAAATCGACCAAAAAGGAAACGTAACTTATGCTACAAAACTTGAATCATCAAGTTCACTGGTTGCTACTAATAAAACACTCGTAACCCTCTCAGACAACCAGCTCAAAATAAAAGATAAAACTATATCTCTGGATTTTGGAGTGTATACAGCTCCGCAACTTTTTTATATAAACGATAAAATCTATATTTCTGTTACTGATATTCAAACAAAAAAGGTGTTTTTGTATGATAGCAATGGTGATCCGATTAAAAATTTTCCTATCTACGGAATTTCACAAATAGAAATGGGGAATATGGATAAGGACGCTTCTTTGGAAATTGTGGTACAAGGCGAAGATAATAGTTTGCTGCTCTATCAAATGAATTAGAAAGATGCAGGCTGCTCTATCCCAAAAATGCAAGAGTATAGTCTTTTTAACTATATCGACACTTCTTATTCTATAAAATTTGATTCGAATAATGCCGTAAAGTGCTTACGTAATTTCTGTTTTACGATTGCTACATCAACATATTCCTGCCCTAATTCAACATTGAGTGAAGTTACTGCTTTACCTCTTATTCCACAGGGTATTATATTATCAAAGTATCCAAGATCTGCATTTACATTAAATGCAAAACCATGCATCGTAACCCATCGACTTGCACGAACACCCATTGCACAAATCTTACGGGCAAATGGTGTCCCTACGTCCAGCCAAACACCTGTCTCTCCTTCACTTCTAGTACCTTTAATTCCATACTCAGCTAAGGTCAAGATGATCATTTCCTCTAACAAACGGAGGTATTTATGAATATCAGTAAAAAAATTATCTAAGTCAAGAATCGGATATCCAACAATTTGTCCGGGTCCGTGATATGTGATATCTCCACCTCTATTAATTTTATAGAAAGTAGCCCCCTTTTCTTCAAGTTGCTTCTCATTAAGCAACAGATTTTCCATGTCTCCACTTTTACCAAGTGTATATACATGTGGATGCTCTACAAAAAGAAAATAATTAGGTGTTGGAAGCGATAAATCCTCCCGGCGATTTTTAATTTTTAAGTCTAAAATTTCTTTAAATAATTTTTCTTGATATGCCCAAGTGACGGCATAATCTTTCAACCCCAATTCTTGCAGTTCAACAGTCGTGTTCTTCATCTACGCATTATATTCATGCTATGATTTTGGATTGTTTAATATTACTAATGCTGCAATTACTCCGGGGATCCACCCGCAAATAGTTAACAACAAAACAATTAACACTGATCCACAGCCTTTATCCAATACCGAAAGGGGTGGAAAAACAATGGCTAATAAAACTCTCCAAAAACTCATGCTTTTTATAATTTCAAAGGTACAACTTAAATCTTGTACCTTTTAGACGCAGTCTATAAAGATTTGTTACACCAAATGACGCTCGTAAAAATGTTGATTCATTTTTTTCATTATTTAAAACTAAAGAACTCTGGTCAAAGTGATTGAAAGATTACTGCATACTTTGTATCTTTGCACGCTTAAAATGGCACAATTATGCAACTATCAGAACAAGAACTCGTAAGAAGAGAGAAATTGAAAGCGTTACGAGGGATGGGAATAGATCCTTATCCTGCTGCGTTATATCCGGTTGATCAGACCTCAACATCAATTAAAAAAGATTTTGAAGAAGGTAAAAAGGTTATAATTGCAGGGAGACTCATGTCGCGACGTATTCAAGGTAAAGCTTCTTTTGCAGAGCTTCAAGATGCTGATGGTCGTATACAAGTTTATTTTAATCGTGATGAGATCTGCACCGGTGAAGACAAAACGAAATACAATGAGATCTACAAAAAACTTTTAGATATCGGAGATTTTATTGGTGTTGAAGGTGAACTTTTTAAAACGCAAGTGGGAGAGAAAACCGTGTTGGTTAAGGATTTTAAAATCTTAAGTAAGACTTTAAAACCTCTGCCACAACCTAGAACAGATGCTGATGGTAAAATTCATGATGCCTTCTCTGATCCCGAGTTACGTTACCGTCAGCGTTATGTTGACTTGATCGTAAATCCTTCTGTTAAAGATGTCTTTGTTAAAAGAACCAAGCTTTTTAATGCGATGCGTGAGTTTTTTAACACCAAGGGGTATTTTGAAGTTGAAACTCCGATACTTCAGCCTATTCCAGGTGGAGCGTCGGCACGACCTTTTATAACACATCATAACGCATTGGATATTCCATTATATCTAAGAATCGCTAATGAATTGTATCTTAAACGTCTGATCGTTGGTGGTTTTGACGGAGTATATGAGTTTTCAAAAAACTTCAGAAATGAAGGTATGGATCGTACTCATAATCCAGAGTTTACTGCTATGGAAATCTATGTGGCTTACAAAGACTACAACTGGATGATGGAGTTTACAGAAAACTTGGTTGAGCATTGTGCGATAGCTGTAAATGGAACTACGAATGCCACTTTTGGAAAGCATGAAATCGATTTCAAGACACCGTATGCACGAGTAACCATGACCGATTCTATTAAACATTTCACTGGTTTCGATATCACCAATAAGACTGAAGATGAAATTAGAGAGGCAGCCAAAGGCATGGGGATCGCTGTTGATGAAACCATGGGTAAAGGAAAGCTTATTGACGAAATTTTTGGTGAAAAGTGTGAAGGAAATTATATCCAACCAACTTTTATTACGGATTACCCAAAAGAAATGAGTCCGTTGTGTAAGGAACATCGGGATAATCCTGAACTCACAGAGCGTTTTGAATTAATGGTTTGTGGTAAAGAAATAGCAAATGCATATTCTGAGCTTAATGATCCTATAGATCAGCGAGCGCGATTCGAAGAACAGTTACAACTTAGTGAAAAAGGCGATGATGAAGCTATGTTTATCGATCAGGATTTTTTAAGAGCTCTTGAATATGGTATGCCTCCAACATCAGGAATGGGTATAGGAATGGATCGCCTGATTATGTATCTAACCAATAATCAATCCATCCAAGAAGTTTTATTTTTTCCTCAAATGCGTCCTGAAAAGAAACCTCTTGATTTAAATGATAATGAAAAAGCTATTTTTGATGTGATAAAACTCCAAAAGGAGATGGTTATTGAAGATCTGAAAGCAGCTTCGCAGTTAAGCAACAAAGGATGGGACAAAGGGATAAAGGGATTATCAAAATTAAAATTGGTCAAAGTAACTAAGATGGAAGAACAAGTAGTTGTGGAACTAGCTGAATAAAATCTTTCTTACTATTACATATTCTAAGTGCACTCTTAAAGAGTGCACTTTTTTTATTATTGAATACTGAGGTACAAATGGTTTACAATTGAGTTATAACCATTAAATTTTTACGGGAAATAATAATAATCTATATTTGAAACGTTAAAACCAATCTATTATGCCATATTTAACTGAAGAAGAGTTGCAAGAATTACAAGAACAACTCGATCAAGCGAAAGAGCAAAAACGGGTGGCCGACTACACTCATAACAAAGTTTTGCGTGATGAAAAAGAAGCCGCAAGTAAATTTAAAATAGCTACTATAATTCTAGGTATCCTGGCGCTACTCGGCGTTGCCGGAACGATCTATTTTATGACTTTTAGCAATAATAGTAGTATGATTGCCAAAAGCGTTCATGACAAAAAAATTGAAACATTGCAAGAAAAGGTTAATACTCTGGAAGAAAGTAATAGCGCCTTACTTGCTAAATATGAAAACGGAGATTTTCAGCAAACCGGTGAATCCTTAAGCGGAGAAACTGTGTATGCTGTCCAAATTGGTGCTTTTGAGAAAAAAGACCTTTCATTATATTCAGATGGTTTCTCAAATTTCAGGGAAATTCGAGCGGGATCTTATAACAAATATGCTTTAGGTAATTTTAAAACTTTAGAAGAAGCTAAACGCTTTAGAAAAGAATTAGTTCGTATGGGCTTTAGAGACGCTTTTATCGCTTCCTATCAAAATGATGAGCGAGTAAAAATAGAAGAGGCCTGGTAATTTGAAATTAAGATATTTGCAAATAAAAAACAAGGGAGTTCTGCAGAGAACTCCCTTGTTTTTTTTAACTCTTATCTATAAAATTTTTGCTGCTTTGGCGATTGCCGAAATGGTTTCATCCAAATCATGATACGTTAAGGCATCGGTTAGAAACCAGGTTTCAAAAGCACTCGGTGCAATATATATGCCCTGATCCAAAAGTGCATGAAAAAACTTCTTGAAGGTGTCGTTATTTCCATTTGCCGCAGTTTCAAAATCTATCACCTCATCCTGATGAAAGTGCACAGAAATCATAGAACCGATTCGGTTGATAGTATGAACTACATTATTTTCTTTTAATACTTTATGCATGCCATCATGCAAATACTTAGTCTTTTTGGCAAGACTATCAAAAATTGTTGCATTATCGTTCAACTCTTGTAGCATGGTTAATCCTGCTGCCATGGCTAATGGATTACCACTCAGGGTTCCTGCTTGATATACCGGACCTATTGGAGCCAAGTAATCCATAATTTCATTTCGCGCAGCAAAAGCTCCCACTGGTAAACCGCCACCTATCACTTTTCCAAAGGTCACTATATCCGCACGTACATTCAGCAATTCCTGTACGCCTCCCTTAGCCAAGCGAAAACCAGTCATTACTTCGTCAAAAATCAACAAAATATCATTAGCGTCACAGATTTCGCGTAATCCTTCTAAAAATCCAGACTTAGGAGGAATACACCCCATATTACCCGCCACAGGTTCAATAATAATACACGCTACCTCTCCCTCATTAGCTTGCACCAGATGCTTTATATCCTCAATATCATTATATTTTGCCAGTAATGTATCTTTTGCAGTACCCGTTGTTACTCCCGGACTGTTTGGTGTTCCAAAAGTTACCGCTCCGCTGCCCGCTTGGATTAAGAATGAATCACTATGGCCGTGATAACATCCTGCAAATTTGATGATTTTTTCTCTTTTAGTATATCCTCTGGCTAAGCGAACAGCGCTCATACAGGCCTCCGTTCCACTATTGACAAATCGTATTTTATCGATATTTGGCACCATAGAAACCGCTAATTCTGCAATTTTGGTTTCAATCTCAGTAGGCATCCCAAAACTGGTTCCTTTTTTAGCAGTTTCGACAACAGCCTCTACAACTGGAGCATAGGCATGCCCCAATATCATTGGCCCCCATGAGTTAATATAATCGATCAATCGGTTCCCATCAGCGTCATATAAATATGCTCCCTGAGCGCGTGTTACAAAAATAGGATCTCCACCCACGGCTTTAAATGCTCTAACCGGAGAATTGACTCCTCCAGGTATTACTTTTTGTGCTTCGGCAAACAGTGCGCTACTTCTTTTATATATCATATTCTTTTACTAAAATTCATTTGTACTTTCATCGGATGTTTTTAATAACTGCCCGATAGCAATCGTATTATCCTTGAGGTTATTTAATTTCTTTAATTCTGTAACCGAAAGCTTATACTTTCTTGCGATGGAATATAAGGTATCTCCTTTCTTAACCACATAGCTCTCAGCAATATTGTTGTTGAGATAAGCATTCAATACTGCTTGTGCTTGTGGCGCGGACGAGTGTTCTCGATCGTAAACAAAGAGTTGATAGCGTTCTATAATACTGATTAATTTGGCAGGATATTTTTTATCTGTAGCATAACCAGCTGCTTTCAGTCCATATGCCCAAGACTTATAATCATCTGGAGCGAAGGTAAATAATTTAGCATATCGCTTACGATGTTTTAAAAACAGAGAATGATCTCTAAAAGAAAGGTTGGCCTCTTCATATTTTCTAAAACATTCTTGAGATAAATCATCATCATGATATACGCGATCTCCCTCCCAATCATGACATTTTATACCAAAATGATTATTGGCTTTTTGTGTAAGCTCTCCATAACCGGCTCCTGATTCCAAAATCCCCTGAGCCAGTGTGATACTTGCCGGAATTCCGTACGCTTTCATTTCATGTTTTGCGATATTGGCGTATTCATAAATATAATTTTGTACACGATCTTTGTAAGAAACCGGAGGTGGAGGTACAGGTTTTACAAGTATAGTCTTTTTAGCTGCTTGTCTTTTCTGCGGAATAATGACTTTTCGCTTGACGGGTATTTCTCTATGAGTAGTAGTTACCGCCTTACGCTTACTACCACAGGCCATTATGAATGCAACACTAAAAATTAGCAAAACAATCTTCTTCATTTTCAACATATTTTAATTTGAGGGCTATTTTTTTGCCTTAATCTATGATTTATTCCGGCTACCCCTTGTATTCCTCCTGTATGAATCGCTAAAATACGAGTATTTCTATTAAAATAATCAGTCTTGATTAAATCAAAAATACCGAACATCATTTTTCCCGTGTAGATAGGATCCAAAGGAATTTGATACGTCTTGTAAAATGTATTTATAAATGTTACCAACTCATCTGTAACTTTTCCATAGCCTCCAAAATGGTACGTATTGATTACTTTGCAATTTTTTTTTGTGGTGTGTGTAAGCAGCATGTTTTCTACAAAATCTCCTTTTAGCGCGGGAAATGCTAAAACCTTTTGGTGTGAGAGTGCAGTTTCAATAATTCCAGCAATAGTACCCCCTGTTCCTACGGAGCAACAAATAACATCATAATCTGCATCAACTGCGGTTAAGATTTCTTTACAGCCTTGAACGGCCAATTCGTTTGTTCCGCCTTCAGGTATGAGATAAAAAGTTCCGAATTGATTCTGAAGTTGTGTTAGTATTTCTTTACTTTCTTTTCCTCTGTAGGAGGTTCTATCTATAAAGTATAACTGCATTCCTTGAGAAACCGCATAACGCAAGGTTTCATTTTGTAACAATGTCTTTTCCAAATTGACTCCTAGCTCCTCTCCACGTATAACCCCCACCGTTTGCATACCTACTAGTTTCCCTGCAGCCGCTGTTGCAGCTATGTGATTACTAAATGCACCTCCAAAGGTTAGAAGTTTTGTGTGGCCTTCTTTCTGGGCAGCTTTGACGTTATATTTTAGTTTTCTGAATTTATTTCCGGAAATATGTTTATGAATTAAATCTTCCCGTTTAACATGTAATGAAATTCCTTTTTCAGCCAAAAGGGTGCTGTTTACAGAATCATTTCTGCTTATAATTTTGTCTTCTAATGTGAAAGAAGGTGTCATCTACCTATATTTTAAAAAACTCCAGAATGTTCTTTTCTTAAGATATTGAAGATTGCTCTCATTGCTGTAAGCCTCTCTTTCAAATGATATATTGCGGTACGCAATTTCTAGATTTTTATATTGTATTATTCTGATCAAATATTCTAATAAATAAACAAAATAAAAGGGAATTACTAAAAGTTCTCCTTGTTGTCGCAAATGTATTCTTTCGTGATTAATAAACGTAGCATCTCTCTTTAAACCCTCATTTTTAACAACAATAAACGGCCATAGGGCTACTCCCACAAAGTGACGTCCTATAAGATATTTGTTAACAATTACCGGCATATCATCGCAAGATACTATTTTTGTATCTATGAACAATTCTAAGAAAAATTTAAAACCTGAAGAAGGTGATTATTATTTGACTCCAGAAGGCTACAGATGCTTTACCGAACAATATCATCTACGCAGAGGGTATTGTTGCGAGAGCGGATGCAGACATTGTCCCTATGGTTACGATAAAAAAACGAATCAATATAAAACAGATAAATGATTTATTTTACTGGTACAATTATTGATGTCATTATATTGAAAACTAATATATTAATTTAAAAGACTACTAGGATTATGAAAGCTTTCTCTCTTTTATCGCTAATCCTTATCATAACATTGAGTTCTTGCTCTACTGTGCGCGTGGCTTCTGACTATGATAAGCAAGCTAACTTTAATAAATACAAAACATTTGCTTTTTTTAAACCAGGTATTGATAAAGCTGAAATAAGTGATCTTGATAAAAAAAGAATTCTTAGAGCTATAGAAGCAGATATGCAGGCTAAAGGTTTTACAAAATCGGAAACACCGGATATGTTGGTGAGCATCTTTACCAAAACAAGAGAAAATGTCAATGTTAATCAGAATAATTTCGGCTGGGGTTGGGGTTATGGTTGGGGATGGCATCCCTGGTATTGGAACATGGGGTATAATAATGTATCCCGAACAACAGAGGGAACGTTATACATTGATTTAATTGATGCCGAACAAAAAGAATTAATCTGGCAAGGTATGGGTACAGCAGCACTTACCAAAGATGTCGACAAAAAACAGGAGCGCATTAACGAGATTGTAAACGCTATTTTAGCCAAGTATCCACCGCAATTATAAGAATCCTTATTGCTTTTAAAATATAACTTGCCCTTCGACTTATGAAGGGCTTTTTTTTTGCGTACATTTAACTCACCAAACGCATTACAAATTTTGCCCTTAACCAAAAATCTTTGACATATGCGAAATTTTATTTTAGGCACTATAGCAGCATTCATACTAGTATTTACATTTTTATACTTTTTCAATCAGATTCAGTCAAACTCCCAAACGTTGGAAGCATCACAACTGATAGCAGATCAAATTAAAAACACAGGTAAATTAGTCGTGAACGAAGGACATTTCTCTGAAGTTATTACCTATAAAAATGCAAAGAAATTTTATCTTGATATCCTTACGATAGAGAAAAAAGCAGTTGTAGTAGTTAATGCAAAAGTTAGTATTTCTTATGATTTACGTCAAATAAATCACAGTATCGACCAGGATACCAAAACCATCGTTTTAAGTGCCATTCCATCACCCGAAATTGATATTAATCCCACTATCAAATATCATCACCTCGAAGAGGATTTCTTAAACCCCTTTACCTCTGAAGATCATAATTTAATTCAAAAACAAGTTAAAAAGCAGCTTTTAGCTTCTATAAAAAAATCTTCAATGCTTCAAAACTCACAAAATAGATTATTGAGCGAACTCAATCAGATTTACATACTCACTAACTCTTTGGGATGGACCTTGAAATATAACAATACCCCCATATCAAATAAAAACTTTAATGAAGCTTTTGAGCTTTAGAAGCCCATAAAATCAGTTTCTTATAGACAATTTGAGCAATGCCAAAAAACAAAATTGTTAAAGTTTTGATTACCAAGTAGTTTAAAACGATAAGAAATAGTTAAATATCAAGATGCAATAGCACATTTTTGTACTTTTATGATCTCAAAATTTGCGATTTCCTAAAACCCTCTTCAAAGGAAATTTATAATAGTCAATGTATGGTCATGAAAATTACTAGATTTAATTCATTTTTTATCTTGCTCCTTAGCGTGATGTTTACCGCATCAGCTCAAGCTCCTTTTGGTAATCCCGGAGAGCAAACTGCTGTCTTCAAGGACAGTACAGCTGCACCATACAGTTATTACGAGTACCTTCCGACTGACTTTATTAATGATAGTGTTAAGAAATATCCGTTATTGATTTTTTTTCATGGAAGTGCCGGTAGAGGAAATGGAAATGATGAATTGGTCAAAATACTTAATCATGGTGTTCCTCCATTAATAGAGAGGGGTCAAGAATTCGAAGCTATTATAATTTCTCCACAATCACCAGATTTTTCTTTTGACGGGACAGCTTCAAAATTGATGTACGATTATATTATGCAGCAGTACCCAATTGATTCTACCCGTGTCTATTTAACCGGATTGAGCTCTGGAGGTAGCAGTACATGGAATGCGTTGGATACTTACGGTGATAAAATCGCTGCCGCTATACCAATTTGCGGAGTGACTCATGTTTCGGATCCATCAGAAAGCCTACTACAAACAGCAATATGGGCACACCATAACATCGATGATAATTTTGTGGATTACCAAGAAACTGTAATCAACGTAGATCGTATTGCTAATACTGGCATCACAGTAATGGATTCTTGTCCATATACAGAAGATGAAATTGAGCCCGAAGTGGATTATACCATGAGTTTTGATCAAACATCAAGGACATGGACCGCTGTAGAACAGGTATCTGTACCAACAGGCACCCTTGGATTCACCTTATACAAAGATGGTGGACATAATGCATGGACAAAGGTCTACGGTAATAGTGTGGTATGGGATTGGCTTTTTTCTCAATCTATAACGACAGATGAAGCAACCGATGGCGAAGATACCGGTGGGGATAATGAGGGTGAAGAAGAAGAAGAAGAAGAAGAAGAAGAAGAAGAAGAAGAAGAAGAAGAAGAGGAAGAAGAAGAGGAAGAAGAGGAAGAAGAAGAGGAAGAAGAAGAGGAAGAAGAGGAAGAAGAGGAAGAAGAGGAAGAAGAAGCTGGCGGTGAGAATCCTGATGGTGATAACCAGGGCGAAGAGGTAGCTGAAGAGATAGACAAAGAAGTTGACAAAACGTTTAACTACTATCCGAACCCATCAAGCGGAATGGTATATTTAAAAAATATTAATGCAGAAAATAGTTGGGTACAAATAATTGAATATACCGGCAAAATATTAGCGGAAGAACCTGTTGCCGATACAGAACAACCCGTCGATTTGACTCCATATGGAGCGGGATTATATTTTCTTAGAATATTTTCTACGACCGACAATACAGAAGATAGAATTCTTAAAATTATAATTAAATAAAACGCCGCCTTCAAATATATCTATTGTTAAACTAAAGGTATTGTTATACGGAGGCTAAAAGTATCCCTGATCAAAGGCAGTTATGTTAATATCACAAATGAGTTTACTCTCCACATAACATTCTGAATAAAATTCTTAAAACGTTTCCATAAAAAAGCATCGAAATTAAATCGATGCTTTTTATTTTATATATGTCCCGTCCTGAAATAAGTTGATACAATTTCAACTTACTGACGGCTTCCTGAAATTAGAACAATCACCTTTGTATTATGCTTTTTCTGTAGTATATAAATGCACATCGCGCTGAGGAAAAGGAAGTGATATACCTTGAGCTTCTAAACGTTTTTTAGCTTCTTCAATAACATAGAAATGTATGTCCCAGAAATCTTCATTTAAAGCCCAGTATCTTAGTGAGAGATTAACTGAACTGTCAGCCAACTCTGACACCACTACCTGTGGCGCAGGATCTTTCATAACTTTTTCGTGCTCAGTAACCAAATTCATCAAAATATCTTTGGCTAGCTTAATGTTACTCTCATAAGAAATTCCAATCGTAATATTATCACGGCGTTTACCTTCTTCAGAATAATTTATAATGTTATCATTTGACAGTTGTCCGTTGGGTATGATAGCCAATTGATTTCCAAAGGTCAACAGCTTTGTCGTAAATATTGTTATTTCTTTAACCGTTCCCGATACGCCTTGAGCCTTAATAAAATCACCTACTCTAAAAGGTTTGAAAAATAAAATTAACACCCCACCGGCAAAATTAGCCAGCGAACCTTGTAGGGCCAAGCCTATCGCTAAACCAGCAGCACCTAAAATTGCCACCAGAGATGATGTTTTTACTCCGAATTGTGTGATCACCAAAATAACCAGCAGAACTTTGAGCCCACCGCTTACCAAATCATAAATGAACTTTTCTAAAGCGAGATCATATTCTTTTCTGTCAAAAAACCTCTTTAACATGCCTGTCAGCACTTTTATAACCCAGAGGCCCACTACTAATATAACCACAGCTGCAATTAAACCGGGAATAAAATCCCAGAGCCATATTACAAACTGATCCCAATTCTCTTCTGTTAGTCCAAATCTTTCCATAAATATCTTTTGTTTAAACAGCACAAATATTACTAATTTTAACATTTTTCACCGTATTCCGCTCGTTTAAATTTTGTTAAAAGATCCCAACAATTTAGTTCTTGACTGATGTCGGTTTTCTTTTTGCAGTAGTTGGCTTTCTTTTCGGTTTATTTTTTACATAAATAAGTTTGGCTTTTCCTTTTGATGTTTCACGCTGTTCAACCTTAAACTCCTTTATCGATTTTATTAAAGGTGTTAATTTCTGAAATCCATAATTACGGGAATCAAAATTGGGTTGTTTCTTTTGTATTAAGCTTCCAACATCACCCAAAAATGCCCAACCGTCATCATCCTCGAGATCAGATATCGTTGCAGCAATCATTCTAATTACCTTCGGAGTAATTACATCCAGATTTTCTTTTTTCTGAGGTCTCTCTTTGGTTCCGTTTGTTTCTTCAGTTCCTGGTTTTTGTTTTAAAATTTCTAAATAAATAAATTTATCACAAGCTACAATGAAGGGGTCCGGAGTTTTCTTTTCCCCAATACCATAAACCTGCATTCCCGCTTCTCGTAGTCGGGTTGCCAAACGTGTGAAATCACTATCACTGGATACTAAGCAAAATCCATTAACCTTCCCAGAATATAAAATATCCATAGCATCAATTATCATAGCTGAATCAGTAGCATTTTTACCGGTAGTATACCCGTATTGCTGGATAGGTGTAATAGCATTCTCGAGTAGTATATTTTTCCATTTGGTAAGATAGGGATTGGTCCAGTCTCCGTAGATACGCTTTATGGTAGGATTACCATATTTTGCAATTTCTTCCATCATCTCTTTGACGTAAAAGGAAGGTATATTATCGCCATCAATTAGAACGGCTAAGTTAACATCTTTCATAAGTTGTAATTATCTGATCGACAAATTACATATAATTATGCGGAAGATTTTAAGCTTTAAGAAAATGCAGGTTAAATTTTAAGATTTCAATCGCTTACAATAATCATTGCAAAGCTTGCTTTCCTTAAACAAAAGGGGTTGAACAATTAAAAAACTAACTACTTGCAACAACTTTAAGTCCCACAATTGATACTATTAAGGTAACAATAAAAAATAATCGCCAAAATGTAGCCGGTTCTTTAAAAATAAAAATGCCTACAAGAACAGTTCCCACCGCACCGATACCAGTCCAGACGGCATAGGCGGTACCTATAGGCAATTCTTGTGTTGCTCTAATTAACAGCAACATACTGGTCGTTAAACATACTAAAAAGCCTATATACCAGTAGGTTGCTGTAATTCCATTGACTTCTTTTGCTCTTCCCAGACAAAACGCAAAAGCTACCTCAAACAATCCAGCGATTATTAATAGTATCCAACTCATAAGCTATAAATCTGCTATAAACTTATGAGTATAAAACGAGTAATGGAAGCTAGTCTCTAAATTTATTTTTTTCCTTCTATTTTAATATTAAAATGCCAAGGATGTTCGCCCCAGCGAGACCATTCTTCTAAACTTGTTCCCTCACTTATTTTGGACTGACCAGAAAAGCCATTTGTATAACAAAAACCAACCCCTTGCTCAGAATTATTACCGGGAGAGGAGGTGGTCACGCCTAATTTATCGCCATCGATTATGTACCATGTAAAATTATATTGCATGTTTGCCTCCAAAAATATTTGTTGGTCAGAAAGATCAAATGTAAACCAACCTAATGGTGTAGTATTTGATCTAGTTTTGGTAGCAGATGCCAATTCAACACCATTGGGATATCTTATCTGTAATTTAATTGAGACCTCTCCGTTAAAGGGACCAGTTTCCGGATTATCATATCTAAGTGGACGGTCAAAATATGCGCTAAAGGTCGATAAAGATAAATCTTCATCCATAATAACACTTTGACCAGTTCCCACATTACGATCATAAGGTTCTAAATTAGGTACTCCTGTTCTATTATCTCCTCCCAACCATTTCCAGGCATTTGTTGTTTCGCAAGCCTCGCTTGTAGGAATACTTGTGTTTTCTATTACTACGGTATATCGTTTTTGATCTCCATTCTCAGCAGTTACTAAAAATTCCACAGGATTTGTAAAATTCACTATTTCTGTTGGGTTAGGAACAATAGTGGCTCTATCAGAAAAGACAAGGTTCACTTGAAGATTATTAAGATCAACAGATTCGGGCACTCTTTTTTCTATTGTATTGGTAGTCTCATCTATTCTTGCTCTACTTGTGAACTGACCATTTTGAAATTCAAATACTGAGATTGAGTTTTGATTGCTAAGTTGTCTAACAATATCAACTACATACTTTTTTTGGCTACCGTCCTCAGCAGTTACAATAAACTCTACAGGTTCAGTCAAATCAGTTATAGATTCAGGATTGGGAGAAATTGCACTCTTACTAGAAGTAGTAACTCTTAAAGTAAGCTCTGTAAGTACTATTTCACTTTCTACAAAACCTTGAATACTATTTTCTCCAATTTCAAAATCCTTTGTAAAACTATCTTTTTGAATTTGAAAAGTAAGAATAGAATTCTCATTACTAATTTCTTCTTCAGACTCGCATGAGACTTGAAGCATCCCTAAGGATAATAATAAAAATAAAGTGATTTTATTCATAAATCTGATTCTAATGTGTTTTAAACTTTACGTTTGAGAATTTCTAAATAAAGACTTATCCTTTGTATATTTTAGCAACATAGTGCTTTGCTGCTGCTTCAGATTCGAAAACACGTACTTCCAAGTTTTTGAATTTACAGGTGGTTCCATCATACGGATCACCAACCATACTTCCTTGAGACATTTGAAACTCAGTTCCGGTAACGTTAGGCAATAATTTGTGAACGCCATGAACAACTTCCCAAACATTTGCACCTTCTCTATGACCCATTCCTTGCATATAAGGCCAAGCGTCTGCTTCGAACTGTCCCCTTTGCACTGCCCATAAATAAGGGTGTCTGGTAATTGAATCTTCGACAACTTTCTCTGTAGTAAGGTTTCCGATAAATAGAATAAACTTGTCACTATAATCGCCCACGAACTCTATAAATTGATTTATGCTAGGGCTAAAGTCCCCTTCATTTGCCGTCACATAAAAGATATTGGCTTCATTTTCGTTTGGATAAATCCCAGTTTCCCCATCAAATCTCCAAAATTGACCATTATTATCTCCATTAGGATTTTTCAGCAAGTTCCCTGTAAATGTGCTTATCTCATAGCTTTTAGCAGACCCGTCTTCAGCAGTTACTGTATAATTCACTATATTGTTAAGATCTATAGCTACATCTACATTAGGAGAAATAGATGCATTTTCCGAAATACTTACTTCAGGACGTAAATTAAGGAGGTCGAAGTCGGGTGCGATTTCTAGCAAAATCGTAGAAGATTCATCATCAATAAATCCGTTAATATATTGATCTTTTATTTTGACTTTAAATTCGGTAATTGAATTTTCATTGCTAAGTATTACTTCATTATCTATGTCCTCTAGGCTATCACTACTATCAGAATTATCACTGCTGCAAGAAACTAAAGAAATGACTGTTATTATAAAAATAGCTAAAGAATAAATTTGTTTCATAAAATAAAGGTTATGATTAGTAATTAAAAATATAAGTTAATCTTTGAAAAGCTCCGGGTATATAAAGCTTTCGGTTTCTAATAATTTTAGAATCGAATAAACGTAATGTGTACAGGTGATAAGGTTTTGAGTTGTAGCAAATCTACAAAGATTGTAAACAATTATAAAATTTTATTAAATTTATAATTGAATTTGTTAAAATTTTCCTGCATTTTAAAGTCTATAAATCTTTGAATTCTAATTCAATCAACTATAGAAATTTGATGTGATTTGGAACGAAGTGCCCCAATGGTTGTGACAGCTGAGCTGCTAATTTAAGTTCTATTTTATTTTGTTCGACCTTTCTTCTTGTATTATATTTTGATATAATTCTCAGGGTCAAAATTTATATCATAAACTCGGCTATAGCCATTGCTATAAACATTAATAGCTTTTTCTATTGCTTCTAAGGATTTATATTTCTTGTCGTTTTCGATTACACTTCTTCGGCTGGTAAAATACAAGGTATGTGTTCTAAAATCGTAGTAAGGGCAATAATCCATTGCCAATGAGTTGATTTCATTTCCCAAGTTTATTGAACTCCCCCACTTTTTATTTTTATCCCTATAACTTATATATAAATCTCCGCTACCCATCCCATCCTTTCTTTGATATGCCGTAAAGATCATAAAATCTTCTTTCGGAGAAACATAGGCGTTAAATTCATATCCTTCTGTATTAATTTTTTCAAGCGAGATGGGTGCTTTGAATTCTCCTTCCTGTAATTGACTATAAAAGATATCATCTTTTCCTTTTGTCCCGGTTCGGGTACTGGTAAAATAAATAGAGCCATCCGCTACTATAGAGGGATAAAATTCATCGGCTTTGGTATTGACTGGTGTTCCTAAATTTATCGGATCACTCCATGATGAAGCAAGATCATCTCTTTGGACATACCAGATATCAAAATCTTTACTTTTGCTTTTAATACTATCGAGAGGTCTGTTTGAAGCAAAATATAATTTTAAACCATCACCACTCAAAAATGGTTCAAGATCCATAAATTGTCCGGAAAACCGAACTAATTGTGGATTACTCCAACCCGATGCGTCCGTTTTTTGAACTCTTACGATATAAGAAACCTCACCTAAAGGACTCTGAATTGTACAATACCCTTCTAGTCCTGATGTAGATACTGTAAAATCTCTAATATTCGTGAAATTTGTTAATGATTCTAATGTCGAATTAGCTGTTTCACCTTTTTGACTCCAGCATGGTAAGCTTAGGAGAAGACATACATAAATTAAAACTCTACTCATAAACTGTTGTTTTCTGGTCGTTATTAAATACAATTATTTTGTGTAGTATGTTGCCATAGTATTACTGTAGGAAATCTTAGGATCTTTTGATAATCTGACAGCAAATTTGACAGTTTTCTTTTACAGCAGGATTCTTCTAGATATAGTACATTGATTAACACCCGCATGAGTTGTCCTACAATCTACTTTTCGCGTTTTATTACAAACTCACTATCAGCTACTAAATATCACTTAGCGCTCCTCTTTTTAACCAAATAATTCCATACGCAAAGCACCACCATCATCGCCCAAATAAGACGATAGGTCCATAGGTTGATAGCAAATCCAAAAATTTCATAGCTTGATTCAGTTTTAATAAAGGTATAGATCAGATTTAGAAGTGCTAAACCTGCTATGATCAAAATGTAGGTGTATCTCATGGTGTGTCCTTAAGTGTAATGATATGGCAAGATACATTACTTGGGTGAAGGAAGAAAGTAAAAATATCGTGATTCAAGATTGTGAGGATGAAGTAGCACCTTAAAAGTTAATTTTTTAATTTATCCTCATTCCATTCTATAAAATCGCAATTATTCTAAAAACAGAAAATCTAAATGAAACTTTGTAAGTATACTAATTAATTTTAGTTAGTGTATTCTACGCCTGGGGAAACAAGACAAAAACCAAAACAAAGAATAAGATTCAGATAAAAAACACTTCCAACCTTTAAAAATCTATACTCAACACGAGCTGCTTAGTAATTGGAGGCATTCCATTCATAATAATTCGAATTCGTATTAAGTGAAAACCCGGCACGCGGATATAAGGCATTTCCTATGGCATTAGACTTTTCAGTTTCCAAAAACATACCACACGCATTTGTCTCCACCACCAACTTTTTAGCTCGGTTGATTAATTGTATTGAAAGGCCTTGCCCTCTATATTTTTTATCCACAAAGAGATCGTTAAGTAACCATAATTTCTGCATACGCGTAGATGAAAACAGTGGATAGAGTTGTGTAAAACCTGCCAATATACCATCGGCCGTCTCGCAAACCAATATTTCTGAATCGTTTTGAGTAATTCGCTCTTTTAAAAAATTCTGTGCGGCCTCTGGATCAGATTTTTTCTTATAAAAAACTCGATACGCATCAAATAATATTGAGAGTGGGATTATATCGTCTGGAGTGGCTTTTCGTGTATTCATATAAGTGTTTATAAGTTGTATTTTAGTATTTATGATTAGTCCTGATTCCCAGGTATATATTTTTTTCTAGTTCCTGCGGACTTAAATTTTTTGTGAGTTTTTTATGCTAGCAGGAAAAACTTCAATAGTAGCGATCCACTTAGACAGGGTTTCTTTATCTATGATATGAGGTTTTGTAAATTTACCTATTAGATAATTGAGGGATGTGGCATGAAGTAGATGCAACTTTCAGTGACTAAAAAATTCAATCCTAAATATACGGTATTTCTTAAATTCTCATGTGTTCACCTTTAAAATACATCCCTCTAAATCTCCCTTCAAAGGGAGACTTTTGTACTCCTTCCTTCCTTTGAAGACGACATAGCGAGAGCTATGGGCGAGTTGAAGCTCAGGATAAGGAATAGATGTTTTTTTGATATTAAACTTGAAACGAAAATTTGTGGTGCCTCGATAAAGAATCTGGAGCTCATCTTTGATTATAAAATCATGTGCGGAAGGAAAATAAAAACATCCATTAATAAAAGCATCTACTTTTCCTAACGGATGTCTCTTGTTTTAAAACTAAGTACTATACCAACTTAATAGTTCAACAATAGTTCGATTTTTGCTTTCACTTTAGCTGCCGAGGGTATCATTGTTTGTTCAAGTGTACTATTTAATGGTATAGCAGGCATATTCTCTGATCCGATGGTCATAACAGGAGCATCCAGATACTTAAAACATTCTTCTTGAATTTTTCCTGCCAGCGCGCGTGCAAATGAGTTGTTACTTGGTTCTTCGGTTACGACAAGACATTTTTTAGTTTTCTTTACCGATTCCATAACCGTAGCTTCATCCAACGGATATAAAGTTCGCAAGTCAACAATCTCTACCTTTGCCTTCATATCTTTAGTCGCTTGCAAGGCCCAATGCACGCCCATACCATAAGTAATCACACTCAAGGTTTCCTCTTCATCTTGCGGCCATATTTGTTGCACGACCTTGGCTTTTCCAAAGGGTAACACATAATCCTCTGACGGTTCGATAGTCCGCGCAGCTTCTGTTCCTTTTACTTTGGACCAGTACAAGCCTTTATGTTCCAAAATCACCACCGGGTTAGGATCATAATACGCTGCTTTCATTAAACCTTTGAGATCTGCACCATTACTTGGATACGCAATTTTAAGTCCGCGTATATTGGTTATTACAGATTCCACCGAAGAAGAGTGATACGGTCCTCCACTACCATACGCTCCAATTGGTACACGTAGAATCATAGATACCGGCCACTTACCGTTAGACAAATAGCAAGAACGACTTACCTCGGTAAACAATTGATTCAGTCCGGGCCAAATATAATCGGCAAATTGTACCTCAACAATCGGTTTTAATCCAACCGCCGACATACCCACTGTAGAACCTACAATAAAAGCTTCTTGTATTGGGGTGTTAAAGACGCGCTCATCACCAAACTTTTCAGCCAAGGTTGCTGCCTCTCTAAAAACACCACCCAATCGACCACCTACATCTTGTCCATATAATAAACATTCCTTGTGTTTACGCATAAGTTCTTCGACCGCAAATAACGCACAATCTACCATTACCACTTCTTCTTTGCCTTCGGGTGAACGCTCCCCTTGTTCTTCGGTAATTGGAGTGGGCGCAAAATCGTGTGTAAATAAATCTTCGGGAGTAGGATCTTCGGCTTTCATTGCCTCTTCAAGATCCTTAGCCACTAATTTTTTTGTGTCTTTTTCAATAGTTGCGATTTCTTTTTCGCTAACACCACTATTCAATAATTGTTGGCGTAACACAGGATAAGGATCGCGGCTACGTGCTTCTTCCAAATCATCTCGATACCATTCCATACGTACTCCCGAGGTATGGTGGTTAAGCAATGGGACCTTGGCATGTAACAGTACCGGCCTGCGTTCTTCGCGTATGATACGAATCGCTTCTTCAACGGCAAGGTAACTCTCTGTAAAATTTGCACCGTCGATTGTCATAGCTTCGAGTCCATGAAATCCTTTGGCGTAATCAAACGCACTTTGCGCTCGGGTTTCGGCTTCATTTGCCGAAATATCCCAACCGTTATCTTGTACCAGATACAAAATAGGTAGTTGCTTTAAGGCTGCCATCTGAAAAGCTTCTGCGATCTCACCCTCGGTCACCGATGCATCTCCTAACGAACATACGGCCAGCGGTGCTTTTGATTGCTCCTTCTTATCAGAATCATCATTGATGTCAAGTAATTCTTTGTACTGCATTCCTAAAGCAACACCCGTTGCCGGAATTGCCTGCATCCCTGTAGCAGAAGATTGATGCGGAATTTTTGGTTTATCGATATCACGTAAACTGGGATGTGAATAATACGTTCGCCCACCCGAGAACGGATCCTCTTTTTTTGCCAATAACTGCAACATTAAATCATACGGACGCATACCAATCCCCAGTAACATAGCATCATCACGATAGTACGGAAATGCATAATCCTGCGGTAATAACTGCATGGCCGTTGCCAGTTGTATAGCTTCATGTCCGCGAGAAGTGGCGTGTACATATTTGGACACCACTTTAAAATTATCCTCATACAACTCGGTCATGCTTTTGGCCGTACACATTTTGGTAAAGGCTTCTTTTAAAACTTCTTTGGCAATTGTTTTTTCAGCTAACATATTTTTATTTTTTAAAACGCAATTCGTTTTTAAACATTTCTTTTAGGAGCAACCCCAAGGGGTCGGGCTATTCGCTATATCTTTTATTTTCCGCCTGACGGTCAAATAAAAGGATGCCACTTCTATCCCTTGCTCGATAACATCAACTTAACCTCTTTAATTATGCACTTTCAACAGTAAGGTCTACAGGCACCATCCAACCAAATTTATCTTCTGTAGCCTGAGTTTTTATGGCATCAATCGTGCTTTTCACATCTATGCTCACAGGATTAGTCGTCGGCAATGTGATTATTTCCTCCTGATAGCCGATAGCTTCAATCATGGCGATAGCTACAGCCGTACCTGTTCCAAATGCTTCTTCTAATTTTCCTTCACTGGAAGCTAACATAATTTCGTCGATAGTTATCGGTCGTTCCGTTACCTCAAATCCTTTGTCTCGCAATAAAGTAATGGCACTATCACGTGTAATTCCTTTTAGAATAGAACCGTCAGTTTCTGGAGTTATAAATTTTCCATCAATCTTAAAAAAGATATTCATGGTTCCTACCTCCTGTATGTATTTATGCTCATTAGCATCCAACCATAATACTTGATCAAATCCTTTAGCTTTTGCTTTTTCGGTCGGTAAGATCGCAGCTGCATAATTTCCCGCAGCTTTTGCTTCTCCTGTTCCGCCAGCAGCTGCACGGATATAATCGGTCTCTGCATACAACCGGATTTTTTTGGTAAAAAACGGACCGGCAGGAGAACAAATCACTATAAATTTATAACTCGTAGCGGCGCGCATTCCAATAAAAGGTTCGTCGGCATACATAAAAGGGCGTAAATACAAGGCACTACCATCTTGCGGCGGAATCCATTGATGCTCAACAGCGACCAATTGTTTCACCGCTTCTACAAATAAGTCGGTAGGTACTGCGGGCATTCCTAAGCGAGCTGCACTGAAATTAAAACGCTTGGCATTTTCCTCAGGCCTAAACAATAGGGGAATATTATTTTTACCAACTGTGGCTTTCATTCCCTCAAAAATAGCTTGACCATAATGCAAGGCCATCGCTGCCGGGTGTGTAGGTATCATAGCTAATGGCTCTATTCTGGGATTGTTCCACTTTCCATCAGCATACTCGCAGATAAACATATGATCGGTAAAAGTTTGCCCTAACGGTATGTTATTAAAGTCAATCTCTGCTAATCCAGACGTTGAAGTTTTTGTAATTTCAATGGTATGTGTCTTATCGCTACTCATGGTTTCTTGTATTTATATGAGGGTATTTTGATATATTATTATTTAACTTTCTTGACGCTTCAAGCCACTTAACTTCGATAGTCAGGTTGCGTATTTGATTTATTTGTCTTTCCCCGATTCTCAGGTCGAGCCTTTTGTCTGGGCTCAAGACAGGCTCTGTCGTTAATTCCAATTGTCAGGTCTCGACTCCGCTCGACCTAACAAACCTCAATTTGACAAATTGAAGAGAGATTTAAATCTCTCGGTTGGGATCAAATGCTTCTAGTTCATCTCCAATCTTACGTAAAAATGAACCTCCCAGAAAACCATCAACTACACGATGGTCAAACGATAAGGACAAGTACATCATACTGCGTATTGCAATCTCATCTCCTTTATCCGTGGTGATAACCTCGGGACGTTTTTTAATAATTCCCAAGGCAAGAATAGCAACCTCAGGTTGATTGATAATTGGCGTACCCATCAAACTTCCAAAAGTCCCCACATTAGATATGGTGAAGGTACTTCCTTGCACCTCATCGGGTTTTAAACTATTATTACGGGCATTGGTAGCCAAATGATTCACGTTCTTGGCTAGGCCTAACAAATTTTTCTCATCTGCATTACGCACCACTGGAACGATAAGATTTCCGCTAGGTAGCGCTGTTGCCATACCGATATGTACGTCCTTATGCACTATGATTTTCTTATCATCTACCGATACATTAATCATCGGGTAAGCAAGTATAGCTTTGGATACCGCCTCAACAAACAAAGGTGTAAAAGTCAATTTCTCCCCATACTTTTCTTTAAAATCGTTCTTGACAGCATTTCGCCAGTTTACCATATTGGTTACATCAACCTCGATGTAACTGGTAACATGCGGAGAGGTATGTTTTGAATACACCATATGATCGGCAATCATCTTACGCATACGATCCATCTCTACAATGCGATCTTTACTTTCATCAAAAGCGATGGGAGGTGCCTTATAGGTTGATACAGGAGATTGTTGTGCTACTGCGGTTGGTCTATTGGGCAAAGGATGCTTTCTGTTTTTAAGGTAGTGCATCACATCACTCTTTCTAATTCTCCCATCGGTACCTGTTCCCTTTATTGCCTGGACTTCTTGTAAAGACAAGTTTTCTTTTTGTGCTATGCTGAGTACTAAAGGAGATAAAAAGGCGTCAGGGTTAGAAGTAAGTGACGAAAAATCGCTTACCGCTGGCTGCGCAGGATCAGCAATAACTGCCGGCTCTGGTTTAACAGCTTTTTTCTCTGATTTGGTAGCTGTCTCTTTTTTTGGTTTGGCATTCTTTGATGTTGCCGAAGCATCTCCATCAATAATAGCAATTACTGTACCGACCTCAACAACCTCATTGGCTTCAAAAAGAATTTCGCTAAGTACACCAGAACTGGGAGCAGGAACTTCTGTATCTACTTTGTCGGTAGCTACTTCTAAGATCGTCTCTTCTGCCTCTACAACATCACCCACATTTTTAAGCCAATTGATAATAGTGGCCTCAGAAATACTTTCACCCATTTTGGGCATTTTTAATTCAATTTTTGACATCTTATTTGAAATTCTGCTATTTATGTAAAAATAACAAACAATCCACATTTGTCTTTAATTACGCCTTTAAATTTAGCTGCAAGCAGTCGTTTATTCTTTATATTTGTTTTTTACATTTTATTTTTCTTTTTAAGCGTTTGAATACGCTATGAACCCAAATAATCATCCCATGAAGCTTGATGCAATCGACATAAAAATCTTAGAATTACTTCAGGAAAATAGTAATCGTACAACCAAAAGCTTAGCAGAGGAACTAAAAATGACAACGACCCCGGTATTCGAACGGATCAAAAAATTAGAAAAAGAAGGCTATATAGATAAATATGCTGCCCTGCTGAATGAGAAGAAAGTAGGTTTTAAGCAAACCGTTTTTATCGGTATTACTTTGCAAGGACATACACGTAGCTATCTTGAAAAGTTTGTAAAGCAGATTAATGACTTCCCTGAAGTTGTAGAATGTTATCGGGTTACAGGAAATTTTGATTATCTCCTAAAATTGGTCGTAGAAGATGTAGAAGCCTATGAACAGTTTATTATTACAAAACTGACCTTGCTTCCCTATCTGGGGAGTGTACAAAGCTATGTCGCACTATCTAAAGGAAAACAGACAACGCAACTAAATCTTAAAAATTTACTTCCGTAGCTATTTGATTACACCGGTGTTGTTTCCGATTGGGCAATCGTGTGGTAAATACCGTCCCATAAGTCGATTCGCTTTTGCAATGCTAACTGGCTATATCTTGTTGCTTCCTCCCATTTTTCAGTATCCTGCTGGCAAAGTTCTTCTACCATACGCAAACTGATTGGTCCGTGTTCGTCGCCATCAAGTTCAATATGTCGCTCCAGATAATACACCAACTTGTCTAATTGTTGCGCTTTATCTTTTGCCAAACCTTTCACCAAAGCGATAAAAAGGTCAGGGATTAAATCTTCTCTTCCAAAAGCAAAAACAGCCGCTATGATATGAGGTTTGTTGGTTGCTAGTACGTCAAATGTAAAACTTATAAATTCTCGAACAGAAGGATGAATCGTAATTGCACTAAAAGCATCTTCCAAAGATTTAGATTGAGAAATCTGAGTGACAAAAGACCGAATAGTCGAAGTATCCGCACCTAATTGTTGCATCGCTTCTAAGTACATTTCATAGTGACTCATCGGCTGACCTTCTGCGTCGATATCACTTTCTTCACCAAACACAATTTCGTTGATGAAGCGTCGTGTTGTGGGGTTTGCTGAGGGCACCCATGGCAAAGTGACACAGGTCAAATGTTGTTGTAACCCCTTTAGCAGCGACATAAAATCCCACACAGCAAAAACATGTGCTTCAGTAAAACGTTGCAAATCTTCAATAGTTGCTATATGGTCATATAGCGAGTGACTAAGCAACTTTTCTCTTAACGGTTGTAATTGGGTAATTGTTTCTTTAATCTTTGACATGTACTTTGTATTCTTTACTCTTTTGTTTTGAACTCTTCCAGCGTTTTGTAAAATGCTTCTTGTGTTGGTCTACTTTTAGGTAGTTCTCTCAAAGGCTCAACCTCGACTAACGATTCGAAACAATCTTGAGGTAATTGCTGGTACAATTGGGTACCTTTGGTTTTCCAGATAATCATTTCGTCGCTAATTTCTTTAATTACTTTCGCTGGATTCCCTACAATTAAGCTTCGGTTTGCAAAAACACTTTTAGCTTTAACAAAAGACATAGCACCAACAATACATTCATCACCAATCTCAGCATCATCCATAATCACCGCATTCATTCCGATCAGACAATTTCTCCCTAAATTAGCCCCATGAATAACCGCTCCGTGACCCACGTGAGCACTTTCTTTTAAAACGATAGACTTACCGGGAAACATATGAACTGTACAATTCTCTTGTACGTTGACTCCATCTTCCAAAATTATTTCTCCCCAATCTCCACGAATTGCAGCGCCAGGGCCTATATAACAATTCTTACCAATTATCACATTGCCAGTTACTGCAGCTAGTGGGTGCACAAAACTGCTTTCGTGTACCACGGGAATATAGCCTTTAAATGAATAGATCATACCTTTTTGAAATATTGGAAACCGGAGTTTTACTTAAATCCTTTTAATTTTTCTTTGGTAAACTCAGACAACACTAGTTTACCGCTAATAATTGCACGTTCTGCCAATTTAGTATCCCAATCCTCAGTACCTTCCCAGAATATTTTTTTCATTTCTTTGATCGCTTCCGGGTTGTAAGTACACAAATGCGCAGCAAATTTAGATACTTCTTCGTCCAAGGTCTCAGTATCTTCATACACCTGCGTAAATAGTCCTTTGTCTTTTGCCCATTGTGCATCATAAAATGAATTGGCATCAATAGCAATCTGTGACATTGCAGACAGCCCCATTTTACGTTCTACCGCTGGTCCTACAACGAAAGGTCCGATCCCAATATTCAACTCACTAAGTTTGATTGAAGCGTATTGAGTAGCCATACAATAATCTGTGGCAGAAGCAACTCCTACGCCACCTCCCACGGTTTTACCTTGTACGCGACCTATAATAAATTTTGGGCATTTGCGCATGGCATTGATCACATTGGCAAATCCCGAAAAGAAGACCTTTCCTGTCTCTGCATCATTTATGGAGATCAATTCTTTAAAACTGGCTCCGGCACAAAATGTACGATCTCCTCCACTTTTAAGAATAATAACTTTTATCACATCATTCTCTCCTGCCTTAGTGATAGTCTCTGCTAATTGAGCCAAAATATCGCCTGGCAATGAATTATGAGCGGGATGAAAGAACTCAATGGTTCCTATTTCATTATTAACATCTATTGTTACGTAGGGTGCTGTCATTTGTAATAATAAATTTTGAATGAAAAATAATAAATATTAAAGTCGGTCACTTTTACATTTAACCTTTTTCAGTTTTATATTTTTGATTTCTTATCTCTAATCCAACAGATTAAACTGGTTGAAATGATGATTAAAATGTTTCACATTTAGTAAATCCCATTCAAATCGACTCATCATACCAAACACGGCATTTTTTGTGACTGCATTCGGATTCTCTTTGAAATACAGAATATAGTTATCGTATGCTTCCAAAAGTTTTTCTTTAGCCGTCAGTAAGTCTTCATGATTCAATGGATCCAAACCGTCCTCTTTCATCAAGGGATGTTTATGATTTCTTGGCATAGGCTCGTGATTAAAGACCATCTCTCTTACACGTTCCAGATACTGCTCTGGCGTTGCAATCTCAAAGTCCTGATAGCTTCCAGCTGCCATCTTGAAACTTTTCTCAAAGTGCTCCACCATGTGCTGTGCTGTCATGGTGCCCCATTGTGGTTTTGAAGCTTCAGTCAATCTCTCCAGATACTGAGCCACATTGGAACGATCGATTTGAACAAATGGTGATTTTTTCTGCACCATGGTCAATATGGTTGCTACGGCTGCTAGTTCCTCTTCCTGATCAAAAACCTCAACAAACCACTTTACTATTCCGCTAGGTAAATCTTCACCACGGTGATCGCGATCAATTTTTTGTTTACACGTTAACCGCACATAAACCGTATCATTATGATAGATCGGTCGTAAAAAACGACATTCTTCTAATCCATAATTCGCTGCTACCGGACCTTTATTAGGGTACACAAATAAACCTGCTGCCGCGGCTAATATAAAATAGCCGTGCGCTGTACGTTGTTCAAAAATACTACCTTCTAAAGAAGTGATATCGGTATGGGCATAGAAGTGATCCCAGGTAAGATTACCAAAATTGATAATATCAGTATCTGTGATCGTACGTTTATGTGTTTTAAGCGACATCCCAGGTTCAATATCTTCCCAATGATACGCAAATGGGTGTTTATCGGTCTCTTTATAGGCACCGTTTGCCTGATAAATACCGGTCACTTCAGTTAAAGTAGTGGGTGTTCCCTGAATAGCACAACGCTGCATATAATGTTTGATGCCACGCATACCTCCCATTTCTTCACCTCCGCCGGCACGGCCAGGGCCTCCATGTGTTAACATTGGCAACGGAGATCCATGACCTGTACTTTGTTTTGCATTCTCACGATTCCCGACAAGTATACGTCCATGATGCGAAGCCGCTTCCACGATATATTCTTTGGCAATTTTGTCATCATAAGTAAATATCGATGATACGAGCGAACCTTTTCCTTTTTGAGAGAGTTGCACTGCTTCTTCAAGTGTGTCGTACGGCATTATGGTTGCCACCGGACCAAAGGCTTCGATCTCATGCACTTTTGTATTAGTAAACGGATTGTCTTCTCTTAGAATGATAGGACTCACAAAAGCTCCATTTTGAGCATCTGCTCCTATCGTTTCAATACTATCGAGATCTCCGTAAACCAATTGAGCTGTTTGAGCAATTTGAGAAACGTTGTTTTTAAAGCTCTCCACTTGCTGTTTACTTGCCAATGCTCCCATGCGCACTTCTTTGAGACGTGGATCACCAATAGTAATTTTATTTAATTGATTTGCCAAAGCAATTTGCACATCCTCAATACGATCTGACGGTACTATAACACGTCGTATTGCTGTACATTTTTGACCACTTTTTACGGTCATTTCTTTGCGAACTTCTTTGATAAATAAATCAAATTCCGGTGTACCTGGGACTGCATCTTTACCTAATACTGAGGCGTTCAATGAATCGGCTTCCATGGTAAAGGGAACAGATTCTTCGATCAACCTCGGGTGTGCTTTTAAAATTCTACCCGTGTGTGCAGATCCGGTAAAAGTGACGACATCTTGTGACTCCACGGTATCGAGAATCGACTTTGTCATTCCACTTAATAATTGTAATGCGCCTTCGGGCAAAATACCTGAATCTATAATAACGCGTACTACTGCTTCAGTCAAATAAGCGGTTTGTGGTGCAGGCAAAACTACTGCAGGAACACCAGCCATCCAGTTGACTGCACATTTTTCTAACATTCCCCAAATTGGAAAATTAAAAGCATTGATATGGACTGCTACTCCGCGCTTCGGTACCAAAATATGATGTGCCATAAAGCGTCCGCCACGAGAGAGGTCTATGGGATCCCCCTCTACATGATATGATTGATTAGGAAAGAGCTTACGCAAAGAGGCGTTGGCAAATAAATTACCAAATCCTCCTTCGATATCTATCCAACTATCCACCCGCGTAGCTCCCGATCTATAGCTCAAATCGTAGAATTGTTCTTTACGTTTGGTAAGATAGAGCGCCAGTTTCTTAAGCATATTACCACGTTCTTGAAAAGTCATTTTACGCAGTACCTCGCCTCCTTTGGTTCTACCATACTGTAATACTTCCGGAATATCCAATCCATCGGTGGTTGATACGGCGATCAGGTCGCCCGTAACTGCATCGTGCATTGGGGTTCCGTCACCTGTTCCTGCTACCCATTTTCCGTTAATATAATTTTCAAGTTTATTCATAACGTTGTTTTCTTATCCTTAAAAAACTGACTAAGTTTTTCGATTCTATTTTGTCTGTCTATATTCTGCGAAACCTCTCGACTTCGCTCAAGCAAGCATCTTAATCTTAAATATTCACGTTTTCAATAACAGCTGCATACCCTTGTCCTACCCCGACACACATGGTAATTAGTGCGTATCGTTTGTTCTGTTCTTTCAACTCTAAAGCAGCAGAGTAGGCTAATCTTGCCCCGGTAACACCTAATGGGTGTCCGATTGCGATGGATCCACCGTTTGGATTTATACGAGGATCATCATCTGCTAATCCCCATTCTCGGATACATGCTAAAGCTTGCGAAGCGAAAGCTTCATTGAGTTCGATAATATCCACATCTTCCATGGTTATTCCGGCTTTTGCCAACGCTTTATTTGATGCTTGTACCGGTCCTATTCCCATTATACGAGGCTCTACACCAACTACTGCAGAGCTGACAATTCGTGCTAATGGTTTTAAATTATATTTTTCCACTGCATCTTTGGATGCGATCAATGTGGCTGCAGCACCGTCGTTAAGACCGGAAGAATTCCCAGCAGTTACACTACCATCGGTTTTAAACGCCGGACGTAACTTTGCCAAAATCTCCTTAGTAGTCGTAGGCTTTATAAATTCATCTTGCGAAAAAAGAATTGGATCTTTCTTACGTTGCGGAATCTCAACTGTCATTATTTCCTTATCAAATCGTCCGGACTCTTGTGCCTTTGTAGCTTTCATTTGACTGCGATAGGCAAAAGCATCCTGATCTTCGCGACTAATATTATATTTCTCTACCAGATTTTCAGCTGTATTACCCATACCATCGGTACCATAGAGATCATGCATTTTTTTATTGACAAAACGCCAACCAAAACTTGAGTCATACATTTTTGCATCTGTACCAAAGGCTGATGATGGTTTTGCAATGACGTAGGGTCCTCTTGTCATATTCTCAACACCTCCAGCAATAAACAAATCTCCATCACCTGCTTTAATCGCTCTGTTGGCATGGATGATCGCTGATAAACCTGAACTACAAAGTCTGTTAACCGTCTCTCCAGGCACAGTAAAAGGTAAACCCGCCAGTAATGAAGCCATACGAGCTACATTGCGATTGTCTTCTCCTGCTTGATTAGCACAGCCCATAATAACATCATCAAAAGCTTCTTTTGGAACTTCCGGATTGTTTTCTACCAATTTTTGAATCACCATAGCACCCAAATCGTCTGTTCGTACAGCTGATAAGGTACCTTTATAACTTCCTATAGGTGTTCGTATTCCGTCGATTATATATGCTTCTTTCAAAATATCAAATTTTAAATTAAAAATAATGAATGCTAAAGTGAATTACTTTTCAGTTTAGATTTATTATTATATTTTTTCTTTTACCCTCTTTAAAAAACCTCTCGACTCCGCTCGAGGTGACATAATAATTATGAATTTTAAATGCAAAATAACAAAGATCGAAGTTGGTCACTTTTAAATTTTACATTTCCCAATCTTTGTTGGTTCTATATACAACTCCTTTAAATAATGCGACAATTTCTTCTCCTCGCTTTACTTCGATGATATTAAATCCAACTTTAGTTTTCGCAATATCAGTAACTGCCTCAGCGGTGATATAATCTCCCGCTTCAAGTGCTTCAATATGATTGATACTCGTCTCAATAGAAACTGCATATTTACCATGGGTATTCGCAGCAAAACCAAACGCTGTATCCGCCAAACCATAAGAAATACCACCATGTGCTTTCCCCATACTATTCAGCATTTCATTCCGAATAGTCATACCTACCTTACAATAACCCTTTGCTACTTCTAAAACTTCAATTCCCAACCATTGGCTGTATGCATCGTTACTAAGCATGTGATGCGGAATGCTCGTACTCTCTATTTTTTGTTCTGCCATAAATACATTATGAATTCAATTTTGATTGAATGTGATTCTTAAAAGAAGTAATCATTTTGATCAATTCTACTACATCTTCCCTATTCTTTTGATCTTCTTCCTCAGATATATAGCCTCGTAATTTTGCTTTAGTACTGCAAACCACACATTCATACGCTGCATTGGAGGCATCTTCTAAAGCCAAAAGAAAGGTTTCCTTATTATTTTCGGAGCCTACAGCTATATTAATCGCCAAGGCATCTGCTGCATTGCTAAAAAACAATCCAAGTCGTGCGCGTTCCTCATTAGGAAATTTACTGATTTGTTGCTGTATCGATTCGCCTAATTCAACAGATTTATTGTATATAATTAGGTCTTCAAATTTAAATGGGGTTTTATTCTGTTCTGGTTTCATATCAATTTGGGCGACTAGTTGATAAAAAAGTTAGCACTATTTTTTTGCATTTTCCTCAGTAATGGACTACAACGGTAGCGATCTTCATGGTACTCTTCGTAAAGTATATCAAGTTGTGTCACACACCAATCAATACCTTTTTCATCGGCCCATTGCAATAAGCCTTTAGGATAATTAACACCTTTGGTCATGGCATTATCAATATCTTCAGCAGAAGCTATATTCCAAAAAAGTGCGTCGGCCGCTTCATTAATAAGCATAACCAATACACGATCGAAAATATATTGTGAAACTGCGTCCTTTGAATCTTCTTCATTGGAAGTAGAGACGATCTTATTGCTTACATTTTGCGAAGTCAGCTTACCATTGGAGTCATAATGATAATATCCTTTTCCTGTTTTACGTCCAAGATACCCAGCTTCTGATAATCGCTTCTGGGTAAAAGAAGGTTTGTATCGCGGGTCAAAATAGAAAGCTTCAAAAACAGTTTCGGTGACTGTATAATTCACATCATTCCCGATAAAATCCATTAGCTCAAAGGGTCCCATTCTAAAACCTCCTAAAGATTTTAAAGCCTTGTCGATATGGGCTATATCAGCAACTCCTTCTTCATAAATGCGTAAAGATTCTCCGTAAAAAGGACGTGCGACACGATTTACAATAAAGCCTGGAGTATCTTTAGCCACTGCAACTACTTTTTTCCAATCTTTTATAGTTTGTGTAATACTATCCAAAACTACCTCTGACGTTTGAATTGCGGGAATTACTTCTACCAATTTCATCAATGGTGCGGGATTGAAAAAATGAATCCCGATACAGCGTTCGGGTTTTTGTAAGGAGGCGGCGATGGATGCTATGGATAAAGACGAGGTATTCGAAGCGATAATGGCTGTATCTGAAACATATGATTCAAGCGCTGTAAATACTTGTTGCTTAATCTCCAGATTTTCTATTATTGCTTCTATCGTTAATTCGCTATCTCCCAGATCTGACAAAGAAGTTACATAAGAGATATTGTCTTGTATTCGTTGCTTTTCGGTCGCATCAATACGGTTTTTCTCTATTAATCTGGAAAGCACTTTATCTAAGGCTATTTCACTTTTCTCTAAAGCGGCTGTATTGGTATCGTATAGTTTTACTGAACATCCGGCAGTGGCAGCTACTTGGGCAATACCACTTCCCATTGTTCCTGATCCTATAACTCCTACTTTTTTAATCATACCTTAAAAATTATACTATTGTTGCTTGCACTTTCTATGCATTAAAAAACATAGTAAGGTGTCATTAGCAGCGTTACTTTTTTGGTCTCGTTATATCAGACTATTGCTTGAAAAAGATCAAACTTAATAATAACTAATGTTTATTTTCCTTTAAAGATCGGTTTGCGTTTTTCTACAAAAGCGGTCACTCCTTCAGCATAATCTTCACTCTCAGCCGCTTCAATTTGTAATTCAGATTCCAACGCCAATTGCTCTGTCACAGTATTTGTCATAGAATTGTTTAGTAATCTTTTGGTCAATCCAAGTGCTTTAGTAGGCATCTTTGACAACTGCGTTGCCAGTTTCATATAATCTTCTTCAAATGTATCTGAATTGAAAACTTTATAGAGCATCCCTAAACTTTCGGCTTGCTTGGCGTCTACTTTATCTCCCAATAGCATAAGCGCTGAGGCTTTTTGAAAACCAATAAGTCTTGGTAAGAAGAATGTTCCTGCACTGTCGGGCACAAGTCCTATTTTACTAAATGCCTGAATAAAGCTCGCGTGCTCAGCTGCCACGACGATATCACACGCTAAAGCAATATTAGCGCCAGCACCTGCCGCCACTCCGTTGACTGCTGCTATGATAGGTTTTTCGATAGTACGAATACGTTCTATAATCGGATTGTAATGCTCTTCAAGAATTTTTCGGAAACCAGGATTGAGCTCCGGAGAAGTAACTTCCTTGAGATCCTGACCTGCACAAAAAGCTTTCCCGTTACCGGTAAGGATGATCGCACGAACATTGGTGTCTACTGTGCATTTATCTAAAGTCTCCTGCAAGCGTAAAGCCATCTCGCGATTAAAACTGTTAAATGCTTCGGGACGATTGAATATTATTTTTGCTACTCCGTTGTGAAATTCTACAAGTATTGAGCTCATTAAGTTGTGTGTATTTTGAAAATAGTTGGGTTGCTTTTATTTTATCTGAATTATTTTAGACACTTAAAATAGTCGAAGGGTTCTTGACACGCTTCACATTTAAACAGCGCTTTGCAAGCTGTGGAACCAAATTGACTTACCATCTTTGTATTAGTAGATCCACAATTAGTACATTTTACAAGACGTTTATCTCCTAAAAGCACTTGCTTATCGGCCTCCTCACCAAGTGGCGCTGCAATCCCATAATCTTCGAGTGCTTTTCTTCCTCTCTCGGTAATCCAATCTGTGGTCCATGCCGGGGATAACACCAGGGAAACTTTTGCTTCAATATTTTTTTCAGCAAAAGCAGTAATAATATCGTCCCCAATAACGTCCATTGCAGGACACCCACTATAGGTTGGAGTGATTTCTACCAACACTATATCTCCGTCATATTGAGCGGTACGAACAACACCCATGTCCATAATAGACAACACGGGAATCTCTGGATCAGAAACTCCTTCTAATATCGAAATTAAATCGGTTGCTATATGTTGATCTGTCGTTGTCATTGTGTTAAAACCACGTATGTAATTTATATAATTTTACATTCCTTTTTAAGTTTACCACTTCATTCCGGGATAGGTGCGTTGCATATATTGTAAATCTGCAAGTAAATATCCCATATGTTCCGTATGAATTCCCTGTTTTCCTCCTTTTTGAAACCATTTCATTTCAGGAACCTCCAAGGTTGATGCATCTAATAACTCTCGAACTCGAGTATAATACTCCCCTTTAAGCGCACTTGCATCAACTCCTACCCCCATATCCACAGCTTTCGTATCAGCTTCGGTCATATGGAAGAGTTCATCTGTATACGTCCATAATGTATTAATGGCTTCTTGGATTTTATCATGACTCTCTGGCGTACCATCCCCCAATCGCTTAATCCAGTCTGATGAGAATCGCTGATGGTATCGTACCTCCTTAATTCCTTTTTTTGCTATTGCTGCCAACGTAGGGTCTTGACTGTTTTGTAACTTTTCAAGCAACATAACATGAAACACATCATACAAAAATTGTCTTGCTATGACATACCCGAAATGTTTGTTAGGCTGTTCTACCAGTAGCACATTTTTATATTCCCGCTCTGTGCGCAAATACGCCATATCATCTTCTGTAGTGTCCCCACCTTTAAGTTGAGCTGCATATTGATAATAACTGCGGGTTTGCCCTAGTAAATCCAGTGCAATATTGGTTCCTGCAATATCCGTTTCAAGATTTGGACCATGTCCACAAAGCTCTGATAAACGCTGCCCTAAAATCAAAGCATTATCAGCAATTCCATATATATATTGAATTAAAACTTCGGAAATATCTGTTGTATTCGTTTTCATTCTAGAACTTGATTCTCTAATACTCATTACACTTATTCGCTATTTCATTTTGTAAAATTCAGGATGAGAGCAAAGGATACCCTTCCCTCTTTATATTTACATATGTTTTACCTCATCAGGCAATTCATAAAATGTGGGATGCCTGTATACTTTATCATGTGCAGGCTCAAATAACTCCCCGTTATGTTCTGGGTTAGAAGCTGTGATATTTTTTGATTCTACCACCCAAATACTTACACCCTCGCTTCTGCGCGTATAGACATCGCGTGCATTTTCTAAAGCCATTTCTGCATCTGCAGCATGTAAACTCCCAAAATGACGGTGTTCTAAACCATTTTTACTTCTTACGAATATTTCCCAAAGTGGCCAATTTTTCATCAGTATGCTATTAAATTGCTTGTTTAAGTTTCTTTTCTTCCTGCTTCTCTGCATATGCTACCGCAGCATCTCTTACCCATGTCCCTTCTTCCCATGCATTGACACGTGCATCAAGTCGTTCTTTATTACATGGACCATGTCCTTTGACTACTTGCCAAAATTCATCCCAATCAATTTCGCCAAAATCATAACTTTGACGTTCTTCATTCCATTTGAGATCAGGATCCGGAATGGTCAATCCTATTAATTCTGCCTGTGGCACCGTTTGATCAATAAATTGCTGACGTAATTCATCGTTTGTCTTACGCTTCAACTTCCATTTCATTGACTGCTCTGTATGCACCGACTCAGCATCTGTAGGTCCTAACATCATCAATGAAGGCCACCACCATCTATTCAACGCATCTTGTGCCAGCTCCTTTTGTTCAGGTGCACCCTGAGCAAGCTTCATCATAATCTCAAACCCCTGACGTTGGTGAAAACTTTCTTCCTTACATACCCTAACCATGGCGCGTGCATACGGACCATACGATGTGCTACATAATGGTACCTGATTAATAATCGCAGCACCATCAACTAACCAACCAATAGCTCCCATATCTGCCCATGTGATAGTTGGATAATTAAAAATACTGGAATACTTTGCTTTACCCGAGTGTAATTGTTCATATAGCTCTTCTCTAGAAATACCAAGTGTCTCACAAGCACTATATAGATATAATCCGTGCCCTGCCTCATCCTGAACCTTGGCAAGTAATGCTACCTTACGACGTAAAGAAGGAGCTCTTGTTATCCAGTTTCCTTCGGGAAGCATTCCTATAATCTCAGAATGAGCATGCTGAGAAATTTGTCGTATATGTGTTTTACGATACTTTTCGGGCATCCAGTCTTTGGGCTCAATTTTTTCATCACGTGCAATACGTTGCTCAAAAATCTCTTCTAAATTTTTAATCTCTTTATCACTCATAGCATCCTCGTATTAAATTATTTAGTTTTTGCGATGCATCGATCACTTCGCAAAAAACAAGCTTTTTATACATCAAAATCCACCACTACCTTCTCTGTGGTTGGAACTGCTTGACAGGACAGTACCAAACCTTTGGCTACTTCATCCTCTTCAAGCGCATAATTAATCTTCATTTCAACAGTACCGTCTACAATCTTACATTTACAGGTACTACACACACCTCCTTTGCAGGCAAATGGCAAATCTGCACCGGCAGCAAGTGCACCATCCAAAATATTGTCATAATCATCCCCCATATCAAAGTGAAACTCCTTACCCCCATCAATAATTGTTACATGTGTTCCCTCATATTTATGTTCAACAGCCTTAGCCGCATTAGCTTTATCTTCGTCGGTTGCACCGGAAAAGAATAATTCATAATGAATTTTATCTTTCTCTAATCCTGCTTCCTGTAATGAGTCCCGAATCAAAAATATCATTTCTTCAGGCCCGCAAATAAAACATTCATCAACTTCTGAAACATCTAGCAGTTTTGAGGTAATCTCTTGTAACTTTTCAGCGGTAAACCTTCCGTTAAGCAATGGAATATCTCGCTGCTCTTTGGTCAAAAAATAAAATATTTCAAACCTTCCAAAATAGGTATTCCTCAGTGCCTCAATCTCTTCTTTAAAGATAATTGATTTTGCAGTACGATTCAAGTAAAACAACTTAAAGGTACTATTAGGCTCCAATGCTAAATGCGTTTTTATAATAGATAAAATTGGTGTTATACCACTACCTGCTGCAAATACAATATAATTCTTTGCTTTTGTCGTATCCACTTCGGTATAGAAATTACCATTGGGTGGCAATAACTCAATTACATCTCCAGCTTTTAGCGTGTTACACGCATAGGTAGAAAAAACACCTCCATTAATCTTCTTTACTGCTACCTGCCATTTATTTTCTATCGGACTAGAACATAAGGAATACGAGCGTCGTACTTCCTGATCATTAATACTAGTTTTCAACGTCAAATACTGACCTTGTTTATAAGAGAACTCCTCTTTTATCGCTTCTGGTATCTCAAAGGTAATAGATGTACAATCTTTTGTTTCCTTTTGAGCCTCAGCTACTTTAACTTTAAAAAATTTATGCATAAATAGTGCCGCAATGCGTTTAATTTAAAACAAAACTAACATTTGTTAGTTTCAAAAACAAATTTTGATTGTTAATTTAATTACTACAAATTTTAGACCAATCCTTTTAGTAAAACAGAGATCATATCATGCTTTAAAAGCTCCGGGTTAATTTTCTTTTGCTTAGGATACCATAAATACAACGTTCTCAATGTCGACAGGGTGGAAAAAACGATAATTTCCACATCGTACGTTTTAATATCGCCTGCACGGATACCTTTTTTAACAATCGCTCTAAAAATATCCTCGTATTCTCGTCGCATTTTTTCATAATATAAAAGATTGTTTTCTTCAAGGTGCATCCAATCATTGTTAAGGGAAGCTAACCCATCAGCATTGCGCAAGGTCACATCGATATGCAGTTCAATAATTTTTTCTAATTTTTGGATAGCATTAGTTTCTGAGTCATTTATGGAATTGATCCCAGTTGAAAATTCCTCGGCCAGACTAATTATGATATTGCTAAGAATCTCTTGCTTCGATTGGATATGGTTGTAAAGACTTGCTGCTTTTATCCCCATCGCACTAGCCAAATCTCTCATGGTTACAGCGCTGTACCCTTTTTCTTTAAACAACACTGCTGCTGCGTTAATAATTTCTTGCTTTCTATTTTCTGGTTTCATGCAATGTCTACTTGTCTTTGATTCAAAAATAAAGCTTAAAATCATATTTGCATAATAAGCATCAACCTATCCCCAAATTACTAATGCATTTTACTATAAAATTTGCAAATAAAGCTTTAAATTTTGCCTTTCTTTATAGTGTCGAATAATTTTACTTGTATGTCTACTGATTCCATTCCGTCAAATCCGCTCATAGATAAGCTTCCGCCACATTTATTACAGTTTGTAAAGCCTCAAAATTACGAAAATTACACGCCAATAAATCAAGCGGTATGGCGTTACGTGATGCGCAAAAACATCCAAACCCTTCAAAAAGTAGCACATCACTCTTATCTAAAAGGTCTTAAACAAACAGGAATCTCTGTTGACACCATACCCAGTATGTATGGTATGAACCGAATTTTGAAAGAAATCGGATGGGCAGCTGTAGCGGTAGATGGTTTTATACCTCCCAATGCTTTTATGGAGTTTCAGGCATATAATATTCTGGTTATCGCCTCTGATATTCGTCAATTAGAGAACATTGAGTATACCCCTGCTCCGGATATCATTCATGAAGCTGCGGGTCATGCTCCTATCATTGCAAATCCGGATTATGCAGAATACTTAAGACGTTTTGGCAAAATTGGTTCTAAAGCAATTTCTTCCAAAAAGGATTATGAAATGTACGAAGCAGTACGTCTCCTATCGATCTTAAAAGAATCCAAAGATCAGGATGAAACCTTGATCAAAAAGACTGAAGAAAAAATTATTGCTTTACAAAATGAAAAAAGCGAACCTTCTGAAATGGCGTTGTTACGCAATTTACACTGGTGGACTGTAGAGTATGGATTAATAGGAACGGTAGATGATCCGAAGATTTATGGAGCCGGCCTACTCTCTTCTATCGGAGAAAGTGAATGGTGTATGACCGACAAAGTAAAAAAACTACCCTATTCTCCTGAAGCAGCTTTTCAGGATTTTGACATCACCAAACCGCAACCACAATTATTTGTCACTCCTGATTTTGCTTATTTGAGTCAAGTACTCGAAGAATTTGCGAATACCATGGCTTTACGTAAGGGTGGTCATCGAGGGTTAGCTAAATTAATTGAATCTGAAAATCTGGGTACTATTGAATTAAGCACAGGCTTACAGATCTCAGGAATTTTTACGCGTATGCTAAAAAATGAGGATAATGAGGTCATCTATTTTGAAACCACAGGTCCCACTGCACTGTCTTATCGTGAGAAAGAAGTAACCGGACACGGCATAAACAGTCATCCCAATGGTTTCAGATCTCCTTTAGGTAAATTGAAAGGAATAAATCTGGCTATTGAGAATATGTCTCCAAGGGATCTCAAGGCCTATCATTTTTATGATGGTGAGTATATCGAATTTGAATTTGAAAGCGGTATTACCATTGCAGGTCTGAATATTACCGGAATACGAAATATCAAAGGCGAACTTATATTGATTCAGTTTAGTGAATGCACCATTAAATATAATGATGAGATACTATTTAAGCCGGAATACGGAACTTTTGACTTAGCCGTAGGAAAAGAAATTATCGCTGCCTTCTCCGGACCGGCAGACGATTATTCGTTTGATCTGGTCACACATCAACCCACCGAAGATGCAAAACTACCCAACTACACTAACACTGAAAACGAATTACATGAATTATACCGATCGGTTAGTAATATTCGGAATGGAGAAAACACTAAATTTTCTCTAGAAGCCGTGTTCGATGTATTGGAAAAAAATTATCCTACCGAATGGCTGTTGGCTTTAGAAGTTTATGAATTAGTGGTTAATCGTGATGCCTCGTTTGCGCGAAAAATCAAAGACAGGTTGGCTACCATTTCACAGCAAAAACCTCAAATCCAACATCTGATCAATAGTGGATTATCTATTGCCGATATTGAAGAAAAAGAACTTTTAGAAGGATAGAAAGCTATATTCTTGTTGTAATAACCGTTTTTTCTCCTCAAGATTTTGCAGAAACATCTGATGTTGCTTACTATTGGGCTGAAAAGGGCGATGGGCACTACCACGCTGAATTTCTTCAATTTTACCCATGGTGACCAATGTTTTTTCATCTATCCAAACTTCCATAAATCGTTCCCAGATGTACTGAATAGCTGTCTCTGTAGGATGTAGCATATCCGGCTTATAAAAGCGGTAATCTCGTAACTCATCCATTACAATCTCATAGGCAGGAAAATAGTTCAGCCGTTCCTCTTGCGATACAACCTCATGAATTGCAGTTAATAAATGCGCCTTACTTCTGTTGTTCTCTATAAATCCGTCTTTGCTATGGCGTACGGGGGATACAGTAAAAATTATTGTACACTCAGGATTGATACTGCGAATAAAATGAAGGCAATTTTGTAAACATTGTGATATTTCTTCAACTGAGAGCAGCTCTTTATCAAATTCTTTCTGCGGAATTTTATGACAGTTAGCAACAACCATATCCATCGCCTTGAGACGATACACCCAAGCGGTGCCAAGTGTAATAAAAACATGTGTCGTTTTTTGTAAATGTGCTTTTGCTTCAACTAATTTGGCGTTGAGTGTTTCTAAGAGCTCGGCCTGACTATCAGCCGTAATTTTTGAATGCGCATCAAAACAATGCCAACGATCATTAAAATTAAACAAATCGTTGGCCACATAGCGTTCGTCCTGCGTGGCCATCCACAAGAAAGTTTCAATAGCTTTGGGATGAAACAAAACCCCAAACGGATTTACAAGAGCTTGAAATTTATAATAAGCAAACTTTTCTCCAATATTATCTGCAAAACAGGAGCCCAACGACATTATCTTATCGTCATAGTCGATTTTTGGATCTTGAGGATGTAAAGGAATTTTTGTCTGTAAATTCATCTGATATTGCTAACGTTAAGCATTACTTTGTTGCTAATACATGGCACTACAAAGGTATTAACCAAAAACTACTTGTTTAGCATGTTGCAAGGCTTCATTGATACCTTCCGGATTTTTACCTCCTGCTGTCGCAAAAAACGGTTGTCCGCCGCCACCGCCTTGGATATATCTACCCAGCTCTCTAACAACCTTGCCTGCATTTAACTCTTTTTTCTCTACCAATGTTTTAGAAATATAACACGACAATAAGGCTTTTCCTCCATGCTCTGTTCCTAAAACAATGACCACATCTTCTATCTCTCCTCCTAACTCAAAGGACAAGTCTTTTATTCCCGCTGCATCCAGGTCAACTGCTTTTGCCAAGAATTTAATTTCATCTACATCCTGAAATTCAAGTTTGAGTTCGCTTTTCAAATTCTTTGCTTTGTCTTTAAGCAAGGTCTCAATTTGTTTTTTAAGTTGCGTATTCTCTTCCTGTAACGTACTAATTGCTTTGACCGGATCTTTTGCATTTTTCAATACCTTCTTCACTTCAGTAAAAGCGTCAGACTGCGAAGTAAAATACTCTTTTGCTGCATCATTCGTAATTGCTTCAATACGTCGAATTCCGGCAGCAACTGCACCTTCAGATATAATTTTAAAATGCCAGATGTTGCTGGTATTTTGTACGTGAGTTCCCCCACAAAGCTCCATAGATTCGCCAAAACGAATGGCTCTAACATCATCCCCATACTTTTCACCAAATAAAGCTATAGCTCCCTCTTTTATCGCCTGATCATATGAAATGCCACGCTGCTCTTCAAGAGATAATCCTTCTCTGATTCTAGCATTCACAAAATCTTCTACTTCTTTTAGTTCTTCGGCAGTAACCTTAGCAAAATGAGAAAAATCAAAACGTAAATTACCACTATGCACCATCGACCCCTTTTGCTCTACATGGGTTCCTAAGATTGATCGCAATGCTTGATGTAATAAATGCGTTGCCGTATGATTTGCCGCGGTTCTGGCACGTCGTTTTGCATCAACAACTGCTTTAAAAGTAGTCTCTATATTGTTAGGTAAATTCTTTGTAATATGGATTATAAGATTATTTTCTTTTTTGGTATCAATAATATAGACAACATCACCATTAGCGGCCTCCAAATACCCTTTGTCTCCCACTTGTCCTCCTCCTTCGGGGTAAAATGGGGTTTGGTCAAACACAATTTGATACAGCTCTCCGTCTTTTTGACTTTCCACCTTGCGATAGCGTGTTATTTGTACATCAGACGTTAAGCTGTCATAGCCAACAAAAATTTCCGATTGATTGGCTTGTAAAATATTCCAATCTCCCGCAGACACTTTAGAAGCTGCTCTGGATCTATCTTTTTGTTTTTGTAATTCTGCAGTAAAACCAGCTTCATCCAGTGCATACCCCTGTTCACTTAAAATTAAAGCAGTTAAATCGATTGGAAAACCATAGGTGTCATATAATTCAAATGCCTTTTCTCCGGAAACCTTCTGATCTTTGGTATTTGCAATCACCGTATCCAATAGTGACAATCCCTGATCCAACGTACGTAAAAAGGATTGTTCTTCTTCACGAATTACATTAGTGATTAAATTCTTTTGAGATGTAAGCTCAGGAAATGCCGAGCTCATTTGAGCACTCAATGTTTCTACCAACTTGTAGATAAAGGGTTCTTTGGTATTTAAAAAAGTAAAACCATAGCGTATAGCACGACGTAAAATTCTACGAATCACATAACCAGCACCCGTATTGCTTGGCAACTGACCATCAGCTATAGAAAAAGAGACAGCTCTTAAGTGATCTGCGATCACGCGAATAGCCACACTCACTTTTCCGTCGGTTTCATTTGGATCACTATCTTTATCGTATGTGGTATTTGTTATAGTTTCAATCTCTCTGATCAAGGGTGTAAAGACGTCGGTATCATAATTGGATTTTTGCCCTTGCAATACCATACATAATCGCTCAAATCCCATCCCTGTATCCACATGTTGCGCCGGTAATTTTTCAAGAGAACCATCAGCTTTGCGATTAAACTGCATAAATACCAGATTCCAGATTTCTACCACCTGAGGATGATCCGCGTTTACTAAGTCTCTTCCGGAAACCTTCGCTTTCTCTTCTGCTGATCGAATATCCACGTGTATTTCAGAACAAGGTCCGCAAGGTCCCTGATCTCCCATTTCCCAGAAGTTATCTTTTTTATTACCCATGATGATGCGATCTTCCGGAACAATTGCTTTCCATAAATCATAAGCTTCCTGATCCATACCCAAGCCATCCTCTTCTGCACCTTCAAAAACGGAGACATATAAGATATCTTTATCAACACCAAAAACTTCAGTCAGTAATTCCCACGCCCAATGAATAGCTTCTTTTTTGAAGTAATCTCCAAAACTCCAATTCCCTAACATCTCAAACATTGTATGATGATAGGTATCCATCCCCACCTCTTCAAGATCATTGTGCTTACCACTAACCCGAAGACATTTTTGCGTATCTGTCAGACGATTGCTTTTAGGAATACCGTTACCTAAAAAGTACTCCTTAAATTGATTCATCCCAGCATTGGTAAACATCAATGTTGGATCATCTTTGATCACCATTGGTGCCGATGGAACGACGGTATGTTGTTTTGAAGTAAAAAACTCTAAAAATGTATTTCTAATTTCTTGGGATTTCATGCGCTTATTTCTACAATTAATCAGGCTATTCACCTATTTTGCTTACCTAAAAATTTCACACCAATTTAACGTAGCATTACTATCGCTATATTGCTAGTTTATGTTGGACTTTACAACAATTTCTTATATTTGTTGCGTTCAACTGGGTTCAATTAAGCCGTTTTTGGCTGGTGCCCTGCAAAAATAGCATATTTTAGATTATGTCAAAGGTTAAATATTACTATGATAGCGATACACTTTCATATCGCAAAATTGAGCAAAAGAAAGGACGCAAGCTAGGCTTAGCACTCATTGGGGTGTTAGGTACTTTTCTAGCCGGATTCGTTTTATTGGTGATCTACCTTAACATTCCGCAACTAGAAACACCTAAAGAAAAAGCATACAGGAGAGAATTGGAAAATATGGAATTGCAATTTGATATTCTTAACAACCGCTTAAAACGGGATGAAGATATTTTAAGAGAAATTGCAGAACGCGACGATAATATCTACCGATTGTATTTTGGCGCACCTCCAATTCCGCAAGAATTACGTAACGCAGGCTTTGGCGGAATCAATCGATATAGAAATCTGGAGGGCTTTGATAATTCTGAAATGATTATTGAGAGCAATAAACGCCTAGACAAATTGACAAAGCAGATTGTTGTCCAGTCAAAATCCCTTGATGAAATTGCGGACTTAGCAGAACAGAAAGAAGAATTACTAGCGACCATCCCTGCGATACAACCTATCAAAAATTCAGATCTTAAGCGTATGGCTTCCGGATACGGGTGGCGTAATGATCCTTTTACCAAAGCTAGAAAATTTCATCATGGCATGGATTTTTCTGCACCCACAGGTACACCCATCTATGCATCGGGAAATGGAATCGTAAAAAGAGCAGATGCTAACTCTACAGGTTATGGAAACCACGTACGTATTGATCATGGTTTCAACTACGTAAGTTTATATGCGCATTTAAGTAAATACAATGTAAAAAGAGGTCAGAAAGTTAAGCGGGGTGATATCATAGGGTTTGTAGGAAGTACCGGAAGATCTGTAGCACCTCATTTACATTATGAGATTTTTAAAGATGGAGAACGCATTAATCCAAGAAACTTCTATTACGGTAGTTTAACTTCGGAAGAATTCAATGAAATGCTAAAAGCTTCTTCCCTTATTAATGAAACTTTAGATTAACTCTATGTGCAAAGCACTGTTCTTTACAATTTTTATCGGCTTTACTTTTACAGGTCAAGCTCAAAAATTTCCTCAAAAAGTTCTGGATTCAATGACTGTGCTGGTTGAGCAGGCAATTGTTGCTCAACAAAAATTAGCTAAACCTGATCTTATTACCCTAATGGCTGTTGGTGATATTATGATGGGAACAAATTTTCCTAATGAGAGCTATTTGCCTCCTCCGGGAAAAGGTCCCTTTGATAATGTACAACACGTATTACAACAAGCCGATATTCTTATTGGTAATCTGGAAGGTACACTTACTGATGAAGGTGAAAATGCTAAACGTTGTTCGGATCCATCCAAATGCTATTCTTTTAGATCTCCAGAAATGTATGGTGAATTTTTGGAAGCTGCCGGCTTTGATGTTATGAGTGTTGCTAACAACCACATTGGTGATTTTGGCGCTATTGGAATTGAAAATACGGCTAAAACTTTAGAAAAGCATGGTATTGCGTATGCCGGAATTTTTGCCCAACCTTCGATGATTTTTGAAAAAGATGGTATTACCTACGGCTTTTGTGCCTTTGCACCAAATAAGGATTGTTTGAAGATTCAGAATATAACGAAGGCCAAAGCTATTGTTGAAGAACTTGAGCGTAAAGTAGATATCGTTATCGTATCTTTTCATGGTGGTGCCGAAGGCGCAGACCACACCCATGTGACCCGAGAGACCGAACGTTTTTATGGTGAGGACAGAGGAAATGTATACAAATTTGCACATACAATGATTGATAGTGGCGCCGATGTGATTTTGGGTCATGGACCACATGTATCCCGGGCTTTTGAGGTGTACAATAATAAATTTATCGCCTATAGTCTAGGTAATTTCTGCACCTATTCCAGATTCAATCTTAGAGGGATTAAAGGGTACGCACCCATTGCGGCTATTGAGATTGATGCTAAAGGTAATTTTGTAAAAGGAAAAATACACTCTGCCAAGCAGATTGACGAAATTTATCCTTTTATGGATGAAAAACAGGACGCTTTAAAAGAAATTCGTAAATTAACCCAAGAAGATTTTCCCGAAAGTAAGCTAATATTTAACGACGACGGGAGTTTTACTCAAGAAATCAAGTAAGCATGTTTGTCGAACTACCAAATAAAATGTACTACGGTATCGGTGAAGTTGCTGAAGCTTTTGCCGTCAATACTTCTTTAATTAGATTTTGGGAAAAAGAATTTGATATTCTCAAGCCTAAAAAGAATGCTAAGGGTAATCGTAAATTTACGCCCGAGGACATTAAGAATCTTGAGTTAATCTATCATTTGGTTAAGGAGCGTGGATTTACACTTGAAGGAGCTAAAGTCCATCTAAAAGAACAGAAACAAGAAGCATTAGAAAGCTTTGATATTATTCGCAAATTGGAGTCTATCAAAGCACAATTACTCAAAATAAAAGAAAATTTATAAGCAATCACAGATCAATTTAATTTTTAATTTATGAAAAAAATCCTAGTTCCTATATTAGTTATTGCCGGTATCGCAATGGTGTTATATTTTGTATTTGCAGGTCGCTATAACAAAGCTGTTACCTTAAAAGAAGATGCAAAAACAGCCTGGTCAAATGTAGAAAGTGCATATCAAAGACGAAATGACTTAATCGGAAATCTTGTGAAAACAGTGCAAGGTGCTGCCGATTTTGAAAGAACTACATTGACCGAAGTAATTCAGGCGAGAGCAAAAGCAACCTCTGTGACTATAGATCCAACCAATATCACTCCGGATCAGCTGCAACAATTTCAACAAGCGCAAAGTGGTTTGTCATCTGCTTTATCCAGATTATTAGTTTCTGTAGAGCGCTATCCTGATCTGAAAGCGAATCAAAACTTTATGAATTTGCAAACACAATTAGAAGGAACTGAAAACCGTATCAATGTAGAACGTAATCGCTACAACCAACAAGTTGGCGAATTTAACAAATACATAAAAGTATTTCCTAACAATATAATTTTAAGCATGTTCGGGAGTTTTGATGAAATGGCACGTTTTGAAGCAGATGCCGGTTCAGAAAACGCACCTGATGTAGATTTTGATTTCAAATAATGTCCAAAACAGAACAATTTTTAACCCCTGCTCAAGAGAAGCGTATAGTAGATGCTATTCGTGTAGCCGAAAAAGCTACCTCGGGAGAAATTCGGGTACATTTAGAAAAAACTTCCAAGCTGGATCCTATTGATCGGGCTAAGGAGGTTTTTCACTTACTCAAAATGGATCTGACTGAGCTTCACAATGGAGTTTTAATTTATGTTGCTGTTGAGGATCGAAACTTTGTAATCTATGGCGATCAAGGCATCAATGACGTAGTTCCCTCTGATTTTTGGGAAACCACTAAGGACATAATTTTAGCACATTTTAAAAAAGGAGACTTTACACAAGGCTTGATTGACGGCATACTATTAGCAGGAAAACAATTACAGGAGCATTTTCCTTGGGATCATACTGATACTAACGAGCTCTCCGATGAAATTTCAAAAGGATAAATGCAACAAAAAGTTTCTACAATACAACTCTTATTTTTAGTTTTTTTAGGCTTTCTTTTTTTCAACAGCAGCTATGGCCAGCGCGAAATTCCTAAAATTCCTACTAAACAAACAGCAGTCTATGACGAGGCTCAGTTATTGAGTGTCGGGGAGGCACAAGAATTAGAGCAAAAACTTGTACGTTATTCTGACACTACCTCCACCCAGATTGTCATAGCAACAATTGTATCCCTTGAAGGAGAAAATATAGGGTTATACGCTGCAGAATGGGCGCATGAATGGGGAATCGGTCAGGAGAAAGAAGATAACGGTGTTTTTATTCTAGTCGCCAAAAATGAGCGAAAAATATGGATAACTACGGGGTACGGAGTTGAAGAAAAGCTGACTGATTTCAATACAAAAACAATTATTGATCAAATCATAACGCCCCAGTTTAAAAATGGGAATTTTTATTCAGGTTTAGACATGGGTACCACGGCTATTTTTGAAGTGTTGGCCGGGACTTTTGAAGGTAGTCGTAAAAAGGATGCTCCGAATTTTCCCATTGCACAAATTATTATTCTGTTTTTTGTATTTCTTATTATTATCAGAGCTATTGCTAAAGGTAATAAAGGCGGAAAGGGTGGCGGTAATCGCGGTCATCGATCAACAACAGGAAGTATACTTGATGCTATCATCTTAAGCAGTCTTGGTCGAGGTGGCTTTGGCGGTGGTGGTGGTTTTGGAGGTAGTTCTGGCGGTGGCGGATTTGGTGGCGGTTTCGGCGGCGGCGGCTTTGGCGGTGGTGGAGCCGGAGGAAGCTGGTAATTTACTAACTAATAAAATACAAAAACACGCATCTTTGCTTAAATAGCTATTAGATGCGTGTTTATTAGTTTTGTCACACAACCTTAACTAACTACCAGTGGAGTCTCATACGTTTGTTTAAAAACATTAAACGCGGCATTGGCACCTAAAACCGCTTCGTTGATATCGTGCTCACTATAGTCACTTGCCTCTATGGTTACACAAAAAGATTTCCAACGAGCTACATGCACTTTAGGATCTCCTCCAAAAAAATGATGTTCTTTAATTTCTTGTAACGCTGGGCATTGAGATAAGTGCTTACTAATCATCATGCCCCCCAACATAGAACCCTCAATCACATATAACATGCCAATTAGTTGCATTGGAGAAGGCTTCTGCTTCAGACTGATCTCTGTTGCTTCATATTCCTCTGATAGCTGTGCTAAATCTTTACGCAAGACAGCAGACTTTTGAGTCGAAACAAATTGCTTGATTTGAGCTGGTAACAGATCACTATGCTCGTTTATGTAGTTCTCTATAGTGCTATAAGCACGTAGGTTTTGTTGTAATAATTTCTTATACTCAGGTGAACTGATAGTATGATTCATAATCAATCCCGCATCATTCAATCCTTCTACTTCCTTATGCAGTTCAGCTGTTTTTTCTTTAAGAATCTTCAGCATTATATCGTTGTTTTATCTTTAGAAGATCTTCTTTGATCCTTCTTATACTTTCTTTGTGATCTTGATCCTGACGAAACGAAGTTTTCAAAAATTTCTCTAAAATAGCGACAGTTTCTTTACTTTCCGCAATACGCCTACTCGCAGCTGTACGGACAACACTATTCTTGTCAACCGCGGTAAAATATGGTAGTAATTTTTTATGTAAAATCTCCATATTCTTTTTAAGAATATATCCTGAAGCACCATTTAAGATTGTTTCTGCCGCTAGTTCCTCATCATTGATAGATCCTGTCACAAAAACAAAAGTAGTGAAAGGCGCTATTTCCTGCGCTAATTCTAAAACCTCCATGCCGGTAAATGTTGGCAGGTTATAATCACACAGAATAATGTCTGGTGTGGACGTCTCTAATATGGATTCAATTTGGTTTAAGTCAATAGCTATTTGAATGTAGGCATTGTTCGCAATCTTCGCTATTTGCCGTTTCATTAAAACTACATCAGTTTCGTTATCTTCAATTAACAAAATCCTGATTTTATTAGTAATCATAGTTGTATTTATTAAGGTCTGTCCAATAATGAACTATCGACTTTACCGTATCCTTTAAATTTACGTAATTTTTTGGTTTCTCAACATAACTACTCGCCCGATTCTCATACGCTTTGCGAATATCTTTGGGTTCGACTGATGAGCTCATCATAATTACCGGGATATGCTTTAGTTTTTTGAAGGTTCTAATATGCTGAAGCAAATCCAAACCGTTCATACCTACCAGTTTTAAGTCTAACAAAATCATAGATGGTAGTTCATCTGTGATTATAATTTCGTTTAGCCACTTTAAACAACTGTTAGCATCATAAAAATGTTTTAGCTTACAATTATCAATTTCTTTAACGAATATTCGCTGCATCAGCATTAAATCACTTTCGTTATCTTCTACATAAAGAATGCATTTACTACGCTTCATTATTTCTTAACTTCTTTATTTAATTTAAAATAGAATATAGACCCTTTATCTTTTTCACTTACTGCCCAAATTTTGCCATTGTGTTTTTCTATAGCACGTTTGACAATTGCTAGGCCAATGCCGGAACCTTGATATTCATTTCCTACAAGACGATTAAAAACACCAAAAATTTTCTTACTATGTTTAGCGTCAAAACCAATACCATTATCCTGAACAAAATAAGCCTGTTCCTTCTCTGAAAATCCGATAGTAACTAGCGGTTCTTTACTTTTGGCAGAATATTTTAAAGCATTTCCTACCAAATTATTTAACATCTGAAATAGCATAGAAGAATCCCCATACACATCTGGAATATCATCTTGGACATCAATAACCGTATTGGGATAACTAACTTTTACATGTTGAAAATTCACCACTTTATCGATCAATAACTCCATAGAGAAATTCTGATAACTTGCTTTCTGCTGGCTCATTCCTGAAAACGAGAGGATATCATCAATCAATTCATTCATTTTATTGGTAGAATCGATGATTGTATGAATGGCACTTTGACCAAACTCATCAAGTTTTTCAAAATAATCTTCTTTGATTATTTGTGCAAAGCCATCAATTCCTCTTAACGGAGCTCTTAAATCGTGTGAAATACTATAACTGTAAGCTTCTAATTCTTTATACGCTCGCTTTAATTCATCGTTCAAGGATCGTACCTCATCATATTTTTGAATAATAATGGTAGCAATATTATTCCTGAGTGCATCGGCCGCAGCGATTTCATAGTCCTTCCAAGGTTGTGATACGCCCGAAACCGTTTCTGTCCATTTCTCAAAGGATTTACGCGGACTTAATCTTGCGTTCTTATCAACTTGTACGGGTTTGTCGGGATTGCCAGCCCAATCTACTGTTTGTTCTTGTTCAGCTTTAAACCATAATAAGCAAGGATTGTTATTCTTTGAAACAGAAACATGTAAAACTCCCGAAACCAACGCTGCATACTTACCGGCATCCGGATAAACCGTACTCAATTTATTTGTATAGAACATCTCACCATTGGGTCGATTTTTTAAAATCCAAGAATTTAATGCTTTGACCTCAGCCTCCTCTATAGTAGTTCCAAGCAGGATACACTTTCCGTCCACGAGAATAGCACCTCCCGATGCTTCCGTAAGATCTAACATTGTTAATTCATGTTCAGAAAGTCCGTTGGCCACATTCCAGTTTTCGCTCATTTGTTCTACCAATTTATTACGAGTTGCACCGGCATTGTTGATCTTATGTAACTGTGCATTGGAGGATTTGAGGGCTAACTGGGTAGAAAAAACCTGTGTTAAAAATTTACATGATAATCTCTGTTGAAAATTAATAAATTTAGGACTATAATGATGACAGGCAATCAATCCCCAGAGTGTATTATTGAAAATAATAGCGGCGGTGAGCGTAGCACCTACCTTCATGTTTTTCAAATATTCAATATGTATTGAGGAAACTGCTCTGAGTTCTGCTCTTGACAGATCCAATGGATCTTTGACGTTCAAGCTTTCTAAACTTGCAGGTTCCGAATCTACATCAGCGATGATACGAACCCCTTGCTTTAAAAATAATTTACGTGCCTGCTGTGGAATATCAGTAGCCGGATAGTTTAAGCCTAACCAACTTTCTAGTTCATCCTCTTTAGCTTCCGAAACCACTTCTCCATTCCAGTCTGCATCAAATTTATAAAGCATCACACGATCATACCCCAAAAAATCTTTTATTAAATGTGCAGCACTGTTGCACATATCCAAATCAGTTTCAGCACTCCCTAACTCGGTAATAATATCGGTCATTTGCTGCTGATAGTAAATCTGATCTATAGAATCCCCTATCGGTTCGAATTCAACTATTAAATAGTTTTCATTTTTATGCGCAATACAGATATATGGAAGCGAGTTGACCGTTACCTGAAGTGGTACAACCTTATTGTTATCAGTATTTTGGATAATTCTAGTGACAATAGTATCTTCAAGTATACTGTTGAGTGCCACTACAGCTGGATCAGATAGACCTTCCTTTAAAAACTCCTTAGCATTCGAGCTGAAGTACGTTAATTTCAAAGTTTCAGAGTCAAAACCTAATAGAATTCCATGATCTTGCACTTTTCCTAATATATGAATAGGTTCTTTATCACAATTGGTTAAATCAACTTTTTTAGGATACAGCGCCGATGGACTTGTCATAATTTTGTTCTATTAATATGCTTTAATTTTGAAGTAAAATGTACTACCGACCCCTAGTTTAGAGTCTACCCAAATCTTACCGCCATGCAATTTTACAATCTTTTCACAATGAGCCAGACCTACTCCGGTACCTTCATATTCGGTCTCTGTTTGCACTCTATTAAATATGGTAAATATGGACTCAAGGTCTTCTTCTGCCATCCCAATCCCATTATCAACGATAGAAAATATATGGTAATCATTATCTCTGAATGAAGTGATTCTAACATCCGGCGTAACATCCTCACTACAGTATTTAATAGCATTACTTATCAGGTTTTGAAACAATAAACGCAACTCGACCTTTAATCCTTTTACTACAGGTAATTTACCCACGTGTATTGAAGCACCGCATTCATTAATTCGTTTGCCTAAGTCATATTTTACTACCTCTACTAACTCTTTGGTATCAACATTTTCCATTTTAGGATGTCTACCAATACGACTGTGTTCTAATAAAGCGGTTATTTGATCGCTTAATCTCCCTGACGCCTGATGGATATAGTTGATATATTCCTTAGCTTTTGCCGGTAAATCATTAGAGAATTTCTTGTTGAGAATATCACTTCCAAATCGTATGGTTCCTAAAGGCTCTTGTAAATCATGTGAACAGATAGACACGAACTGTTCCAGATCAAAATTGGCTCGTTCTAATTCTATTTTTTGCTGTTCAATTTTTTCTTGTTTCTTTTTCAATTCAGAAATATCAACTAAAGTAGACCGACTTCTAATGATTCGTCCCTCATCATCACGAACTGCTTCTGAGTTGAGAATCACAGGAATTTCTTTCCCATCCTTAGTGAGCAGTACCATCTCTTCACTTACAATTTTCCCTATTTTTCGAAATTGATCCAATAATCGCAGGGTTTTTTCATGATATTCTTTCGCATAAATATCGATAATCGGAAGTCCTACAACATCTTCCTTTTTATCGTATCCTAATGTTCTGTAAGCCAAACCATTACACTCTGAAATAAATCCTGTACTTGCCTCAACACTCAAGTGCATCACAGGGTCATGTTCATAAAACGTTTTGAATTTTTCTTCACTTTTCCGAAGCTTTTCTTGTGATTTATGAATCGTAGTGATGTCGATCATCGTAATAACAACACCACTCACACGTCCTGTTGAATCAATGAATGGTGATATCCGTTGAATAAAATGCTTTCCGTTACGATTTTCGATACGTTTCTCGAACATTTTATTGGTAGTCATCACCTTTTTAGCATTATCGACCAATGTCTTACGACGGGAGATGCCAAAATTGGATATAAAGTTTTCGATAGGTCGACCTACATCTTGCTTTACCAAATTGAAATTTTCTTTGATGGCCGGAGTAAACTTACGTATGGTCAGTTCTTTATCTAAAAAGATCGTTCCAATTTTGGTGCTATTAAGTAAGTTATCCATATCTGCATTAAGATGTGCCAAATCTTCGACCTTCTGGATATGTTCTGCGTTAACGGTGTGTAGCTCTTCATTAACACTTTGTAGCTCCTCATTCGTACTTTGTAACTCTTCATTAGAAGCTAACAGCTCCTCATTCGAGGCTTGTAACTCTTCATTGCTGGTCTCGGTCTCTTCTACTGATCGCTTTAAATCTTGCTTAGCTTCTTCTAGTTCCTCCTCAAGATCCTCAATGCGCTTACTTGACGTTCTTTCTGCATTCGATTTTTCTACAATCACCTGATCATCAGGCTTAAGATCATGCTCTATTAAGGTAACTACGTAATTATACTGCTGATCCACCGATCGTTTTTTGATCGGCTTCACCATGATATCTATCAACTTATTAGAATCATCTTCACTTACTACTACGTCTTTATATAAAAACTCGGCATTCGCACGTGACGCTTTCTTTACGGAAATTGAAACAGCTGTTTTTAAATCTTCAGAGAGCATTTTCAACAAATTCACAGAAAAACCCTGCGCTGGAAAGGTTGCATATTTATAAAATTCACCTTGTGCATCGATGATATTGAAATCTTCATCAATTTGAATACTAGCCGCCCCAAATTGCTTGAGAATAGTGCTGCTTATCTCATTAAGTATCTCATTATTGGGATTAGCATTGATCGTACCAAACTTAGCCTTAGTCGGGAAGGACGCCGCAGTTTGTCGATCACTTGAAGATTTTAAAACTTCTGTACGCAAACGCCTGGAAGATTCAACATTTCTAAAAATTTTCCATTTTCTACTAATTTCTTCAAAATACTTTTTTTGTGCTCCTAGACTCTCGCTCGTTCCTAAAAGCAATACTCCATTGAATTTGAGCGAATAGTGAAGTACGTGCAGTGCATTGTTTTGAACAGAGTTCTGCAAATAGATAAGTAAATTACGACAGACCACCATATCCATGTTATTAAATGGTGGGTCTTTAATAATGTTATGATTAGAAAATATTACATGTTTTCTAACATGATCTTTAATTACATAACACTTATTTTCTTCGATAAAATAGTCAGATAATCGCTTATTTGGAACATCTGCAGCTATTCCCAAATCATATTTACCTTTACTTGCGATGTCAATATGATGCTGCGATATATCAGTAGCAAATAACTTTAACTCTATTTTCTTGTCTTGTTTTTTAATTTCGTCCAAAAAAGCCATGGTCAAAGAATAGGTTTCTTCGCCGGTACTACAACCTACATCCCAAATTTTTAAAACCTCTCCATCGATTTTTTGAGAAACTAAATCAGGAATCACCTCTTCTTCTAAAATCTCCCAAACCTTTGTATCTCTATAAAATTTAGTAACTCCAATAAGAAACTCTTTATGTAATATTTGAATTTCCTCTGGATGTTCTCTCAAGTACTTAAGATATTCTTTTAACGAATCGGCACGCATAATTTTTACACGTCGTGCCATTCTTCGAACTAACGTTGGTTTCTTATACAAGGTAAAATCAAGATCCGTACTGCGTTTTAAAAGCAGTAAAATTTCATGCAATATCTTTTCATCATAATGCATATCATCATCCAGAGGGTTAATAACCTCTGGTGCACTAAAATAATCGATAATCTCATCCATCATCTGCTGTACGGGGAGGATATAATCCACTACCCCTGTATCAATGGCACTTTCTGGCATTCCGCCAAAATTTGCTTGTTCAGGTTGTTGGGCAATTACGATACCACCCTGTTCTTTAATAGAACGTATACCTCTGGATCCATCACTACCGGTGCCGCTTAAGACAATACCGACACTATTCTCCTTGCAGTGCTCTGCCATAGACTCAAAGAACATATCAATAGGCAAGTTAAGTTGCTTGCCCTTCGGTTTTTCGAGTAATTTAAATTTACCATCTTCTATAACCAAATTACTAGAAGGCGGAATCATATAAATATGATTAGGTTTTATCTTGGATTCATTCTTGACTTCAACAATTGGAATTTTGGTGTTTTTGGATAACAACTCTCCCATTAAGCTTTTATGATCCGGGGATAAATGCTGTATAACTACAAAAGTGAAATCACTATCTTCGGGAGTATTCTCAAAAAAACTACTAAGCGCCTGAAGTCCACCTGCGCTCGCTCCTACAGCCACAAGTATATTCTTCCCTGTACTATTTTTATTCATCTAAAAAAATTGCAAATGCGTTAAAAAAAAACACTTATTTTTTCAACAACTCTAAAAACACTTTAAATGTTAAATAAAAGTAAGTATTTAGCTTACAAAGTAATAGTTTTAACTTAATTTCAAATAAATTTAAGCGCTTTTTTAAGTTAAGTTTAAGAGGTGTTTATTCTTTTAAGAACACGGTGCTTATTTATTTTTTTCTAAAGTACACCGATACAGGTACACCATGAAAGTCGAACTCTTTACGTAACTGATTTTCTAAATATCGCTTATACGGTTCTCTAATATATTGTGGTAAATTACAGAAAAATGCAAATTGTGGTTGTGGTGTGGGTAATTGCATACAATACTTAATCTTCACATACTTTCCTTTATATGCAGGCGGTGGGTTACGCTCTATGATAGCTAACATCGTATCATTCATGACACTTGTTTTTATCTTCTTAGATCGGTTTTTATACACCTCAACAGCTGTCTCAATAGCCTTAAAAAGTCGTTGCTTCGTCAATACAGAGATGAAAACTATTGGTACATCGGTAAAAGGAGCTATTTCCTTACGAATATGCTTTTCAAAATCCTTAAGCGTGTTACTCTCTTTATTCTCAACTAAGTCCCATTTGTTAACTAATATGACAATCCCCTTGCGGTTACGTTCTGCCAACCAAAAGATATTTTGCACTTGTGCATCAAAACCCCTGGTAGCATCGACTACTAACAAACATACGTCACAATGCTCAATGGCTCGTACAGAACGCATGACCGAATAAAATTCCAGATCTTCCTTAACTTTGGCTTTTCGACGGATACCCGCTGTGTCTACCAAATTAAATTCAAATCCGTAACGATCGTATTTAGTATCAATTGCATCCCGTGTGGTTCCTGCAATATCAGTTACAATATAGCGATCCTCACCAATTAAGGCGTTGATAAAAGAGGATTTTCCGGCATTAGGTCTTCCTACTACGGCAAAACGTGGTAACTCAGAATCCTCCTCTTCTTCTACCTCTGGCAGCGCTTCTATTAATGCATCGAGTAACTCTCCTGTGCCGCTTCCGTTAATGCTGGCAATCGTATAATATTCTCCTAAACCTAATGAATAAAACTCAACTGCATCGGCCTCACGTTGTCCGTTATCTACTTTATTTACCGCCAGAAAAACCGGTTTGTCCACTTTGCGCAGTAAATTGGCGACATCCTCATCCATCCCGGTTACCCCGGATTCGACATCCACCATAAAAATAATGGCATCTGCTTCTTCAATAGCCAGTTCAACCTGCTTATCTATTTCTTCTTCAAAAACATCATCACTTCCCTTAACATACCCACCGGTATCAATCAATGAAAATTCTTTTCCGTTCCAATCACTCTTGCCGTAATGACGATCACGAGTCACCCCACTCACTGCATCTACAATAGCTTCTCTTCGTTGTATCAACCTATTAAAAAAAGTAGATTTCCCTACATTTGGTCTCCCTACAATGGCTACAATATTACTCATAGAATTTTTTCTAAACTTTTTGCAAAATTAGCCTTTTTATTTTTGGTACGCTATTATTGCTCTATTTGAATTTAACTTACTACAAAAAACTTAAAAAATTGAAAAAGACTTAGAGCGATGCTCTAAGTCTTTTTCAAATCTTACTGTTGTTTACCAAGTATACCGCTTACTTATTATAACCGAAACGCTTGAGTTGACGCTCGTTACTACGCCAATTTTTATTGACCTTGACATATAATTCTATATGAATTTGCTTTCCAAAGAATTTTTCTAATTCTTTACGCGCCTCAATCCCTACTCGCTTCAAGGCAGCACCTTTATGACCAATAATAATTCCTTTTTGAGAATCCCGCTCTACCATAATAACAGATCGGATTCTAATTATCTCATCTTCTTCAAAAAACTCTTCCGTTTCAATCTCAACCGAATAGGGAATTTCTTTTTTATAATGCATTAATATTTTCTCACGAATCGCTTCGTTTACAAAAAATCGTTCCGGCTTATCCGTTAACTGATCTTTTGGATAAAATGCCGGTGATACTGGCAATAATTCTACGATACGACCAAATACCTCTTTTACATTAAAATTTTCTAAGGCACTAATTGGATAAATCTCGGCATTCGGCACTTTTTCTGCCCAAAACTTCATCTGCTCCTCCAGTTGCTCTTGATTCGACTTATCAATCTTATTCAATAATAAAAGTACGGGAATCTTGGCATTGGTTATTTTGGCAAAAAAGGCTTCATCTTTTAAGTCCTTTTCACCTATCTCAACCATATAGATTAAGACATCTGCGTCCTCGAATGCTGACTTTACAAAATCCATCATCGAAGCTTGCAATTCATATGCAGGTTTAATAATTCCCGGAGTATCTGATAAGATAACCTGAAAATCATCACCGTTTACAATTCCCAAAATACGGTGCCGTGTAGTTTGTGCTTTGGATGTTATTATGGATAATCGCTCTCCTACAAAAGAGTTCATCAAGGTTGATTTACCCACATTTGGATTTCCTATAATATTTACAAAACCGGCTTTATGTGACATATAATGTTGTTTATGGATACAAAAATACAGCTTTATGATGGTTTAAATGACTTTTTGTGTTAAATACAAGATAATTGGCAATTGCTTTGTTTATCTTTTTATTAAATTTGTTAAACAAAATAACATATGCGACTCAAATCTAATTTACCCACAAAAATCTGCCCGGTCTGTAAACGACCCTTTACATGGCGGAAAAAATGGGAACGTAATTGGGATGAAGTACTTTATTGTAGTGAACGTTGTCGCAGAAACAAAAATAGTGTTCTAACAAAACAATCAGAGGAATAACAGCGTATGAGTTCAACTGCTATAGTTTGGTTTACAAATGATTTGAGGGTTTCTGACAATGTATCCCTGATGAAGGCTCAAGCTCAAAATGAGTGTGTAATTGCAGTATATTGTTTTGATCCCAGACTTTTTGAGAATACTGGATATGGTTTTAAAAAAACTGAATATTATCGGACTCGCTTCCTCTTAGAAACGGTGCAAGAACTGCGAGATACATTGCAGCGGTACAACATTACCTTATTTACCTATGTTGATCTTCCTGAAAAGATACTTCCAAAAGTGATAGAAAGCTATAGTGTAAGCAACATTTATCTTCAAAAAGAATGGACAAAGGAAGAATATAATGTGATAAATAATGTTAAAAAGAACACCTCTCATTTATCGCTTCAGTGGAATTTTTCATACGATCAATTTTTATATCATCCAGAAGATTTGCCAATGGACATCGGTGAATTGCCTAAAGTTTTTACAAACTTTCGTAAACAATGTGAAAAACACAGCAGGGTTCGAAAATCGGTCACGATTTCAAAATTTCCGGATGCTAATCTGATCGAAAACGTTACATCATTACCAACCCTGGAAGACTTAGGATACCAAGCTCGTCAACAAGATTTCCGTTCCGCTTTTCCTTTTAAAGGCGGAGCACTACAAGCGCAAAAGCGTCTCGATGAGTACTTCTGGCAATCGCAACAGCTGTCAACTTATAAAAAAACACGTAACGGCTTGGTGGGAACCGAATATAGTTCCAAACTATCTGCTTGGTTAGCGAATGGTAGTATTTCTGCCAGAACTATTTATTGGGAAGTAAAAAAGTATGAAAAGGATATCACAAAAAACGAGTCTACTTATTGGCTAATTTTTGAGCTAATCTGGCGTGATTTCTTTAAATATGTATCGCTAAAACACGGAAATGATGTTTTCAAAATCGGCGGTATTCTCAAAAAAAATTATACTTGGTCTACTGATAAAGAGGACCTAAAGGCCTGGATCCATGGACAAACAAAACAACCGTTTGTCAACGCCAATATGATCGAATTACGCAAAACAGGATGGATGAGTAATCGTGGTCGACAGAATGTAGCTTCTTACTTTGCCAAAGAGCTACAATTAGATTGGCGTATCGGAGCAGCTTATTTTGAAGCCTATCTCATAGACTATGATGTACACAGCAATTATGGGAATTGGATGTACGTAGCGGGTGTTGGCAATGATCCGCGTGATCGCAAATTTAATATTGAGTTACAAGCTAAACGATACGATCCTCAACAAGAATATCAACAATTATGGTTACAACCATCTTTATTTTAAACTTATGAAATTACGCTTAATTCTTGGTGACCAACTCAATTTGAATCATTCATGGTTTACTGCCGTTGATGATACTGTCCTCTATTTTATGGCAGAAATGCGACAGGAAACTGATTATACGACACACCACATTCAAAAAATAGTAGCGTTTTTTGATAGCATGCGCAATTTTTCGGAAGCACTAAAAAAACAAGGACACCAAGTGTTGTATTATTCTTTAGATCATCGAGAGAATTTACAGGATTTATCCGAAAACATCAAACATCTTATTAAGGAAAAAAACATAACTACATTTGAATATCAGTTGCCTGATGAGTATCGATTAGACCAACAATTAACCGACTTGTGCAAATCACTATCCATCGAACATAAAGCATATGATACAGAGCATTTTCTGACCACCCGAACAACGGTATCTGATTTTTTTGAAGGAAAAAAGCAACTGACCATGGAATATTTTTATCGTTTCATGCGAAAGAAATATGACATTTTAATGACAACTGCTAAAGACCCTGAAGGCGGTCAATGGAACTATGATCAAAATAACCGTAACAAATGGAAAGGATCTCCCCCTATACCTGAAGAAAAACAAACTACAAAAGATATTACATCATTAGTTGATTTGCTCAGGAAGGAGAAGGTAAAAACTATAGGAAATATTGATCCGAATAGTTTCAACTGGCCTACATCCAGAAAAGAAGCTCTGGACACCCTATTTTACTTTTGTGAAAATTTATTAATACATTTTGGCGATTATCAAGATGCAATGCATCCCCATCAAAACTACTTATTTCATAGTCGCTTGTCCTTTGCTATGAATAGTAAAATGTTACACCCGAAGGAGGTTATCGATACTGTGATTGATTATTGGAGACATCATAGCGATGCGTTTGATATCTCACAAGTAGAAGGATTTGTTCGTCAAATTTTGGGTTGGCGTGAATATATGCGCGGAATTTACTGGAAAGAAATGCCCGCTTACGCGAAAAAAAACCATTTAGAAAACCATAATAAGCTCCCTGAGTTTTATTGGACAGGAAAAACAAAGATGAATTGTTTGCATCACGCAATTAGCCAGAGTCTTGATGACGCCTACGCACATCATATTCAACGATTGATGATCACAGGAAATTATGCGCTACTTACTCAAGTGCATCCTGATGAAGTCGATCAATGGTATCTAGGGATCTATATCGATGCTATAGAATGGGTTGAAATCACTAATACCCGTGGTATGAGCCAATTTGCAGATGGCGGACTCGTAGCGACAAAGCCCTATGTTTCCAGTGGAAGCTATATTAATAAGATGAGTACTTATTGCAAAGGATGTCATTACAAAGTTTCAAAAAAAACTGAAGAAGATGCCTGTCCTTTTAATAGCTTGTATTGGAATTTTTTAGATGAGAAACGAAGCTATTTTAAAGATAATTCCAGAATGAAAATGATGATGAGTATGTTAGATAAAATGGATCCGGAGAAAAAGGAAGCCTATAGAAAGAGAGCACAACATATAATAGCCCACCCCGATGCGTATTGAAAAAGAGGAAATAAATGTGGTTTGGTTTAAGAGAGATTTACGTATTTTAGATAACGAGGCTGTCTATAATGCCATCCAATCAAAAACACCAACGCTTCTCTTGTATGTTTTTGAACATTCACTACTAGAGGATAAACATTATAGTGAGCGACACTGGAATTTTGTTAAGCAATCACTCGTTGTAATCAATGATCAACTAGCGCCATACAACACTAAGCTTCTAACCGTCTTATCCGAAATAACCTCGGTTATAAGTACATTACAACAATTTTGGAAAATAAAGACGATTTTTAGTCATCAGGAAACCGGTATTCGTCTAACGTTTGATCGTGATAAAAATTTTACCAGATTTTGTAAGAATAATCGAATCTCTTGGAAGCAGCATATAAACAATGGAGTTTTTAGAGGAGAAGAAGATCGGAAGCATTGGAAAGAAAAATGGATTGAGTATATGCAACACCCCTTATTAGAATTTTCTCCGGATCCCGATAGTTTTATTCCCTTACATACGATTGACTCGTTAACCACCCATTTTAATTCCGTTCCGCTGGAGACCAAACCTAATCCGCTCATGCAAATGGGTGGATCAATTATGGCACGACGCTATTTAATATCATTTTTTGAAGAGCGTATTCAAAATTACAATGCCCACATCTCAAAACCCGCGCTGGCACGTAAAGGATGTAGTCGATTATCCCCATATCTGGCTTGGGGTAATTTATCGGTACGACAAGTATTTCAGTATGCCAAGGAGAAAAGAAAAACTTCAGTCTATAAGAAACAAATTGATTCATTTACATCACGTCTGCGCTGGCAAGCACATTTCATTCAAAAATTTGAAATGGAAGACACCATGGAATTTGAAAGCATCAATAAAGGATATCATAAACTAAAAAAACAAGTGTCTGATGACTACAAGATTGCCTGGAAAACAGGGCAAACCGGTTATCCACTAATTGATGCCTGTATGCGATGTCTCAACGAAACAGGGTATCTTAATTTTAGAATGCGAGCTTTGGTGGTGTCGTTCTTTACTCACAATTTATGGCAACCATGGCAAGAAGCTACCTCGCACTTATCACAGATGTTTCTTGATTTTGAACCCGGTATACATTTTCCGCAGTTACAAATGCAAGCTGGAGAGACGGGTACCAATATGCTTAGAATTTACAATCCGGTAAAGAATAGCATCGAACATGATCCGCGTGGAGACTTTATAAAAAAATGGGTAAGCGAGCTACGTGATATTCCGTCTCAGTTTATACATGAACCCTATAAAATGACAGCTCTGGATCAAAAATTTAACGATTTTGTAATCGGAGTTGATTATCCAAAACCTATTGTAGCATTATCTCCTACTCGAAAACATGCAAGTGATACCCTTTGGGGATTACGAGATGATCAATTAGTGAAAGAAGAAAGTCTACGAATTTTACGGAAACACACACTACCTGACAGAAAAGCTTTTGATTAAAAAACAATAACAATGAAAACATCCTTAACACCAAGAGAAATTGATCGTATTATAGAAATGGCATGGGAGGACAGAACTCCTTTTGATGCAATTTTATGGCAATTTGATCTTGCCGAAGAAGAAGTGATCAAACTAATGCGTCGTGAGATGAAACCATCAAGTTTCAAAATGTGGCGAGCCCGGGTACAGGGAAGAAAAACCAAACATGCCAAGAAGAGAAATTTTGAAGAGGGACGATTCAAATCCACCAGGCAAAAACAAATAACACATAACAAAATTTCAAAACGATAAAAATGACAACAAAGAAACCCGATGCAGTAGTTTTTGATGAAAAAGAGCAACGTTATGATGCCGGACTTAAGGCGTATGCCACCAATGTAAGTGCTCCTGCAATAACCATAGAAGACACCGCCGCCTGGAAAAATAGAGGCATCGCAAATGTAAATCACCAAATTCAGACCAAGTTTGATGAATTAAAGCACGAGTATGAACAATTAATGCATCAATTTGAGTACAACAATCTTATTTATAGCTCAAAATTTAATTTTGAGCCCGTCATAGGAGCGACTTATTATTTATATAAAAGAAAAAATGAGGAAACTTTCTTATCGGTTATTGCTCCTCAAGAATGTAATTTTAAATATATCGGAACATTTCAGTTAAAAGCAGATCGCATGTGGGAAAAAATATGATATAGCTAGACGACAGAGTTTAAGCTTTTAAAATAGGCTTTTGCTCTTTGATTTACCTTTGGTGCCAGCAGCAAACCCGAAATCACTGTGGGAATAGCCATTAATGCAAAAGCGCTATCAATAAGGTTAATGGCAAAATCTATCTTAACCACAGCTGCAACTACGATGGATGGAATATAGATGTAGTTATAGTACTTTCCATATTTTGGTTTGGTAAGAAACCCGAGACATAAATTACCATAATAGGAATATGAAAACAAGGTAGAAAAAGCAAAAACTAAGATCATAATAATTAATATAATATCTCCAATTCCGTAAGGTAAGACCGAGTTAAATGCTTTTAACGTAAGTGTTATTCCATTTTCATCTCCATCTTTCCAAACCCCGGTAGATAAAATTGCCAAGGCGGTTAATGTACATACCACTAACGTATCGATTGCCGGTCCTGTCATAGCTACCAAACCTTCTCTGATAGGCTCTTTGGTTTTGGTAGTACCATGCATCATAGGTGCGGTACCGATTCCGGCTTCATTAGAGAAAGATCCGCGTTTAATACCCGTCTTAATCAAATAACCCAATGCTCCTCCGGCTACGGCTTCTCCGCTAAAAGCGTCTTTAAAAATTAAAATAAACATTTCGGGAACATATTCGATTTGGATAATCAATATGGTGAGCACTGTAATAAAATATAAAGCTACCATTGCAGGAACTAAGCGACTTGCCACTGCTCCTATTCTCTTGATACCCCCGAGTATTACAAATGACGCGATAATTGCCAAGGTAATACCAATATAGAATTTATCTCCCTCTGTCCAGCCCATGACATCAACCAAAGTTTGGGTGAGTTGATTAGCAGTAAACGCAGGTAAGGTACCTACCAATCCAGCCAGAGCAAATAAAATTGCCAACGGTTTCCATTTTGATCCTAATCCCGCAGTAATTACATACATCGGTCCCCCTAAGGGTATATTTTTCTCATCTTTGGATCGGTACATTATGGCTAAAGAACACGTATAAAATTTGGTTGCCATACCGATAATACCACTCACCCACATCCAGAATATAGCTCCGGGACCTCCTGCGACTATAGCAATTGCGACACCACTTATATTGCCCATACCAACGGTAGCAGCAATTACCGAGGATAATGCTTGAAAGTGTGTAAGTTGCCCGTCTTCCTTACCATCATCAAATTTGCCCCGCAAAATATCAATAGCATGTTTGAAGTATAAAAAAGGTGTAAACCGAGAATAAATTAAAAAGAATAACCCCCCTCCAATTAATAAAAATAATAACGGCCAATCCCAAATCCAAGAGCTGAAAGCGGCTACGAGTTGTTCTATTCTTTTAAACATAGAGGGTAATTAAAACTTATATCCAAAGATACTATATAAACTAAGATTCTTTATTTGATAAAGTATCATTATTCTTATTTTATAAATCGGGGCTTATCAATACCACGATCGTACATAACAATACTTCCTGCAACCGCCACATTGAGACTAAGTTCGGATTTAAATTTGATTAAGAAATGTGACCTATCGATTGCTTCTTTTGATAGGCCATGGTCTTCAGCTCCTAATAAATAAACACAACGCTTGGGATGTTTAAATGCTTCGAGAGCTTCGGCAGATTCTGTTAATTCAACTCCTACTAACATGGCCCCTTTGGGCAAATGCCTGTAGAAATCCTCAAAATTTTGGTAGTGAAAATAAGGCATTGCTTTTACTGCATTATGCGTATCACAAGCCTGTTTGGCATAACGATTACCAATCGTAAAGATAAAGCTTGCTCCCAGATTTTGTGCGGATCGCCAAAGCACGCCTAAGTTTTCAGGTGTTTTACCATTCTGAATTCCGATACCGAAAAATTCATTTTCAAAGTTATCTAGCATACTGCAAAAATAGCAAAGTAGTTTAAAAGTTATGGAAACACTATCAACCTGTATTGCGAACTCAACAATCATCCTCAAAATCTGAAGTACATGCGATTATCAGTTCCCCACGGGCTTTTAAAAGAGAGCTAGTAATTTTAGTAGTGACAGGTTCCTTTAGTTATCCTATTGAAAAACTTTATGATTTTAAATAAAGGAAATTTATTCGAACAAAAAGGTTTGTCAATCACATCAAAAACTTTTTTTATAAAGAGTTTCTTTCTCACTTCTGACTATTATTTTTTAAAATCTAAATAAACAAAACTACAAATGTTTAGAGGAGTTGCTGTTGAAAAAAGACGGGAGGTTGAGTTGTTAGGTCTTCCGAGAGTACTACGCCTGATTAATATGACACCAAAAACCACACAACATACTTATAGACAAACAATTAAATGTAATTTTTATAAAGCAAATCTAGAGTTGTTAATTCTCATTAACGAATACTAGATAGATGATTGCGAATACTAAAACATCATCCCCTGTACCTAATACGTATTGTATTTTTGAATTGAACAACCATCTAAACTATTACATCATGAAGAAGTATCTACCTTTATTTTCTCTGATATTCATACTTTATATCGGACGCTCTCAAGAGTTTGAGCGCTCTAACGCATATACAATAAAGAAGCATGTAGTAAACAATCAAACAGCTGCTCCTACCTTTATTTTGAAATTAGCTGATGCTCAAGGCAACGTTATCAACGTAGATCCACTTATCATTAGCGACACCGAGCTTTACGAAGAAGTGTTTATAAGCAGGCTAAAGAATCCGGGCTTAGAAGGTGTACAAGAAATTATAAAACTGGAAGTAGAGTATTACGCATGTTGTGCCCATGTGGATGCCTTCTATTATATGCTTAAAGATGATCAAACGGTGGTTGAAATACCTCAGCTTCAAAATGTATATTGTGAAGGTACTACGAGTGATTATCAATATATTTTTCCGAATCAGGAGTTTGGAATTGACGGTAATATTCTGAAAACTAAAGTAGGCTATACCAAAGATGCTACTATGAAGTATGTAAGTCTAAAAGAACGTTATACATTTACCAATGACATATTGATCTTAAATCCAGCGAATGCACTGACATCGAATTAAAAAAAGGGTTCCCCAAACCTTGCCTCATTGCTGCCATGATACACCAAATAAAAAAATTGCTGTCAAGTAAAAGCGACAAAACGTTATACTCAGCACATAATATATCTAATTATCCAACCATTTTTAACTCACTTTTTTTGTAAATGGAGTTACCCTATATTTGTAGTTGCAACCGAACCTACTCGGTTGCAAATCTACTTTTTACAATGTATAAAGGAACTATCGCGCATTTGAAATTTCCATATATAACTACTGCTGTTGTATTTTGTTTTTTCTCTCTATTTTATGGAATAGTAACTGCACAAGAATATCAGCTTCGTGGTTATGCCTTAGAAGACGGATTGCCACAATCACAAGTTTATGATATTACACAAGATGAAATCGGATATTTATGGCTAGGTACTCAAGGGGGTGGTCTCTCCCGATTTGACGGAGAGCAATTTATTACCTGGAATGAAAGTGATGGCTTGCTCTCAAATTATATTCATTCGCTAAAATTTTATAACGACAGCTTGTTTATTGGTACAAAACGCGGACTTTCAATTAAATATAAAGACTCATTTATTAACAGTGAAGGGCCCCGAGTAAATAAAATTTTTCGTTTTCAGCACAGCACGCTGCTCGCTACTAATGTAGGTCTATACTCGTATCACGCAGATCACGGCATGCAAAAGCTAAGTTTAAATGCTGATATCAATACCAGCATAATTAATGACATTTTGTATGACGGAAAACGCTATTGGATTGCCACCAGCAAAGGTCTGTGGACCACTACAACATTAGATAAAGAATCGAAAACTTTAAAAAAGAAAGTGTCTAAAAACTTTACAGCACTTCATAGGTACGGGCACAAATTATATGCTTCTGCTTTTAACACTGGTTTTTTTGTGTTCGATTTAAATTCAAAATATCGTCTTGGACTTGCCATACGCCAACCATTGCGTATCAATGCTATCTCCAGACAAAATACGAATGAATTATGGATGTCTTCTGATAACAATGGAATTTATAGGGTAGATCCCGACACTTATAATATTATTGGCAATATTAACCGAGAAACTGGCCTGGGTGTTTCCCATATTCGTAAAGTAGCGAACGATCGTAACGGAAATATTTGGATCGCTACCTCGGGTGCGGGATTTTATAAATATTACTTCAATAATTTTACCCATTATAATCAACAAAACGGTTTAAAAGGAAACCGGGTGTATGCGGTACATGCGACTGACGCCAATATTTGGGCTTCAAACTCTGAAGCGGGATTGGTCAAAATTGATTCATTGAGTGTACAATCTATCCCCTTGGAAGATGAATTAATTTCGACAAAAATCAAAACTATTACCAGTGATAGCTCTGGTAATATCTGGGCTGGTACGGATGGTAAAGGAATTTTAATAAAAGAACTTCAACAGAGAGATAGTATAGTAATTGATAGCAGCAATAAGAAGTATCCCATCATTGACACCTTAGTCACTACCTCCTTTACAACTCATATACTAAATAAAAATTCGGGTCTACCATCAGAGTGGATTCGTAGTATTTATGCTCGTAATGATACGGTCTGGGTAGCTTCGTACTCATCCGGAATCTTTAGATTCACCTATGATTTTGATAAAAAACGGATCAGAAGACTCAAATTTTTCAGTACCCGTAACGGTATTGACGATCTACTGATTCGGGATTTAAAAGCCGATCCATCAGGTAAGCTTTGGTACGCTACCCAAAATGGACAATTAGGGTATTTAAAAGGAAATAGAATAAAACATTTTACGAATCCCTTACCGCAGCGTGTTGCTATAAGCAGCATACTTTTTCATAATAACACTATGTATTTGGGCACTGCAGGAAGAGGCATTTGGCACGGAGATCTAACTGCTGATGATCTCAAGTTCACCAAGCTTAAGGGAGTCAAAAATCCATTTTCCAACAACATATATCAAATGATATTCGATAATGATGGAAACTTATGGGTAGGAACTGAACGTGGCGTAGATAAAATTATACTTAACAAGTATAACGAAATCGTGGATTTGTACCATTATGATCGTAATGATGGTTTTTTAGGTATAGAAACTTGCCTCAATGCTATTGATAAAGATGCAGAAGGCAACCTCTGGTTTGGAGCTATTTACGGTTTATCAAAGTATCAATTAGGACAGGCATCTAAAAAAATTACTCCTCCCAAACTTTATTTTGAAGATGTAGAAGTGGCTTATAAGAGTGTTGATTCTATTAATTGGACTCGGTGGCAGAATGAATCACAGGTTTTACAGTTAAAACCTACCCAGACTCAACTTACTCTAAGCTATCAGACTGTTGATATTGATCACCCTAACGAAATTGAATATCGTTTTAGATTAGACAATGCTATCTGGAGTCCATGGACCAAAGAAAACAAACAGAACTTGGCTGGTTTAGCTTATGGGGATCATTTGTTTACTGCGCAATCCAGAAATTACCGTTGGAAAGAAAGCAAACCCATCTCATTGCAATTCTTTATTGACAGTCCGATCTACAAGAAAACCTGGTTTATTTATTCCATGTTAGCCACGGCTATCGTGTTGATTTCCCTCTGGACACTATGGTATCTTTCAAAACTCAAACAAAAAAACCTCGCTGTACAGGAAAAACTGCAAATGCAAAATCATCTGCTTACCTTAGAGCATAAAGCTTTGAGACTACAGATGAATCCGCATTTTATCTTTAATGTACTCAACGGTATCAAAGCTATGGGAACCAGTAATCCTGCTAAAATGAATAGTACGATTAATAGTTTTGCTACATTGTTACGCGAAACTTTATACAATTCGAGAAAAGATTATATCACCTTAGATCAGGAAATCAAAACCTTAAAAAACTATATTGAGGTTGAACAGTTGATGGCCAGCAAACCTTTTTTATACCAGTTTCACTTAGAAGAGGAGATCGATACAGAAGAGGTGCTTATTCCGCCAATGCTTATTCAGCCGTTTGTAGAGAATGCCATTCGACATGGAATATTGAAGGGAAAGCAAAAAGGAAATCTTCAATTACGATTTGAGATTAAAAATGATTTTTTACATTGTACTATTATTGATAATGGTGTGGGAATATTTCAATCTAATAACAGTAAGACTAAAACCGATCATCAATCCATGGCACTAACCGTTACGCGCGAGCGTTTGGATTCGATTACGGGTAAGGGAGCACTGAAAATTAAAGAAATAGTCCTAGATGACAAAAGTATTGGAGGAACAGAAATCTCCTTTAAAATTCCGGTAACAACAGACTATTAATTATGCTTACAGCGATTATAGTTGAAGACATGTTTGATGCACTTCAGCTTCTTAAAAGTGATATAGAAACCAATCACAACGATATACAGATCATCGACACTGCGCAAAGTGTGGTCGAAGCAGCCAAAGCATTGCGCAAGGAAGAGCCTGATATTCTATTTTTGGATATCATGCTTGGAGATGGAACCGGTTTTGATATTTTAGAAATTTTTCCTAATCTAAAGTCGAAAATCATATTCGTTACAGCAAGTGATGAGTTTGCTATTCGCGCTTTTCGTTTTGCAGCGATCGATTACGTGCTAAAACCTTACTCTAATGAAGAGCTAAGTCAGGCTATTGAACGTGCTAAGGAACAATTACAACCTACAAAAGAGCGTTTGGACATTCTTAAATATACGCTGTCGGCACCCGAACAAAAGCCGGATAAAATCAGCCTGCATACCTTAGATAAAATTAGTATCGTCAATCTTGATGATATCGTACGTTGTGAATCCGATAGTAACAATACTATTTTTCACTTGGTTGAGGGTGAAAAGGTATTTGTTACCAAAACATTAAAACATTTTGCAGAGCTCCTGAAAAATTATCAGTTCCTACGTGTTCATCAAAGTCATTTGCTCAACCTACAATATATCAGCGCATATATCAAAACAGAAGGTGGATATTTGCTGCTCAAAAATGGAGAACGGGTACCGGTCTCAATTCGTAAGAAATCTGAGGTTATTGAGATTTTGGATACGATGCATTAATTCATTTTTGGTGGTATAATTGCATAATAAAAGCAGCTTGCGTACTAGTGTCTATGTCTTTAATTAAGAAAATAAAGGGAATTTTAACGTAGCTGAGTAACAAAAGTTACATACGCCCATCGGGTAATCCATTATTTTTGTTCCATTCGTGAAAATAAAAAACTACATAGCAATTCTATTGATTACGATCTTTATGGTAAAATTTGTTGCCATGGATTCGAATTGGTTAAATCTGGTATTTAACGGAAATGATATTGCTTTTTTTAACCCCAAATGTAAAAAAGAAAATTCTCCAAAATTAGTGAAGGATACTGCTGATTTTTCGCAAATTGATATTTCTTCTATGCAAGTGGTTGCTCTCAGTGGTTATTGCACTCCACTATTTCAATTTCACATATTCTCTTGGGAAGTAAATAACCCGAACCCAGTTCCTGACGTTAATTCATTTTTTACTTCAAGGTTAAGCTATCGCTATTTGGAGAATGTTTCTCCCCCTCCCCGTTTTATATAATTGTTCCATAGATAGATGGACGCGTTACTTTAACACCCTTTTAAAAATTCACATTTCAAAAGGTTAACTAGGCTATGATATAGACTAGAAAAACGCGTGCAATATACATCATTTATCAACTTTCTAACACAATTATATGACTGACAAAATTTTAATTAATCGTCATTCCATACAGTTATTACGCATATTAGTTAGTGGTATTTTCTTAGTAGCCGGTGCGAATCATTTGCTCAACACAGAGAAAACAGCTAACAGAATAGAAAAAGCGAGCTTCAAAGGTATCGCTCATTTTTTTGGAGAACCGGAATGGCTTATAGCGCTTTCAGGTATCGTAATGCTGGCAGCTGGTTTTATTTTCCTTATTGGATATAAGACAAAATGGGCAGCCATTATCCTCATGATGGTGCTAATTCCGATCACATTAACGGTTCAAGTAGGTCAAATTACTACCCTTGGGCCACTTTTCAAAAACATTGCAATTTTAGGTGGACTTTCATTTTTTATAATGAACGACACCGATAATCTTTTAAAATAAATCAAAATGAAAATACTCTTTTTTAGTTCAGCCCTTTTACTGCTAAGTCTTTTTAGTAGCGCACAGCTTCACGCTCAACATACAGAGGGAAACATACAGCAAAATTATGTTGTACTTACCAAAAAAATACCTCAATTACAACCCATCATTATGACAGCTGAAGCGCTCAAGGTTGAAGACAGCAAGGCTTTTGGCGATTTTCAAGTCATCATCTGCGGAAAAGAAATTGGAGATATTACAGATCCCGAAAAAATAAACGGTTTTATTGAAAAAGCCACAAAAGCAGGTGTTCAACTTGTTGCTTGTGGTTTTTCACTTAATAAATTTCAAGTTGATAAAACCAAAATTCCCGAAGAAATTGAGGTTGTTGAAAACGGAATTCTTCACAACTTTCAACTTCAGAAAAAGGGGTATAAAAGTATTAGCCTTTAATGATGAAAAGAATAAAATGTACACTTATGAAAATATGTAGTAGAACTATTGTGTCAACCCTAAGCCTCATCGGAGTTTTGACCGTTATAGTTGCATGTAAGACGGATACGTCAAAAATGGCGAACAATCCTGCCATATCAAAGGATACTTTAAGTATTACCGTACTACAAACAGCAGATATTCACGGACAGCTCGATACACATCCAGAATTATTTTGGGAAGATGAAAAAATAGTTTTTAAAGACCGTGGTGGCCTTGCCAACATCAAAACCCTTTTTGAGCAGGAACGTCAAAAAAACCCAAACCGCACCCTCATTGTAGATGGTGGCGACCTAATACAAGGTAGTGGTTACACTGCTCTGTCGAATGGAAAAGTCATGTCTGAAATAATAAAGGAAATGGGATATGATGTTATCATCCCTGGCAATTGGGAAGTTGTCTATGGCAAAGACATCATGATTGACATTATGCAAGCTTATGACACAAATGTCATTGCACAGAATATGTACCACGAAAAAAGTGAAGCACCTTTGTTTCCTGCTTATTCCATTAAAGAAATAAATGGTGTTCGCATTGGGTTTATGGGCATCAACGACCCTGACGTTCCAGTGAGGCAAAATCCAATTTTCAGTAGAGGCATTACCTTTAGTGGCCTTACCAAAGATTTGAAAAAGCAGGTGGATGAGTTGAAGACCAAAGAATACTTGGATGTACTCTTTTTAGTAACACATATTGGAATTTTTAAACAAGTTGAACTCGCCAATAATCCCATTGCCGAAAACGCAGATTATATCTTAGGAAATGATACCCACGAACGGGTAAGAAAACCCATTACAGGAAAATTCGCAAAGGTAACCGAACCTGGTGCTTTTGGTTCCTTTGTAGGAAAATTGACACTGCATTTTGTCGATGATGAATTGGTAGGTGATGATTACGAGCTTATTGAGGTGGATCCGGAGGTGTTTCCGGCAGATAAAACAATACAGGCACTTATAGATAAGAAAAAAGCTCCTTACAAGGACCACTTAGAAACCGTGATTGGTTATACCAACACGCCTCTCTACAGATATTTAACTGTTGAAAACCCGATGGACAATATGATTACTGATGCTGCCCGATGGAAAACTGGTGCTGATATAGCCATTTCAAACGGATTTCGATTTGGGAACCCCATTGTACCAGAAAATGGAAAACCCGCGCCTATTACCAGAGCAAACCTATGGAATTTGCTGCCGGTAAACGAAAAACTAAAAACAGGAAAGGCTACGGGCAATCAGATAAAAAATTGGTTAGAGAAAGAGATGCACAATGCCTTTTCCCAAAATCCGACAGAACGTTTTGGTGGATGGTTGGTGCGTTTTTCAGGAATGAAGGTAAATTTTAATAGTCAGAACGAAATGGGCAAACGTATTTCTTCCATAATTGTAAACGGAGAGCCAATGCAAGAGGATGAGTATTATACCATCTCTGCCTGTGTACGACCAGGTGATCCGTTGGATAATTTATGTAGGATGCCAAATGTCAAGGATGTTGAAGTTAAGAAGTATACTATACATGAGGTTGTTGAAGAATATCTCAAGAAACATTTGCCAGTATCGCCAACTTTGGAAGGGAGAGCGTATTGCGAATATCTCGGAACCTATTCTTTTTCGACGGTTCCTACAACCGATTATACCTTTCAATAAAATATAGATTATGAAAACAAATCAAATATCAAAGAACAAGAGAAAAACGTGGATTCAATATGGAGTATTTGCCGTAGCGGCCATAGCACTTTACGCAACCGGTATGCATACCGAAGTTATCGGTTTTGCACAACGTGGATTGCTCGCTACCGGCTTGATGAATCCAGATGTAGAAGAAATTGCCCAAATAAGAAACAATCAAAATAATCAGGATGTGCCAGTAACATCAAATCTCATAAAGGCAGATTTGAAACTGAAATTGATTGACAGGGATGGCAACTCAAGTTCCCTGGAAGATTTTAAAGGCAAAGTAATCTTCTTAAATTTTTGGGCAACTTGGTGCCCGCCCTGCGTTGCTGAAATGCCAAGCATAGATATGTTGTACGAAGAAATGGGCGATGAAGTTGCCTTTGTGATGTTGTCCTTCGATGACGATTTTGAAAAGGCTAAAGATTTTGATAAGCGTAAGGGTTATAACTTACCTATTTACGCTCCTGGGAGTAATCTTCCCGCAATGTTTCAATCATCCGCATTACCAACAACCTATATAATTGATGCGGCTGGCAATTTGGCTTTCACACATAAAGGTATGGCCAACTATGGTACTGATGAGTTTAGAGAATTTTTGAGAAGTTTAAAATAAAAAATCTCCTGAAACGGAGCGGAAAAAATGAATACATTCATCCGCTCCATTAGGGAATTTTTCAATACCAATAAAAACAATGCACTATCTAAAATTAATTTTAAGCTTATTCAGGTCCTCTCAATTATACAGTTTGAATCAATAATATATGGATGTATATATTTCATCCTTTTATGATTGAAAATAAGGTTAAACCTTTGAAATTTTGATATTTAACAATAATAATTTTTTATAAAACAGCCAGAGTATCGCTCTTATTTTTCCGATTTTAGTTTATCTAATATAAACCCCAACTATTTCGTATGAAAAATAAAATTTTATTAAGCTTTATAAGTTGTCTATTTATAGCTTTAACAACCTTAGGGCAAGAAAAAAGATCCTCATTCAAAGGAGAAGGTTCCACCAATATCAAAATTGACTTATCCAAAGAAAACAGCGTTCTCAACACTGGTAAATTCACCAAAAAAGCAACTGGTTTAGCTATAAAACAAACTGCACAGGAGGAAACAGAACTTATTCTGAAACCTGTAAAAATTAACTTAAAAAAACCAAAACCTTTTATTTCGGCTTATACTGTATGGAAAGGAATCAATCTATCTTACACCAACAGTAAACTGAGCTATCGAACTTCAAAAAACGGAAAATCCTGGTCCACATGGGAAACTGCAGTTTTTGATGGGCATCAGGAGCAAACCAGTAGTCGCATAACCTCAAAAATGATGTTTCTGGATAAGAAAACGAAATACATTCAGTATAAAATTTCCTTTGAACAAACCGTGGACGATATGACGCTTACCGATGTTCAATTTTTTCATTATAGTCCGGGAAAAACACCGAAAACTACACAGAAAAATATCTTGCAAACTACTAAAAGTCAAGCTAGAGCTGTATGTTCAAAACCTACAGTAGTAAGCAGAAGTCAATGGGGTGCAATCTATAGAAATCCTGCGTCAACCTCTACTGTTTCTCATCTTATCTTACACCATGAGTATGGATCAAACTCCAGTAATGACTGGGCTGCCAGAGTACGTTCTATTCAAAATTATCATATCAATGGTAACGGGTGGTCAGATATAGGATATAACTTTCTGGTAGATCCTAACGGAACAATTTATGAAGGTAGAGCTGGAGGAGACAATGCGATTGGCGCTCACTTTTGTGGTAAAAACAGAAATACTATGGGAATATGTATGCTAGGTGATTATTCTTCTATAAGTCCCACAGCAGCTACACAAAATGCTTTAAAAGATCTTATGGCCTGGAAAGCTGCAAAAGAAAATATTAATCCCGTAGGAGCTTCCTATCATTATTCAGTCAGTTCATCATTAACTCACATTGCAGGTCATCGTGATGCAGGGTGTACTGTATGTCCGGGCAACGGAGGTTACGCCTCTCTAAGCGGAATAAGAAACGGAGTGAACGATTTGGTCTCAAACGGTTGTTCCGGTGACACCACCCCACCTACCACCTCAATAACTGCTGTTGGCGGTACTTCTCAATCAGGTGATTTCACTGTTAACTTTGCGGATAGTGACAATGTCGGAGTAACAAGAAGGTACTATCAGGTGCTGGAAAAATATGGCACTAGCTATTTAGCAAATAGAAGAAACGGTTTTTTTAACGAAAATTTTGAACAGGACTTTGGCGTGTATGATAAAGGAGCAGGAAGCTGGAGCGTCTCAAACGGTAGGCTAAACCAAACCAATACAACTTCTGACAATACGCTGTGGAGTTCTTATCTTATTCAGGATTCCGGGTTACCATATTTATATGAATTCGCTGCCAAAGTAACTTCGACAACCGGCCCTCGTAAATTTGGAATACACATAATGGCTTCTGATGCAACCTTGAGTCAACGTGGGAACTCTTATCTTATATGGTTTAGTGGAGAGGACAATAAAGTACGTATTTATGAGACCGTAAATAATGCATTATACACCAGAGCTATTGCCGATGTATCCTTAGATAATAACTGGGCTGCGTATCGGGTTACCTATAGTCCGGCGTACGGAGTGCTACAAGTCTGGAAAAACAAGGAATCCCTTCTTACTTGGGTGGATAGTAGTCCAATACCATCAGGAGTTGCCATCTCCCTGCGAACAAATAAAACATCGGTACTATTTGATGATGTAAAGGTGTCAAAGTACCGATCAACCAGTAGTGTATTAATCACCGCTGGGTCTCTGGATAATACAAATGATCTTAGAACCACTAACGGAAAGATTAAAAGTATGGTAAGAGACGAAGCCGGTAACTGGTCGCAGCCCGGTAACCTTGATGTAACTATGAATACTGCTGGAACGTTGGCGAGAACACAACCGAGTAGTATAGCACTTTATCCTAATGAAGTTAGCGATACAGCAATTCTTGAGTGGAACCAACGAGATGATAGTGCTGTGGAGATTACTATTTATGATACGCAGGGAAATTTAATCTCCAAGCTCCCCAAAAGCTATATCCCCCAGGGGCAAGGCAACCTTGACATCTCAACGTCCACGAATCAGTTATCTCCGGGATTATATATTCTAAACCTATCAACCGGAACGAAAAGAGAAAGCATCAAACTTTTGAAGAGGTAGTTAGTGATTCGAATTGGATACTAGTCAAAAAATAAAAATCCATGACCTATCGGTTGTGGATTTTTTTAACTCTTTATGTCCCAAATATAAATTTACAATGAACTATTCTATTGAATATTAGAAGATTTCTGAGCTATAAGCTTATCGGGTGAAATTAAAGTTGCGAATTCAAAATTGTTATCAGTTAAACTAAAAACCGTAATTTTATTCGACATCCTATCAGCAACATTTGATGAATGAAATTTAGATACAAAATTTTAAGATTAAAGAAATGGTTCAAAATTAATAATATATTACCATCTCTAAGAATTATTAACAAACAGACTTGGAAGATAGTTCGTAAATTAGCAGCTCTCACCACTTTAATTTCGGGAATTATTACCATAAATATTTTTCTAAAATGCTCTGATTCTTCAACCTTAGAAACGAATAATACTAATCAAAATTCTTTATTCCAACCTATATTTTCAGAAGTAGATCAGACTTCTTTCAACATTTTGATTATTCCATTTGAAAATTATCTCAATAAGGAAGAAGACAACTGTATTGGTCGAGCAATCCAAGAAAGCATTGGGGTAATTGAAGCTAATAATAATTTTAAATTACGTATAAAAGCAAAATCCGTAGATAGCATTTCTCCTCCAAAGAATATTTTTGAAGTTGAAAAAATTCAACAAAATCATAATACTGACCTAATTATATATGGTTTAGCTAAAAACGGATTAGGTAAATGCAGAAATATTGAAATTAATCTGAGATATTACATAAATAAAAAAATTGTCTCTAAGGTCAGCCCGGTTATCAACATGAATGTTTTTCGACATGATTCAGATTATATTCTAACAAATCCACAAGATATAGAAAAAGGAAAATTGCGAATTGATGCTGTATCCTTCAAGTTTTGGTTAACTGCTTTAGTTGATATGAAACTAGATAATCCAGAAAAAGCATTTCTAGAATTAGCTTCTATTTCTAGAGATTCTTCGAAAATTAGTGAGTATGAACTTTCTAAAAAATTTCGGACGATAGGAAATACATATTCAGATTTGAATCAGCATAATAGAGCAATTAAAGCATATGACAAGGCCATAAAACTGAACCCCCTAGATACTATTTTATATAATAGTAGAGGGTTAGCTTTAAAAAAATTAAAAAAATATAAAGAAGCTATCTACAATTTTGAATCTGTAATAGAATTGGATTCTATGAATGATGCTGCTATCTACAATCTAGGATCTGTGTATTCCATTTTAAAGAAAAATAGTTTGGCAATAAATAGCTTTACTAAAGCTATCGAGATTAATCCCAAAAAAGAAGATTATCATATATATTCAGGGCTAGTTTCTGGCGAAACAAATAATCATTCCGAAGCTATTAAAAGTTACAGCATAGCATTAACAATTAATAAAAATGACACTATAGCCTACAATAACAGAGGGGTCGCTTACAAACAAATTGGTAAATTCAATTTGGCAATGGCGGACTACAACAAAGCCTTAAGTCTCGATTCAACACTAATCTCTGCATATAATAATAGAGGAATTATATACAAAAAATTGAAGAAATATGATCAAGCTTTGCATGACTATACCAAAGCAATTAATTTAAATGAAAATAATGTAGTAAACGCATACTTCAATAGAGGTGTTTTATACTCAATAATTGGGAAATATCGTTTAGCGCTTAGAGATCTAAACACGTATCTCTCTAAAAACAAAAGCGATTATGATAGTTATCATCAGAGAGGAATAGTATTTAGAGAATTAGGTATGCTCAGATTAGCTATTGAAGATTTTGAAAAAGCTACTCTATTAAAAGAAAATTCTCCAGAAGTACTTATAAATAAAGCAAAAACTTTTTTAATACTTGATAATTATAATGCAGCGGTGTTAGACTTGAACAAATACCTCTCTCTTGATCCTACAAATCGTAAAGCATTTTTTCTGAAAGCTTGGTCATATAGCAGGCTAAAAAATTATAAGAAAGCAATTGAAAATTATAAAAAAGCCATAGACTTAGATCCACAGTTTCAATTAGCATATAACAATATAGCTTCTAATTATTTAAAGCTAGAAAATTATGAAGAAGCACTTTTGAATTATAAAAAATCAATTGGTTTGCAACCTTACCAAACAGCAAGTTATTTAGGTTTTATTTATGTGTTTCTATTTAAAAAATATTGGATTATTTTTTCTCTGATGATTTTTGTTCTCGTTTTGAGAAAAAAGATGATTTTTATTTACAACTTATTGAAAAACTGAGCAATAAATTATTTTACTCTAGATCAAAAGCATTTTTTTGTCTTGAAAACTCCAATTTTTAAATATCTATTTTATTGGGAGGAGATCAGTCCCCGAGGTTATATTCTAAATCTGTCAACCGGAACAGAAAGAGAAAGCATCAAACTTTTAAAGAAATAGGTTTTAGTTTGTTAGCTAGTTAAAAATAAAAAAGGTGTCTAAAAAAGTATATCTTCAATGTAAGTTTCGCATTGTTTAGGATTGAAAAGTAATTTTTGATTAAAAATTACTTTTCAATTGCGCTCCAGATGATAGAAGAGTTATTATTTAGACACCTTTTAAAATGTGTTACATGGCTGGCCATCGGTTATCGATCGTTGCATTGCCAATGGTCATTTCTTCTGCAGAAATAGTAAAATTAATAGTCATTGGTATATCTCCGTTTACATTTAGGTTCTCTTTGTAATAAACGATATATCCGTTTCTGAATTCTACTTCTTTCATTTTTGCATCTTCTTCAGATTTCTTGAAGATTATCTTTCCTTCAACAGATTTAAATTGACTGTTGAGCATAGCTTCAATCACTGAAGTATCAGATGTTGACTCAATAGTGATATTAATTCTACCACCATAAACATTCGAAGAAATCTTACCTTTTTTATCAGTGTCTCTACTGAAAGCGTATTCTGTTGCTAATACGTCAAATTCTTTGCCTCCAAGCTCTAAGGCTGCTCTAAATGATCCCATTATCTTTTAATTTTAAAATTAATAATTGGTCCGATCCCCTTACATTATGCTTTATTATATTACGTAAGTATAAAACGAATCCTGTTTTCTATGCCAATAGAAAATTTTCTTAACTAAAAAATAAACGTTTTGTGGGAAACATCCCGAGTGAATACTCATTAGAGTAGGTAGTAAATACCTAGTATCAGACAAGTATGACAGTTTATTTACAAGAAAGAAGAAGATTCTAAATTGTCATTTGTTATTACAAACTTACTGAATTATAAGTTTATAACAAAGATTTGTTGCTGAACTATATTTTCCCTTTAAAAAATGTAAAGGTAATGACGATCAAGATAAAGATATTACCCAACACTAATTTGTCTAATAAATCATTGTTGTACTTAATGTTTGTATTGATATTCTTGTTTAGTTGTTTTTGTAATCCATTCAATCTCGACTGCTGATGTTTTTGTAAGCTATCTATAACTGTGTATAGTTTTGCTAACTCTTTTTGCACTGATTTGTTATTACTATTTTGCCTTGAAAACAAATAGGAAATATCTTCCATCTGTTTGTTTATAGTTTGTTCTTCATTAAGCGATAAGTACAACCTTTTTATGGAGTTTTGAGTTCCGATTACGGTTCCTGACGGTTCAACTTTTGTCGAAAGCTCATAATTACGTCCCATTGAAGCATACAAGTACGTAAGCGTGCATATAGCAAAAACACCTGCTAAAAAAAGAATCTTACTTCGTAGATTTTTAATTCTTTTCTTTGAAGGTTTGATATAAAAGGTTTCTTTGTCTTGAGAAGAAATCACTTCATCTTCAAGTTCTTCACTTTGGGATTTTTGATCCAGAAATTCGTAGCGATCCAAACTGTATTTATCTAAATAAAGGGTTACCCGCTTTTCTCGAACCAGCCAATCGAGCACCTCTCTTATATAACGTTCGGTAATCTCTGGGTTATCAATTTTCCACAAGACATCCTGAGCAGATAAACCAATAGGCTTTTGGCGATCTGCATTAAACATAATTTTTAAAACAACCTCATGGATCGGTAAGTCTGTTGAAGTGCTCATTTTTTAAAGTATATAATTTTCTGAAACAAAATAATATTTCCTAGTATCACTATGCGTATATATTGTGGCATTTTTCCTGGAAAGCATTCCTTCTAAAACCTCTACTTTTTTTCTTAGTTCGATCATAAGCTCAGTAAACGCTTGGTGAGAAGTTCTTCTTTTTCGTTTTAGATGTTTTATTTTAGTTTCTCGCAAATATGTATCACGCACAGGGATTCCTGTTTTGAGAAACACTAAGTCAGCAATATGATTTTTTCTTTTTAAAATTTTTCTGAAAACATCATTATTTATATTCCTACTGTTTTTACGGTAGACACGATATAATCTCCTTCGATCCTTGCGCTTTACTTCTTTGGTATACATGGGAATTAACGAATTGTAGTTATCAATAATCATCTCCAATTCTTCTTTAGTCAACAAATAACCAAAAATAGTTGCATTATTATCCCCTTGGTTAAATCGTTCATCCTGATAATATTTCTCATACATATAGTTGCGAGGCACCATTCCTAAGCTATTGTTGTAAGTGGTATCATTTAAAATCAGTTGTTTAATTCGTTGCCCGGATTTACTACGCAAAAACCCAAGCTTTTTAGCGTGATACTCTAAGGAACCGGTAAAGGTTGAATTAAAACGAATGGTTTTGCGCAATACTGAATCTAACGCTTTATCAAAAGAGGTGGCTAGTAACACTTTATTAATTTTAGGAAAAGTAATTCCCCCCTGATACGTGCTGTTATTAGGAGCATCATATACATAAATGTTATCTACCGCAGGTATACTTGTAAAAGTATTTTCGCTTTTGATAAGATCATTTTCCACTATAAAGGCTCTAATAAAATCTGAATGACTTTGACTAACCCGTCCCAAAATTCGTTTCGCCTGCAAGATGTAATCTTGATGTTGATCATCGGGTTTATTTTCTAGCTGATAAAAAATAATTCTGGAGGATGTTTGTCCAAGCTTACGTGTAATTTCCTTTATATTAGGTGGATTGTAAAACTTCTTTTCCCCGGCTACCATAATGATATTATTGACAAAACTTCCTTTGGGCTCATCTGCGATGGCATATTCAAAACATTGTTCTATACCGTTAGTATTAATTTGAGTGGCTTCATAGAGATTGGTGTCCAAAAAAATATTTTGGAGATAATCGACCCATAATGAAAATGATTTAGTTTTGGGTAATGCGTAAAATTTACCGCATCCATACGAGCTGGCACTAAAACTATATTCGTAGTCAGCGTAGCGCTCTTCAGAAGATAATAATACCCATATTCTTTGAAGCGAACTCATTAATCGAAGTTGCTTTTTTCTGAGTTCTTTACTACAATCAAAGATAAAATGAAAATTAACGATTTTGTTATCCTCACGAATCTCATCCAATTTACGAATCAAAACATCCTCTCCATCCACATTGATAAGCGTATTGTCATAATGATCCCATACATTAACAGGTACTACTACCTGGGTTGTATCAGCTGCTTGTTGCATACGCACTTTTTGCTTGGATAAATCGTAGATGTAATCACTCCCAATTTCTCTAGTGTGCAAAGTGTCCTTGGTTGTACCTTGGGACTTATGAAAAATAAGCGAGTCACTTTTTTCCATAGTGTACACTTGTTGTTGACCAACCAATTTTAATAACGGCTGTGGGATCCACCCCATGATTCTACTTACAGAATCCTCTGGTTTGAGCGTCGACTGATTGGCTACCAAGGCTGCTTTTTTCTTGGAGTCATACTTATACAAATAGACAAATTGATCTAGCAATAATTTCTTTTCACTTTTTTCCTTAAATAAGGGATCCTTAAATACATAGACCGAATCCTGTTTAACATGTCGTTTAATGTTATACAGTGTTTTTAAATCTTGTATTCCTACTACATACCGTAAGGGTTTATAGTTAAATTCACTTACTCTTGGATGGTCATAGTGCAAAACATTGTCTTTATGAATCCAACCTATATATTCTGTTTTTTTGTGGTCCTTAAAACGATACTTCTTACCAAAAAATATTGAAAATAATCCTTTAGGTTTCCCGATAAGCTCCGGATTCGCTGTAACAACTTTGAGGTAGTCATTTTTTTGGTCTAGCACATAATACGGTGCTAACATATCTTGTTGTTCCCCCTTCTTTTGTGCGTATGGATCCAAATACACTATATTATCTGATCGATCTGAATAAACCTGATACAACCTTTTATCTTTTTTTTGTCGTACACGCGGTTGTACATCAGCTTCAAAATTGAATGTGTTACGTTGTTTCTTTTCAATTTTCTCAAACTTCTTGATTTGCGCAGTAAGTGAATGGGGTAGAAAACCAAGAAAGTTTAATAACAATCCAAAAACAAGAATCACTAAGGTATTTGGTGAATTTTTACGGTGCTGCATATCTTACGTTAAGGATTGATCAAACTTTGTGTTACTTTTATTTTTTTAAGGCATTTAAATGTATCGATAGCCACTTCACTTATGATAACAGTTTTCTCTCCCTTTCCTTCTAAATGATGTAAGCCTTGACAGTAACTATACAGATCGTTGTATCTAGCACCGTTAATTACTACAATCACCTCATCTGCATCGTTACAGGTGTATTGATTTTCTATGTGTCGCAAACTTCTGTAATAGTCTCTATTATTGCCTATTGATGCGTCGGCTATCGTCTGCAATCGCTTTTTTATATCTTCTTGCGCCATGGATAAAGAGTCCAATTGTTCTGCTTCTTCAATTGCTTCAAATAAGGGTAAGATCTGTATACGATGTGCAACCGGATATTTTGAGGTATTAGTTTTCAGTTTCACATTATACATCCCCGGAGTTTTGTAAATATAGACTACTTGTCCTTCGTAGGCATCGACTGTACCGGTTTCTCCAAATTCCCAGTACCATGAGTCAATTCCGGGACCGTAAGATGAAAACACCAGTTCTTCTCCTACATATCCTACATCAGCTCCATAGATGCGAGCAATAGAATCTTTTGCCTTTTTCTTGGGTAGTGATATTACCTCTATGTATTTGGAAATTTTGTATTTGTCGTCAACCGACAAGGTTACCATATACTTTCCTTTCTCCTTATACTTATAAAAAACATTGCTGACACGTTTAATGGTATCGCCATTACCCATATACCAAATCATATCTCGATCGCCATAATCTAAACTGTCATTCAGTGCAAAGTTTAATTTTTCATTCACCTCAAAATGATAATTGCCGTTACTATCATCTACACTAAAATCCATATTGCTTATAGTGGTATTGTACGGCATCCAAATAGCCAAGATTAGTGCCAATACGACTGCAACACCCAAAACAATTACGATAACTTTTCTATTAAATCTCATTTTTTACTAGATATTAGCTTTACACTCATTTAAGTTATCCATAATAATTTTTTTGTTCTTCAACATAGCACTATGCTCCTCTCGGGTGTCAAAATAAATTTGAAGAATATTGGCAGATTGAATTCCGAAGAAATACTTTGAATTCATTTTATTCTCTTTATACACCGAGCGTATTCTGAAAATTTTCTTATTAATTTCGTCTTTCTTTTGTACTTGATGGATATCGAACTCCATTGCTTTAACTTCTTCGTGAATATTTTTTACTTTCTCTGCATATTCACTTTGTCTTTGAATTATGGTTTCGTAGTTATCGATGGCCTCTAATAATTCGGCGTTATTGACTACCGGAATTTTAATAATGAATTTAGTCTGAAGGATATAGATTAGAACAACTGCTAATGAAAAAATCAATATATACTTGACTCTTCTCCAGAAAGATTCGCTCAAATTTTCTGTCATAATTATAGAATTTAACTGTCACACAGCAGGTAACAGGCGTTTTTTTAATTTAGTTTTTCTTAGATTTCACCCCTTCTGCTCTGTACTTCTCTCGGCATTTCTCTAACAGTTCTTTATTATACAGATACTCTTCTGATTCGTTTTCAAAATCATCAACAATCGCCTGAATAGCTTTAATTTGCTCTAATAATTCTATGTATAATTGAAATTGATACGTATCTATCGAAGCTGTATCCACCAGTTCATTTTCTATATCTATACGCATATTAGATATTAAGCTCTGAAATTGCTTGTGCTCACCCAGTGTTCGCTTTTTATTCTTTAATCGATGCAAATACTTTGTGATTTCGTCAATTTTGAAGGTAAAGGCTGCTTGCTTTTCAAAAACCATGTTGTATTCGGCATGTTTTTTTTCTAAAACATCAATACCTTTTTTGCCTGTGTGAATAGCAAATAAACTGCTACAAAATACAACTGTAAGCGTAATTAAGAAGATAAATAAAAACCGTAATTGCGACGCTCTTCGTTTTTTATAATTTAAAGGTTTCACAGATCAATAAAATTTAGGTTATCAGTATTTGGTTATGTTGTTCGATATAAGTAGAATATCTTTTCTAATCGATTATAGACCAAGATTTGCGTTTGGTTGTCGATTTTATGCTTTGACTCTCTTCACTAATTACAATATTATCCTTGCGCTGTCCGATATACTCGAGATCGCTCAAGCGTTTCCAAAGTTTATCCATGACAGCGATGAAAAAGTCTATTTTATCCAGCGAGGCGTTTATGTCCTGATGGTCATATGCCATATCTATGATATTACCCAAGGTAGTTTCAAATACCGAAGGTTTCACATCAATCCACTCATAGTAATATTGCAATAGTTTCTCTTTTTCGTTATCCTCCATTATTGCTAGCGCTGTAGACAAATAATTTGCTAAGATTGACACTTTTTGAGCTATGAATATAGGGGGTTGTTCTTCGCCGATCTGTGTAAATTCAAAAGTATGCTGACTTACAAAATCCATAACCTTATCGCTTAACAAAAAGGTATTACGCACTAGGGTATTACTTTGTAATTTGTCTCGGTTTTTCTTATTAATAATTACAGAATAATTACGTAAGCGCAATAATACCTGAGCGATATTTTTATGAAACTCGTGCAGCGGTTTATGATACATAATACGCGATACCGGCGGTGTGTATGCAGTATCAATTACAAAACTACCATTACGCCAGTACACTTTGCCTGCCATTAAGAAGTATCTGTCTAAAAAACTACTGTTAAACTGACTTTTTGATACAATTTGGAGGCTTATCTTAGGCAACACATTAGGATGATGTAGAGGAATAGCCTCAGGATCTGGCTCTCCAACAGGTACGAGCTCAAATGGATTGATGGTAACCAAAACATAAAACTCCAGGTTGCTATTGGTGTCTATGTCTTTACTTTCTAATGTTGCTGTAGGTACTTCATTGCCGTACATCCCTGCAGAAAACTCAATCTTACATCCGCCAGCGGTAAGTGCATTACAGGTACGCAGCGCTAATACTAAGCGCTCCTCTGTATGTGTTTGCGTTTCGATAGCTAATGCAGCTTGTGAATCGTTAATGGGCTGTAGTAAACCGTAATCATATTTATGAATTTGGGTATGCATACTTGCCCTCACTGTTTCTACAGAATTGAAGTAGCTCGCGATAAAATGATCTTTGGTTAGTTTGACTCCATCTGTCCAGTTCACTGCATAATGGTTATTTTCTTTCATCTACTTATATTTTTATGTTTTTGAACTATGATATCTGTTTTTTTCTGGTTGTTGTGTTATTTTTCTATAATTCTGTTCAATACCCTATTAGATATATTAGCTTCTTATCCTCTTTAGATTATCCTTGATAGTGCCAGCAATAGACTCGAAAAATCAAAGTTTGAAATATGTAAGACACACCTTTACCAATACCTCTTGTTAATTAAATAATTTTTTTGCATCATAGTACTCTTCTTCATGAACAAATCACCTACTTGAGGATTTCCACTCTCCACTACTAAATACATCACTATATTTTTTAGATATAACTTGTTTTTTAATGTCTAAAACATACAATTATATTTGTCAATCTCTTCTTTCGAACTACCATCAAGTAGCATTCCTTTTTCAACAGCTTGAAGAATCAAAAAATTCTGATTAGGTGAAAAATCTAAGTTTCCTTTATTTACATTCGTTATATCCTTGTCTTTACAGCCTGTAAGTATAGATACAAGAATTATCAATATTTTAGCATTCATATCATTATTCCCTTTAACCAAGGGATTATTCCATAGAATTTTCCATTGTTATAGCCAAGTGAGTATTCGTTTTTACTACCATATTTTTGCCAGTGTTCGTAGTCCTAATATCAAAAGTCGCTTCCTTTTTATAGCCATACGTAGCGTCGTTATCAAAAGTATGGTGCAAACTCATTGTAATTAATAACTCGTGTACCACAGTTGCGGTGTTTTTGGCAGAAAACACTACTAACTGCTTTAATGGGATTATCTTTAGCATAGCCTCCTAACTGTACTACTCTTTTATTATTAGTGTCATATCGTACCCCCGTATCCCTAAAGAGAAAAACTTTTTCACAATCATAAAATATGATTTTTAATAATAGATTACTGTTTGCATCTTTTAGCTTGTTTTAGACTTTTTTTAATGATTTACAAACTCTAATTTCTTTTTATTTAATTCTTTTCCAGTTATACCATCTAAGGTTAATTCAATTAATTGATCTCCGGAAAATTGATAAGTAATCACCCACGTTTTGTGTCCTTCTTCACTTTCTTCTTTATAAATAGTTGTTTGAAAACCTGAAGTTTCGTAACCTTTTGTGAGTTCGATTTTATTTTTTTCACAATAATGAACAACTTGCTTCCAGTCAAAATCATAACCTTTGTCAGTATCAATCTCTTCAATCAAATTACCTTGCTCGTCAAACTTGTACCAAACGCCATATTCTGATCCGTTGTTGAAACTTATTCCTTTTTCTTTAATAAAGCTATTCTTAAAATAAAGTTTCAGAATTGAAAAAAAAGAATTCTCCTTTACTAAATGTTTAGCAAATCCAAACGATTGATTCATTCTTTTTATATAAAAATCATTTTCTTTAATGAATATATTTTCCTTTTCTAAATCAAATTTGTCAATATCAAATTTTTCAAATTTATTGTCTATTTCGGGTATAATAATATCGGTATTTTTCATAATTTTTGGTTGTGCTTTACAAGTAGAAAAAACAAGAAGTAAGATTATTAAATGTTTCATAGTTATTTTATAACTTCAATACCCTCAATTTTGACATATCCTCCGGAAACAATTTTACCATCATAATATACTTTCGCCCATTTATCATTCATACTTTCAAGATATGCTATATCTCCTCTTACCAAAAATGCTTTTCGCCTTGATGTTTCTGACATTTCTGAATGAAAAAAGGTTTTATCAGCTACGACTTTAATTTTTGATGAAAATTCATAAATGTTAAATTCTCTTATAATATTTTTTATGTTTGCGACTTTCTTACTTTTTAGTTTACAGAATATATCAATTGGTAAGGAATTGATCTTGGAAAAACTTGAAACATTGTAAAGCTCTTCGTCATACATATAACTAGAAGTCAAACTGGTAGTATAAAACGCATCGTTTATTATATAATTTTCGTCGATTAAAACTTTACTATTCAATTTCACCATTAAATTTCCATTGTTTTTTAAATCTTCACGGCTTAACGATTTTTTCTTATTATCAGAAAAACCTAGGTAACTTATTTCTATTACTGAATTATCATAATTGCCTTCATCACAAATTCCTTCTACACAAATTATATCTAAAACTTTATTTTCGTACTGTATTCTATACGGTATACTTTGATTCAAATCTTTTTCTCCAACCCAAATACCTTGTAATTTATTAAGAGAACTCTCAAGTCTAATTGTATCCTTATCAAAATGACTATTCTCGAGAACTGAACTTTTTGTTTTTAAGTTAGTATTTGGTTTAGAGGAATTACTGTTACATCCAATTAAAAACAATGTAATACATATGAAAAAAGTATTTCTAGTTATTTTATTCATCTTTTATTTATTTAAAACTTCGTAAGCTTTTTTAGTAAATTGTTTTCTCATGGCTAAGCCGTTCGTTCCACCATTTACATCTATTGTGACCTTTTTTATTGCAGAATCATTACTTCCTTGATCAGCTTTAGTATTAGTTCCATTTTGTACATGATTCCATATAATCATTGAAGCTTTTATTGCAACATCAACGTTTGTTTTTAACAAGGAAATATCATTTCCCATAAAATCCTTGGGGTCATCTGGATAAAGTTCCTTCCATTTATTATCTAAGGCTACATATTTTTCTTTTCCTGTTAAATGTATAAATCCTACCCCATAATAATCCGAACCGTCCGCAGTAGATTTGTTGCCATTCTCCATTCTACAGCCATAGACATAGTCGAAAAGTGTTTTACTTTGAATATATGAAGGTTTTATGGTATATAATTCTTTAAATTCATTATAAGTCCAAGAAGCTAAACCATTGACTTTATTTACCTCAATTGGATTATCTACATCTCTTTTATGTCCATATTTTTTTTGATCAGAATTAGTAGGATTATCGTATTCACATTCTAAGCTAGAATTATAGCCCTCAATCAAATCATGGTACTTAAAAGTATGTTTTCCACTAACGGATGGATGAGGATACAATACCTTTCTTAGAAAGGTATTGTATATATTTTTTGCTGAATAGTTATAACTTTCTTGCAAAGCTTTCAATTGCCCTGTTTCAGTTCCAATTTGCCCTAAAAAATGAGACATCCTATCTAAATTATGAATTTCAAATTCATCACTATGTTTATTAACTGCTTTAGCAACTTCTTCTCTTCTTGTTTTAGTTGATTCTGGAAAGATTTGCAATAGTTGCTCTGGAGTTATTGGAAATCTACATCCTTTCCCCAACTCAAACCATTTCCCATCCATATCCAACCATCGGTTGGGACATGTTTTATAGTCGGGTTTGCCTTCATCATCGGGGTTGCGACCATGGTAAGTGACATGATACTCATTATCAGAATGGGCGTCTATTAATAAATATAGCTTACTCTTTTTATCTTGTAAACACTCTAAAGCATCGCTCCATTCTTTTTGCTTTTCTGTGTTTTTGGGTTGTAATGTTACTTTGGCTATTGCCCAATCTGCAAAATCATCTTTGTTAGTGATCCCTTCTTCTTTACAATATGCGCCTACTGTAACCTTAATACAATCAATTTCACTATCATCTTGCTGTACCGTGGTTGCCTGATCTACTTCTGCAATTCCATCTTCTACACCTTGCTTTATATTAATTTTCAACTCTAAATCCTGGGCGTTTTCAGTTTTGACAAGGATATATACTTCTTCGCCTACTTTAGCTTCTTTAATTTTGGTAAAGCTAACCTTATCACCTTTTTTGACAGCTTTACTAAGCGTTAGTTGTTGTCCTACAGTAATTAAATCACTAGTAAGTCCATTATCCGATTTTATTTTGGCTACGGTAGTTCTATTAGTAGCTGCTATTTTACCCAAAGTATCTCCGGATACCACCGTATGTATACTTGGTGTACCCTCACTTACAGGTTCGTTTTCTCTAATTGCAAAATAAGCGTCTTTAATAATTTTACGCTGTACCTTTATAACCGAGGCTTGCAGGCTATTAGATGAATTATTGCTTTGGTATATTAAAGGCATATTATTTATTTTTTTGTTTAATAACTTCTAGCAATACATCGATCGCCCCTGCATTAACGGATATACCTTCAAGCACATCATTCTCTATCAATTCTCCTTTATACAAAAAATCATAAGTACTATCGGATAGGTCAATGGTAATTTTTTCTCCAACCATGCCTTGTGTTTCTATCCGAACAGTCAAATCACCTTCCACTACTTTATCAATTTCTTTGCCTTGTGGATCTAGATATTTGTAACTTAAAATTTTTGGAACAATTTCATTTTCTGTTGCTTGATATGGCGCTTGCTCACTTGGAGCAACCCAGCTTTGTTGCCAGTTTTTGACATAGGTTTGTCCCCTAAATTCTTGTATGGCCGGTGAGATCATCAAGTGCGTTGTCATAGGATGTTCACCTATACTTGTAAACTGTTCTTTGTACTCCACCAACGCAGCATCATTAAACTTATACGCAAACTCTACCGGGTTGTCAAAGGAATCTTTGTAGAACATAAGTTCACCCTCGGTGAGTTTGCAAAGCTCATCTTCTTGCGTGTGTGTCATCCATCGTACTAAAACCTCATCGTCATATCCAGACAATATGGTTAGATTGATCAACCCGCCTAATGGTTCTTCTCCGGCTCTACCGGATCTGGGATTCATATACCGATGATACATGATATCGGTGTTTTGAACTTCCCATTCACTACCAAAAACCTTCAATTTTGCTACATACCCCATATTACACTGCTGCTATTTCGGTTTCTCCTTCTTTATTCATTGACACACGACGTACATACAACACGGTCTTGTTCTTAATTTTATTATTGCCTACATCACCGTCAAAATCTAACATCCTCGTAAAAATGGGCATGGGCAACCATTTATTGGTATAGAGAATCCATCCGTACGCCCCATTTTCGTTTTCAAGTTCAATTACATTGTTAGGAAACCGGATATTTTGATCATCGATAAACCGATTGAACCACCGCCCTAAACTTACATCTTCGGGTAATTTTACAGAGAAAGAGGCGTATTCCTTTGCACCCGGAGATCGCTTTACTTTTACGGTTACCTGCATTAACCTAAAGGTATCTACGTTATTCCAGTACTCCTCATCATTCATTTCATTATCAACAATCCATAGCTTGTAAAAGGGGCTGGGTATTTGCAGATACATACTTCTGGCAAAAACATAGAAAGGTGGCACCAAAAACCATAAAAGACATGTCATAGCCCACAGTTCGTATCCCAATCTATTACCCCAGGAAAACACAAAATAATATATCCACGATGCTAAGATCATTGCTATAAATAACCCCAAAATGATCAGCCAGCGGTTTTCTTTGAAGCCTATTCCTTTAAATGTCTTGGATGTAGCGAACCAATTAAAAAGAAAACCGATTCCCAAATAACTACAAATAGAAATAATTAACCCTCCCCAGATAAATTCATAGGTAAGAAATCCTAACAAACTGGGTAAAGCAAGTATAATGGCTAATACCAATACAAAAGCAATCAGTTTTTTCATTTTTAAAACTGCTTTCCCTTTGGCCAGTGTATTTATTATTACCAAAGCCACCACCGCGAGAAGTGGAGCGAGTAAATATTTCAGAAAAAAAAGTAATAATACATTCATTTGTGTACTAGATATAATTTAAAAAGTTGGTTGTATTATGTTTTCTATGGGTTCCTTTTCGATAGCTATGCCTGCCTGTTCAAGCACAGTATCATAACCTAAAAAAGTAGTCCCCAGACTAAATCCGTTTGTCTGCAACAGGGTGTGCTTAACGATAATTTCACGATTGGCAAAGGTGAAAAACTCGAGGATTTTTGTAATAATTTCTTGATGCTTTATAAGGGTTTGATAATCTTGCAATTCTTCTAACATCATGGTAGCACAAATATCATCCTGTTCGCTAATCACAGCTCCTTGAGTTCCTAAATCATATCCTAAGATACCTGTTCCCAGACTTGAAAAAGGACTTTCAGAAAGCACACAAGCTTTGTACGCAATCGTTACCTCAAATCCCATAATTGAGCGTAGCAATTTCTCTAACTCCGGCAAATTTTCTTTTAGCTGTTCAGCATTACACAGGTTCAGAAAAAGCTTGTATAGCTGTTCTTTTTTTAGCGGTATATCTTTGTTTATAATCGCATTCGCAAACGTAAAAAGATTCTGTTTTGCATAGTCATCAGTAAAAATATTAAGATGCCTGTTAGACAACTTGAGCTTTTCTTCAAATAAGAATGTATCAAACGGAATAAAGAAATGGAGGTTTTGATTTTCTCTTTTTCGATTTTCGCGTATCGCATCTACTACCTCTTTGTTGCTCATGCCCGGACTGCTAATAACAAGTGGGTGGAACAAAATTTCCGGTAATTGATGATAAATGCTATTACGGCTTAGATGAATAAATAAAGTGTCCGCCCGTGGTGACATACTAATAGGGTCAAAACTTGATAAGTCCAGCACATCTTTTGAAAAGGCTCTACTGTTCATCCCATGATTCTTAATATACACCTGACGATCGTTGGCATCTTCCAGAATAAACATAAGTTCTTCATAAAACACCTCTGCTACATAGCTTGTGATTTCACTTTTCTTAATATCGTCGAGATCTATTACCATTTTCCTACTGCTTTTCCCAAATTAGACTTTCATCTTTATAGTCCACGATTACGGTATCGCCCGATACTACATTTTCTGCAACTATCATTCTGGAGATCACCTTGCGCAAATAGGTCCGTATCACGCCGGCAATAGGCCTCGCACCATAGGTTTTAGAGTACCCTTTGTTAGATAAATAGGCGATAGCGTCTTGCGACACCTCAAGCGTAAGATCTTTTTGTTCTTTCAATTGTTTTTGAAGATTTTTAAGCTGCAATCCAAAGATCATTTGTGCTACTTCTTCATTAATTGGTGCAAACGGTACAACTTCTGTTATACGTCCTAAAAATTCAGGTCTAAAATGTTGGCTCATTACATCAATTAATTGATTTGATGAAGGTATTTGCTGTTGACTAAACTGATCTGAGATCCACTGACTACCTATATTGGAAGTGAAAATTATAATCGCGTTTGAAAAATCTCCTTCGCGTCCCAATTTATCATGAATATGACCTTCATCCATAATCTGTAAAAACACATCATACACAGAGCTATGCGCCTTTTCTATTTCATCAAAAAGAATAATGGAATAGGGTTTTTCTCTAATTTTATTCACTAACATCCCGCCTTCTTCGTATCCTACATATCCGGGAGGTGCACCATATAGCAAAGCGGCTGAATGTTCTTCCTTAAACTCTGACATGTCAAATCGAATCATCGCACTTTCATCATCAAACAGTAAAGCAGCTAACGATTTGGTAAGTTCAGTTTTACCCGTCCCTGTAGGACCCAAAAAGAAAAAGGAACCTATTGGCTGCTTTGGATTACTTAAACCACTTCTAGATTCAATGATTGCATCAGATAAGGTAGTAATCGCATGATCCTGACCTTTAACTCTTGCCTGTAAATGATCTTCAATATTCAGTAGTTTTTCTTTTTCTTCAGCTTGAATTTTTCCAATTGGGATTCCGGTGATAGTAGCTACCATCGCTGAAATTTCCTGAGAGCCAATTTCTTGGATGGGTTGTTCTGCGATTTTTTTTGCTTCGGCAAGAAAAGCTTCTAGTTTTTGAACTAATGCAGTCTCCTCAACTACTGCAAGCATGTCGTAGTTACTTTTTATATTATTGAGTATAACCGGACTTATCTTATCCAATGTAAGGCGATACAGAAAGTGTAGATTATCAACCGAGTCCTTTTCTCCAAGGGTTATGGCTCTCAACTGCTTTTGCAGAGCTTCTAGTTCTTTTAGAGAATTTGTATTACTGGTGTGTACAGAAGCCAGCGTTCGATCTAATAGTTCAATAGCTCCGTACGGCAACTTGTTTTCTTTAAAATATCGTCTGGAATATTGTACTGATTCCGTTATCGCCTCTTCTGCAATTTTTAACTGATAATATGCCGTAAGCTTATAGCGATGATTTTCTAAACATTTAAACAGCGCAGTAGATTCTAGTTCTTCCAACTTTATGACCTCAAGTTTGCGATGCAACGCATGCTTCTCAATAGTTTTTCTATAAGCATCTGGATTGATAGTAGCGATCAGGTTAATGGCACCTTCATTGAGTTCGGCTGCAATCAAGTTTGCTACCGCGCCTGAGCCTCCCTGAGTTCCTTCAATTAGCACGTGAATGTCATCAATGATAAAAAGACAATTATCAAATTTTTCTACTTTATCAATAATATCACTTAGCTTTTTGGCTACTTCACTCTCATTAGCACTATTTGCTAATAACTTGGAAGCGTTAAGTCCAATAACTTGTTTTTCGGCAAGTAAAGAATTCTCTGACTCTGCAATATGCTTGATTAAGCCTTTTAAAATTCCTGTTTTACCTACTCCAGAGTCACCGACTAACAGAATTCCTCTGTTTTCTTGTCGTTCCAAGCTCTCCAAAATACTTCGAATCTCCTTATCTCGTCCTAAAATTAGGGTCCCCTCATCAATAGTAGATTGAGACACCAATTCTTTGCAATAAGGAATCGTACTAATAAGTTCCTCTTGCTCACCGGTGGTCAAACTCTTTGAAGAGAATACCGGAGATTCGTATAATTTATAAAACTCCTCCTCGGTAACTGAGAGCGTTTCTAATTGTTTGTTACTATAAACAACGCCTTTTCTTATGATGGCAGTAAATACACAAATACCATCTATATAATCGGTACCCAATTTCAGCTTTGAACGTTCTGACTCTTCAAAAACCTGATCAACTTCGGGATCGGGTACGGGTTCTCCAGCATTATTTTCGTGAGATTCGTATACTTCCTTTCGCATTTCGAACCATTCTTGAAGATATGCCACATCTTTACCCATACTTGTAAGAATATCGCTTACTCCTGTGGGTTCGTAAAGTAATGCTAATGCTAAATGTGCTACTCCGTAAGTAGTATGCCTATCTGTGGATGCAAATGACTTTGCTAAACGTACTGCAGATACTAGGCTAGGACTAAAATTGTTTTCGATCATCAACATCGGTTGCTATTTTATTTGTACGTTATAGGGTGTATTATGAACAGACTTATTTTCTAATTCTAACTGTAAAAAATGTCCTAAACGTTTTTTGTTTTCACTATTCAAAATTTCATTCGTTGTTAAGTAAACCCTTACATTAATTGTTCTTACCAACCCTTGCTTTCTTTCTGAGGAAATACCTACTCCTGAGCTTACTTCAACATTTTTAACTCCATCGCCAATTGTAGTTCTAATAAGTTCTTTGATATCCTCATTGGACACAATTCGGTCTTTGGATAATAAACCATATCTGAAACTGCTAATTTTTTCTTTTGCACTTCTTTTGACAGTACCCCCAACAGTATCGGTTAATAAGCGTATACTATCAGATTGTAATTCGATGCTTTGATACTGACTAAGTAAAACACCTTGTTTAATATTATTCCCTAAAAGTGTGTTAGTCGTCCAATAGCTACATTCATAGGTGTCAGAACTATCATGAGGAATCGTTTGGAGATACACCTTTTCATTATTATCGCTTATATCTTTGTATCTAAAATTCACTTTACGCTCTAGAATATCTAGCTTATCATTTAGATCTTCGAGATACGCATTTAGAACATCATACCCCACTGCAGAGAATGAACTTCCTTCCTCTCTTACGGTTTGGATAACATCATTCAAAATGGCTTTTGCATTACGCTCATCGAATTGTTCTATGTCACCGAAGTATAGTGCATAGGAACCAGCCATATTATTGATATCATTTTTTAAAGCACTTTTATACAGTCTGCCTTCATTATCGATTAAGGATTCGACGTTTAAAAAGTATTCATTGTCATTAGCGTATAGTGAGACAATTTTTCCGTTTCTCTTTAAATTGTGCTGTTTACTAGATAGCTTTCTATTTACAATAGGAAATGTATTTGTAGAAACTGAAATTTTATCCAATTCAGTTTTATTAAAAGCTACCGGAAATTTGAACTGTAACCAAAAAAGTTCCTTTTCGGGTTCTTCAACTGTATCCAGATCAAAGATTTCACCACATTGATCCAAAAGTGTCTGTTTTTTCTTTGAACTAGCTGACAGATCGATAGTGTACAGATAATCTCTGTAATACTGTTGTATGCTCATATAATAGTGTTCTTTCTTGATGCTTTGATCCTCCTCTTCTTGAAAAAGAGGCAATTCATTCCCATCCAGATCCAGCACTTTGCACATTTTTAAATAGGGATTCAATGATGAATCTTTAAGTAAAATACTGATTGGTAGTTTGTCTATTTTACCCAACAGTGCAGGGTCAATATCTACCCCCACCCACATGGAATAATCAGGCACTTTAAATTCACGAATAGCATTGAGCGTATGCTGATACGCATGGTCTGTATTAAAAGTAAGTTGTCGCTCCCAAGCAGAACAAAACACTTTTGCTTTTACTAAGGTTTGCTTTTTTATCGGAGTAAAGTAAACGTCATTAAGCTCTCCTTTTACTATTTTTTGAACATATAATTGAGTAGTCTTTTCAATTTCTCCTATTGGTTCTGAAGGTTGCACACTTACTAAAGCGTGTGACGGAGTTGGCAGCGACCAATTTTCATTCACTAAAATCTTGGAGATTCTCTCAAGAAGCTTCGCATCGGATATTTTAACCTCCTGATACACCTTTGACAACTCATAAGAAAACACATCCAGAAACATCTCTATAACCGGATCAACTTTTTGTGCCTGGTCAATTCCCCATAATTCCATCGAACGCATTTTCATGCGCTCTTTAATTTTTCTGTAATTCGTATCTACCATGATGTTGCTTGATTATTGAGATAAAGGGCTCACGTATAATGTGGTATTAAAATTAAAAGCTACACCTGTTTGTGTAATAGTACCGGTAACCGTGATAATTGCTTTTCTTCGTACCTCAGAATACTTCTTTGAATCTACATCGGTATCAACTTCACTTAAACTTACATGTACCTTTGTGTCAGATAGTCGATGTTCATATTTAATAATTGACTCTTGTAGAGAAAGGCGCACACGTTCTTCCCACTCATATATCTTGATTAATTGATTAAATTCTAATTCCCAAATATCTGATCCAAAATCATTTCTACCGGCAACCTCACCATATCTACTGGTTATTTGCATCATTATATATTGTGCAATAGACTCTTCTATCGCACACCGTTGTTGAGGTTTCCCTTGTATCATGGTTGAAAAATCCACGGGTAACTTTAAATACTTCATTTGCTATAAGGATTGATGCTCTGCTTCGTTTCAAACTCTTCTGAGTCTACATTCAATTATTTGTCATTAGGTTTAACCCGCTTAAAATCACTTTGGAATAGACATTTGCTGTAATCGTATTTCATATGAATAATACAGATATGCAGCATAATGAGACTATTGATTCAAAAAGTTTTAGCAACCACGTCCCATACAGCTCATCATTGTAATTATCTAGATCAAAAGGTAGATAACACTACAATGGGAGCGAAGTCTAAATACAATGATTAATTATCAAAATATTCGGACTTCGCTCGCTATTGAGTTTCTATATGGTTTACTATATTATTGCTGCTTGTATTCACTATGCCACTCAGCATTCTCTGGTCCATCACCCTTATGACCATCTAACTGAATAACAAAACTTTTTGCAGGAAAATATGGTGTGATATGAATATCTAGCAATACTCTATCTTTTTGATTTTTATCCTGCTCAATTTTCATGACTTGAAATCGTTCAATAAGTTTTGACGGACCTTGAATCCCATCTAAGAACTTGACGATTTGACTTCTTAAATCTGCTTCAGTACGGGTTGTCCAGTTTTCAAAAGCTCTTCTGTTTAAGAAATCAAATAACACTTTTGTAATATGATCAAATACCCGAACTACAGAATAGGTCTGTAATCCTAGATTATCTCCATTGAACAAAGTCTTGGCAGAAAAAGCCATCACTTTACTGTATTCGTTCACCATGGGTACTAATCCCATTTTCTCTAATTCTGAAATTTCGCTCTTTTTCAGGTCAAAACGAACACTTTCTACCTCATTGATCCCACCGAACTTTTTACCTGCGACTACTTGTGACATTAAAGTGCTGTAAATTTTTCCGGCAAGTGCAGAAGAAGGAGGTACATAAAGATTGTCCTCTTCACCTACTACATCATCTTTTTTACGACCTAGTAACCAGTTACAGGACATAAGTGTATTTGATTTGAAAACATCTCCACCTGTATGATTTGCATTAAAAAAGATATCTACTACATCATCGGGAGATTCTAAATCCTGAAAATCCGTAACCAATACCGCTTTATTGTCATACGCAATTTTTGACCACTTATCCAATACGGCGTTTGAGCCCAAATATCCAGGGATATTTAAAATCGCATAATTGCTTCGCAAATCTAATCGATCAAAATTTTGTTTTAACTCGTCAGCTACGTAGTCTATGAACAGCGTATTATCAAGATCCTTTACTTGATCTATGTCCGCATTAAGAATAGTTACATTCTTTACTTTTTCTGACTCCGTGTTTTTGTAAAATAAAGCAACTGATCGATACGCTCTTTCCAATTCTTCAGAAGCTTTAAGTGCTTTTTTCATATTCTGGTTTAACGTAGCATCTGCTTTTTCAGCACGATCCTTCGCTATATCACGCATACCTTCGGTATCCTTACCACTTTGAAGTAAGTCTATCCAAACATTTAATCGGTTGGATAAATTTTTTCTTTCAGCTTCCCATTGTTCATCCGTTAAAAAAATATTGCGTCTCGCTTTTCTTTTAGGATTTAGGTTTGAGAACCCATCAATTATATTTTCTAAAAATGAGAAGCCGCCGTATTCTGCTAATGCATCTACGGATGCCCCACCTTTTTGTATTTGTTTTTCTTGTTTAGAAGCCCCTTTTGATTCTTTTACTTGAGTAGTTGCCATAATGAATTATTGGTTTTAGAGATACTGACTTATTTTGTTGTAGTTGCATTTTCAATTTCCTGAAGTGAATCTTCAAGTGCTTGAACAATTGCTGCTCTGGTTTCAGGGTTTTCTAATGCCTTTTTAAGCCCTTTATTAGATGTGAGTTGACGAATGATTTTGGTGTTTTGTTCTTTCTCAATATCCAACTTATTAAGGAACTCACTGTTTCTCTTAATGGCTTTGGATCCAAAATCGCCAAGATTTTTAAAACTTACTTTTTCTTTTACATCAGTTCCCTTATCATCTTGAAACTCAACCTCGACACTTGGCGAGAATTTTTCAAAAACTTCTTCAACTGTTTGAAGATTATACACTGCCTCGGGAGTTACCGGTGCTTCATTTGTGAGTTTTTGAATTAATAAAGTTTTGTTCGAGGGGATATCCGAGATAGACTCTCCTGCATCTACCTTGACCTCGTTTCCTCCAATTCCATAATTGTACATTGACATATTCTACTTGTTATTATAAATTATTACTATTTTAATTTTAGTATTTATGTATTGATTTCTTCAAGTATTACATACAACTATGCTCTCTCCGTGCAACTATTATGGAAAAGAGCAGCTCTATTATCTTCGTGTTTACGAATACAACAGCATCTTTACAAAAACCTCAACGTGAGCAAGATTTTTATATTCTTGTAAACAGAATGAAACCGAACGATTGATATAAAATAAAGTAAGTGATCAAATTATAACTCTCACGCAATGCATGAGAAGTTTATATAAAATATTGTAATCGAAGAATTTGTCTTTCCCTTCATACATATTCCTTGCAATCAATAAAAAAAGATACTTTATTTAGGCGGGGTAAATATTTGTCAAACTTAGTATATCTTTAACAAAAATTGTTATGGTTTTGCCACAAAATTGATACGTTTTAACAATATTTATTACTTGTATAAACAATCAATAAGTTGATATATAGATATTTAAATGAATAATGTAGCGAAATGATACTGTTAAAAATTGTTAAAATTTAACATTCACCTAACACAAATATGTGTTAAGCGTCTGATTTATCGAAAATTACAGGACACTAGTAGATTTTTGAATTACAACCTCATAGGTAATACTACAGCTTCGAATTCAGGTTCGTTGAATAACTTTAATTTTGGCAGTTCTCCTGTATTTTGAACATGAAGAATATTATCGCATCATCCAGACAAAAGTTGACTCTGTCTGTCGGAAATACTTTGATTAGTTTATTTAACAAGAATTTGGTCTGTTTAAATATTTTGCATTTGTGATAAATACTTCAATTTTTAGCTCATCGTCAATTTTAGTCCGATATTTTATTTCTTCTTAGAAACTAAATGATTAAACAATAAAAAGTTGCTCTTCTCAAGTTATTTTGGTGAGAACTAAAAAGCATCTACTTACGGTTTCTCAAAAACCAATATCTTAAGATCATTTGTTACCTCACTACCTGTACGCAATTCAAGCAGTCTCACTTCACTTTCTTCTATTAACCAATCTCTGCTGAGAGCATCAAATGGGGGAATCGCTTCAAAATTTAGAATAAATTGTTGGCTTGCCGGATTTGATGAGTCTATAGACCAAGAACCTGATACTACTTGCTGTCCGTTATCTGCAGAAACAGCACCATCTGTCTTAAACTTGAAAACATAGTTTGAATAACTTAAAGTAAGGTCCTCTTCCATTTCACTATACTCATCCACAATCCAGCTTCCATTTACGAGAAAATCGGCCAACACTATGCTATCATCATCATCGTAATCAAAGTCATCATCTTCATCACAATCGTCCATAACCTCTTCAATAAAGTTTTCTAATTCGTCTAAATCATTAACTATAATTTCTTCATCATTAGAGTCTATTAAAGTAACAGGAAATGTTAAACTAATAATAGTTTCCTCCTCCACATTTTCAAGAAATTCATATAGTTCTTTATCATTAGCTATGTTTAAGGTATTGGGAACAGATCTTCCGATAACAGCTACTTTGAATTCTAATGGATATTTGAAATTAACACATTCAATATCATCATCAGCTTCGTTTTCCCCATTACATTGATTAACATAAACTTCCAATTCATTTTCATCTGCGATTATTTGCTGCATATGATCTTCTAACGTAATTGTAATTGGGAATTGAATTGTTAAAATGTCAGTATCTGAATCAGAGTCTTCAAAAATATTTTCAATCAATTGAAAATCATCTTCATTCTCAACAGTAAGTAACGTATCATTAACTGTAACAGTGACAGGCAAAAGAATCGAAACACAGTTAGCATTATCAATGATGTTATCTTTAGAGCCATCGCTTAGTGAGATCTTCTGAATAAGATTTGCCAACTGTGAGTTGGTTTGAAGCACATTCTCCTCCTGCACTTCCAAAGTTTCCGGTTCACTATCCTGACAACCAATTACTAGTAAACAAATAAATGATAAGAGGATCAGTCTGGAAATATAACTTGAGACGTTCATATTTTCGATTAAAAATTCAACAAATTCTATTATAAAAACAACTTAACATCAATAAATGCCCCTTTGCATTTGCTAATTTTCCCTAAATTGCTGCAAATTCATCCCAAAATATGGATAAAAAAATTAACGATACTGTCTGTGAGGAAAAATTGTTTTCCAGAATCTACAGCAAATACATACAGGATATCACTAATTTTCTATACTACAAATACGGTGAATTACTCGATCCTTATGATAAAGCTCAGGAATCGTTTGTGAAACTTTGGGAAAACTGCAAAGATGTGGCGCCAGATAAAGCCAAGGGTTTTCTCTTTACAGTAGCAAATAATTTAATGCTTAATGCAATCAAGCATCAAAAAGTAGTTTTAAAACATCGAGAATTAAAACCAAAAGATTACACGAATGAAGATCCGGAATTTATTCTGGAAAAAAAGCAATACTTAGCAAAGTATCAAAATGCATTATCCAAACTTTCGGAAGCGCAACGTGTGGTTTTTTTAATGAGTCGTGTGGAAGGTAAAAAGCATCAAGAAATAGCAGAAATACTCGACCTTACGGTTAGAGCAGTACGAAAAAGATTATACAAGGCAGTTGAAAACTTAAGAAAAGAAATCGATGGAATTTAATTTCTGTGTGTTTTTGGGGGTAACTAAAACAAAGTTAGTTGTTGTATATACAAAAGGGGGAACATGAAAAAAGAAGAATTAATAATAAAATGGTTAGAGGGAGAGCTAAGTGAAGAAGAACTTCAGGAGTTTAAAAAGCTTGAAGAATATGACTCCTATCAGAAATTATACGAGCACGCTGAATTCTTTGAGTCTCCCTTAAAAGTTAACGAAGAAAAAGGTTTTGTAGATCTAAGATCCAGATTGGATAATGCAACTACTAATGGGACTGCAAGAAGCTGGATGTACCCACTACTTAGAATTGCCGCAGTATTTGCCATTATTTTTGGAGTGTATTTTACTTTTTTTAATGATGATAGTACCAAGATCCAAACGATTGCTGCTCAGAATAAAACCATAGCGTTGCCGGATGCTTCAGAGGTTTTTTTAAATGCTGCATCTTCATTACAATATAACAACGACACTTGGCAAAAAAACAGAGAAGTAAAATTAAAAGGGGAAGCTTACTTCAAGGTTGCTAAAGGCGCCAAATTTGATGTCAATACAAAGATGGGTACTATAACCGTTTTAGGTACTCAGTTTAATGTAAAACAAAGAAAAGATTATTTCGAAGTAAAATGCTTTGAAGGCTTGGTAAGTGTAACGATAAAAAACAAGAGCACAAAGTTAAATCCCGGCGAAACCATTCGATTATTGGATGGAAAGATTCAGCGAAACAACACTTCGTTAGCAAGCCCTTCTTGGATTAATGGTAAAAGTAATTTTGAAAGCGTTCCTTTTGAAATAGTAATTGAAGAGTTCGAGAGACAATATAACACTAAGGTTACTATTCAAAATTTTGATACCTCAAAAATCTTTTCGGGAAGTTTTGTTCATGATAATAAATCATTAGCCCTCCAATCTATTACACAGCCTTTTAAGTTGAACTTTGAAGAGGAAGAAAACTCTATAAAAATGTTTACATTTAAGAATGATTAAAAAGTACAACTTCTTTGTAATCATTGTCATTTTTTTCAACATCTTTAAAAGTTATTCTCAAGAAAAGTTACCGCTTCAAGAAGTACTAATTGATGTTGAAAAGCGTTTTCAATGCAATTTTTCCTATGCCAATGAAGATGTAACTACTGTTTTAATACTACCACCTGACACTGACCTAAATTTCGTTGACACCATAAAATACTTAGAAAACAATACTAACTTGGTATTTAATACCCTAGAAAGTAAATTTATAACTATTACCAGCAAGGAAGTTTCAAAAATTTTGATATGCGGTATTATTCGAGATTTTGAAACCAAGGAACCTTTACAAAATGTAACTATAAGAACTTCTGAAACATTTATAATAAGCGATTTCAAAGGCTATTATGAGCTGGACCAAGTTAAGGCTAATGATTCTGTTCATATTCGACATTTGGGGTATAATCAATTACTCAAAGGTGTAGATCAATTCAAAAAAGGTGGATGCGAAACCCTTTTTTTATCTCCAAGAGCAGAAGAGCTTGAAACGATAATTATTAAAAACTATCTTACCCAAGGGATTAACAAAACTACTGAAGGTTCTCTTTACATTGATTACGATCAATTTGGGATCCTGCCAGGACTAATCGAAAACGATGCACTCCAGACCATTCAAACATTACCAGGTATTAATAGTTTTGATGAAACAGTTACCAATATAAATATACGAGGAGGAACTCACGATCAGAATTTAATTACCTGGAACGGGATAAAGATGTATCAATCCGGTCATTTTTTTAGTTATATCTCTGCTTTTGATCCAAATCTTATACACAAGACTACCCTAATAAAAAACGGGACACCAGCTTCTTTAACTGATGGAGTGTCCGGTACTATTCAAATGCAAAGTAAGGATGAGCGCTCTTCGGAGTTTGGAGCTTCACTAGGGTTTAATTTTATAAATGTTGATGGCCGCTTTGATATTCCTCTGGGTAAAAAAGCTTCATTGCAAATTGCAGGTCGAAGATCTTATAATGATATTTTAGAAACCCACACCTATCAGAATTACTTCGAAAAAGCCTTTCAAAACACAGAAGTTGTAAGCAACGAGTCCAACGTAATTGAAGCCAGTGATAATTTTCGATTTTTTGATATTGGAACAGTTCTTTTGTATGATGTGACACCAAAAGATAAAATAAAGGCAAGTCTAATTGCGATGGACAATGGTTTTTCTTTTTTGGAAAGTGCTTTTATTAACAATGAAGAGCAATCCCGGGAAAGTAGCAGCACCCAAAGAAATTTAGGTGGAAGCATATCATATCAAAGAAATTGGAATGAAAAATTAAGTACAACTATTGAATTTTATGGAGTAACATACCGATTGAGAGCTGAAAACGTAGATATTTTAAATGATCAGAAACTCACACAGGAAAACAAAGTTTTAGAGAGTAGTGTTAAAATCATTTCGGATCTCAAATTAAACGAAAAATTATCTGTACAAGGCGGGTACGAATTTGTAGAGACGGGAGTGTCGAACCTCGAAGAAACCGATAGTCCTTTTTCAAGACTTTTTGGAAAAGATCTAATCCGGAAACATGCTGTGTTTACTCAAATTGACTATACTCCTTGGCGAGGCAGCCATTTAAAAGCCGGTATTAGACTTAACTACATTAATCCTTTTGATGAATTTATTATTGCACCCAGAATTCATTATAACCAAAGGTTATCCAATCGTTTTATACTAGATGTGGCAGGGGAATTTAAAAACCAAGCTATGACACAGACCATCGACTTTCAATCTGATTTTCTGGGAGTTGAAAAAAGAAGGTGGATTTTGTCCAATCAGAATGGAGTTCCAATACTAAAAAGTAAACAAGGCTCCCTTGGACTTACTTATAAGCACAAAGGCTGGTTATGTAATATAGAAACCTACATCAAAAATGTAGATGGAATTGTGGCACAAAGTCAGGAGTTCAGAAATCAATATGAGCGTAGTCAAGCAGTCGGCTCTTATGAAATTGCGGGCGTTGACTTTATTTTTAATAAAAAAATTCATCAATTCAGCGGTTGGTTGAGCTACTCATACGCAGACAATACCTATTCTTTTAAAACGCTTCAGGAAGATACTTTTCCAAGTAACCTCAACATTAGACATATCATTGCTATCGGTGCGAACTATACAAAAAAAGGGCTTAAGATTTCGGCAGGACTCAACTGGAGAACCGGAAAACCAACTACCAGACCAGTAAATGGAAACGAGGTAATTAATAACAGGATCAATTATGAACCGCCCAATAGCCGAGTGCTTTCAGAGTATTTACGATTAGATGCTTCTGTTACTTATGATTTTAATTTGACCAATACAGTTAAAATCCATACCGGGTTTTCTATTTGGAATCTCACTAACCAAAAAAGTGAACTTAGCAATTATTACGAATTCACCGATATTAATTTCCCACAAGAAGTGGTTCAAAACTCTCTCGAGCTAACAACAAATGCTGTTATCAAAGTGTCTTTTTAATAGTTAGATTACATCTGAACTTTTTACTTCGCATCAATTACTTTAAATTATTTATCAAAGAAAATTTCAAAATAATTAATTCATTATCAGTTAAATACAAAAACAAAAAAATTAGTTTATTAAAAAAATAAAGTTTCTAGGGGTCACTTTTCTGATATAGATTGTTTTATAAACAGTAACAATACTTAAATTAACATATCATGAAAAAATTAGTTTATCTACTTATGTCTTTTGCCCTTGTAGTCTCATGTAGTGACGACGATTCAAATCAAGAAGGTACATTGAACGTAACTGCAGGTTACGCATTCACGGCTAATAAAATGGCTAACAGCTTAGAATTTACTTCTGGATATATCTGGCTTACCGAAGTTGAATTTGAAGGACATTATGCTTCTGGTGACTCTATTGAAGTTGAAGTAAAACGTTCTTCAAAAATTGATCTTGCTACAGGAGTAGCAACACCAAATTTAGATGATATTGCAATTCCAACCGGAGATTTTGTAGAATTGGAATTAGAAGTTGAATTGAGAGATGAAGATGCTCAGCCCTCAATTGTTATGGAAGGAACTTATACTCGTACAGATGGTTCTCAAGCTCCTATTCGTTTTGAATATAATTCAGGAGAAACTTTTGAGGCTGAGTATAAAAAACCAGTGACAATTTTAGATGGAGAAACAGTACTTTCCAGAATTGTTTTTGATCCAAATATCTGGTTTAGTGTCGTTCCTAATGACGCTCTTGATAATGCAACAGTAAATGCTGATGGGATCATTGTAATTAGTGGAGTTAGCAACAAAGGAATTTTTGATTTAGTTGCTGACCGTCTTGATGAGAGTACAGAATCAGAATTTGAATAATTTAAACTTGTTTTAGGGGGAATAAAGGCCGTCGAGATCTTCAAACTATAATTGGCGGCCTTTTTCAATTTTTTGAGAAATTAGCAAGAAAGCAGCTTTGTTCTAAAATCATAAAACCAAGCAATATGAAAAATTTTACTTATTTAATATTAGTTTTTTTAGTACTGGTTGGTGTTACAGGTTGTAGTAGTGATGATGAGATTGGTTCAGGAAATGCAATTTTAAAGATTTCTGCTGAACTGAAAGATCAAAAGTCTGGCAAAACTCCCGAAAAATTAGTCTTTACCTCCGGGTATGTGTGGGTAAGTGAAATTGTCTTTGACGGCACCTTGCAAAGGGGTACGTCCATTAGTAGAACTGTAGAGCGATTTTCACAAATTGACTTTGCGACAGGTATTGCTAATCCGAGTCTTGACGACATTATTATCCCCGCTGGGGATTACACCTTTGTTAACCTAGAAGTAAAGCTTCGGGATGAAGATAGCCAGCCTGGTATTGTCATGGAAGGAATCTATATCCGTACCGATGGATCTGAAGTCTCGATTCGTTTTGAGTTTAACTCGGGAGAAGTTTTTGAGGCAGAAACTTCGCAACAGGTTAGTGTTGAAGAAAATACTTCGCTACTTTCTAAAATCTTATTTGATCCAAATATATGGTTTAGCGTTGTATCCAATTCCGCTTTAGATAATGCTTTTGTTAATTCAGATGGAATTATGATTATAAGTGAAAGAAGTAATGAAGCTATTTTTGATCTTGTAGCAGATAGATTGGATGCATCTACAGAAGCTGTTTTTAAATAAAATCATAGTAACCTTTAATAAATTTTCTACTAGGAAAAATAGACTCAAACTTTCTTTACCATCATGAACTCTAACCTTATTTGTTGCTTGTAGTGATGACGATGGGCCTACCGCTCAGATCACAATTTATTCTGGAAACACAGGTGATTTAGGAGGTGTTTTACTGGTAATGGTGGAAATTAAATCAAAAATTCTGTTTTTATATTGATTGGGGCGTAACTGCCCCTTTTTTTGAATAGGGTAAGAATGGATCAATCCTAAAAGTTGTGGGTGAATTGAAAATAGAATAAGATCTTTGTCAAAAAAAAGCAAAGATTGGACCCCTATATTGATTTACTGAAGGTTTTTTTCGGAACTGCTGATTACTCATTTTGACATTGTAAAACATGAAATAAAGCTAGATGTTCTCCATCTTAATTTCGAGGAGAAAGTAGCGATCCCTCAAGAATTTTCTTCCGGCCTGGTTATTTCTCACGGTTTTCACAAAGAGATAATGATTCAAGATTTTCCCATTCGTGGTAAAAAGGTCTATCTTCATATGAAACGCTGTCGTTGGCTAGATAAAATGACTAGGATAGTTGTTCAAAGAGATTGGAATTTAGTAGCGCAGGAACCTGTATAACAGTTGAGTTCGCTGCTTTTTTTAAAAGTACTTAATCACTACTAAGTCTAACGTTTGTTATAGTATTGGTAGTTTCCACGGTGTTAACGGCAAGTAATTCCAACGTCAATACCGAAATTCCTTGAGTGAAGCTCATTGCCCGAAAAGGGAGCATTTTGCAGAATGAAGTGGCAATGTGCTGACTGATTAACAACCAGAAAATTATTAAGTTTAATAATCGCAATCTTCGGCTTCTTTTTCTATTGCTACAGGTAATGCTACTTTAATCAACTTTTTTTCAGTCTTTAGTAGAAAATTTGAGAAGAATCCATTAAGACCCCTCATTTTTGTAATTTAATTCTATCAATTTTTATCATCCTTTATATTCTCAATTCGTAAACGTAAGGTTTCATATTGTAATTTTCTAAAACTATTAACATCTAACAAAGCTTGTGTTAATCTCTTGTTATACCACAAACCTTTAATTTTGTCTTAACTTTATTTGTCAATTATAACGCTTAATTTAGATAGCCTAAACTTCTAATATAGGCATATTATGGCTTTAAGATTTGAACCAATATTAGCAGAAGGTATTGCCCAGGTCTCATATTTTTTATGTGATGAAAGTGCAGGCTGCGCAGCAGTAATTGATCCTCGACCCGATGCCGATATCTACCTCCTAAAAGCGCAGCAATATGGCGTAACTATCACTCATATTTTTGAAACCCATATCCATGCAGATTTTATGAGCGGAGCGCGTGAGTTGGCTTCCCGTTGCAACGGAAGCGCTAAAATTTTTGTGAGCGTTGAAGGTGATGCAACATATGATTTTGCCCATGAATCTGTTCGAGAAGGAGAAAAGTTTGAATTCGGCCAGGTCAAACTAAGAGCTAAGCATACTCCCGGTCATACCCCCGAACATTTATCTTACTTATTATACGAATCGCACGAAGAAGATCCGTGGGGCATTTTGACCGGGGATTCCCTGTTCATTGATTCTTTAGGACGACCAGATTTATTGGGTGATGAGAAAACCGAGGAATTGACGAAGGCTCTTTTTAACACCATGCGGGAAGTTTTCTGCCAGCTTAGCGATAAAGTAATTGTTTATCCATGCCATGCAGCAGGCTCGGCTTGTGGTCCTGATATTGGCGACCGTATGCATACAACTATCGGATACGAGAAGAAACATAATCCATTCATGCAGATCGAGACTTTCGACGAATTTAAAAAAGCGATTCAGGATAGTGCGCCTCCTGTACCAACCCATTACCCAAAGATGAAAAATCTTAATACTAAAGGACCAGAAACCTTTGGTCATACGCCACAAGTGAGGTCTTTGAGCGTAAAAGAGTTTGAGGAAGAAATGAAGAATACTGATAGGATCATTATCGACACCCGGGATATGTTGGCTTTTGGAGGCGGCCATATTGAGGGTGCCATTAACATAGGACAACGTCCCATTCTGTCGGTTTGGGCCGGTTGGCTGATAGATATAAATGCCCCCATTTTGCTGATCCTGCCCAAGGATAAGGACCTAGAGCGGGTCGTAAAGCTGCTGTGGCGCACCGGACATACCAATTTTAAGGGCTATCTGGCAGGGAACATGCGCAATTGGCAAGAATCAGGTAAACCCATCAAAAAATTACCTCAACTCAGTGTTCATGAGCTCAGCGAAAACAAAGAACAATATCAGCCATTAGATGTACGTAAAAAGAAAGAATGGCAAAATGGCAATATCCCTGATGCCACACATTTATTTCTTGGAGAACTATCTGATAAGATCAACACTTTAGACAAAGACCAAAACCTTGCTGTGTATTGCGCCAGCGGATATAGAGCTAGCATTGCGGCCAGTATTTTACAAAAAAATGGCTTTCAGAATGTGAACAGCATTCCAGGTAGCTTTAAGGCATGGAAGGCTGCAGGCTTACCAATTGAAAATAAAATAGAAAATTAAAATAAAGAAAGAAACTATGGAAAAGGAAATCAAGAAAGTAAATGATGAAATTTCGGTGGCTGCATTTGATCCGGATAAAAACAGCTTTAAAACTTTTACCGATAAGGGCTTTAAGTCGGTTATAAATTTGCAGACTGAGGAAGAAGAACAAAACGTTTCTACGGAAAAAGAAGAAAAACTAGCTAAGGAAAATAATCTTACATACAGACATATTGGTGTGTCTGAAGATAATTTATCAGAGGCTAAAGTAAATGATTTTAGACAGGAACTTGAAACGCTCCCAAAACCTATCGTAGTTCATTGCAAATCTGGAAAACGCTCCGGTGCATTTGTGATGATGCATATTGGATGCCAGAAGAATATGTCTGGAGAAGAAGTCATAGAACAAGCTGAAGAAATGGGATTTGAATGTGATGTACCTGAATTAGAGAAGTTTCTTAAGAAATACGTAAACGAGCATTCTAATTCTTAAATTTAAATTGAAAAGATTTTTAGATTGAGTAGCCCATAAATAGATGTGGTGAATGCTAGGAATCTGTTTTATGTTTTGAGATTTTTTACTAAATCCTAGCGGACTTAATAAATAAAGTCAATTTTTGGCAAGAGTTTATATTCTACTTGGTTGGAAAATGAAAGTTTAAAACTTTCATCAAGTAGAATCCTTTATGGTAAAAGACTGATTTATAGAATACATTAATATCGGTCTCTCTATTAACATTGAGCAGCAAAAATCTTTTAGTAAAATACAGATTTTGCCTTTCTATTACAGATGAAATCTTGAGCTAGAAGCCACATTTCAGAAAAACACAACTTAAATCATTAGTGTCCAATTAACTAATTCTAAAGTGGAATCTCGTCTATGTAGCGGTCCTAAATATAAAAATTTTACCGGAAGAAAATCTATGATTTGAAAGAGTATGGCTTGCACCAATTAAAAATTGATTGGGCACTTTTAACAAATATTAATTCAAAATAGAACAGATTCCAAGTTAAAAAATGTTCAAAATAAAATACAAATACAACTGACATTAATTTTCGCCAAATTACATTTCTCAAAAAAATACTAAAATGTTATACCTATGTTGTACCCAAGACATAAAAAAAGGCCTCACATTACTGTGAAGCCTTATCTTTGCTAGTAGCGGGAACTGGACTCGAACCAGTGACCTTCGGGTTATGAGCCCGACGAGCTACCTACTGCTCTATCCCGCGATATAATCCACATGATTTTAAAATTTATCGTCTTCCGACGTTCAAGGAATAACCTTGATAAAACCTTTACTCAAGCAACGTGCTCGTTGTGGACGGCAAATATACAACCCTTTTTCAATTATATCCAACTCTTTTTCATAAAAAAATATAAAAAATATCGGACACTTTGATAGTCATCACCTTATCTATTGTTCTATGCTATTTGCTGTAAAAGAAATCAACTCTCTATCTTCAAATTGTGGCTGTAATTCTATAGGGTTACAACAAATCTCACAATCTTCAATGTAGGTTTGGCTAGCTACGGAAGCATCTAACAACATAGAAATGTTTTCCCAACAATACGGGCATTGAAAAAAGTGTTCGTACATCTGCTACTTTTTATTTAGTAAATACACCGAAAGATTAAAATTGAACATTCAATAACTGTCCTGTCAATTGTAACAATTGCAACTCCGCCAATTTTGCAGTATACTTTGCTTGATTTTTATTTGTCTTAGCATTAATTAAATTAATCTGTGCTTGCCTAAACTCAATCGATGTGATCTGCCCTAACTTAAATCGCTCTTCAGAACGTTCAAAATTATTCTCACTGGTGAGTACATTCTGTCGCTGAATTTTGTAAATATTGAGACGATTTCTATAATTACCAAAGGCATTGGCTATATCCCGCCGAACTTCCAGCTCAAGCTGCTCCTTTGCCAATTCTTGATTATCGAGAACTATTTTACTATTTTTTACTTGGGTAATGGTTCGTCCTCCATCAAATAGATTCCAACTTAAGTTTATTCCTGCCCCCAACGTCGCTGTATTAGAAAGGTTTCCCGGAAAAAATGCAGATGCCGGACTCCGGTTTTGATTCCATCCATACGATCCCGTAAGACCAATGGTTGGTAAAAACCCGGACTTACTAATTTTAATATCATATGAATTTATAGCCAAATTACTTCGATTTTGAAGTAAGGCGACATTATTCTCTTCGGCTTTTTCGAGATACGTATCTAATTGAAGTTTTGGTAAAAAAGCGACAATAGTATCTACCTGAAATGGTGCATCTAAATCCGAAGCATTCAGAATTACATTAAGATCCCGCTTTGCATTGAGTACCGATTGTCGCACCGTTAGCAAGTTGATACTGTCATTTGCAACATCCACTTTAGCATTCAGAACAGCCAGTTTATTATTCTGACCATATTCAAACTGATACTGTGAACGTTGCACCCGTTCCTGCGAAATTGCTAACGTCTCCTCCAGAATCGCTTCATTTTCAGTCAGTCGTGCTACCTCATAGTATACACTGAAAAGTTGCAGAATGGTATTCTCAATAGTTTCTCTAGCTTGTAACCCGGATAAATTATATTGCTCTTTTAACCTCTTGTAATTATAATATCTCCCTAATCCGTCAAACAATAAATAATTTAAATTTAAACCTGCTGTATAGCGCTGTGTCTCTGCATCATCAATGACTCGATCAGCTAGCGGTTCTCCTGTATCAGGATCAACAACTCCCGGAAAAGAAGTTGTGGTATTTGCCAATTGATAGTTTGCTCCGGCATCACCGGTCAAACTAGGCAAGTATCCGGAGTTTAATATACTTTTGTTATTCTCAGCAATTTCAATAGAATTCGTAACGACTTTTATTCCCAGATTATTTTCCAGTGTTATTCGAACCGCTTCCTGCTTGGTTAACGTTTGTCCATGCGTTACTCCGGTCATCAACATCAGGAATGAAGCTATAACCGAATATCTTATAATTTTAATGATTTTCATCCTCTTCTTTTTGTTCTTTAATTGCGCGTTCGACTTCTTCCTTAGAGACATTCTTACCTGTTATTAACCATTTTCCTTTATACTTTATCGTGTTGCTAAAAGAAAGGAATAGGGGTAACAATAACAAGGTTAGAACGGTCGCAAAACCAATCCCATATGCAATGGATATGGCCATAGGCTTAAGAAATTGTGCCTGTCTACTCTTCTCAAAAATTAAGGGTGCCAAACCAGCTATTGTAGTGATTGAAGTTAAAAATATAGCTCTAAAACGTGCTCTTCCTGCTTCGTAAATAGCGTTCTCAAATGATAAGCCTGCTCTCAAATTAGAATTAAACTTACCGATAAGTACTAAACCATCGTTTACCATAATACCTATCAGAGCAATAATTCCCAACATCGATAAGATGTTGATAGGAAAACTGTGAATCCAGTGTCCCCATGCCACTGCAGGTAAACAGAAAGGAACTAATAAAAGTAGCAAAAGTGGTTGGCTGTAACTACGGAAGGTAAAGGCAATGGTAATATAGATTAATAATAACACCGTCAATCCAACCGGCCCCAGAGAGCCCAATAATTTACCTGCTTCTCTGTTCTGCCCTTCATAAGAAGGAGTTACCGTAGGATACTTGGATGTAATTTCCGGCATTATTACGGTTTGTATGTCTGCCAGAATATCTGTGGCGCTTGTTGTCGATGGATCTTTGAGATCTGCGGAAATTTGAATTTCTCTACGACCTTCAAGGTGATTGATAGCTACATCACCTCGCACTATTTCATAATCTGCAATTTCACTTAGCGGAACTCTTTGTCCGGTAGGTGTTACGATACGCATTTCGTCCAAATTGGTGATAGAGGAGCGGTTGTCACGATCATATCGCACCCACACTTTAATTTCGTCTTGTCCTCGCTGAAAACGTTGTGCTTGCACACCAAAAAACCCACCCCGTACTTGTGTCATCACCTCTCGTAAATTGAGTCCTAAGAGATAGGCATTCTCTTTTAGCTGTAGGCGAATCTCCTTAATTCCTGCCGGATCATTATCAGCGACATCTTTTAGTAAGGTATTGTTTTCTAAAGCTTGCTTAAGCTCCTGCTTCGCAGCTTTTAACTCGGCAATATTATTACCTAACAGAGAAACCGAGACCGGACTTCCTCCAAAATTACCACCACTTCCATAAATTAAGCTTTCAAAGCCAATTACCGGACCAACTTTATCACGAATCATATTGGTAACCAAGCTGGACGCAACAGCATCCGGTCGCTCTTCTCCCGGTAATAAATTAATGGTCAGTGAGGCTGAAGAGGCTCCAGGACCTATCCGTCGAATCATGTTTTCGACCAATTGCTTTCCATCTTCCTCGATATATTCTTTGGTTAGTTCATCATTAACTTCCCACGCTTTTTCTTCAATAAAAGAAATAATACTATCGGTTAATTTTTCATTGGTTCCGTTAGGCATTTCCAAGGTAATCGAAACCCTGTCACTAGCGATCTGAGGAAAAAAGGCAGTTCTTATCACACCGCCACCGATCGAACCTATCGTCAGAATAAAGATAAACACAAAAATTGCAAAAGTCAAAAACTTGAATTGTATTGCAAACCGTAGCATTGGACTATATATATTATCCCTAAGCCAGACCATGACCCTGTCACCAAATGCATTGATGTAGCGAAGCTTTGCAAAAACTTTCGCGATTCCCTTTTTGGGTTCATTGGTTTGTGGCTTTAGTGCTTTAGAATGAGCCAAATGCGCAGGAAGAATAATCAAAGCTTCTACTAGAGAAACAACTAATGTTAGAATAACTACGACAGATACTTCGCCAAAAAATTCACCAATCCTCCCATCGAGAAATAAAAAGATACCAAAAGCCAAAATCGTAGTTATAATAGCTGATATAATGGGCGGAATAACTTCCATTGTACCATCAATTGCAGCCTGTATAGGTGTTTTCCCCTGTTCATGATGTTGATAAATATTCTCAGCAATAACAATTCCGTCATCAACCAGAATACCAATAACAATGATCATCCCGAATAAAGACAATACATTGATTGTTACATCAAAATATCCCGCAAAAATGAACATTCCCAAAAACGCTACCGGTAATCCAAAAGCAACCCAAAATGCTAATCGTGTATTTAGAAACAACGAAAGGAAAATCAACACCAGAATCATCCCTATAATCGCATTCTCGGTTAGCAACTGAGTACGTTGCACCAATGTTATGGACAAATCGCTAACAACACTTAATTGAACGTTGCTATACCTTTGATTAAAATCTTCAATATATTCTTTGGTACTTTCTGCAGATGAAATTAAATCTTCTGTATTTGTACTGGTTATTGTTACATTAACGGACAGATCTCCGTTGAAATAGGTTGCATTAGGTGTTTCTGAAAATCGATCCCTAAGAACCGCAACATCTTTTAAACGAATGGTTTGACCACTTGGATCAGCTCGAACAATTAGATTTATAAGCTCCTCTCCGTAATAAGATCTGTTATTGGCTCGAATCAGATATTCTTCTGCATCCGTTTTAATCGTACCTCCTGTGGTGAGAATATTGGCGCGACTTACCGCTTGTGCTACATCGCTGAAGGTTAGATTAAAGGCCAACAAACTATTTTCATCTACGGCAATTTCAATTTCCTCTTCCGGGTAACCGCTTATTTCAATCTGGGAAATTCCATCAAGGGCTCTCAGATCGTTTTCAATTTGTCTCCCAATTTGTTTTAGGGTCTTTAATGGAATATCTTTTCCACTGACTGCGAAACTAATCGTCTGCCGAACTTCTTCACGTTTTGCCACTACAAGAGGTTCCATTCCCGTGGGAAATGAAGGTACCCGGTCAACAGCATTCTTGACCTCGAGCAGCATGAAATCGATATCTTTTCCTTTATCAATTTCCACAGTAATCGTTCCACTGTTTTCTCGTGAAGTGGATGTTACACGATCCACACCATCCAGCCCCTTTAAATTATCCTCTATTTTGAGCACAACCCCTTCCTCTATTTCCTGCGGCGATGCACCCGGATAAATAACACTGATATTAATGATTTTTGAATCCACCAGTGGAAAAAAGGAGGAACGTAAAGACAATGCTCCCAATATACCAAAAATGAAAAATGCTATGACGATCACATTGACTGCAACGTGATACTTTATAAAATACGCGATTACATTTCTCATTACTGCTTATCGTTTGTGGTGCGCGGCGCTACGTCAGATGCACGCTTCTCTTCGTAGATTGCTACTAACATTCCTGCATACGCTCCGGGAACACTTTTAGCTAATAAAATAGTTTGATCAGGTATTCCCTTTACAACTACTTTTTGTTCGCCAAAATAAGCAGGCTGTACCTCAATTAAGTCCAATACGCTGTCTCGCACAATAAAGACCTTGTTGCCCTCCTGTAATAAATTACGATCTATTTCAATTGCATTTGGTTCTTCCTTTGCATCCAATTGCGCTTCGAGATACATCCCTTCTCGCAATTCTTTGTTCTTTAATTCTATATAGGCGGTGATAGTTTGAGAGGCTTGATTCACGCTAGCATTAAGGCGGCTCACTTTGCCTGTATAGCTCTTACCTTGATCCAGATCGGTCAACTCCACAGATTTACCTAATTCGATCAGATTACCATAGGCTTTTGGTATCGCTACTTCCATCTCGTATACTCCCGTTTCAATATAGGTGCCTAACTTTTGTCCCTGTCTTATAAGCGTTCCTTCTGTCACCAAAGCTTCGGTTAACACCCCTTGAAAAGGAGCCGTGATTCGGTATTTTGACAAACGTTGTTCGAGATTTTTAACATTGTAATAAGAGGTGAGAATATTTCTTCCACTTATAAAATATTTTTCCTTTTCTGAAGTGATTTCAGGTAATGGTGGAGTTGATTTGCTAAGATCAAAATCTGCGAGATATTTTTGCCATTTGGGATATACTTCAGGATAGTCCAAACGGAGATCCGGCATGATCGAAGTAATCAAATTATACAAATTACTTTTTGATGATTGAACGGTCGCATAATACTCTGACGCATCAATACGAATCAACGTCTGACCTTTGTTATACGCCTGACCGGTTCTAAATAATTTTGATCCACCTCTGAATACACCTTGTACTTCAGCAAACAACTCTAAACGTTGCTTTGCAGTAAGGTTTCCATTAGCCGATATGCTGATAGGGATAGTACTATTCTGCACCGTATCCACAAAAATAGTCTTCACTACTTTTGCTGGTTTTGCTACAGGACGTTTTTTGCTATTGATTATGGATTGTGCTCCAAAAAAAGCGGCAATGATGAGTAAAATACCCAGCACTGTAAGAATAATTTTTCTCATAGTAGGTAATGAATTTCAGATTTGCTGAAATTTTTACAAAACTATTAACACTGCTGCTGTAGTGCAGTTAAGAAAGTCATAAAAATAAGCGTTCTTTATCGATTATACGCCGCTTTCCTCTTAAACACATTAACCCAGCGCCTCTATGGTTTCCTGAACCTCCTCCCACTCCTTCATGAGTTTCTGAAGACGATCTTTCTTTTTCTCGTAATTTTCGAAAAAATTTGGACTGGAGACTGTTTTATCATAATCAGATTCGAGATTCTGATCTATAGCTTTAATATCCCGTTCTAGTTGATTAATTTTGGATTCAACATTGCTTAATTTATTGTGCAAGGATTTAATCTTTTTCTGATCCTCATAAGACTGCTTAGCATCAACCTTAGTGGCAGAAACGGATTTAGTTTGCTTATCTTTTTTTTCAATCTCCCGTAAATCTGCAACCTTACGCTGCTCCAGATAGAAGTCTATATCCCCCAGGTATTCTTTAATTTTTCTGTCTTTAAACTCGTACACCGTATTCGTCATTCCTTGTAAGAAATCTCTATCGTGAGAAACCAGAATTAAGGTGCCTTCAAAACTACGTAATGCTTCTTTCAAAACATTCTTAGATTTTATATCCAAGTGATTGGTCGGTTCATCCATTACCAGAACATTAAACGGTTCCAAAAGCATTTTACAAAGGGCTAAACGGTTACGTTCTCCCCCGGATAGTACTTTAACTTTTTTATCAACCTCGTCTCCTCTAAAAAGGAAAGATCCTAGCATATCACGAACTCTGCTTCTGGTTTTTTCATTAGCAGCATTCACCATCGTTTCCAGAATTGTAAGCTCACCATCTAAATATTCTGATTGATTTTGCGCAAAATAACCGATCTGAACATTATGTCCCAGCTTGAGAACGCCATCATGTGATAGCTCATCTATAATGATTTTGGCTAAAGTTGACTTCCCTTGCCCGTTTTGTCCAACGAAGGCAATTTTGGATCCCCGTTCTACCAAGAGATCGATATCTTGCAAAATAACTTTCTCACCATAGCTCTTCCCAATTCCATCAGCTTCTATCACTACCTTTCCAGGCTGTACACTAACAGGAAACCGAACATTCATCACCGCATTGTCATCCTCATCAACCTCAATTCTGTCGATCTTATCTAATTTTTTGATTAATGATTGTGCCATGGAAGCTTTGGAAGCCTTAGCTCTAAACTTTTCGATAAGCTTTTCAGTCTGCTCGATTTGCTTAGATTGGTTTTTTTGCGTAGCAAGTTGTTGTTCTCTCAATTCTTTGCGCAGCACCAAATACTTTGAATAGGGCTTGTTATAATCGTAAATACGACCTAATGAAATTTCTATAGTACGATTGGTCACATTATCTAAAAACATCTTATCGTGAGACACAATCACTACAACCCCTGCATATCCTTTTAGAAAGGTTTCTAACCATATAATAGATTCTATATCCAAATGATTAGTGGGCTCATCGAGCAACAAGATATCATTGTTTTGCAAAAGTAATTTGGCCAATTCAATCCGCATCCTCCATCCTCCGGAAAAAGTATCAGTCAGACGATCAAAATCATCGGGTTGAAATCCCAAACCTAAAAGCACACGTTCTGTTTCTCCTTGATAATTATAACCCCCAAGAATTTCATAGTGATGGGTATGGTCGCTCAAATCAGTTATTAATTGACTATAGCTGTCGCTTTCGTAATCAGTACGTTCGGCTAACTGAACATTAATAGCGTCTATTTCTCGTTCAATTTTCTTGATCTCAGTAAATGCCTCGTAGGATTCGTCGAGTACAGTTCGTCCCTCCACAAAATCAATATCCTGTTTTAAGAATCCAATTTTAACATCCTTATCCATGGCCAACTGACCTGAATCTGATTCCTGTTCTTTTGACAAAATTCGAAGCATGGTTGACTTTCCTGCTCCATTTTTTCCTACGAGTCCTACACGGTCTCCTGCATTTAATCTAAAACTAATTTCTTCAAAAAGATATTCGCCTCCAAACGATATGGATAAGTTGTGTATGTTTAACATCAGCTTCTAACAATTTTGTGCAAAGATGCTTAAATTTGTGATACAATAAAAGGAACTATGAACTTCTTAAGGGGAACCAAATTATATAGTATTATTACAGGCGCCTGTCCTGTATGTCAAGAGGAAAGTATGTATAAGGAATCTAATCCTTATAAATTGCACAAAACCTTGAAAATGGAGGATCGTTGCTCTCACTGTGGCACAAAATACAAAATTGAACCTTCTTTCTTTTATGGCGCTATGTACGTTAGTTATCCTGTAGGTATTGGTTTTGCTGTCGCAGCTTTTGTAATTGCCAATTTCATTTTTAAGCTTAGCTTGTTGGGTACTTTTTTTGTAATCGTTGGTACAATGATAGCTTTTATGCCGATTATTATGAGGCTAGCACGTAATATTTGGATCAACTTTTTTATGCACTATAAAAAAGAACAACAATCTTCGTAGGTTAATTAAATCGATCAATAGATAGTAACGGATCTAATGGCTCATTATATTCGATATGACGGTAGAGCTGCTTTGCAACCGTAGGGCCTGTTAAAATACCTCTGCTTCCTAATCCATTAAGTATATGAATCGCATTGTAGTCAGGATGTGTACCTAGTATAGGTTTACGATCGGGTACTGTTGGACGAATTCCCGCTTCTTGATTAAAAATACGATAGTTACTTTTCAAAAAAACTTTTAGTTTATCTTCAATTATTTTTTTTGATGACACCGTTATTGTCTCAGTTTTATCATTAGGATTATAGGTAGCTCCTACTTTGTAAAGATTATTACCTAAGGGTATAATAAAAATAGAAGCTTTTATGGCAGTCTCTAACTGTAACTCTGTAGATTCGATAATCAAATACTCTCCTTTATTACCCGGAATCGGCAAGTGATTAAAAAAAGGATTTTTATGGACTCCAAAACCTTCAGCAAAAACAATGTGCTTTGCCTGCAATCCGTTATAGACAACACCCGATGCATTAAACTGGAGTGAATCGTATTCAAAAGATTCTTCAACTAACATATCACGATCTCGTAAATTATCAAGATATTTTTTCAAAAGATCTTTTATCGCAATTCTGCCGGTGTTATTCACTTTACCATAATGGAATGGCGCATATATCGAAGTATTTGTATTCTTTAAAAGTTCAGGTGATAACAATGAAGATAAAATAGGTTTATCACAAGCTTCAAACCACAAATTTTGTTCTTCCACCGAATTAAATCTACGTAATACCGGTAGGTCATAAACTATTTTGAAATCAAGTTTCTCTTCCAGTTTTTTATAAAAAGGAATAGCGGTTTTCATATGCTCATAAGCATCCCACGCGGGTGTAAACCTCTTTAATACTACCGGATTAAACAATCCCCCGGCTACCCGAGAAGACTTTTGAGAATAATTCTCATACACTTTAAAAGTTTTCCCTTCTTGCGCTAATTGCTCAGCAAATGCAAGTCCCGACAAGCCAAATCCAACAAGTATATAATCCAACATAGGTTCAAAAATAAGAAAACCCCCAATATAAGATTGAGGGTTTTACAACTATAATTTTATGATGCAGTTTTAATAACTCCACATATCCATTTCAAAGTTACGAATACCTTCTTTGATACGCTCACTTTCCAGTAATTGCATCAAAGCGTTATCCACCACGTAATCCTTAATTGCTCGGTCACCCTGAATGTTATCTTCTTTATAGATCATACTATTAAAACGTCTCGCGTTCAATATATGGTCATAGGTAAAAGGCATGGAAGTATTCTTACGGTTAAAGGCTTTGGCATTATGCAAAATTTCTCTTGCATCAGGATACCAAATCCAAAATAACGGTACCATATCAGGCTCATCATCATCGATAAAGTTAACATCAGGCGCAACAGGCGCTATACCTAATAAACGGTAACGCAATTCCCCTTGTCTTTTATCAAAATAATAATACCCTCGAATACGATACTCTGAAACGTCAGCAGAAGCAATCTCCCTTTTATTAATGTATTGAGGGTCCACTGTTTCACCGGCATTGTATTGTTCAAATCCAAGATCGGTCGTATCTACTCTAGATAATGTAGTACTTAGATCCTCGATTGTACGTGTTTCAGTAAAATATGAATCTGAGTAAATGTTTTTAATCTTCCCATTCTTAACGTTGGTCATTAGTACGTCATATAGCGAACGGCGATTAGCACCAATGTTATTGGTATCAATTGGGTAGTACAATGGAAAGTTGATTCTCTCATCAAGATCAATTACTTCCCAGGTAGTTTTAGCCCATAATACATCACGTTCATCGACATAACCATATTCCAAAGGACGGTCATTATCATTTAATATTTGCTCTTGGGTCTTTTTTCCGATATCGTCCGGATCATCGGCATTTAAAATATTAGCCTGACCAAAAGAAAATGATGTAATGAAAAGACCTAAAACGGTAACTAGAAAATTTCTCAAATTCATAATCATTATTTTTTTATTAGTTTGTCAACTCGACAATAACCGGAGAGATCTTTTTCAATTTATAGCCAGCGTTGGTCGTTAAACGTGCTTTGATATCTATAATCTGAACTGTTGATCCTCTTTTTGCTTTACGTAAAGCAGATTTTGCCTTAGAGTTTAGTCTTCCACCATTAATACTAACTGTTGGCTGACCTTCTACTTTAAACTTAAATCCTGTTACTTTTAGTTTAATATCAAAATCAAAATCAGGTAAGATAGCACCAATTGACGCAATCTCTAAAGCATTTTTAGCCATTTTAATTGATCCATCCTCACCACGTACTGTACCTACAGGTCTTGGAATATCCTTAATTCTGAATTTCTTACTATCACTAACAGAAGTTCCGTTAGGTAATTTACCAGAAACTTTGATACTCACTTCTCTGGCACGTACTGTAGTAACATTCATCATGTATTTACCAGCACCACCTGCTTTTTTAAGACCAGGAGCTTGCGCACTTACAGATGGCACACCTGGGATAGAAATAGTCATCGGGTTATTTACACCTCTATATACCACATTCATCTTATCAGCAGAAATAACTGCAGAGTTTGGTTTTGGTATTACAGCGTAAGAACTTTCGATAGGAATGGTTACGATAGAATCACCTTCTTTGAACTGAAACTCACCTTTGATGTCCTGCTCTCCAACATTACCTGCAGGGAAGTCAAGCATTGTCTGACCTTCTTGCATCGATTCTGCATCAAGTTCTTTACCATTAACGATTACTTTATGAGCCTTAAGCGTTTTATCTTTTTTACCTAAGATAATTCTACCCTTAAAAGGTTCACCGCTAAAGAAAGCAGTTTTGTCCGGAACCACGATAGCTTCGAAATTCGATAAAGAAACTTCTGATTCTAATTGTCCTGATAACATTGCAGAAAGCACTTTACTCTCAGCTGTTTTAACATCTGATTGTAATTGTGTAAACTTTGTTATAGAAGCAACTAAAGGATATCCTTCGTAGTTATATTTTAACCAATCTATTTTTTGACCATCTCTGTTTGTTACAGGTTGTGTAGCAAAAGTTTTCTCAACATCAGCAGCGATGTTTGGATACTTTTCTGAAATAACGCCGGTAACACCTTTACGGTAGTCATCTATTTTTTTGATGAACTCTTTACCTGCAGGGGTAATAGCACCACCTTTAAAGAAAATTTCATCTAAAGTATTAGATTTATCCATCGTTACGTAATCTTTCTTATCAGAAAGGTCCTTTGTGATGGTGTTTTTAATATTAGCAATGTAAGTATTAAGTTCTTCAGAATACTTACTTACTTCGTCAGCTTTCTCCTTAAGTGGAGTATATTTTGCTGGTTGTTCAGAGACTTTTTCGACTAATCCAGCCATAAACGCATTATTACGTTCTGTGGTGGTTTCGTTTGACTCAACTAACTTTTCGTTCATCAAACCAAATGCCGCTAGTACCTCTTTCGACATATTTAATGCCAACATTGAGATGAAAACCAGATACATCAGGTTTACCATCTTCTGCCTTGGGGATAATTTTCCTCCTGCCATAACTCTTATTAAATTTTGGTAGTTATTATTTTAGTTTTATTCTATGTGCGCTAAGTCTTATTTTTTGCTCATTGCACTTAACATACCACCATAAACTCCATTAAGAGAAGACAGGTTACTTGCTAGACTTTCCATTTGATCTTTAAGTTTAGCAGCATTATCAGCGATTGCTTGGTTTGCCTCTGCCTGACGTGCAGAAGATTCCAATTGTACTTTGTACAAGCTATTTAAAGACTCCATTGAAGCCGCAGCTTTTGACATCTCTTCGCTGTATTTTTTCTGACCTTGAATTGAATCTACTGTTGGAGAAATTCCTTTTGCAGCACCTTCAAAGTTTCTGATACTTTCACTCAAACTACTCATAAGATTAGAGTCAACTCTAGCTTCTTTAAGCATATCATCTAATTTTTTAGACAATAATCCGTCTGGTGTTGTATCACTTTTATCTTTTTTACCTCCAACGCCTCCAGCTAATTCCGGATACACTAATGACCAATCTAAATCGTCATCTACTGGTTCGAATGCTGAAATTGTAAATACAAGTGCTTCGGTAATTAAACCTGCGATAAGCATTGCATTACCTCCTGGCCAGTGCATAATTTTGAATAGTGCACCTAAAATTACAACGGCTGCTCCCAGACCGTATACCATGTTCATTAACTTCTTGCTTGCTTTTGAATTTGCCATAATAAAATTGTTTAATTTTCTTTAAATTTTAATAATTAAAAAAAGGGGTTAGTAATTAAGTTGATAGATAATTTTGGGACTTATTATTTATTTTGAGTATTCTCTTCTCCAGTTGATTCAGTACCCATATAATCTTGTACTGTTCTGAATCCAATGTAACTTCTCGCAGAATCGGCGTATTCGTAATCTCTGGTACTTACCTGTAGGAAATAAGCAACATCTTTCCAAGATCCTCCACGCACAACTTTACGTTTGTTTTGATCATCACTAACGTTCGGGTTCATTGATGACACATACTCATAGGAAGCAGGATCATAAGATGACTGCACCCATTCTGAAACATTCCCGGCCATATTATATAAGTTATAATCGTTCGGGTCAAAAGTTTTTGCCTCTACCGTATACAAAAAATTATCGGCAGCATAGTTACCCCTTAGTGGCTTGAAGTTTGCCAAGAAACAACCTCGGTCGTTCATTGCATAAGGTCCACCCCAAGGATAGGTAGTAGACTCTAACCCGCCACGGGCAGCATACTCCCACTCAGCTTCTGTTGGGAGCCTAAAATAATTCACTAATTCTTTATTTTTCTTCTTCTGAAAAGAGTTTTTCTCAATTGTTCTCCAAGTACAAAATGCTTTGGCTTGTTCCCATGACACTCCTACAACAGGATAATCATCATAGGCACTGTGCCAGAAGTAATCATTATGCATTGGTTCATTATATGAATAATTGAAATCCTTTATCCAAACTGTAGTATCCGGATACACCTCTATAACCTCTTCTCTAACGAAATCTTTTCTTCTACCTTTCTTAGCACGTGCTGCTGCTTGAATATCCATCCAAGTAAAACGAAATTGAAATTTACTTACATCAAGCGTACGTCTACCATTGTAAGATTCTTCTAAAGGAATATACATAGTATCCATTACCTCAGCATAAAACTCATCTGGATAATCCTCAACATCCCATTCGATATCAATATCTTTATTTAACCTACGACCTTCGTAACCAGTTTCTCCGGTTCCGCTGTAGTTATCATAAACATATTTTTCATACACAGTCATATTCTCGGTATCCGCATCCAAGAAAGCATACTCTCCAATACCGTCATCACCTGGCGTCTTACCTAAATCATCTGCCATGATTGCGAGACGCATTCTAATTGTAGAATCACGAACCCACTGTACGAATTGTCGGTACTCGCTATTTGTAACCTCTGTCTCATCCATATAAAATGAACGAACGGTTACTGTTTTGGTAGGAGCATTAGATAATGCCGCCTTATCATCGTCTGATTTACCCATAATGAACGATCCTCCGGGGATGAGGGTCATGCCATAGGGCTTTTGCGGATGCCATTTTTTACCTTGCACTCCAGTCAATTCACCGCGGTTTCCACCACCACAACTGTAGAGCATTGCTAAAATAGCAAAGAGTGATACAAATTTCTTCATAACATGTTTTAGGTTAAGATCTTCAAGATTCAAGGTGGTAAACCTATTTATTTATTTCCAGAAAAACAATTTTTTTCCAGAAAAAACCTCAAATCTCCCTTGTTAAATAATTTATACTTCGTTTTTTCGTTTCGCTTTATACCATCTTTCTGGTATTTCCTGATTACAAGCACGTTCGTAATCGTTGTATGTGCAAGGTAATAACGTATGTCTTTCTAATTTATTATGTCCGGACGACAAAAAAGGTATTTCTATCCACCATCTCTCCGTTTTTACACTTTTGTAAAATGAAAGCACCTCATTATCAATAGGCACACTATAATGCAATGTACTTTTGTCAGACTTAATATCTAACTCATTGGATCGATAATTTAATCCTTCTATAAAATACCAAAAAATTTGAGCCACCAACATGGCTCTGGATGTTTCGTCGGTTCCATGATCATATTCGTATATCCCAAAGCTTTTAACTTTGTCGCTTATTCCTGCATAGCGGGCGATGGCACAAATTTCTCTGCCGTTAAAACCGTTTGGTGAAGAATTCGAACTAATTGATCCTAGGTCAATAGTGACTATATCTGCATCTCGCATAATGGGCTCAACAATTGTCACATCATTGATTACTTCTCCCAGTCGATATGCATCAAAATACAATTTTTCTATCAGATCTATTTCTTCCTGAGCGTTGAAATATGTTTGATACCCTAAATTACTGTAATTGAATAGATTATAAGGCTCATCAACTATAATCTTACTTACAAACGATTGATTTGAAATTGGCTCTGACGCATTGCCTATATCAAATCGACTATCTACATTAACCAGATTCACCATACGCTCCAAAATGTCATAAGAACGATATTGAGCGTATACAATATCCTGACTTCCTCCAATAAGTAAAGGCACAATATTTTTTTGTAGAAGTGTAGAAACAACTTCTTTTATCACAAAATATGTATCACTTACCTCATCTCCCGGAAAAATGTCACCGAGATCCGCAAATTTCAGACTCCAGTTTCCGGGATACAACCCGTAAAGAGAAGAACGAATTTTATCGAAATTCACAGAAGCATTCGATGATTTATTTACCCGATTTCTTTGCTCTCGTACTCCCAAAAAAACCACATCAATTCCGTCTAAATCAGGAACACCTTCTTCATTTGTATGGATTTGTATCTGCCTGCCCAAACACTGTTCTGAAAGAAAATTATTTGCCTCAATTATATCTTCTGACACAGGTACAAGAAACTCAAAAGCCATTATTTTTTCTTTTTAGTTGTAGCGGTTTTTTTTGAAGTAGTTTTCTTCGTTGTTGTTTTTTTTGCCGCTTTCTTTTTGGGTGCTTTCTTCTTAGGTGCGTTTTTCTCTAAAATATCCTTAACCTCTTCCAAGCTGAGTTTAGAAGCGTCAACAGTCTTAGGTAATTCAACTTTTAGCTTCCCTTTTATAACATTACTACGTCCCCAGCGAGCTTTTTCAACACGAATACCTTCATCCTCCCAGTTATGAATAACTTTATCAATCTCTTTCTGCTTTTTCTCCTCTATCAGATGTACGATGTCCTCATCAGACAGATTATCAAAGTCATACTTCTTATTAACATTGATAAACATTCCATTCCATTTAATAAACGGACCAAAACGACCTGTTCCTTTTTGAACCGGCAAATCTTCGTACATGTATATTGGAGCATCAGCCTTTTCTTTGGCAACGACAAGCTCTATTGCCCGCTCCAGACTTATATCCAAAGGATCTTCTCCTTTATCTAAAGAGACAAACTTGTCCCCATACTTTACATACGGCCCAAAACGTCCATTATTAACTGTCAGAATCTCTCCTTTATACTCTCCCACTTCTTTGGGCAATTGAAACAGATCCATTGCTTGTTCAAAGGTCAGATTACTTAATGTTTGTCCTGGACCTAAACTAGCAAATTTCGGCTTTTCTTCATCCTCTACAGATCCTATTTGCACCATTGGACCAAATCGACCTAATCGCACACTTACCGGCTTACCACTTTCGGGGTCTTCCCCTAATATACGTTCTCCAACTTCGCGATCAGCATTCTCTGCCACATCCTGAACTCTGGGATGAAATTCGTTATAAAATTCTTTCATAACTTCTTTCCAGTCCTCATTTCCTTCAGCAATGTCATCAAAATCTTGCTCTACCTTTGCCGTAAAATTATAATCAAGCACAGTGGAGAAATGATTCACCAGGAAATCGTTTACAACCATCCCGACATCTGTTGGTATTAATTTACCTTTATCACTTCCAACTTTCTCCTTTAACGTACTATCCTTAATAACATCTCCTGACAAACGCAGACTTGTATAATTTCTTTCTTCTCCCTCCTTAGCTCCTTTTTCTACATACTTTCTATTTTGTATGGTCGAAATTGTTGGCGCATAAGTAGAAGGTCTACCAATACCCAGTTCTTCTAATTTTTTAACTAAGGCAGCTTCAGAATATCGACTTGGTGGTCGAGTAAAACGCTCTGTTGCAGAGATAAAATTTCTATGTAAAACCTCATTAACTTTTAGTGCAGGCAGGATCCCTTCTTGCTCTTCATCTTCATCATCGCTACCTTCGAGATACACTTTTAAAAAGCCCTCAAACTTTATAACTTCTCCATTGGCTACAAAAATTTCTTTATGCGAATTAGTTTCAATCTTTACCTGTGTACGCTCCAATTTTGCATCACTCATTTGAGATGCAATAGCTCGTTTCCAGATCAACTCGTATAACCGCTGTTGATCCGAGTCCATATTGACCGTATGTCTCGAAAAATCCGTAGGGCGTATGGCTTCGTGAGCCTCTTGTGCTCCTTTGGACTTACCTTTATACTGCCTGGCTTTACTAAATTCTTCCCCATAAGCAGATACAATTTCTGCTTTTGCTCCTTTTTGTGCTTCCGCAGAAAGATTTACACTATCTGTTCTCATATAAGTAATCAAACCAGCTTCGTACAAACGTTGCGCCATGGTCATTGTTTTACTTACCGAAAAATATAATTTACGAGAAGCTTCCTGTTGCAATGTAGAAGTTGTAAACGGCGGTGCCGGTGATTTTTTTGCCGGCTTTGTTATCAAGTCTCCAACTTTATGTGAGGCTTCAATATTGGCTTTTAGAAAATCCTCTGCCTGTTTTTTTGTTTTAAAATTTTTAGGAAGCTTGGCTTTTATTGACTTTCCTTCTGCATTCGAAAATTCTGCATCGATACGATACGACGCCACGGGTTTAAAGTCAATTATTTCTCGTTCTCGCTCAACAATCAATCGTACTGATACCGACTGCACACGTCCCGCAGACAAGCCTCCTTTTACTTTACGCCATAAAACCGGCGAGAGTTCATACCCAACTAATCTATCCAAAACACGTCTAGCTTGCTGTGCGTTTACCAGGTTGTAATCAATTTTACGTGGGTTTTCGATAGCTTTAAGAATGGCGTTTTTTGTAATTTCGTGAAACACTATTCTTCTGGTTCTACTTTCTTCCAAATTAAGCTCTTCGGCAAGGTGCCAAGCTATCGCCTCTCCTTCTCGATCCTCATCACTAGCTAGCCAAATCATTTCTGCTTTTTTGGACAGATCCTTCAGCTTCTTAACAACATCTTTTTTGTCCTTCGAAACAATATATTTAGGCTTAAAATCCCCTTCGACATCAACACCAAGTTCCTTTGCCGGCAAATCAGCAATATGCCCAAAGCTAGACGCCACGGTATACTCTTTTCCCAGAAATTTTTCTATTGTTTTTGCCTTAGCAGGTGACTCTACGATCACTAAATTCTTAGCCATAATCCTCTTTTTTCTTGCAGCAAAAGTATGTCAATTTTTTTACAACAAAATTTTTTGGGATAATTTTAGCGGAATTTCTTGCGCTTTATGACTATAAAATTGATTCTCATCGAGAATTCGATGTTCATAATCAGTAAATAGAAAATACAGACTCCTAATATATTCTATTAACTAGTGTAAAAGTATAATATATAATGTAGAATAGTTATAACTCAATTATCTCGCATCAATACTATAAATACCGATACCGACGACTTGAAGTAAAAAATAATTATAAAAAAGCTCTGCCACTTTGGCAGCTATTCTTTTAAGAGTATCTTTGTCCAAATAAAATTACCAAGTAAGTACATTATAGATGGAGAAGATTATAGATGAAGATAAACAAGGACAGGCACTCGTTCTTGATTCACGAGAGACCAATAAACGCAAGCTTTTTATAGAGAGTTACGGGTGTCAAATGAATTTTAGTGACAGCGAAATTGTTGCGTCCATACTTGCTGAGAATGGTTTCAACACCACTCAAAATTTGGAAGATGCTGACCTCGTTTTGGTGAACACATGTTCTATTAGAGAAAAAGCAGAACTTACCGTTAGAAAACGTTTAGAAAAATATAACGCTGTAAAAAAGGTCAACCCAAAAATGAAGGTTGGCGTATTGGGCTGTATGGCCGAGCGCCTGAAAAGTAAATTTCTGGAAGAAGAGAAAATTGTAGATTTAGTTGTTGGTCCTGATGCCTATAAAGATCTACCCAATCTGCTTGAAGAGGTGGATGCGGGCCGTAATGCTGTGAATGTTGTCTTATCTAAAGAAGAAACCTATGGCGATATTGCTCCCGTGCGACTACAGAGCAATGGGGTGTCGGCATTTGTATCCATTACAAGAGGATGTGACAACATGTGTACTTTTTGCGTGGTTCCCTTTACCCGAGGTAGAGAGCGAAGTCGCGATCCGCAAAGCATTTTACAAGAAGTGAATGACTTAGTAAGTAAGAATTACAAAGAAATTACGCTGCTAGGACAAAATGTGGATAGTTATCTATGGTATGGAGGTGGTTTAAAAAAAGATTTTGAGAAAGCCAGTGACTTACAAAAAGCAACAGCTACAGATTTTGCAAAACTGTTGGATATGGTAGCACAGCAGTTTCCTAAGTTACGCATCCGGTTTTCAACTTCCAACCCTCAGGATATGACTTTGGATGTTATTAATATAATGGCAAAACATCCTAATATTTGTAACCACATTCATCTTCCTATACAAAGCGGGAGTGATCGTATATTAAAGAAAATGAATCGTTTGCACACCCGTGAGGAGTATATGAAACTGATTGATGATATTAAGCATATTCTTCCTGATTGTTCTATTACGCAAGACATGATCATAGGCTTTCCTACAGAAACAGAAGAGGATCATCAAGATACGCTTTCATTATTGGAACATGTAAAGTATGAGCACGGATATATGTATGCATATTCTGAAAGACCCGGCACCATGGCCGAAAGAAAATTTGAGGATGACGTACCCGAAGCTGTAAAGAAAAGGAGACTTGCCGAAGTTATTGCACTTCAACGAACACATTGTGCATACAGGCATGAATCGTATCTCGGCAAAACTTTTGAAGTACTTATTGAGAAAGAATCAAAAAAATCTGATCAACATTGGAGCGGAAGGATTTCGCAGAATATCGTAGCTATTTTTCCAAAAGAACATTATAAAATTGGAGATTTTGTGCTCGTTCATATTAGCGAATGCACAAGTGCTACACTACTAGGTAAAGCTGTAGCCTACTCTGATAATAATTAATTTATTTACTTGAAGTTAACAACATATGGAATCAGTTCAAGCTACAAAGCAACGTTTTGGAATTATAGGAAATGATCCTAAGCTAAACAGAGCTATCGAAAAAGCCATACAAGTAGCCCCAACCGATATTTCAGTTCTAGTGACTGGAGAAAGCGGAGTGGGTAAAGAGAGTATTCCTAAAATAATTCATTCGCTCTCGCATCGTAAACACGGTAAGTATATAGCCGTAAACTGCGGTGCTATACCTGAAGGGACAATTGACAGTGAACTCTTTGGTCACGAAAAAGGCGCCTTTACAGGAGCTACACAAACCCGTAGTGGGTATTTTGAAGTTGCAGATGGTGGTACCATATTTCTGGATGAAGTCGGAGAACTACCTTTAACTACTCAAGTTCGATTACTTCGTGTGCTTGAAAACGGAGAGTTTATAAAAGTTGGATCTTCTAAAGTTCAAAAAACCGATGTGCGTATCGTTGCAGCTACAAACGTGAATATGTTTGAAGCGATAAAGAAGGAAAAGTTTAGAGAAGACTTATACTATCGACTCAGCACTGTGGAAATAAATTTACCTCCTCTGAGAGAACGAAAAGAAGATATTCACTTACTCTTTAGAAAGTTTGCTTCCGATTTTGCTACAAAATATAAAATGCCAACGATCCGGCTTGATGAGGAAGCCACTGCTTTATTAGAGCAATATCATTGGAGTGGTAACATCCGTCAATTACGAAATATTGCCGAGCAAATTTCAGTACTTGAACAAACAAGAGTTATTACAGGTAAATCATTGCATGGTTATTTACCGAATATGGGCAGTAATCTACCCGCAGTAATTTCCTCTAGCAAGAAAGATAGTGACTTCAGCAATGAACGTGAGATTCTATACAAGGTTCTTTTTGATATGAAAAATGATCTTAATGATCTTAAAAAACTTACCATGGAACTGATGCAAAGCGGAAACTCTAAACAAGTTCAAAAAGAAAATGAGGGATTGATTCGTAAGATCTACGGTGATGACGAAGAGGAAGATGTAGCTTACGAAGATTCACAGGAAGAAGAAGCTAGAGAGATTTTACAAATTCAGGCGGCAGCTACTCCTGCAACTCCCACAGCTGAAGATAAATATCATTTTGCAGAAGAAATTGAAGAAGAAGAAACACTTTCCCTTCAGGACAAAGAACTTGAACTGATTAAAAAATCACTGGAGCGACATCGCGGTAAACGCAAAGCAGCGGCAGATGAACTTGGAATTAGCGAACGAACTTTGTACCGTAAAATTAAGCAATACGACCTCTAATTATAGCGTAGTTAAACATCGCAATTACTAATATTGTATGAGAAATATAAAAATCATTTTTGTAGCCCTAATTAGCAGTATCATGCTGTATGGTTGTGGAGCATATTCGTTCAGTGGCATATCAATTTCTCCTGAAACCGAAACTTTTCAAGTGAACTTTTTTTCGAATCAGGCTTCTATAGTAATCCCGGGAATTGATCAAACATTTACAAATCAATTGCAAGATCTTATCTTAAACCAAACCAATCTGGATTTGGTTACCTCATCCGGAGACCTCGTCTACGAAGGTGAGATTGTTCAATATTATGTTGCTCCCAATACTGCCACTTCAGAAAATACTGCAGCGCAGAACAGACTAACTATTGCTATAAATGTCCGTTTTTATGACACCAACGATCCTACACAAGATTTAGAACAACGCTTTTCGTTCTTTTACGATTATGCTGCTTCCCGTTCAGAAAACGCAGTTCGTGATGAAGCAATTCAAATAATTTATGAACGCTTAACGCAGGATGTTTTTAATGCAACCTTAGCAAAGTGGTAATGCATTGTAATTAAATTTTCTTATCTTAATTCAGGAAATAAAAGTATTAGTTTTGAACAGCAAGTCGTTATCTTTTCTTCTAAATAATCCTTCTCAAATCAAGAAGGATCACATTGATGCCTTAGAGCATTTAATAGAGGAGTTTCCTTATTTCCAATCGGCTCGTTCAATTTTATTAAAAGGCTTAAAAGATCAAGGCAGTTTTCTTTATAACAAAGAACTTAAGACTACGGCAGCATATACCACGGATCGTAGGGTTTTATTTGAATTTATAACGTCTTCAGATTTTATAAACGTTAGCCCTGATGAGCGTGACAACCAATCGTCAGTACAGCAATCTGCAAAGGAGCTGTTGGTAAAGGATACCATATCAGTATCTATGGACGAAGCAGTTGCTATGAATATTGATGAGGCCGAAGAGGTTTTGAATCCAGCACTTTTTGAAACTAAGGCCATGGAGAGTAATACGGTTCAAGAGGAAACGGTCGCAGATACTGGATCTTCGGCAGAAACTAGGTTGCAACCTACAGATACTCCTAAAGAAGAGCTACATCCGGACGCCCCATTAGAGTTTACTAAGAAGGAGACACATTCATTTACAGAATGGCTGAAACTCACAAACCTACATCCGATAGATCGAGAAAACGAAGAGGATTCTGATGCTGAATCAGTTGCCGACAAAAAAGAAAATAAAACTCCGGACGAAAAAAATACACGCCTCGTACAACAGCAAAAGTTTGAAATTATCGATCAATTTATTGCTAACAATCCCAAGATTAAACCGGCAGATAAATCACAACCAACCCGCAACATTGCTAAGGAGCATAATCAGGCACCAGATGAGTTAATGACAGAAACGCTGGCAAGGGTGTATTTATCTCAAAAGAATTATAAAAAGGCCATTCAAGCATATAAAATATTAATTTTGAAAAATCCCGAAAAAAGTGGTTTCTTTGCAGACCAAATTCGGGCAATAAAGAAATTACAAGAAAATAAATAACAATATAATGACAACGTTTACAATCTTTTTAATACTTATCGTTATCGTATCTTTTTTACTGATTGTAGTAATCATGGTACAGAACCCAAAAGGAGGCGGACTTTCTTCATCTTTTGGTGGTGGCGGCTCACAACAGCTAGGTGGTGTCAAAAAAACAACCGACTTTTTAGATAAAAGTACTTGGGCTTTGGCAACCTTACTACTAGTTTTGATTTTATTATCAAACATTGACCTAATGGGAGGTTCAGGGATCGAAGATTCCAAAATTAACACCGAGGACATTCAGGTGGAGGCTCCTCCTGTAACAACACCTCCAACAGAGAACAATTAAAAGATAGCAGTATACGCTGCACATCCTATAAAAAATGCCGACTTGTCATATAAGTCGGCATTTTTTATTTCAATTTGTCAGTATCTATCCACTGGCACAATTTCTGAATGATTAGATAGAACAATTGTATAGTAATTTTAATATTAAAACTAATCATAATGGGAGTAAACATTAAACCTCTTTCGGATCGTGTGGTAATTGAGCCACTTCCGGCAGAAAAACAAACAGCTTCAGGATTATACATACCTGATTCAGCGCAAGAAAAACAACAAAAAGGTAAAGTTGCTGCTGTAGGTAATGGTAAAAAAGACCATGACATGACTGTAAAAGTTGGTGACACGGTTCTTTACGGAAAATTTTCCGGTACCGAATTAAAATTAGATGGTAAAGACTATTTGATCATGCGTGAGGATGACATCCTTGCAATTGTATAAAGGGTTCAATACAAACACAAATCGCGTTCGGTAATTTCTAGATTGATAAAAATTACTCAGAACTCAAAATCAAAAAACAAAATTCTATTATGGCTAAAGACATAAAATTTGACTTAGAAGCACGTGACGGCATTAAGCGTGGTGTGGATGCATTGGCAAATGCAGTAAAAGTAACCTTAGGACCTAAAGGTCGTAATGTAATCATTAGTAAATCTTTTGGAGCGCCAACAGTAACCAAAGATGGTGTTTCTGTTGCAAAAGAAGTTGAATTAGAGGATCCATTAGAGAATATGGGTGCTCAAATGGTAAAGGAAGTAGCTTCAAAAACGAATGATCTTGCCGGTGACGGTACAACAACCGCAACTGTATTAGCACAGGCTATCGTAAAAGAAGGCCTTAAAAACGTTGCTGCGGGAGCAAATCCAATGGATTTGAAACGCGGTATTGATAAAGCTGTAGAAGCGATCACTGCTGATCTTGAAAAGCAAACTAAAGAAGTAGGAAGTTCAACAGAAAAAATTAAGCAAGTAGCTGCTATTTCTTCAAACAATGATGAATTGATTGGAGACCTAATTGCTCAGGCTTTTGGTAAAGTAGGTAAAGAAGGTGTAATCACTGTTGAAGAAGCTAAGGGAACAGATACGTATGTAGATGTTGTTGAAGGTATGCAGTTTGACCGAGGGTATTTATCTCCATATTTTGTTACTAACAGTGAAAAAATGACTGCTGATCTTGAGAATCCATACATTTTACTGTATGACAAAAAGATCTCTGCAATGAAAGATTTATTACCGGTATTAGAACCAGTGGCTCAAACAGGAAAACCTTTACTTATTATTGCTGAAGATGTTGATGGTGAAGCTTTGGCTACTTTGGTAGTTAATAAATTACGTGGTGCCCTAAAAATTGCAGCGGTAAAAGCTCCTGGATTTGGTGATCGTCGTAAAGCAATGCTTGAAGATATTGCAATCCTGACCGGAGGTACTGTAATTTCTGAAGAACGTGGATTTACCTTAGAAAACACAACTATCGAACAGTTAGGTACTGCAGAAAAAGTAGCTATCGACAAGGATAATACAACCGTTGTGAATGGCGCTGGTGAAGAAGAAATGATCAAGAATCGTGTGAACCAGATTAAAGCGCAAATCGAAACGACTACTTCTGACTATGACAGAGAAAAATTACAGGAACGTTTGGCTAAATTAGCCGGTGGTGTTGCTGTTTTGTATGTAGGTGCTGCTTCTGAAGTTGAAATGAAAGAGAAGAAAGACCGTGTGGATGATGCTTTACACGCAACTCGTGCCGCTGTTGAAGAAGGTATTGTTGCCGGTGGAGGTGTAGCGCTTGTAAGAGCTAAAGCAGCGCTGGACGCTATCAAAACAGAAAACGCTGATGAAGCAACAGGTGTACAGATTGTTAATCGTGCTATAGAAGCACCATTACGTACTATTGTTGAGAATGCAGGCGGAGAAGGTTCTGTTGTAATTGCTAAAGTGATCGAAGGAAAAGATGACTTTGGTTACGATGCTAAATCTGAACAATATGTTGCCATGCTTGAAGCTGGTATTATCGATCCTAAAAAAGTAACACGTGTCGCATTAGAAAATGCTGCGTCAGTTTCAGGGATGATTTTAACTACTGAGTGTGCGTTAATCGATATTAAAGAGGATGCTCCTGCTGGCGGCGGCGGAATGCCACCAATGGGCGGAGGTATGCCAGGTATGATGTAAGTCGTAAGACGAACTCAAAAAAACAAAAACGCTATTTGATGTATTTCATATAGCGTTTTTTTATTATAATATCAGAGGTTGCTTAAGAAAACTTATTCATCATCTCCTCTACCAAAGTTTCGGTTTTTTTGAACTTTTCTTTAGCCAGTAATCGTTTGGGGGGCGCCATTCTTACTTCGCAATCATGTATCGAACAGGTTTCACAGGTAACTCCGACTTTTACCGTAGCAATCTTTGCATCATTTACAAAAGCTATTTTCTTTTCGAGTGCCGGCGAAATTAAAAACCCTATACCAATACTGCGGTAAAACTCTTTTCTAAAAGGATCTTTGGTTGCCGAGGTGAATACTAAATACTTCTGCCCAGTGTCTTCATAATCAGAGATCTGAATATCAAAAGCATATGGAATATTCTCTTTAGCCGTGCGCTGCAACGTTTTAATAGCCATCCATCGACGACAGTAATGTTCATTTATTTCATTAGCACGGGGTTGTTGTTGATGCGTAATATGTAATTCTTTTACCAAGTTAAATTTATTCGCTCCCAGCTTGTGGGTAAAACGAAGAAAAAACACATTCTGCATCCCAAAATCCTTTGGTAAGATATTTGTCAGACGCTGATAAAATGACTCCGGAGAAGCATTATACTGATGCATCACCTTATGAAAATCAACGGCTGAAAACTTTTTCCTTGAAAAAACCGTCTTCAATTGGTTTTTAAGATGTACTCTAGGTAAAATCAATACGCCGGCAAAATAAGAGGCATAAAAATTATGCAACACCTCTTCAAAATTGTCGTATTTGATCCATGAAAATGTATAAGGGCGTTCTTTAATTTCCAAATACTGATACCCTAATTCTTTGGCATAAATAAATGTTTTTTGAGCCTCATCCACCCTACCTGACAAGAGTAGCGTTTTGGTCCCAGGTACAAAGACACAGCGTAAATTCTCCAATTCCTCCTGATTAGGGATAGCTTCTGTTATAATTTTATACCCATATTCCTCTGTTAGAATTTCTTCTAACTCGGCCGAATTTATTTTTCCGTTTAGATCAAGTTGATAGGAGTTAGCACAACGAATGGCTTTTTCTTCAAGCTCTTTAAAAAAGTTATTATGTGCCTCTTGATACGATCGCAAAGAAGCCAAATAAAAACCTTCTCTGCTCAAGTTATAGTGCTGCGCAATCTCGATGATTGTACTTATAAATGCATTCACCTTAGAAGGTGCATTGGCGATAATATCAATTAAATCACTTTGCTGAATTCCGAATAATTCCAGCGGAATCTCATCAAGTATTCCCGATTGCAATATTTCTCCAATAGGCGCAAGGTTTTTATCCAGTTTTAAAGACACCAAACTGTCATAAGGCACTTCTAAAGTTTCAGCCAATCGAATAATTTTATCCGTCTTAGGATATTTTTTTCCTTTTTCTATCTCATTTAAATACGATTTTGAGAGACCACTCAACTTAGATAACCCAAATAGAGATAATTCTTTTTCGTTACGTATCTGCTTGATTTTCAGACCAAAAATCAAGCGTATATATTCTTCTGCTATTGCCATATAGATCAAAAGTAAGCATTCTTGCGAATATTTTCAAAAACAAAATATTCTCATTTAGCGAACGTTCGCTTGTTTTATAAAAAACTTTTTTTTAATATTGTTCACTCAATCGATATGTTATGGAGACACAAATCAATATTAATCAGAAAATCAGCTTTGACCGGAAGGTAAAAAATTACTATCCGGACATTTTAACCGACGGGGCTTTAACTTTTTTAGAAGCTTTACACAAACGTTTTAATCCAAAACGTTTGCAACTACTTGACAATAGAGTATACAGACAGCAACTCTTAGACTTGGGGTCTTTTCCTTGTTTTCCTGAGCACACCAAAGAAATTAGAAACAGTGAATGGTCTGCAGAAAAGATTCCTTCGGATCTTCTGGATCGCCGTGTCGAAATTACCGGTCCTGTAGATCGAAAAATGGTCATTAACGCTCTTAATTCGGGAGCCAAAACCTTTATGGCAGATTTTGAGGACAGTAATGCTCCGCTATGGGATAACTGCATGCAAGGGCAGCAAAACCTAAAAGATGCCGTTAATAAAACCATTTCTTTTTATCACCCAAAACGTGATAAGACCTATCATCTTAATGAGCATTGTGCTACGCTTTTAGTGCGTCCAAGAGGTTTGCACTTAGAAGAAAAACACCTGTTGATTGAGCACCAGCCTATTAGTGCTTCGTTGATTGATTTTGGGTTATATGTATTCCACAATGCAATCAATTTGAACGAACAACAAACAGGACCTTACTATTATTTACCAAAGCTGGAACATTTTACCGAAGCTATCTGGTGGAATGATGTGATAAACTTTACTGAAGAATTTCTGGGTCTCGCTCATGCTACGATTAAAGTTACAGTCCTAATTGAAACTATTACTGCCAGCTTTCAGTTAGACGAAATCATTTACGCTCTTAAAGATCATATCGTTGGTCTTAATTGTGGTCGATGGGATTATATTTTTAGCTATATCAAAAAAATGAGAAATCATCCTGAATATATTGTTCCGGATCGTGACCAGGTAACTATGGCGAGTCCATTTATGGATGCCTATAGCAAATTGGTTATTCAGCGTTGCCACAAAAGAAATATTCTGGCTATTGGAGGTATGGCTGCTCAAATCCCAATCAAAAATGATGAAGAAAAAAACGCCGCAGCTTTTGCTAAAATCCGTGCGGATAAAGAACGCGAAGTTCGTAATGGCCACGATGGTACTTGGGTAGCACATCCTGATATGGTGAAGTTGGCAACCGAGATTTTTGATACACATATGCCAGAAGCAAATCAAATAGCTAACAAACGTACCGATATCCAAATTACCGAAAAGCAACTAATAGAGGTTCCCAAAGGTACCATTACCGAACAAGGTATACGAAAAAACATCAATGTAGCCATACACTATATCGCTACTTGGCTTGGTGGTAATGGAGCAGTTGCTTTGTATAATCTAATGGAAGATGCTGCGACAGCAGAAATAAGCAGAACACAGATATGGCAATGGCTACAAAATAAAGTGGCACTCGATGATGGCCGAACTTTTAACCAAGAGCTATATCAAACACTCTTAGATGACGAACTCAATACTATTGAACAGCAAGTTGGCGCAGCATTGTTTGAAAAACAAACATATCAAAATGCGGTACAGCTGTTCAGAGATTTAGTCGAAAGTAATGAACTCGATGAGTTTTTAACCACAAAGGCATACACCTATCTATAAAAATAATTTAAACGAATACACTAAAATCAATATATTATGAATACACAGCAACGAATTGAAGAACTTCTTGTAGACTGGTCTACCAATCCAAGATGGAACAACGTAACCCGTCCTTACACTGCAGAAGAGGTGGTAAAATTACAAGGCTCGTATCGTATAGAGCACAGTATTGCTAAGCAAGGATCCGAAAAACTTTGGATGAAGCTTAAAACACAAGATTTTGTAGCAGGATTAGGAGCACTAACCGGTAATCAAGCAGTTCAAGAAGTCGAGGCTGGATTAGAGGCTATCTACTTAAGCGGTTGGCAAGTAGCAGCCGATGCAAACCTTGCGGGCCAAATGTATCCCGACCAATCCTTATATCCGGCTAATAGTGTACCACAAGTGGTAAAACGCATCAATAACGCTCTTTTACGAGCTGATCAAATACAGGTGGTTAATGAAGAAACAACTACCAAAGATTATTTAGTTCCTATTGTTGCCGATGCCGAAGCAGGATTTGGAGGTAATCTCAATGCTTTTGAATTGATGAAGGCCATGATAGAAGCAGGAGCCAGTGGTGTGCATTTTGAAGATCAATTAAGTTCTGCTAAAAAATGTGGGCATTTAGGCGGAAAAGTATTGGTCCCTACGCAAGAAGCGATCAACAAGCTGGTTGCTGCAAGACTTGCTGCAGATGTAATGGGTGTACCTGCTATAATTATCGCAAGAACAGATGCTGACGCAGCAAATCTATTGACTAGTGATATTGATGCACGGGATCATAAATTTGTAACAGGTGAACGTACTGACGAAGGTTTTTTCCATGTTAAAAATGGAATAGAGCAAGGTATTGACCGTGGTCTCTCGTATGCACCGTATGCAGATCTCATTTGGATGGAAACCAGTAACCCTGATCTGAAGCAAGCTCGCAAATTTGCAGAAGCGATTCATGCCAAATATCCAAATCAAATGTTAGCGTATAATTGTTCTCCTTCTTTTAATTGGGCATCAAAATTATCTGTAAAAGAAATGGAAACGTTCAGAGAAGAACTAGCGGCTATGGGATATAAATTTCAGTTTATTACGCTGGCAGGTTTTCATGCACTAAACACAAGTATGTTTGAGCTATCAAAAGCTTATAAAGAACGTGGTATGGCAGGTTATTCAGAACTACAAGAACGTGAGTTTGCTTTGCAAAAAGATGGCTTTAGAGCTGTAAAACATCAAGGTTTTGTTGGAACCACTTATTTTGATGCTGTTCAAAACACAGTAACGGCAGGGCGTTCCTCTACCGTAGCTATGGCAGGAAGCACAGAAGTTGAGCAATTTTAATTTTTTCCGATTTTATTATTGTTGCGATACAGCATCCTTTTGGATGCTGTATTTTTTTCTAAAGGTTTTTAAAAAGAAAACTATTTACTCTTCATCCTCGGTACAATTCCATTTGAAATCTGAAATTGGATAGCGCCGTCCCCCCACATAATTATAATGCCACCACTCTGTTCTAATAGTTTTAAAATCAAAAGCCAACATGGTTTCTTTGAGCAATGTCCGATGTTGCTTCACCTCATCTGTTAAATTAGCATAGGCATGATGCGATTCCCATCCAAAGTGATCATAGGCCGACCCCATATCAATAGGCAAACCTTCCAAGGTTGTTATTGTTAGATCAACTGCAGCACCTTTATTATGAATTGAACCTCCTCGTGGATTAGCTACATATCCAGGCTTGGGGAAAATCTCCCACATCTTTTTTTGTACGCTATGGGGTCGATAACAATCAAAAAACTGCAAACGATATCCCAGTTCCATTAATTTATTATTAGCTTTTATCAAAGCAACAGCTACGGGTGCACGGACATAACAGGCTGCACAGTCATAGACAGCTGTTTTCAGGAAATTATCCGAAGTTGCATATTTGATATTCAAAGTGAACTCATCGGAATACTTGGTAATATCAACTAAGGTAGCATCCGGTAATGCCTTAAGTTCGTTCGGATCCGCTTTAATTTGCGTCACAGGATTACTTTTTGCTTTCTTATCTTCACGCTTTTGACTAGACAGCTCAGTTTCTTTAGACGGAGTGCTGGTTTTTTCTTCGGAAAACGTTTTCTTCTCTTCAACAGGCTTAGCACACGAAATCAATAAACCAATTAATAAAAACCAAGAATAACTTCTCATTATATAAACCGTTTAGCTCAACACCTTTATTTTGTAGAAAGGGTATCAATCACACTCCCACATCCAAGCATTTCAAGTCCAAAATACGGATTTTTAATCTTCTCGTCTTTACTAAGCCAATCTGCGCCTTTATTTGAATCTGCCATAGGACAATTCATGATATAAAAGGTACTGTTTAAAGTATCCATGTTTTTCGCAATCGCAATAATCTCTTCAGAAAGCGCAATAAAATGATCTCTCTGATTTTCAATCGTTTCATTATCAAGTATTGCTTGTGCCATTTCTTCGATCCTGAAAACATGAGAGCTAAGCATTTTATCCATCGCAGATCGTTCTATCTTTGCTGTGGACACTAACAATAGGCTAGCTCCCTCTTTAATTTTTTCTGCATCCGCAACGACAAAGGCATCTTTGAGCGTAATATAATTCAAAATTACCTCTTCAAATTCTTTTTGGACTGCACTAGGTATCACCATTACACTTTCATTCATCGAGTGACTTTGAGGTTTCTTAGAATTCATCATCGATCGCTTCCCTTGCAGCTGTGCGGAAGCATCTATTGTAAAAACTCCGTTGACCACTATTTCATCTGTAGGAGACAACCCCTCTGATATAGTATAGGATTCACCAATATTATTTTTTATTTTGAGTTCTCTCATTTCAAACACCGGCTCATCCGGATTAGTTTTAACATAAACCACAGAACGTTTTCCCGTCCATAATACTGCACTTTTAGGAATAATTATTTCTTCTGGCTTTGGGTCATTGCCAGAAACATTGACCTCTCCCGTTACAAACATTCCGGGTTTCAGTCTATCTTTTTTATTTGGAAGTACGGCACGAATTGCTACCACTCTGGTATTAGAGTTAAGTACGGGATCGATAAATGAGATAGTTGATTTAATTTCTTCAGGAAACGTCTTGGTACGGATTGTTATGTTCTGACCCTTTTTCAATTGATCAATAGCAGATTCATACACATCAAAAACTGCCCAAACTGTACTTAGATCTGCTATCTTAAGTATCGGCTGTCCCTCCTTAACGTAATCACCAACTTCCACCATTTTTGAAATCACAATACCGGATGACTTAGCATATATTGGAATTGTATTTTGTACTACTCCGGAAGATTCTATCGCATCGATCTGCTTGTTTGAGAACTTCCATAGTAATAATTTGCTACGTACAGCATTGTACAAATCGGGTTGCGATTTCTTAAGAGCAGCCATTGTTAAAAGTTCTTGTTGCGCAGCAATCAGTTCAGGAGCATATATCTGAGCCAACAATTGCCCTGATTTTACTGTTTCTCCTTCGAAGTTCACATACAGCTTTTCTAACCTCCCGGCGTAATAAGCAGTTTGCACTACTTCCTTTTCTTCATTTTTAACTATAGTTCCAGAAAGAGATAACGTATTATTTGCTGAACCACTAGTTCCGACTTTTTGGGTTTGGATGTTTGCCAGTGCCATGGCATTTTTAGTCAATCTAAATTGATCAATACTTAAACCATCTGAGGACGTTTCTGCAGGAATCAAATCCATGCCGCAGATTGGACAATCTCCCGGTTCTGATTGCTGTATTTGCGGATGCATAGAACATGTCCACAATTGATCCGCATTGCTTTCTAAATCGTGATCATGCATGTTGCTTGTTTCGGTAGACACCTCGTTGTTTCCAAAAATAAAATAACCGGCAAACAATCCTGCTAAAGCTGCTAAAGCTGCTAAAGCAATATATAAAACCTTTCTATCCATAAGCTGTTTGTTATAATTTGAAATATTCCTTACTGAGACTCAACATTTGAATCTTCAGTTCCTCTTTAACTTTACTAATCTTCTTACGGTTGGAGAGCTTATATACCAGAGTAAGAACCCACTGAGTACCGTCAACAAACCTAATAAAGAAAAAGCTCTGAGAATAACTGTATTAAAATTATCTCTTCCTTCATAATCCATAGTATGTGTCATCCATAAAAAGTCAAAAAATCGCCAGTCTCTATGTCTCAAAGTTTGAAACTTTCCATCTGTAATAGAGACATATGCTTTAATATCGTTAGTGGATTTATATGAAATAACAAAAGCAGGTAATGGCCGTCCTCTATACTCATGGTGCTCATCAACATTTTCGATTCGCCTAATGTTTTCTACTAAGAGTCCATCCCTCATGTTTTTTTCTGCAATTTTAGTTGCTTCGTCTTCTGTAATTTCTTTCTTGAGAGCTCCAGTCCTTGCATGCAACAATATTTCTTCATTAACCCAATAAAAAGGTTCCCCTGCGATATCTTTTAACTCCAAAGACTTAAGAGGTACAGTAGGCTGCAGTTTAGAAGGACTCTGTAGATTAGCAAAGGAGCTTAAGAGTACAGCTTCTTTTTTAAATTGATCTCCATGGATTTCATCAATATCTGTCCAGCTAAAATATAAGCCACTAATTGTCCATAGCAAAAATTGAACGCCGATAAAGAGTCCCAAATACCTATGGGTTTTTCGAATATTAATAGCAAGTTTTCTTCTTACCATAAGATAGTTATTTTTTGACTTTAAAAGGAAATTTCACCTCTATCTTTTCCCATCTTAATCGTATCAAACCTTCGTCGCTGTCCTTTTTCTCAATAGTGTATTCTAAATGCTCTTGAACCTCATTTACGGTAACAGGTGCCACATCAAATCTTAAAACATCATCTTGCTCGGAGTATTCATCTTTGCCATGTTGTTCCCAATTCTTATTAAAAATTAAGATCCATGAATCCTTTGAAGGAATTACAAAGAAACCGTATCTACCCGAGGGCAGCTCTTTTTGGTTAATAATTAAGTCTTTATTGGTTTCGATCCAAGTAGCGTTATGAGCTCCAGCCTGCCAAACTGTATCATAAGGTAATAATCCTCCAAAAATAATTCTGTTTCTTACCCCGGGCGAGGAGTAATCAATATGAATATGTGCGTCACCTATCATTTGCATGACACTCTTATGGGGGCTCAATGTTTTTCTTGCAGTCTGCACCTCAACATTCGTTACTTCATGATTGGAGTGTATTGGGCTTTCTTTTTTATTTTCGTTGCAACCATAAAATAACATTAATACTACACCAACACCTATTAGTTTTTTCATCTTATTTATTATTAATTAATTTTTGCGGCTTTTAATCGTAATGAATTTGCAATTACTGAAACCGAACTAAAACTCATTGCTAAGGCGGCAATCATCGGAGATAATAAGATGCCGAAAAAAGGAAACAAAACCCCTGCCGCTACAGGTATTCCAACCACATTATAAATCAATGCGAAAAACAAATTTTGTTTGATATTTCCCATCACCTTATGACTAAGGTTTCGTGCTTTTACGATCCCTTGTAAATCCCCTTTTACCAAAGTTATTTCTGCACTTTCAATTGCTACATCGGTTCCGGTTCCCATAGCAATTCCTACATCACTCTGTGCTAATGCAGGTGCATCGTTGATACCGTCTCCAGCCATCGCTACTTTTTTTCCTTTCTTCTGTAGATTTTCTACCACTGATAACTTATCCTGAGGCAACATTTCTGCTTTAAAATCCGTAAGATCTAAGGTTGATGCAACTGCCCTCGCAGTATCTTCATTATCCCCGGTCAACATAATGACGTCAATACCTTTGGCTATTAACGTCGCAATAGCTTCTTTACTGGTTTTCTTAATGGCATCACTGATCACCACAAATCCTACCGCTATACCATCAACAGAAAGATAGGATACTGTCTTACCGCGTCGTTGTTCCTGAATGACACTACTATTCAGTTCTTTTGAGAGCGAAGCGTTTACTTCAATCATCAATTTCTCATTCCCTAAAGCTATCTTTTTTCCTGAAGTGGTTCCTGTCACTCCTTTTCCTGTAATCGAAGTGAATTTCTCAGTTTCAAATGCTGTTATGTTCTGTTGTTTTGCATATTGAACGGTAGCTTCTGCTAATGGGTGTTCACTATGTTGGTTCAGGGAAACAATATATTGCAACACTTCATTTTTTGAATACCTATCAGAAACAGATACGACATCCTCTACTGAAGGTTTTCCTTCGGTTATGGTTCCGGTTTTATCTATAATTAAGGTATCAATTGTATTCAATTTCTGTAAGGCTTCTGCGTTCTTAACTAGTATGCCGGATTGCGCTCCTTTACCCACACCAACCATAACGGACATGGGTGTTGCCAAGCCCAAGGCGCAGGGGCATGCGATTATCAACACAGCTATACCATTTACCAGCGCATACACATATGCCGGGTCGGGTCCGACAAGTACCCAGACTATAAAAGTAATGATAGCACTAACTACTACCGCCGGAACAAAATATCCGGAGATTTTATCTGCAAGTTTTTGAATAGGTGCCTGACTCCTACTCGCTTTATTCACCATTTCGATAATTTGAGACAAAAGGGTGTCATTACCCACTTTTTCAGCCAACATTACAAAAGATTGCGTTCCGTTGATAGTACCCGAACGCACCATATCTCCAACGTTCTTATCTACAGGAATAGGTTCGCCGGTAATCATCGATTCATCTACGGTGCTGGCACCTTCATCGATACGACCGTCTACAGGAATTTTATCTCCTGGTTTTACACGCAATCGATCTCCGATAACGATTTGATCTATTTGTATGCGTTCTTCTTCACCGTCTGTAACTCTGTAAGCGATATTTGGTGCCAGTTTAAGCAACTCTTTTACTGCGCTATTGGTCTTACTATGTGCCCGTGCTTCTAATACCTGACCCAGAAGCACTAAAGTTAAAATTACCGTTGCAGCTTCAAAATACACATGCACTGTCCCTTGATGTGATTTAAATTGAGACGGAAAAAAATCAGGGAATAACAATCCGAATACACTAAACACCCAGGCAATCCCTGCTCCAATACCGATTAAGGTGAACATATTGAGATTCCAGGTAACGATAGATCGATAAGCACGTTCAAAAAACATCCAAGTTGCATAAAATACAACGGGCAGTGATAAAAACAGTTGTATCCAGTTCCAGTACACCATGTCCATCCAATCATACAACAGATTATCCGGTACCATTTCTGACATAGCGATTAGAAAAATCGGTAATGTAAAGGCACTCGCTATCCATAGCTTTTTTAGCAGTCGTTTGTAGTTCTTCTCTTCTGCACTCGCATCTGCTTTTATAGGAACAAGATCCATTCCGCAGATAGAACAATCTCCAGGTGCATCTTCGACAACCTCCGGGTGCATAGGACATGTATATTGTGTTACTGAAGCTTTCAAACTAATTTCTTCTACCAAATCCATTCCGCACACTGGACAATCTCCTGGTTGATCATACGTTTTTTCTCCTTCACAATGCATGGGGCAATAAAAAACACCGGTCCCTTTACCATCTGATGCTTTCGTATTTGATGTTTGAGATGATATAAATTCCTGTCCCGGTAAAGCTATTGCATAGCCGCCCCCATCCGTATCTAACGCTTTTTGAAAAGTTGTAATCGGAATATGCTTCGCCATTTCAATCGTTGCTTCGGCATCTTCAAGACTCACCACTACTTTTTCAACATGATCAATTGTACTCAGTGTCTTTTCAACATGAGCTCGGCAGCCATTACAGCTCATCCCCTGAATTTTATATGTGTGCTTCATTTTACATCATTTTTACCACTATAAAATTAGCATATTCCCACTAAGCTGTTTATGAAGTTATGGTTCATTTTTATATAATTTGGTCTAAAGCTCTACGGTTCCAATGTTCACTTTTTCGGTATTCACTCATGCTTACCCCAACTATCATCTTAAATTGGGATGCAAGATGACTACTACTTTTATAATTTAGTGCGTACCCTATTTCAGAAAAATTCATAGTTCCCATCTGGATATACTCTTTGGCTTTTTCAACTCTTAGTTGTATCCAATATTTTTCAATTGTCATTTTCTCAACCCTGCTAAAACATTTACTAAGTTGCCCATAATCTTTGCCAAGTTTTTCTACTAAAAAAGAAGATATGTTTTCATTAGGGATTCCATTTTCTCCGTCCATTGTTGCTATAAGAACTCCTTTGATGGCATTGGTCAATTGCGCTTGCTCTTTTAAAACACGAACAAAGCCTTTTTCTTCTAAGGCTCGATCAATGCTATCCAAAGAAGATGCATTTTTGAGAGCGATGACTGCTACGCCTAATTCTAAAGAAATTACGGGAATCTCTAAAGTCTCAAAAATCTGGTTTACCACCAGTATACAGCGATCGCAAACCATATTTTTTATGTGTAACACTTTTTCCATCGCTCTTTTAGAATCTTTCTATGGTTTTTATTCTATAGTTGCTTTTACACTTCCACATTTCAACATTCTGTTTCCGTAATATGGGTTACGAATTTCTTTGGAATCTGACAACCAATATCCTCCATTACCATCAAATGCCATAGGGCAGAATTGCTTATATACTTCACCAGAAGCAATTTTAGCCTGACCAATAACCTTTATCGTTTCATCTGTAAGGGTGCTAAAAAAATCACGCTGTTTTGCAATATCTGTTGTGAGCGCCATTAATTCTGCTGTAGCCTTCAATTGTTTAAAATTTTCATCCTCAGAAATCATGTTTGATAACGCTTTTGCGTGCGTCATCGCATCTTTTGGATTCGAATTTACCAAAGCTCCTTTGATTGCTAAATAGTGCGTATATAGATTGCTCACCATCTCATTTTCAAATTTGATGGCTGTCCGATCATCTGTAGCATTATAATTTACACCCTCCTCTTCAACTGCCTCTACAGTTTCATGATTTACCTGAGTCTCGTGTGTTTTCTTTTCTTTTGCGCAAGAAAAAAATAGTATTGATCCTGCAAGTAGTACTGTTGTTTTTAAAATCATTCTTTTTATCATGTTTATTTAATTTAATATGGTTTTATACTTATTCACTGACGTTTAAATAGGTGATCTCTGCAGTTTGTATGTAGTATTGTTTTATAGCATCAATCTTTTTATATTCAAAATCTAATATCATTTTTTGAATATCAAGTAACTCATCAAAATCAATTTGGGAAGTTGTATAGCCAGTTCGAAGGATTTGTTCAACTTGACGTGCTTGCTCGATATTCTTTTGTTGTGTATTATAATTGATTCTCGATGTGATTCGCTCATTGATAGCGCGCTCCAAACGATTTTCTAGTATATTTTGTGCAGCATCATATTGTTGCATAACTTTATCCTGCTCTAAGGCAAGTTGTTTGGATTGTGATCTATATTTTTTAGCAAATAAAGGGATAGACATAGAAACCATAGGCATTACAATATCTTTTCCGTTATCCGGTACTATCATATCCGATCGTTCTTGCACAATTACATAATCCAGTCCAAACCCCAAAGCCGGCAGCGCTTCTTTATTATTTAGTTTTAGCTTAGCATCAATTACATTGGTTTGGTATTCATAAGCCATGAGTTCTGGATGATTATTTATTTCTTCCATAATCATAGTAGGTTCTTCCTCCGGAATAAAAAGATTATCGACCACATATACTGAATCAAATCCATCACGGTTAAGAAGACTATTAAATTCTTTTTGGGTTGATAATTTTTCTCCCTTAAGTATTTCCTCTTGATTACGAACTTCATTTAAAGCGATATTAATTTTTAAAATATCAACCGCGGTTGCGCGATTTGCAGTAAGTGCGGTCAAACCGATCTCCTTATATGTTTCTAATAATTTATACCGTTCGTGTAAAATTTGCTGCTTGGCATTTAGGGCATATAGCGTATAGTATGTTCGTTTAAGACTTAAGAAAAGTTTGCTTTTAGCAGTTTCCAGTCTGTTCATTTCAACCAAGCTCATCTGTCTGGCGGCATCTTTTTTAGCATTTAGCACTCCAAATAAAGGAACCATTTGTTGTGCACTAAATCTTGCTTTCTGTGCACCGGTTCTGGTCTCAGCCTCTTGCACAAAATAGCCCGCTGATACAGTAGTATTGGGTAAACTTCCTGCTTCATTTATCCGTTCTTCACTTAGATCCAGATTGTACTGCAAAGCTTTCAATTCAGGATTGTTCTGTACAGCTTCTTCCTGATAATCCTGAAGGGTTTGCGCAATACCCAAACTAATATTAAGCATGGAAAACAAGAGAATAAAACCAACACCAATTGCCGGCCTTTCGTTTATATAAAAAATTGTATTCAATTGCGTCATGTTACTTTTATAAATTTGTTGATCTTAGAAAAATAATGATTTCTATCCGGGTTGAAAACTACAAAACTTAATTCTATGACTCAGACCAATCCTTGTAAGGAATTTTCCTCATGCAAACTATCGTTGCAAAGCTTTAAAAGATAGATCGAACGTTAATGGATAGATGACGGTGCTCTCTAAAGTATTTTAAAATTTATCTCTTAAAATACTATGATATTTACACGTAGCTCACAACAGGGGTAAATCACCTATCGCACTCTTAGCATCTCAAATTAGAAAAGTGCCATACCATTGGGTGAAGTTCCTGATGATGGGTGGTGGTGAATATTTTGAGTAAAATATTGGTGTACTCTCAATTGGTTTCAGAAAGTTGTGATACGCACTTTGAGAAGTCTGCGTAAATACCAGCTTTTTGAAGTCAAGGATATCAAATGCATTTTTCAATTCATCTTGTCCCTTAACCACCTGCAATGTGTCCTTACAACAAGGTGTTTTGTGAACTAATGTTTTTGAGGGAGATGTGGATTGAAGTTCGGCCTCCATACCACAGGTTTTAGCAGGCGTAAAAATAGCCGTATTAACCAAGAAATTTCCGCAGTAATGCTTAGATACGGTAAAAGATAGTGTTGAAGACAAAACTAAAACCGCAAGTAGAACCGAAATAATATTTCGAAAAGCATTTTTCATTACTACAAAAGTACGTAATAATTTCAATATCGATTTATTTTAACATAACAATAGAATGACTTAAGCGATCGATTCTAAGAAATAATAAATATTTTTGCATCAAATTTTGATCTATGACCTTAGAAGCACTAAAACCTGAAGTTGATACAATTATTGAAACTCAGAAACTTTCTACTGATGAAAAACTGCGGGCTATTTGCCAATTACTGAAGGATAATGTCACCTACTATAACTGGGTTGGATTTTATTTCAAAAACGGAGATAAAGAGGAGCTGAAATTAAGAACGTATGTCGGAGCTCCTACAGATCATGAGATCATTCCTTTTGGAAAAGGAATCTGTGGACAAGTGGCGGTATCGAATGAAAATTTTGTAGTTCCGGATGTTCAGGCACAAGACAACTATATTGCATGTAGCATTTCAGTAAAATCTGAAATTGTTGTTCCCATGTTTAAGGACGGAGAGAATATTGGTCAAATCGACATCGATTCTGATTCCCCTGACCCTTTTACTGAGGAGGATGAGCGATTTTTAGAGTTTGTAAACAAGAAAGTCTCACAAATCTTATAACTTTCAAATTTACCGCAAAAAGACAAGGTCAGGAAACTCCTGACCTTGTCTTTTTATGAAGGCTCACTTCAACGATGTATCTTATTTTATCAATTTTGGCAAAAAGATAACACTCCCTAACGTTGTTTGTTGATTTGAAGAGCACTCGATTTTATACATTTGTAACCTAACCAATATGGATAAGTTACATCCATAGCCATTGAAAAAATTAATAAATGAAAATTTTAGTAACCGGAGGTCTCGGTTTTATTGGATCTCATACGGTAGTTGAGCTTCAAAATAAAGGGTACGAAGTTGTGATTATTGATAACTGCTCCAACTCTTCGGTGGAGGTACTTGCAGGCATCACAAAAATTACTAACACACAACCCGAATTTGAGCAGTTTGATTTACGCGATAAATCCAAAGTGCAAGATTTTTTTAAGCGACATACTGATATCAAAGGAGTAATTCACTTCGCAGCTTCAAAAGCTGTTGGAGAAAGCGTCGAAAAACCGTTGCTATATTATGAAAATAATATTGCTACTCTAGTATATCTTTTACAAGAGTTACAGGACTTACAGATAGCTAATTTTATTTTTAGTTCCTCTTGTACAGTTTACGGTCAAGCTGATGAACTTCCTATTACAGAAAACGCTCCGGTCAAACCGGCAGAATCTCCTTACGGAAATACGAAACAAATCGGGGAAGAAATAATACGGGACACTTGTAAAGTTAAGACAAATCTCAACGCTATAGCCTTGCGTTATTTTAATCCCATTGGAGCACATCCCACTGCTGAGATCGGTGAGTTACCTATCGGAGTTCCACAAAATTTAATTCCGTATATCACCCAAACAGCCATTGGTATGAGAGATCAGCTTTCTGTGTACGGAGATGATTATCCAACAAGTGACGGCACCTGTATACGAGATTACATCCATGTTGTGGACCTTGCCAAAGCACATGTTATTGCACTACAGCGATTATTAGAAAAGAATAATCCTGCCAATTTTGAAGTGTTCAATGTAGGAACCGGTACAGGCAATACCGTGCTAGAAGTAATTAACTCATTTGAATCCGTATCCGACAAAAAATTAAACTATAAAATTGTTGGAAGGCGTGAAGGCGATATCACCGCAGCATATGCAGATACGTCCAATGCGAATACTGAGCTAGGATGGAAAGCTGAGAGTAGCTTAGATGACGCATTAGCTTCTGCCTGGAAATGGGAGCAAAAGGTTCGTTCTTAAATTAAACCTCAAGAACGACTAAAAACAAATACAAAAAAGCCCCGAAGAAAAATCTTCGGGGCTTTTTTTATGCTTTTATGTGCTATGCTATTTATAGCTGTTTAATAAAAATTGGCTCTTTTATCTTCGATATCCGCAGCATCTTTTAATGCATTAAACACACGAGAATTTACTGCGTTAACCTGTGTTTTTGACGTTTGATTTGCATAACTTTTATAAGTGTCAAGTTTGATTGCAGGTGTCTTTTTAACAACTTCAATAACATACACTCCGTTATTACCTTGAATCGGATTTGAAACTTTACCTTCAGCCAATGCGAATGCAGCGCCTACAACTCTAGGCTCTGTCCCGGCACCGCTAATAGTGGGTGTGGTCATATTAAGTGCAGATGCTGTTTTTACCGTTTGCCCTTGGCTACTAGCAATTGCATCTAAAGTAGTACCTGATATTTTATTTTTCAGCAATTCTGCTTTTTTATCTTTTAACAAAATAGGCTTCACTGTCATTGAAGCATCAGCAGCGCTCATTAAACCTTTTTCAGTACTTGCCGTAAGTTGTACTACAATATATCCTGCAGGTACATCAAAACGCTTAATATCACCTACATTGGTATCTTCATTAAAAGCCCATTGTACAACACTACGCTGTGCTCCTAAACCAGGTATATTTTCTTCTAATTCCTTAATTTTATTTACCGGGCGAACAGTTAAGTTCTTTGCTTTGGCTGCTTCGCTGAAGTCTGAATCCTTAGCTTCTTTTTGAAACTTTGTCGTTTCGGTAAAGATAGTGTTCATCGTCTTTTCACTAGATTCAATCTTTCTGGCAAGTGTTGCAAGCTTCACCGCCGTTTTTGCTTCAGTTTGATCTTCGATACTTACGATATGATATCCAAAAGCTGTCTCTACAACTCCTATCTCTCCTTTTCCGTTATTAAAACTAAAATCGTTGAAAGGCTTTACCATAGTTCCAGGTGTAAAATAACCTAAGTCGCCTCCTTTATCCTTATTCGAAGAATCAGCAGAATACTCTGTAGCTAAGGTTGCAAACTTATCCTTATCAGACTTCACTACTGCCAAAATACTATCAGCAAGTTTCTTAGCCTCTTCTTTTGTTCTTTCAGTTGTACCTGCAGTATTTAAACCTTTCCAGGAAATTAGGATATGACTTGCTTTTGTTGAGTCAGGCATAGTTTCCTTGGCTACAATTTTAGACACTTTGTAATATTCACCATCCTTATACGGCCCAAAAACGTCACCAACATTACTCTCAAATACATCATCGGCAATAGCTGAAGATACATTATTTTTAAAGCTGAAGCGATCACTGTATTTTAACGCAGAGTTTTCATTTATAAATTCTTCAACATTCTCAGTATTCCTAAGACCCTTGATACTATCTGTAGTATTTGTAGCACTATTAAATTCGGCTCTATCATTAAGGAGTGCAGTAATTTCCTCTTTTAACTCAGCTTCGTCCTCTTCACTTGGCTTTTCTTCAAATACAACATAACGAAGACTTCTCGATGCATCCGCTTTATAACGTTTAGGATATTTCTCGATATACGCTTCTATTTCTGCATCTGAAACAGTTACCTCAGTATCAGGAATACTGCTATAAGGCAATTGTACATATTTGATATCAACTTTATCATTTTCCATTTTATAAGCAAGTTCGCCTTCACTCAATGTAGCTCCAACACCCGCTTTAATCATATTCAGGTAAGCTTCTTCTTTAGCACCTTTACTTACAGAAGCTTCATAATCCAACCATTGTTGATACGCTTCAGGTGATGTCGCTTTAACGTTTGCAACATATTCCTGTAATTTAGCTTTATCAAAAACTCCTGCTTCGTTTTGAAATGTAGGATTATTTGCTAACGACTCTTGTACGAGAATATTCACTTCATCCTCCCCAACCTGGATCCCCAGCTCTTCGAATTGTTCATCGAACAATACTTCTCTAACTTCTTGATTCCAAACATAATTTACTGCTTGAATGCTAGAACCATTCGTTCCAAAACTTCTGGATGCAGCCTCTACCTTTTGAGCAAACGCTGTTCTATCAATATCATTTCCATTGATTGTTGCTATTGTATTCTGAGATTTTTGAGAAATTGCTCCGCCATTACGGATCAAATCTGCCAATACAAATGAAAATAGCGCAAGTGCGATAATCACAATTAAGAAAACTGAACGTTGTCTAATTTTATTTAAAACTGCCATTGTAAGTGTAATTTATTCAAATATAGTGGGCGAAAATACCATTTTATTGGATTAATACCAATTAAAGAACAAAAGTCTTTACAACTTTTTTTACTTTCTGATATGCAGTAAACTATCAGTCGTATCCTGATGATAAAAAGCTGTACTTAGACTTCTTGCTGCAATTCAAAATTGTGAAGAAACTGATGGAGTTGTCGTCAACTCTTCGTTGTTTTAAAAAGACACTTTCTTTACCAAACTACTTAGAAATTAGAAACCGATTATGCTATTTATTTAGGTCCTTAATCTCATAACAACATAGCTAAAGTAGAGATTAAAGCATGCCGTTATTAGAAAATACTCACTACTCCTCTTGAATACGATGTAACTCAACTACCTCAATCTTTGTCGTCGAAGTCTCAACAATATGAAGCTTAAAACCTGCTAGTAAAATTTCGTCTCCTTGCTGCGGAATTTCTTGGGTATGATCGACAATCATACCACCAAGGGTTTCGTAATTATCGCCAACGGGCAAATTAATTTTATAGGTTTCGTTAATATAGTCTACTTCCATACGGCCAGAAAAACGGTAACGATCCGCATCCAACTGTTCTTCTATTAATTCAACAGAATCATGCTCATCTTCAATTTCTCCAAAAAGCTCTTCAACGATATCCTCTACTGTAATAATACCACTAGTTCCACCATATTCATCTATTACAACGGCCATACTTTTATGTTTTTTGGTCAACAGATTGAGAACATCTTTGACAAACATCGTTTCGGGAACAAAAACAACAGGCATTAGTATGGATCGAAGAGAAACCGGTTTTTTGAAAAGCTCAAAGGAATGCACATACCCTATAATATCATCGATGGTTTCATTGTAAACTAAGATTTTAGAAAGTCCGGTTTCTACAAAAATTGTATTTACCTCGTCTACTGCTTTATCTTTATCTACAGCAACAACTTCGGTACGTGGCACCATCACTTCTCTTGATTTCACTTCAGAAAATTCCAACGCATTTTGAAAAATCTGAATTTCACTGTCGATATCCTCATGGGACTCTACAGCCTCCATTTGTTCTGTGATGTAATCTCCTAATTCGGTTTTACTAAACGCTAATTGCACTTCATCCCCATCTGTTTTTAGAAAATGCTTTAATACAAAATCAGACACCCAGATAATGAAAGTAGACACAGGAGAAAACAACACATAAAAAACGTAAGCCGGAAACGAGAATAGTTTCAGGAAAAAATTAGCGTAAATCTGAAAAAAAACTTTTGGTAAAAACTCTGCGGTCAATAAAATAACCAACGTTGACAACACTGTCTGAATCAACAAACTTAGTCCGCCGGTTAGTTGTGGATAGAACCCCTGTAGCAGTTGCACCAGTAGATCTCCCATATAAAATCCATAAATCACCAACGCTATGTTGTTGCCTACAAGCATAGTAGCAATAAACTTTGATGGTTTTCTGGTCAACAAAATCAGTATACTAGCCAAGAAGCCACCTTGTTTTTTTTCTATTTCAATATGAATCTTGTTGGAAGATACGTATGCGATTTCCATTCCGGAAAAAAAAGCAGAAAGCAGTAGAGATATTACAACAACAATAATTTGGAGTTCCATTATTGCTTATTCTTATTAGCATCAATACGTTTACGGAAATTTCTTTTGAAGAAATACATAAACACAGCAACCCCTGCAAAACAGAGATACAAAATACTTTTGCTATCTTCTAAATCCCACTCGATGTAGGCCTGATAAAGAAAAAAAATCGCGATTAAAATATATGCGATTTCAAAAAATTTAAAAAATTTCATCATACTATTTTATTCATCTATAACCATTACACCTTCATTAATGCGAGAATTCAAGATAGTAAAATCTTGGTTAGCATCAAAACCATCAGCTTGATTGATAGCTCCGTCCGGCAAATAACTGGTATAAGGCTGATCGGTAAAAATCCAATCGTTATTTTGATTCCAATATAGTTGTTTTGCTTTGAGATGGGTACTATCTGCAGTTTTAATATCTACATTGCCCTGCATATCTATAAGTCCGGTTTCTCTGTAAGATATAGCGTAATCAGCCTTGACCACACTTATTTTACCTTCTTTATCGATTAGATCCAACACAACACCATCAGGAAATTCGTGATATGCGAAGTTTTGATTTGTAAAATCTAAGATTTTTGGAGCCTTAAGCACTGCAGTCAATCTTCCGGAATCTGTATATTTCAGATTAACATCAAAAATCTCGCCTATTGGCACATCTTCTATACTCACAGATCGATTTTGATTATTCCGCTTCGATTGACATGAAAAAAACAATGTCACAGCAAATGCTGTGACAAAGTTTATGATTATATGAGGTAAGCTTTTACGCATTACAACTTAGGAACTCTTACCGTTTCGCCGATCCAACATCCGATTTTTACCGAAGTAACTCCTGGGTTGTTAAAAATATCGGTTTTTGATGGTGCTTTTGCATTATAACTAGCTGCAGTTTGCGCTGCCGTAGATTTTAAACTAGGATCAATTTTACCTGCTCTGTTTGCATAGTTTGCAGCTAACCAATATACAGCTCTTTTGCTAAACACATCATCTCCACAATTATTTGCACTACTAGCAATCATACTTGCTATTCTAAGATGAGCAACTCCCATAGAAGGTTTATAGTTTAAAGCTTTTCTATAATAACTTCTTGCCTTACCAAAACTTCCTTGCTTTTTCAAAACTTCACCAATTCTAAAGTACACTTTTGCCTTATCACTTGCTTTAGTTTCTAGTTCTGCCGATTGGTTAAAGTAATCCAGAGCCGTTGATCTCTTATTATCCTTTAATGCTAACAATCCTAAATAGTATGCAGATTTAGCAGAAGGTTCTGCTTTATGCAACGCTTCAACCAATTTGAAAAATAATGGGTCTTCGGTACATTCTTTAGCTGACATTCTTCCTGCAGCTCCTTTTAACCAAATAGCATCTCCTTTTTTAGCTTCAAACTGTCCGTTATAAAGCGGAATCAAATTCTCACAGTCCGCTAGAACACCAAGCTTTTGATTAACACCAGCTTTCACCTTACTATATGCTTGCAAATTAATTTCTGCATTCTTTAAGCTTCTCTTCTCTTTTGAAGTTAAAGCTGTTCCTGCGTCTAATTTTTCAGTCAACTCAGTTATTGTAGCAGCCTTTTCACTTTCTTCACCTTCAATCTTTTCCGTTACATCGTCATAAAGATCAAATACAGCCTGCAACTCTTTCTTACCTTCATTATGTAAGTCTACGAATAGTGTAAAGTATGTATATAGCTTTTTAGCTCCTTTGAAATTTTCTTTGTCCTCTGTATATGCTTTATCAAATGCTTCAAATTGAGACTCTTTAGTTCCAATATTGTTGTCAAACATTAATTGACCTATATCAGAGTGCAAATCTCCTATCTTTGTTTTACCAGGGAAATATTGATAACGTTCTTTTAGTAAAGAAATTAACTCATTTACTACAGCTGTCTTCTCAGCATCCGGAGCTTTTTTTAATTTAGCCTTCAATAATTTCTCACCAAATTGATAGGTCGCAACACTATATGTAGGACATTCTTTACGAACTTCCCATAAAGGTTTCTCTGCTGCTTCATAATTTTTCACTTTGGCATGCTCATATGCAATAGAAGCCGTAGTTGCGCAGTCGGTAGCCTGAGCATTAAGACTCGCTACCCCACAAACCAAACCAGCTGCTAACGTGTATAAAAATTTAGTATTCATATTTTATAAATTGTAGTTAATTAAACTTTATTTGTCTGAACCATTTGTCGTTCAAAGATAAACTTAATGAGAGGTTCATAAAATCTTCTCTTATTAATCCGGCATCTTTTGTTCCACGCTGTCCGTATTCAAAACCGATGTTTAGATTAGAGAACAATCTTCCCACTGGTAGTCCTACTCCAAAAGATATGCCAAACTCATTTATTGCATTATCATCAATAGTCAAACCTGTTTCATCATACCGCACCCCAGCTCTATATACAATACGATTTAAATAACTGGTAAGTGAACGATAATTAGGTATATAATACCCCCCTAATTTAAATTTTGATGCGTTATCGTAGGTAACTCCTTCCTGCGTAAAAGAACGATTTTCAAAATTCTCTGCATCTACATAGCTATATTCTCCTCCTACATACCAATTTTTAGGAGCACCAATACCAGCGCCGAATTTAAACTCTGCCGGCAAATCCAGATCCCGATTTTCAACCTCAACATCCTGTGACTCGATAAGCGTTTCGCCGCCACTGCTATTCACAACAACACTGGACAAAGTTCTGTCATTTTCTGAAGTTAATGCAAAAGAGGGACTGGAAACTATTGAAGTAGTCAGCTCAAGCTTATCAGTAAGCATCGTACGATATGTTACACCTAATGACATACTAAAACCCGATAAATCAGAATCATTAATTTCACGTGTGCTAAATAAAATATCTGAACGAGTGCGTAGTACTTTATTCTGAATATTTCCAAAATTGTAATGTAGATCTAATCCTACATTTAAGTTTTTATTAATTTGAACACCCGCTGCTAAAAATACACGATTAAGACCTCCGGTTCCGCTAAAACGCGTTTCTGAACCATCCGCCTGCTCTGACTTTAATTGATACCCTACAGCGTTTACAGGCACTACACCAAAACCAAAACCAAATTTTCCGGCAGGAATAGCAACAGCCAGATAATCTAAAGTTGCATTATCTGTAGAAGATGAGCCATTTTGACTATTTAGTTTCAAAGAATTATACGTAGCACCCAAAGTATAGGCGGTAAGTTTTAAATCACCGTAGGCCGAAGGATTTTGCAAATTTATATGAATACTATCTGTCAAAAAACTCAACCCCCCCATGGACCTGTTTTCGACCGTACCTTTGAATTTTTGGAGCCCGATACCATAGTAGGAATAAGGTGAGGATGTTCCCTCTTGCGCATATGAAAAACCGGCAACAATCACCAGCAGGACTACTAAAATCTTCTTTATCATTGAGTATTATTAAATGCTAAAATATAATTTAGACCCTCTAACAAAAAATTAGAGGTGGCAAATATGCTATTTTTTAATCTTTTAGACAAAAAATGTGCATCTCCTCCGGTTAAAATAACTGTTAAATCACCATAGATGTTGCAATATTCTTCAATTACTCCATCAATTTCGTATACAACGCCATTCACAACGCCAGAATGTATTGCATTTATTGTACCATCTCCAGTTAGTTGATCAGGAGCGATTAAACTTAATTTTGGCAGCTTAGCCGTGTGCGTATGTAAGCTAGAATATCTAAGATGTATCCCCGGTGATATCGCTCCTCCTAAATATTCATCGTTTTTATTTTTAAAATCATAGGTGATACATGTTCCTGCATCGATCACTAATACATTTTGACCTTGGCAATTATAAACTGCCGCAGCAATGAGTGCTATACGATCTACGCCCAAAGTATGTGGAGTGCTATATAAATTCTTAAAGGGAATCGATACATGTTCATCCAAAACTAAGGTTTCAATTTTTTTTTGAAGAAAATTTAATTTTTTTTGGGACAACTTTCCTACCGATGCGATAATCGCTTTTTTCAGCTCTTGATATTCGGACAAAACAGAAACAATAACCTCCTCAAAATCTTTTAATTGTGCTGCTATTTTAAAGACCAATTTCTCTCCATTAAATACCCCTATCTTAATGGTTGTATTGCCAATATCGATGACTAAATTCATGTTTTTTAACTATTGTTCAAAGGTACAAAACAGATTTTTTTAAAAAAATCTTTTGCGAATTAAAAAAAGGCTCTATATTTGCATCCGCTTACAACAAGGTGCCTTAGCTCAGTTGGTAGAGCAAAGGACTGAAAATCCTTGTGTCCCTGGTTCGATTCCTGGAGGCACCACTTTAAAGCAAGAGAAAACCCGAACTTTGTGTTCGGGTTTTTTTGTTTTGTGGTATTCTGATTTAATAAATTGATTAGAGTGTTAATTCAAGGGAATATTTTATCATAACAATAACTAAAAACTCGGCTCCTTAACATCAATTTATAATATTCACTTCCACTTTAAACATATCTTTACCAAATCCTATGTGGGGAATATCGAGATGAGAGAAAGTGCTTTAAAAAAATCATATTTGACAAACAGCCAAGAGAATAGTATCACACGTAAACAAGACAAAAATAGTTCTGAAAACAGTATTTGTCTACCTAAGATAATTTTTGATAATTTAGGTGATCCCGTTGTGCTTTTGGATGAGCAACTACGCGTACTAGAAAGCAACCAAGCTTTCTTAGCCTTATCTGATAAGCCTTCCGAAAATATCTTAAATAAATCATTTTTTGGAATTGACAATAAAAAATGGGATCATAAAAAAATTAAATTACTCCTTAATTCAATTCTACACGAAACTCCATCTACTAATGTGCCAATTACTCTAGAAATAGCTCATAAACACTATGAAATAAGTGCCAAAAAACTTTCATTTACAGAAGAGTTATCCAGCGATCGTATTTTAGTATCTTTAAAAGATATTACCTCTTCTATAACTCTAGAGCGCAAGCTACAAGAACAAATTAGTAATTATGATCAACTGATATATCTCTCTCCTTATCTTATCGCTATTTTACAAGGTGAAAAGCTAATCATTGAAATTGCTAATGACACAATTTTAGAGAATTGGGGAAAAGGTAAAAATATTATTGGCAAACCACTACTCGAAGTTCTGCCGGAGATAAGAAAGCAAGGTTTTGAAGATCTTTTATTACAAGTACTGGCAACCGGTAAGGCCTACCACGCCTTTGAGGTGCCTGCAGAGCATTTTAAAGAAGGTAAGATGGTTAAGGATTACTATGATTTTGCCTATCAACCTATTTTTAGTCTTAATGGCAAAGTAGAGAAAGTAGCTGTGATTGCCACTAATGTATCTAAACAGACAGAACTCTATCATAAAATTTCTGAAAGCGAAAAGAAATTCAGGCAAATGATCGATCTCCTACCTGATAAAATTATTAGTGCAAACCCAACTGGCGAAATTATATATTACAACAAAAGTTGGCAGGAATACACTGGTCTTAGTTTAAAAAAACTACAAAATAAAGGGTGGACAAAAATAATCCATCCGGATGATAAGGAAGAATTTTTTAAAAAACTAAACGTTGCCTATGCAACCGGTGAGGGTCAAGAAATGGAGTTGCGTTTTCTTAATAAATCCGGTAAATACAAATGGCACTTATATCGCGCAGTGGCAATTCATGATGAGACCGGAAATATTAAAACTTGGTTGAGTACCTGTACCGAAATTCACAGAGTAAAAGAAGAGCAGAGACGAAAAGAAGAATTTCTCAAAATGGTGAGTCATGAATTAAAAACACCTGTCACTTCAATCAAGGGATATGTTCAGTTGTTATTAAGTATGATTAATGCCAATCAGGAATTTCCGGAAGCATTAGTCCCGGTGCAACGATCATTAAAAAGAATCGATAGCCAAGTATCCAGACTCACCCGATTAATCTCTGAAATGCTTGATCTCTCCAGAGTAGAAAATAGTAAGTTAGAATTGAAAAAGACACATTTTAGTCTCAACGAATTAATCTACGAAACTGTAGAAGACATTAGATTTTCGTCAGATTTAAGTGAAGTTGAATTTCATGATAGCTTTGAGATGGAAGTACTTGCTGACCGGGATAGAGTTGGGCAAGTATTGATAAATCTAATTACTAACGCCATTAAATATGCTCCAAAAAGTCAGTTGATAGAAATCGCTATTTATAAAAAAGATGAAAACTATGGAGCGATCAGTGTAAAAGATTATGGGATAGGCATCCCGAAAAAAGACCTTAGCAAAATCTTTGATCGCTTTTATAGAGTTGAAGGAGAAAATGAAGAAACATTTTCAGGGTTTGGTATTGGTTTATTTCTGGTCAAAGAAATTATTGACCGTCATGGAGGAACCATAGATGTAGAGAGTAAAAAAGGTAAAGGATCAAAATTCACATTCACTTTACCCTTAATAAATTTTAATAAAAATAATTAATGAATACTGTTTTAGTTGTAGATGACGACAAAATCCTTGGGGTGATGGTCAAGGAGATATTAGAATTTAATAATTACAATGCGATTATCACTAAAGATCCTAAGACGATCAAAAATCAGATTGTAAATAATGAAATTCAATTAATCCTGCTGGATAAATATATCGCGGGAACTGATGGAACAAAAGTTTGTGCATCGCTTAAGTTAGATGAAAAATTGCAAGATATTCCAATTCTTATGATGTCTGCCTTACATGAAGCTGAAAAAGAATGTTTGGAGGCCGGAGCATCTGGATTTATAGCAAAGCCCTTTGAGCTGGAGCCTTTCTTAGCTAAAGTAAAAAAGTTAATAAAACAAGATCATTCGATAGCTTAAGCTATACCTTACGCTATCGAATGATAATATCTCAGCTTTCAAAGATAAAATTGATGCTTTTTTTTTAGATAAATTTAAGACAAGGTTGATGGCAAGCTATTACTTTTGCCGAATGAATTTATTAAAAGTATTTAGCTTCCTTTTATTCTGGATTATCAGTTTCCAAATGTTTGGACAAGATGAAGATAGTTTAGAAACCGATCCAGAAATGTCTAGATGGGACATGATTAAACATGATGGAGCTTCAGCCTTTGGCGGAATCAAACATGTCTACACAAATCCTGTACGTTGGAAAAAAAGAGATTGGACAACTTTTGCCGGGATTGTAGCGGGTAGCGCCTTACTTCTTGCCATAGACGAACCTGCAAATGATTATTTTTTAGAGCAAGAAGAGGACATTCCTCATATTGTGAAAGAAACCGGATTTCGCTTTGGTAAACCTTTATTAAATTACGGATTAACAACTGGTGTATATGCCTTTGGCATACTTACAAAAAACGAAAAGGTTCGCAAAACAGGTATTCTCCTTATTGCATCGGCCACTGCCGGTGGCATTATACAAACCATTAGTAAAACTTTGGCCGGTAGAGCGCGACCCTCAACAGGAAAGGGATCCACTGATTTTAGATTTTATTCTAATGATTCAGGATATCATTCTTTTCCATCAGGGCATGCAATTCTTTCATTCACCACTGCTTACGCAATTTCAAAACAATTTACTAATCCCTATGTTAAAGGCGGAATTTACGCTTTAGGACTTGTATCTCCTGTTTCTAGACTCTGGGCAGGCGCACACTGGTTGACCGACGTAGTTTTAGGAGTAGCAATCAGTGTAGTAGTAGTCGATGGTATTGACAATTACTTAAATAAAAATAAGAGATATGCTTATAAAAGTAAGCGTCTTGGTATCAAATGGAATATCACCATGGGACCCGGTCAGCTCGGTTTAATTGGTAGTTTTTAGATATGATTTAGTTCTCCCTACTGAACTATTTATTTTTTAGCACCGGCAACGTCGAAGCTCTCAGCAATAGTGTTGTTTCAACAATTTCGGTTACAGCTTTATTTTTTTCTGAAGGTTTCATCGCTAAACGTTTAAATAAACGTTGCGTTGCTATGGCCCCTAATGTTTCTGCATGTTGTGAAACAATACTCAATTTAGGATACGAATATTTAGCCAACAACCCATCTGTAAAACCAATAACTGACAACTGCTCTGGAATTTTTAATCCCATTTTGGCAGCTATATTAACTGAAACTGCAGCGGCAGTCTCATCTAATCCTAAAACAGCATCTACAGCATTGGATGTTAAAAATTCTTCAATTATGGATTCCACATTAGCAACCTCCTCAATCATAAGCATATGATAGGAGACATCATCATACATCTCGGCTATCTTCTTAGCTCCTGTGCATCTCAACTCCCCTACACTTAGGCTTGAAATGGTAGTGACTATCGCAATATTTTTACATCCAGAGTCAACTAGATGTTGCATCGCTTTACTCGACGCTTTCTCATCATCAATAATTACCTTATCACAATCTATGGTTTCATTAATACGGTCAAATAATACCACAGGAATATTATCTCTTTTTAACTCCTTAATATGATCCAATTGATTGGTGATTTGTGTTTCTTGACTCAACGACATAATTAAACCATCCACACTATTATTGGATAGCATCTCCACATAATCCACCTCTTTCTGATAGGACTCATTAGAAATGCATGTTAAAATTTTATAGCCATGTTTTGACGCTTCTTGCTCAATACCATTTAAAACTTTAGCGAAAAAATGATTTAAAATTTCCGGTAGAATAACACCAATAGTATTGGTTCTGCTACTTTTCAAACTTACCGCTAACGCATTAGGTTTATATTTATAGAATTCTGCTAATTCCTTAACCCTCGCAATTGTTTTCTGGCTTATTTCCCTATCATTCTTTAATGATTTAGACACTGTAGAAATTGATAAATTTAGCTCCTTTGCCAATTGCTTTAATGTTACTTTTTTCCTCATCCTTATAAATATTAGCACAGCATAACAAACAAAAACTAGTGCGACAAAGGTTAAAAATACGTTATTTAATTGGTTTTGGATTCTCTTTGTATAATCTTGAAACCTAAAATGATTATTTAACAGAATTGTGAGGTGCTTTTATTCTTTTCAATTCACGGTACCCCTCAATGTTCAACATTTTTTTGTAAGTTGTGATGACACTATAACGACTACATCAAAGACTCGTAAAAATTTAAAACGATTATGGCAAAGCCCTATTATGACCCTGCAGATTTGCGCAAATTTGGAAACATTACAGAATGGAGTGAAGAATTAGGTAAGAAATTTTTTGATTACTATGGAAAAGTTTTTGAAGAAGGAGCCTTAACGGCTCGAGAAAAATCCCTAATAGCCCTAGCTGTATCGCATGTGGTAAAATGCCCCTACTGTATTGACGCGTATACAAAAGATGGATTACAGCGCGGCATTACAAAAGAAGAAATGATGGAGGCCGTTCATGCTGGAGCTGCAATCGAAAGTGGAGCTACACTCGTTCATGGTGTTCAAATGATGAACAAATACGAAAAACTATCTATGTAATTAGATCGTTTATACTTGCAAAAACACTTAGCTCCAAAACCTATACTATATTAATAGTTTACCCTTTATCTATGGCGACGAAATCTTTACATAAAAGAAATGACGAATTAGCTTACGCTAATAAACAACTTGAAATACTTAACAACGGGATTTTCCAAAATGGCGAACTTCCAAAATTTTCAGATAAAATAGCCGAATCAGGCCATAAAACTTTACGTCCAAATAAATTAGAAATTCTACAAATCAATGTAGGATATATGTGTAATCAAGTTTGTGAGCATTGCCATGTGGATGCCGGACCGGATCGTAAAGAAATCATGACGAAGGAAACCATGTCACATTGTTTAGAAGTGATTAAAAACACTGGTGCGCATACGTTGGATCTCACTGGTGGAGCACCCGAAATGAATCCTAATTTCAGATGGTTCGTTGAAGAAGCTAGTAAAGCCGGAATAAAAGATTTCATAGTTCGTAGTAACCTAACTATCATTAGAGCTAATAAAAAATATTACGATTTACCTGATTTTTTTAAAAAGTATAATGTGCATGTTGTATCCTCGATGCCACACTGGACGCGAGGTAAAACTGATAAACAAAGAGGTGATGGAGTTTTTGATAAGTCTATTAAAGCATTACAGGAATTAAATGAAAGAGGTTATGGAATGCCTGGTAGTGATCTGAAGCTAGACTTAGTATACAATCCTTCGGGCGCTTTTTTACCTGGTGATCAAGGGGCATTGGAGCGTGATTTTAAAAAAGCACTATCAGAGGATTTTGATATTCAATTTCATAATTTATTTGCCATAACCAACTTACCCATCAGCAGATTTCTAGACTACCTAATAGCCTCAGAAAATTATGAAGACTATATGTATGCCTTGGTTGAAGCTTATAATCCCGGGGCCGTTGCAAATGTAATGTGCACCAATACAATCTCAATAAGTTGGGATGGCTATTTATTTGATTGTGATTTTAATCAAATGCTCGATCTTAAAGTAGCTAGTAAAATTCAGCATATCAAAGATTACAATGAAGACATCTTAAACAATAGAGATATAATCATTTCGCAGCATTGCTATGGTTGTACTGCAGGTGCCGGCAGTAGCTGTCAGGGAACTGTTGCCTAATCGTTAAATCTTAAATGGATTATGATATGATGAAATATATTATTTGTATTCTTTTAGGATGTCTTGGCAAGGATATCACGGCTCAGTCAAATTTGGATGCGCTGTTACATCGCTATACCGATAATTCAGTTCCTTACATTTCAATAGAAGAATTAATAATGTGTAAAGATGAAGCTGTTGTTTTGGATTCCAGATCTAAAAAAGAGCATGCGGTAAGTCATATCGCTACTTCCATCTTTGTTGATTACGAAAATTTTAACTTAGATACTTTTAAGAAAATTTATCCAAACCAAAATACATTAATCGTCGTATATTGTAGTGTTGGTGTACGCTCTCATGCAACTGGTAAAAAGTTGATCAATGCAGGCTACAAAAACGTCAAAAATCTGTATGGAGGAATTTTTGAATGGAAAAACAAGAATTTACCCATCATAAATAGGAATGCTATTGAAACTGATAGCTTGCACATCTACTCTGAGCAATGGAGTAAGTATTCAAAAAACGCTATTAATGTATTCTAACTAAAATTAATAAAAACTCACTAAGATTGACTACAAGAACAAAAAATCTTCTTCTACTATTTACCAGAAATCCTGAATTAGGAAAATGCAAAACCAGATTAGCCGCCACTATAGGTGAGCAATCTGCACTTGATATTTATAAGTTTCTATTGCAGCATACGGTTAATGTGACCAGAGGCCTTAAAGTCGACAAAGAGGTTCATTATTCTGTAAAAGTAAGAGAAAATGATATTTGGGATCCTACACTATATAATAAGAAAAACCAATTAGGCGAAGATTTAGGGGCACGAATGCTGCAAGCATTTTCTGCTGGGTTTGAGAATGGTTACCAACATATTATCATAATGGGAAGTGACTTATACGATGTTGAGCAAAAAGATATCGAGGCTGCTTTTGAGGCTTTAAAAACAAACGATTACGTCATCGGACCAGCAGAAGATGGCGGATATTATCTTTTGGGAATGAATACATTGACAAGCCCTCTCTTTCAAAATAAAGAATGGGGAACAGCCACAGTTTTAAAGGATACACTAAAAGACTTGGAAGGCAAAAAAGTTAAAGTTTTAGAGGAACGAAACGATATCGATTATTTTGAAGACATTAAAGATATCGAAGTATTTCAACAATTTATAAAATAAAAATATGACCAATTATATTGAAGAAACAAGAGATTATCTGAGAGATAAAGGATTTGAGAATCCTGAAGTAGGAATTATTCTCGGTACAGGTTTGGGACAACTTTTGGACGAACTTGAAGTAATAAAAGAAATTAGTTATAATCACATCCCTTACTTTCCCACCGCGACAGTTGAGTTTCACAAAGGAAAGTTGATTTACGGAAAACTTGAAGGCAAAAACGTGATCGTTATGCAGGGGAGGTTTCACTTGTATGAAGGATACACACTTCAGGATGTGACCTATCCAGTACGCATAATGCACAGTCTAGGTATAAAAACACTCTTAGTTTCTAATGCTTCAGGAGCTGTGAACCTCGACTTTAACAAGGGTGAATTGATGCTTATTGATGACCATATCAACCTACAAGGAGGATCTCCATTGGCCTTTAAAGGTGTAGAACAAATGGGTACGCGTTTTACCGATATGAGCGCTCCTTATGATACCACCATTAATAATAAGATAGAAGCTATTGCCAAAGAGCACAAAATAAAATTACATAAAGGGGTGTATGCATCGGTCTTAGGACCACAGCTTGAAACGAGAGCAGAATATAAATATTTAAAAATTATCGGTGCTGACGCTGTTGGCATGAGTACGGTGCCCGAGGTGATTGTAGCAAACCATCTTGATCTACCTGTGGTTGCATTATCTGTATTAACTGATGAGTGTGATCCAAACAATCTAAAACCTATTAATATTGAGGAAATTATCAGTATGGCCGCAAAAGCTGAGCCTGACATGATTACAATTTTTAAAGAAGTCATCAAATCACTATAAAAATACTTACAATAATAAATACTATGAGCTACTTAGATACTACCCATGACGTTTATAAAGATGCTGCACTTACCCCAGATGTAGGATTATGCTGTACTACCAACCCAATTTGGGAATTACCGGGATTAAAGATTCCAAAGATCATGCAAGAAATGAATTACGGTTGTGGAAGTACCGTTAATGCCAGAGATCTCACAAATAATCCCAAAGTATTATACGTTGGTGTTGGTGGAGGTATGGAGTTACTACAATTCTCATATTTTTCCAGACAAAAAGGGGGCGTGATTGGTGTCGATGTCGTTAAGGAAATGATTGAAGCTTCAGAAAAGAACTTTAAAGTAGCTGAAACTCAAAATGACTGGTTTAAAAGTGATTTTGTAGACTTGCGCTTTGGAGATGCACTTAACCTTCCGGTAGACGATAACAGCATCGATGTGGCAGCACAAAATTGCCTTTTTAATATTTTCAAGGCTGATGATCTTAAAAAAGCGATCGAAGAAATGTACCGCGTCTTAAAACCACATGGCAGACTCGTTATGAGTGATCCAACCTGTGAACAATCGATGAATGATACGTTGCGTAATGACGAGCGGTTAAGAGCTTTGTGCCTAAGTGGTAGTCTTCCTATTGCAGAATATGTAAAAGCCTTAACTGATGTAGGCTTTGGTACCATTGAGATTAGAGCGCGCAAGCCGTATCGTATTTTGGACCCAAAAAATTATGCAACTGATGAATTGATTTACATTGAATCCATCGAAGTAGCAGCTATTAAAGATCCAATGCCAGCAGATGGCCCTTGCATCTTTACAGGTAAGGCTGCGATATATTACGGAGATGGCAATCACTTTGACGACAAGAAAGGTCATGTTTTGGTAAAAAATCAACCCTTGGCAATTTGTGACAAAACAGCGAACGCATTGGCTGATCTTAAAAGAGATGATATTTTTATCAGTGAATCAACTTACCACTATGATGGTGGGGGTTGCTGCTAGATCTTCAGGCGGATTGTGCTATTTGCCACAATCCGCCTTCAATACTACAAGAACATCTGTTAGCTTCATATGTTTATTACGACTATGTTATAGTTGAATAGTTATTTTATTTTATGGAAAAATATCTTCAGACTGTTGGTGAATCTTATACGGGATACTGGAACTATCTTGTAAAAGAAGTTTTGTTTGAAAATTCCTGGGCGAATTACTTTTATGGATTAATCGTTGTATCACTAATCGTCTGGATCCTCGAAATTATTTTTCCGTGGAGAAAAAATCAATCTAAGTTTCGCAAGGATTTTTGGCTAGATGCCTTTTATATGTTTTTCAATTTCTTTTTGCTTAATTTAATTGTTTTTATTGCTCTCTCAAACGTTGCTGAGCGTTTCTTCAATGATCTTTTAGGGAGTATTGGCTTGAAGATTTCAGATTTTCAGCTATTTGATATCGATGTATTACCACGATTTTTAGGTCTCCTTATATTTTTTCTTGTGACTGATTTCGTTCAGTGGAACACCCATAGATTGTTACACAAAGTCCCTTTTTTATGGAATTTTCATAAAGTTCATCATTCCATTAAGGAAATGGGTTTTGCCGGTCACCTGAGATACCATTGGATGGAGCCGGTACTTTATAAATCTATTTTATATATTCCATTAGCTATTATTGGAGGTTTTGATGCTCAAGATGTCGCAATTGTTCATTTCTTTGCGCTGACCATCGGTCATCTCAACCATGCAAACCTAGGTTGGGATTATGGATTTATGAAATACATATTCAATAATCCTAAGATGCATATTTGGCATCATTCAAAAACTTTACCTAAGCATAAAACTGTAGGGGTAAACTTTGGGATCTCACTTAGTCTTTGGGATTATATGTTTAAGACAGATCACATTCCCTCAAACGGAAGAGATATTGAATTAGGTTTTGAGAATGATGAGCAATTTCCTAATAATTTCATTGCTCAGGAATTATATCCATTAAGTTTTAAAAAGAAATAACCGAACATAAAATACTATGAAAATGATACCTAAAAGTTTAATATTACTCTTTACTACCAGTATCCTAATTGGTAGTTGTACTCTATTGGGTGCTGCAGGACTGACCAGTCAGGGTCAACCCACAAAGACAACTCCGCAGCAACTAACCTCAACGACCGCTAATTCAGTCATGAATGTAGATCATGCGGCGTGGGATAAGATCTTAAAAAGATACGTGGATGCCAATGGTGATGTTGATTATAAAAGCCTGAAGGATAACCGGGAGGAGTTACAGAAGTATTTGAAATATGTATCCAGTATGCAACCCAACGATGACTGGTCCTTACAAGAACTCTTAGCATTCTATATTAATCTATACAATGCGTATACAGTAGACTTAATTGTTGAAAATTACCCCGTTAAAAGTATTAAGGATATTAGCGGTGCCTGGACCAAAGCTATCGTGCCTATAGGGGATCGTACGTTATCATTAGGAGGAATCGAAAACGGTGTGCTTCGTAAAATGAACGAGCCCAGAATACATTTTGCTATCAACTGTGCCTCCATATCATGCCCTAAATTACTAAACGAAGCCTATACGGCAGGTAAAATTAATGAGCAGTTAGATAAAGCAACACGAGAATTTATAAATAGCGAAAAAAATCAGATCTCAGAGAACTCTCTAAAACTTTCGTCTATATTTGATTGGTATAAAGGTGATTATTTAATTAACGGAAACGAATCTGTTATTGATTTTATCAACCCCTTTACGGATATCAAAATCAGCAAAAATGCAACTATTGATTACCTAGACTATAACTGGAATCTAAACGAATAAGCTTAAGAACCGTCTTATTGAATGATTAGTATTATTGTTCCTGTTTTTAATGAAGAAAACACTATCGAAGTGCTTTTGAAGCATCTCGATCAGGTATCGGGCACTCAGATACACGAGCTATTATTAATTGATGGTGGAAGTACAGATGATACACTCAAAAAAGTAAATGACTATGATCGTCATCGCGTCGCACAAAAGATTGGCGCATTTCCAATAAAAGTTTTTAGATCAAATAAAGGCAGAGCTGTTCAGATGAACTTCGGAGCTAATAAAGCTGAAGCTGATATTTTATATTTTTTACATGCAGATAGCTTACCTCCAAAGCATTTTGATGAAGCTATCGTTACCTACGTTAAAGACAATAAGCGAGCAGGATGTTTTAGAATGAAGTTTGACCACAAACATTGGTGGCTTGAACTTATGGCCTGGTTCACCAAAATAAATCACCGAGCTTGCAGAGGAGGGGATCAGAGTTTATTTGTTTGCAAAAAAGTATTTCAAGAGATTGGTGGATATGATGAACGTTATGTTGTATTTGAGGATAATCATTTCATTGGTAAATTATATGATCAAAAAATATTTTCTGTTATTCCCTCATGGGTTGTTACGTCGTCACGCCGTTATCAAGAACATGGCGTTTGGCGGTTACAGTATCATTTTCTGATTATCTATATAAAAAGATGGTTTGGCGCCTCTGGTGAAGAGCTTTGTGCTTATTATAAAGAGAAGGTAGCGAAGTGATCACTCAATATATAAATCCAATCAGTGCTTTATACTGCACTGATTTGATACTAAAACTTCATGTTCATATCAATTTTGATTATCTTGATAACTTTCCAGGATTTTTTCAATTCCTCCTCTTCCAGTACAAGGATTATAAGAGCCTTTTAAAAGAGTACTTCTGGTAGATACAGTTCCAATCCCTCCTATATCAACGTTAATACTTGTTGTCCCATCGACTTCAAAACTAACAGTATTATCAGCACTAATTCTAGTATAAGAGGTATGATGGGTATATTCCCAGCCATAAGTGAGCCCTGAGATGTAAGAACTAGATTCTTTTATTCTAAGCCTACCATATTCGTCCGTTTCATAAACTAGACGGACATTATAGTATGTACCTGCAAATGCTTCTTTAGACAAACAGATTGTTCCAGCAACGGAGCCTCCTCCCCCTCCTCCTTTACTCCTGTTGGATGGTTTAAGCATTGGTGGTAGACAAGACATAATAAGTTCATTAACAACATCTTCAAGTACGATAGGAAATGATTGGCTAGATTTTGCTTTTAGATTTTTAAAAGGTTTAAGCTATTTGATGATTTCTCTATATAGCTATTTACACTTTCAAAATAAAGTTGTGCTTCCTTATCAGTGTCAATTTTAATGAGCTTCTAGGTTTTACAATATTAGACTTTACACTATCCGCTTTAGAAAACCGTGATTTTCTATACTATCAATTGGAGTTTCGTAATTCGGGTTAGTTTCGATAGAATCTCTAGAACATCATACCAAGTTGGTATTTAAAATTGCAATCGTAATAAATGCGTAAATGAATTTTAATTTGGATATCCTACTGATGGTTTAATTATTGCTTACTCTTTACTATGGACTCTAGGCTTACTCCTTGATTTTCTTAATATGTCTAACTTTAAATTCAAAAATAATATCATCTATTTTTTCTATAGGAATTTTTGAAAGATCGTTCTCAAAAAAGACGTCACTATAATCGATAGTTGGTACATACCACTTTTTATATAGTATTCCTCGAGGAACTCTCATTTTAAATTCTTTTTTAGAAGGAAAATAAGTTACATGATCCTCAACCACAGAATAGAGATTCCCTGACAACTCTTCATTTTTAACTCGTATTCTAACTCCTTTTATCTGGTCATACTGAAATAACGCAGCATAAATGTCATGATATCGATAATACAAAAAATCCTGATACTCATTATCGTTTTTAACGCCCTCTAAAAAATTAAAGTTTTCACTTTGAATAAATAAAAGATCAATTATTTCTCCATCTAAAACTTTGATTAATTGAAGGGACATATCCACATCCAACATTTCGTTAAAAAATGACTGTAAATTTTCCTGTTTTTCTATTTTAGAAAAATAAGCAAATTGACTCGAGTATTCCTGACTTAATAAAGAAGAGTAAGACAAAAAAAGTGATATCAAAAATATTAACTTCATTTATTGTTTTTCTTCACAAAGCGAATAATCAAAATTATTCCAGTGATAAATAGAATTATAACTATCGATAAAATTACAATTGGCGGAATCATTATTTAGGTTTAAGGTTTTAACAAATATTGATTGTTTTGAGAGTATACAAGCAATTTGACACAATTATAGCGATATGAAACATTCAACCCAATCATTTCATAGGAATTATCCCCATTTTTTAAAAAAAATCAGTCGAAATAGGATAGAAATAGCATATACGTTTTCAATTTTTGATTATCACCTTTCCCTTATACAAGGCTTTCACATCAAGAACAGGGGGCGTATTAAATAAAATTAAGTTTCCTGTGCTTCTTAGCTCACCGGTCACAGCATTCCGTGGATTTAGATATATATCATTTGTACCTCGGTGAAAAATAGTAGCGGTATTGACACTCAAATCCTTACCCTCAAAGCGGCTATCCCCTTCCATAAACTGTAGATCTAGTGTATTAACCGCTCCTGATAAGAAAAAATTTGATTTTCCGTTAGTAATAATGCTTAGACTATCACATGTCAGTTCTAAATAAAAGTCTCCTGTTTTATGAAATGCATCTTCAGTCTCCAAATCCTCTGATGTTAGTTGTAGCGTAGCATATGATAGCATGCCATCACTTCTCACGGGGAGACCACTTGCATTTCTTATTTCAGACAACTCTTGCTGTGTAACATACACTTTGGTTAGTCCATATTCACGAACCAAATTACAGGCGTTCTTATTATCTATAATTAAGGTACCATCCTGTACATATATGTCAATGTCATCCAATAGGTTCTCCCCTGTTTCCACTACCACGGATTGAGCAATTCCTTGTTTGACTATTAATTGCGTACGCTGTAGCACTGAAATTTTTGAATACTCAGGAACCACAAATTCTTTTTTAATAGTATCACCTGCAGCCTGAAAACAATCGGGAGCATTTTCCGCATCGCATCCTACACACATGATAACTACAATGATAATTGCCAATAATCTAACCATCTTATATCTTTTTACAATCGTATTCCCATTCCAAACTCCACACCCTCTGCCGTTGCACCATGAGATTTGACAGTTACATTAGCAAAGATGTCTTTATAAAGATAATACTTCAGACCCAGCCTGTTGTACCACCTTCCTTGATAAGGCACCGGATAATATACGTAATAGCCAACTTGAGTTACTACCGAAAGATCCCCTATAAATAACTCATGCCCTGCAGTCAATCCAACCCGCTTATAGTCTTCGGTTCCATCAATTCCATCTTCAGGAAATGCAATTGATCTATATTTAATATATTCTTTTAAAAATTCGGACACAAAAAAATCTGCGCCTAGTTGCAGAGCGCTCTTACGACCAATGCGCTTTTCCACGTAGCCTGAAAAGGTTACAAAAGGATACCGTCCAGATCCGATTACATCGGTTTCATTAGCACCTGCCAATACCGCGAGATTAAATCGTAACGGCTGATTTTTGAAGGTTGTTGAGTCCTTGGCTATATAACTTCTTTCTTCGGTATAATTTGGATCATAAGTAAGCCCTACGGTAAAAGCGAAGGTATTAGTACTGTTGTTCGGAGCTTTTGAACTTGCATTAGAATAATGGATTATAGTGCCTCCGGCCTCTAAACCGATTCCTTTGTAAAGAGCGGGGCGTGTATAATTCAATTTTATATATGTTGAACTAAGAAGTCTAGATCCATATGCATTGTTGATGTAGTTACTATTTCTATCATAAGGATTTGTAGTAATTGCAATTCCCTGACCCAACCTAAACTGAACATGTTTTTTCAAAAAATAAAAATTCATATGTCCATACAAACCATAATTATCCCCGAGAAACTCATTCTGCATGTCTTGGTAAATAAAAGACACCCCATAATCCGGATAGTTGTACCATCCTTCCCATGGTCTTTCTCCATAAGTCTTACGGTTATAACTTAGTACCACTCCCTCCGGATGTTGTGTAATCAAATGACTTATATCAGGATTATGTTCTAATATCGTTCCGTAGAAATAATGGGCATCAAAATAATAACGGGTAGCATATTTATTTTGAGCAGTGCAACAAAAGCAAACTAAGAGAATTAAAAAGGTATAGGTGTATTTCATTAAAGATTTGTAAGGAGGATTTAAAAGAACAAAAAAAATGGCTCTCAGAAAAATCTGAGAGCCACAAAGTAATCTAAAAATCAACCATTAACTGTATTATCGCTTATAGATTACCTTAGCGTTTTTGATACGATCATTAAAATCGTTCATTGTTCCTACATAAGTATACTGTCCATTAAAAGTTCTGTCAGGACGCTCTCCTACAATGATATGTTTAATGTCTAAATCAGGCGCGTTAATTTCAATCTGATCTTGTATACGCATTGTTTTATCTCCTAAATCAGTATCTAAAGCTTCTAATTTTGAAATAACATACAATCGCTTACCATCAGCGCGAATTTCCTGAATTTCAATATCATGTTCCTTGCCCGATACTTCGGTCTCAACAACAATACTCATTTCTTCTTTTTCACCTTCATTAGGCATATCAAGATCGATGTAAGGCACTTCTACTTCTTCTTCTTCCATGACAACTACCACTTTTGGCACTTTTATGGTTTTAGTTTTTGTTCCTACATTTACATCTGCCCAATCAACATCATACGTTGGCAATTGACCCTCTTCGGCATCAATATCCACATCAACATCTGGAAGTTTGGCTTCTTTTTTTTGATTGACATCACAGCTAATTAGCGTTGCACTTAATATAGCCAGTAATAATAATTGCTTTTTCATAATTGTTTTGAATTTTGATAGTTAATTAATAATATTTTAGTCATTTACTATAAATGCATGAATCACTCCAGGCAACCAACCTATTAATGTAAGTAGAACACTGATTAAGAAAGTCATACCCAACCCATGTTTCAAGAACACGGCCAATGGCGGTAGTAAAATGTTTAATATTATGGTTAATAACGACATACGATAAAAATTTGATTAGTTATGAAACAAAACTACTTCGATTCAAAACGGGATACCGTTAAGGTTTTTTCAATTGATATATCTTTAACTCAAAAAGAGTGATAATGTTAATTTTTTGAGGATTTTTTAAAAAATAGTTAACTATTTACCAGAATAATTATAGTTTTTTTCCATTTCAAGTTTTCAAGTCCTTATTGGTAATTATTCTAAATAACACAAAATGATTAAGTTTTAAAAGTTCTTAACGACCTAATGTTTTGAGAAGCGTATTTTAGGTCAACTATACATTTATATTACTTATGGAACACATTGTAATTTTAGGTAACGGAATTTCTGGTATAACTGCCGCTCGCCATATTAGAAAACTATCTGATAAAAAAATTACGGTGGTATCTGCAGAAACTGAGTATTTTTTTTCGAGAACAGCTTTAATGTATGTGTATATGGGGCATATGAAATTTGAACACACCCAGCCTTACGAAAATTGGTTTTGGAAGAAAAACAAAATAAATCTCAAACAAGGTAATGTAATTCAGATTCAAGGGGCACAAAATATGTTGATTTTTGACAATGGAGAAACGCTCTCGTTTGATAAGCTGATCATAGCCACTGGTTCTAAGCCTAATAAATTTGGATGGCCGGGACAGGATGGAAAGGGAGTGCTTGGTTTATACCATAAACAAGATTTGGAAACCTTAGAAAAAGTTGCGCCTAATAATACTGTATGCAAGAGAGCAGTGATTGTGGGTGGTGGACTGATTGGAATTGAATTGGCAGAAATGCTGAGATCCAGAGATATCCCTGTCACATTTTTGGTGCGTGAGAAAAGTTTTTGGGATACCGTACTTCCTCCAGGTGAGAGTGAAATGATCAATCGTCATATCAGAAATCATCATATTGACTTACGGCTAAACACTAATCTAGATAAAATTCTATTGGATGATCAGGGTGCTGCGAAAGGTGTGGTGATTAAAGAAACGCAAGAAGTAATTGAGTGCTCTGTGGTGGGACTCACAGCTGGTGTTTCTCCCAATATCGAATTTCTTAAAGAGAGCAATATAGAAACAAATCGAGGTGTTTTAGTCGATGCCCATTTGAGAACTAATATTCCATCTATCTATGCTATTGGTGATTGCGCTGAGCAGCGCACAGCTATTGGAAATAGAAACCCTGTAGAAGCTGTTTGGTATACCGGAAGAATGATGGGAGAAGTAGTTGCACAAACACTTTGTGGAAAACCTATGAAATATCAACCGGGACATTGGTTTAACAGCGCAAAGTTCCTGGATATTGAATATCAGACATATGGTTGGGTATTTGCAAAACCTAAAGAACATGAAAAACATTTTCATTGGAGACATAGTGATGATACTAAATGCATTACAATTAATTACAACAAAGACTCTCTACAATTCATTGGGATCAACACCTTTGGTATACGTTTAAGACACGAGGTATTTGATCGTTGGCTCACTCAGAAAAAAGATGTCCATTACGTCATCGAAAACTTAAGAGAAGCTAATTTTGACCCGGAGTTCTATGCACACTACGAGGCAGAAATAAAAACAGCTTTCAAAGCATCCCACACCGTACATACCTTACACACAAATTAACAATCATCTACGTTTTAGATCAATAGTATGAAACATATAGAACATAACCTATCACTTACAGGAGGCAACCCTCCCAAGTCATTAACCACTTCACAAAAATTCGCAGTTGTTTTAGGATTGACTGGATTAGGTATTTTTATTTTAGCGCTCACAAACTATAATTTTCCCAATAAAAGTATGTGGCTTGCAGCCGCTCTTACAGCAATAACAAGCGGAATTATTTGGTTCTCCCTAGCTGCCTATTCTCATAAGACAGAGGGCATTAAAAATGATGGCGTTTGGTTTAAGTCTATCGCAAATCGTGGTGTTTGGGCGTGGATACTGGGCGTCGTATTAACTGGATTTTATATCGTTTTGTACTTTTATCCCCAGTTTTTGGGATTGCGTAACGAAGGTGACAATACCGGTCTGGTAGGATTATTTGACCCCTTGAGCAAGATTCTTAGTGGCAACCCCGCAAGCCAGTGGTTTGTATATGGCACACTTTATACAATAGCGATTTTAGCTTTTGGCTTTAAGTTCTTTTTAAAATATAAACACAACCGATATGAAAAATTAAGAACCATATCTGTCATGTTCTTCCAACTAGCGTTTGCTTTTTTGATTCCGGAGTTTATGGCCAGGCTTAATTCAGATTCCTTCTCTTTACCGTATTACGATCTTAAGAATATTTGGCCTCTTAATTATTACAACTTCGAGCAATACAGGGTGGATAGTTTTATAAGTGCCGGCTCGATAGGAACAGCCCTATTGATTTTTGGTATCGCTTCTATTTTTATAATTACTCCTATACTCACCTATAAATATGGTAAACGATGGTACTGCAGCTGGGTGTGTGGTTGCGGTGGTCTTGCTGAGACTGCTGGAGATCCTTTTAGACACCTGAGTGACAAAAGTCAAGCTGCCTGGAAAATTGAGCGTTGGGTGGTACACAGTGTTGTAGTCTTCGTAACTATAATGACAACAGCGGTTGTACACTCGTATCTTGGAGACGACAGTTCAAAGTATTGGTTGACAAAAGACCTGTTTTTAATTGGAGTAGGAACATTGCTTACACTTGTGTTTGCTCTTGTGATGCTTTTCAAACGTAAAGAACTTGCCAAAGATGCCGTTTATGGCGCCATAGGATACTTCACTCTCATCATTGTCTTATTAGCGCTTCACTTTTTTGGCAGCGATGGAAATCTATTCATTTTTGAAGCTGAAAAATTGCGTGCGAGTTATGGTTTTATGATCGGTGCAATTTTCTCCGGAGTGGTAGGGACCGGATTTTATCCAATTTTTGGAAATCGCGTTTGGTGTCGTTTTGGATGTCCTATGGCTGCAATTTTAGGGTTTCAACAACGTTTGTTTTCAAGGTTTAGAATTACAACAAATGGCGGACAATGTATTTCATGTGGCAATTGCTCAACCTACTGTGAGATGGGAATTGATGTTAGAGCATACGCGCAAAAAGGAGAAAATATTGTTCGATCCAGCTGCGTAGGTTGTGGTATTTGTTCGGCGGTTTGTCCTCGTGGAGTTTTAAAACTGGAAAATGATAGTATGAACGGACGTATCAATTCCAATGAAATATTACTTGGTAATGATGTCGATTTGATGGACTATGTTAATCAAGGAAAATAAAGTATGTCAAGACCTGTGGGACGCTTAGCCCATTAGTCCAGGAATAGCTGCCAAGAGTGGATATTATTTACGATATTGCGCCGTTTGATTTTGCACGCTAGTTTTGAAAATCATCATTAGCAAAAACACACTACTTAGGTTCATAGAAAAGATGAATTCAATTATAAAAGTTATTATTCCCGCCTTTAATGAAGAGGATGCAATACCACTGGTTATTCGAGATATTCCCAAATTTGTTTCGGAAATAGTGGTGGTGAGCAACAACTCATCAGATAATACGGAAATAGCTGCTAAGAAAGCAGGGGCTACCGTGTTGAAAGAGCCGCGTATGGGATACGGGTATGCTTGTTTGAAGGGTATAGAATATATCAAAAATCAAGAGATTAAACCTGATATTATTGTATTCCTGGATGGGGATTATAGTGATTACCCAGAAAATCTGACGGAGATTATTGACCCCATTCTTACTGATAACATAGACCTGGTGATTGGTGCTCGAACCAAAGAGCTGAGAGAGCAAGGAGCTATGACTCTTCCTCAAATTTTTGGAAATTGGCTGGCAACAAACCTTATGCGCTTATTTTTTGGAGCTAAATTTACTGACTTAGGACCGTTTCGGGCTATTAAGTTCAGTAAGCTTTTAGCACTCGAAATGGAGGATAAAACATATGGTTGGACTGTGGAAATGCAGTTAAAAGCGATCAAAAAAAATTATACCTATACCGAAGTTAAAGTACCATATAAGAATCGAATAGGAGTTTCAAAAGTTTCTGGAACGGTAAAAGGTGCTATATTTGCAGGCATTAAGATATTAAGTTGGATTTTTAAATACAGTTTCAAATAGTGGATATTGCCATTATCATAATTTACACCCTCGCGTTACTTATTATTTTTTTATATAGTTTAACGCAACTCAACCTGCTCTTTAATTATATAAAATCGCAAAGGCAACCGGATGAATCTCCTGTTTTCAATTTTGAGAACTCACAAGAGATCCCATTCGTTACCATCCAACTACCGGTTTATAATGAGCTATATGTAATGGAACGTTTGCTAGATAACATAGCGCTATTAGAGTATCCAAAAGATAAATTAGAAATTCAGGTTCTGGATGATTCTACTGACGAATCTGTTATGAGTACAGCAGCCCAAATAAAAACATTAAGAGATACAGGACTTGATATCAAGCATATTTGCAGAGAAGATCGCAGTGGTTTTAAAGCGGGTGCACTTAAAGAAGGTCTAAACATAGCTAAAGGTGAATTTGTAGCTATCTTTGATGCCGATTTCTTGCCCGGTAACCAATGGTTACTACGAACCATTCCTTTTTTCAAAGACTCAAGTATTGGTGTCGTTCAGACACGATGGAGTCATATCAACCGCAATTATTCCCTGTTAACTAAAATTCAGGCATTCGCATTGGATTTTCACTTTACAATGGAGCAAGTAGGGAGAAATTATAATAATCACTTTATCAACTTTAATGGTACTGCCGGTGTGTGGAGAAAAAAATGTATTCTTGATGCCGGTAACTGGCAGGGAGATACACTAACCGAAGATTTAGATTTGAGCTATCGTGCGCAAATGAAAAAATGGAAGTTTAAATATCTTGAAGATGTAGAAACTCCGGCGGAGCTACCGATCGTAATTAGTGCTGCACGTTCGCAACAATTTCGCTGGAACAAAGGAGCTGCCGAAAATTTTCAGAAGTTATTCTGGAAACTCCTCAAGGATTCAACTGTGCCATTTAAAACAAAATTGCATAGCTTTTTTCATTTATTAAATAGTAGCCTTTTTCTTTTGGTTTTATTGGTGGCTATATTAAGCGTACCTATTTTGTATATCAAAAATAGTAACCCTTTATTCAGCTGGTACTTTAATGTCATCGCCTTTTTTGCCTTAAGCACCGTGATATTTTTCTTCTGTTATTGGTACACCTTTAAGAGGATTCATGGTAAAGGTTTTTGGAATTTTATGGAGTACATAAAAATGTTTTTTACATTTTTCTCAATTGCAATGGGGTTTTCGGTTCATAACTCCGTGGCAGTACTAGAAGGTCATTTAGGTAAGAAGAGTGAATTCATTAGAACGCCAAAATTCAATGTAAGTACGTTAAAAAATAATCTAAAAGACAACAAATACATCAATAAAAATATTTCAGGTAATACCATTATTGAAGCACTACTCATGGGATACTTTGGTTTTGCACTGTATAGTGCTTTTAAACTACAGGATTTTGGTTTATTTTTATTTCATATGATGTTATTCTTAGGATTTGGATTTGTGTTTATAAAATCTATCACTTCAAAACTGTGATCGGTCGACTTCAGAAATATAGTGGCATCCCAATCATACTTCTGATTTTCAGTTTTCTTTTTTATCTCATTTTTGCGTATTCTTTGGAACGGACTGATTTTATAAAATTAGTTTGCTTATACAGCGCATTATTTTTCTTTGCATACAAACTACTTAGTCTTTACAAGCATGATTTTAAATTCTTGGCAGGGGTGGGATTGCTATTTAGGCTTCTGTTCTTATTTGCCATCCCCAACTTATCTCAGGATTTTTATCGTTTTATATGGGATGGCAGACTTCTGGTACAAGGCTTCAATCCATACCTAACTTTACCGCTGGAGTGGATCTCTCAAGGTAACGCTCCCCTTGCTCAGGCAGAAGTCCTATACGATGGAATGGGAGCGTTAAACGGAAGCCACTACACTAATTATCCTCCGCTAAGTCAGCTTTGTTATAGCATTGCTGCTTTGATTGCAGACAACAGTATTTTGGGAACTGTAATTATACTCCGTTCAATCATCATTTTAGCAGATATTGGGACGCTTTATTTTGGCAAAAAACTACTCACATTTCTAAACTTACCTGAGCATCATATTTTTTTCTACTTTCTTAATCCTTTTATAATTATAGAATTGACGGGAAACTTACATTTTGAGGCGGTCATGGTATTTTTCTTAGCTTGGTCACTATATTTATTAGCCAAACAACAATGGCATTGGGCTGCAGCGGTTTTTGGACTCTCTATCTCTGTTAAATTGTTACCCTTGCTCCTGCTACCGTTGCTTTTTCAATATTTTATTCCATTTTACAAAGCTCAACCTTCCAGATTCAGAAAAGCTCCAAAATTGTTGCTTTTTTATACGCTGACTATTACGATTGCATTGTTAACCTTTCTTCCCTTTATAAGTAACGAATTTCTGCAAAACTTTAGCCAAACTATTGCACTGTGGTTTCAAAATTTTGAATTTAATGCCAGCATCTACTATATTATTAGATGGTTCGGTTATCAAACTGTTGGTTGGAATATAATAGGAACAGTCGGTAAAATATTACCTGTTCTATCTGTTTTAGGAATTTTGAGTTTGAGCATTTTTAGAAAAAACTCAAATTTTCCTCAGGTACTTACAGCTATGTTGTTTGCAATTTCTCTCTATTTTTTACTCTCTACTACAGTTCATCCCTGGTATCTGGCGATTCCTGTTTTTTTATCAATCTTTACTACCTATCGTTATGTTCTTTGGTGGTCACTGACAGTTGTATTAAGCTATAGTGCGTATGCCGAAACTAATTTTAGTGAAAATTTAGCTTTGGTCGCTTTAGAATATCTAATCGTAATCGGTATATTTATTTTTGAAATCTTTCAGCATAAAAAAGCAAAGACCTCTCATCTTGAAAATTAATTACAAAAAAACAGGGAGAAGAATTCTCAGAACTATTTTAGGTATATCCCTGCTTATTCTGGGGGCTTATGTTTTTTTATACTTTAGACAGGAACGGTTCTTTTTTAATCCGAAATTACTGGATAAAGCATACGAGTACAAATTTGAACAACCGTTTGAAGAAATCAACATCAAAGTTGCCGAAAAAATAGAGCTCAATGCCTTGCTTTTCAAAACATCAACCGCATCTAAGGGTGTGATTCTGTATTTTCATGGTAATGCAGGCGCTATCCATGACTGGGGGAAGAGAGCTTCGCTATACACCGATAACCAGTATGATATTTTATTTGTTGATTACCGTGGCTATGGTAAAAGTGATGGCTTTTACTCTCAAGAAGAGCAACTATATAATGATGCTCAAGAAGTATACAATTATGTCAAAACACGTTACGATGAATCCCGTATTATTGTTCTTGGATTTTCTCTAGGAACTGGTTTTGCCGCATATACCGCCGCAAAAAACAATCCAAAGCTATTGATACTAGAAGCCCCGTACTATTCTTGGAATACTTTTATTGCAAGTATTGCTCCTGTACCTCAAATGCTGATAAATTATGAAATCCCTTCCTACCAATTCTTATCAGAAGTTTCTTGTCCCGTCTATATCTTTCATGGCTCCAGAGACTTTTTGATTAGTCCCAAAGAAAACTCAAAGAAACTTAAGGCGCTGTATCCAGATAAGATAAATCACATAATGATTGAGGGTGCAGGACATAATGGAATTTATATTACGAAGCAATATTATGATATTCTCAAAAATATTTTGGCTGCACCACTTACTACTGCATTAAAAGAAACTACATCATTCGAAGATTGACAACCTCTTGTTCTGTAAGAATCCTCCAGTGTCCTCTTGGTAAATCTTTTTTGGTCAATCCTGCATAAATAACACGATCTAATTTTACAACATCATATTCTAAATGTTCAAATAATTTGTGTACGATATTGTTTTTTGAAGATTTTAATTCTATCCCCACCTCATTTTTGGAAGCTCCATCAATATATGATATCTCGTCTACGTTAATAAGACCTTCTTTCAGCTTGATGCCTTCTTTTATTTTAATTAGATCTTCATACTTTAAGTTACGACTTAGCTCAACATGATAGATCTTACGTACGCCTACTTTGTGATCAATTAGTTTCCTTTCGATATCAACATCATTGGTAAATAATAGTAAACCAGTTGTATTGCGATCCAAACGCCCTACCGGTTTCAGTACCGATTTTGATGCATTTGCTACCAGATCCATAACGGTTCTGGTTTTTTCTGCACTATTAGTAGTGACAAAACCCTTAGGTTTATTAAGAAGCACATATTCTTTTTTGTAAGGCGTAATCAACCTTCCGTCAAATTTAACCTCATCGGTAAGCTTTACCTTATATCCCATTTCTGTAATAGGCTTACCATTCACCCAAACACTTCCTGTTTGTATATATAAATCTGCCTCTCTACGTGAACAAACCCCAGAATTCGCAACAAATTTATTAAGCCTCATCTCGTCAGAGACTTTGATAATTCGTTTAACCGGTTCTTTTTTTCGTATAGGGGCATTCCCTCTTGCATAAGATTTTCCTCTGGATTTTCCACCCTGTCTTCCACTATTACTTCCTTTATTGGAATTATCTCCACGACTCATATCTGAAATTTTGCACAAAGATAGCTTATTCCCTCTTTATAAGGCAACTATTCTTTATCTAGTTGAATTGTACTTTGTCGTTCTCTGTTTACATAAAGTCGTGTTACATCAGGACGTGCATAATGACCCACAGGATCAAAATTTTGACGCTCTTTCAAAACTTCATTAAAATCTAAGGTCGCGGTAATCAGCTCTTCTTTATCAATTACTGGAGACACTATCCATTCGCCATCGGGCCCCGCAATACAGGAGCCACCGTTAGCCAACGGAGTCTTAAGAGAACCAAAGATAGCAGCTCGATTCGGGAAATCTTGAGGAATATCTGAAAGTTTGAGTACACTAGAAACTGACAACACATAGGATCTGGATTCTCTTGCTATAAAACGCGTTATGTCTTTGGTATTAAAATCACTTCCCGGCCAGACTGCTACATGCAAGTTTTCTCCCTGACCATAGAGCGCAGCTCGGGGTAACGGCATCCAATTTTCCCAACAATTTAAGCCTCCAACAGTAAATGGTGGCAATTCATGAACTTGTAATCCATTACCATCACCCGGGGACCAACTTAGTCGCTCCTCATAGGTAGGCTGTAATTTGCGATGAACAGATTGTATGTTTCCTTCTTCACTAATATAAATCAAGGAGGCATACAAACTGTGACCTCCTCTATCCATAGGACGCTCAATTACGCCAATATACATAGCGATTTTATACTGTTTAGCTAAGTTACATACTCCCTGTAAATCTCCATTTTCTATAACAACCGAGTTCATAGCGTAATGCGCATGGATCTCTTTTTGAACAGAATTATTAAACTCACTTGCTTGAGTCAGGGCTAACCAAAAAGGATATCCGGGTAATAAGGCTTCTCCAAAGACGAGTAATGCTACATCCTGCTCAGAAGCATCTATAATGGTTGCCTCAATTTTTGCTAAGGTTTTCTCCTTATCCAAAAATACTGGTGCTATTTGTGCTAAGCCAACTGTTAGTGATGATTTCATACATGTATATTTAAGTTATGTTGCAACCAAAATGTCCTTACCCTTAATCTTAGAGGTCACACATGCAAGCTATATTACGCTATAAGAACTTACGTAAGATACTCTCTATATCTATAAGAACTATATTGAAAACACCTGAAACAATGATGAATTTCATGGCATTATGTAACCATAGATAGTGTCTTTGAGCCTTAGACAACCATAAACCAACCAAAAAGAAAAAGAGTAATGATAGCACGATATTAAAATAGATTCCCATATAGCCAATATCGTACTGTGTGAGCAATAAGTAAGTAGGTAAAATACAAGCAAGCACCAAAATAGTAATAACACGTTTGGATACCTTCTCACCATACAAAATAGGCAGTGTATGATAATCCTGTGCTAAGTCCCCTTTTATCGTGCTTAAATCTTTAACCATTTCTCGTATTACCAATAATAAGAACAAGTAAGAAGCATGTACAAATATTACATGGTCAAAATTTTTATAGTAGACAAAAACTGCAAAGAAAGGTATGATTGAGAGCAAAGCTGCTATAATATTACCGAAAAGAGGGATTTTTTTTAGTTTATGAGAATAAATCCAAATTCCGAAAATATATATAGAGAAGAATAAAACAGCTCTAAATGAAACATAACTTGCCAGAACGACCGACAAAAAATTAAGGACAAAATATCCGGTTAACTTTGTACGCTGACTTACTAATCGATCCAACATGCTTTTCTGCGGACGATTAATTAAATCCTTTTCACGATCATAAAAGTTATTGATAATATAACCGGAAGCAATGACAATTGAAGAAGCTAGAATTAAAACAAACAGTTTAGTGTCAAACAGTATATGACTAATAGGAACGTGAGGAGCCAGTATAAAGATTGAGGTTAAGTATTGCGCAATTACAATAATTAGAATATTATAACCACGAACCACCGAAAACAAACTCAACAGCTTTAGCAATATGAGTTTATTTTTTCTGGACAGCATACATACTGCTTTTTAAAAGTTGTAAACTACTTCTAACTTATAATTTTCTAGTGCTGCTTGCGCTTTATCAAAGTCTTCTGTAAAACCTAGAATGTAACCTCCGCCACCAGAACCACAAAGTTTTAGATAATATGCATTGGTATCAATACCTTTTTTCCACAGAGCATGAAATTGTTGAGGTATCATTGGTTTAAAGTTATCAAGAACAACGTTGGATAGCTTTTTTATATTCATAAAAAGAGATTTTACATCTCCTTTCAAAAAATCATCAACACAGTCATCGGTATGCTTAACAAATTGTGTTTTGAGCATATTACGGAAACCTTCTTGCTTCATATTTTCCATAAAAATACTCACCATCGGTGCGGTTTCACCTACAATACCACTATCTAATAAAAAAACTGCTCCCTTTTTCTGTTCTGTACTTTGAGACGGAATTCCAGCTGCTTCGATATTATCTTTGGAGTGAATAAGAATAGGTAAACTTAAGTAACTATTTAAAGGATCTAAGCCTGAGCTCTTGCCATGAAAAAAAGATTCCATCACAGCAAAAATTTCTTTTAATTTGAGTAATTTATCTCGTGTTAGATTTTCAAGAATGGTAATTTTATCAACAGCATATTTATCATAAATCGCCGCAACTAGAGCGCCGCTACTTCCAACTCCATATCCTTGAGGAATACTGCTATCAAAATACATTCCTGATGCCACGTCACTAAGTAAAGCTTTAAAATCAAAAGTGACTAATGCATCATTCTGAATAGATTGCAGGTACGCTGCAAAATTCTTCAAATGCGTATTCGACTTGATAGCTTCTTCAGAAGGATTATCTGAAACTTTTAAAGCGCCCTTGTAAAAATTATATGGAATACTGAGACCTTTGGAGTCTTTAATAATACCATACTCTCCAAACAGAAGAATCTTAGAATAAAATAGTGGTCCTTTCATCAGTTGATAGTGCTTACTGTAGTTGTCGTCTTTATAGTGATAAAATTACACTATTTTGGCTCCCAATCCAAGTTTATCGCAAATATACTGTCCTTTATCGCAATACGCAACTAAGCTTGTCTTAATGAAATCGTAAATCTTATCTTTTTCATTCTCAGGAAACAGGAGGTGGACATTAGCTCCTGCATCGAGAGTAAAACAAACTTTTGAACCCGTTTCTTTACGATATTCCCAAACTTTCTGAAGTACTGTAAGGGTATGGGGTTTCATTAAAATAAAATATGGTAATGAGGTCATCATCATGGCATGCAATGTTAATGCCTCGCTTTCTACTAGCGTGATAAAACGATCCAGATCTCCTGTTTTAAGAACTTGGATCAAGTCATCGACAGCATCGTGAGCTTGTTCGAATCGTTTTTGTGCAAAGGGATGGCCATGCATAAGGTTATGTCCTACAGTACTACTCACTTGTTTTTCACCTTTGTCTATCAGTAAAATGACATCCTGGTAGTTATCAAAGTTTTTATGAACTTCAAAAGGTACCTTGACAGCATATGCATCAGAACTTTCTGCAATAGCATTGTGCTTTCCCCACATAGTCACCGGACCCTCTATACTGCGACATGCACTTCCCGAACCAAGTCTGGATAAAAAGGATGCTTTTTGCACAAGCAACTCCTGAGACAATTCAGGGTTAATTATTTTTTCTAAATGTACTAATGCAAACGCCAAGGCACTCATGCCACTGGCAGAGGAGGCTATTCCACTACTATGAGGAAAGGTGTTTTGCGTATCAATTTTCAACTTGTAATTTTTTACAAAGGAAACATACGGCAAAATACGTTGTAGAAATGCTTCTATTTTTGGTCTAAAATCCGGTTTTTCTTTTCCTTCGAATAATAAATCAAACTTGACAGTTTCTTGTATTTCACTAAGCTTTGTATACTCGAGTGAGGTTTCGGTGTAACAATTGGACAAAGTGAAACTTATCGAAGGGTTTTCCGGTAATTGTACTTCTCTTTTTCCCCAATACTTAACCAAAGCTATATTACTCGGCGACGTACATCGTATCGTTCCTTTGTCGGGTAAATTTGAATAAACTGGTGAAATAAACGCTGTAGAACTGCTCATCAAAAAAAAACATTTTGACAAAGATAAGTGCTTAGTCGAATTTAATAGTAGAGCTAGTGAAAATAAATTGCTATTTTAGTGCTTGACTAAGGTAGGGCTATGAAGAAAAAATTAATTCGTATTAGTATTGCTGTTTTTATTTGTCTTTCCATAGGCATTTTGAGCAGTATTGCTACGCAATCAGGTATGAGTTCTTGGTACCCTTCGTTAGTTAAACCCGCCTTCACCCCACCGCAATGGGTGTTTGGCCCGGTATGGATTGTATTGTATATATTAATGGGAATAGCAGCTGGTATGGTTTGGAGTCGCGGCTTTTATCATAAATGGGTTAAAGTAGCCTTATACCATTTCGGTTTTCAACTCTTATTAAACGCAGCATGGTCTATACTATTTTTTGGCTTGCGAAGCCCCTTATTAGCGCTACTGGATATAACTGCCCTGTTTATCCTTATCCTTTTTACCATCAAATGGTTTAAAGTCGTCAATAATACCGCCGCTTACCTACTTATTCCTTACGCTATATGGATTGCTTTTGCGGCAATTTTGAACTATAGCATATGGCAGCTTAATTAATAGTTGAACAAGGAAATATAACACATGAGTAAAAAAGCAATAGTCTTGCAAACCACCTTAGAGTTAATAACTACTCAGGGGATAAATGCTACATCGCTATCGCAGATTATAAAAGAATCTGGAGTTGCCAATGGAACGGTATATCATCATTTCAAAAATAAGGAGGAGATAATCACCGAACTCTATCTGATGCTAACCCAGGATTTTGGAACTGTAGTGATGAGAAATACAGATCAGGGGGATTACAAAAAGCAGTTTTCAACTATGTGGATGAATTTGTTCCATTATTTTGTGAACAATCCGTTAGCCTTCGTTTTTTCTGAGCAAATTGCACGCTCACCAGAAATACCACAATCTTTAAAGGATCGTGCGAGAAAATATTTTAGTGAGATAGAATTGTATTTTAGAAACGGAATCAGAGATAAGGTTTTTAAATCCTATAACACCATGGTAATGGAAGAGCTTTTCTTTGGAAATGTAGTTTCTATCGTAAAAATTCATGAAAATGAAAAGGTAACGCTACAAGAAAAACACTTACAGCAAGCAATTGAAATTTCCTGGAGAGGATTTGTAAAAGAATAAAACGATGAATGGTATTGCTATTTAATTCGTATTTTTCTTTTCTTCCAAAGATTTTTCAGCCAAAGTGCATGCTGCAATGTAACCGCTTGTCCACGCATTTTGAAAGTTGAACCCTCCTGTAATAGCATCGATATTCAAAATTTCACCGGTAAAAAATAAATTCTGATGTGTTTTACTCTCGAACGTTTTAAAATTGACTTCTTGCAAAATGACACCTCCGGCAGTGACAAATTCTTCTTTAAACGTACTTTTACCGTTGATACTAAATTTTGATTCGGTGAGCTGCGTTGCTAACTTCCTTAATTGTTCTTTTTTGAGATCTGCCCATCGTGTTTGTTCGGTAATTCCCGAAGCGATCACTAGCGATTGCCACAAGCGCTTTGGTAAGTCAAACTGCGCGTATTTAAATGCATATTGTTTAGTATATTGACGTTTGAGTTCTTGTAACCCAATAAATGCTTCTTCACTTGTTTGTTCGTGTAACCAATTTATTTCAATTTCAAACTTGTAAGCTTTTGCATGGAGTTCTATTGCCCCCCAAGCAGACAATTTTAAAATAGCCGGTCCGCTCAGCCCCCAATGTGTAATCAACACCGGCCCTTCTGACTTCAACTTAGTTCCTTTTACTTTTACCGAAGCGTGCGTAGCAATTCCAGGCAAATTTTTAATTCGACTGTCCTTACAATTAAAAGTAAATAGAGAAGGAACCGGAGCTACTGTCTTATGAAATTTTTGATCTAACAGCGTCCATATTTTTGGATTACTTCCAGTGGCTGCTACGAGGTACTTGGCCTTAAACATACCTTTTGAGGTGTGCACCTCCCAACAATCTGATGATTTTTGAAATTCTTTTACCGCGTGATTAGTTTTTACGTCAATTTGGTGTATTCTTGCTTCCTTCAGGAAACAATCTATAATAGATTCTGATGAATCGGACACAGGAAAAACACGTCCATCTTCTTCAATTTTTAAAGGCACCCCACGTTCTTCAAACCAAGCCATAGTATCGCCAGTCATAAAAGTATGAAAGGGACCTCTTAATTCTTTTTCGCCACGAGGATAATTTTTAGTTAAATCATTAGGCATAAACTCTGCATGCGTCACATTACAGCGGCCGCCACCAGAGATTCTTACTTTAGATAACACTTCCTTACCTCGCTCTAGAATGGCTATTTTGAGATTTGGGTTTTTATCTACTGCATTTATTGCTGTAAAAAAACCAGCTGCACCTCCGCCTACTACGATCACGTCATAATTCATCGTGTAAAATTAGTCAAAAACCGAAGGGAAACAAGTCCTTAGAAATAATTTACTTAGACAAATGCTGAGATTCCGGTGATATCCATACCAGTAATTAACAGGTGAATATCATGCGTACCTTCATAGGTAATTACACTTTCAAGATTCATCATATGCCTCATAATACTATATTCTCCGGTGATTCCCATGCCCCCAAGTATCTGTCGTGCTTCTCTGGCTATCTTTATCGCCATATCCACATTGTTTCTTTTAGCCATAGAAATTTGAGCCGAGGTAGCTTTACCTTGGTCTCTTAAAACACCTAAGCGCCATGCTAACAATTGCGCTTTAGTAATTTCGGTGATCATTTCTGCTAGTTTTTTTTGCTGTAACTGTGTACCTCCGATAGGTTTATCAAACTGAATACGCTCCTTTGCATAACGCAAAGCTGTATCATAGCAATCCATCGCTGCACCAATTGCTCCCCAAGCAATACCGAACCTTGCCGAGTCTAAACATCCCAGAGGTGCACCAAGCCCACTCTTACCGGGTAATAAATTCTCTTTAGGCACTTTTACATTATCAAAAATCAATTCTCCGGTTGCCGAAGCTCTCAAAGACCATTTATTATGTGTTTCCGGCGTAGTAAACCCTTCCATTCCCCGCTCTACAATTAATCCGTGTATCCTTCCAGATGCATCCTTTGCCCAAACCACAGCTATATCAGCAAACGGAGCATTGGATATCCAAAGTTTAGCTCCGTTGAGAACATAATACCCTCCTTCTTCTTTAAAATTAGTAGTCATTCCGCCAGGGTTTGAGCCGTGATCTGGCTCTGTCAAGCCAAAGCATCCCATAAACTCACCGGATGCCAATTTTGGTAAATATTTTTTACGTTGCGCCTCGGTACCATATTTAAATATAGGATACATCACCAAAGATGACTGAACGGAAGCTGTAGACCGTACACCAGAATCTCCTCGTTCTATTTCTTGCATAATCAGACCGTAACTGATTTGATCTAGTCCAGCACCACCATACTCTTGCGGTATGTAGGGACCAAAAGCACCGATATCTGCCAAACCTTTAATTATCTGCTTAGGAAACTCTGCTCGTTGCGCGTACTCCTCAATTATAGGTGAGACTTCGCGTTTTACCCAACTGCGCGCAGCATCTCTGACCATTTTATGCTCATCGCTTAACAAATCATCTATCTGATAATAATCGGGGGCTTGAAATAAATCTGGCTTCATATATAAAAATTTAGACCGTACATACTATTCTGATACTAACAAATGTAACTAAAGCAATACGAGAACACAATTTTTTAACCCCCAATATATTTTGATAAAAGCGAAGCAGTGTTATACCATTTTAAGTTAAAACTCCGAAGATTAATTACAACTAGTCCAAAATTTTTGGAAGTACCGTAAATACTGAGTAAATAATCCTCATATTCCTACAAAAATCTACACTTTATCTCACTTTTCTTACATTAAGAGTTCTTTAACACAACTTTTCAAGACACTGTAAATCAGTTTACTAAATATAATCCTAGAAACAATTAGCAGATGGCACACTTATTACTATTACTTATATGAATTTAATTTAGAATTAAAACCTAATAAAACTTATAACGATGAAAAATTTATTTGTATTACCAGCATTAGCGTTAACCTTGACAATAGGATCAGTAGCTGCTCAAGATCTTGCAGTAAACGATGCAACCGAGGTAACACTACAAGAAAAGTATGTTGAATTAGCAGTTGAGAATTTACCACAACCTGTATTAGATGCTGTTGCAAACGATTATGAAGGAGCAACTATAAGTAAGGCTGCCGCAAAACAGGATGCATCAGAATTTAAACTAGAGCTTACTCAAGAAGATGGTGAGGTTATGGAAGTATATGTTGATGCAGAAGGAAATTGGATCTCTGAATAACATCTTATTGTTAGATAGCTTAAATAGACCACTATCTAAAGACTAAAAAAATCATTTATGAGAAAGGAAAGAAACCCGTTATGGGTTTCTTTTTTTTTGAAAAAAATTTAACCAATACTATACGGTACATTCATTTGAATTAAAAACATAGTACACCGCTTTAAAACATTCAGGGCAAGTCTCACTTTCGAATGAATGATTCTTAACCATAACTCATTACTTTACACAGAACATTGATATCCTTAGCTGCAAATAATACCAGAAATACTATATGGTCTAACATACCAACTCTTGGTTAACTCAATAAACTCCTCAATTGCTTATACGGTTTTATAGTAAGCAACTTTATTTAACGTATGTAGGAAAATAATCCACACTCTTGTAGCCATTTCCACACAATATCTACATAAGAAAATCTTAATGAAAATTCACGATAAACACTAAACTATTGAAATATAACACCTTACACCAATAAAATAACAACAAGTTCTTTTGGTACAATTATTACTTTATATAAAGTGTTATCAATTTAAAACTTAATTAAAAACAAGAACCATGAAAAAATTATTTGTAATACCAGTAGCCGTTTTAGCTTTTACATTTGGAACTCAAGCAGTAGCAGCACAAGATTTAGCAATAAATAGCACTACTGAAGTAAGTGCAACTCAAGAAAAATATACAGATGTAGCTGTTGAAACTTTACCACAACCTGTTATCGATGCAGTAGCTAAGGATTTTGCAGGTGCAACCATTAGCAAAGCTTCAGCAAAGCAAGACGCTTCTGCTTTTAAATTAGAGCTAGCTAAAGAAGATGGAGAAAGTATGGAAGTATATGTTGATGCAGAAGGGAATTGGATTTCTGAATAAATAAAACTTATTTAAGCAGTATCATTGCTACATCAAGCAATTAAAAACAAAAGGAGTATCGTAAAAGGTACTCCTTTTACATTTTTAAATAAAAAGCTTTGGTCAATGCTATATATTCTGGAGTATATTGATGACGCGAAATTTCTATTGTAAGTTCTTCTTCCTCAAAAGTTTTTTTACTTCTTCCAAAAACTATCATGCTACGTTTAATTGGAGTTGCAGCGGTACCTCGAACTCTGGTGATTTTTTCAGGGAATAGCGTATAGGTATCAGCTAGATTAAGAATCGACTCCTCTTCCGTATAGGGTAAGATCATTGCAAACCGACCTTGTTTAGATAATAATCTAGATACCCCATAAAGTAAATGCTCAAAAGGAAGTGCATCCTCAAAACGTGCCACACTACGCTGTGGATTATCTGATTTGAAGTCTTCTGTAAAAAATGGAGGGTTACTTACAATTACATCGTAGCTTTCTTCAATTTCATTAAAAAATTCCTGAAAAGATGCATGGTAGCAAAACAAACGATCTCCCCATGGAGAGTTTTCAAAATTTTCTACTGCTTGCTCGTAAGCATCCGGGTCAATCTCAATCGCATCTACTACTTCTGCATTAGACCGTTGCGCAAGCATTAGAGCAATTACACCCGTCCCTGTACCTACATCTAAAGTAGAGGTTTCATTACCTGTCAGTGGTATCCATGAACCAAGAAGCACCCCATCTGTACCAATTTTCATCGCACAGCGATCTTGAGCAATTGTAAATTCTTTAAATTTGAATGGAGTACTCAAGAAACTAAGATAAATAGAGTTCAATAAGACCGTCTGGAGCTGTAATTAGAATCTCCTTCTTTTCACGGTCTAACTTTTGAATGAATTCATCATTCATTGGTACTAAAATTTCGGTGCCATTATTATCAATTTCAAATAATGCTTGCGATGTAGTGTCGTTTATAGATTTGATAGTACCTACAACTCCAAAATTAGAGTCAATTACTGTAAATCCTATGACCTCATGATAATAAAAACGATCTCCGTCTAATTTAGGTAAGAGCGTTAAAGGAAGATAAAGATCTGCCTTCATTAAGTCATCCGCCTCTTCTTCAGAAGTGACATCTTCAAAACGAATTCTCAGTAAATCACTTTTGTGAAGGGAACATTTTTCAATAAAATATGGAACCAGATTGTTGTTATAATCAACAAATACTGATTCCATATTTAGATAAGTTTCGGGCTCATCGGTGTCAAGTTTTGCCAACACCTCTCCCTTAAAACTGAATTTACTTACGATTCTTCCCAGATAGAAGCATTCTTCTTTCTTCATCGTTAGTGGTTCAACTACTCTTCTTCGTTAGTTGTTTCTTCAGTTACTTCTTCAGATGCAGCAGCAGCTTCAGATTCTGCTTTTGCAGCAGCCTCAGCCTCAGCAGCAGCAGCTTCACGCTTTGCATTTACTTCTTTCTCTGCAGCCAATGCTTTTGCTTTTTCATCTTCTTCTTTCTTAGCAAGTTCAGATTTCTTAGCATCAACAGTACCTTCTTTTTCAGATACCCATGCTTGGAACTTTTCTTCAGCTTGCGCTTCAGTTAACGCTCCTTTTTTTACACCACCAGCAAGGTGATTCTTCAATAAAGCACCTTTATAAGACAAGATTGCTCTAGCCGTATCACTTGGTTGCGCTCCATTTTGTAACCATTTTACCGCTCCATCAATATCTAAATCGATTGTTGCTGGATTAGTATTTGGATTGTAGATTCCTAATTTATCTAAGAATTTACCATCTCTTTTTGATCTTGCATCTGCTGCAACGATCCAGTAAAAAGGTTTCCCTTTTTTACCATGTCTCTGTAATCTAATTTTAACAGGCATAAAAATTAATTTTTGGGTACTCGACCCGGATTATAATTAAAGGCTGCAAAGATACTTTATTTTCATATATAAATTAATTTTTTTCTATTTATTTGGTACTCAGTAAATATTTCAGAGCAATCAACCCTTTTAATAGATTTCAGAAATAATCCTACGAAACAACCAGTAATACTTACAAAAAGTGTATTTCGTCGAAAAAAATACATTTTTATCGATAAAATTTAGTAATTATTTTCATAAATACTTGTTTACTTGCTGTTTATCTCTTATGTTTGTAATCAGTAACATTATTACGGTTTAACCGTAATCTTGGCTTAAAACCATAATTATATGATTAACAAAATTACTTTTTTTCTTTTTTGCCTCATTTCTACCTTACTCTCATGTACCAACGATATTGAGGTAAATACGCCCGGCCTACAGGTAGCCATTGATGGTGAATTGTTTAATTCTGACATAAAAGAAGCCACTCTTCTCGATGATGGAACCATTATTATATTAGGTAGTGCAGGCAATAAGTCACTAACAATTACCATACCTTCATCTTCTGTTGGGAATTACAAATTGGATGATCAAACGCATGGTGAGGTCGCTTATACAGATGCTTCGTTCAAATTCTTAAGTAAATCAGGAGAATCTTCGGGAGCTACAACCATAACAAATCATACAGACAACACTATTTCGGGAACTTTTAACTTTACAAATTTGAAAGATGAGTACGGTAATGCTGTCACTTTTCAAAATGGATGGTTTTATAGAATTCCGCTTATACCCGGAACAATACCTACTCCTGAAACTTCTGAAGAAGAAATTGCTATAAACCCATGTTTGCTCAATGCCTCGATGACAGGATTAGTAGATACTACAGAGTTTATTGGCGACACACATGAGGCTGTTATAATAGGAGTAGAAGATGCATCACTTAGAATTACCGCGACAAATGACGACGAAGTTATAGAATTGGTAGTTCCAATCGACGTAGTTGCCGGTGAATACTCTCTTTCAGGATCCGGACAGTACAGTGCCACCTACAGTCTTAATAAAGACAAGTCTGCTGCACAGTCAGGAAGCATAACAATTACAAACCACGATACTACCACGAGATGTATTAATGGTACTTTTACCTTTGCTACCCGCAATCAACACGAAATTACCGAAGGAACATTCGATTTCGGATATTAACCCCAAGTACATATCTATTTCGCGAAAGCGCTTTACACTAACGTAAGGCGCTTTTTTAATTAACAAATTTAACAGCAAGCTACGATAGGGATTGTTAATCTCCGTTAATATCTCATAAAGCTTGTTAATTGGCTTGACATCAACTGTTTTCAAAGATATCTTTATAGTAATAAAACATGACTAATTAATTAATTGTAAAAAGAAAAAACTATGAAATATTCAGAAAAAGTAGCCAAACAACTCAATGAATTGTTGGAAAAAAATTACGATGCAGAAAAAGGATATAAAACTGCAGCAGAGAATGTAAAAAATAACGATCTAAAAGCTTATTTTAATAATAGAGCACAAGAACGATACAATTTTGGACATGAAATTAAGAATGAGATCAAATCATTCGGAGAAAGTCCAGATAAAGGTACTAGTGTCAAAGGAGATCTTCATCGCACCTGGATGAATATTAAATCGGCACTTTCAGCAAATAGCGAAGAATCCATATTAGAAGAAACTATTCGTGGAGAAAAAGCCGCAGCCGAAGAGTATACTGAAGTATTAAAAGAAACTTCGCTCCCTCTTTCTACCACAACGATTTTAAAGAAACATCGCGATAACATTTCAGAAGCTTTAAATGACGTAAAGCGTTTTGAATCCTCTTTTTCTTAAAAAAGAAGACAACTACACATTAAAAGCCCGAGTACTACGGGCTTTTCTTCACTAAAAATATAACATGATGAGCTTTAAAAAAGAGATAGCAGAAAAACTAAATACACTATTACAAAACAATGTAAATTCGGTAGAAGGTTATAAGAAAGCCGCTGATAATACAGAAAGCGTCGAATTAAAAGCATACTTTAGAAATCGCATAGAACAACGTTCTAATTTTGTCGATGAGTTACGCAAAGAAATTCTGCAGTACGGCCAAATTCCGGAGGATGACACAACCTTTAGCGCCGACTTGCATCGTGCATGGATAGATGTAAAAACATTCTTTTCAAGTAATGATGAAAAGTTGATCTTAGAAGAATGTATCAGAGGAGATGAGAAAGCACTTCAAGATTATGAAGAACTCCTACAAGAAAAAGACCTGCCACCAACGCTAGATAAAATTTTTGCAAGTCACAAAAACGAAATTCTAAGCGCGATCAACAAAGATAAAATGTATGTACAAAAATCTCATGCATAAAAACTAAGTTAACACACGAAGTAAGGCTGATTTTTTTATAAAATCAGCCTTACTTCGTTAATAAGTCTAAAGAACTTTACGTGATAACGTAGCCTATTTTGATTATTTTTGAGCATTGATTATCATCACAATTCTCAAAGACGTATTTGCTTATGTATCTGATATTTGACACTGAAACTACTGGTTTACCTAAACGATGGGACGCTCCTATAACTGATTCGGATAACTGGCCAAGGTGTATACAGATCGCATGGCAGTTACATGATGCAATGGGAAACTGTATCGAGCATCAGGACTATCTTGTTAAACCCGATGGGTTCAACATACCCTATGATGCGGAGAAAATACATGGTATTTCAACCGAATTAGCTCAGCAGGAAGGTATCCCGCTGGATGAAGTCTTAGAAAAGTTTAACCTCGCATTATCTAAGACAAAGTTTGTGGTAGGTCAAAATGTTGGTTTTGATATTAACATTATGGGGGCTGAGTTTCATAGACGTTCACTTGGCAATGATTTGCAAAATCTTCCCGTACTTGACACCTGTACAGAAACAACCGCACAACTATGTCAGATCCCCGGAGGTAGAGGAGGAAAATTTAAACTTCCTACACTTACCGAACTGCACGAATTTTTATTCGGAAAAGCCTTTGGTGAAGCGCATAACGCTACCGCCGATGTAGAGGCCACAACCCGATGTTTTTTTGAGCTAGTTAGAAAACAACTATTTACTCTAGAAGAATTAGATGTTTCTTCGGATTATTTTGATCGCTTCAAAGAGAAAAACCCAACGGAAATACAGCTGATTGGGTTGCGCCATATTAATCTGAAAAAAGCTTCAGAGAAAATTCGCGAAGCGCTTTCTAAAAAAGAAAAAAACGATGTCTCCCAAAGCGATATAAAACAAAATCTGGAGACATTGGACGCTGTTCAATTTTCCCACCTTCATAATCATTCACAGTTTTCGGTGCTTCAATCAACAACCAGTATTCCGGATTTAATTCAGGTTGCTGCAAAAAACAATATGCCTGCGGTAGCTATGACCGATCATGCCAATATGATGGGGGCTTTTCATTTTGTGCAAGGTGTTGCCAGTCATAACAAAGCGATGAAGGCGGCTAATGCAGAAGCAATTGACAAAGGTGAAGATGCACGCGGTACCGAAATAAAACCCATCGTTGGTTGTGAATTTTTTGTTTGTGAGAATCATAAAGATAAATCACGCAAGGACAATGGGTACCAGATTGTTCTGTTGGCAAAAAATAAGAATGGCTATCACAATCTCGCCAAAATGTCGTCCACAGCCTTTGTTGACGGCTTTTACTATGTACCAAGAATCGATAAAGAAATTATCAAACAATACAAGGAAGATATCATCGTGCTTACAGGTAATCTATATGGTGAGGTGCCAAGTAAAGTACTGAATATTGGTGAGAAACAAGCCGAAGAAGCCCTGTTGTGGTGGCATAAAGAGTTCGGAGATGATTTATATATTGAAATCATGCGACATAATCAAGAAGATGAAAATCGCGTCAATCCAGTACTTATTGAGTTTTCAAAAAAACATAATATCAAGCTTGTTGCTACAAATAATACCTATTATTGCGAGCAAGGTGATGCCAATGCTCACGATATTTTATTGTGTGTAAAGGATGGCGAAAAACAGGCTACCCCCATAGGACGCGGTCGTGGATATCGGTATGGACTCCCAAACCAGGAGTATTACTTTAAGTCGCAAGACGAAATGAAGGAACTTTTTATCGATCTTCCGGAAGCGATTACGAATGTACAAGAAGTAGTAGACAAGATTGAGCCTTTTGAACTTGCAAGAGATGTATTACTACCTGCATTTGACATCCCCGAACAGTTTCAATTTGAAGAAGACGCAGTCGATGGCGGTAAACGTGGTGAGAATAGCTATTTGAGACATATTACCTATGAAGGTGCCAAGAAACGGTACGGTGAAATTACGCCTGAGATTTATGAGCGTCTGGATTTTGAACTAAAGGTTATTGAAAAAACAGGGTATCCCGGATATTTCCTGATTGTCGAAGATTTTATTCGTGCTGCAAGAGACATGGATGTATCTGTCGGACCCGGCCGAGGTTCTGCTGCAGGTTCTGCCGTTGCCTATTGTCTATGGATTACCAATCTGGATCCCATCAAGTACGACTTGCTTTTTGAGCGTTTTTTGAATCCGGATCGTGTAAGTATGCCGGATATCGATATTGATTTTGACGATGAGGGTCGTAGTCGCGTAATGGATTATGTGATCGAAAAGTACGGGTCAAATCAAGTAGCTCAAATTATTACTTACGGAACCATGGCAGCAAAATCATCTATCCGTGATACTGCCCGAGTACTGGATCTTCCCCTTGGAGATGCTGATAGAATTTCTAAATTGATTCCTAACATGTCAAAGCTTGGCAAAATCTTTGGGGTCGATGAAGCTACGCTTAAAAAGAAATTTAGAAGTGATGATCTTGAAAAGATCAACGAACTACTCAAAATTGCCGAAGGGAATGATCTCGAAGCAGAGACCCTAAATCAAGCGCGTGTGCTTGAAGGTTCGGTACGGAATACAGGAATTCATGCCTGTGGAGTAATTATAACTCCAGATGACATTACCAAGTTCGTTCCGGTGGCACTGGCAAAAGATTCAGATATGTACTGTACTCAATTTGACAACTCTGTTGTTGAAAGTGCGGGTTTGCTAAAAATGGATTTTCTGGGCCTCAAAACACTGACCTTAATTAAGGATACGGTTAAGATTGTAAAGGCAAAACATAACGTAGATTTGGATCCGGAAAGTTTTCCGCTTGACGATGAAGAAACCTATGCGCTCTTCCAAAGAGGAGAAACCGTAGGGATTTTTCAATATGAATCTCCAGGAATGCAGAAGTATCTAAAAGAGCTGAAACCAACAGTTTTTGCCGATTTGATAGCAATGAATGCTTTATATCGACCGGGGCCGTTAGAGTATATTCCTAGTTTTATTAATCGGAAACATGGTAAAGAGGAAATTATATATGATCTCGAAGCTTGTGAAGAATACCTGCAAGAAACATATGGAATTACAGTTTATCAAGAGCAAGTAATGCTATTGTCGCAAAAACTTGCAGATTTCACAAAAGGTGAAGCCGATGTTTTGCGTAAAGCAATGGGTAAAAAGCAAAAGGCTGTTCTTGATAAAATGAAACCAAAATTTATCGAACAAGCATCCGCCAAAGGACATGCTGAGGATAAGTTAGAAAAAATATGGAAGGACTGGGAGGCGTTTGCTGCCTACGCATTCAACAAATCTCACTCCACCTGCTATGCGTGGATTGCCTATCAAACCGCATATCTCAAAGCACATTATCCTGCCGAATATATGGCGGCGGTGCTATCCAATAACATGAATGACATCAAGCAGGTTACCTTTTTTATGGAAGAGTGTAAACGTATGAAACTTGATGTATTAGGTCCTGACGTGAATGAATCGTATCGCAAATTCTCTGTAAATAAAGAAGGGGCAGTTCGTTTTGGTATGGGAGCGATTAAAGGTGTGGGAACCGGTGCTGTAGCAACTATTGTAGAAAACAGAAAAGAAAATGGGCCATATCGCTCAATCTTTGATTTTGCCAAGCGCATCGATTTGAGAGCTGCTAATAAAAAAGCTTTTGAAAGCTTAGCGCTAGCCGGTGGTTTTGATTCGTTTACCGACACGCATCGCGGTCAATATTTTCATGAAGAAGGTGATGGTATCACTTTCTTAGAAAAAGCTATTCGTTACGGATCTAAATTTCAGGAAAGCGAAAATTCTTCACAAGTAAGTTTATTCGGTGAGGCTAGTGAAGTGCAAATCCCGGAACCGGTGGTTCCACCATGTGAAGAATGGGGAACTATGGAGAAACTTGCAAGAGAAAAAGAGGTAGTAGGCATTTATTTATCAGGTCATCCACTGGATGATTTTAAATATGAAATGCAATATTTTTGCAATGCAACCTTGCAAAACTTTGCAGACATGGAAAATAACGTCAACCAAGAGTTATCTTTTGGAGGAGTTATCACTAATGTAGAACATCGTACATCCAAAAATGGAAAAGGTTGGGCTATTTTTAGTATTGAAGACTATAATACCGCCCATGAATTTAGAATTTTTGGAGAAGAATACTTAAAACACCGGCCCTTTCTCGTCAAAAGCACCTTTGTCTATGCAAAAGCCTATATAAAAGAAGGCTGGACGAATCGTGAAACCGGAAAGAAAGGAGATCCGCGAATTCAATTTAACAGTTTTCAGTTATTACATGATGTTATGGAGAGCTATGCTAAGAAGTTAACGATCCAGTTAGACATCAACGAACTCTCTGACGCTCGGATTGATCAATTAAAAGAGGTGCTTAGCTCCTATTCGGGCAACCATACCTTAAATTTTGTAATCTATGAAATGGCAGAGCAACTTAAGTTACATATGCCAAGTCGTAAACAGAAAGTTAATATATCTCCGGAACTATTAACTATTCTTGAAAATGAATCCATTTACTATAAGCTCAATTAAAGTCATAAACATAATAAAATTCCCTTAAAATACAACTACCTGTATTTCAAATACTTATTTGTAAAAAATCAGAGAATTAATATTACTTTAACAGAGATAATTTTCTCATTCTTTAGATTTTGTTAAGTTGTAGGCTAATCATTAAACAGATTCATGAAGTTAATTGAAGTAAGACGACAAACCAAATTAGAAAAGAGATACCATAAAAAAATGGGGATCTTAACCTCTAAAGTGGTTTATATTAAAAAATATTTTTTGAATATACCTATGGGAGTTGTTCATAAGTATCGAGAAACTTACTATGGTGAGACCAAAGATTGCAAGGAATGTGAGTTGCTTAATTAAGCATCAATTACCTTGATGTCTTAATAATCAAAACGTATACACCTATTGTAAGGATTCGAAGAAATATTGACTAATTTTGTAATTAGTAACAAGAACTTTAATAAACTAGTAATATGGCATTAGAAATTACAGATGCTACTTTTGACGAAGTAGTATTAAAAAGCGATAAACCGGTAATGGTAGATTTTTGGGCAGCTTGGTGTGGCCCTTGCAGAATGGTTGGACCAATCATCGAGCAAATCAGTGAAGAATATGATGGCAAGGCTGTTGTAGGTAAAGTAGACGTAGATGCAAATCAAGAATTTGCAGCTAAGTACGGCGTACGTAATATTCCAACTGTTCTTGTTTTCCAAAATGGAGAAGTAGTTGGACGTCAGGTAGGTGTATCACCAAAGAATGTCTATGCTGAAGCACTGGATGCATTAGTATAATCATTAGAAATAAAATAATAAAAAGGGTTTGACTAATAAGTCGAGCCCTTTTTTTATGAGCCAGCTTGAACCATATATTGATACTTAATCGCGTATCAGCGCTGCTCGCAACTAATTTATAGAACACACTACCAAATTATGGATAAGTTATGTATATTGGGTACGCAACATCCCCTATAATTGCATAAGAAAGTACAAAAAAATGGATATTGAAAAAGAAGTTCACGGCATTTCGGGTTTTACCAATCTCGAGCTTTTAGCCAAACAGATAGTCGAAGGCTTTATTTCCGGAATGCATAAAAGTCCATTTCACGGATTCTCTGCAGAGTTTGCAGAACATAAGGTGTATAATTCTGGTGAAAGCACCAAACACATTGATTGGAAACTATACGCCAAGACAGATAAACTATACACCAAACGCTATGAGGAAGAGACCAACCTGCGTTGTCATATTATCATTGATAATTCAGGTTCTATGCATTATCCCAACATCAAGAAGCCGGATTTAGAACACCTCAATAAAATAAGTTTTTCTGCTTTAGCTGCTGCCTGCCTCATGCAGCTGCTCAAGAAACAACGAGACGCCGTAGGATTAAGCGTCTACAATACTACCTATGAATATTATGCCCCTGAAAAAGGTAGTGAACGGCATCATCAAATGTTGCTTCATCAGCTTAATGAAAGCATTAAGAGAACATCTGATCGCAAGCAAACGGATACCTACACATTCCTTCATCAAATTGCTGAAAAAATCCACCGGCGATCGCTTATATTCCTTTTTACCGATATGTTCCAGCCTGACACGGATCCAACTAAACTTTTTGAAGCCTTACAACATCTAAAGTACAATAAGCATGATGTGGTCCTATTTCACACCTTTGACAGTACTACGGAAGTGAATTTTAGCTTCGATAATCAACCAACGCGTTTTGTCGATGTCGAAACAGGAGATTTTATCAATCTATATGCCGATACAATTAAAGAAAATTACCAAAATGCGGTATCCTCTTATTTTTATGAACTCAAATTAAAATGTCTACAATACGGTATCACCTACGTCGATGCTGATATTTCAAAAAACTTCGAAAAAATTTTGACAACATATCTAATTGAAAGACAAAAATTTGCGTAATTATTTCAAAAAAAAATTAAAAAATTTTTAAAAAACGCTTGCGAGAACCAAAATGAGGCGTATATTTGCAACCGCAATAACGCACTGGTCTGGTAGTTCAGTTGGTTAGAATACCTGCCTGTCACGCAGGGGGTCGCGGGTTCGAGTCCCGTCCAGACCGCAACATTGCTAAAAGCTTCAATTTTTATTGAAGCTTTTTTTAAGCAATAAAAGATGTTGTGTTGTCTCACGCAGCTAGCGTGAGTGGTTTAGTAGTAAACCAATGAGAAGCTTTTCCTGAAAAATGGAGAGGCTTTTTTAGATTTAAGCCGTTATTATATAGAATTCCAGTTTTCGAAGACTTTGACAACAAAGATTATTAGGAAAATCACACTAACTGAAAATTTTATAAAAACTCCTGAGAGAAAGCCTATCAACGAACCCAAGGCTGCTTTTAAGGCGTTTTGAACATTTTGCTTTGGATTCATCATCTCACCAAGGAGGGCTCCAAAAAATGGCCCTATTATAACTCCAAAGGGTCCAAGAAACAAGATTCCGACAATAAGCCCTATAGTTGTTCCAATTATTCCGTAACGCGTACCTCCAAATCGCTTAGTGCCTACTGCAGAAATTACATAATCGAGAAGCCACACAATGATAGAGATAGCTAGCGTAATTCCAAGAAACACCCAATCCCATTGCATAAAAGAAGTGTTGTAAAAGATGGCGAGTCCAACCCAAGAAGTCAAAGGACCCGGGAGAACCGGCATAAAACTCCCGACCAAGCCCAACACACAACATACTCCGGCTATAATTAATAAAGTTATATCTAATATCATACGCTATTGGACTCACTCATAGCAGCTTCGTTACAAAACTTTTCACCTAAAACTTTAGTTTAAACTAAAAAATTAGTTATATTTGAATTATACAACTATGTTTTTAGTTAAAAAGATTTAAATAAAATCTATGAAACAACTTACAAAAGCGGAGGAAGAAGTTATGCATTTTTTATGGGAACTAGAAGAAGCCTCTGTTGCTCATATTATTGAACAAATGGAAGAGCCTAAACCTGCTTACAATACTATATCAACTATTATCAGAATATTAGAGAATAAAGGATTTGCATCCCACCGTAAGCAAGGTAAGGGATATATATATTTTCCAACACTCAAAAAAGAGGAGTATAGTAATCAGTCCTTGAACAAGCTAATGGACAATTATTTTAACGGATCTTTTAAAAATATGGTTTCCTTTTTTGTTAAGAGAAATAACATCAGTCTAAAGGATTTTGAACAAATTTTAAAAGAACTGGATGATAAAAAAACTTTACCATGATCAATTATATCTTACATACCATATTGTTTCAGGTGCTATTCCTTTTGTTTTATGACATCTTGCATAAACGAGACACCTTTTTTACACTTAATCGCATGTACTTGACAGGCACTCTAGTTGCATCACTCTTGCTGCCTATAATACAGATTGATCTGCTTCGACAAGCAATTCCCCCTCAATATATAATCAGCCTTCCTGAGGTAATCTTAGGGGCATCTGTGCAAGAAAATGCATTAGTACCTGTGTCTCCGACACCTCTAATTTCCAAGAACCCTAGCATCCCTTGGTTTTGGACATGCTATCTTGCAGGAGCATCTTGCTTCATTGGTCTGTTTATTCATAAACTTCTGGTTTTAAGGCGTCTTAGAAAAGAGGCTAAAATAACCTCAATAGAGGGTTTTACCATATTTATTTTAAAAAGCAGCAATGATGCCTTCTCCTTTAACCGATCCATCTATCTGGGCGACCAACTCAACGAAACTCAGAAACCACAAATTATTGCTCATGAGCTTGTTCACATAAAAGAACGGCATACCTTGGACTTAGTAGGAGTAGAATTGCTCAAAATTATCTTTTGGTTCAATCCTTTACTCTACCTCTACCGTTCTCGCTTATCTACGCTCCATGAATATATAGCAGACACAAAGAGTGTTGCTCTTCTGGGCAAAAAAGCATATTACCAACAGTTATTGAACACCGTTTTTGAAACGGAAAACATTCAATTCATCAATCAATTTTTCAATTATTCATTAATCAAAAAACGAATTATTATGTTACAAAAATCAAAATCAAATCGCATTTTACGCTTGAAGTACGTGGCATTACTACCACTAATGGCAACCATGCTTCTGTACATCTCATGCTCCAGTGAAAGCTCTGAGGATATAGTTAGCAATGCTGAAGTCACCCAAACCTCATTACTCATTCAAAATTTGCAAGACAAGGTAGCAGAAAAGGGACTTACTCAAAAAGAAAAAAGTCAGCTTTTAGACTTATTAAAAAATCATTCTAATGATGAGTCAAATTTTGATTTGGCTAAAGGAGTGCCATTTAATCTTATCGATATAGTACCTACCTCCAGCAACTGTGGAGATGTAAACAATAATGCTGAACGCAAAGCATGTGTTTCTAATGAAATTAAAACATTTATCAACACCAATTTTGATGTAGCAACAGTACGAGCTTTTGCCAAAACCGGCGAAAATAAAATTTATGTACGCTTTAAAATTGACAATACTGGAGAGATCGTTGATGTAGAAGCCAGAGCAGCAACTCTTGAACTGGAAAACGAGGCAAAACGGGTGGTACGCTCATTGCCCACAATGATCCCCGGAGAGCACCAAGGCAAAAAAGTTGGGGTGTTATATTCACTTCCTATTATTTTAAATATTGACGGAAATGCAGACGTCTCTACAACAAGTGATAAAAATCAAAGGTTGGCGATGAAAAGTTCATCGGTTGACTCGTCATTTTATGTCATCACAAATGTCTTCAAGAAAGCAAGTTATTTAGAAAAGCAGTTAAAAACCTTAAAAGAAGCCGGATTTACTCCCGGTTTCTTTCAAGATGCTAGTGATGGCTATATTTATGTGTATTTAAGCAAACATACTTCTATGGTAAATGCAAAATCCTTTATTTCTAAAAGTTCGTACGATCATCAACTTTATGTCTATACTCCTAGTGTGGTTTAATAATTTCAATTACTTAAACCTGTTGGTACTTTGTTGCATCTTTACTGCATCTCAAGCGCAACAAGATGCTATAAAAAAAGCTGACAGTTTATTTACAGTAGGTTCCTATGCCTCAGCAATAGTCATCTATAGTAATACTGGACAACTTAATAGCAACTTACATTTAAAAATAGCAAAGGCCCATAACGCTAATGGAAATCATGGTAAAGCCATCTACCACTATGAAGAAGCTATCCGTTCTACAAACACATCTGCTGTTTTACTTCAAAACGAACTGGCAAGACTTTACTATAAAACAAAACGATTTGAGACTGCAGATAGTTTATACACTCTTCTTACCGATAATTATCCTACAAATCCAGATTTTCAATATCGGCTTGGTTTGATAAAGGAAAATTTAAGGGATTCAATGGCTATGTCATACTATTTAAAAGCTTTTTACTTAGATAGTACACATCAAAAAAGCTGTGGCAAAATAGCTTCCTCTTATCTACGAAAAAGAGCTTATAAGAAGGTTGATAGTTTAATAAGCATCGGACTCAATTCGTATCCTGATAATATAGAACTCATTTCATTACGCGCACAAAACGAAATGCTTCAACAGCATTATTCAAATGCAATCCTCCATTTCCAAAGACTACTAACTCTCAATCAACAAAATGAGTATATCCACTCTTCTTTGGGGCACTGCTATAACAGGTCTTATCAATTCAAATTAGCCATAAAGCATTATACTCTGGCACTTTCTTATGATAATCAAAATTCAACTTATCACATACATCTTGCTTTTGCGCATTATAAGGAATCAAAATTCAAAAAGGCTATCGAGCACTATAGAACGGCAATACAGCTTAAACGCCCGTCAATAGATGAAGAACTTTTTCAAATTGCTATGATGTATCGTCATCAGGAAAATTGGAAAGATGCTATCGCCCATATGAAGATATATATAAAAGAAGCTCCAGATTCTCACCGGGGACATTATCAACTTGCTCTTTTTTATGATGCTTATTATAAAGATCCTGAGCTAAAAATCAAACAGTACGAATCTTATATCAACCGCTTCAAAAACGATAAGAATACTCAATATTTTGTAAACATTGCGGCAACCAGATTAGAAAAATTAACAGAACAGGCGGTCGAAGCCTCAAAAAAATAAAGGATATCTCTATAACCGGCTCTGTGGTTTTAAAAAAATTATGTAGTTTGCCTTGCTATTGGGCTATAGAATATGAAGAACCATCAACGAATATTATTGCTGCTATTATTAACCTCGTTCTCTTGCGACCAACTGATTGTAAAGAGAGAGCATCGCGATGATATAAAAGAAGAGGAATGGCATAAACTGAATCGCTCAGAAGTGGATGAACCACCCCTATTCAAAACTTGTGCTGACGAGCCCGAGATCGACGGTATGCAGTGTTTTCAACAAACGTTGACACAACACATCCACAACTATATCAATAAAGATGTACTTTTGGTAAGCGAGAATATTACCGATACACTTTGGGTTTCATTATTAGTCAACACTAATGGAACCATTATTATCGAAAACTATGAGCTGCCAGAGTTTTTGTCTGAACAGCTACCGGATCTAGAATCATTATTAACTGCAAGTGTGTCGAGCTTACCCACTGTAGAGCCTGCACATCTACGAGGTGTGCCCGTGAATGTTCGCTACCGTCTTCCGGTAGTTCTCAACACAAATTAACCCATGCTTCCTTAATAATTGATTAGCTTTGTAAAAAATTGATGGCATTGGAACATGAAAAGATTATCTTAGGTATTGATCCGGGAACCACTATAATGGGGTTTGGATTGATTAAAATTGTAAAAAAGAAAATGTCTTTTCTTCAGCTCAACGAACTTCAACTTAGTAAATACGACGATCATTATTTAAAACTAAAACTGATTTTTGAGCGTACTATCGAACTAATCGATACGTACAATCCTGACGAAATTGCCATTGAAGCCCCATTTTTTGGTAAAAATGTGCAGTCAATGCTCAAACTAGGTCGTGCGCAGGGGGTAGCCATGGCTGCAGGACTGAGTCGCGAAATTCCCGTAACTGAGTATTCTCCGAAAAAAATTAAAATGGCGATCACCGGTAACGGAAATGCCAGTAAGGAACAAGTGGCAAAAATGCTGCAGAGTTTACTAAACTTAAAAACACTCCCAAAAAACCTGGATTCTACCGATGGATTGGCAGCGGCAGTTTGTCATTTTTATAATATAGGCCGTGCTGATATCGTAGGAAAAAGTTATACAGGGTGGGCTGCATTTGTCAAGCAAAACGAAACCCGGGTGAAAAAAGCTCCCAATCCTTTAAAAGGAAAAAACTCTTTATAAAATAATTCAATCGCTAATTATTCAAACAGGTTGCATTCAAATTACGATCATATTGCATTTCAAAAAGAAATAAAAGCAGACCCCTCGTCCGCCGGTATTTATATTCATATCCCTTTTTGCAAGCAAGCTTGTCACTATTGTGATTTTCATTTTTCGACATCATTAGGAAAGAAGGAGATTATGATCGCGGCCATTTGTAGAGAAATTGAGCTGCGCAAGAATGAACTTAACCAGCAACCAATTGCAACTATCTACTTTGGCGGTGGCACGCCCAGTGTCTTGTCTCAATTAGAAATTGATCAAATTTTGGACACCGTATATAAACATTACACCGTACTAGATACTCCCGAAATTACACTGGAAGCTAATCCTGATGATTTATCACTCAAAACGATCAAAACGCTTGCTGCCTCAAAAATTAACAGACTTAGTATCGGTATACAATCCTTTTTTGAAGAAGATCTAAAGCTTATGAATCGCGCACATAATGCTATTGAAGCTAAAACCTGTATCGAACAAGCCACGCAATATTTTGATAACATCTCTATTGATCTTATTTACGGAATCCCTGAGATGAGTGATGCTCGTTGGATTAAGAATTTAGAAACCGCACTGTCATTTGACATTCCGCATATTTCGAGCTACGCACTTACCGTAGAACCAAAGACAGCTTTAGAAAAGTTTATTGCCAAAGGAATTGTTCCACCAATTAATGATGAAGCTGCACAAAGGCATTTTGAGATCTTAGTAGCCATGCTCAACGATGCAGGCTTTGTACATTATGAACTTTCTAATTTTGGTAAACCTGCATACTTTAGTCAAAACAATACCGCGTACTGGTTAGGAAAGTCATATTTGGGAATTGGTCCTTCTGCACATTCTTATAATGGTAAAGAGCGTAGTTGGAATATAAGTAACAATCCCAAATACATCAAAGCCCTTCAGCAAAATGAAGTTCCCAAAGAAATGGAAGTCTTAACTACCACCGATCGTTATAATGAATATGTAATGACCGGATTACGTACCATTTGGGGAGTGTCCATTTCTAAGATTACAAACGATTTTGGTGATTCGTATGCTAAACATCTATTGTTGCAGGCTCAAAAACATATAGAAGAAGATTTATTACAAATAAAAGGAGCGTATCTTTTTGTCACACCAAAGGGAAAGTTTCTGAGTGATGGTATTGCAAGTGATCTTTTCTTAGTAAATTTAAAGTAACTAATTGTTAAACGTATTTATGCTAGCCGAAATACAGGTACATACCTCAAAATATAAAGTCAATTTCTCACAACCCATTGATTTGTCGCTTCCCATTCGTGACTCAAATCAAAATGTTAACGCCTGGTATATTAGTACTCCGAAGATAACACCTGTTACCGATGGAGATTGGGTTGGAAAAGTCAGCAAGGGTGCTTCGACTAATTTTAATAATATCTTTTTTAATCCACACGGCCATGGGACGCATACCGAATGTGTTGGACATATCACCCCGGAGTTTTACAGTATCAATAAAACCCTGACCCAATTTATGTCTCTGGCAACATTAATTTCGGTCACTCCGGAACAAAAAGGAGCTGATGCTGTTATTACCTCAGCTCAACTCAAAGAAAAGCTAACTAACTCATCTGTTGAGGCTGTCTTAATACGCACCTTACCAAATACAGATGCTAAAAAAAGTAAACAATATTCGCATAGTAACTGGCCGTATCTGAGTGAGGATGCTGCTATATACCTAAGAGAAATAGGAGTAAAGCACCTATTAATTGATTTACCATCTGTGGATAAAGAAAAAGATAATGGTGAACTGAAAGCACATAAAGCCTTTTGGAACTATCCTGAAGCAACACGGCTGGACGCTACAATTACCGAACTTTTCTATGCCTCTGATTCGGTAAAAGACGGGCTCTATCTCCTAAATTTGCAAATAGCTGCATTTGAAAATGATGCCTCACCCAGTAAGCCGATTCTGTATAAAATTATAACGTAAAAAAATGAAAAAAGAATTTATATTTATAGTTAGCTTTGTACTATTATTCGTTGGCTGTACGACAACAAAATCAACTACTCCCACGGGATTTACAACCTTGCAAATCACACCTAAGCAATGTGAAGCTCCATGGCAACAAAACGAAGGAAATTCCAATGAAGAGCGATTAGAAAACTACCTTAAAACACGCTCAATTGAATTACTCACTTATTCTCAAAAAAGCACTGATATGATGGCCTGCGCTGCCTGCGGTTGCCCCGGCACTATACTATACAGCATTACAGTACCAGAAAAAGACAAAACAGTTTTGATCAAACAGGGATTTACTGAAGTTGTCAAAAAATAAATTTTTACGTTACCTAAATGGATCAATAGCAAACTATGGAATTACTTTTTATCGGACTACTAGCCGGCGTGCTGTTAGCTTATTTTATTTTTAATCGCTTTAGTGCAGCTAAAAGAAAAAGTTCTATCGAAACACAATCAGTGGTCTTGATGGAAAAGATAAAAAGCGTCTGTAAGTTAGTTACGGTTGAAGGCGACTTTGCCGAAATTTACCATTATCAAAGCGTAAAAGACAAATTCTTTAGTTTACTGATCGGAAAGAAAAAAGCACTCATTCTCATTGATGCCAAAGCTCATATCGGATTTGATTTATCTCAAGTTCAGTTGGAAAGTGATACAAAACGTAAAATTGTGAAAATAACTCACTTTCCGCAGCCGAAACTTTTAACGATAGAAACAGATTTTAAATACTATGATAAGAAAGAAGGATGGCTCAATCCATTTACATCCATAGATCTGACGGATATCAATCGGGAGGCTAAGCAATTTATTGTAGATAAAATTCCGCAAAGTGGTTTAATGGAATCAGCAAAAAAAGAAGCCTTAACCGCTATAGCTTTGATGGAAACAGTAGCTGAATCTATAGGTTGGAGCGTAGATTACTCTGAGCTGACATTAGACAGCTCAACCAAAACAAAAAAACTGAATCAGAATGAACATTGAAGCTTTTAGAAATTATTGCCTGTACAAAAAAGGGGTTACCGAAAGCTTTCCTTTTGATGAATCGACTCTTGTTTTTAAGGTAATGGATAAAATGTTTGCCTTAACAGGTCTCAACAAAATTCCTTTTTCTGTAAATCTCAAATGTGACCCGGATCGTGCAATCACACTTCGCGAATCCTATTCTGAAATTATACCCGGATACCACATGAACAAAAAGCATTGGAATACGGTTGAATTTAGTGATAGCCTGCCCGACACCTTACTTAAAGAACTTATTGATCATTCGTATGAACTTGTCGTTGCCAGTCTGCCCAAAAAAACACAAGCCTTGCTTGCTACCCTTGACTAAAATTAAAATCAGCTATTACATTATATCCTTATGAATACACCAAAGGAATTTTACACACAACAACTTAATCAACATACTGAAGCTTTTCAACAGCTCAAAAAAAAGCTTGTTTTCTCCAGTTTCCTCCGTCTTATAATTTTTTTAATTATCGCTGCAGGTAGTTACATAGCCTATCCCAATGTTCCGCTGGTAACAGGAATCATCCTTTCTGGCTCCATACTTTTTATCTGGCTGGTTACTCGACACAGTAAACTTACCTATGCTAAAAATAAGCAGGAAAAGCTTATTGAGATCAATATGCTTGAGTTGCAAGTATTAGAAGGAAATTATACAACTATAGCGAATGGTTCAGAATTTATAGAACCTGAGCATCCCTATAGTCATGATATTGATTTATTTGGTGATCGTTCTTTCTATCAATTTTTAAACAGAACCACGACAGAAGCCGGTAGTAAGAAACTGGCAGATATATTAAGCAAGAATGATATAACTTACATTCAGGATAAACAGGCTGCTATCGATAATTTGAGCCGTATGGCGCAATGGCGTCAAGAATATAGTGCGACCGCTCAACTTGCCACTGCTACCGTTGGTTTACCTACCATTATGAAATGGTTGCATACTTATACGCCTTTTGTCCCTAAAATCATGCGGGTGCTACCAAATATAATCACATGCATATCAGTAGTTATCTTTGCATTGTTGTTTCTAGAAATTATTGGTTTCAATCAGTTGCTCATCTGGTTATTTATCGGACTCGGTATTACGGGAATAAAATTAAAGCAAATAAACAAACTTTACTCAAATGCCAATCAGGTAAAAGATACATTTGAACAGTATTATAAATTGTTAGAGAAAATTGAATCGACAACTTTTGAAGCTTCCATCCTAAAAGAAAAACAACAACGCATCCTGAGAGAAGGTAAACAGGCATCAAAGGTTGTGCAAGAATTTGCTAAAATTTTAAATGCTTTTGATCAACGGAACAATATGATCTTTGGTGTAGTGGCCAATGGTTTTTTGCTTTGGGACTTGCGACAAAGCTATCGTATAGAACGATGGATAGAAAAAAACCATCAATATGTACAAGAGTGGTTTGATACAATTGCTTTTTATGATGCGTATAATAGCCTGGGTAATTTTGCGTTCAATCATCCCGACTATATTTTTCCGGAGTTAGTGAGCGACACTACAACCATACAAGCTAAAAACTTAGGACACCCAATGCTTAATCCTGCTAAACGTGTGGATAACGACATTACTATCGATCGCGCTCAGTTTTTTATCATCACCGGAGCTAATATGGCGGGTAAAAGTACTTTTTTGAGAACGATTGCCCTACAGATCGTCATGTCTAATGCCGGCTTACCGGTTTGTGCCACAAGTTGTTCCTATCAACCGATCAAGCTGATCTCGAGTATGCGTACCTCTGATTCCTTGAGCGATGATGCTTCCTATTTCTTTTCAGAATTAACACAGTTGAAAAAGATTGTGGATGCATTAGAGGATGATGAGTACTTTATCATACTGGACGAAATTTTGAAAGGTACAAACAGTAAGGATAAAGCAGCCGGATCCAAAAAATTTGTTGAAAAATTAGTCAAGGCAAAAGCCACCGGTATTATAGCTACGCACGATTTAAGTTTGTGCGAAATAGCGGATGAACTACCAGAGGTTGAAAACCGTTTCTTTGATGCTCAAATTATAAAAGATGAATTGTACTTTGATTACACTTTTAAAGAAGGTGTGTGTCAAAATATGAATGCTTCTTTTCTACTAAAGAAAATGGGAATTGTAGAATCCTGATGATATAAAATAACTGTAACTTACTTTAAACCTATTCTATAAAAAAGACAGTATCCATAACTTTGTGTAAACAATAATTATGGATACCATCTAAAATAGCGCTATTGCTTATTTAATTATCCAGTAATTCGGTAAGAATTTGCTTATACACATCAACTGTTTGAGCTCCTGTAACTGCGCTTTTACCATTAAAAACCATGGTTGGCACCGAGGAGACCCCGAGGTTTTGCCAATAGCTCTCTTTAGCTTGTACCTCATAGCGTGCATCATCATTATCTAATTTTGCAAGCGCTTCTGTAGAATTTAAACCAATAGCTTTAACCTCTTGCATAAGGATCTCCCTATCCGAAACATCTTTTCGTTCGCTGAAGAATGCTGTTACCAAACGCATCTTTAACTCGGTTTGTTTTCCTTTTTCTTTGGCAAAGTCAAGTAAAACATGAGCGTCTCGCGTATTGACCATTCGCATTTGGTCAAAATAATCAAAGGTGAAGCCCAGTTCTATACCTGCTTGTTTCATGTGTTCTTGTGATCGTTGCTGATCCTCAGGAGATGCATTATATTTATTAGCTATATGCTCCTGTACATTTTCCCCTTCAGCCGGCATATGAGGATTCAATTCAAAGGGTTGCCACTCAATATCCAACTTATCACTAACCCCCATTTCCTCTATAGCTTTCTCCAAACGCTTGTATCCTATGGTACACCAAGGACAAACAACATCTGAGATAATATCTAATTTTATTTTATTTGTCTTCATATCTTGTTTCTTATATTAAAATTGTCGTCTTAATCTTACAAACTTACAATTTCACTTATTTGAATTTGCCCTTCTATATTCGTATAATTAGGAACGTCGGCCGCAAACTTTTCGGCATGAGGACCAAAAGACGTTTGAAAAGATTCTAACGAGTCAAATAAAAGATGAGCAATCGCCACAAATGGTGCTTGTTCACCTGGTGCTCTACCGCCTACCCCAATATTGAACTCCATGCTTATTAAGGCATCCCCCAAGGATTCTGCGATCATAGGAAGATGCGAGTTTTTATAATATTCGGTATCAAACTGGGTCTCGGGACCGTTTGGATATAATACACTTACTTTTATCATAATTTTATTTTTTCCATGTAAATTTCTGAAATGGAGCATCAACTGGAGTCTCTGCAATATGATTGGTATAGTTACTAATCACTTTTTGAGATAACCCTAAAATAATCTCCAACAGTTGACGTTCTGCATATCCTGCTTCATAAAACGGTTTCGTATCCTCCTTAGTAACATATCCACGATTGCGGACTACAGCTAAGGTCATGGTGTGTAACGCCTGTAGCTTGGCTGTTGGCATTTCTGTTCTGTTACGTAAAGCTTCAGTAATAGCTGGATCCACTTTCATCATATTAGCGATACCTGTGTGTGCGGGTACACAATAATGACACTCATGTTCTACATTAATAGTTTGCCATACTACTGTTAATTCTTCATTGTTAAAAGAAGAATTGATAAACAATTCGTGTAGCTTCTGATAGGCATCAAGTAGTCCGGGGGCTTCGGCTAACACACCGTGTAATCCGGGGACCATACCATACTCTTTTTTAGATTTTTCTAACAACGCTTTACTTTCTTCGGGTGCTGAATCAATTGTGTGAATTTTTAAGGTACTCATACTTTTCAATTTTTATTAATTATTAATTCGTGTACTCTTTAACTAAGCAATTGCTTAGTTATAAGGTAAAAAAATAGTTATATGTTTATAAACACAGTTTCTATGAAATCCTCTAACTGGGCTGTATTTATGATTTTTGATGCTACCGATAAGCCAAGCATGGAGGTTAGTAAATAATTCGCCTCCTTAGTCACCGTAGCTTTGGATTTCGATTTTTCTTGTTTTAAGTTACCCTCGAAAAGATTTTTTATATGGGCTGCAAACTTTTGCAACTCTGTCAGTAACAAGGGATCTGCTTTGCTTCCTAATTCATTAACTGTATTAGTGACTAAACAACCTCTACTCCTACCATTATCCTGAGCAAACTCTAAAAAATCGTAGAAATACGTTTTAATTCCAATTATGCCATTATTAGAGGCTTCTAAACGATCTGTAATTATTTTAATTTTATTTTTATAGCACTTTAAACTTTCAAGAAAGACCCCATTTTTGTTTCCAAAACTGGAATAGATAGAAAATTGATTAATCCCCATCTCAGTTTCCAGCATACGTACAGAAGTATTTTCGTACCCATTACGCCAGAACAAAGCCATTGCTTTTTCTATAACTTCTTCCTCTTTATATTGTTTTCTTCTTGCCATATATTATTGAACACCACAAAACTAATCAATTGCTTAGTTATATTGGTTTTTTTAACGATTTTTAATACTAGTTTCTTTAATATTATGAGATTTTATAAAATCTAATGGTACAATCCCTGCACTAGCCTATCCCATTAATACAAAAAAAGCTCTTTGAGTACCTTCGTACAAAAAGAGCTTTTAAGCAGTCGCTTCTTGATTTACTTATTTTTAATCTTTCTTTTTAGCAGCTTCTTCTCTCTCCTGTTTCATTGCTTGTAAAGCTTCCATACGAGCTTCGCGAGCAGCTTGCATTGCTTCTCTTCTTATCTTCTCGGATTCAACACGCACCGCTTGTGCTTCTACTCTTGCTTGCTGAGCCGCTTGCAAGGCTTCTTCTCTGATTTTCATCATATCTTTCCGGGCTTTTAGCGCTTCCTTTCGCGCTTTTTTTGCATGTTTCATTGCTTGCTTTCGTGCTTTCTCTGAAATTTTTCTAACCTCTTCACGATCAAGCTGAGAAGATTTAGAAGCCTTATGTGCTCGTTCATGAGCTACCTCTGCATATGAACGGGCTATCTCTGCTTCTATTCTTGCTTGTTCTCTAGATAGCGCTGCTGTCTCCATCGCTACCATAACCTCTACGTCAATATCATTAAGTGCCTCTAACTCTTCTTGCTCATGCATCATTGCCGCCTCTACCTCTTTTTCTATCTCTTGCTGTAATGCATGCTGTTCGTGAGCTGACATTGGCGCTATTGGTGCTGGTGCTGACGTATGCGTTGTTCGCACATGTACACCTGTTGCCGCTGGGGCAGGAGGTGGTGGTGGTGGTACAGTTCCTGACGGAATTGGTGCTGCCGGTGCTGGAGGTGGTTCGGGCAGGTCTGGAAATTTCTCTGCTTTTGCCTTTTGCTCTTTTGACATCTGCTTGTATATAGCACTCATTTTACCGTAGTCGAAGATAGTCACCTGATCATTATTCTCTAATTGATCTGTAGCGTCCTTGGCCCAGGCATTATACGCTGCAATCATAGCATTCGTAACTTTAACATTCTGACCCAATGGCGGAGCCGGAACCGTTGGAAAAGGTGCTACTTCCCCTCGTTGTTCTGGAGTCATTCCTTTGTAAATCGCTTGCATTTTGGCTACTTCACTCTTTTTAATAGTACCAAAGTCTCCGGATTGAATTCCTTTAGTTACTTTTTGCGCCCAGTTGTTATACTGAGTTATTTGATCAGAAGTAACAGGTTCGTACGATTGTTGGTCATCGGCTGCACCCTCTATCACCCGAATTTCTTTGGTAGCAGTCTCTTGGGTGTTGGGTTGCGTCTGCGCAACGATATCGTTGCAAAATAATACGGTACATAAACCGAATACGGGTACGGCGCCAAAAAGTCGCAACGCCGCATTTTTACTTGAAAAGTGTGTTGACATCATCTGTAAACGTTTTTTTGTTAATGAATAATTGAATGCACTGGATAACTCAGTTTGATTAAGACTGTTTGGAAAAGTTATCAGTAAGTTTTGATAGGTTTCTATCGTACTTTTACTTTTTAATACTCTCGAATCTGCCAGAAATTCGTGATTTAGTTTCATAGCTATTCTAAATAAAATTATTAATGGATTGAACCAAAATAGTACTTGAATACATTCTAAAAATAGAATATCCCACGAATGCTTTTCTACTACGTGCGCTTCTTCATGTACGACAATTTCATTTGGAATTGCATTAGCTCTAAATGCCTGAAAGGGAAGAAAAATATATCTCAAAAAGGAATAGGGAGCAATGGTATCGGTACACAATACTTTGACGTGTAAGGGTTCTTTTACTATTGGGTTACTTTTAATTCTTTGTTGGATACGAATTAAATTTCGAATAAAACGGAAGCCAAAAACCAGAACTCCGGTAAGATATACTCCCCATATAACACTGGTCCAATCAAAATAATTTGTGACAACCACGGGAGCCGCTGTAAACTGATCTGCCATACCCACCTCATTCGACGGCATAGTACTATCTGGAAGAGTAGTGATCGCATCGGTATAATAGGTAAGTGTGACTAAAGGAATCGTAAAAGAAGCTACAAGACTAAGTAATAGGTAGCCTCGTTTATAGGTGTGCATGTTTTGACTTTCTAAAAAAAGTTTGTAAAAACCCCATAATAGAAAGAGACAAAAAGATGTTTTTAAAAAATACGCGATCATTGTTGCTTCTTTTTAAGTTGTTGGTCTACAATCTTTCTTAGATCTTCTAATTCTGAAGTTGACAAATCTGTTTCAGATGTAAAGAAAGAAGCGAATTGTGAAGCCGAATCGTTAAAAAAATTCTTAATCAAACCATTCACATGTTTAGCAAAATAATCTGATTTTTTGATCAGAGGATAATATTCCCTGGACTTACCAAAGGTTGTGTAGTCTACATAACCTTTGTCCCGCATCCGTTTTAATAAGGTTGCTACTGTAGTTGTAGCAGGTTTTGGTTCGGGAAAACAGTCTAATACATCCTTCATGAATCCTTTTTCAAGTTTCCAGAGGTATTTCATTACTTGTTCTTCGGACTTTGTTAACTGCATTACTCTACAGATTTAGAATGTATTCTACAAATGTAGAGTAAAGTATTTAATACTCCAAATAAAATTCTCAAAAAACACAAAACCATCCTGTTACAGATGGTTTTGTGTTGCATTAGGGAGTGTAATGGCATCCTTTTGATAGTTATAAATCTTTTATTAATGTTAGAATCTAACCTATCAAAAGATATAATGGAACGCCCGACCCGTAATTTTTATGCAGGGGAATGCCCTATTTATGTTTACTCATCTCGGTAAAATATTTGTAGAAATAGGGAATCGTCTCGATTCCTTTCAAGTAATTCCAGATCCCAAAATGTTCATTTGGTGAGTGAATAGCATCGCTATCCAAACCAAAGCCCATAAGTATCGTTTTGCTCTTCAATTCTTTTTCAAATAAAGATACAATTGGGATACTCCCACCGCTACGCTGCGGAATCGGGGTTTTGCCAAAACTTTCTTCATATGCCTTACTAGCCGCTTGGTAAGCAATAGTATCTATCGGCGTTACATACCCTTGTCCGCCGTGATGTGGTTTTACTTCAACCGTTACAGATTTGGGTGCAATACGCTCAAAATGATCCTTAAAAAGTGCCGTGATTTCTTGCCAATCCTGATTAGGTACCAAACGCATAGAGATTTTTGCATATGCTTTACTCGGTATAACGGTCTTAGCTCCTTCACCTGTATAGCCTCCCCAAATTCCATTGACATCTAAGGTTGGTCTAATGGCATTGCGTTCATTGGTTACATACCCAGCTTCTCCATGTACCTCATTAATATCCAATGATTTTTTATAGGCATCTAATGAAAACGGAGCTTTTGCCATTGCGGCACGTTCTTCTGTAGAAAGCCCTTCTACCTTATCATAAAACCCCGGAATGGTTATATGATTATTCTCATCATGCAACGAAGCTATCATTTGTGTAAGAATATTGATAGGATTAGCCACCGCTCCGCCATAGAGGCCGCTATGCAAATCTCTGTTTGGACCGGTTACCTCAACTTCTACATAACTAAGCCCTCGCAGACCAGTCGTAATGGATGGCACATCTTTGGCAATCATGCCTGTATCACTAATTAAGATGACATCATTAGCTAGCTTCTCTTGATTACGCTCTACAAACCAACTTAAACTTTCACTACCTACTTCCTCTTCACCCTCAATCATAAACTTCACATTGCAAGGCAATTGATTAGTTTTGGTCATTAATTCAAGTGCTTTGACATGCATATACATTTGCCCTTTATCGTCACAAGCACCACGGGCATAAATCGCTCCATCAGGATGTAACTCTGTCTTTTTAATTACTGGTTCAAAAGGTGGACTTGTCCATAACTCAATAGGATCTGCCGGTTGCACATCGTAATGACCATATACTAAAACGGTGGGAAGTGTGGGATCTATAATTTTCTCACCATAGACAATTGGATACCCCGGTGTTTCACATATTTCAACTTGATCACAGCCAGCTTTTTCTAAGCTCTTTTTAATTTCTTCGGAAGTTTTAATCACATCTTCTTTGAAGGCAGGATCTGCACTAACTGAAGGGATTTTGAGCAATTCGATCAGTTCATTGACAAATCGATCTTTATGTTCTTGTATGTAAGAATGTATGTGTTGCATAGACTCGCTTTAATTTTTGCTTAAAATTACTAAAAATGCGGCAGATCTCTGGGCGATGCAACCGGTAAAATCTTCTTTGACACCCAAGAAAAAAATCTGAGCTACCTTATTGTGAGGATGGATTACTTTTCCCTAAAAATTATTTAAAAAAATTCACAAAGTGCTTTGTGGTTGATTACAATTATGTATATTTGCACTCGTTTTACAGATAGTCCTAAGTTCTGTAAAGTTATAATGCGGGCGTGGTGGAATTGGTAGACACGCTAGACTTAGGATTAAACCAAATAAAAAGTGTTAAATTGCACTTTATGCGGGTGTGGTGGAATTGGTAGACACGTCAGACTTAGGATCTGATGCCGCAAGGTGTGGGGGTTCGAGTCCCTTCACCCGCACAAAAGCCGAAGAGAAATCTTCGGCTTTTTTTGGTTTGAAATCGGGTCGGAAAAAATGTTAGGTACAACATAGGTACAACATTTCAGTATTTTTAAGATAACATTTGTATTAATGCTAAATGCTATTATTTCAATTTAGTGTATATGAATTGACCAATGAAATAATAAATTTTGCCAAAGCACAACCTTTTTTCTTCGGAAGGGAAGTTTATTATCATACAATATATCCGCAAGTTAAACTCGTAAAATACTTCCATCAAAAGACTACGGCATAAAGCCAACGCTTCTTCCACTACTCATTTATTCCGTTTCCTTTTGAGCCAAGATTTTATCTTCCGTTTGGTTTCTACTCAAATATTGTTTAATCTAAAATTTGAGTATTATGACAACAAAAGCGAGTACCACAAGAAAGCGCAGAAGTACAACGACTACTGCGAAGAAAGAATTGAACGGAAAGAAAGTTCCGGCACTTCAAATTGAGAACATTCCCATTGGCAAAATCAAGCCTGACCCTAAGCAACCGAGAAAGACTTTTAACGAGGATGCATTACAGCAACTTTCTGCGAGTATCGAAAATCACGGTGTATTACAGCCAATCACGGTAAGGCAACTAAATGGTCATTATGTCATCGTGATGGGCGAACGCAGATATCGGGCAAGTAAGCTGGCAGGAAAAAAGACCATACCCTGTATCGTGAGGACTTATGAGAACAATGATGTTCTTGAAGTTCAAATCATAGAAAATCTACAACGACAAGATGTAGAACCTACCGAAGAAGCTGAGGCGATTGCTTATCTAAGTGAAAAGTATGTACCTGCCGAAATCGCAAAGCGATTGGGCAGAACGGACAACTTTGTAAGACAACGCCTAAAATTGGCAGGTTTGATAGAAGGTTTCAAACACTTTGTTCGCAATGGCGAAATGACCATTTCATTGGGTGTAGGTGTCGCACTTTTTACACCAGAAGAACAACAAATTATGTTGGAAACGATGGGCGAGGATTTTAGTGCCCATCAAATCAACAGGATGATTAAAGACCAGACCTATGACTTGGAAAAAGCATCTTTTGATGTAATGGATAAGAAGTTGGTGCCGAAAGCAGGGTCTTGTGTAGAATGTCCGTTCAATGCGGCCAATCAAGGCAATCTGTTCGGCGAGGGTAAAATGGTCTGTACAAAATCAGCTTGTTTTGAAACGAAGAAAACGAAGTCATTCTTGAACCTGATTGAAAAATCGAAAAAAGAGAATATTCTACTGATTCCTGAAATACGACAGTATTGGGTAGATGACGAAAATAATCAGCTCATTATTTCACATTTGGAAAAAAATGGATTGAAGGTCTATCTTCTCGATGATGTTGAACTAATCGAAGAACCTACCAAGCCGACAATAGAGGCCATCAAAATAGAATATCAACATTACGATTATTCCGAAGATGAACTGAAGGCAGAATTGGAAGAAGCGATTCAGAATTACGAAGAAGAGTTGAAAAATTACAATTTAGCAGCGGACAATGGATTTGTAAATGGTATCGTATTCCATCGTGAGACATACCAGAACAAGGAAGTGTTTGTCAAGATAATTGAGAAATCAAAAGATGAATCCACGGAATATTCAGCACCATTGACCAATAGGAAAATGGCCGATTGTACGCCTGAAGAACAAATCATTAAAATCAACGAAAGGGAAATCCGTAAGAAGCAAATAGAGAACAATAAGCAGTTTGAAGAAGTTGTTCAGATGATTCGTGAGACCGAATACATCAATACGAAAAAGACACTTTCAACAGACGAAATGGTGGCATTCTCAATATCGCTTTTTGAAAATAATGTGGACTATATGAGCCAACAAAAGTATTTTTCAAAGTTCTTAAGCGACACGTCCAAGATGACCAAAGTTGAAATGGTCGGGAATTTCAAGAAGAATTTCAAAAAGGAAATCTTTCACAAGCTGATACGCTATATGCTCACAAAGCAAGTGCATTTTGGCGAGAGCAATCACGTGAATAACCTGACAAACATTTCATTCTACAGTGCGATGCAGGGATATTACAAATCCAAGATTGACGGCATTGAGAAGGAATATGCCGAAAAGAGGGACAAACGTGAAGCACGTTTGAAAGAGCGTATCACAGTTCTTGAAAAGAAAATTCAGGAATTCAACGATTAGCTTTTGTTGTTAGAAGAAGGGTCGGCATTCGTGCTGGCCCTTTTTCTTTTTAATAATAGTGCCTAAAAGAATGTATTCGCAAGGAAGGGGTTATCAATCAATAGTTAGCGCAAAGATAAACTCGTAAAATACACCCATCAAAAGACTACGGCATAAAGCCATTGCGCTCATCCCTCTTCTCATTTATTCCGTTTCCTTTTGAGCTGAGATTTTAGCTTCCGTTTGGGTACTGCTCAAATATTGTTTAATCAAAATATATCATTATGAAACGAGTATCGGAAAAACCTAAAATTTCGCCACAAGAGGCTGAAATGCATTATCAATCGAGTAAAGAAAATTACACCATTGAAAGTGCAGAAAGCCACTTGGCTTATTACAGAGAAAAACATCCAATCTATTATGCGGTGTTATTACAAAATGTTTAATCTAAAATTCAAAAGCTATGTATTTACAAAATTTGCAACAGGATGAAATCTTTATTCCATCAGAAATGAAATCCTTAAAAAGCCTGACACAGATGGAATCCAGACGAGGGCTTGAAAATGCCATCATATCAAATGGCAAAATCGTCAATGTGGTCTCGAACAGCTATGGCCACATTCCGAATCAAATGTTCTTCAAGAAAGCCGAAGAAATGCTGACCGATGCACAACTGAACTTCCACAAGCGCACCATTAATAAAAACGATAGGTCATTTATTACCGACTTTATAATCGACGACAAAAGCCAGTTTACGGTGAAGAACGACAAAGATTTGATATTACCGATGCTTCGATTTAAGAATTCATACGATGGAAGCGAAAAGACCTCTGGCCACTTCGGATTCTATCGGAAAGTGTGTTCCAATGGCTTGCACGTTTCACAAGCGGAAATTGAGTTTTCCATTAAGCACATCAAGAACAATACACACCTCATAATGCCGAGGTTGAGCAATCTGTTCGATAAATTTCTGGATAATGAGTTCTACACCATTACCAAGAAATTCGATAAGATGAAGGAATTTAAAATCATCAACACGCAGGAATTTGTAAAAGCAGTTCTCGATAAGACTAAGCTCTTTAGATATGAATGTAGCGATAAGAATAGTGACCCTTCAAAAAAGTCTCGTGAGGTCATTGAGATTTTGAACTACGAAGCCTTGTTGCTCAATGAAGAACCAAATCTGTGGTTAGGTTACAACGCTTTTAACTCAGTATTACATAACACTTTGAAGAAGAGTTTTGGTCAGCAAGAACGGTTGGACAAAAAACTATTCGATGAAGTTTATGAAATGGCTTAAGGTCTATAGGTTTACCCAGTATCTTAAATTGGATTTTAAATTTAATATTAGAGTATGACTACCTTAAAAAGGTTTACTTAACCTTTTTAAGGTCACTCTATTTATTTGATGACTTTGGTAATTTGAAGTATTCACTTTGCTGGTTAAGTTGTGCTTTTATCATATCAAAGTTTCCTTGTGTTGGTTTTAAGTTTGTGTATTTTCCAATAATATTGCTTCTTCTATAGATTAGAAATGTGTTGGCAATATATTGATTTATCTTGTTTAAATAGATTTCAGAAGTTTTGTCGGAAAGAGAGGGTACAAAGGTCAAGGCAATATTTTTAAGTTGAAGTTCCTTGCCTAATTCTTCCAGTTTTCTCTCAATGTCTTCCTTATTGAAATTTTCATCATTGCCATATACAAAATATGATTTAAGATATTTTTCTCTTTTAATACTCTCGCTATCTAAAAACACAAGCCACTTTCTAATTTCTATCCAATCAGGGTCATTGCCAACAAAATATAATATACCGTGGTACCATCCGTATTTACAAATAGGACAGGTTTTTGTGCCCTTATCCGGGCCAAAGGCATGAAAAGGTGTAAATGAGCTTACATCTTCCCCTATTTTTTTTCCAGACACATATTTTTTAAGAGATTTTTTTGGATAGTTAGGAACATTCAATCCTAGTATCATATTCCGCTCGCCAACTTGGATTTCATCTTTTTCAACAAAGCGAATGACACCAGAGCCACCTCTGTTTTCCATAGCGTTTCTTCTTCTTGAAGTCAACATAGGGTCGTTGTCAAATACAAAGTCATCTATATAATAGTGGTTTTCTAAGTCAGGTTCTTTAACGCTAATATGGATATGTGCGGGTTCATCCCTACTGGGATATGTGCCAGGTTTTATTGTGTAGATGGAATACTCGCCATCAGCATTTGTTTTAACCCATCCCCTAATATGTCCATGGGTTTGACCCAATTTGTTTTTGGGCATATTACGTGGCTCTTTCGGATTAGTACTGTAGATACCATTTACATTTGTTTGATAATAATAGAGAATAACACCGGATGCTGGTGTCTTCCCGTCAAATTCGTAAACCGTTCCGGTCAGAAGTATTTTTGTGCCATTTTGTTTCCATCCTGGGCTTCTATCTTCTGAAAATAATTTTGAAGGCATCTTGAAGTAGAAGGGTAACAACTTATCAAAATCTTTACTTAGAGTCTCTCTTTGTGTAGAAATAGAATTATTTTGTCCATTACAATTCGATAAACTTAATAATAACAGTATTAAAATTAAAGCGTTGAAAATCTTGTTCATTATTATTGTTTTTAACAAAAATATAGGATAAAGGGAGATTGAATGCAACCAATGATAGAATAAAAACTCTATGTGGAGTAGAAACTTGTCTTACTGGAGTAGCGCATTCCAGTTTTTTCTATAATGTCTACTCATTCTAATTTTTCCCCCATTTACAAGCACCGCATCATAATCACCATTTTTACGAGAACTAAGTTGTTTGATGTGATTTAAATTGATTATTGTAGACCTATGTACACGAATAAAATCTTTAGGGTTCAGCAATGCTTCAAATGCTCTTAGACTACGGTCGTCTATGTAGGTTCTATTATCGGTAAGAATTGTAGAATATGGTTTGTCGGTGGAAATACTGTAGATACTATCTGTTTTTATCATAACCATTTTTGTCCCTATTTTAACTTTAATTTTGTTTGAGTATTTAATGGTTAAAGATGTTGTTTTATTTTGGAAAGTCTTTATGGCGCTTTCTACAAATGGAGCTATTAAATAAATTAAAAAAAGAATGAAGAATTGATTAGATAGATAGGCATTAAAAATATTGTCAAATCGGTGTGTTGGAGAAAATACAAAGTAACTGATTGTTACGAAAAAGAGTGCCGAAAGCAATATTTGTGTAAGGCTTAAAATCGTACTGATTGCAATAGTTGAAATGATTTGTGGCGTTTTACGTGTGAAGGATAATTTTCTTAAAAGGATAAATTCAAAAAAAATAAAAGGAATGGTTAAAATCCAAAGCACATTATAAAGCAGGGATTCAGAAATATAGAACCCTGTATGTTGTAATCTACTGAATAGATAATCTTGGAAAACAGCAACACTAATTAGTAGTAAAAATAATACTATCCAAATTTTATTTGATTTGAAAAACTTAAATAAATAATATGTGTTGATTAGTTGTCCCAATTTCGATAGCTCGCAAAGCAATTTTAGATATACAATATACTTAAATATTGGGAGTAATAAATTTAAATGGAATAGAGAGGAATTTTTTCGCTTATATAGAAAATCTGATTTTCTGAACCCACTCAGCACATTCCTCTACATTTCGCGGAAAGCTACATTTTGGGAAAAGAGCTTCACTACAAATATCTTGGACACAATCCCCAATTTTAGCTTTCTATTCCGTTAACCCTTCCCGATGCTCTGGGAAGGAACACTACATTCCCGAGCCAAAATTGTGAATTAAGTCCGCTTTTTCATCGGAAAGCCATCACTTCGGTTTTCTTAACAGGATTTTCGGCGCGGTCTTCTTGAGCCCTCACTCGAAAATCCTTAAAAACCGAACCGCTGTCTTGCAGATTTTAAGGGGTTTATAATGGATAAAGCCTTTATTGTTTTTCGGGGCGTCGAAAAACAGGCACGACATAACCAATTCTAATTTAACCACAGCTGCTTATTTCGCTTAACTGTCGGTACGCTCAAACGCAACTGCGTTTAAAAGAATTGCTAATGCCCTTATGGAACTTGTCAAGACTATACGAGTTTTAGTGAAAAATAAGGCTTCTACTTCCTTGAAATTCCAAGGAATTTACTACGTCGCAAACACACCTGATTTTACCCTAAAAGTCTTGACAAAACCCACTCTATCCATTGTGCGATGCACGAAAGAAAAGAACAAACACCCCTTAAAATTTAATCTGTTTTAAATCAATAGGGGAAATATAAATCACTTAAATATTTTATTATGAGTACTATTAAAAATCACGTACAGTTAATTGGAAACGTTGGACAAGAGCCAACCATTACGAACCTTGAAAGCGGAAAGAAAGTAGCCCGTTTTTCATTAGCCACAAATGAGTATTACAAAGACAGCAAAGGCGAAAAGCAAACAGATACGAATTGGCATACAATTGTAGCCTGGGGCAAGACTGCCGAAATAGTAGAGAAGTATGTTGCTAAGGGAAAAGAAGTTGGAATATCGGGTAAACTAAAAACCCGAAGCTACACAACCGATGATAATGAGCAACGCTATGTTACGGAAGTAGTAGCCGATGAAATCCTTTTACTTGGAAGTAAAGGCGATAAGTAAACCTAAAATTAAAGAGGGCGTAACCGTCGAAAGATGCGCCCTCTTTTCATTATCCTTATTAATAATAGAAACAATGAAACACAAAGTTAATGAAATAAAGATTAGTTATAAGGGGGAATTGAAATCCTCAATGTGGCATAAAATAGGAAATTCGCAAGATGCAGCAGAATTGCTTTTTGAAGACTGGGATAAAGATACTATTGGTATTCAAGAAACTTTTAAAGTCGTCTTATTGAATAACAGCAATAAGGTAAAAGGTGTGTATCAACTTTCGCAGGGCGGAATAACAAGCACATTAATAGACCTACGAATATTGTTTGCAGTAATTTTAAAATCCTTGTCCGTAGCCATCATTTTGGTGCACAATCATCCAAGTGGAAAATTACAACCAAGTGATGCGGATAAACAACTCACAAACAAGATTAAAAAAGCATCCAAACTTTTTGATATCACCATTCTTGACCATTTGATATTTGCGCCCGATGGCGATTACTATAGCTTTTCTGACAATGGAATTCTGTAAAATTTACAGCTATGATATATCTCAATTTTACAGACTTGAGCGAAGAGGCTCAAAACCGACTTTTAGAAAATTCTAAAAAGGATGTAAAACGAAAATTTGGCGATAGCATTCGCAAATACGTAAATAAAAACCATACTAGTTTTGAAACGATGATTGAAGAAGAAGCGATGCGAAATTTGTATTCGTACACCTATGTTTTCAATCCTTGAAATTTGAAAAGCTAATTGATACACCTCTATATTTTTAGAGGTGTTTTTGTATTCAATCAATTTCAAGTCAATAAAAAACCGTATCTTTATTTCGCTGAAATTCAGCACACAAATTACAGTAAGGTTATCCACTTTTTGACTTTCGCCGGTACCCTTGCACATCGAAAAATAACATATCGGAAAATCATTTTCCTTGAAAATGGCAATCGGCTTTTTAGCCGGATTGTATGGATTTTTGTCCCGCTCGCGGGACGAAAAGGAATAGCAAGAGGGTAACACGCTGCGCGATGTTTCGGATTCCTTTTAGTTTTTAATTAACTGATTATCAGTTAATTAATTATATTCTAATTTCTTGACAATCAACAATTTGCGACAAACGGGCTGTGAACGCCCATTTTTAGGGAAGATTTTGCGACAAATCGGCGAAATATGGGCTCATTTACTGGAATTAGATTTAAAAAAGAAACTGCAAAGCGTTTCCAAACATTCTCACGCACATACTTCAAATCGCACACCGAGGCAATGTCCACGATGCTCGATTTTTTCTTCTACAACGAGATTTCCCCAAAAGAAAAATTAGGTCCAACAGGACGCACCATCGAAGCCAAACTCTTAAAAAGAATTAATGCGGTTATCGCCATAATGCGAGATGTAGAAAAGACACAAACCAAACCTACGGTGGCAATGATTCAATCGCTGTTTGAAACAGAAGAACCAATCAAAAAGCCGCTAATCGTAGAAAAGAAATATGCCGAAGAAAAGAAAGAAGTGCGCTTTCGCGAAAAGCAAAATACAAGTAATCAAATCTAATTTTTTAAGCTATGTACATTACAATCACAGCTCAAAAATTGGGTAATAATTATTCACAAAGTTCAGCAGATTTTGTGGGGTATTTAGAGAAAGAAAATGAAGGTTTGGAACAGCAGGATTTGGAACATTTTTTTAATCAATACGGCGATGAGATTTCAGCGGAAGAAGTGGTCAAGGAAATTGATGGAAACACATCTAAACTGAAAAAGAAAGAACCGAAGTTTTATTCCATCACGGTCAGTCCTTCAAAATATGAATTGCGTAATCTTCAGAACAATAGTCAAAACTTAAAAACCTACACTCGTGAGCTGATGAAGGATTATGTTGCCAGCTTCAATCGGGAAATCAATGGAAGACCAATTTCAATAAACGATATAAAATATTACGCCAAAATTGAACATCAACGAACCTTTAAAGGAACGGATTTTCAGATAAAAGAAAACCAACCTTTTGCCACAAAAATATTGCAGCTGAAAACGGAAATCAGAAATGTTCAAGAAGGAAGAGCTGAAGGGAACATTAAAAAGATGAGAAAAGAAATTGCCAAACTGGAACGCCAAGCACCACATCAACAAAATGGAAAACGGATTGTCCAGGGAATGAAAAAAGATGGCAACCAAAGCCACATTCATATCATCGTGAGCAGAAAGGATGCTTCCAATTCAGTCAGCCTTTCCCCAGGAAGCAAACACAAAGCCTCAGAAGTTGAAATGCACGGCAAAAATATAAAACGAGGTTTTGACAGAGATAAATTTTTTGAGAATGCGGAAAAGACGTTCGACAAGACTTTTGGTTATAAACGCAACTTTGCCGAGACCTATAAGGCACGAAAAGATTTTGTTAAAAACCCCAAGCTCTACTTTGCTGCCTTGATGAAATTACCAGCAAATGAAAGAGCATTGGCTTTCAAAATGATGGAGAAAACGGGATTACCAATCGTTCCAAGTATTCCCGTTACTCAGGCGCAAATTGCACTTCGTGTTTTCAAACGATTAAGACGTGGTGCAGAAGTGGCTATAAAATCAAGTTCTATAGGCATATAAAAACAAATAGTTATGAAAGTCAAAAATCCATTAACAATATCGAAGAAAACTATAAACATCTATGAACCCAAAATAGAATTGCTAGTAATGGATTGTATGGTTTATATGAAAGATTGCAGAGATAAGCAATTTGATTTGGCAATAGTTGACCCACCATACGGAATAGGGATTCATAAAATGAATTTCACCCAAAATCGGAAAGGTGGTCTAGCTAAACGGGGTGATTACAGCTCTATAAGTGACTGGGATAAAGAAATACCAAAGCAAGCTTACTGGGATGAGTTATTTCGCATTTCGAAAAATCAAATCATCTGGGGTGGAAATTATTTTTCATTACCACCAATGAAAGGTTGGGTTTTTTGGGATAAGAGAACGGATGCAAAATACAATACGGATTATGCCGATGGGGAATTGGCTTGGACTTCATTTAATAAACCTTTACGTTGTTTTCGTTGGTTGTGGAATGGTATGCTTCAACAAAATATGAAAAACAAGCAGATAAGAATTCACCCTACCGAAAAACCCAAAGCCTTGTACGAATGGTTACTTATGAATTATGCTAAAAAAGGTGACAAGATTATCGATACACATATAGGTAGCGGTAGTATTGCTATGGCATGCTGGAATATGAAATACGATTTAGTGGGTATGGACATCAATCCTGTTTATGTTAAAGCTGCTCAAAAGCGTTTAGACGATTACAGGAAGCAATTAAAATTATTCTAATGCTAACTACAAAACCTGAAATAGTACTTTTAATTATTGGTTTAGCCAGTATCGTTTTCTATGTGATGTTTCGAGTAAGTAAGTATGCTTTCTTATTAAATATCACTATGCTTTCGTTTCTCGTATCGTATATTTCTGAAGGAAATGAATTAGTATCAATATTATTGTACTTGGTTTGTCCTCTTATGCTAATTAATACAGGACTGTATGTTTTTCTGCATAAAACTGAAAACGCACAAAATGGAAATACTAAATATCGGGTCAGTTTTTCTACGAATAAAGGAAACTTCAAACTAGATAATATTAAACGTGGCGCATCCGTCATCGGATCCGCTGGAAGCGGAAAAACCGAAAGCGTAGTTTATGGTTTCTTAAACCATTTCCGGAAAGAGGATTTTTGCGGAATCATTCACGACTACAAGGATTTTGAACTGACCGAAATGGCATATCCCTTGTTTAAGGATGGTAATATTCCGTTTAAGGTCGTTTCCTTCGATAAAATCATTCATAGGGTAAATCCTATTGCGCCACGCTACTTAGAGAACGAGGAAAGTGTAAACGAAGTGTCGAGGGTACTAATTGAAAACCTTTTGGAACAACGTGAATCAGGAACTACAGGCACAACCAAATTCTTTAACGATGCTGCTGAAGGTTTGATTGGTGCTTTGATTTGGAAACTGAAGACGGATTACCCTAAATACTGTACACTGCCTCATTTAATAGCCATTTATCAATTATTGGACACTGATAGCCTTATCCAATTTTTGGAAACCAATACCACATCCAGAGCAATGGCAGATGCTTTTATTAGTGGTAAAGATTCAGATAGGCAGACAGCTGGTGTTAAAAGCACCTTGTCCAATGCCCTAAAACGCATTAGTACACAGCGAATTTTTATGGCATTATCCGCAGACGAAGTGCCATTGAATATTAATAGTGAAGAAAATCCTGCCATCATTTCCGTAGTAAACAATCCAAAATATGAAACATCGTATTCGCCTGTGATCGCCACCATTATTCACACCATCACCAAACAAATGAGCGTGCGAAATTCTAAGCCTTCATTTTTATTGATGGAAGAAGCACCAACAATTCGTTTGTTGAATATGCATCGAATTCCTGCAACTTTGAGAAGCTATGATATAGCTACTATTTATGTGATGCAGGATAAAATACAGAATGATATGATGTATGGTGATAAGGCGAGTAAAGCAATATTGAGTAATCTTTCTTACCAATTTTTCGGAAAGGTAAACGACCCAGATACCGCTAAATATTACGAACGTTTTTTTGAAATCATCAAAGACCCAACGAAAAGTATTAGCCGTGGGCATAACCTTGATTTTGATACCCGAATCACGACTGGAGAAAAAGAAATACCGAAAATAAGAGCTGATGTCTTTTTTAGGTTGAAGCAAGGAGAGTTTATTACTTATGCTGATGGAAAGGATAAAAAGGTACAGTTTAAATTGGCAAATATTCAAAGAGAGTTGCTCAAGGAATCTAAGCAGTTTTCCCAGTCTGATTTAGAGGAGAATTTTGAAAGGGTTTATGAAGAAGCCAAATCTATTTTTGAATAAGTAAATAACTAGTTTTTAAAAAAATCTGTTATATCCTGAAAAATAGATTTTTTATCTTTATTGCTATAAGTGGTGTATAGATAGTAACTATGCCTAATTTGAAAAAACCAATGGTAAAGGTACATTTCGATAATATAAGACAACAAATAATTAATGCTCTCGACAAAGCATCTGAAAGAATAATTGTTGCTGTCTATTGGTTTACAAACGAAGAACTTTTTGATAAATTAATTCAACAAATTGAGAAAGGATGCAGAGTTGAATTAATAATCCACAATGATTTTATAAACAACAGAAATACGGGACTCAATTTTCAGCAGTTTATTGATAAAGGTGGGGAATTTTATTTTTCTGATGGATATAATCCAATGCATAATAAATTCTGTGTTGTCGACAATCAAATTTTAATAAATGGTTCTTATAATTGGACTTATTATGCAGAGAATAAAAATAGAGAAAATGTACTAATAATAGAAGAAGAAAAAGATACTATAGAATCATTTATAAATGAATTTGAGCGACTAAAATCCTTAACCGAAAAAGTAACTGAAATCAGACAACTTACTCGTTTTGAAGTTGACGAAAATAATGTATTGAGAGCAAAAGATTATCTTGCAAATGACATTGTTTTTCAGGCAAAAGTCACAAATAGACCAGAAATTGTCGAATCTGCTTTTGAAATTGCACCAGATAATATCGAAGTTCAAAAAACTGCGTTTGCATTAGACTTGACTAAAAAATATAGATTAAAGCATTCTATTGGTTCGAGTCTAATAAATAATGGATATAAAATTATTGTAGAAAAAGGCTCTTTGATTCCTGTTTCTTCATCTGCCATTGTACGAACAACTGCCGATAATCAAACAAGTTCAGAAGCAACAATCCATTTTGGCGAAAACCCAAAAGCAACAGTTAATACTAAATTCGCAAAAATGCGTTTAAATGGATTACCAAAAAAACCAGCAGGTAAAGCGGAAATGAAATACCATTTCACAATTGACTTGAAAGGAAATTTAAGAATGGAAAAATATTCTCTTGATAATGGAAGAAAGCAAATTCTAACGAAAAAAATAACTGAAATTTTAGAAGAAATAATTGATGAAAAAACGTCGTAGAACACTATGTATAATTCATTGATAGAACTCGCCTACTTGCGAAAATCCTTGTGGGTTTTTTATTTAGTGTGTATTTGCAAAATTAGTTGCTCAAACACACAACGAAATCATACACAAAACTGTCATAGGTAATTAGATTTTACATGAGTAGAAGACCAAAATACAATTACGAAAAGGTAACAAAAACAGCCAAACAATATAAAACTAGAGGTGATTTTGTTAAATATGATGAACCATCTTACAGATGGGCTCAAAGGAATAATGTTTTGAATGAAATTTGCGCTCATATGGTATATGTTCGGAAGTATTGGTCTTTAGATAGTGTGCAACGTGAAGCAAGAAAATATAACTCTAGAACGGAATTTCAAAAACAAAATGTAAGTGCTTATGAATGGGCTTTAAGAAATAAAAAATTGGATTCTGTTTGCTCTCACATGAGTGTAAAAGGACACAAGTATAAGAGGGCATTATATGTGTATGAATTTGAAAACAATTCAGCATATATCGGTTTGACTTTTGATTATCACAAACGTGATATGGAACATAGACGAAGAGGTAGAGTTTTCCGAGAATTAAAGAAATCATCTGCAAAATTCATTAAACTAAATAAATGGCTAGAAGCAGAAGTAGCACAGAACGAAGAGAAGAAATTAATTGAAAAATATAGAAATAATGGTTGGCGCATTTTAAATGTTGTTACTGCTGGTAGTCTTGGTGGGAATGATATAAAATGGGATGATAACTCGCTAAAAAAAGAAGCCTTAAAGTATAAAACGATTAAGGAATTTAGAGAAAAAGCTCACGGTGCTTATTCAACTGCAGTAGCCAAAGGATTTGAAAAATTTGGTTCACATCTTAAATATGTACGCAATTATTGGGATTTAGAAAAGGTTGAAAAAGAGGCATTAAATTATAGTCATAAATCCGATTTTAGAGAGAAATCATCATCAGCATATGACTGGTGTTTGAGAAATAATATGATTGACGAAATATGTGGTCATATGAAATCAAGAGTAAATAAATGGGATTTACAAAAGGTGAAAGAAATTGCAAAGCAATACGATTCAATGACGGAATTTCAAAAAGGAAATAGAAGCGCATTTGAATGGGCTAGAAAAAGTGATTTTTTTGGAAAGATTTGTGACGGAATGAGACCTTTAAGAAAATCATGGAATTTTGAATTAGTCATTGAAGAAGTGAAAAAATATAGCTCTAAAGCAGAATTTCAAAAGAAATCTGGCTCTGCCTATGCTTGGGCTCAAAGGAATAGATTATTAGAGAAAGCATATAAATATTTAAAAAGAACAGTCTAGAGTAATGTATATGGCACCTAAGCACCTTGTGGACTACTAAGAAACCAAACACCGGAAGTTACTCGATTATAATCATCTTACTTTGGAGATTTCAAAGGAATTTTCACTTGAATCTAGGCAATTATTCAAATACCGATTTAGAAGCTAGTTTCAATAGTATTTATCAAGAAGTTAAAACGATATTTAATCAATACGTTCAGATTCAGAAAGTATAAATACTGGTGAAAAATTTTCAGTAAAGAAAACTGAAATTATTTTAACTAATAAAATGCTCTTATATTGAAGGAAAAATAAATACTTTGATTGAAAAAGAACAAATACAAAAGAGGCGTCAGGAAATTGCAGAAATTAGACACGCTGATAGTGTATATAGAGATATTGTAGCTAGAGAAAATGAAAGAGAAGATTTCGAGAAACGTTGGTTTTGGGAATTACTTCAAAATGCGAAAGACTCTGTTAACCCAGACCAAAGCATAAAAGTGAAAATCTGCATTGAGGAAAATGAAATATCATTTTTGCATACCGGCAATCCTTTTGAATTAGATGATATTTTAAGCCTTATTATTCAAGGTAGTTCTAAAAATAATAAGGAAGGTATGACGGGAAGGTTTGGTACAGGGTTTATGACTACCTATCTTCTATCTAAAGAAGTTAGAATTACTGGTAAACTAGTAAATAATCAAGGTTCCTTTGATTTTCTGCTCAACCGTAATGCAACAGATAATGAACATTTTTATTTGCTGCAGCAAGAGTCAAATAAACAATTTGATAGTTCAATTAGGAATAATAGCTACTTAGGTGACGATGAATTTCAAACTAAGTTTACCTATAAGCTAGGAACAGAAGGAAAGAAGACTGCGAGTATAGGATTAAAATGTTTAGATGAACTTATTCCCATTACTCAACTATTCAATAAGCAACTAGAATCAGTAACTGTCATTGAGGATGGTATTACCAGGACCTTTAACAAGTCATTGGTGTATAAGCACGAAATAGGCTCTATTAATGAATGGATGGTAAATACGCTTTATAATGGCAAAATGCAAAAAAGTTTAAAGGCCTATGTGCAAAATGACCACAGGTTTGATGCTTGTATTATTACTACCTATCAAAATGAAACCGAAACAATTCTGCCGTTAACAAAGAACCATCCACGACTATATTATACTTTCCCATTACTAGGAACTGAAGAAATTGGAATCCCGATTATTATTAACTCAACTCATTTTGACCCTAGGGTTGAGCGGGACGGAATATATCTCAAGAAAGTATCAGAAGGTGGAAGTGAGGTAATTAACAAGGAAATAATAAATAAGGCTTTATCGCAAAGTTTACTGGCATTCGTACAATTATTTAAAGCCAAAAACATCTCTGGAATTCACGAAGTTTTTAATTTCAAACTTTCTAAAGATCTAAAATGGATGGACCACGACTGGTTCGTCAATTTAAAAAATAACACATTCCAGATACTTGCCACCAAACAAGTAATCAAGTATAATAATTCTGAGGAAGGCTTTACTAGTCTTAATGATTTAACAATTCCATTTACTGATAAAACCGATTATATTAAGGGTTTATGGGAACTTTTATCAAAAATACTTAAGCTAAAGGTGCCATTGGCTAACGAGTTGCAAAGTTGGGTTGAAGTTGCCCAAAGTTATTCATTTATTGAGCCCAAAATAGAAAACATTGATAAACTTGATTTTGTATGGGGTATTGATGAGTTAATTGATTTTGTTGAGCAAACTAATGATATTGAAACATTAAATTCTTTAATCAGTATTGAAGGACAGTTATGGCTTAACAACTTTTACTCTATAATTGTGCAAATTAAAAGGCATTTTCCACTAGAGAAATGTATTGCTTTAAATCGTAGGAATAACTTAAGAAAAGCTGAAGGTATTAGTTGGGATTTATGCAATGATGAAACTCTGATTGCTATATCCGATTTAGTTGGATTAAACTTTGCTGACAAACTCTTTTCAAAAAACATTCAAACATTTAATCTAAGTGGCGTTGAGAATTTTTCGCTTCAAGAGGCGGTAAGTGAGTTAAAATCTAAGCTCAATCAAATTACACCATCTGAAATAAGTAGCAGTTCATACCAAATATGTAATGCAAAATTCTTGAAATGGTTAATTTCTAAAGAAAATCAAGAATCAATTAAAGATTTAAAAGTTCTAAGAGGTGCCGTAAATAATAATAACGAGGATTTTATTTATGACCATTTTCCTAAATCCGAACACTTACTTTTAGGTCCAAAAAAATTATTCGAAAAAGAATTTCCAATCTATGCAAGCTTAGTGAGAGACAAAGATTGTATGAATGATATTTATACTGAGTTTTTAAGTAGTGAAGACTTTAGTTTTTTAAATGAAGGTGGGTTTATACATTATAGCCCAATTATTATTAAAACTGAAAATGCAACCATCAAATTGCTAGAAGATTTGATGATAAGCGAAAAGGATTTGAATAGTTTAAGAGATAGTGACGGAAACCTTAAATATAAATTCCAAGTCACTTATTCAGATTTCGCATACTTAACAACAAGTGATGGGCATATTTATGCCCGAAATACAACTCAAAAATCAAGTTTAGAACGGTTAAGGTTTTTACTTAATGAAGCCATAGAAAAAGATGTTTTTTTTGATAAAGATTACCAAGAAATTAAAATCGATGATGTCGAAACTGCTATACAATTAAAAAAGTGCTTATGGGTATATCGTGCCAAACGATTAAATTGGATAAATATAAAAACTGAAAGTGAAGACTCGGAAACAAAGTTTGTAAGCGAAACACCTTCATCAAAAAATCTTTCAGAATTATTTAAGGAAAATGATGCCTTGCTAAAAACAATTCGTGGCGCCAGACAACAAACTTTTTTGAACAAATTAGGTGTTGGTGTTTCAGATTTAATTAGAAATACTTTGCCTACGGACGAACTTCGGTTGAGCTGGGATAAAGCAATAACAAATATGATTACAAGTGATGCCGACCCGGAACTTGTCCAAGAAATTTTTAACGACCCAAGTATTAGAAAAGAATATGAGAGAAGGCTCGGTGAGAGGAAGTTAATAAGCAGGAATCAGTTTATTGGTAAACTCATAGAAGATTTGTTTAAAGAATACATAACACAACTCAAAGCCGAAGGTGTCAATATAAATATTGAAAGAAAGCCATTTGGTAGTGATTATATTCTTACAGAGGAATCGTCAGATTTAATCAATCAACAGAACGAACGAGAGGCTTTTAAAATTAATAACTGGCTAGTAGAATTAAAAGCAACAGGAAAAGATTATGCTGCAATGACCCCTTTGCAAGCAAAAACAGCAACAGAACAGAAAGAAAATTATGCTCTAATTGTAGTGCCACTAAATGGTTTTGAACCTGATTTGGAATATCTCAGACAAAATACCAAGGTCATTCACAATATAGGTTATAAGATAGATAATGTTTTTGCAGATTTTAGCGAAATTGAAATTAAAAAAAGCCACCTTCACAATGGCCAAAATGGAATTTCTGTGAGCATAGAAGATCAAAACATTCGTTTTAGAGTAAATGCCTCTATTTGGAATAACGAGCACATCAGTATTAAGGCTTTTATTGAAACGTTCTTTGTAGATTCAAATAATTAATTTAAGGATAAAGGTTGAGTAATTTTTATTGAGAAGAGTAAGATATACAGAAAAAAGTAAGAATTTAAAATGAGTATTAACCAAAGTGAAATAATTAAAAAAACAGATGAATTTCTAGACACCCTTAAGCTCAATCTAAAGCAAATAAAACTCAAAAAATATCAAAGTGTAGTCTTCAATTCTTCAGAGTTTAGGACCAAAGAAATACTGAATGAAAGTGTACATAAGGTTAAAAAAAGCAGCCTTCCTCTAATTTACACAATCGAGTTATTAGAAATTAGTAAACTGCCTAAATTACTTGGTCTGTTCGAGGATTTTAGTGAAAGCAACAAAAAGAAAGTTAAGAACAAGGATAGGGTCAATCTTTCAAGATATAATAAGTCACTTTCATCTTTTCTATATGTCGGAAGCTCTACCACGGGCATTTACTCAAGATTAAAAAATCATTTTGGAACACGCGGTAATAGAGTATATAGTTTACATTTATGTAAATGGGACAATGGTATTGATTATGATATAAAGTTGAGAACTTATACTATTGAGAACGTAAAAAGCCCAAATACAATGCACGCTATAGTAGAACTGGTAGAGCAACAAGTTTGGGATGAATTAGAACCCAATTTTGGAAAGCGAAGTGGACAATAAAATGCTTAATCTCTACCTCATTTTTAAATATGAAGTAACTAGATTAAAACATTTAAATTTACAGAAACAATAGATAATAACTATAAATATTAAAAAAAGAAGCATTTGCTAGTATTAATTGGTTAACAAAGAAGAAATAATAGATTTAGAGAAAATTGTTCAAAAGGAATGTGATGAATATTCACTTACTTTAGAAGAATCGCACGATAATAACTTTAAGATTTATACAGATCAGTCTTCAGGAATCACACTTTTCCTTCAACTTGATGAGAACCACAATTTATCATTCTACTTTCTGCAACGAACTTACGATGTGTTTTACACTGGCGATAGATCGGATGCTCACGTAATTCTAAGCTTGATGTTTACGGCTTTCTTAAGGTTCTATAAGTCGGGAATTTCCTGTGAGCAATTTGATATTGGCCATCCTGTTGTTCCAGATGAAATATGGGGAAGATATTTGATACCAGTCCAAGCCCCAATTTTACATGGAATTTCGACTGCCAAACAACTCTTTGAGGTTGTCAAGGAAATAATAAAAATGGTGGCATTTTGGCGAGAAAGCTTATGGTATTTTGCAGGTTGCCCTTGTGATAAATGTATGACTGCTGGAAATATTGATAACTCAAACTATAAATACTCTTTCGAAGATGTTGAGGACATATTTTCACATTTGCATAGTATATCTAGCCGAAATAATTATAGGGATCGTGAACGACCAGAATGGGTATATTTCTATGACATAGAAGAGGAAGTTACGATGATTAAATCCAGTAGTCTCGCAAAGTTTCTCTACGCAACATTAGATTTGTGTACAGATAAAACTGAACAGTTAAAAGGACAGAATGGTACATTTGTGCTAAGCGATAACATAAAAAACTTCGTTCACGATGATACGAGATTTGAACTGGACGAATATTTCAATATTATCAATAAAGAAGGGAAACTAAAAGGATACCCCGTGATTCCTATGGAAAATATGGTCGTTACGGTAATGGAAGATTATATTATTGCATTGGGTAGAATATGTGGATTTGAAGAATATAAAAAAGAAAGAGAGCTCATTAGAGAGCGACACAATAGAGAATCTGAGCTGTTGTTTCCAATAGCACAATTTTTGTGGAAAGAAGAAGTTTGTCCAGACCAATTCGAATTATTAGTTAAGGCACTATTGGAACGTGAGCCAAACGTAAAAAGCGTTAGAAGACCAGCACCCATTAATCAAGGTGATAAAGGAAGAGATTTAATTATTGAGTGGAATGTAATAAATGAATATATGTCCGATACCACACCGCCAAGAAAGTTGATTAAAGTTGTAGGACAATGCAAATCGGGAAAATCTACAATCGGAAAAGGGAAAGTGTTGGATATACGAGATACTGTAGAAACTCATAATTCACAGGGCTTTTTCTTAGCCGTAAATACCCAAATTTCCGCAGCACTTACAGAAAAACTCGAATCGTTACTATCTCAAGGAATTTGGACTTCTTGGTGGAATAGGGATGATATTGAGATGAGACTGTCTAAAAATCAAGATTTAATCCCAATGTTTCCAAATGTTCTAACATCTAAAGACCAAGTCAAATTTGTGGATAGGGAAGATTAGTTACATTACAATTCAACATGATTGATTGAAATCAGAACACCAGATTGTTTTTGTTTAGAGTTTGTATTCAATAAGTGGTCAAATGGTAGTGTAATAGGTGGTGTAATAGGTGGTGTAAAGATTCTCAGGTGTTTGAAATAGAATAAATTAGATGAGGAATTGCTGATTTGTTTAATCAATAGTCAAATATCAATTATATATCTCTCTTACTGTTTTTCATATGTAAAATATTGAAATTTAAAGCATTATTTCTAAAAGACATAGGAGATTTAAAAAGGTCCATTATCTCTTGGTCCGTTGTGGGTAACCTTCCATAGTCCATCTTCTTTAATCAATTTAAAAACACCAGGTTTTGGGTCATATGCTGTGGAATACTTTATCCAAGCAACTTCACCTTCCATAACTTCATCAACAATCTTGAAGTCGGATTTTGAATTTTTATCCTGAACGAACATTTCTTGAATGCTGGAAAGATTAGCATAGCCTTCTGCAGTAGTATGTTTTTTTAGAGACGCTTTATCACCGTGATAAAAACTTTCGGCAACAACTTTGGCAGTTTCAGAAGGAGACATATCCTTATTCCCAGCACAGGAAATAAATAGAAGTACAAGTGAGCAGATAAGTAATCTTTTCATAATATTATTAATTTGGGTTATTGATATATCTATGTGATATATTCAGTTTTATATTTCGTTCACCATCTTTCTCGTTCAATTCTAAAATTGCCCTACGGTCATTGGACAATGAAAATTTGGGCATTACATAAATAAACCTTACCATTTTACCTTCTGCAATTTTTGACGGCAAATAGTGCTTGTAAATAGGCTCTTGATATAAACTCTGTAAAGATTTCTTTTTCCCTTTTTGTCGGGTCTCGATTGAGAGGTTCAAGAAATTCAAATCGTAATCCATTGAAGAATTATTCTCAATCTGGATAACAAAATAGAGTTCTTCTTTATCAAAAACAATATTTTCAACATTCAAGACAATGCCTTGAGTTCGCTTCTTAATCCGACCAACACGCTGGTTTCTGTTAAGAAGATAGGAACAGAATTTTTGATAATAGTAGGTCCTGTTATCTATATTTTTTTCAGAAGTAACAACCTGAATCGAATCGGTTACAATTGGTTTTTCATTCCCAATACTATTTGTTACTGGGATAAAATAATTGAGCTTTGACAGATGCTTCTTATATCTTACAATATACGAAAAAATTGCACCATTCCTGTTGACTACCAGTAGATTACTTTCTTTGCCAGGTTTAGCCTGAAGCAGCCCGAAATATTGTTCTTTTTCACGATTATAGCTGAAAACAAAATTATCCGAACCGGTTATGCCTTGTCGTATGGGTTCTGGAAAAAATAGCGCAACGTTTTTAGTGTCGTTTGCATAAATTGTATCTAGTACTGTGTCTGTTTGAGCTTTCGCGAAAGCGGAAATAATGAGAGCTGAAATTATAATATACTTTTTCATAAGAGTGCGTTTTTAAATACCCATTATGGGCTTCATAATTTTGGTTTTAGAATTAATTTGTAGTTGTTGAGCACAGTTACCTTCACGTTTCGATTACGACGTCTAAATACCTGCGTGATTCCGCCCACTTGTGGAACGGTAGGAATATTGATATCACCAATAACATCATCCAAAACTTCTGTGGTAGCTTCTGCCCTAAAATTATTTTGCACATAAATACCTTCGCTGCCATCCAACAAATCGAATGCCTTCAATTTGGTAGGATGATGCTTAATATTCTCAATTTCGATTAAAGCACGATTAGGTTGAAAGCTAATAAACCCAAAAACTGGTGTATTCTTTGGCATTGGCTTACCATTTATAGTTGCTGATTTAGTAAGACGCATCCGCAATCTAGTGTTCGCCTTAACAACCTGGTCGCCATCGACAACCACATATATCGTTTCATCCGTATTGCCAATAATCGAAACTTCATTGGGTTTTGGCGAAGCAGCAAAGAATAATTGATGCTCTAGCCCTAATTCTTTGGCTTCAATTTTTTGTTCTCGCATTATTTCGGCTGAATCGATTTGTTGTGCGCTTTTTTTCACAACTTTCTTTTGCCATAAGTTTCTGTATTTCTTGTCAGAGTATTGAATTTTACCTGCATTGTATATACTATCCACAATGCGTTCTTTTTCGAGTTCTGGCAAATCAGGATTGTAAAGACCTGTGGAATCCAAAAGTTTTTCATCGTAGATGCTAGGTGCGTTATTCTCGCGCACTTCCTTTAAGTCATTGATAGCATCAAGTTTGGAATCATACTCTTTTTGGTTTTCGTCCAAGTCCGGTACCAAGGTTTGTTCAAGGTTTTCATTTTCACTTTCGTCATCGCCCATAACCATCATAGAATAGGAAATCAGGAAAATGAAAATCACAGCTAGTACTGCTGCAAAAACTATTTTGTTCTTTTCTACTTTCATAATCGTGGTTTTTAAGTGCCGATTATCGGCTCAACTTTCATCGTTTAATTTTTTTAAGGTGTTCTCGAAATAGTTTGTAATCAACAAACCGTGTGGATTGTTCGGAAAGTTTCTATCAACGGGAATTAAGTTTCCACTAGAAACCAGTTCATAAGTGTCTATTATTGAGCCTCTATTGATTTCAAAGACGGTAACCGTTCTAAAGGTGTATGTTCCGTTTTGTTCCCCTATTTGTGAATCAATACTTAGTACTTTTTGAATAAGCGAATATTGCAATAATCGATTGTAGACACCATCAGCTTTTTTCTGGCGATATAGATTGTCCACAGAACTATTACCCAGCCACAGAGCCTTTTCAAGATTCCTTTCGTAGTTACTGGCATCGATATTATAGAAGTAGTTGTGGAACTGGTCTAAATGGGCTAATGCCTCGACCTTGAAATTTTCTTTTTGGGTAACGAGCTTCAACGGAATAATACTACCATCGGTATTGATAGCAAAGGCACTATTGAGCGCTTCTTTATTCGTTTTAAAAGCCATCCATAATGAAAAGGTGTTAGATAGCATTGCAAAAATGACAACTGCCAACACGATAAATCTGTTCAATTTTAAGACGTTGTATATGTTCTTATATGGTGTTTTCATTTTCATTGGAATTAACTTGTAAATAATCTGAGGGTAAATGAGGTGGCGCGCTTGTATAATTTGAATTTTAGAAAAACAATAAAACCAACCGACCCAAGCTGAACTACAGGTGCAAAAAAGCCCTGACCAACATCAGTTCCAAAAAGGTTTGTCCAGAAGTTCGTATTGATTTCCGTATAGAGTGCATTTACAAATACGTTGACCAAAAAGAAGGCTGGCACCAACATATAAACCGCAGCGTATAATTTGAAAAATGTATAGGCAAGTGAACGGAATTTTTCAAAAACCGCCAGACTGATTACCAACGGAAAAAAGGCTTGCATTATACCCAATAAAAAATAGCGTTCTGCAAGGAAAAGCGGGTAGATGAACAAATCTAAAATCCAGAGGATAAGACTAATGATAAATGCAAATATTTTGAATCCATAAAGTGGTGTGACCAAGGCTTCATATAATAATGTCATAGCATTTTTTGCGGCATCCATAAGGTTGACATCTTCTTCAATAGGAATATCTTGCATCTGCAAGGGCAGTAAGGCAGGTGCCGTACCACGATATTGTGCTTCTATAGACACAAGAATACTATCAAAAAAACCCAGTACTTGAGTAGAAAAAATAACCAGGAGAACTATGGCAAAATTCTTTGCCAGTTCTCCTGGACTCAACCCCCAAGTATATCCGTCCTTATCGGCAATACCCTCATTATATTTTTTAAGGATATTAACCAGAAAGAACAATACGGCAAGTGTTTTCATTCCTGCAATGGTGTATTGCGAGAAACTGCTATTCTGTATGGTTTGAAATACAGTATCGATATATTCTAGTCCGATTGACATTACTTTTCTCTAATAGGTGGTTTCACGGTTATTAATTTTATCCTGCATTTTTCTGAAGGAAATAATGTCCTTGTAGCGTTTAGTTTTAGTTGTGATATTAGCAACCATTTCCTTTGATTCCTGTTCTTTCTGCTTTAAAACTTCAGCACGTTCAGCATCTGACATCTTTAAATTATCGCTGGATAGGATTTCACCCATAAATTCAACCGTGTCCAAAGAATTTTGGACTATGGCGTCGAATGATTCCGCAACTCGTGTTACTTCCTCTGGTTTTATATAGGGTGAGTTTAAAATATCCTGTAAATCGTTTTGCATTACGTTGATAAGGCGTTGATTGTTCTGTGCAATTTCCTCAACTGCTCTAAGCTGTTGTACAACGCTGGATACTTTCTCTATAGCTTCTTTAGCATCTTTCAGGAATTTTACAGACTTAATCATTTCAGCTGTCTGCTTGCCTGATTCTATAAGTTGTTTTACCAAGCTTACAAAGTTAGTGTTGTCATAAACTGGCATTCCTTGGGCTTTAGAGCCGCTAGGCAATAAAAGGGCGACCGTTAAGAATAGCCCAAACAAGATTGTTTTGATTTTTGTTTTACTAATTGTTACGTATTTGTTTTGGTATTCGTGAATTTTTGATTTCATAATATTATGTTTTAGATGTGAATTCTTTTATAGCCAATTCCATATCATTGGTCTTTTCGTAAATGGCCATTATGGCCTCATTTTCTTGTCCATCGGTCAGATAAGCTGCATACACTTCTTTAGGAACTTCAAGCCTAAAAATGTTGCTTTGCTTTCCTATTTTGATGAACATTTCGGTGTACTTTCGTGGTCCGGAAAGGTTGTTCTTGATGGACTTTAACTGGTTTAAATCGTGGCTTGAAAGGTTGAGCCTTTTGACCAATTCGTCATAGCCTTTTTCGTTGTTTAGGCTGTAAATGACCTGCGTATTCTCTAGTATGCTAGCAGATGTTGAATTATTGGGCAGCTGATTAATGGATTGCAGAATAATCCCAATCGCACCATTCTGTTTACGAATAGCTTGATAGTAGAATTCAACACTTTCTAGTACGTTGTCAAACTTTAGTTGTTTGGCAAACTCATCGAAAAGGATGATACCTTTTTCAGCCCTGTTTTTCCATATTGTTCTTTGGATGGCCGACTTAATCAGCTTCAACATTACGGACAAGATTTCCTTGTTATCCTTTACTTCATCTAGCTCAAAAACAATTAGGCGTTTGTCCTCAATTTTATAGGTTTGGTCTTCGCTAACTTCAAAGAGGAAGCTATATAGACCATCGCCGACATACTCAGACATTACGTGCAAGAAGCTGGTAATATTGAAATAGTCGGGATGGATTTTTAAGGTGTTCAGAAGGTCTTTCTGATTCCGCTCTATAAAATTGTAAAAACCATCCAGCGAATGATTTTCTGAAGTATTGTTGTAATAATAGCGCAGTATCTTTTTAACCGAAACTGATTGTGCTTTGGTCACTTTTAAATCAGAGGCGAACAGTTCAAATAAGAATACAGATAAGTCTTCCAAACGTTCAGGTGTGAGGTCGTTTACATCACTTATATAAAAAGGATTAATGCCTAGATTCTTTCCACTTTCATAACGAAGCACAGTGTATTTCTCAGGATAGAGTTTGGCAAACTTGGTATAAGAACCACCCAAATCTATTATGACTAGACGGACACCGCTCTCAAAATATTGGCGTAGAATGTTATTTGCTAAAAAAGACTTGCCTTCGCCCGTAGGGGCGAAAATGGCAAAGTTGCGTGCTTTGATACGTTTCTTACGTTCGTCCCAAACATCTTTTAGAACCGGAATATTATGTTCTCTATCATTAAAGATGATTCCGGTAGCATCAGAGTTGTAATTGGTATTGTTGATAAACAAGCATAAAGCGTGTTTCAAATCCGTTACATATAAATCATTATTTGAGAAATTGGAAGAAAAACAACAGTAACTATTTAGTATATAGTTTTTGCGTTCTTCGCCTCGTGGGTAATATGGAATAATGTCTAGTTCCTTAAACTCGGTTTTGATTTTTGAACCGATTCGACTTAGATTTTCTGGGTTCTTGTCCCAATAGACAATGTTGAGATGACCACGAATAATGCGTGCATTATCATCGGCATTTATTTGGTCCAGAATGTGTTGAATTTTACCAAGCACCACTTTGTTCTGTGAACCGAAATTTGAGCTTTTGTTGAGTTCCTCGACTTTCTTATCGAGCAGCTTGCGCCACTTCTGTTTGTCATCCAAATATAGGATTTGATTAACAATATGATTCTCATTAAGCGTAAGCCCTAAGCCATCAATAAACCCTTGATGAAACACAAAATCGTCAGAAGTGAATTTCTCATTAGTTTTGCTACTCTGTACACTTTCGCCAAAGCACAGTTCGCTATTGATGGCCAGGGCATCAAAATGGTTTTCGCCAATATTGACGCTTTTTTTATCTAATATGATGTCGGTATCAAAGCCTTCATTGAAACCGTTGAAATAGCTATTTGTGAGTTGTTGAATGTCTTTTGCGTTAAGCGGAACAAAGGTCATTTTTCGGCTATTATTTATAAAAGAAACCGAATCACTAACCGAGCCGATGAAGCTCTTAACGTTGTCATCTAATTGTTGAACAATACCTTTTGAAACTTTACGAAAAGGGTTGACATATTTTGAATTATTTAGAGCCTTGTTCTTAGTGAGCGTAAAGAACAAAAAGCAACGATGTTCCATATAAGCACGTCCTTTGAAATGGTCGTGTGTTGCTTTTTCTAAAAATGTTGTACTCGGAAGTTCTTCTGAAGTGTAACTCTTTTTAAGGTAGATATCCTGTTTTTGTACCACCGTGCCAATAGGCAAAGATTTTAAAGCCTGAAACCAAGCACCGTGTATATCCTCAAAGTCTTTTTCGGATAAAGAATAGATTTCTGGCAATGTCCCTTTATAGCACAGAACGACATTGCCATTATTGGCAAATATGATATTGTCTTGAATATCTGTAATAGGATTATATGCTGAAAGATTAATCTTGTTCATAATCGAAGCCAGAGTTTCTTTTGTTACTTATTATTCTTGGGAAGGCTTTAGCCATTTGAAATAATTGAGGGTTATGTGTTATTCTCGTAAGAGCTACATACAAGGCAGCATTAAAAACGAGAACGCCAATTATTATCCCGAAACTGAAAGAGAAAATGATGATGAGCAGCGAAGCCAAAATGGATACCATCATTAGGGCAAACAAGGAAATAGGCAGTCCAAAGATGACCGCCCGTTTCCTAATGTTTTTATAGACTTCGAATTTCTTCATACAGCTTTTTTAATAAAGCCCTCGATGAGGGTTCATTTATACTACGATTCCTATTAAGTATGTGAAGATGCCGACTACTGCACCAGCAATCAAAACAAATACAAGTACTCTAGTAATTCCTTTTTTTAGGTCTGCATTTTCCCCAAAGAAATGCCCTGCGTTAAAAAGGAAACCAACTAGAAAGATGACACCAAGTAAAATAGGAAAGATGGTACGTATAGTATCGCCCACATCGTTAACGGAATCTTCAATTCCACCAATTTGAGCAAAAAGTGATGTTGAGAGCAACGATAAAAAGGTTGCTAAGTAGATTGATTTTTTCATAATAAAACTGTTTAGATTTTTTGTTCATTTCCCTTTCTTAAATTTACATATATTTGTAATTAAATAACTGATAATCAAATATTTGTGAATAAAATATTATTTAAAATCAATTGAATTTATTTGCTATTATTTGACATTAAATTCTATGGATTTTTGAAGGAAAGTTGTTGGTAACCTGAAAATTGAAAATGAAAAAAGCGCTCAAAAACGTCAGTTTTGTCTTTTTGCTTCTAAAAATGTGTATCGTTTTTGGACAAGAAACGAGTACCCAAAAACGAATTGTAATTGATGTTGGACACGGTGGAAAAGATTCTGGTGCAATAGGTATAAATGGCATCCAAGAAAAGGATATTGCGCTCAATATTGCAAATGCCATTTTGAAGCTAAATAATGAATCGGATACTCCTTTGGATATCTACTTAACCAGGTACAACGATACGCTTATTTCATTATCGAATAGAACGAAATTAGCCAGAGCCCTTAAAGCTGATTTGTTTGTGTCCTTACATTCTAATCATTCGGATAATCCAAATACAAGAGGGATTGAGATATATGTTGCCCCATCGAAATCTGAATATTCAGAGCAATCTGTTTGGTTTGCCTATCAATTGCAAAACCAAATAAAGAAGCAATTAGGTTTTGAAAGTAGGGGTGTGAAATTTGCCAATTTTCAAGTATTAAGGGATACAATTGAGTACTGCAGTTCTATTCTTTTTGAAATAGGGTTTTTGAGCAATTTAGATGAGAAAAGCTATTTTACTAATGATACTAATGTAACTATGCTAGCACATACTTTACTCATTTTTTTAATACATGCAGACTTATGAAAAATATGTACACAGAAATTTTTAGCAATTTGAAAAACACAATAGTATTGTTTTTAAAAGAGTTAGTTCTAATTATAAAATCTTTGATGAAAAATAATAGGTAGTATATTCCAATGTGGAATATTTAAATGTATACGTATTAATTAAAAAGAATTCTAAACTCAATAATCGAGAGATATATTTTTAACTTTGCATTTGTTATTTAAAGACAGTGAACGAAGAACCAATATATTTTGATTTTGCATCAACAACACCTGTAAACGAGGAAGTTTACAAGGCAATGTCGCCGTACTTTCTTAATTACTATGGGAATGCCTCTAGTAGTACTCATAAACAGGGGGAAATAGCTTCTAAAGCGATTGAAGAAGCCAGAAATCAAGTTTCAAGACTTGTGAATTGTAAAGAGAATGAGGTCTTCTTTACTAGTGGTTCAACGGAATCCATCAAGTTGGCCATGAGTCAAGTTTTCTACAATAGTTTAGATACAGGCACCCATATTATTACATCAACGGCAGAACACAAGGCTGTTTTGGATACGTGTAAGGATTTAGAAAAAATCGGTGCTCAGGTAACCTATCTTGATGTTGATGAGAATGGAAAAATAGATGTAGATTTACTAGAAAATAGTATTGGAAGTGATACAATACTTGTAGCCTTAATGCACGTGAACAATGAAACCGGTGTTATTGCAGACATTCGGGATATTGGTGCTATATGCAAGAAGAAAAATGTTCTTTTTTTTACAGATGCGACACAATCTTATGGAAAACTTCCGCTCAACTTCCAAGAGGAAAATATAGACTTATTATGTTTCAATGCCCATAAAATTTATGGACCTAAAGGTATCGGTGGCTTATTAGTCAATACAACTGCTAAAACTAAATCAGGCGTAATAGTTAAGGGACTTATTGAATCCGTAAATTTAGGAACTCAAAATGTTCCTGGAATTGTAGGGTTAGGGAAATCAAGTGAACTGGCAAAGTCCGAATTGCATGTAAACTACGATAAGATTCAAAAATTAAATAGGTATTTGACCCAAGAATTATACCAACTTGAACTTGGAACCGTCAATGGATTTTCAGCGAGCAGAAGTCCTTATATTCTTAATATACAACTGGCAAATCAAGATGCAGAGTCATTTATTTTAAAGCACAAAAACACAGTTTCGGTATCAATGGGTTCTGCATGTAATTCTAGATTAATGCAACAATCCCACGTGCTTAAAAGTATGGGACTGAGTAAAGAAATAGCCGATAGAAGCATTCGCATTAGTTTTGGTGCTACTACAACTCAAGCTCAGTTGGACACATTGATATATACAATTAAAAACGGGAATAATTAGTCTCAAAGGAATTCACAATAGAAGCTGCTAATTTCTTGATTTTTGAATTTCCTGTTCTTGGACTAAGTCTTACCCACGAGATAACATCAAAAGTGGGATTGAGCTTACCGCGTAACAATATCAGTTCTTTTTGTACAAGATATTCTACAGCCTCTCTATATGATTTTTCTACTGAGGTAAATTCCCTTGTTTTTGGCAGAGGAAAGGATAAGAGTAAAATATCGTCAACATCATTGACTTCATAACCTCGGGTTTCAATAAACCGTTTTCGTAAGGTTCCCTTTCTGTTAAAATGGGCACCTGCCCTTCCAATTGTGCCGGTATAACTATTGGTCATTCCTACATAAACAATTTTGTGTTTTTTGGAAAGCCAGATGTAGATATAAGCTTGGTCTGCACCATTAAATGCCCCCATAATACTAGTCTCAAGCATACTTTTCGTCACTGTAATTTGGTGGCAAATCGTTCTCTAGTTTTCGGCACATATTGGCAAGAAATTCTGATACTATTCTTCTGGATTCGCGTAAAATAACTTTTAGGTCGTCGTATTCATATTTTTCAATATTCTTGTAGGCGTATAATTCGGAATCGGCAAATTGAAGCATCATTAAATCGAAGAGAATCTGTAAATCTCTATTTTCGGCGTTATCTTCATAGATTAATCTTGCAAATCGGTGAATTTTATTAATCCTTACACAATTACCTAAATCGGTATCATAGTAAGGTTCCCACAAAAGGTTGTCTTCAACAGATGATACCCTGAATATCTTCGTGAGGTTAGGATTCTTTTCACCTTTAACGGCCTCTTCTTTTTCATCATCGGTATAGTCATCATCTACATCATCCACTTCTTCACCCTTATCCTCTTTCATCATTTTAATTATCCACTTGATTTTTGAGGTCATATCGTCCGTGATGGCTTTTAATCGCTCTAAAGCTATTTCCTCATCGGGTAGGTCATCACCTGGCAGAATTTCTATCTGTTCAAATTCTTCTAAGAGTTTATTTGCGATTTCATTAGGTGCTTTATTTATAATGTCACGACTTATCTTACCTGCGTTTTTCCAAGCTGCCTTACTTTTACTTTTAGCTTCCTTGGCAAAATCACTAATATTTCTAAAGGCTTCTTCAGAGAGAGTTAGCGAGGATTTTTTTACATCAATATTGAAGAAATCGTCTGCCTCGTCATTGATAAGTATTCTTCCCCTAAAGGCATAAAAATCTTGGTCGTATGGGATAATACCTTGTAGGTTTGAAGCCCAAGATATCAGTCTTTTATTTCTATACACATAAAAACCATAGTTGCCTGCTTCAATTAAATATCTTTCGCGCACTTCCTTGTCTCTCGACTCACCTATATTTTTAATTCTATAAATAGGTGGATAAGGAAGTTGCGTTATCTCAATAGTGACATTTATTTGTAGTTCATCATCAAGGGTAAGCTCTTTTGGTTTTTCTATCCATTGCACTTCGGTTCCGTCCCATTCATTTTCATTCAAGTTTCCATTTTCGTTGGCTTCAGCTACAAACAACGGGTCAATGGCATCTATTTTTTTGTCACCAATCGTAATATTGATTCCGCTTTCTGATAGGAAATAGAAATAGATGACACCAACTTTTGTTTTAAGTTCCTTAATAGTATTTCTAACACTTGGATGGTTGTTTAATCGAATAGCAGAAATAATAATGATGGTACCTTTGCCTTCTTTTAGATAGGTATCAATTAGTTCAGATTCATTCTCGTCAATTTCAGTCTTTTCTGCAAAGTATTCTTTTGCGTCCATTACTTTTGGAAGAGAGACTTCATACTTATTAAATCCACTACCATTCGAAGAAATAACTTTGAGTACATCACCCTGAGAAAATGAAGCTGATTTTAAACCCAAGCCAAATTTTGATAGGGACTTATCGTCATAATGGTCATCTGTTGAGCCAAGTTTTAATGCCTCTTCGATTGCATTTGCGTCCATACCATCGCCATCGTCTATGATGATATATTCCTTGACATTGTTCCTCTTACTATCAGAAAAGTCTTCACGTTCTTTTTTGATTAATAAGTGTATGTTGTTTGCATTTGCTCTTACAGAGTTATCTATAATATCACAAATGGCGGCGGAAGTTGTGTAGCCAATTCTGCTCAATCCAAAAAGAAGCCTACCGGCATCTATGGATAAATCGATTTTATCACTCATATATTTATATTTTAAATGAAGCAGCTAGCACAACCAAGACCTTCCGCTTCAATAATTTCATCTTTCCAACTGTTGGTGGTTCTTTTGCTAAGCTGCCTTTTCATTCTCGTAAAATGTTCTTTTTTAATGGCTTTAACTCGTTCTGGTTTAGACAGCTCTTCTAAGGTCTCGCTATCCATCCAATTGTAACCGTCTTTTTCATATACCATAGCTTTTTTAAATAAGGTTGGATGATTTTCCAAGAGCCAAACCCATTCTATTTTTTGCTGGTAAAAACAAAAGAAACAACCGGACCTGCTTCGAGAATAGGTACCAGTTTCTATTTTACCATCAATTTCTACTTGGTATGATTTTTTTATATAGTACGCTGGTATGCCAACACCACTCTCATCTAGGATTTTAAAGATGTCGTCCAAGACCAAAACTTCATCATTATCTATTAAAGGGAATTCTTCTAAAAGGCCTACAGGATAATCGGTGTTTTCTTTTAAATACTCAAATACCACCCGATTAAATAATTTTACATCACTATTTAAAAGGAATTCTAATTTTTGCCCTTGCCTAAAGTTCGGTGAAATAGGCTGATTGACCCTATTGAGAATATCTTCTTTTAAATGGTCTGGACTTAGACTGTTATAAAGTTTTGCAATCTTTGGAATATTATTATTAGCCAACACTTCTTTTATAACGTCTTCGCTCCAAATATTTTTTCTAAACGGAAAAATAGATTGCACGTTGGTTTTTTTGGATATATAGCCCTCTCTGTTTTCATCTCCTCGTATTCCTACGTATGATATTGTAGGCTCATCACCAATGTATTTCTCAAAGGGTTCTAACTTTAGTTTTTTGGTGCACCATCTTGCAGTTGAAGAGGGAAGATAACCACCATATTCAGCTAGAAAATGGTCAAATGTGGTTTTGTACGGGGTTTCTTTTTCTGGTTCGACAGCAAAAATTGTTTTAATGTCTTTACCTAACCTGCTGTTTAAGGCTTCTATAAGTTCATAGGTTTCTTTTAATTCTTTTCCTGTGTCGCAAGAATAATAGTCTACATCCAAAGTGGGATATAGATTTTTAAGATAAAGTGCTAGTGCTGCGCTATCTTTTCCTCCTGAAATTCCAAGTACGTGTTTAACCTTCATCGTGCAAAGTTTTTAAATATCTAATTATAGCAGCTGCACTCAATTTGTCATTTTTGGATAGTACCTTGGCTAAATCTTTCTGTAATTCTGAAACTTTCTTTTCTTCAGAAGCACTCAGAACGATATTTTGTTTTATGGTTCTACCTGAGATATCTGTTAATTGAAATTGTACTATTTCATTATTTACAGTATCATTTGCCAAAGAATGTAACTCCAATAGATTATCTAAATTTGAGAATACCTTTCTTGTATTGTCCATCAAAAGGGCTTCGTCCTCATCAGTCATTTTCTCGATAGACTTTCCAAGAATCACATCAGCAATGGATTTTAGCCAAGAATCACGTTCGTCTAGTTTGGACATTATGCGGTTAAGAAAAACTTTTTCTTTTTGAATCAATAAGTGTGGTTTCAACGACTTGTAACGTGCTTGAATTTTACTTTTGTAATCTGTAAAATCATTAATTTTCAGATTTAGAGCGTCGCATATATTTTCTTCATACCTGTTTAACAAGCCTTCGTAGGCAACTCTAATTTCACTGATAGCCCCATTTAAGCGTTCAATGAAGTCATTTAGGATTTCACTATCATTTTCTTCGAGGTTAATGTTTTTATATCCTAATCCTTTAGGTATTTCTGATAGTAGCGCATTTTCTGGGTCCTTTGCAGATGCAATAGCATCCCTCAAGCCTTTAGACGATGGACTTAATCGATTGGTTTTTTTAACGTAATCTGGTAGGGCATTATAAAACGCTATGAAACTACTGAAAATAGAAATCAGCGAACTTTCGGGTTTGTTACTAGATGTATTAACACCTGTAATCTCTTTGTATTTATTGAAAAGGTTTAGTCTTACGCCTTCAATCTTATATGATTTTAATTCATAATCGGAAGGTTTCTTATGCACAAGGTCAAGAACTTCACTGGTTAGGTAAGGGACATAACCAGAAGCTTTGTGAAATAGTGCATAGTCTTGATTTTTTACAATAAGGAATATAGGAATCCAAAAATCTATGAACCCCTTCTTAAGTTTAAATGGTGGTTTAGATAGCGATTCGTATAATTCAGACAAGTTCTTTTTAATATGTTTTGAATCCTCTAAGAAATTATTACAATGTTTCCATAGCGGTTTAAAACTAGAATTCGTAGGCTCAGTGAGAATATATCCGTTGTTTTGAGCCTGGTGTATTCCTGTCTCTTTTAAAAGCCCCAGATAAATGGATTTTTGAGGTGGAAACTTGTGGTCATCATAATTTAAGTTTTCCTCTTCGCTATATTGCAGTAAATCCTTCAAGAGGTTTTTACGTGCGGTTAGAATAGGGGTGCTTAAATGCTCTTTATTGACCATCTCGTTTAAATAACAAGGTGTGTCAGGGTATTCTTTTTTTACTATTAAGGAAAGATTTCTGTTTAAGGTTACCTTTGAATCGATTTTGAGTTTTTTACCATCATAGAACCAATCAGCATTAGATTTTTCATAAATACCATATTCTAAAAGTTTTTGCAGTTTTTCTACTTCGTGGGCTTTCTCTTCCGTTAGTATTTTTTTTACGACATTGTCCTCTGTATACTTTTCCAATACAAAATCCATCTTTTCGATTTCATAGATACAAGACTTTACAAATTCAAAGTCTTTGAGAAGTACATATAGTTGTGCCGGTTGTTGGACATCGGTATTCTTTAAATCCTTTTGTTTTATGTCTTTATTGAGAATTATATGTATGTAGCCGTCTATTCCCCCTTCAGGTTTAATGTTTTCTATGTAATCCGATACATTTACCTTGAAGAACCTTGGTGTACCAATTTCAAAATAAGCTTCCTTGGCAAAATGATATTTTTCCGTAAAATAATATTTGGCTTTTGAAGCAATATTAATGGCAGTATCAATATGAGAACTTGCGTCAATCAATTCCTGTTCTATATCAACATCCGTCCCCTCAATGAAGAAAAACTTATTACGATAATTATAGAACTTAATTATTTTTTGACTTATGAGCTTTTCAATATATTTTTCGGAATCAGGAATGTTTAAGGCATATTTACCATAATTTTCTAGGAAAGTTTTATCCAGCCTACCGAAAGATTTTGCAAATAAGTTTACCAGACCAATGGTCTTGATGATTTTCGCTAAGTGCTCATATCCAATATCGTTTATAGCCTCTGCTTTGTCCAATGCTTTTACAATGGTATTCCATTGAGGCTTGTGTGGGTTTGAATATCTATCTTCTAATTCACTAGTTAAATGAAGTGTTAGATAATCAAATACGTCAGCTACACTAAAAAATGTATGATTGTCTTCATCTATTTTATCAAAGAAAACTTGACTGTTAGCCAAAAAAGAGAACAAAGACCTTTCGTTTTGACCATACTTTTGTAAAGACTGAGCCAAGACATTTGCTGATAAAATATCGAATGGATAAAGTTTATTGGCTAAATCATAATTCAGAGTTTCTGAATTGCTCACCAATTTGCTTTCGTTTATTGTATTGAATAAATTTTGAAAACCAATTTGCTTTGGTTTTTTAATATTCAAACCTTCTATTCTTTCGGATGCTAGATAAAGTAGCTGCTCAATAGGTTCGTCAAATGAGATATCAATTAGTCTACCTTTGACCTTATCCCATTCGTTCTTTTGGTTTTGAGATAGGTCAATGGCGTAAGAACCAAAATTTTGATGCAACGTCGTAATTAAAATAATATTTCTATTGGAATCATTTACCAATTCAGCCAACTGTTGTATGAAATATAATTCGCTATCGGGATTGTGTTTGGCTGCGTATTCAAGAAATTTACCAAACTCATCGATTAAAATCACTAATATTTCATCCTTGTTTTTAAGTGATGTAGCACGCCTACTTATCGTCTCAATAAGATCTGAATTGGTTGTATCTTCCTTAACTTTGAAAGATTTCTTAAGCACTTCTGTTAAGGGTGCAGCTTCCCCAATAATTTTTAAGAATGAAAATTTTTGAACTCCTTTAAACTGGCCATTAAGGTGAGCAAAATAGGGTTTTCTGTTGTTAAGATTTTTTTCGAAAGCCCAAAGAAAACTAGACTTTCCCGTGCCATAAGAGCCAATTATATTAAATGAATGATGTCCCTGTTGAAAACCAGAAACTATTCTCTCAAAAACATTTTTTGCATTGGGTGTAACTACGTAGTTGATGTCGTTTACGGCATCACGCTCAATATTTGTGGATGTTGTAAACTTATACATTATAGTAACGTTCTAATATGTCCCACTTGTTAGGGATATTTTTAATTTGTATTTCTTTTCTACCGGCATCCTTCTTATAAACAACACCTTTAAAAGCTTCCGATATTTCCTGAATTTTGAGTTCTGTACCTTCAGTAGAGCAAGCAAATACATCACCTATATTGTTTTGTATATCATCAAAACTTATAGACGTAATCTCTGGGAATTTGTCTAGGATTAGAAAGTAAAATATTTCTTTGGGTATCTCTGGTCTCTCACTTACTTTCAATTGAAAAACCGAACCTTCCTCGGTATCGGTAACTTTAGTAATAAGATTGAGGTCGATGAAGATGGACGATAAATCGTCTTCCATATCCTTAATATTCTTATCGGCTAGATAGTATGTTTTTATGAATACCTTGATGTCGTTTTTCAATGAGTTTTCAGCTATCGAAGTTTCATTGTTAGTGGCTGCCCTTATCAAATACCTAAGTAGTTGCTGGGTTGTAAATTGTGAATTAACTCTACTTTTCCTGAATTGCTTAAAAACTAAAGGGTAAATAGATGCTAGGTTGGTGTCTAACAATTTATAGTGCAATAACCACAGCGTACCTTCGTACTCTAAAAAAGGGTCATAACCTACATTACTATCAAAGATTTTATTGGCAAATGTAGTGGCTTGGTCTTCTCGGTCATTTATGCCGAAAGCCTTTAACCAGAAATTAATGGACATCACCATATTTTTTCCAACACCTAAAGCTGTTACCGCATCAGGGTTTTTGAAAGACTGTCCTTTGGAAAGATAATCGTATCCCTTCTTCAACCAAAAATGGCGACAGTGAAATGTTTCGTGTCCTGTAAACGTTAGTTTATTCATTTATTTTCGATTCGCCGTTTTTATTTTTTAAATAGTTCAATTTGTCTTTACATTCAACTAAAATACGCTCTGGATTTTCTTCCTCTAAAAGGGTAAACACAACCTTGTCGGTTAAGTATTTTTTTTCCAATTCAGAAACAGCAACATTATAGAATGAGGCGAAGTCTGACAGAAGCTCTCTTTTGGGAAGCCTCTCATTTCTCTCATATTTACCAAGTGTGGACTGGTCTATATCTAGTGCCGCTGCAACTTTTCTTATAGGCAGATTTTGCAATTCTCTTAGTGTTCTGAGATATTCACCCAATGTTTCCATCGTTGTTGAATTTTATTTTAGAGACAAAATTTGTCCTTACAAAAATAGGATTATTTAAGTCATTAACAACTTTTGGGATGGGATATAATGACTTTATTTTTGCGCTATGATATTAGGGTAGGAAATCACTTGGTGTTAATCGCCAATTCCCTGCATCATAGCTTCCATACCACCAAAGTTTAATATAAAGGTTGAGTAGTAGTGGTCAAACAAATCCTTTAGGTATTGGCCTAAATCCACGTGTTCCAATTCATTTTTGCCCTCCACTTTTTGCCTAATCTCATACCCTCTGTTTTTACTGATTGTGTAAAGAAACAAGGTGTGAAAATATACCGAGGTGTAATATTTGCGGTTAGCTAATTCTAATTGTTCTTGGTTGATGTTCTTTTCCTTGGATTTGAAATTTTTCAGTACGGTACTGTCCATATTGATGAAAATGCGATTGAGTAAATCGCCTTCAGCATCTGGAATCATAACAGTAGAATAATCTACATCGAGGCTCGTGGCTTCTTCAACCGCTTCCCAAGTTACGTCCGTATCAGAATTCTCATCTGAGCTCTTGTACATAAAGACTAGTTTTGGCAATCCCAACAAATCATTATCGCTTTCTTTTTTCGGTGATTCGCTTTTTGGCTTGTTGTTGTCGGCAATTTTTACCCAAAATAATTCCTCTATATTGCCATTTGGTGATGAGAGGCTTGCTTTCATTTGAATGCTGTCGCCAATTTTCAATTCGTCTTTAGGGCTAAGGGAAATTTTTATTTTTCCTTTGTTTGGGCTACTTTTTACTACGTTAAAAACTTCATCAATTTCTTTAGGTTCACCAGGTTTATCTCCACCATCAGAATCATTAGGTTTTATGTTGAGTACACTAACCCTTAAATCCCCAGGTTCATCAATTCTATCAAAATAATCATTGGCTACATCTGTAGAAAAACGAATCGATTTTTCATCATTAAGTGGTATTGAAGCAACTTCTTTTTTATCATTACTGTTAGTGTCGATTCGAAAAAATGATGGAAACCTCTTAGGCTCAAAAGGTGTGGGTTCTTTTTCATTTGAAGTTCGATTCTTCCTTCCCTCAGTTTTCTTTTCCTTTTTTATGTCAAGCTTGAATGTTTGATTCAACAATTTTGCCAACTCAGAATCAAGTGGTAGATTTTTCGTAAAGTTTTTGAGTAATTCGCTTGTATTTGAAGACGTATCAATATCTACAGCTTGTTTTCTGCGTTTTTCTATTTCTGCCAACCTTCCATCTTTTGAGCTCAATTTTTTTGCCAGATAACTTCTAAGGAATTGAGTTTCATCGCCGTCCTTGAGCCTGTCCCTAGAGGCCATAAACAATTCTTTTCGAAAATTGTACTTCATATCAGTACAATCCACGTGAATCAATAAATGACTTTTTAACAAATTTAGCTTTAATGAACGCGTAATAAATTCAGAAGTGTAATGACCGTGGGTTTGTCCATTAAGTGAAAACATAACGGACATTGAATTTTTAAAATACCTGTCCTGTATGATTTTCTTGGTTTTCTTGAGGTCATAATCCTTTACCTTGGTTTTGAACACATAGCAGGACACTTTCATCTTACCAAAGACATCATCCGAGAAATTCTCTGAAAAGCTCTCGTCTAAATATTCGGATTCCTCAGCTGCTAAACGCCTCTTTAAACCGAATAAATCATTTTCCAGAACTTTATTATTTGGATAGCGCTCAGCGGTATCGACTGTTAAAATTGGTAATGCGGGTTGAAATAGAAACTCATTAATACTTTGGTTCAAGTCTTGGGCAAACCCGGAATAGCCTTTGGGAAACTGATATGAATAGAGTTTTAATATGGTGCCTGTTTCAAATTGACGATTGTTTAGACCAAGGTCTAGTTTTGTTGTTGTAAAAGATGGGATTTTTTCATCAATGAGTAAGTACTCATACCACGTTTCTTTTGCTTGGTCAGATTCTTTTTTAGGATGCTCACGTACTAGGGTAAATCCAAAATTACCATCATTTGTGTACCTTTTAGAAGCAATAAGTTGGTATCGCTTTTTTCCGCAGAATACAATGGCACCACTTCCACCCATATTGTATTTACCCTGTACAAAATGAATATCGTTCTTATTACCACGAAGTAGCGAGAGAAAGGTGTCCTCAAACTTTTCGGGATGCTGCCCTTCGCCGTTATCATAAACCACTACAGATGTTGGATATTGGCTTTTCTGGTTCCTTGGTCCTTTACCGTCAGCAATAATTTGAATATTCTCGGCTTGTTCTTTGCGAAATGAAGATAAATCCCAATTATTTTCTGGATAAAATTTTTGAATGGCTTCGTCCATTGAATTCGGTGCAGTATCAGATTTTGGGTCAATTCCCGAAAGGATGCAATCTTTGGTTAGTAAAGCATCAATGGCATTAGTGACTTTTTCTATTAACGCGGCAATAGGACTTGATTGTTGATTTTTTACAACACCATAATTACTGAAATTTCCACCCAATGGTTTCCAGTTTGAGTCATCAAATATTGTAGGATGAAGACCGATTATGTTTAATAAATCTTCTTCATCTTTAGCATTATACAATTTAAAAAAGAGTTCTTGATTATCAATTTTTGATGAAGGTCGGGTGAATAGGTCTGCCATAGATTTAAAAGAAATGTTATAGCCTCTAATATAGCAAAATCGAATGCTCACGAAAACAGTTTTCAGTTATTTTTAAAGTAGGCTAATGAGGCACTGGACCCTGTTTTTCCATAAAATTCACTTCCGCTTATCTCTAGCCTTAGTTTCAAAAGCAATGAGATTAAACAATTCTCGCATTCTGCTACGAACACGATTACCATAACGCTCTTCTAGCTCTTCAGCATTTAGGTTTGTAGTGGCGTGTGTTTTAATTTTATGTTTGGTATCTAGATAAAGTTCATAGCGAGAGAGTAGTACTTCACCCATTACATTTAAATCCTTGCCGTAAAACCGACCGGCAGGTTCTACACCTAAATCATCAAAACAGTAGAATTTGGTATTGCCATATTCTTCGACCGTTTTAAAGCCCAAATGGTTAAAGCTGAACGTCACGTTTCTACAGGGAATCATTTCATACGGTCTTTGCATCGGAACAATATATCTAAGTAATTTCATTAAGCTAGTTTTTCCGCAGCCAACGGGTCCGGAAAGTAAGATGCCCTTATCGATGTCAATTCCATAGGTTGTGCAATTGGCTTTATCCTTGATGAAATATGAACAGAGCTTTAGCAGTATATCTCTATCTTCGTCATAAATTCTGAACTTTTTGCCAAAAAGCAGTTTACCTTTAGCGTTTAGGTAAATTAAGATTTTTGGAAAATCGTAGAGCACACTTTTACCATCAAATTTTCCGAGCGAATATTCCACGCCACCTTCGGTAATTTTAGAGGGGTTGTCCATAATCTTTGTTTTTAGTGGTTCGCAAGTTGTCCTTGATTTGGGATGCTTGTTTTTTGTTTGATTCGTTTTTTTCGTCGAACAACTCTGTTCTGTCCATCCAATTTGTGGCTAGAGCTCGCCAATCACGAATTGCTTGCCCATCGCTTGTTTGCCAGTTTCGAGTTTCATAGTGCTCAAAGAACTTTTTACCTTCATCGGCATCAAAACCATTTTCTTCAAAAAAATCAATAACCGCCTGCCTGCCCTTTGGCTGTTTTATATAGTTTTCTTGTTTGGTATTGTTTGTATTAGATACCAGTACTTGTCCATTAGTGGGACGGTGCAGTCCCACAACTGGTTCACGTATGGGATAGTACTGTTCCGCAAGCTGTTCTAATGTGGGATTGTACTGTCCCGTAACAGGTTCATCACTTGTCCCAATAATGGACATCTTGATTTTACTGCCTTTATACGGATTGTTGGAAGGGAAGTAGGATAGATAGTTCCAAGAATCGAGGTCTGTCACACATCTATGATAAGTGGATTTTGAACCAATCTTGGCAACGCGCATTAATTCCCGACGGTTCACATAGAACTCATCTGCAAACCGACTACTGTTCCATTCTTGGAACAGAGCCATATAAAGGCTTATGTGCGTTGGGTTAAGGCGATCATCGAAAAAGAACTTTTCAAAAGCCCCATTAAGTAGCTTTATGTAGTTCATTATTTATGAATTTAGCTTGTGCTGCACACGATTTGATGTCATCACGCCTTGAATTTCCTCGGCATCATAGTAGATAATACCCCCAACTTTTGTGTATGGTAGCGTACCATTTATGCGAAGATTCTGTAATGTTCCTGGACTGACTTGAAGCAAATCCATTACTTCGGAAGATTTTAGATATTTCTTAAGTTTTCCAGTTGCTTGCTTGGAAAGAAGATTTTTAATGTCATCGAGCAATTCCATTTTGAATTCTCGAAGGTCGTCGGTGGTAATAATGTTTGCTGGCATAATAGAACGATTTTAAAGAAAGGGACTATCGTTTCGATTTCAACTAATTTGATAGTCCCTGACCTGATTTGACTTTCGTTCTACAAATTTGGGATGGTTTATTGGATTTTAATCCCAAGTTGCACCCAAGTAGGGTGTTTTTATTTGCTCATTTTCAATGGTTTAAATTAGTTTGATTTAGAGGTCGCTCTTTAATTCATCTATGTCAAATGATGATAACTAAAATTAATTTTATTTTTTCCCAAGTTAAACCCAACTTGGGAAAAAATTTAACATTTAATTAAAATACATATTATCCATCTGCTTCCTCCATTCGCCTCAATAATGTTGCTTTTAGTCTATCGACAAACTTGGTTTGGTCAATTTTCCGTTCTCTAATTTCTAGAAAAGTTCTATATACATTTCCGAGTTTGAGTTCAAAGATGTCTTCACAAGCTGAAGCCATTTCTTTAATGCCAGCTGTACCACTTTTTATTGCCCCAGATGCCTGTAAGGCATAAATCAATTCAATGAGGTCTGTTTTTGATGCTGTCCAACCAAGTCGCTCACCATTTGATAAAGTGTTCAGTTTATTGGGTTTACTGTAGGACAGGTCTCTTAAATAACTTAATTCCCCAACGTAGTGGCTAATTAAAAGGTCATAGGCCATAATTTTTGCAATAGCACTATCGTGGCTTGTAGAAAATTCTGCATCAGTATAAAAGTGTGATGTGTCAGAAACCAAGCTTATTTTGTCGTGTCCGCGTAAAAAATAAAATTCATCCAAAAGTTCAGAATCCTCTCTGTAATATTTGATAAAATCTACATTTCTTCTATTGCTTTCTTGAAGCTTATTTATTTCTGAATCTATAAATTCTTCTTGCGATTTTATTGTTCCTGCAGGCCTGTTTATTAAAAAATTGTAGAGTTTAGCATAAAATTTTAGTCTGCTGTAGATGTAGGGCTTATGCTTTTTAAAGAATATTATTTCACTTTGTTGATCGACAAATTCATTTTTCCTTACGCATATGCGTAACTTCTGTAAATATTCTCTTGAAATAGAAATACCTTTTTCAACATTGTTGAAATCGCCAAGATTAGATTCCTCAACTACTTTTATTTCCTCTTTGTAATTATCTAGTATTATATGAATTAACTTATGCAAAATGTTTTTGGGGCTTTAGACTTGGGTTAATTATCAATAAGTAATATGTATATGATATATCTTTTTATGGGGGATTTTTAAAAAATAACAGACAACCAATAGCAACCAAAACAATGATTCCAGCAATTATGAAAGGATAGTAAAAACCGCCTGTAATCAGCCAAGTTCCTAAAACGGGGCCTAGAATTTGACCAATACTATTTGTCGAACTCTGTATGGAAATGTTCCTGCCAGTATTGTTTTTTGATATTAATGAAACCGCAGAAAGTAAATTTGGCGTTACCATTGCACCTCCAGCAGCAAAAACAATGATTAATGCATAGACCAAAAATTCATTATTAAAAAATGGAAAGGCAATTAAGGATAATCCAGATATTAATAATCCTAAAGCAATTTGTTTCTTTGTGGATAAAAACTTCTCTCCGTAAGTAGCGAACACGGGTTGTAAAACAGCCATTATTGAACCACATAGCATAAAACCTATACCAACTTGATTACTGTTAAATCCTAATTCATCTTTCCCATAGATTGAAAAGACAGTTTCAAATAGCGTCACTACAAATTGGATGACAAACGATAGCACTAGTAACACGATAAAATATTTGGTAAATGTGAACCGCAAGCTCACTTTTTGTGTTCTGAACTTATGTACGCGAGTGGTGTTTTTTAACCATTTCATTACGACCAATAAGACAATCAATCCTAAAAGGGCAGCAAATAAAAAGGGGACTGAAAATCGGTCTAAATGTAGCAGACCAATTGTATATTTTAAATGAAGGTCAGTCTGGGACAAAAAACCACCGATGACAGGGCCGAAAATAACCCCAGAGCTAATAGCAACGCCAGACCAAGCCATTATTTTTGTTCTCCGTTTTTCAGAAGTAATATCGCTTAAATATGCGTTGCTAACTGGAATAACTGAAGACGTGAAAATACCACCAAAGATTCGAGCGATATAGAGCATTGTCAAAGATGTGGCTAGGCCAGTAAGTAATTGCATAATTACAAAACCGATTAGCCCACAAATGATAATAGGTTTACGACCGTACTTGTCTGATAGCTTTCCCCAAACCACCACAAACAGTAATTGAAAAAACGGATAGATGCTCGTGAGCAGTCCAATGTGGAAGTTGATAAGGTCAGTATCAAGATTGTCCTTTAACGCTAATCGTTCGGTATAGTAGGGAAGGGTAGGCAATAATATGCCATAGCCCAACATCACTACAAATAAACTCAACAGGATTAAAAATATCCTGTTGAGCTTTTCTTTTCTCTCCATTTATTTTTTACCTATTTTTCGCTTTAATAGTTGGGCATTAATAGCCACTATAATTGTACTCAAACTCATAAATACAGCTCCAACTGCTGGTCCTAAAACAAAGCCTGAAGAATATAGTACGCCAGCTGCTAGTGGAATGGCAACCACATTATAACCAGTTGCCCATATTAAGTTCTGAATCATTTTATTATAAGTAGCCTTACCAAACAGAATAAGGTTTGCTATGTCTTGTGGATTGCTATTTACCAATATAATATCGGCAGTTTCGGCAGCAACATCAGTACCAGAACCAACAGCGATTCCTACATCAGCTTTGGCAAGTGCGGGCGCATCGTTTACGCCATCTCCCGTCATAGCAACAAACTCTCCTTTATTTTGCAACTCTTCTACAATTTCTACTTTTTGGTGTGGTAACACTTCGGCATAATAACCATCCAAACCAAGTTTATCACTAACGGCTTTAGCTGTTTTTTCGTTATCGCCAGTTGCCATCAAGACTTTGATATTGTTCTTTTTGAATATTTTTATAGCTTCCGCAGATTCTGGTCTTATTTCATCAGCAAGAGCAATGTATCCTGCTAGTTGTCCATCAATTAATACAAATACAACAGTTTCAGCAGCGTCACTATAAGCATCTTCAGGAATAGTGATTTTTTCATCCCTTAAATAACCAGGACTAACCACTTTTACTTGCTTACCTTCTACATTTGCCTCTACACCTTTACCAGTAATCGCATTAAAGCTTTCAGGCTTTGGGATTGTAATATTGTCTTCTTTAACTTTTTTAATAATCCCAACAGCAATCGGATGTTCTGAACTTTGTTCCAATGCACTTGACAGTCTTAAGATTTCTTCGTTTGAATAAGTCGCATTTACAGATTTGATTCGAGTAACGCCAAAGTCCCCTTTGGTCAAAGTCCCTGTTTTGTCAAATAATAAGGCGGATATCTTTCGTGATTCTTCAAATGCAGTTCTATTGCGGATTAATAATCCATTTTGTGCAGATACAGCGGTAGAAATGGCAACTACAAGAGGAATTGCAAGACCGAGTGCGTGTGGGCAAGCGATAACCATAACGGTAACCATTCTTTCTAAAGCATAGACAAAAGGAAAGCCTAAAATCAACCAAACTGCCAACGTACCAAAACCAATAGCCAAAGCTATATAAGTCAACCATTTTGCAGCTCTATCGGAAAGATTTTGCATTTTAGATTTGGTCTTTTGCGCTTCCTCAACCATCGTAATAACCTTGTTGAGATAGCTATCTTTTCCAGTATGTTCAACCTTTACTTTTAAGGTGCTATTGCCATTTACAGAACCACCGATTACTTTATCTTTTTCTTCTTTTTTTACAGGTTTAGATTCCCCTGTTAGCATTGATTCGTTCAAATAACTTGAACCTTCTACTATAATACCGTCAGCTGGCACTTTCTCTCCGGGTTTTACCAATATCACATCATCTTTTAATAAATCTTCAAGTGCGATATCTTCAATAGTATCTCCTTTAACGCGATGCGCTTCCGCAGGCATCATACTTACCAAAAGCTGTAATGCTTTTGATGCACCCAGCACGCTTTTCATCTCAATCCAATGCCCTATGAGCATAATGGCGATAAGAGTCGCTAATTCCCAAAAGAAGTCAACGCCTTGTAAACCGAAAACGGTTGCAGAACTATAGAAGTAAGCGACACTTATTGCCATAGATATAAGTGTCATCATCCCTGGTGCACCATTCTTTACTTCGGAAACAAATCCTTTAAGAAAAGGCCAGCCACCATAGAAATATACAATGGTAGAAAGCGCAAAAAGGACATACGAATTGCCAGGAAGTAAAAATTCATATCCAAAAAACTCTTGAATCATTGGCGAGAAGAACAAAATTGGAATGGTAAGGACTAGCGTTACCCAAAATCGTTTTCTAAAGTCTGCAATCATCATTTTATGATGGTCGTGACCCATTTGTCCGTGACCCGGATTATGGCCCGAATGGTCTCCACCGCCCTTTTTCATTCCTGCCTTGCCGGCAGGCAGGTTGGAATGATCCATTTTGGAATGGTCATCTTTTTCGTGGTTCATTTTAGAATGATCCATTTTCGAATGGTCCATTTCGTTGTGTTTGTGCTGCTCGTGATTTTCCATTATAGTATTGTTTAAGTGTTATCGTAATTTTTTTCTCATTGCTTCCGAAATGTTTTCGGCATAGACGCCATAAGCATCTACTAAAAGACCTTTGATGCCATCTTTAGAAGATATTGCATATAAAATACTGTTATCATCTGTACTGCTCATTCCTTCAAAGCGGTAAGTTTTATCTACTTTAAAATCTTCTGGTCGAATCTCAATTTTCAGAGAAGCACATTCCAGACATTCAGGTTTTAAGTTGAAATCATAAGGATATTCGTTTACCTGTAAATCGTTTATAGCCTCTGATAGTGTATCGTAATTTTTCATTTTCTTTTATTTATAGTTTATTGTAAAATAACTACCATCGGCTTCAGTAAATTTCTGAAAGGTCAATAGGCCTTTACGATTTAATTCTTCTTTGACATTATAATTGAGTTGCTTAATGCGAATTCCCCAGGCATAGGCCTTGATATCGATTTTGGAATTAATAGTATTATAGGTTTGTCCATTATCTAACTCACGGTTAAAAATCTTTATCACGCTTTTTGAACCGAAGAAATTCAACAAGCCAGAGTCAAAACTCATTTCTAATTCTATGTCTTTTAAGTTTTTCAGATCGTAGAGCTCTTTAAAATTTTTAGATGTGGTATTGATTTCGGTTTCCTTTGATTTTGGGTTGGAAAATGGAAATGCCATTACCATTATACTGGCTTCATCAGGTTTACAACGATAAGTCGTGGTGTATTTGTCAGTAGATTTTTTGTCCTTATCAAATAGTTCTGTAACGACCTCAATTTCATAATAACCGTTCTTATCGATGACTTTTCCAGACTTAAAAGTTTGCTTATTCAAAAAAGCACCTTCTGCATTGAAATTTTCCCTAACGACAAGTCTGTCTGAAATCTGCCCGATAAGCATTTCAGTTTGTCCAGTCATTGTGATGCTGAATAATGTGATTAGTACTATGAAAACTCGTTTTCTCATATATGGTGCATTAATTTTTTTACTTCTTTTGCCAGTATATCGCTCAAATCAATAGCATTTGAAGGGTGTGGAATGGTATTGCAGGTCACTATTTTTTCTACGCCGGAATCTAACAAATCCTGATAGGCACTACCTGAAAAAACTGCGTGAATACCCACACAAATAGGTGGTCTCATTCCTGCTTTTTTCAAATGCACCACGGTTTCAATCATCGTTCGAGCGGTCGAGATAATATCATCTACCAAAATAGGTGTGGCGTTTTTATATTTTTCCACATCTGGTACAGAAACCTCCACATCACGGTCGCCGTGACGCACTTTTTGCAGTACCGTAAATGGTGCTCCCGCTTTTTTAGCAACTTCGGAAACCCATTGTTCACTTTCTGAATCTGGACCTATAAGTACAGGGTTTTCGACGTTTTCTTTTATCCATTCTGAAATAGCATCGGCTGCGTGAATGACTTTGTTTGGAATTTGATATACTTCGCCTAAAGAGCTAATTCTATGTAAGTGTGGGTCAACCGTGGTAATACTATCGGCAAAACCTGAAATCAGTTTTCCGAAAAAACCAGAAGTAACACCTTCGCCTTCATTGAAAATCTTGTCCTGACGCATATATGCGAGATAGGGCGCTACCAAGCACGTACACATTGCCCCTAATGATTTGGCAGTATGACTTAAAAAATAAAGTGGCAACAGTTTTTCGTCTGGTTCGTGCAAGTTGCAAACCAGTACAACACATTTATCCTTCACATCAGATAAGATACGTGTGTAGGATTCTCCGTCGGGAAACTTACGTAGGGTCGCTTTCCCGATTTCCGCATCCATTTTTTTTGCCATAAGTGCTGTAAGTTCTTCGTTTCCGGGAAGGCTGAATAATATTGTTTTCATCGTGTGTGTTTTTAAGTTATGGTTAATATGTTATTGTGATAATTTTTATATTCCAGAGCATAGTTGAGTTCGCCTTTGGATTCTGCGTATATGGTATATAACAATTGGTCTTTTTCAACCTTTTCATTTAAATGGACATTCAAAAGAATCCCTGCGGATTTTGATTTAGGTGCTCCCGAAAGTTTTGCAAGTTTTGCAATTTTTCTATTATCAATTCGCTCTAAAATTCCAGAGTTTTCTGCTCTAATTTCGGTTTTATAGGGTGCTATAACAGGTTTTGAAAAGCGACCTTGCGCTTTACATATAGCAAAGAATTTTTCATACGCTTTTCCAGATTTTAGTATTTGATGTGCGGTTTCCAATCCCTTCCCTTTTACTACTTTCCCAGAAAGTTCTATTAGTTCAGCAGCTAAAAGCAATGCTCTTTCTGTTAAGTCTTTAGGTGCATCTGTCTCATTTTTCAAAACCTTTAGTATATCGATGGCTTCCAAAGTTGGACCAATCCCTCTTCCTACAGGTTGCGTACCATCAGTAATGACCACTTTCACATTCAATCCGACAGAATTGCCTACCGTTTCCATATGGTTCTTGAGTTTTTCAGCCATTTCTGAACTTCTAACTTTTGCAGTTTCTCCCACGGGAATATCTATAACAACGTGAGTGGAACCTGCCGCAGATTTTTTTGAAAGGACCGAGGCTATTAGCTGCCCTTCACTATCAATATCCAAGGCTTTCTCAATCTTAATCAGAACATCATCGGCAGGGCTTAATTGCGCTGTACCACCCCAAACAAAACAACCTCCTTCTTTTTCTACCACAGCAGTTATTTCTTCGGAAGAGAGCGTAACATTGGTCAGAACTTCCATAGTATCTGCTGTACCTGCGGGCGAAGTAATGGCTCGCGAGGACGTTTTTGGCATTGTAAGTCCATAAGCAGCTACAATGGCCACTACCAAGGGTGTGGTTCTATTGCCTGGTAATCCGCCTATGCAATGTTTATCGACAACGATTTCTTTATTCCAATTCAATTGCTTTCCCGAGGCAATCATAGCTTTCGTTAGGTCGGATATTTCATCAATATCCATTCGGTCTCCTGCACAGGCAGTAATGAATGCTGAAAGGTGTATATTGGAATAGTCGCCTTCAACGATGTCGGTTATGATTTGGTTGTAGGCGTTATAATCCAGTTTTTGATTATAGATTTTTGCCCTGACGTGGCTTAACGACTCTATAGGTTCTAAATGGGAAACGTACAAGGTGTCATTGTCGGAAACATTCAACTTTTTTGCAGCTGCGTCTGAAAGCCCGATTTCGTTGGGCAGCAGTATATCAGAATTCAAAACATTGAGACTTGCAACGATTGAGGTACTTGCATTGGATATCCTAATTCGTGTTAATGCTTCAAAACCTTCTGAAATACACACGTGGCAGTCTTCACGCATATATACTACATTTTCGTTTTGGGTGTAGATTCCAAGATGTTTGTATTTTAATATATTTGAATGTTGTTCCATAGTTTATTTTATTTCTTCAATGCTATATAATTGTGGGATTTCAGCATCCCAATTATAGGTTTCCTTGATACCTTTTTGTAATGCTTCTGCACTTTCTTTTTCACCGTGCACTATGAAAATCCGCTCTGGTTTATTATTTATTTTACGCATCCAATCCATAAGTTCAGCGTGATCTGCGTGTGCCGAAAGTCCTTCAATTTCCGCAACTTCCATATGAAATGGCACCCATTTTCCGTACACTTTTAATTCCTTATCGCCTTCCAATAGCTTTCTTCCACGAGTGCCTTCAGCTTGATAACCCACAAAAAGCAAAGTGTTATTTGGATTTTGTGCTTGTGTTTCGAGATAGTTGAGCATTCTGCCACCCGTAAGCATTCCACTTCCTGCAATCACTATTTTTGGTTTGTTGTCGGTCCGTAATTCCATTGTTTCACGATAACTGCTTACGACCGTGAAATGTGAGCACATTTCATCACATTCATTGTCCTCTAATCTGTGCCAATCCCTTGTACGGTGGAAGAGTTCGAGTACATTCGCTCCCATTGGACTGTCCATTATCATTTGTACTTTCGGTATTTTGTTCTCTTTTAATAATCTCCAAAAAATGAGCATCATCAATTGGGCACGTTCTACCGAAAAGCTTGGAATAAACAGGCTACCACCTCTATTGATGGTATCGTTGACCAATTTTTCAATCTGTGGCAGTGCTTCTACTTCATCTGGATGAAATCTTCCACCGTAGGTTGACTCAATGAATAAGATATCCGCTTTATTGGGTCTTAGAGGTGGGTATAAGAGTAAATCATTGGTTCTTCCAATATCTCCCGAAAAGACAAAACGTTTTCCGTGTATATCCAACTCGATGTAAGTGGCACCGAGAATATGACCATTGTATTGAAATCTGGCCTTTATATTTTTCATCAATGGCATCCATTGAGCAGGTGGTACTCCCTTGAAATTTGGAAGGGTTTTTTCAACATCGTTTAAATCGTAAAGCGGTTCTGCCGGGCTATGTTTGGAATAGCCTTCGTTGTTGGCGCGTTCGGCTTCCTGCTCTTGGATTTTTGCACTATCGTTCAAAATGATTTTTGCAATGTCCAAGGTGGGATTTGTGCCGTAAATCGGGCCTTTAAACCCTTGTTTTACCAATCGAGGTAAATACCCTGTGTGGTCCATATGGCCGTGGGTAAGCAAAACCATATCAATTTCTGAAACTTCAACGGGTGGATATTCCCAGTTTTTAAGGCGCAATTCCTTCAGCCCTTGAAAAAGTCCGCAGTCTATCAATATCTTTCTCTCTCCCGTATCCACTAAATATTTTGAACCTGTTACTGTACCAGCAGCTCCCAAAAAATGGATATTTATTTTATCGTTTTTCATCGTATTCTTATGTATTAGTGCCCACCACAACAGGAAGGTGTGCTTCCTTTATCTTCGGTCGATTTGTATAACGCTATCACTTCATTATATAGATTTCGTGAATCCTCTTTGATATAAAGTGCTACCTTTTTTATAGATTTAGTTTCAAAGTCTACCATATCCAATAGTATTTCCAAAGCCTCTTCAAGCAGTTTTGGGTCGTCTTCCAATGCTTCGTAAAAAGGTTCAAAATCTATGTTGTTCTGTTTTTTTAATTCTTCAGTTTTCATAAAGTTAAATTTAAAGTTTTATTTTTTAATGGTTTTTACACAGTTCTTCGGAATCTTCCAAAATCTTTTTGTGTCTTGTTTTATCTATCCCGATTTCATTTAATAAAGTAGGTGTTTCGTGGATCTCTTTGCAAAGCACAATGCCTTTATCCAATAATTTTGTTTTTTCGGCATTGGTCATTGTTGTCAATGCTGTTAAGGGATGAAATCCAGACTTGTCTATTCTGTCTTTTAAACCGTTCCCCATTGGATAATCCCAGCTTGTCAATAATAATCCTACACATTTACCATATTGTATTGCATCGGTTGTAAATCGTGTATTGGTATACACACCGCCTTTATGTAGTTTGGCCTCGTGTCCTTTTTGATGTTCCCATTTCCTTTCCACATCCAAAAACCGTGAATGGATGTACAAGGGAATCTTGACATTACAAAACCGTCCTTGGTCACTATGGTATTTGCACTCAATCATATAATGGTTATTGTCTTTTAGGGCTATCACATCTACTTCGTGCTGCACACAATTACCTTGTACAATCACACCAACTTGTGTTGAAAAACCTTCCTGTTCCATTATTTTTCCTACTAATTTTTCAAAAGGAAAACCTGAAGGTCCCAATTCCATTAGTGCTTTTTTGAGTTTGTATTTTGATGCACTTACCCTCGATTTTCCCTTAAGCATTTTAAATGCCATTTGGTAGATTTTCTTGGTGGTAATCCCATCATATATAACAGATTGAATCTGTCCTGCTATTTGTTGAATTACATCCTCACTCGCTTGAGCTCGTCGCAATGAATTTTTGAGTTTGTCAACATCAAAAGGAACAATGTCTCCCGAATGCTTTATTATGTTTATTGAGTTGTCCATTTCTTAAATATGTATTGTCATTACTGGTAATGCGGAATGATTGGTTACACCTTCGGCGATACTTTTAGAAAAGAGACTTAAAAAGCCGGTAGTACCATGTGTACACATGGTAATGAGGTCTGCAGGGTTATTTTTTAAATAGGTAGTTATTCCAGTTTCAACATATAGTTCATTGTACACATTCATGGTGTAGTTTTGAACTTCTGGGAATTTCTCTATAAAACGTTTCATAGGTTGTAAGCCCAAAGCAATACTATTTGTGTCGGTTTTAGTATTGATACGTAACAAGTGTATTTTTGCATCGCATTTTGCGGCAATGGAAACAACCTGTTTAAAGGCGTTGCTAAGGTCTTCTTCAAAATCAGATACAAAAACAATATTTTTAAAAGGGAAATTAAGTGCTTGGTCTTTTACCACGATAACAGGTGCATTAGCTTTTCGGACGATTTTTTCAACATTACTGCCTGTAATTTCCCTAATGACACCTTTAGTGCCACTGCTTCCGGTAATGATAAAATCGTGGTGAAAATGGCCTGAATGTTCCAGAATATCTCCCTGTCCGGCATCATATTGAAGAAATGTACGGCATATCAAGCCTTCGTGTTCTGCCATTCTTTCCAGTTCACGTAATTTGGCTTTAGCAATACCAATTTGCTTCACGGTTTCGGGATAGCGTTTTTCTTTGAGTTTATCTAGTTTCACCCACTCTACAGGCGTGTTCATTAGATGCAAAAAGTGAATTTCAGAATTGTATAACTTTGCCATTTTAATCCCGAGTTGTGCAGCTTTGGTACAGTTTTCAGAGAAATCGGTGGGTACAAGTATGTTTTTCATAAATTTTTAATTTTTAGGTTATCCATTATTGTGCAGTATAACCACCATCAATGACCAACTCAGAACCGGTCATAAATTTTGATTCGTCCGAAGCTAAGTAAACGACACCGTAACCTATGTCATCAGGCTCTCCCAAGTGTCCAACCGGATGTAGACTTTCTAACTGCTTTTTGCCCTCTTCCACATTGCCTTGGGCTTTTAGGAAATTTTCTACCATTGGGGTCCATATATATGCTGGATGAATGGAATTAACGCGTATTTTGTAACCCTGCTTCGCACAATGTAGTGCTGCCGATTTGGTAAATATGGTTACACCTCCCTTACTTGCATTATAGGCGGGTAGATTAGGGTCTCCAATAAGTCCTTCGATTGAAGAAAAGTTAATAATGGAACCACCTTCTCCAGTTTCCTTCATTCCCTTTATGCCATATTGGGTGCCTAAAAAAGTACCGTGAAGGTTTACGTCTATAAGATTTTTCCAGTCATCTAAAGTTACATCTTCAACCGTTCCACCTATTCCTATTCCGGCAGAATTAGCTACTATATGAAGCTTTCCATATGTTTTGATCGTAGTCTCAATAACCATTTTCCATTCTTCTTCTTTAGAGACATCTTGTTTAATGAAAATTGCCTCACCGCCATCATTGTTAATGTCTTGAACTACTTTAGTTCCGTTTTCATCATCTACATCAGTTATCACAATTTTAGCACCTTCACGAGCCAATAAGATTGCACTTGATTTTCCTAGGCCAGAAGCACCTCCCGTGACAATGGCTACTTTATTTTTTACTCTATCCATAATTTTAAGATTTAAGTGTTATTACTAATTTTTGTTTCTTAATCAAGAAACTTCGTTTCCTGAAACTTTGCCATTTTCAAAACAGTCTAGATTATAAATCGTGGTTTCAGCAATATTGGTCAAAGCTGTTTCGGTTAAAAAAGCTTGATGGCTGGTTATAAAAACATTGTTGAAGGTCATTAATCGGGCAATCACATCGTCTTGCAAAATGTCATCGGAATGGTCTTCAAAGAACAAACCTTCTTCTTCCTCATACACATCCATCCCGAAATATCCAATCTTTCTTGATTTCAGACCTTCAATAACTGCCCTGGTATCTACCAAGCCACCTCTGCTGGTATTGATGAGCATTACCCCAGGTTTCATAAGTGCTATGTGTTCTTTGTCAATTAAATGTTTGGTTGTAGTCGTTAATGGTACGTGCAGGCTTATAATATCAGATTGCTTGCAGATGGTTTCACAATTGGTATAGTTTACACCATAATTATCAATTAAATCATTGTTCTCAACAACATCTTGAACAAGAATGTTACATCCTAGTCCGTGAAGTATTTTTATAAGTACAGCACCTATTTTTCCGGTACCAATAACCCCGACTGTTTTACCATTCAAGTCAAATCCTGTAAGCCCATTTAAAGAAAAGTTTTGTTCACGAACTCTATTATGTGCTTTAATCAATTTTCTATTTAAAGCCAATATTAGTGCAAGAGTATGTTCAGCTATGGCATAAGGGGAATATGCTGGCACACGAGCTACTTTTATACCTAGTTCAGCCGCTTTTGTCAAATCCACGTTATTGAATCCCGCAGATCGTAAAGCGATGTTTTTAATACCAAAAGCTTTCAATTTTTCAAGAACGATTGCTGAAGCGTCATCACCCGTAAATAGACTTACAGTTTTAGAGCCAGTAGCCAGAATAGCAGTTTCTTCTGTTAAACGACTTTCTAACAGTTTTAATTGGTGTTTACCGTTATTCGCTTTTACCAGATATGGTTCTTCAAATTTATGGGTGCTAAATATGGTTGTTTTCATTCTTCTTTTTTTAAATTCTATAACTGTATTAATATATAGGCTATACCAACGACAACGACACTTCCAAAAATGAGCATTACCAGTTTCCCCGCTTTTTTTGAACCTTTGAAATAAGTAATGCCTAGTTTCACAATCATATTACTAATAGTTGCTGTTATAATGACATTGGTGGCAAGAGCGAGTTTGTCTTCCAGAGACCCAAATTTTGCCATACTAATAGTTATCGCATCGGTATCTGCCAATCCTGCAATTAAAGCTGAAAAATATAGACCACTTTCTCCGAAAAATTGATTTCCATAAAAAACTGCAAATAAAATTGCCACATAAATAGCACCAAACCCAAGTGCATTTAGAATATTAAGAGGATTACCAAGGTTGATAGCTGTCTTTGAGACTTCAGTATTCTTTCTAATAAATAAGATAGCACTTATCAAACAGATCAATGTTAGAATGGTAAAGGGAATGGCCAAATAAGAAAGTATGCCATTATTAAAGATATATGCTAATATTGCCAGTCTTGGAAACATGATGGCAGAAGCAATAACTATTCCTGCAGCATATTCTTTAGAAAGTTCAGGTGACTCCTTGCTTCGCGTAGCATATATCCAAGCTACGGCAGTACTTGAAATCAAGCCACCCAAAATTGCAGTTAGCAGAATACCTCGTTTAGAACCTACGTATTTTACAAGAAAGTAGCCGATGAAATTCAGAAAAGAGACAATCACTACTATTGCTCCAATCTCAAAAGGGTTGAGCAAACCTTCTGGGCCATAATCTTGATTTGGTAAGAAAGGTAAAATAAGAAGTGCAATTATTGAAAACTTGATAAAGGCAAAAAGTTCTTCTGAAGTGATATTTTTAATGAAGGTATTGAAGGTTGTTTTCAATGATAATAAAGTAACTATAACTACCGCGGTAGCAACGGCTTCCTTGTGCAAATGATTCGCTACCATAACCCCCAAAATCAACGTAGCGAATAAAGCCATATTGGTGGTAATACCAGTCATAATATGCTTTTGCACGATGGAAAGATGGCTTAAGGCCAAAAACAAAAGAAAGGCAGCTGTAATTATAATGACCAACCAAGGTGTGTAGGCTGTGGAAAGGTTTCCCAAGATAAAGCCAATAATTGCTACAATTGGGAAGGTTCTTATGCCAGCAAAACCTTGTTCCTCTTTCAGTTTATCGTATTCACGTTCCAATCCCAGAATAAGACCAATTCCCATACTAATGAGTAGTCCGAGGATAAATGGGTTGATATTTTTAAACGCTTCTGTCATTATTGTAACCTAAATTGTTTATTGGATTTTTACAGAAAAACCTTATGGTCAAAGGGAGGGCTGCACTATTTTCCACTTACTGTTTCATTTTTATGTTTTGAATTTTAATTCCTTGTTTTTATTGCACCCAATTCATTCCAGATTTTAATATTGGGTGGCATTATGGTCTGTTTTATCCCCAAAGGATATTTTTCAACAATAAGGCGGGCCATCAAATAACAGATACTGGACTCGGCCCCTTGATTAATGTTCACGTTTTCACTTTCAAGGCCATCATAGCACCCGCCATTTACCGGATTGTACATAATTTGCTGAAGGTGGTTGTTGCCTAAAAACCAACTGAACGCCGTATGCAGTTGCTGGGCATATTTCTTTTTCTGGGTAACCTTGTAGAACAGGTCCAGGGAAAGGATGGTATAAGCAACTTCAATGGGTTGTTCGCCGTAGAAAACACGTTTGTTCCTTTTATGGAACCAGCCATCATTGGAAACTACCGTTATCTGCCCTTTCATAAAATACTGAGACAGCAAAAAGTCGAACGTAATTTCGGCAACTTCCCTATACCTTTGATCCTTGGTAATTCGCCAAGCATATAATAAGGCATCGGGCAAGACGCTGTTTGCATAGGTAAGGTAGTCTTCAAACCATTCCCATTGGTTGTCGGCACTTATATGGAAAATGCGCAAGAGCTCATCGGCCAGTTTTTGTGCTATGGCAGTACAGGTTGTTTCTGTTCTGTTTTTTTGATAAAAGTAAAGGCCTTTTAGCACAAAGCCCAAGGCTCTTGGCGATCTAAAATTGGTTATGTTTGGGAAGGCTTTTTTAAAGCAGCTTTCGGCTTTTATCACTAAATGTTCGGGAAGCTGTGATGCCTCCGACAATAGATACCCCAGTGCCCATATAGCCCTGCCATTAGAGTCTTCAAGGTTAACTTCATTGTTTTGGCTCGTAAAATGTTGACTGTAATCTACATAGTTGTAGAACTCCCCATTTTCCTGCTGGCAAACGGCCATGAAGTTCAAATAAATTTCTATTAGCTGAAGAGTTTTTTCCGAAGCTTTCTGTTCATAATACATTAGCATGGTTATCAAGGCCCTTGCGTTATCGTCAAGCGTATAGCCAAAGGATGGGTCTGGTTCATCAAAACTTGAAAACTGAAGGATGCCAAAGTTGGTGGTCATATTTTCAATATGCTCTGTTTTAATGGTGGGCAGCACAAATTCCAGTGGTTTTTGATTTTTTAAATATTCCTGAAAGACATCAGCATAAGCTAGCGCGACATTTTCCCAACTAAAGGCGCGCATTTGGGTAAACGCATTTTTACCCATTGAGGTTCTTAAAGTGGGTTGTTTCAATAAGTCAACAATGGCGTTACTTATTTCCGAAGCATCTTCAAAACCGTTCAACAGTATACCGGTACTGGGATCCAGGCATTCCCTAGAGTGGGGAATTGGGGTTGATATCACGGGATTGCCACAACTCATTGCATACGCAAAGGTGCCGCTTACCGCTTGGTTGGGATCTTTTGAAGAAAATATATAAATATCAGAAAGCGTCAAGTATTCTAGTAATGTTTTGAGTTCCAAATACTCATTAATAAAGATAACATTTTCATTGAGGCTCAACTGATTTACGAGTTCCATAAGTGATTTTCTATAAGTCTCACCGTCATTTTTTACTACCTCCGGATGGGTTTTACCTAATACAAGATAGATGGTGTCTGGGAAATTGTTGAGTACTTTGGGCAGAGCGCGAAGCGTCGTTTCTATTCCTTTATTTTTACTGAGCAGGCCAACGGTGGAGAGCACCATCTTGTTTTGAAATCCATACTTCTCTTTAAGGGCTTGCTGCTCTTTCCACAGTACAATATGTGTCCCGTGTGGTATAACCTTTATTTTGTTTTTTTCTATGGAATAATCTTTTTCCAGTATCTCGGCGGACCTATTGGTGAGTACAATAAACTTTTCGCTCAGCTCATCCAGTGCCTGCATTACTTTCAATCGCTTTAAGTCTGGGTTGGGTAATACGGTATGGAACACACAGGAGATAGGGATGTTAAGACGGAGCAGGAATGCTACCAAATGGCTTCCGTATTCCCCTCCAAAAAGTCCAAACTCGTGTTGTACACAAACCATCCCAATATCTTCCCTTTCATTCAACTTATCGGCAACTTTAAAAAAGGAATTCAGTTTTTGTGCCTCTATTATATATGAGACTTCCGTGGGATATTCATCAATGTCGCAACAATCGTTTTCCAGAGCGCATACCTCTATATCCATTGAAGCACCAAAACTGTTTTTAAGGGATGTTATAAGGTCTTTTGAAAATGTCGCTATGCCACATTGCCGGGGTGGATAGGAACAGATAAATAATATTTTCAGCTTTTTCATGGTTTCATTGTCTTTTTTAGTTCATCCAATAATTGTTTTAGGCTGAGTTTAGCCACAGCAATATGTTTATCTGCCGCCCCATAATAAATATGGAGGTTATCTCCAAATAGCGCAGTTCCCGTAGGGAATACTACATGGTTTACCACCCCTTTTAGTTCCCATTCCTCAGAAGGTGAGAATAATGGATACGCCAGCCTCCCAATTACTTTTTTTGGCTCGTTTATATCTAATAGTGCAGCGGCTGCATGATAGGTTTTTCCGATGTTGGTTTCACAAACGCCATGGTAAATTATGAGCCAGCCATCTTCTGTTTCAATGGGTGGGCATCCTGCTCCCAGATAATTAACTTCAAAATCGTACAATGGATCCATAAGGATATGATCGGTAAGGTTCTTTATGTGGTCTTCCCAAAATTCCTTGGTAAGGTCTTCCCACCGTTCAAACTGGACTATTTGTATTCCAGGCCATATACGATGAAGCATTACGAATTTCCCGTTGATTTTTTTAGGAAAGAGTACGATGTCCTTATCCCTCAATAACCTATGTTTTTCCTCTACCATACCTATTTGGGCAAAAAGGTTGTAGTAATGGAAATATTTTGGATTTAGTTTGCCCTGATTGCAATGTTCCAAATGAAATTTATACTCCTTGTAATTCAAGGGTGGCGTAATAATACCTTTTTTCTCAAAATTTATCATGTCTTTAGAGGTAGCCAAGGCACCCATGGCATTTACGCCATCATAAGCTGTATATGTTAAATAAAAAGCATCTTCAATTTTAACGATACGTGCATCTTCCACGCCGTGATTTTCATAGTCGAAATTACGCCCTATCAAGGGGCTTGTTTTCCTCTCTATAATATCTAAATGTTCATTGGTTTTGGCATATCCAATGGTAGAGTAGTTGCCATCTTCCACCGCACGGTAAAAGATATGCACTTCTTTACCTTCTTGAAATATTCCGGGATTTAACACGCCGTTGTTTTCAAAAGGATTTTTAGTGGGACTAAGCAATATTCCTTTTTTCTCTATTGTTATCCAGGTATTGATTTGATGTATATGTTCCATATTGCTATATTTAATTTGGGTCTTTCCTGTTGTATTTATCCTTTAGCCTTACAATATCATTTTCATCAAAATTCCCAAAAGCTATTTCAAGTATGCTCACGGAGGCATTGGCTGTTTTTATTTGATGTACGGTCTCCTTTGGGATAAAAAATTCATCCCCTTTTTGGCCCACAGTTGTTTTGTCGCCGATGACGAAATTCCCTGTTCCATCAAGCACTCTCCAGAATTCTTCTCTGTTGTGGTGATACTGAAGGCTTAGCTCTTCGTTTGGATTGACCGTAAGTATTTTTACGGTACTTATCTCATTATGGGTAAAGCGTTCAAAGTTTCCCCATGGTCTTTCTTCTTTATAGGTTTTCATTTTCCAAATAGTTCTAAAAGTTCATATAATTCAGTATTTACCTGATGTTGTTTGACCACCTCTTTAAAAGGGGTTAGCTGCAATTGATTATTTAAGATTCCAACCATTGCGTTCTTTATACCTTGTGAAAGTGCGTTTACACTTGCCACCCCGAGTCTAATTCCCAACATTCTATCTAAAGCTGAAGGATTTCCACCTCGCTGCACGTGGCCGAGTTTTGTAATTCGTAAATCGACATCGGGATTGACTTCCTTTATTTTTGAGGAAACAAGTTCAGCACCTATTTCATCACCTTCAGAAACCACGACAAGGAAGGCATCTTCGCTATCGTAGTTTTTAACCTTGTCTAATAGATAAATAAAGTCTTTTGCGCTTTCGGGAATTAATATAGCATCGGCACCTACCATTAATCCCGAATGAATAGCTATATAGCCTGAATCCCTTCCCATTACTTCTACAATAAATACGCGGTTATGTGATTCGGCGGTGTCCTTTATTTTATCAATATTTTCAATAGCCGTGTTTACTGCGGAATCAAAACCGAGGGTGTAATCAGTACCGGAAATATCGTTGTCGATAGTTCCCGGAATACCTATAAATGGGATGTCGCATATTTCTGAAAAGGCCAATAGACCTTTAAAAGTACCATCACCACCAATAGCAATTAAAGCATCTATGTTGTTTACTTTTAGAGTTTGTAATGCTTTTTTACGACCCTCCAGTTCCAGAAATCGTTTGCTCCGTGCTGTTTTTAGGACAGTGCCACCTTGGTGTACTGACTTTTGTAATTTGTGCGATTTTAATGGAATTAAATCACCATCTATTAATCCCTCATATCCTTTTCTAAAACCGCTTACTTTAATCTCATTAACTTCAGCACATTTTGTGATTGCATACAATGCAGCATTCATCCCAGGACTGTCGCCTCCGGATGTAAATACGCCTATATGTTTAATTTTATTCGTGTTCATTTGATATTTTTTTTTGTAATCTTATTTCTGAAATAGTAAAATCTTGAATTACCTTCCAAACAAATTCTGCCTCTTTCAGAAAGAATTGATGGTCTCCTTCCGATGAAGTAATAAAGTGTACGTTTTTAAATTCCCTTGATAATTTTAAGGCATTTTCTAAAGGTGCCGTAGTGTCTTTTTCCCCGTGAATAAAAAGGATACCTTTATCCTTAATTTTCCTTGCTATCGCAAATAAATCTGTTTTCAAGATGACTTCTGTGAGCGAATAATAATAACTCATCCAATGATGCTTTTTTGCATCTTCATAAACTTCATCCGTTAGGTTATCAGGCTTGAATGCACGTGACATAAATATGGGATGAATCATACAGATGTATTTTGAGAATTTGCTTGTTGAAATCCTATCTACAAAGGAATGTGTGGACATTACTTTCTTAAATTCATCTGCATCCTTATAAACAGGTATACCGATAAAAATTCCTGCCTTGAACCAATGAGCATATTTCTCTAAAAGGGCTAATGAAATTATAGCTCCCATTGAATGTCCCGCGATAGTTGTTTTTCCATCGTTGAACCCTTCTTTTTTTAAAATCAATTCTAACGCTTGCAGTTGCACCGATAAGGAATAATCACTTTTTGGTTTTGGCGAATCACCAAAGCCGAGAAGGTCTATCAAAAGCAATGAATGTGTTTTTGTTATGCTTTCTAATTCACGTTTCCAATAATTCAACGAGCCTGTTAAACCGTGCAGCAAAACGAGTTTGTTTTTTCCAGAACCTATTATTTCATAATTCAAGAGCGTTTCGTTGGCATCATAAGCTGGTTGCGTACCAATCTTGTAATGCTGATAGCCTGCAATAGCTACTACAGGTAAAATGAACACTATGAATATGAGTAATAAGGTCATTGTTTTAAAGTTGGTGTATTAATCGTTTTCTCAGTAACCAAAATTGGTATTTTACCATAGAGCCTATTGAATACCATACAGGCAGTCAAATCACCAGTTACGTTTACAGCAGTCCTGAACATTCCCAAAAGTCTTTCTACCCCAATTATAATGATGATGCCTTCGGCCGGTATGCCAACACTTCCCAAAACAGAAGCGAGTATAACAACGCCACCTCCTGGTATGGCAGGCGTGCCAATGGAAGCAGCGACAATAGTTACAATGACCACTACAATATTGAGCAAGCTCATTTCCAGACCGTAAGCTTGAGCTATAAAAAGTGTTGTAATAGTCTGATAAAGTGCCGTTCCGTCCATATTGACGGTTGCACCAATAGGAATTATAAAATTGCTAATAGTTTTGTCCACTTTCAATTCCTCTTCGGCGGTTTTTAATGATAAGGGCATTACTGCCGCAGAACTTGTGGTGGAAAAAGCCAATAATTGAACATCCCTTATTTTTTTAAGAAAGTGCAATGGGTTTGTCTTTCCGAGAAGTACGATGAGTCCCAAGTAGAAAATTACCAATAACAGAAGGCCCAGAAGCACCACTCCAACATAGTATGTTAGACCAGATAAGGAACTTAAACCAACACTAGAGGTAAGCTGCGCCATAAGACCAAAAACGGCGATAGGCACTAGAAGCATTGACCATTTTACCACCGTCATACAGACTTCCTGAATGGCACTTAAAAGAAGCTTTACTGGGCGCAGTAAAGAATCCTCAAGCGATAGCACAGCTACACCAATAATGATTGTGAAAATCACGATACTTAACATTTCACCACTAACCATAGATGCCAAAGGGTTTTCTGGAAGCAAGTTTGATATGGCATCTGGGATGGTTTCAAGACCAAAGGAAAGCTCTGGACTCTCCGTTGGGACAGCTGTAATTTCGTTATGTTCATCTAGAGCCTGCTGATGTAAAAAACGCCCAGGTCTAAAAAGTTGAGAAAGTATAACACCCAAACTTACCGAAACTATGGTCGTACCTAGAAAATATAAGAGAACGCCACCACCTAATTTTTTTAGACTGTCCTTATCATTACTTGCGATTCCGGTAATAATGGAAGCCACAATCAAAGGAATCATAATCATCTGCACCAACTTTAGAAATAAAACACCAGGCAATGCCAGCCAATTTCCTGCGATATCAGCTGTTTCTTTAGTAATCCACCCATTTTGAGGACTTAAAAGCAAACCGAACCCAACCCCTAGAAACAAGGCGATGATAACCTTTAGCCATAGACGACTTTCTACCAATTTTGAGAGGTAGTGATTAAATGATTTAAGTGATTTTATCTCTGTGTCGAACATTCTTTTTATTGTTATGCTATGCTAATTTTAGAATTCAAATAAATTTTCTGAACGGATTGTAGAACCTTCACTCCTTCGCCGAAGGGCTTTTGAAATGCCTTTCTTCCCAGAATCAACCCAGAACCACCAGCTCTTTTATTGATTACAGCTGTAGTTATTGCTTCCACTAAATCTGATTCCCCTTTAGAACCACCACCGGAATTAATCAACCCTATTTTTCCCATATAGCAATTTGCTACTTGTAATCTGCATAAATCAATAGGGTGTTCTGTAGCGAGCGTTTCATACATTTCATCATCATATTTACCGAAATTGATATTCTTAAAACCAAAATTGTTGGTTGGAAGTTTTTGCTTAATAATATCTGCCTGAATGGTAACACCCAAATGATTTGCCTGCCCGGTTACATCGGCAGCGGCGTGATAATCGTCTTTTTCGGTTTTAAAAGATTCGTTTCGAGTATAGCACCACAAGATGGTTGCCATCCCCAAATTACGTGCTTCTTCAAAAGCCTCTGCTATTTCTTTAAGCTGTCTGTTACTTTCCGCTGAACCAAAATAGATGGTAGCGCCAACGGCAACAGCTCCCATATCCCAAGCCGCTTTAACCTTGCCAAAGAGAGTTTGGTCATATTTATTGGGATAGGTAAGCAGTTCATTGTGGTTAATCTTAACGATAAAGGGAATTTTATGGGCATATTTACGAGCATTCAATCCCAAAACACCAAAGGTGGAAGCTACTCCATTGCAACCTGCTTCCAACGCCAATTTTATGATATTCTCTGGGTCAAAATAGTCTGGGTTTTTATAGAATGAAAAAGCGGCACTATGCTCAATGCCTTGGTCAACAGGCAGGATGCTTAAATATCCAGTTCCTGACAGATTTCCGTGACCGTATAACTGTGAAAGACTTCGCAAAACCTGCGGATTTCTGTTACTTTGAGCAAAAACCTTATCTAGGCTTGTTCTACTTGGGGTTTGCAGTTCATCCTTGGTTATTTTTTCACAGACGTGTTCTAAGTAGAAGTCTGCTTTTTCCCCCAATAGTTCGGTAATATTTATGTCTGTTTTCATTTTATTAATGATTAATAAATTCCTAAACTTTCATTTGTTTTGGCGATGGATTTTGCTCCGTCTGTTTCAATTCCAGTTAATGCTCTAATGGCATCAATTGTTTCAGGGATAACAATAGCTTGGTTATCGACCACGTAGGCATAAAAGAGTTCATCACCTTGTACCTTTAACATATCTTCCCAAAGAGCAACCTCATACATATCGCCCCAAGGTCTTCCCATATCCAAAAACATTTCCTTAATGGTGTTGTTGGACACCAACCCTTGGTCATATCGAATCAATTTAATACGGCTTGACGTTTTAAATGCATTTAGCACTTCTTTTTTAGAGGCTTGTTTTTTTAACTTCACGTTCCAGTAGTGCATATGGCTTAAGGTTTGGGGTACCTTTACTGCGGCAGTGATGACATCCAAATCTGGGTCAACGCTTTTGGCATCCGGACCTTGGTGACTTGGGATGTCTTTTTCCGGCACCATAGTATTCATAATACCACCTAAATGGCTTTCCCAAGGGTCAGTAGCTCTTCTTAAAAGTGTCCCCCTGGCGTAATCCAATAAGTCAGCTCTTTTTAATGCGGTTAACGTTCTTAGTATAGAGGTTGTATTGCAAGAGACTACTCTGGTCGCATCCTTATTTAACGCCGATTCATAATTATTTTCCGCACTAAAGGAATGCCCTGTGGTTTCGTGTTTTTCGCCACCGTGTAAAATAAATTTGATGTTTTGTTCTTTATAAATTGCGACATTTTGAGCCGCAATCTTTTTAGGGGTACAATCCACGACGAGGTCTGATTTCTTTAGAAGATCCTGCATATTTCCTTTTACTGAAATACCTTCAGATTTCATTTTGTCTTCTGTTTCTTGAGTTGCTGCGTAGATATCGTACTCTTTTCTTACGGCGTTTTGAATGCGCCAATCGCTTATGATATCACAGACTCCGGAAAGCTCCATATCGTCTTGTAGATTAATGGCCTCGGCCACCCTTTTTCCAATGACTCCGTATCCTATAACTGCAATGTTTTTCATATTTTTTTTATTTTTAGTTTTTCAGTGTTTTTAAAAAGTATAATCGAACCTATTGTACCAGCGATTAAAGAGGCAAATAGGATGCTAACCTTTGCGGTATAAATAAATTCTTCATTTGTAAATGCTAATTCATTGATGAATAATGACATTGTAAACCCGATTCCTCCTAAAAAGGCTATTCCGTATATTTGATTCCAATTAACCCTATCTGGTAGTTTGGCAAGTTTAAAAGCAACAAGTATTCTCGTAAAGGAAACAATGCCCACAAATTTTCCAAGCACCAAGCCTGCTCCTATTCCTAGGCTAACGGGGTTGAGTAATACTCTACCTACCTCTCCGTGTAGATGAATACCTGCATTTGCAAGTGCAAAAAGTGGTAGTACCATAAAATTTACGATAGGGCTTAGCGATTTTTCTAACTTTTGGAGAGGAGTTTCGGCTTCTGAACTTGTTTTTTTGATTTCTTCCAATACTTCAAGTTGTTCGTTGGAAATAAGTGTTCCTTTTACAGGCTTTATTTTTATAAAACGTGCGTGTAGATTGCTCAAACGCTTCAGAAAAGTATCTTCTTTAATCTTTACTCTTCCCGGAATCGCAATAGCTGTAAGGATTCCGGCTATGGTAGGGTGAATGCCTGAAAAGAAGAAAGCCAGCCACACGCCCCCTATTCCTATAATGGCATAAAACCACGTTTTCCTAATGCCTGCATAATTGCCTATGATTAAAAGAGCAAAGAAGAGTAAGCCGTGAAATAAATCCATAGTAGAAATACCGGAGGTGTAAAACAGTGCAATTACCAATACACCGCCTAAATCATCCACAACGGCAAGTGTTACCAAAAATACTCGCAGAGCTATAGGCAAGCCTTTTCCAAAAAGTGCTAATACACCAAGTGAAAAAGCGATGTCTGTCGCCATAGGAATTCCCCAACCTTGAGAAGCTTCACCAGCGGTATTAAAGAGAAAATATAATAAGGCAGGAAAAACCATACCTCCTATGGCAGCACCGATAGGAAGTATGGCATTTTGAGGAGTCGATAGTTTCCCGCCCAATATTTCACGTTTTAGTTCCAAGCCAACCTGAAGGAAGAAAAATGCCATTAAGCCATCATTAATCCAAAGCAGAAGGGGTTCAGTAATTTCAAAACCACCTATTGTAAAGGAGATGTCCATTCTCATTAAGCTACGATATATTTCTTGCCAGGGTGAATTGGCCCATACCATTGCTACGATAACCGTAATGAGAAGCACAATACCTGTGTTATTCAGGCCTTTTGAAGTGGCGCTGAATACACTCTGTATTCCGCTATATGTTTTCTTCTTCAACATTACTAATTCACGTTTTTGACTTCCTCTTTATTTTCCTTTTTTGGCGTTGTTTGTGAATTTTTCGGTTTAAAATTTCTAATAATCAGGCGGTTGCTCTTTTCGTAAGTGAAATAGCTTACCGCCCAATTAAAACCAACCATCAATCTATTTCTAAATCCGCTTATGGATAATAAGTGCACAACTGACCATAGTAACCAAGCGAAATAACCTGCAAATTTGAAGTTGCCCAAATCTGCTACTGCCTTGCGTTTTCCTACGGTGGCCAAAGAGCCTTTGTCTTTATATTCAAAAGGTTTAGGTGCCTCGTTCGTAATGATTTTTAATAGTGAGTTGCCCAACCATTTGCCTTGCTGAATCGCTGTTTGCGCAACCTGTGGATGTCCTTTTGGCGTTTCTTCTGTTATTATAGCCGCTATATCACCTATGGCAAAAATGTTTTTGTAACCTTCTACCATTAAATATGAGTCTGTTTTTAAGCGGTTGCCCTTTACCACGTGTTTATTATCAATACCTTTTGGGAACTGTCCTTTAACACCCGCCGTCCAGATTAAGTTTTTGGCTAAAATGGTTTTCCCACTTTTGGTTGTTACTATTGAGCCATCGTAATCGCTTACCGATTCATTGAATAGTACCCTTACATCCAAGTCTTTCAAATATTTCAGGGTTTTTGAAGATGCCTTGTCTGACATTGTGTTCAGCAACTCATCAAGGGCTTCTATCAAATAAATATTCATTATGGAAGAAGGATATTCCGGGTAATCTTTCGGTAGGATGTATTTACAAAATTCTGCCAAGGCCCCTGCCATTTCTACGCCAGCGGGTCCACCACCTACGATGACGAAATTGGTCAGCGCATCCTGTTCTTTATCATCACAAGTGATTGCAGCTTGTTCCAAATTTTGCAGCATCATATGGCGAATATTTAGGGAATCGCGAATGTCTTTCATCCCAAGGCTATGGGACTCGACATTGTCCATACCAAAAAAATTGGTAGTTGTTCCCGTTGCCAGCACGAGATAGTCGTAGTGAACGCTTCCCTTATTGGTTATAATGGTGTTTGTAGAAGGTTGGATTTCTTCCACTTCAGCCAAACGAAACAGTACATTTTTATATCCATTGATTTGTTTTCTGAATGGAAATACAATACTGTCAGGCTCCAAAGCACTCGTTGCCACCTGATAAAATAATGGCTGAAACTGGTGGAAGTTGTTTTTGTCGAACAATACCACCTGTACCTCTTTGTGTTTGAGTTTTTCAACCAATGCCAAACCTGCAAACCCGCCACCTATAATAACCACACGGGGTAAATTAGTATCTGGAAGACAGATTTCATCCGTTACTTTACAAGCCGTTTCATTTTTATGGTTTTTTGTGTGGTTAGCCGTCATATTCACAGTATTGATTTTTTGTTTGAAAGCACAAGGTTCACTTATGCTTTATTAGCTATCTTTTTCTTTAGCGATTAGGACCGAGCATTTGGCGTGGGTTGCTAAGTATTGAGAAACTGAGCCCAATAAAAAGCGTGAAAATGCGCCCTGTCCTTGTGAACCCACTACAATTAAATCAGCCTCAAAAGATTCTGCCTTTTCCAAAATTTCTTTTTTGGGCAGACCGCTAACAACACTGGTTGTAATTGTTATAGTGCTATTACTTTTCTTTAATTCTTCAGCTGCAGCGGAAACAATCCTTTTTCCTGATTTTTCGGCATTGGCAACAAACTCGTGAAAATAGTTGTCAAGAGTACCTGCGGTTGCCATTAGCTCTGGGGTTGCCATTGCGGGATGCTCATAAACGTTTATGATGCAGACTTCACTACCATTTGGTAAAGGCATTTTTGTAAGTTCCTTAATAGCTACTTTGCTAAAATCAGAGCTATCTATCGCTAATATTATTTTCATAATCTATGTGGTTTTATTAATTATAGGCTTTATTTAAGTGTATAAGCTTTCTCCAATACAGGTGTTCGTATAACCCAGACCAGTACATCCCAAATGTGAAGGCAAAAAGCAATTCTTCAATAGGGATTCCTAGGATTAGAATATGAGTCAGGTTGTCAAGATTCCAGTATAGCTCCACGTATTGGGGATAGAACGGAAGGATGCTTCCAAAGTATATGAAATACAGTATGGTAAACAAGATGCCCCCAACCCATACCTTTCTTTTTAAATCTGGGCGACAGTACAGTGTCGCCAATCCACCGATGAACAAAGCGATGATGCCACAATAAATATGATTTATCGAGGTGAAAAGTGCCAGAATGATGAAGACGAATACTGGTATAAAAAGTATGTAAATATGCAACCGATGCTTGCTATGCTTTCGTTCACTATAAGATATTTCGGCAAATCCTCTTTTAAAAATAAGGTTATAGAGCACCGTGCCAATTCCACCTATAGCAAATGAGAAAATCAAACTTTCAATATCAAAACCAGTTTTTTCAGCTAAATTGAATAATGATGGCGGCAGCCAATAGTCAGGTACAAACAAGGGTTCTGTAAGACCAAAAGGCATTGTAATCAGGCTCATTTTGAGCATTTCTTTTCTCGAATCTTTTTTGAAGAGATAGAATACTGCCCAAAGTGCCAAAATAATTAGTGACCATATAAACCAGACGTATTGCATAGATGCTTACTGTTTTTTAATTTGTGCGTTATAAAAAGCAGCAATACAGGCGCCAATAAGCCACCCAAGTATAAAGGTTTGTACTATACCCAAACCTGCTTCCCATAGGGGAACATTCATCCTTATAATGCTTGTGGTGTCCAAACCGTGCAGCAGGCTGTTAAAAAAGTCGATTGTGGCTTCCCTACCTGCGGTTGACATCACAATCATACAGCCCAAATAGATTAACGCACCGGTAAGACCGAAAGCGAAACCAAGTTTTTTTACGTTTAATCGATACATAATTTTATGATTTAAGGTTAGTTATCTGACTTTAAAATCTTTTTAGATTCTTCAAATTCTTCCTTGGATATTTCACCTTTTGCAAAGCGTTGTTTTAGAATATCCAGAGGGTTTTCTTGCTTGTTTTTTTGATATGGGATATCTGTTGGAATGAAAAATATCCAAGCCAAGAAAATAATCCATATTATCCACCATATTAGGTGCATTCCTCCAAAGTGTCCGTCGTATAAATGCATAGTTGTAAATTTTTAATTGTTAGTTTATCTCTGTAATTGTATATCCGTTGAGTTTGCTCAGTTGTTCTTGTATTTCTGAAACAGCAAGCATCTCGTTCATAGTGATAATTGCAGCCCCTTTTGGTGCCAGAAAAATCTCTGCTTTTTCGATGTTGGGGTGTTCCTCCAGAGTCTTCTTTACTCTTGCTACACATCCGCCACAACTGATTCCGTTGATTTGAAATTTTTGTTTCATTGTGTTTGATTTTTAATGATGTTGATGTTCATTTCGTTTTTCTGCTGAATCACCATCAAGGTTTTTTTTATTATGGTCTTGACCATTATTACTTCTATTAGTATGATTGTGCCCTCTGTGGCCGTGAGATCCGTGGGGCATAAATAGGTGAATGGCGAACATAAATAGTATAAAGATGAAAAGGGACGAGCCTCCACCTATGCCAAAAGAAGGGGCTAAAAAAATGAACAGAAGCGGTAATCCACAGCCTATGACCATCCATATCCAGTGATTTTTTTTCATTGTTTTATGTTTTTAAAGGTTAAACATTAATGATGGTCGGTATGGTCTTCTTTAATTGAGCTATCCATATTCATTCCTTGCATATCCATTCCTTTTTCGCCCATCATATTTTTACAGGATTCCATACAATCCTCGCTCATCATCCCTTTTTCGTGCATCATTTTCATCATTTTTCCCATCATTTTCCCGTCTTTCATCATCCCGTCCATCATAGAATGCATCATCATACTGTCCTTCATCATCATTTGCATTCCTTGCCCATTCATCATAGCACCCATCATTTTTTCATTGCCTCGCATCATTTCCATTGTATGCTTATTGCCGTGCATACTTTCCATAAATTCGTTGGTATAATCATCGTTTTCAACAATGGCATTATAAATCGCTGTACGCTTCTCAGGGTTTTCCATTAGAGCCTTAGGGTCTTTTTCTTGTTGGCAACTGTATAGGCTTAAAAAGCCAATTGCCATTAAACCGATAAATAGTGTTTTCATTTTTAAAATTATTTTAGTTAGACATTGTTTGTAACCCCATTCCCAATAGCTAATTGGGTTATAGAGAGGGAATGGGTTATCAGCTATTAACAGGGCTGAGCTTTAATCTTTTTTGATATCATAGTTTTGACTTTATTGTTCAATTTTTTTAATACGCCATTTAGCGTCATCACCTTTTACCGCAATCAAATTTTTAGAGATTAGTTTTGATGTTATTTGCGGTGGGCTGTTGTCATTTCTGTTTTGGGGCGAAACGTGCAAGGCTAGTTGGGTTAGATGTTCTAATGTAGTTCCATTACTATCTATTGCCACTTCAAAATAATGGTAGCTTACTACGTCTTTCTTGAAAATGTCGTTATAACCTATAGTTTCTCTGTGCACCTTTAGCGCTAATGCTTTTCCTTCTTTAAAATTGGTGGCATTTAGGAACTGTGGTGTAATGACTGTTTTTCCGGATTTATCAATATATCCATAATACAATATGTCATTTTTTTGATGGGCAATTAGACATTTATCATTGCTGAATATGGGATAGCTATCATTGTTTGTCTTGGTCGGCACCAGGTCGCTTCTAAAAATCTACGACGATTTTACCTTCATTATTGATAAATGCCCATTGGCTACCTTTTTTGATAGCCGCAACCTCGTTATGGAAAGGTGAGATATAGTCTATATTCTCAATTGTTTGTGCCATTCCCAAAAAAGGAATTAATACGAATGTGATGAATAGTTTACTCATTTTGTTTGATTTGTTTGGATAAAATTAAAGACTGCCATATGGGTTCATCTGCATAACTTTCGCTGTTTTCTATATAATTTCATCATAGAAATTCCGTTTCCAATTTCCTGTGTTCTTATAGTCGGTCATACTCATTCCCACAACTTCTTTAAACTGCCTGGACAAGTGGTTAACGCTGCTATAATCCAGCAGATAGCCAATGTCAGAAAAGGTATGTTGTTTAAGTTGTATAAGTTCTTTGGCCTTTTCTATCTTTAATTTGATAAAGTACTTTTCAACCGTTGTTTTTTCTTTAGATGAAAATAGTTTACTAAGTGTTTTATAATCACGATGCAGTGCCGACGCCAATAATTCAGATGTTTTTACCTTAATATGCAATGGTAACTCCTGCAATTGTTCTATTAGGATAATCTTCATTCTCTCTACGAGCATTTCTTCTTCACTGTGTACGATTTCAAAATCATTGGCGTGAAGTACGGTTGTTACCGCATCGATAATTTCATTCTTGGTTTTTTTTGGTGCTTCCACCAATAGTCTACCCAACTCTAATGAAAGCACAGTTACTCCCAATTCCTGTAGTTCTTGATTAATAACTTTTAAGCAGCGGTTACAGACCATATTTTTGATCCAAAATTCTTTTGATTTGCTCATTGTATTTAGTGTGTTGTCATCGAGTTTTTAACTCAATGGTTTGAAAGGTCAAGACCTAACATTGTTAATGGTGTATGATGCTGTTGAGAATTGGGTACAACAAATGTTAACCAAAAGTGAAACTATGGCTATAGAGGTAATGCAGATTACTTAGTGTTATCTGCGATGTAGAAAAATCAAATTAGGAAGGTCTCGTGAAGTACTAGAATATCCCTGTACAACAAGGGCGGCCTGTATTGCTCGAAAGGAATAACGTTTGTTTCTAATCCTTCAAATAGATTGAGGTATGTATAAAAGAAAGTATTTAAAAAAACAATGTTTTCAAACTCATTATGAGTTTGAGCTTTTTTTATAGATTCATCCGCTGTTTTAACAATCGTTTTATTACTACAACAGTCTTTTTCTTGTATGGAAGTACATTGCCTAGAATTATTATCTTCTTTTAGAGCAATATCAGAACAAGATTCTGCCTTGCCAAAAAAAGTCATATCCACTAATTTATTACAGCAAAAGTGCATATCTACTGCAAACGAAGCCGTACTAAAGAATATAGTAGCGGCTAAAAAGAAAGATACTATTTTGGTAAAAAAAGATTTCACGTAATAAAATTAATGATTTTATATCACATTCTTTAAAAATATGTTAAAAAATTAGTTTTTAAAACTGTATTGTTGTAAAGCAAGTATTAGTTTAATGGTTCAAATGTAAACTAGTTGATTTTATTAAAAGATGACAAAAGTCATCTTTTAATAAAAATACGTGATTGAAAAGGAAATTTATTATAACAAAACCCATCCCAACCTTTTATATCCTTAAAACAGTTTAGCTTTGGTGCAGTATGAAAACGAAATGTTTTAGGTTTTAAAGTATTTTAAGAAGACTTGAATTTGTTTACGGTCTAATAATTGAAATGTTATAATTTTGGAATAATCCAGACGCAACGACTCCAACGATATTCTTTATATTTTCTTCATATGTGCTTTTTATTTTCTTAAATTTTACATCTAAGATAAAATTCCCATTTTCTGTTATTACAGGGCCGTCTTTTTTTGTAGCCATCCTTAAATCGATTGTTATGATATCCATTTTACTTAATGAATGGTGCACATAATTAATAGCTTCTGGGATTACTTCTATGGGCACTTTAAACTTTTCGCCTAAATGGGCGACCATCTTTGTTTTGTCTACAACAATATAATTTTTATTGCTCGACTTCAACAACAGTTTTTCCCTGAACATAGCACCACCTCGCCCTTTTATTAAATTGTTATGTGGGTCAACTTCATCGGCGCCATCAAAATACCAATCTGGTCTCTCCTGTTGAAGTGTTGTTATTGTTAATCCTAAAGAGATACAGGCTAATTCTATCTCATAGGAAGTGGGAATAACCTTTATTGTCAATTCTTTTTCTTTTACTTTTTGAGCAATATGCTTCAGGGCTAAAAAAACGGTAGAACCCGATCCTATACCAATGGTTTGATTATCGTGAACCAATTTTGCGATTTTTTGGGCAACGATCTCTTTTTGTTCACGATTTGATATGTCTTGCCCCCAAATGAAATTATCACTTATATTGTTTTTCCATATCATTTTGATAAAGTTTTGATTATTATAAAATTAGTAATTTTATAATATAAGCTCATAATCTGTAATCATATGGCTTTGTCATTTCTCTAAAATCCATACGCCACGGCAAAATTAACCCCAAATGGATGCCCAGGACGTAATCCTGCCGGAACCCTCGATACTGCGTAGGTTGTATTAAAAAGATTTATAATATTAGATGACAAGGTAAAGTTGTCATCAATAAAGTAATGGGCAGACAAGTCCACTATAAAATTTGAATCTACTTTAAAGTTTTCCGGAATTGGTCCAGAACCTGCTTTTGTTCTGAAAGCACTTGTGTATCTTGAATTTACATTTACATCAAACTTTCTGTGCTGCAACCCTAATGACGCGTTGAATTGATTTCTTGCAATATAAGGTATCTCATCGCCTTCGGTGACTATGCCGTAAATGTCCTCATTACTGTCAAAACTGGTTAAAAATTCAGTATCGGTAAGGGTGTATGAGATGGATAAGGGCAGCTTAAATCTACTGCTTTGTTTATACAACAGGTTGTAATTAAGCAAAAACTCGATACCGCTTACACGAACTTCGCCAGCGTTAAATTGGTCAAGGCTTCCTGTACCACCAGTAGCGGCCAAATCACTTCCAAGTAGGTTTTGGTAGTCATTGTAAAAGCCTACGACTTCGCCGTTGAAACCTTTAAAGCTAAATCGGGAACCCAATTCATAATTAATACTTTCTTCAGGATTTTGCCCTGGGGTATTACTTGGCGGTGAAAAGCCTTTATGAACACCACCAAATATTGAAAGGTCATTACTGAATCTATAATTAGCCCCAATTCCAGGAATCCAGACATCTACTTCGTTTTCTCTAATCGATAGGTCTTGACCAGTTCGTGAAGGGTCGTCAGTCCCATAATCTGTCCGGGTCAAAGTGATGTTTTCATAGCGCAACCCTGGGGTCAAGGTCAAATTTTCAATTTTTACCGTGTACAGTAAATGTGCTGCCAGTGCTTTGGCACTGCTTATACGGTTAGCATCTGTTCCTTTTTCGCCAACGGTAGTCCGTATTAATTCTTGGTTTTGAAACGCATATCTATCCACCCATTGAAACCTGTCCTCGTCATCTTCGTGGTAGCGTATTCCTGCTTCTAAACGCTGTATCCATTGGTTACCCCATTTTAGCGTAGCAACAGATTGAATTCCGTTTGAGGTATAGACCCTATTGTTTGCCTTTATACCCAAAGCATCCGGTTGGGTATCATCGTTGCCCAAGAGTGTTTGATATTCAGAAGGAAAATTTTCTGGTGAAGACAAAATTTTGTTAATACTCACACGTTCGCCCAAATTTACATCATCTAATTTATACCAATTCCGTTTAAATCTATTGAGATAGCCTGTGGTCCTTATATCAAGTGATGGTGACAAACGGATAAAATGGGAAAGCTGGTACTGTTTGTGTTCGGCGTTCATTACATCTTCTGAAGAAGCTCTGTATCTTCTAAAAGGGTTTTCCTCAAAATCTGCGTCTGTCAGTCCCAAATAGGTCTCGTTGGCCACTTCTTCTGAATATTGGATTTTAAATAGTAGCGACTGATAGATTTTGGCATCCAAATTTGTATTTATTCTGAATTTGGCCAAATAATCTGTCTTGTCGAAACCCGTGTTACCACCACCGTCTAAATCCTTAAAACCATCGGAACTGTAGTTGAAATAATCCGTCACAAACCCAAAATTCTTAAAGCTATTGCCCAATACCAATTGGGTGTTTCGTGAATCATAGTTTCCGGCAGCAATCGACGCTTTCCCAGAAAATCTTTCCGGTATACGAGAGGATATCATATTTATGGCACCACCCGTGGTGTTGGGGCCGTACTGTATTTGGCTGCTTCCTTTTAACACCTCTATGGCTTCCATTCTGCCAATAGTAGGAAAATAGTAGGCAGCTGGTGCACTGTAAGGGGCAGGCGCAATCAACACACCATCTTCCATTAAATTAATTTTGGCGCTACGTTCGGGCGAAGTACCCCGTAGACTAATATTTGGGCGTAATCCAAATCCATCTTCTTCGTAGATGTTGATCCCTGGAACAGTCTGCAAAACTCTATTGATATTGGTATAAGAGAATTTTTTTAAGTCTTCATTTGAGATATAAGTTGCAGAACCCGTTTTGTTCCGTGCCTCAAATTTACTACCCAATAATACATTTCCCGTAACGACGACTTCCTTAAGTCGCTCGGTTTGTTGCGTAGTTGAATCTTTTTTTTGTGTGTTCGTCTGTGCCAATCCCGAAATATAAAATAGCAAAGCAATTGCTGTTAAGGGTATAATTTTCATTTGAAATTTTATTTAGAATGATTATAAATAGAACGCAAATGTAATATCCTCTTTTGTATCTTCCAAGTTATTTAGAATAATTCTTAATAATATTTTTTAAATCATTTATGATTGAGATACAACGAAAAATCATACATATAAAAGTGTAGATTTTTAATAAATCTTTTTAAATTTTTAATGAAATGAATCCAAAATATTTGTTAATTAGATAAGCTTTGGCAAAAAATTTATACTTTTGTAGCATTGATGAAAAATTTTGTAAAAAAAATAGTATCTTTTGTGATGGCTCTTTTGGTGCTGTCCTCAACCTTTTCTTTTACGGTTGCGAGTCACTATTGTGGTGATACATTGGTAGATTCATCAGTTTTCGGTCAAGCTAAAACCTGTGGAATGCAAGTTAAAAAAGCAGTATCTAAGACCGATTGTGATATTTCAGATAAATCTTGCTGTACAGACGAACAAAAACTGGTAGAAGGGCAGGATACACTCAAAACTTCATTCAATAAATTAGAAAAAGAACAAAAACGCTTTGTCGCAATTTTCGTTTCTAGTTATGTTCAACTCTTCGAGTCCGAAGAAGTTGATAATGGGTGGGAAAAAAATTATATTCCGCCCCCCTTGGTCAGGGACGTTCAAGTTTTAGACCAAACTTTCCTTATTTGATTTTTAAGTAATTGCTTCTTAAGTCCAACATTAATTTGTTTGGGCTAAACTGCCTGTATCTTGTTTTTTCAACAAGTAGTCTAATTACTTAATAATTATTTTTATGCTGAATAAAAGCATCAAATTTCTCATAGAAAACAAACTTGTTGCCGTTATATTGCTCGCCCTATTCGTAGGTTGGGGAGTAGTTAACGCACCCTTCAATTGGGAAACAGGTATTTTACCAACTGATCCTGTATCTGTTGATGCCATTCCAGACATCGGCGAAAATCAGCAAATTGTTTTTACCAAATGGCAAGGGCGTTCACCACAGGATATTGAAGACCAAATTACCTATCCACTTACAACTTCATTGTTGGGAATTCCTGGGGTCAAGACCATCCGAAGCTCTTCAATGTTCGGTTTTTCCAGTATCTATATCATTTTTGAAGAAGATGTAGAATTTTATTGGTCGCGAAGCCGTATTCTCGAAAAACTCAATTCACTTCCCGCTAACTTATTACCCGATGGCGTTAACCCAGCATTGGGTCCAGACGCCACAGGTTTGGGTCAAATATTTTGGTACACGCTGGAAGGTCGTGACAAAGATGGTAATGTAACTGGCGGTTGGGATTTACAGGAATTGCGTAGCATACAGGATTACTATGTGAAATATGGATTGTCTTCGGCAAGCGGTGTTTCTGAAGTGGCCTCAATTGGTGGTTATGTCCAGGAATATCAAGTGGATGTTGACCCTGAAAAAATGCGGCAGTACAACATCGGTTTGACAGATATTGTAAAAGCGGTAAAGGAAAGCAATCAAGACATCGGTGCTCAGACTTTGGAAATTAATCAAGCCGAATACCTGGTTCGTGGATTGGGGTATGTAAAATCGGTTGCAGATATTGAAAATGCGGTCGTCGCTTCAGAAAATTTCACTTCTATCAGAATCAAAGACATTGCCAATGTACATTTGGGACCACAAACGCGACGTGGTATTTTAGATAAAGAAGGTGCCGAAGTGGTAGGCGGTGTCGTGGTAGCGCGCTATGGCGCAAACCCCTTGGAGGTCATCAATAATGTAAAAGACCAAATAGCTGAATTATCATCCGGACTACCCACTAAAACCTTGGCAGATGGTCGTACTTCACAAGTAACCATTGTTCCCTTTTACGACCGTACTCAGCTTATTCAGGAAACACTTCACACGCTCAATGAAGCCCTTACACTTGAAATACTGATTACCATTTTGGTCATCATCGTAATGGTGTTCAATCTGCGTGCGTCCATTCTAATTTCTGGCCTGTTGCCTGTTGCCGTTTTAATGGTTTTCATAACAATGAAGCTCTTTAATGTAGATGCCAACATTGTTGCCTTGTCAGGAATTGCCATTGCTATCGGTACGATGGTAGATGTGGGCGTCATACTTGCCGAAAATATGATTCGGCATCTGGAAGATGAAAAATTACGCTTTCGCGAAAGCGGAATAGAATACACTACAAACGAAATCATCTACAACGCTACTGCGGAAGTTTCCGGTGCAATATTAACCGCAGTTCTCACAACGATTATCAGTTTTCTACCTGTGTTCACAATGATAGGTGCCGAAGGCAAACTCTTCAGACCATTGGCTTTTACAAAGACAATGGCGCTTTCTGCATCGCTTGTAATCGCGCTGTTTTTAATACCGCCATTTGCCGCGTTCCTTTTCAGAAAAACAAGTATTCGTCAGCGATCCATACTGCTTTTGAATGGTCTTTTAATCGCACTCGGCATCACTGCACTTGTATTTGGTTACTGGCTTGGGTTGATTTTGATAGCTTTTGGATGTAGCGGTTTATTCTTTTCGCTTAAAGCGAAAAAGGAATACAACCATACCATTGCTGGCTATAGGTTCAACATCAATCAAAATGTAGTAAATATCATCATTTCCTGTATTGCTATCGTCGTGCTGTTAGCCGAATACTGGCGACCACTTGGTTTTGACCGTAGTATTCTAATGAATTTGATTTTTGTAGCGATTATCTGCTTTGGATTGCTTGGTGTGTTTACAGTTTTCCGAAGATACTATGACAGCATTTTGCGTTGGGCACTTCAAAACCGATTTCTTTTTTTAATTATTCCAACCACGGTGCTGATTTTAGGTGTGGTCATAATGCGCAACACAGGGAAGGAATTTATGCCGGCACTTAATGAAGGTTCATTCCTGTTAATGCCAACATCTCTACCTCACGCTGGCGTTGAAGAAAATAAACGGGTACTTCAACAGCTCGATATGGCCGTGGCGAGTATACCAGAGATTGAAACGGTGGTAGGAAAAGCAGGAAGGACAGAATCTGCTCTTGACCCTGCACCACTCTCGATGTATGAAAATGTCATTCAGTATAAGTCTGAATATATGCGAAATGAGAATGGCGAGAGACAACGCTACCGTGTGAACGATGATGGTCTATTTGTGCTGAAAAATGACAAGTTCATTATTAACCCCAATAATGAAATCGATGATGATGCAAACTATGCAGCATCAAAACTCAAAACAAGTGCAACACGCAATGAATTGATTGAAGATAACGATGGGGAATACTACCGAAACTGGCGACCAGAAATAAGCAGTCCTGATGATATTTGGAATGAAATTGTAAAAGTGACCAAGTTTCCAGGCGTGACTTCTGCGCCCAAGTTGCAGCCCATCGAGACACGACTCGTGATGCTACAAACAGGTATGCGAGCACCTATGGGAATTAAGGTCAAAGGGCCAGATTTAAAAACCATAGAAAACTTTGGATTGCAATTGGAAGACATCCTAAAACAAGCCGAAGGTGTTAAAGAACAAGCCGTTTTTGCAGACCGCATCGTGGGTAAACCCTATTTGCTAATTGACATTAAACGAGACCAGTTGGCACGCTATGGGATTTCAATAATGGATGTTCAGGAAGTGCTTCAAGTAGCTGTGGGCGGTATGCCACTTACCCAAACAGTAGAAGGCCGTGAGCGGTATGGTGTAAGAGTACGCTATCCACGGGAATTACGTGCAAATCCAGAAGATTTAAAAAGTATCTATGTGCCTGTGTCAACTGGAAGTCCGGTTCCTTTGGGCGAACTGGTAGATATACGATACGAGCAAGGTCCACAGGTCATTAAAAGTGAAGACACCTTCTTGATTGGGTATGTGCTGTTTGATAAGCTCGATGGCTTTGCTGAAGTCGATGTGGTGGAAAATGCACAAGCGCTCATTCAGCAGAAAATCGATAATGGCGATTTGGTCGTGCCACAAGGAATCAGTTACCGATTTACAGGAACCTATGAAAATCAATTACGAGCAGAAAAAACGTTATCGGTAGTTGTGCCACTTTGTTTGCTGGTCATTTTCTTGATTTTATATTTCCAATTCAGGTCGGTTTCTACGTCGCTTATGGTTTTTACTGCCATCGCCGTAGCATTTGCAGGTGGCTTTATAATGATTTGGTTATACGGTCAGGATTGGTTTTTCAATTTCAGCTTTTTTGGCGAGAACCTACGGGACTTGTTCAATATGAAAACCATCAATTTAAGTGTGGCAGTGTGGGTCGGTTTTATTGCCCTTTTCGGTATTGCGACTGATGATGGTGTCGTAATGGCAACCTATTTAGACCAATCTTTTAAAAGCAACGAGCCAGACAGTAAAAAAGGCATACGTCTCGCCACATTGGAAGCCGCAGGAAAACGCATACGCCCTTGCTTGATGACCACCGTGACCACAGTTTTGGCATTGTTGCCAGTACTCACATCTACAGGAAAAGGAAGCGACATTATGATACCGATGGCCATCCCCATTTTTGGCGGAATGATTATCGACGTCACATCTTATTTCCTGTTACCGGTTCTATATAGCTGGAAAAAGGAATTTCAACTTAAAAGAGCAAACAAATGAAAAATATAAAAATCATAATCTGTCTTTTGTTTGTTTCCGCTTTAGCAAAGGCGCAACAATTACAGTCCTACATTGAAGAAGCGGAAGCTAATAACCCGGAGATTCAGGCTTTTGAATTGCGCTACAATATTGCCGAAGAAAAAGTAAACGAGGTCAACTGGTTGCCAAATACCGTGGTAAGCGCGGGATATTTTGTAAGTGAACCCGAAACCCGAACCGGTGCCCAAAGGGCACGATTCTCTATTTCGCAGATGTTGCCTTGGTTTGGTACGATAACAGCGAGAGAAAACTATGCGAGTTCGATGGCGGAAACCGAGTTTGTAGAAATTGCCATCGCCAAACGGAAACTTGCACTTGCGGTCGCCCAATCCTATTATCAACTGTATTCCATAAAGACGAAGCAACTTGTGTTCGATGAGAATATCGAACTTTTGGAAACTTATGAACGTCTTGCATTAACCTCGTTGGAAGTTGGTAAAGCATCAGCGGTAGATGTTCTTCGACTTCAGATAAGACAAAACGAACTCGTCCAGCAAAGAGAAGTTTTGGAACAGGATTATCAGGCCGAACAGACGCTTTTCAACAATCTTTTAAATAGAGATGAAACGATGCCCGTAAATGTCATAGAAGATATGATGATTCCAGATGTTGACCCTCTCGTTTTAAATGAAAATCTTCAGTTAAATCCTGAGCTCATAAAATACGATAAGCTGTATGAGTCTATTGAAAAGTCAGAGTTATTGAACCAAAAGGAAAGTGCACCCAGTATTGGTTTTGGATTAGACTATGTACCAGTTTCAGAGCGAGCGGATATGAATTTTTCAGATAATGGAAAAGACATTATAATGCCTATGATATCCATATCCATACCAATATTCAACAATAGGTACAACTCTGTAACCAAACAAAATGAACTGAGGCAGTTGGAGATAATATCCCAGAAAGATGAGCGGCTTAATAGCCTCGAAACACGCCTTGCGCAAGCAGTCCATAACAGGAACACTATGAGAATCAAATTCAATACGCAGACAGACAATTTAAAGCAGGCGAATGATGCCGAGGAAATTCTCATTAAAAATTACGAGACCGGAACCATAGATTTTAATGATGTACTGGATGTACAAGAATTACAGTTGAAGTTTCAAATCAATTTAATCGAATCTATTAAAGGGTATTATACAGAATATGCTAAGATAAATTATTTAACAAGATAAAATAAAAACATAAACAGTCAATGGGTGAAACCCAAACTTGATAAATTACAAATAGTTAAAAATGCAAATTATGATTAGAAAGATAACAATAGTATTTGCGCTGCTCATAACATATATGGGTAATGCACAAGTGGGAACTAACGGACAAGATAGAAAAGAAGAAGGAAGACCAGTTAAGGAATACGATCTTACGATTGAAGAAAATGAAATGACGCTCGCTGGTGTAACCGCTAAGGGAATGACCATCAATGGTGGTATTCCTGGACCGGTTTTGGAATTTAACGAAGGCGACCTTGCCATTATCAATGTAACCAATAAAATGGATGAAGAAACCTCAGTGCACTGGCACGGGTTGATACTTCCCAACTTTTACGATGGTGTTCCGTATTTAACGACACCGCCAATAAAACCAGGTACAACATTTCAATATAGAATCCCTATTAATCAATCAGGAACCTATTGGTACCATTCCCATACGATGCTACAAGAGCAAAGCGGTGTTTACGGTTCAATAGTTATTCAACCAAAAGAAAAAACATTGGATTATGACAAAGATTTAGTAGTGGTGCTGTCAGATTGGACCAACGAAGATCCAATGAATGTATTGCGAAACCTTAAAAGACGTAACGAGTGGTATCAAGTTAAAAAAGGAACGGCAGTACCGTTAAGTAGAGTCATAAAAGAAGGTGCCTTGGGAGCACAATTTAAGTTCTGGAGAGATAGAATGGAAGGTGCAGATATAGCAGACATTTATTATCCCGCATTTTTGAGCAATGGTAAATCACTGGCAGAATATCCAGAATTTAAACCGGGAGAAAAGGTAAGACTTCGCTTCATCAATGCCTCGGCTTCTACTTACTACTGGGTAGATTTCGGTGGTGGTAACCCTTTGTTGGTTGCCAGTGACGGAGTTGATGTGCAACCCGTTTCTAAAAGCAGATTTCTCTTTGGTATAGCTGAGACGTATGATGTTATCGTTACCATTCCCGAAGGTACTATAGAGATTACCGCTACGGCACAAGATGGCTCTGGTCATACCTCTATACAATTAGGTAGCGGCACACTCTATCCAGCTAAAAGAATTGACAGACCTGATAAAGTGGAGATGATGAAGCAAATGGCTAAAATGGATATGAAAATGGGCGCGCCTGCGATGGTGGGCAACAAAAAGAAGAAAACACCAGAATATCTGAAGGAGAATTATGGAATGAAGATGGATATGAAAGACGGTCAGATGAAAATGGTGATGCGCGATAAGATGTCGATGAAAGATGGCAAAATGAATGACCAGATGGATATGAAGATGGATGATACGATGGGAATGAAAAAGGACAAAATGCAAATGAACCAAGCAGGGGATTCAGACAAAATGAGTGACCATATGCAGCACGATATGTCAAAGATGCAAAAGGATACTTCCTCATTTGATTACGAAACCCGTAAAACCTATTTCAACTATGATTTTTTAAAAGCAAAAGAAAATACTGCATTTAAAGATGATTTACCGGTAAACGAACTACTATTGAATCTAACAGGAAATATGGAACGGTATGTATGGAGTATGAATGGTGTGCCATTATCAGAAACCGACAAGATAAATATAAAAGGAGGTGAAGTAACCAGAATTACACTTAATAACCTCACAATGATGCACCACCCAATGCACTTGCACGGCCATTACTTTAGGGTCATCAACGAAAATGGTGAACGTTCCCCATTAAAGCATACGGTAAACGTACCGCCAATGCAGAAAGTGGTCATAGAATTCTATAACGAAGAATATGGAGATTGGTTCTTTCATTGCCACGTACTATACCATATGATGGGTGGTATGGCGCGTGTGTTTAGTTACGATACCCCAAGGGACGAAAGAATGAAAGATTATCCAGTTCAAAAGCTTATCAATGAGACAGACCATTACTATTCTTGGGGATTGTTGCGTGCAGGCTCAAATTTTAACGAACTCTTTTTGATGTCAAGCAATATCAGAAATGGATTTGGTTTAAGGGCAGAGTTCGACTATGACAAGAACCTTGAGGCCGAAGTGAACTATGATAGATATCTAAATGATTGGGTGCGTCTCTATGTAGGGGTAAATACAGAAACAGAAACACCTAATTCCTTCGATGAGTTCAATACCGTAGGATTGGTCGGTGTAAAGTACTTTACACCCTACAGGTTTAATGTAGATGTGAGTATGGACCATCAACTGCGTCCGAGAATACGTCTGGACAGAGAGCTATTGATTTTTCCTAGAATTTTTCTGGAAGGCGAATATGAATATAGGGCAGACTTTGGATGGGTAAATGATATAGGGAATAGCTCTTATGAGAGTGAAACCCAATGGTTGGTTGGACTTTCCTACATCCTATCAAGAAATTTTTCAATACAAGGAAACTATAACAACCGATACGGTTGGGGTGGTGGTCTTTTAGCCCGATTTTAAATATGTCAGAATATAAAAAAAATAGCCTGAGTTTAACTGGAGCTGTATCGTTAGGTACGGGAGTGATGATTGGTGCAGGAATATTTGCCTTATTAGGTCAGGTAGCAGAACTATCAGGCCAGTGGTTTCCGTATGCATTTTTGATAGGAGCCATTATCTCGGGATTCAGTGCCTATACATATGTTAAGATGTCTAATGCCTACCCCTCGGCGGGAGGAATCGCTATGTATTTAAAAAAAATATATGGGAAAAGTGCTTTGACTGCTTCGGGTGCATTGTTAATGGCTCTATCAATGGTAATTAATGAAAGTTTGGTAGCCCGAACCTTTGGCTCTTATACATTACAGCTATTTGATGTAGGAGAAAATAGTGTTTGGGTACCCATTTTGGGAGTAGTATTGTTGGTGGTAGCCTTTCTAGTCAATATCTCTGGTAACAATATTATTGGAAAGTCTTCTTTGGTTATGGCTATCCTTAAAATTGGAGGTATTGCCATATTTGCTATTGGTGGGCTTTGGGCTGCTGGCTTTTCATTCTCAGAAGTGGTTCCCTCAGAGAGCCTGACTGAAACACCTATAACAAATTATTTAGGCGCACTAGCATTATCAATTTTAGCCTACAAAGGTTTTACAACCATAACCAATAGCGGTGGAGAAATTGTAAACCCAAATAAAAATGTGGGTCGTGCCATCATCATTTCATTACTTATCTGCACAGTCGTATATATGTTGGTAGCTTTTGCAGTCTCTTCAAACCTTTCTATTGATGAAATTATAAAAGCTAAAGACTATTCCCTAGCAGAGGCGTCTAGACCTGCTTTCGGAAAATATGGCCTTTGGTTTACCGTGGGGATTGCCATTGTCGCCACTATATCAGGAGTAATCGCCAGCATTTTTGCGGTATCAAGAATGACTGCAATGCTTACCGAAAAAGAATTGATACCTCATAGACATTTCGGGATGCCGGGTAGATTACAAAAACATATGTTAGTATATACAGTGGTATTGGCATTAACGCTGACTATCCTTTTTGACCTTACACGAATAGCCTCTCTTGGGGCCATTTTTTACTTAATTATGGATATCGGTATCCATTACGGAGTATTAAGGAATATGAGAAAAGAAATTAAAGCTCGCGCCTTAGTACTCATAACAGCAATTATTTTAGATGTCGTTGTTTTGGGTGCTTTTCTGTGGATAAAAGCAAGTAGTGATTTGTTGGTTGTTATCGTGGCAGCCGCAATGATGGTATTGATTTTTTTCGGAGAGAAGTGGTTTCTTAGAAGAAACGAAAATGAAGATTAAGATGAACTATTTATAAACCTTAAAATGAAAACTATGAAAACAAAAACTACCGTTCTGATAGCAATTACTTTCATTGGAACACTTGTAAGTTGTAAATCAACCTTTAATGCAACTGAGACCTTGCGGGTCGAAGAAAATAGAAATGCCATTTATCAAGAAATCATTTCAAATCCAGTTCAATTTACAAATTTCATCAGTGAAGCCAGAAAAAATGAAGAAGCAAAAAAAATACTGATGAAAGGTCATATGGAACAAATGGAATCTGAAAATATGAAAATGATGATGGAAAAGAATCCTGATATGAAAGAGAAAATGCAATCCCATATGAAGAAAATGATGGATAAAAATCCTGAAATGATGCAAAAGATGCAAAAGATGCAATCTAAAATGCTAGAAAAGATGATGGAAAACGAAAAGGGTCGCAAGATGTTGATGGAAAAAATTCATAATAATGAAATGATGAAAAAAGAAATGAAGAAGAGGATGAAAAAAATGATGGATGAGAATCCTGATATGATGGAAAAAATGATGCAGAAAAAGAAAAAGAAGATGGAGGATAAAAAATAACTCATTGAGTGACGTAATTAAAAGCGAATGTTTAACAATAAAAGAATAGAGATATGATGATGTGGTGGTGGATAATAGGATTTGCCATTTTGGTATGGGTAATATTTCTCGTATCAGGCAGAAGAAAAAAGTAAGAATTTAACAGTCTGCAATTAAGAAGACTGCAAAGAACTGAATAACAACGAATTTTAAAATAAAAATATAACCTCTTAAAATGTAGAGCAATGGAATATTATTTCAATAAAACTTTGAAAGAAGACTTTGATAATGTAATCACAAAAGTTACAAATGAACTTAAAAATGAAGGTTTTGGTGTTCTTACTGAAATCAACGTAAATGAAACCCTTAGAGATAAACTAGGTATAGATTTCAAACGGTATCAAATTTTAGGTGCTTGTAATCCCCCATATGCACATAAGGCGCTTGAAGCTGAGGACAAGATAGGAACGATGCTTCCTTGTAATGTAATAGTTCAACAACAAAGTGATGAATTCGTTGAAGTGGCGGCAATCAACCCATTAGCTTCTATGCAGGCTGTTAACAATGAAAAACTTCATAAAGTGGCCAAGGATATCACTAGTAAGCTACAATCTGTTATTAATCGTCTTTAATAGTCTGATATGGAAAAAAATAGTCGTGATAAAAATATAGACAGTCAAAATTACAGTGATAGCCAAAGCACACAGTATTGTATTGTCAGGAGGTATGGTACTGTAACTTTTAATGAAGTGCAAAACCAAATAAAAGAAAACTTAAGAAAAGCTCAATTTGATGTTGTAGCTGAAATGGATATTTGTGAATATCTAGAGGGCTATTTTAAAGACTTGCCTCAACACTTGATTTTATTGATTTGTAATAAAAAAATTACTGCTGAACTAATTTCAAACGACATACAAATGACTACTTTAATTCCTTGTAAAATTAGTATTAAAGAGGTTGAAGATAATAGTATTATTGAGGTTTCCATTGAAGATATTGAAAAAACTTGGTCATTTTCAGAAAAGCCAGAAATAAAAAAAATAAGTGCAGAAATAAAAAAAGCACTGACCGATTTATTGGACTTTATTGGACCTAAAAATTTTAAACTTTGAATTCACTTAAATAATATACAAATGAAAACACTAATGAAAACAACAATCGCAGCTTTTGCACTTATAGCGTTTATTAGCTGCAAGGAAAAACAAACTGTAGAGATTAACACACCTGAAGAGGTAAAGACCGCAAAAGAAAACACTGCAGATGTGGCAGACCAAGGCTTTATAGACGGGATGACCGGGAAGGTATGGCACAATTACCTTGAAATCAAGATGGCGCTGGCAAAAAGCGATGAGAGTCAAGCAAAATCCATTAGCAAGGATATGGCCGCATCATTTGGTGAAGAACGAATGGAGATGAAACAGCTCGCACAACAAATGGCTGATGCTCAAGATATAGAAGAGGTAAGGGAACTTTTTGCACAGTTCACGGAAAAGGCGGGGCCTATGTTTGAAGATGCCTTATCTGAAGGAACCATATACAAAAAATACTGCCCAATGGCATTTAACAATGAAGGAGCCTATTGGTATGCAGCGGTAAAAGAAATTACCAATCCCTATTTCGGAGAGAAAATGCTGAAGTGCGGGTCGGTCAAGAAAACCATTAATAAATAAGCCTTAAATATATAATTATGAAAATGATGAAACAAAATGTAATGATTGCCGGACTGGCATTAGTTCTATTAAGTGCTACTGCCTGCAAAGACGGAAACAAAAACGAACCCGCAGCGCCTATGAGCAATGAGATGCATCAAGAATCGATGGATGATATGATGGATGATAATCCAATGAATGAAGATGATGAAATGGCAATGAACAATGGTCAAGACGCAAAAGCAGAAGCTATTTTGACCGACTATTTTAAACTTAAGGACGCTTTGGTAAATGATGATAATGCCAAAGCCAAAGAACTTGGGGCAAGCCTCGCAACAACCTTAGGAAAGCTCGATATTTCAGAATACACCGATACGCAGCAATCAGATTTAAAGGACATCGTTGAGGATGCGGTAGAACACGCAGAGCACATTTCAGAAAGCGATATAGCACACCAGCGAGAGCACTTTAAAGTATTGAGCAAGGATGTAACAGATATGGTTGCTATTACAGGAACAGAAAACACCTTGTACCAACAATTTTGCCCAATGTATGATGGCGGTAGCGCTTGGTTGAGCACGAGCAAGGACGTGAAGAATCCGTATTATGGTAGTAAAATGTTAACCTGTGGTAAAGTCCAGAAAGAAATCAACTAAATGAAGATTGTAAAAATCATAGCGGGAATTCTTTTGGTGGTGTTTGTTGTAATTCAGTTTATTCCTACAACACGTAATCAAAGCGATACCGTGCCCCAAACAGATTTTATGTTGGTGCATAAGGTTCCGGAGGCTATTCAGAAAAAGATACAGGTTTCCTGCTATGATTGTCACAGTAACAACACCCAATATCCTTGGTATAATCGAGTTCAGCCAGTTGCTTGGTTCTTGGAAGACCACATTAAAGAAGGTAAGGCAGAGTTAAATTTCAACGAATGGGATTCATTGTCAAGTCGCAGAAAGACAAGTAAATTAAGGTCTATCATCAAGCAAATTGAAAGTGGTGAGATGCCCTTGGATTCATACACCTTAATTCATAGAGACGCCAAGTTCTCGAAAGAAGAAACGGAAGAAATCATCAATTGGGTAACACAATTAAAAGACAGTTTATAAATAACCTAAAAATTAAAATTATGAAAAAGATAAAAATGAGTATAGCAGCAATGCTATTATTAACGGTTTCTTTTGCTTATGCACAGGAAAAAGATAAAATGGACCACAGCAATATGAAAATGGACCATAGTAAAATGATGGATACCAAGACTGATGCAAAGGCAGAAGTAATTTTAGATGACTATTTCAACCTAAAAGATGCCTTGGTGGCTGATGACACCAAAAAAGCGGCACAATTAGGCACTACATTAGTGGCTTCCTTAAAAGCATTTGACAGCAGTAACTATACAAAAGAACAACAAAGCGAGCTGGCAGATATTATAGAAGATGCCACCGAACACGCCGAGCATATTGCCGAAAGCGCCATAGACCACCAACGCGAACATTTTAAAACGTTAAGCAAGGATATCACGGATATGGTGGCCATTACTGGAACAAAAAATACATTGTACCAACAATTTTGCCCGATGTACGATAAAGGTAGCGCGTGGTTGAGCCAAAAGGATGAAGTGAGGAATCCGTATTACGGGAGCAAGATGCTTACGTGTGGCAAAGTACAAAAGACTATTCAATAGATTATCCCTATCCAAGAAGTCCTTTTCTTGTTCTGGTTTATTAGTTAACAGATAGTTATAGAGTTTTTGGAGAATCTAGAATAGTTTATAAGTCCTGTCGTGGGAAGGAAAAATAATTGATGGTTAGTGTTAGTTCCTTCCCAAGTCAGGCAAAAATTTAAGTCCTAATAAGAGAGAGGGCACGTATTTCTGGTTGGTTTTTAAGGCCCTTTCTCTTAATTAGGCACAATAAATTTATTGAAAAAGAAAGGTTGATTTGGTTAATAGTAGCCCGAATATGGAAGAGACGATGCATCAATTAGTGATGATGAAGCTCTTCCCTTTCCGGGCAAAATAGAGAATTATTGAAAAAGAGAAGTTTAGTGAAGATTACTTGATTTTGGGAGGTGAGCATTTCAGATTGGTTTATTGGTTAATACCAGTTCGCCTCTCATTTTCAAGTATAATCTAATAATTTTCAGTTTCATAATCTCAAGCTGAAAAATAAATAAAGTTGATGAAGGATTGCTGCAATACAAATAATGGCAAAGCGCAAAATAAAAGTCCATTAAAGAAGTGGACTAACTATATAGTGTATACTATTATTGCTGTCATAGTTATAGGAGCATTGGTGTTGCAATTATCAGGTAAAAATTAATAACCGTAACAAATGAAAACAATAAAAATCTTTTCAATTATTTTGGTCATTGCCTTTTCAGGCAGTTTCACCAATGTTTTTGCCCTAAATGAAAAACGAAACGATTCAGATAAAATTGAATTATCGACTAACATAACATCAATTGCACAATCGGATGACGTAAAAGCAGATTTTGATGCGTTTCCCAACCTGCACCCTATGGTGGTGCATTTTCCTATCGTACTGCTCATTATTGCAGTACTCTTGCAGCTCATACAGCTTTTTACATTGAATCGAACAATGGATTGGGTTATCCTCTTAATGGTAGGCTCAGGGTTTATAGGCGCATATGTAGCCAGCACTTTGGTGCATCCACATACTGCAGAATTGACCGAAATAGCCCAAAGCGTATTAGACCAACACGATAAATATGCGGAATGGACTCTATGGTCGAGCGCTCTTGCTGCGATTTTAAAAATAGTGAGTCTGTTCTGGGTTAGATTAAAGCGCGGCTTCGAAATAGCGGTTTTTTTGGTTATGGCATTTTCGGCATATTCGGTTTCTGAAGCGGGACATTATGGTTCGCAGCTGGTATATATAGAAGGAGTTGGTCCACAAGGAAAATATATCGAGACTGAAAATGAATAAGGAAAAGGCGAAAGTAACGAACATTCACATTAAACAATACCAATGAGAAAAGGATTTATTATCACGAGCATCATCTTGATTTTGGCATTAGCTGCCATAATCATTCTATATCCACTTTTGTGGTGGTTGGCTTTGATACTACTTCCAATCCTCGTTTTGGGTCTAATAGATTATTTTCAAAAATCCAATAATATAAGACGCACCTATCCTTTGCTGGGAAGAATTACCAATCTATTGGAAAAACAACGCCACGTCATTCAAGAAACGGTTTTATTGAATAGAACAGAGGGAAAACCTTTCAATTGGATACAGAAAGAAATCGTTTATAAACGTGCCGCAGACGTAGTCAAAAACCAACCTTTTGGAACGCAGATTCCGTATGACGAAGTTGGTCGCGAATGGTTTACCCATTCCACGTATCCTGCAAAGGAAATCAAAGATGATTTTAGGGTAGCCATAGGAAGTTCAAAGTGCTCAAAACCCTATTCGGCAAGCATCTTAAATCTGGCTGGGATGAGCTATGGTTCCATCAGTAAAAATGCAACGCTTGCCTTTAACGGCGGTGCAAAAATTGCAGGCTTTGCCCAAAATACTGGCGAAGGTGGATTTACCCCCTACCATCAGGAATATGGAGCCGATGTTATTTTTCAGTTTGGCACTGGATATTTCGGATGTAGGACAGAAGAAGGGAATTTCGACCCTAAAAAATTTGTGGAAATCGCATCCAATGAAGTGGTCAAAATGATTGAAATAAAAGTCTCACAGGGTGCAAAACCCGGTTTTGGGGCCATTCTTCCTGCCAAAAAAAATACCGAGGAAATTGCAAAGTACAGGGACGTAGAAAAAGGAACCGAAATTCTATCGCCACCACATCACGCTGAATTTAGTACTGATTTGGAAATGATTGCCTTTGTACAAAATTTAAGAAAGCTGTCTGGAGGAAAACCCATAGGGATTAAAATGTGCATCGGACAGAAAGACGAATTCGAACGAATGGTTCGCACTTTTGCTGAAAAGCAAAACTATCCAGATTTTGTAGCCATTGACGGCGCAGAAGGTGGTTCCGGTGCTGCACATATGGAATCGCTACATTGGGCTGGAATGCCAATAATTGAAGCCGTACATTTTGCAAACGGCATTCTTAAAAAGTATGGATTGCGAGATGAAATAAAAGTAATGGCGGCAGGAAAAATAATTTCAGCTTTTGATATCTATAGAATGTTGGCACTTGGTGCCGATGCTTGCTATAGTGCCAGAGGGATGATGTTTGCCTTGGGCTGCGTACAATCCTTAAAATGCAATCTGGATACCTGCCCTACGGGAATCACCACAATGGAACCTTCAAGGGTAGCATCATTGGTAGTAGAAGATAAAAAGACCAAAGTAGCCAACTACCATAAAAACACTATGGAAGCTTTTAAGGAGTTGCTTAAATCAATGGGAATTGATAATAGAAGGGATATCGACAAAAAGTATATAATAAGAAGAATCAATGAGAATGATACAAAGACGTATGATGAGATTTTTACAGATAATAAATAAGAATGGATAAAGAAAAAGACATAGAAACCACAAGGGCGTTTTATGGGCAACTTTTCAATAGCTCAAAGTATGTTCTATTGGTGCTGCTAATTGCTTCAGTAATCGAACTGTATGCGCTACCTACTATGGAAGGGCTTTTGGCTATAGGTATACTTCTTGCCTTAACATTACTAAAAATAGGATTTATTATAGCCTTGTCCTTTAACCAACTAATGAAGATAATTGGTCAGAGCCATCTATTGAGCCACGTACTGGTCTTGTTCGGATATCTGATTGTGTTGATAGTTTTATCGTTTGCAATAGATTACACGGCGTTACAGTTTGTGGATGCTATTCATTTTAAAATGAACAACAGTATTGGCAATGATGGACTGTCGGTAGTTTTTGATTTATCCTATTTTAGTTTGATAACATTCTCATCAGTAGGATATGGTGATATAGTCCCAATTTCCTTACCCGCGAAAATCCTGGTGGCGCTTGAAGTGGCACTGCGGTTTTTCGTCCTGGTCTTTGGTATCGCAAATGTGAATAGAATTCGAGTAAATAAATAACCTTTAAAAACTAAAAGTATGAAAACACTAAAATTAACTACGGTGGTAATGTTGCTCATAATAGCGACAAGCCCACTATTTGGACAAGATGCAAAAACAGAAAAAGAAGCAGTGCTTACAGTAATGAAAAGCTATAAGGATGCCTTACAAAACCTAACGACCGATGGTACTTTCGAATTATTTACCGAGGATTCCGAGGTTTTTGAATCGGGAGGCGTCGAGGGTACGTACAGCCACTATATAGAACATCATTTAGGACCGGAATTGGGTCACTTTGAAAAATTTGAATTTTCAGATTATGAAATCGATGTAAAGGTAGATGTACCCTATGCCTTTACTACCGAAACATACATATATACCATTGTCCTCAATCCGGACGACAAGGGAAATAGCCGGGCCATAAAGAAAAAAGGGGTAGCAACCTCAATCCTTAAAAAAATAGATGGAAAATGGAAAATAATAAAAACCCATTCATCTTCAAGAAATACTAAGTAACAACCGATGAGTAGATATATTTCAATTAGTATAGTGTTCGGTCTTCTTCTTATTACCAGTTGTAAAGAGAAGAAAACCGAGCCATTGCCGGAACAGTCGAAAGAAACAACCATAGAACAACCGCCAAAAAAAGTGTTAAGCCCCCACACCTCTGCAATGGCGACCATTGGTAATGCGCACATCCATATTGATTATTCATCGCCAGAGGTTAGGGACAGGATGATTTTTGGTGGTTTGCTGGCGTATGACCAAGTCTGGCAAGCAGGGGCACATATGGCTACGTGGATAGAGACGGATACGGATTTAGAAATAGATGGTAAGGAACTGAAAGCAGGTAAATATGGATTTTTTACCATTCCTTCAAAAGAAGAATGGACCATCATTTTAAATTCCAATTGGAACCAGCACGGAAAGGATGAATATGACGAAAAAGATGATGTAATACGATTTAAGGTGACACCGATTATTGCGGATAGCCTGAAGGAACACTTAGAATATAGTATCCATAAAATTAGTGATACTGAAGGTGACATAACATTAGCTTGGGAAAAAGTTAAAGTAGTAATTCCATTCAAAGTAAAATAGCAAGATATGGTCAACCAAAGCTCAATGATAAAGAAATTAAAAACAGGTGTATCATCAAAGAATGAAAAACTAATACAGTTTAAACCGTGAACGAATTTTTAAAACAATGGGGCGAAGCCGCCTATACGACCACCGGATTTTTCTGGATGGCGCTTTGGGCGTTCATTTTGGGATATATCATCAGTAGTATGATACAGATTTTCGTGACCGAAAAGCGGATGCAAAAAACAATGGGCGAAAACGAAGGCAAAAGTGTGCTTTTGGGCACGTTTTTCGGCTTTATAAGTAGCTCGTGCAGTTTTTCGGCTTTGGCAGGTACAAAATCCATTTTTAAGAAAGGGGCAAGTTTTGTGTCTTCCATTGCCTTTCTGTTGGCATCGACCAATCTCGTCATAGAATTGGGGATTATCATTTCCATATTCTTAGGATGGCAGTTTGTGGTTGGCGAATATGTAGGTGGTATTCTCTTGATTGGTATTTCGTGGATTCTGATACGACTCATCAATCCTAAAAAACTCATCGAAAAAGCCCGTAAGAATCTCGAAAATGAAGATGATGATGAGATGGACGGTTCCAAAGATTGGAAGAAACAAATCAAGAACGAAGACAGTTGGGCGCGTGTTGCCAAAAAATATAAGATGGAATGGCAAATGGTCTGGAAGGATGTAACCGTAGGTTTTACCGTTGCGGGTATTACAGCGGCTTTTGTGCCAGATTCGTTCTTTCAGACCTTATTCATCAATAGCGGTCAAGGCAATACAGATTTTACTTTTCTCGAAATTCTGGAACATATCGTGGTCGGTCCAGTTGCCGCATTTTTGACTTTTATCGGTTCAATGGGTAACATTCCGTTAGCAGCGTTACTATTCGGAAAAGGCGTGAGTTTTGCTGGCGTAATGGCCTTTATTTTTAGCGATTTGGTGGTTTTTCCAGTACTGAGAATCAATGCAAAGTATTATGGTTGGAAAATGTCATTGTTCATCACGTTTTTATTGTTTACAGCATTAATTGGTACGGCATTGGCACTTCATTATGGATTTGATTTATTGAATATGCTACCAGATTCATCACAGGTGAAGATTCAGGATAGCGAATTTTTCAAGATTGATTATACCTTTTTCTTGAACGTTGCTTTTCTCATCATTTCGGCCTATCTCGTTTATCTGGGTTTTTTCAAGAAAAAAGATGTAGAACATTCAATGAGCGAGATGGCACCCAAGAGTCCATTGTTGGAAAGTGTTTTAAAATATGCAGCCTTCATCTGTTATATATGGCTCGCGGGAGGACTGACTGCAAAATTTTTAGTGAACTAAAATTAGTGGCTATGAAAACATTCGATACCCTTTCCCAAACAATGACCCACTTGCAAAAGCAAGGTTATACCTACGATTTTAATTTATGTTCGGGACACATTGAATGTAATGCGCTAAAGCTAAAATTACATCCAGAGGATTTCGATGTAGATGAGATGCATCGTTTTGAAGGAATGAGCAGTACCGATGACAACAGCGTTCTTTACGCTATTTCATCAAAAAATGGAATTAAAGGATTATTGGTCGATGCCTATGGTGTCTATGCAGAGAATATTTCTGAAGCAATGCGAAAAAAATTAAGATAAAATGAAACATACCTATCACATACACGGAATGACCTGCAAAGGTTGCCAGAATCACGTCGAAAAAATACTTTCCAATGTAGCGGGAGTAACCAGTGCATCGGTCAATTTGGAAAAAGCAGAAGCCACCATCGAAATGGAATCTCACATTCCTATCGAGACTTTTCAAAAGGTATTAAATGATGACGGCGGTACGTATTCTATCCACAAACCGGGCGAGCATCATCATAAAGATGATTCCGCTTCCGCGAAAGCGAAAAAACCACAACCCAAAGGCAAAGGAACAGGAACCTTCTACTGTCCAATGCATTGCGAAGGAGATAAAACCTACGACAAGCCAGGCGACTGTCCTGTCTGCGGAATGGATTTAGTCGAGGAACAAAATTTAACCGCCACCACTTCCGAGCAATGGACCTGCCCTATGCACCCTGAAGTTGTTAAAGACGGACCTGGAGACTGCCCTATTTGTGGGATGGACCTGGTGCCGATGGAACCAGACCTATCGGCAGAAGAAAAGACCTATAAAAAATTACTTAAAAAATTCTGGATAGCGGTTGTCTTTACGTTGCCTATATTCTTTATAGCAATGTCAGAAATGCTGTCAAACAATCCCTTGGAAAGTATTCTCGAAATAAAATACTGGAACTGGGCTCAGTTTGTGCTTTCCCTTCCCGTGGTTTTCTATGCTACGTGGATGTTCTTTGAACGTGCGTATCGCAGTATTGTCACCTGGAACCTAAATATGTTTACGCTCATTGGCATAGGTACTGGAGTGGCTTGGGTTTTTAGTGTTTTCGGGATGCTGTTTCCGCAGCTTTTCCCCCAAGACTTTTTAACCGAATCAGGAACTGTATTTGTTTATTTTGAGGCGACCACAGTTATTTTAACGCTGGTGCTACTCGGCCAGGTACTTGAGGCCCGTGCGCACAGTAAGACCAATTCTGCGGTCAAGGAACTCTTAAAACTTGCGCCCAATAAAGCCATTAAGGTAGTCAATGGAAATGAAGAAGAAGTTTCCATCGACCAGATAGAGAAAGGAGATATACTACGGGTGAAGCCAGGAGATAAAATTCCTGTTGACGGCAGAATTACCGAAGGCGAAACTACTGTAGATGAATCGATGATATCGGGGGAGCCCATTCCAGTTAATAAAGCCGAAGATGATAAAGTAAGTAGCGGTACCATAAACGGCAACCAGTCGTTCTTGATGGAGGCCGAAAAGGTTGGTAGCGAAACCTTGCTTTCCCAAATCATACATATGGTAAACGATGCCAGTCGCAGTCGTGCGCCCATCCAAAAATTGGCCGATACGGTTTCAGGCTATTTTGTGCCAGTAGTCATATTTATTGCGGTCATAACCTTTATCGTTTGGGCAATCTGGGGTCCGGAACCCGCTTATGTCTATGGGTTTGTGAATGCCATTGCCGTACTGATAATCGCCTGCCCCTGCGCCTTGGGGTTGGCCACACCTATGTCCGTTATGGTTGGCGTTGGTAAAGGAGCACAAAATGGTGTGCTAATCAAGAATGCCGAAGCTCTGGAAAAAATGGACAAGGTGGACACCCTTATCGTGGATAAGACTGGAACCATTACTGAAGGAAAACCTACGGTTGAGAAAATTGGGTCTTTTGATGAATCTCGCTTTCGCGAAAGCGAAATTCTGCATTTTATTGCATCCCTAAACAGTTCCAGCGAGCATCCGCTTGCCGAAGCTACTGTGAAATACGGAAAGCAACAGAATGTTGAACTATCAAAAACCGAAAACTTTAGCGCAGTAACAGGAAAAGGCGTAGAGGGAACAGTTGATGGAAAGAAGCTCGATTTAGGAAACGATAAAATGATGGAATATGCTAAGGCAACAATTTCATCTGCTATGAAAGATGAAGCACAATCCTTTCAAAAACAAGGGAAAACCGTTTCGTATTTAGCTATTGATGGTAAGGTTTCAGGCTATGTCGTGATAGGCGACAAAATCAAGAAAACAAGCGCCAAGGCCATCAAGGAATTACAGGACAAGGGGATTGCCGTGATAATGCTCACGGGCGATAACCACGATACAGCACAGGCCGTAGCATCAGAGCTAAACCTTGCTGACTTTAAAGCCAGTATGTTACCTGAAAATAAGTTGCAGGAAGTTGAAAAATTGCAGAATGAAGGGAAGGTGGTCGCAATGGCAGGTGATGGCATCAATGATGCACCAGCACTGGCAAAAAGTAATGTGGGAATCGCTATGGGGACAGGTACAGATGTAGCCATAGAAAGTGCGATGATAACCTTGGTAAAAGGTGATTTGTACGGTATCGTAAAAGCTAAAAATTTAAGCCATATGGTTATGCGAAATATCAAGCAGAATCTCTTTTTCGCTTTCATCTATAATACCTTAGGTGTGCCCATTGCGGCTGGAGTCCTATTTCCGTTTTTCGGTTTGTTATTATCACCTATGATTGCAGCTTTGGCAATGAGTTTTAGTTCCGTATCGGTTATTGCAAATGCCTTACGATTACGTACCAAAAAAATCGATAGCTAATGGTCAATAGAAAAACAGCAAAATGGATTCGAAAAGCCCACCGCTACTTGGGTATCTTCCTGGGTATTCAGTTCCTGATGTGGACGATTAGCGGGATGTATTTTAGCTGGACGGATATTGACGAGATACACGGCGACCATTTCAAAAAAGAGATTCCTGAACAAACTGCATTTTCAGGTTTGGTGGGAAGTTCTCAACTAAATATTCAGGAACCTATTAAGTCATTAGAATTACTTGAAATAGCGGATGCGCCCTATTATTGGATTAATGAGACTGTGCTTTATAATGCACTTACAGGAACAAAGAAAGACGAGCTCACAGAACAAGAAGCAATCAAAGTGTCAGAACGCTATATGTTGGCAGATTTAGAATTTGACCAAATACGAAGAATTGAATCTGTTGGCGACCACCACGAGTACCGCGGACGACCATTACCTGCTTATGAGATTTCATATAAAACCGATGAAAATTTAAAAGCCTACGTGGCGATTGAGAATGGTGCTTTTCAAACAGTACGTCATCGCGATTGGCGCTGGTTCGATTTTTTATGGATGACCCACACAATGGATTATCAGGGAAGGGATAACTTCAACACTATTGTTTTAAGAGCTTTTTCACTGTTAGGCTTGATAACAGTATTGAGTGGCTTTATCCTTTGGTATATTTCATCACCAACTCTTAGAAAATTAATTAAAAACAATCGTAAATAAGTAACATTAAAATCAACTATTATGGAAAATTCAATGGAAAACAAAAAGAAAAATCAATACACAAAATTTGTAGGAATGCTCGCTGCATCCTTCGTGGCTATGTACATCACAATGTACCTAAACACTTATGAGTGGGACCACGTATGGTTCAGCCTAACCCGCTTTTATATGGTCTGTTTAGGGATTGCAGCGATGGCCATTATTATGTTTGTTGCAATGCGCGGGATGTACAAAAACAAGAAAAAGAATATCGCAATTGTTTTAGGAAGTATAGTATTGTTTGTAAGTGCTTTGACCTTGGTGCGTGAACAAAAATCAACTGTGGGCGATGTGCTCTGGATGAAAGCAATGATACCGCACCATTCAATAGCAATTTTAACAAGTAAAAGAGCAGATATCAAAGACCCTGAAGCTAAAAAATTGGCAGAAGAAATTATTGAGGCACAATTACGGGAAATCGCACAGATGAAAAAAATAATTTACAGATTAGAAAACGAAAAAGAGGAATAGTACGAGTACTAATTTCTATAAAATTATTATTATGAAAAAGAACATTATTTATATAAGTATTGCAGTTATCGCAGGCTTATTGGCAGGGTATCTCATATTCGGAAATTCGGGAAGAGAACGAAATGCTGTTAAGGATTTATCCGATATGTCAGATACCCACGACCATTCCGGCGAGTCGGAAAACCAAATGTGGACCTGCTCAATGCACCCACAGATTATGCAGCCCGAACCAGGTGACTGCCCTATATGTGGAATGGACTTGATTCCTGCCGAATCTGGTGCAGATGGCCTTGCAATGAATGAGATTAAAATGACAGAGAACGCAATGGCGCTGGCAAATATCCAAACTTCTGTTGTTGGTAAAGGACAAATAGGAAGCAATTCCCTTAAATTATCTGGTAAGATAAAAGCCAATGAAGAGTCTAATGCAGTACAGGTCACCTATTTTGGAGGAAGAATCGAAAAACTATACGTAAATTCTACAGGAGAGCGTGTTCGCGCAGGGCAGCGCTTGGCAACGATTTATTCACCAGATTTGGTTGCGGCACAGCAGGAGTTGCTTACCGCTTCATCCTTGAAAGAGTCGCAGGCGGAATTGTATAAGGCTGTTAAAAATAAACTTAAACTTTGGAAGCTTTCAGAAAAGCAAATAAACGCTATAGAAGCTGCTGGAAAAGTACAAGAGAATTTCCCTGTTTTTGCAACCGTATCGGGCACGGTTACTTATAAAATGGTTGAAGAAGGCGACTATGTTAAACAGGGTCAACCCTTGTACAAAATAGCGAATCTAAATACTGTTTGGGCAGAATTTGATGCTTATGAAAACCAGATTGCATCCCTAAAAGAAGGGCAAAACATAAAAGTAACCACCAATGCTTATCGCAACGAAGTATTCGACGCCAAAGTCTCGTTTATTGACCCATTATTAAACTCTGCGACAAGAACTGTAGTTGTGAGAGCGGTTTTACCAAATAAGAAAGACCTCTTTAAGCCAGGAATGTTTGTAGAAGGAACAATCGAGGGCACTCAAACAAGCGCAGAAAATACCGTTTCAATACCTACCACGGCCGTTATGTGGACAGGTGAGCGCTCTGTAGTCTATGTAAAGACCAAGCCTGATGTTCCTGTTTTTGAGATGAGAGAAGTTCGGTTGGGTAACGCTACTGGTGATAGTTATACTATCCTCGAAGGTCTTAAAATCGGAGATGAAGTGGTAACCAACGGAACATTTACCGTAGATGCCGCTGCACAATTACAAGGTAAAAAAAGTATGATGAATGCATCAGGAGGTAAAACGATGACAGGTCACGAAGGACATCTGGGAATGCAAGAAGGTAGCTTTGGAGAAAATGCAGATAAAACCAATCATTCTCAAATGAAAGAAAGAATTGAAGTTTCTAACAAATTTCAGAATCAGTTAAAACAGGTTTTTGATGATTATATCCTTTTAAAAGATGCTTTGGTAAAGGATGAGGCTAAAAGCGCTCAACAAGTAGCAAAGCAAATAGACCAATCCTTGAAAAAAGTGGATATGAAGTTATTATCCGGTGAAGAAGCACATAACCATTGGATGACCATTCAGAAAGAACTGAAGAAATCTGCCAATGCTATAGAAAAAAGTTCAGATATAGCAAATCAAAGAGTGCATTTCAAGCATCTCTCTGCCCATATGATAAGTGGCGTACAGCTCTTTGGTGTAAATGAAACAGTGTATAGTGAATTTTGCCCTATGGCAGATAATAATAATGGTGCTTTCTGGTTGAGCTTAGAAAAAGAAATTCGCAATCCGTACTACGGTGAGGCAATGCTAAAGTGTGGTGAGGTAAGGCAGACAATTGAATAAAATATTTTGGATTAATTAAGTAATCCTTGTCGTATAAAGAAGTACGATGATGAGTGAAAGCAGAAGAAATAGAAGAAAGGAAAAAAGAAAAACTTCCAAAAGCGAAATCTCTAGGAAAGATAAAGTTATTGGCATACTAGCGATGGCAGCCATTTTTATGGCTGCAGTAATCGCAATAATATTAATGAATCTTGGTTTTTTCAAACATTTGTTTGAATGATAAAAAATATCCTACATATAAAAAATATGGTTTGCCCGCGATGCATATCATCTGTTTCACGAATCTTAGATGATATGAATATTTCCTATCGTACAATAAAGTTGGGCGAAGTACAATTGGACGCTCAACTTGAAAATGAGGAAAGGGCAGTCTTATCCAAAAAATTAAATGAAGAAGGCTTCAGTATTATAAACAATCGTAAAGCACAACTCATTGAAAGAATGAAAAACTTGGTTGTAAAAACCATTCACCATTCCAATGAAGGTAAAGACGTTATTTGGGCTAAGCTCATAAGCAATGAATTTCACCTGGATTATAAATATTTAAGTTCATTATTCTCATCTGTTGAAGGTATAACTTTAGAGCAGTTCATCATCAATCAAAAGATTGAGCGCGTAAAAGAACTAATAGTTTATGATGAATTAATTTTAAGTGAGATAGCTTTTAAGTTAAACTATAGTAGTGTTGCTTATTTAAGCAATCAGTTTAAAAAGCTGACAGGAATGACCCCTTCAAAATTTAAGAAGAGTACGAATCAAAATCGCAAATCTTTGGATGAGATTTGATAAAAAGTTCCATTAGAATAAGGGATTTCTTGTTTGTAAGCTCAAGGAAAGTGTACGCTAAAGCCCACATCATTAAGGCTAAAAGAGCTTTATTTCTTAAACACTCTACCGTAAACCTAAAATAATTCAAAATAAATTTGGAGACCACTCCTATGCCAACCCCATCTTTGTCGTGTAATTAATTTTAATCATTAAAATCCTAAAAAGATGAATCGACAAATTGAAGTATTCACGGCTGGATGTCCAGTATGTGAACCAGTAGTAAAAATGGTAAAAGAAATGGCTTGCGACTCTTGTGAAGTTACTGTTTATAATACAGTTGAACAATGTGACGAAAAAGTCTGTGTTGACAAAATGAAAGAGTACAACATCAATTCCCTGCCTGCAGTTGCTGTAAACGGCAAATTACTTTCTTGCTGTAAAAACAGAGGAGTAAATAAAGATGAATTAATCGCTGCTGGAGTTGGAAAGGCAATCTAAAAAGAAGTTGCTAAATTTAACATCAATACATTCCAAACGCTGTACACATCGTTTGGAATGTATTTAATTGAAGTCATTATGCTGCCAAAAGATTTAACAAAGGACCTTAAAGACCGTTTAAAGAGTATCAACGGACAAGTGGAAGGGATTATAAAAATGCTTGATAAAAGTGATAATCCTGCTCAAATTCTCAATCAGTTTAAAGCGGTCAATAAAGGTTTTGAAAAAGCCCAATATCTGCTTTTAGATGAAGTGTTCAGAAAGACATTAGCTATTAAAATTGCAGAAGCATTGGAAACTTGTCCAGGCAATTGCGGTCAAGAGGAAAAAATTGCAACCATAAGACAGCAGTTTCCAAACTTAAATCTTTACGAGCTTACTGATAAGATGGAAGAAATTGAATCCATTTATGAATTTCTACAAACAAATACAGAGAAAAATATGCAAACTATAACACTAAAAATTGACAATATGGTGTGTCAAGGATGTGCTGAAAAAATAACGGACATTTTAAAAGAATTAGAAGGAACAAAAAAGATAAAAACTAAAGTGATTAAGAAATTGGTACAAGTTGAATTTAATCCAGACAAGATAAATGAATCAGAAATAGAAACTGTCCTAACCAAATCAGGATATCAACCCAAAAAAGCAGTTATATGAAAACCATTTTCAATTCTTCACTATTGCTACTGTATATGGTTCTTTTAGGTTGTGCTGAAAACATTAATGAAAATAAGCAAACTGACATAAATCAAGCTGATAACGTTTCTGTTGAAATTTCTATTGAAGGAATGAGCTGTATGTCTTGCGTAGCAAATGTGAAAAAGACACTTTCTGATTTGAACGGTATAAAGGAAGTAAAAGTTAGCCTTGAAAACAAAAATGCAACACTACAATACAATCCAAATATCATTCCAATAGACAAGATAAAGCAATCCATTAATGAAATTGGTTATAATGCGGGAACTGTGAAAACATTATCTCAATGAATTTGGAGCAATTTTTAAATGAATTTACAGCTGCATTTCAAGACGGCTCAATTTTAAGTTTAGGAATAGCTTTTGTGGCAGGGTTGATTTCAAGTGGCGTTTGTCCTTGCACGTTACCTGTTGGACTTGGGTTTGCAGGTTATATTGGTAGTACTTCTGTGCGAGAATCAAAAACAGGCTTTGCAGTAACGTTTTCATTTTTTATCGGCATAGTATTTTGTTTGACATTATTAGGGGCAATTGCAGGCTATTCTGGAATTTTCTTGACCGAAATATTTGGCAAATATTGGGCTGTAAGTATGGCAATAATATCGTTAATCGCAGCAGGAATTGCATTTTACGGACCATATTTACGTGTAAAACACCTTGAATCATTACGAAAACCAGGAATTGGTGGTTCATTCATTTATGGATTTATATTTAGTTTAGGTACAGCAGCCGCACCTTTATTGCTCTTATTGTCTTTTGCAGTTGCAAAAGCGAATTTAATATATGGTCTACTTCTCGCCTTGTGCTTTGGTATTGGAAGAGGACTTCCTTTTTTGGTTGTAGGTCTTTTTTCAAGTTCTGTTTCAAAACTTGCCAAATTGTCTTGGTTGAGAAAAAGTATTCAAATAATGAGTGCCCTCGCTCTTCTATATTTAAGTTTCTATTTCTTTAGGATCTTCAGCTTTTATCTATAATTAGTTTTCACCCACAAGATGTAAATAACACAAAACACCAAAAATTTCTCTAATGCTTAAAAACTATATATTTAAGTATTTGCTTAAATACGTAATTAATTATACCTTTGTTCGTCTAAATAGTTATTATGAAAATGGAAATTTCTTGTACGAGAGCTGAAGCTGACCATAAGCAGTTACTAAACTGCAAAACGGTCATTGATGGTATGACCAATGATTTCGATAAAATAACAAAACTACTGTCCATTTCCGGTAATGAGGTACGTTTAAAAATTCTATTTCTCTTAAATATGGAAAAAGAACTGTGCCCTTGTGATCTTGCCGACATTTTAGGTATGAGTGTTCCCGCGGTTTCACAGCATATACGAAAAATGAAAGATGCAGATATTATAAGCTCAAGGCGAGAAGGGCAGACCTTATACTATTCATTGAACGAGGATGAGACGGATATTCTGGATAGTATTTTTAAGTCAATTCAATTAAAAAGAAAAACAGCATAAATTTTTAATAATGAGTACCGTAAAAACATCGAAAAATGCAGCTTATACAGGTTTGTTTGCTGCTGTAGCCGCATCATCTTGTTGCATACCACCAGTTATTGCATTAATTGCCGGCGTTGGGGGAAGTGCATCCGCTTTATCTTGGATGGAATCCTTTCGACCCTATTTAATTGGTATCGCTGTCATAGCAATTGGTTATGCGTGGTATGATTATCTAAAACCGAAAAAAGCAGAGGATTGTTGTGAAGTGGATGCAAAGCCAAAGTGGTTTCAAACTAAAGGTTTTTTAATTGGTATTACGCTATTTGCGGCTATATCCATAAGTTTTCCATATTACGCTCACATCTTTTATCTGGATAACAAGAAAGAAGTGCTTATAGTCAATCAATCCAATATCCATACGATAAATTTTGATATAAAAGGGATGACTTGTGCAAGTTGCGAAGAGCACGTCAACCACGAAGTAAACAAGCTCGACGGAATTGTAACCTCAAAAGTGTCCTACGAAAACGGGAATGCTATCATTGAATTTGACCAAACCAAAACGAATGAAACGGAAATCGAGAAAGCAATCAATTCAACAGGCTATAAAGTAACCGACAAAAAACAAACCAATTAGTATGAAAGAATATGATGTATTTATAATTGGTTCGGGAATGGCGGGAATGACCATCGCCAATAAGTGCGCCTCAAAAGGCCTGAAAGTCGGAATCACAGATGAATTACCGTATGGTGGTACTTGTGCTTTGAGAGGTTGTGACCCAAAAAAAGTAATTATTGGCGCTACTGAAATTCGAGATTTTGCCAAAAGGCTTAAAGGTAATGGCATTGATACCATACCTAAAGTAAATTGGAAGGACATAATGGCCTTTAAACAAACCTTTGTGAATGAAATGCCACCAAAAATTGAAAAAGGATATAAAAAGAATGGCATAGACACCTTTCATAGTTCAGCAAAATTTCTATCAGATGACACATTAGAGGTTGGAAACGACAAAGTAAAGGCCAACAAAATTGTAATTGCATCAGGTTCAAAGCCAAGGGTTTTAGAATTCGAAGGCGGTCATTTCGCCAAATCCAGTACCGATTTCTTGAATTTAGAAAAATTACCAAAATCATTATTATTCATCGGTGGTGGCTATATCGCCTTTGAGTTTGCACATATTGCAGCTCGATGTGGAGCAGAAGTTACTATTGTTCATCGTGGAGAAAATCCCTTGGAAAATTTTGAACAGGATATTGTAAAACATCTTGTTTCTGCCACAAAAGAGTTAGGTATAAAACTCATCCTTAATACAGATGTTACCGCTATTGAGAAAGTGGATAGCCAGTATCGAGTGAAAGGTAAATCCGCAGAGAAAACAGAATATTTTGAAGCTGAAGCTGTTTTTAATTCTGCCGGAAGACCACCAGCAATATTCGATTTGAATTTAGACAAAGCCAACATAAAGTTTACTAAAAAAGGTGTTACGGTAAACGAATACCTTCAAAGTACTTCAAACCCTCATATTTATGCAGCGGGCGATGCAGCAGATTCAGAAGGATTGCCATTAACGCCAGTTGCAGTTTTGGAAGGTCATACGGTTGCTTCAAATATTATTAAAGGCAATTATAAAGAAATAAGTTATCCACCAATGCCAACGGTAGTTTTTACATTGCCTACTATGGCTTCCGTTGGATATACTGAAACGAAAGCGAAAGAACTGAATTACAATATTCGGATAAATTATAAAGAGGTTGGCAATTGGTTCAATGCTAAACGCTTGAATGTTGAAGAATATGCGTTCAAAACTATAATTGACGAAGAAACTCAAACAATTTTGGGAGCGCATTTAATTGGACCACATACAGAAGAAACAATAAATCTCTTTGCAATGGCCATAAAAACAAAGATGAAGGTTAATGATATTAGAACAATGATTTTCTCATATCCAACATTGAGTTCAGATATCACTTATATGCTATAAAATATAATAAAAAATGAAATATAAAATATGTCCTACGTGTAGCTGTTCATTGGTTCGATTGGGAATAAAAAGTATTCCTAACTTAACTTTGAATTATAAAGCTTCAGATTATTATTTCTGTTGTAAAGGTTGTGTAGAAAAGTTTAAAAATAATGAAGATTACTATCTCGAAGAAATTAAAAATCTCATTATATGCCCAACTTGCCTTTCAGAAAAGCCTAAGAGTCAATCTATAAATAGTATTTACGATAAAAAATATTTTTGGTTTTGCAGATGCCCACACTGTATTACAGAATTTAACAAAAAACCTGAATATTATGTTGATAGATTAAAAGAAGTATTACCATATGAGGGTGTCTTCAACAATTCTTGTTGTAATAATTCAACTTTATAAAATTTACTATGGAATTAAAATCAGAGATTACTTGTCCAAACTGCCAACATAAAAAAGTAGAAGAAATGCCAATAAACGCCTGTCAGTTTTTCTACGAATGCGAGAATTGTAAAATAGTTCTAAAACCAAAGGAAGGAGATTGCTGTGTATATTGCTCTTATGGAACAATTGCCTGTCCATCTATTCAGGAAGAAAGGGGATGTTGCTGATAAATTTTGAGACTATCCTACCTATTAACAACAATCAATTGTACCTTACAAATTTTAGGAAGAATTCAATAACTATTTATACGTTGAAGTAAACCAATAAATGAATCAGGATTCCAATAACATAACAGTTCCTAACCCACCATCAGCACAGACACTGACCACCGCCTTCTTGCCGGGCCCCATTTGCGCCAGTTCCTTTATAGCCTGGTTAATAATTCTTGCGCCAGTTGCACCGAAAGGGTGACCAATGGCAATACTTCCACCATTAGGATTAAGGTTTTCCCAAGGAAATGAACCAAAGTCAAATGAAATACCCACCTTTTTCAAGTGATTTTTATCTTCAAGCAATTTAATGTTTGCCGCTACTTGTGCCCCAAATGCTTCGTGTATTTCCCATAGGTCAATTTCATCATAACGAAATTTATGTCTTTCCAACAATCTAGGTATGGCAAAAGTAGTGGCCATCAACAGTCCTTCGTCTTCAATATTTACGGCGGCAATTTCCCAGTCTATTAATTGAGTAGCATAGGATTCATCGGGAAATTTCTCTTTTGCCTTTGAACCACATACCCATAAACCTGCGGCACCATCGGTCAACAAAGAAGAATTGCCCGCTGTCAGTGAACCGCTACCCGACTCTTTATCGAAAACAGGATTGAGCTTGGCTAACTGTTCCAAACTGGTATTTTCTCTTGGAATTTTATCCCTTTCAACGCCATCCAACGGTAAAATCAGATCATCAAAAAATCCATTATTTTTTCCCTTTATATAATTTTGATGGCTGTTAAGGGCAATCTCGTCTTGCCGCTTTCTCTCTATTTGAAGGCGTTTTGTGGTAATTTCGGAATGTTCGCCCATACTCAGGCCAGTAGTTCTGTTAGTAACACTCGGGATAAACAACCGTACATCCCCAAAATTCAAATCTTTCAATTTTGAAAATTTATCCGCAAGTGTCTTGCTTTGGAACAACCGCCGTAACCAGTCGGAAAAATTCTGGTTCAATCCAAGTTGAACCCGACTCATACTTTCGACGCCGCCCACTAGGGCAACCTCTTCTTCGCTTATCAATCCAACAGCCTCAATGGCTGCCATCATACTGGTGCTACAGGCCATAATTGTGGTCAACGCAGGAATACTCTGATCTAATTCTGCATCCATAAGTATCTCACGCGCAAGATTACTATAACCTAGATTTGGCGCTACTGAACCCCAAATAAAAAGATTGGGGGATAAAGAGTCTCTTTTTATCATTTCCTGGACAACGGGAATGGATAATTGAAGGGCATCTTTATCTTTAAAATCTTTATCAACCTTTGCAAAAGGTGTTCTTAACCCTGCAATTAACCATATAGCTTCCTTTTCTATTTTCATACAACCTGTATTTTAATTTCAATATAATATAGTTTAACCATATTGTTAGCGAAATTGAAAATGTTTTTTAAAAGTTTTAAAAGCCAGTTCATCTAAATCTTTACTTAAGCCTGTTTTATATCTTTTTGCATTTTAGAATTCGACATTACTTTGCACAACCTGTGCATCGATTAATTTGTATCTTTGTTAGAATTTATGAAGATATTCATTTCCATATCAATGTCGCTATTATTCTTTTTTCAGGGAATTAGTATTGATATGGACTTTTGTGGACCCATTAAAGAAATTTCAAACATCGTAACGCATTACCAGGACCATAAAGTTTATGGTGACTCTTTCCTCGATTATGTAGTTGAGGATTACTTTGGTAAGGAAGCAAAAGATGAAAGGCACCACAATGACTCTGATAAGGAGAATGCACCTGTACATAGCCATCATCAATGTTGTCATCCCTTAGTTTTGTTTGCTGCAAATAAAAATACCGATACAGCAAATCGGTTAAAGTTTGAAGATAAAAAGCAATTTAGCTTATATAAGGTAAACTTCACTTCCAGATATCTGGAATCCCTATTCCAACCCCCTAAAGTATAATTCAGTTTTTTTAAGGATAGCTATATCCTATCGTGATGCTTTTCAAAATAAGTATCACATCATAAACGTATTGCATCTATTTGCATTGCGAGGTTTAAACTGAATTAATACTTTTTCTATGATTAACAAAATCATTTCATTTTCCATTAATAACAAGTTTATTATTGGCCTATTTATAGTAGCGCTTGTGGGTACGGGCATTTGGTCTATGGCTACTATAAACCTGGGTTCTGTACCCGATATTACCAACAACCAAGTACAGGTTATTACCGTTGCCCCAAATTTAGGTACTGAAGATATTGAGCAATTTGTTACCTATCCAGTAGAATTGGCAATGGCCAACCTTCCTGACGTTATCGAGCTACGTTCCGTATCCCGATTTGGGCTGTCTGTGGTTACCATTGTCTTTGAGGATGAAGCGGGTACCTACCTGCCCCGGCAATTGGTGCAAGAAAAATTAACCGAAGTTTCAGGGGAAATCCCCGAAGGCTTCGGCGAGCCATTTATGGCACCCATAACTACAGGTTTGGGCGAAATATTCCAATATACCTTAAAAGTAAAGGAAGGCTACAAAGAAAAATACGATGCTATGGAGCTTCGTACCATTCAGGATTGGATTGTAAAGCGCCAAATGGCATTAGTTCCTGGAGTAGTTGAAGTGAATGCTTTTGGAGGCTACGTAAAGCAGTACGAAGTGGCCATAAACCCTGACAAACTAAAAAGTTTTGGCATTACAATGAATCAGGTTTTTGAAGCCCTTGAAATGAACAATGCCAATACGGGAGGCGCTTATATTGAAAAAAACCACCAAGCCAATTTTATCCGTGGCGAGGGTTTAGCGCGTAGCCTTGAAGACTTGGAAAACACCGTTGTAACCACTCAAAACGGAAGCCCAGTTTTGGTAAGGGACGTTGCCGAAAAAGTAGGCTTTGGCAATCAAGTGCGCTATGGTGCGTTTACCCAAGATGGACACGAAACTGTTGGTGGCCAAATTTTAATGCTTAAAGGCGAAAGCCCTGGCACTGTCATAGAAAATGTACAAGAGCGCATCAACGAAATTCAAAAATCGCTTCCAGAAGGTGTTTACATAGAACCGTTTTTAAGCCGAAGTGAACTCATTGGAAGAACCACAAGTACCGTAGAAACAAATCTTATTGAAGGTTCGCTTATCGTGATTTTTGTACTGGTATTACTATTGGGAAGTTTCCGTGGCGGATTGATAACAGCCTCAGTAATTCCGCTATCATTACTCTTTGCATTTATCCTGATGAAGCAATTTGGTGTATGGGCCAATTTAATGTCCTTGGGAGCAATCGATTTTGGAATCATTGTGGATGGTGCAGTTATTATTGTAGAAGGGATGGTATTCCACATCCATCAACGGATGAAAAAATCAAAAGCAACGATAGGTCAGGCCGAAATGGACGAAATCGCCTACGACTCGGCAAGTACAATGATGAATTCGGCATTTTTCGGACAGCTAATTATCCTTATTGTATTTACACCGATTCTCTTTTTGACAGGTGTTGAAGGAAAAATGTTCCGTCCAATGGCATTTACTTTTGGATTTGCAGTTTTGGGTGCGATTATCCTTTGTCTTACCTACGTGCCAATGATTTCGTCAATGTTCCTAAAACCTGCCAAAAATCAGAACAGTTGGTTCGCCAAATTTGAAAACAAGATTGACAGATTCAGTGATAAAATAATGTCCGGTTTAAACAGGGCGTATGTACCCTTGCTCAATTTTGCACTTCGATTTAGAGCAGGTGTTGTTTTAGGTGCAGTCGCCTTATTATTGATTGCGGGATATATTTTCAGCAATATGGGTGGCGAATTCATACCCAAATTTGATGAGGGCGATATTGCATTTCAGGCCTTGATAAAACCAGGTAGTAGTCTTACAGAATCTATAGAGGCATCAAAAAAACTTCAGAATTTAATCAATGAATTTCCTGAAGTGAAAACAGTGGTCTCAAGAATTGGTGTTGCCGAAATACCAACCGACCCAATGCCAATGGACATTGCCGATAGCTATATCATTCTTGAAAAGGATAAGAGCAAGTGGACTTCCGCAGAGAGCAAAGAAGAACTCATAGAAAAAATACAGGAAAAAATTTCTGTAGTACCAGGTGTGAATTTTGTATTTACGCAACCTGTAGAGCTTCGTTTTAATGAATTGCTTACTGGTGTTCGGGAGGACGTGGCCATCAAATTGTACGGAGAAGATTTGGACGTGTTGGCAGACAAGGTTCAGGAAATCGCAGCGGTTATCAGAAGTGTTCCCGGAGCGGCCGACCTCAATGTGGAAGCTACGAGCGGTTTACCACAGATGACGGTAGAATACAATCGCGCAAAAATGGCACAATACGGAGTAACCGTCGATAAACTAAATGATTATGTAAGTGCTGCCTTTGCAGGAGAAGCGGCAGGTGTGATTTTTGAGGGTGAAAAACGCTTTGATGTGGTTATTCGTTTGGCAAAGGAGTTTAGACAAGACATCAACAATCTTAAAAATCTGTATATCGATTTACCCAGTGGTGCACAAGTACCGTTGAAAGAGGTTGCAAATATTAGTTACAAACCAGGGCCGATGCAAATTTCAAGGGACAACACCTCGCGTCGTATTTCGGTAGGGGTCAATGTTCGTGGACGTGATGTAAAATCGATGGTCGAGGAAATTCAGCAAAAATTGGAAACAGATGTGAAACTGCCACCTGGTTATTTTGTAACCTACGGAGGCTCGTTCGAGAACTTACAGCGTGCATCAGACCGATTAATGATTGTAGTGCCTATCGCACTTTTCCTAATATTCATATTGCTCTACTTTGCGTTGAGCTCGTTCTCGCAATCGCTTATGATTTATATGGCAGTCCCTCTGGCAGCCATTGGCGGTGTGTTTGCCCTTTGGATAAGGGGAATGCCCTTTAGTATTTCGGCAGGAGTCGGTTTTATTGTACTGTTTGGGGTAGCGGTATTAAATGGATTGGTACTGATAAACAAATTCAATGAACTAAAAGAAAGTGGAATGACAGACTTAAAAAAACGAATATACGAGGCAACGCACGAGCGCCTACGCCCTATTTTATTAACTGCAACGGCGGCCATTATGGGCTTTATCCCAATGGCGATTTCTACCTCGGGCGGTGCAGAAGTACAGCGACCATTGGCAACGGTGGTTATCGGCGGATTGCTCACAGCAACATTTTTAACACTTGTGGTCCTTCCAGTATTATATTATTGGTTGGAAGCTCGTAAGCAACGAAAGGATAATGGAAATGACCCAAGTTATATTAACAAGAGCACTACTGTTTTGGTTGTATTATTGAGCTTAGGGGGGTTTTTAACCTCGAATTCAGTAAATGCACAAGACCGTGGTATCGCACAGACTATTACTTTAGAGGAAGCTATTTCTTTGGCAAAAGAAAACTATCCTTCCCTTAAGGAAAGTCAGTCTTTTATAGACCGTGAGCGGGCGATGAAAGGAACAAGTTTCGACCTTGGTAGCACACAATTTTTTACGGGCAAAGAAGAATTCGGTAATGACCTGCCCGGTGTGCAAACTACCATTGGGGTGCAGCAGGGAAATATCGATTTGTTATCTGGTTTCTCAAAATCAAAGTTCTATAAGCAACGTGTTCAATTGGGCGAGAAGTTTTATGCCCTTAGCGAGCAACAATTGGTGCGTAATGTGATGCAGGCCTATGACCAGATAAATTATAACAAAGCCCAGTTACGCTTCGCGGAACAATTGGACAGTGTGTATAACAACTTCAAGACAGCTGCAGAACTGCGTTTTGATACAGGTGAAACGGGAAAGCTGGAATTTATCGCGGCTTCTTCTGAATATCAACAGATACAGGTCTTGAGACAACAGGCCTATGACGATATCGAGATTGCCAAAAGGGCGTTGAAACAGTATTTGGGGATTGACCAAGAAATTGAAACCGTTGGAGGTACTTACGAACCGTTGAATTATATGAGCGTTATAGATTCAACATCCATAGATAACAATCCATTGTTGCAATATTCTATGCAAAATGCCGAGGTGAGCAAAGCCAACGTTGGCGTCGAAAAATCCCAGTTTTTGCCAAAGTTCAACCTTACCTATGGAAGACAAATCGTTGACGATGTTTCAGGGTTCAACACCTATCAAGCAGGTATAAGTATCCCGTTGTGGTTCTTCCCTCAAAAAGCAAGGGTCAAGGCTGCTAAGGCAGATGCAATGGTAGCCGAGAACCAATATTTGGAACAAAAGGCAATAACCGAAAGCAGGGTATCACAATTGTTAAAATCATTGGAAAAAACCCAAAAAACGCTGAATTATTACCAAGAAGGTGCATTGGTTTTGGCCGAAGAGCAAATTACAACAGCAGAACTTGCTTCCAAAGAAGGCGAAATAGACTATGTAAACTATATCACGATTTTAAACAGTGCCATTCGCATAAAGCAGAACCACTTACAATTTATTAACCAGTATAATCAACAAGCCATTGAGTTACAGTATCAATTGGGCAATCTATAAACCTAAAAAAGGAGAATATAATGAAAAATATAGCAATAATTACAACAGTACTATTAACCTTCTTATTGGTAGGCTGTAACGATAAGCCCGATTCTGAATTGGGTCAAAATGAAACTGAAGGCGTGTCAAAAACCGAAGCTATGCACGGCGAAGAGGGTCACGACGAAGAAGAAGGTGGCCACGAGGAAGAAGGAGAGGAAGGCGTGGTAGAACTTACCACACAACAAATAGAGACCATTGGCTTAGAGACCAAGACCTTGGAAAAAAGAAACCTCGGTAACAATATTAAAGTTACAGGTAACCTGGAGCTATTTCCTCAAGATATGGCCAACATTAGTCCTTTTGTAGGCGGTAATGTACGTTCCATCAAAGTAATAGAAGGAGATAAAGTACGAAAGGGTGAGGTTTTGGCCTATTTGGAACATCCCGATATTATCGGTATGCAACAGGAGTACCAGGAAAAGAACGATGAACTGGTTTTCCTTAAACAGGATTTTGAGCGAAAACAGACCCTTTATGATAAAGGAGTTTCCTCTGGAAAAGAATTTCAAATGGCGCAATCCAAATTTCGTTCTACAACATCGAGTGTAAATGGATTAAGGTCTAAACTACGCCTGTTGGGAATCAATACGACTAAGGTTGAACAAGGTGAAATATTTTCAGCCGTACCTATTACTACGCCAATTTCTGGCTATGTCGATGACATAATGGTAACCTTAGGAGACTATGTGGCCACACAGACCAAAATGTTTACAGTAAGTGACAATTCAAAAATTCACTTGGACCTTAAGGTATATGAAAAAGACATACCAAAAGTAAAGGTGGGTCAAAAAATACAATTTACGGTAGCGTCAAGACCAGATGAGCTATTAAGTGCCGAAGTACATTCCATTGGAAAAACATTTGAGGAAGACCCAAAAGCCCTGCACGTTCACGCAGATATAGACAATAAAAACGGCGACCTCTTACCAGGTATGTATGTAGAAGGAAGAATTATACAGGGTAAAAAGTCAGGGTTTGCTGTTACTGAGGAAGCAATCATCAAGGAAGGAGAACAGTCCTACGTGTTTATCGTGGATGAAGACGAAGCACCAGAAGAAAATAAAATGAAATTTAAGAGAGTACCTGTAAGCATTGGCGTGCACGATTTAGGATTTGTAGAAATAAACCTTCCCGCCGACGTTTCAACGGATGCCAAAGTGGTTATAAAGGGAGCTTATATGCTTTCCTCGGAAATGATTAAAGGTGAATTGGATCACGACCACTAGTCCTATAATTAGCAAAGGTTTTGATTCCGAGTTTGTTTATCGACTTAATTTAGTTAGTTAAAAATTAAAGAACGGGCTCGGTTCAAAATCGATTAAAAATCTAAATAGCATCAATATGAAAGAAATAAAAGCATTTGTAAAACCAAACCGCATACAAAGGGTCATCGAAGCCCTAAGCGACAATGGTTTTAAAAGTATGACCCTTTCACAAGCAGAGGGTACTGGCGCATTCAAAGCAAAAGGAGCAAGACCTTCCCTCGATTTTAATATAACCGATAGCCCAGTTGTTAAAGTGGAATTGGTATGTCAAAATGAAGAAGCGCAATCAGCAATCGACATCATCTTAGAAAATGGTAAAACGCCCGAACCTGGCGACGGAATTATTTATCTATCTGATATTGAGAATGCCTTCCAAATCAAAACAGGTGAATCCCTAAAACGGTACGACCTCTAAAACCCAGTGAAAGAAATGGAAAAAATAGTCCAACTTTTGGAAAGCAAAGGCATAAGACCTACAGCTATGAGGCTAATGACTTACAAGCGCTTGGCAGAATTAGAGGTGGCCATTAGCCTTGGCGATTTGGAAAAGGATTTCAAAATATCCGAAAGGAGCACCCTATTTAGAACAATGAAAACCTTTGAAGATAAGGGCATTGTCCACCAAATTGAAGATGGCACAGGAGTATTAAAGTACGCGCTATGCGAAGAGAATTGTGAATGTGAGGTTGGCAACGACCTGCACCTGCATTTTCATTGCAGCAACTGCGATGAAACCGTTTGCCTCACAGAACATAAAATACCACAAATCAATCTACCGGAGGGTTATATCACAGAAGATATCAATCTGGTTGTAAAAGGTGTGTGTGAGAAGTGCAGTAGGCAATCAGACTAGTTAATATCAAGAAATATAAACCATAAAAAATCCTATTATGTTAGCGATTTATAAAAAAGATAATATTCTATACGCATTGGCAGAAAATGGTATGGACAAAGATGATGCCACAATGTTATTAACGGCTGTTAGTGAGCATCTTGAAAAATACAAAAGTGCTGCTTGGTATATAGAAGTCAGTGAAGTCAAAAATACAAGGCATCAAACTGTAGAAAATGAAATGGAATTCAAAATTCCAAAACAAGACCATTTAAAAAAAGTGGCACTTGTAGGTAGTATAGAATGGCAGGAAGAATTTACCAAAAATCTTTTGCCATTCTCTGAGGCACATATTAAATATTTTCATTCGGAAGATAAAGAGCTTGCTAAAAGCTGGATTGAAAAATAACGATGGCGAAATAAAATATTGAATTTTTTAAAATGAAAAAGCGTGTAATTAGAAATTCAGAAGAAAAATGTAAGAATCCCAAGATTTAGATAGTCAAGGTTTAAAAAAAAATGGTTTACAGGAAAAAAATAGCGTTTATAATAATAATTGGCTTTCTCTTTGGACTGTTCATCATTCAGCCCTTGGGACTATCACTTTACTTATATGATGAAAAAGGAGATACTGGTAACTGGTACGTACTTTTTTTAGAAACCATTAAAAACACGATACGCTTTGGTGATATAGACCAAATATTCAAAAATATTTTGTTCGGGATTATGGGCAGCAGCCTTGCCCTTATGGTTTTTCTTAGAAATAAAATTTTCATTTTAACAAAGAAAAGAAATGACGGCAATGCAATTATAGCGCTTATCAAAGACGGCGAAAATCAGTTTGTAGAGTTCAAGTCCAGTTTGCGATGGGATTTACGTCAATCCAAAGTGAATAAACAGTTGGAATTTGTAATTGTCAAGACCATAGCGGGATTTATGAACACCAACGGTGGTAAATTGCTTATAGGAGTAGATGATAACGGCAACATCCTCGGTCTAAACCAGGATTTTGAAACTTTGAAAAAACCTGGTACAGATGGTTTTGAGCAATACCTGATGCAGTTGATATCTTTAAAATTGGGCACCCATTTATGTACGGCTGTAAATGTATCTTTTTACAGATATGGAGAAAATGACGTTTGCTACATAGAAATAGACCCGGCCAAAACACCGGTCTATCTAAGTCAAGACGGGAGGTCACGGTTTTATATTAGAACGGGCAATGGAACGCGCGAACTCGATTTGCCCGAAGCCATCTTGCACTTAGGAAAAGAGAAGGCGCTTTATAATTAAGAAAAGTAAGTGTAGGCCAATGGATATTTGCACATACAATGCAGTAATATTTTAAATAGATTAATATAAAGATATACAAATATGGTACAGATTATAAACTTGGAACAGGAACACCTAATTGCCGCTAAAATCAGCGGGAAACTTACGGAAAAGGATATGGAAAAGATGCATCCGCTCATCCACAACATCATAAAAAAGGGCCATAAAGTGGATTTCTATTTTGAAATGGAAGATTTTGAAGGTTATACCCTTAAAGGGTTTTGGAAAGACCTAAAAATTGATTCGGCCCACTTAGATGATTACGGCAAGATGGCCTTTGTGGGCAACAAAAAATGGCAGGAATGGGCCGCGAAGGCAACTGATTTTTTCATAAAGTCTGAAGTTAAATTTTTTGATATTAAAAATAAAGAGCAGGCAATGACCTGGGTCTCAACAAAAGGATGAAAAAGAAAAAACTACAGCTACGGGAGCTAAAAGGGAAACAGTCCACTGTAATTTCAGCGAGCGAAAAAAAGCTCAAAACCTATTTACCGGCAATTTTCAGCTTTGTGATGCTCATAGTTGGTATTGCCATTGACTATTTCGATGCCTTTCCTTTCTTTAAGGGATGGGTTAGGATTGTGTGGTACACGGTGGCCTACATCCCTGTTGGCTTTCCCGTCATCAAGGAGGGATGGGAAAGTATTAAAAATGGCGATTTTTTTACGGAATTTTTCCTGATGTCCATCGCAACCTTGGGAGCATTTGCCATAGGCGAATATCCAGAGGGCGTTGCCGTGATGTTGTTCTATGCCGTGGGCGAACTGTTCCAAAATGCTGCCGTAAACCGTGCCAAAGGAAACATCAGGGCGCTTCTGGATGCACGACCGGACGAGGCATTGGTCTATCGTAATGGGGACTTCGTTTCCGTCAATCCCGAAACGGTCAATATTGGCGAGAAGATACAGGTACGGGTGGGCGAAAAAATCCCGTTGGATGGCAAACTGTTATCAAACAAAGCATCGCTCAATACAGCTGCCATTACTGGCGAAAGCAAACCCGACACCATAACACAGAACGAAAAAGTCTTTGCGGGAAGCATCAATCTCGACGGTGTCATCGAAGTAGAAACCACCAAAAAATTCAAGGACAGTTCTATCGCCCGTATTCTGGAGATGGTACAGAATGCCACGGCCCGGAAATCAAAAACCGAATTATTTATTAGGAAGTTTGCACGGATTTATACGCCCATCGTGGTTTTCCTTGCTATCGGACTCACTTTGTTACCATACTTTTTTGTCGATGAATATGTGTTTAGGGATTGGCTATACCGAGCTTTAATTTTCTTGGTGATTTCCTGCCCTTGTGCCTTGGTCATTTCCATTCCACTGGGCTATTTCGGCGGTCTGGGTGCGGCATCGCGCAACGGAATCCTGTTCAAAGGTGCATCCTTTCTCGATGCAATGACCAAAGTGAATACCGTGGTGATGGACAAAACCGGAACCGTTACCAAAGGGGTCTTTAAGATTAAGGAAGTGATAAATACATCCGCTTTTGCGGAAGTGGAATTTATGAAATACCTGATGGCGATGGAAGAACAATCTACCCACCCCATTGCAAAGGCAATTCTGGAATACAAAGCGGACGGTACTGATTTTAAGGCATCCGAAGTTTCTGAAGTTGCCGGTAAGGGATTAAAGGGCACAGTCAACCATAAGCAGGTCTTGGTCGGCAACAAAGCATTGATGACTTCCAATAGTGTTGATGTTCCACCTGAAACCGATGTGATAGTCGAATCTATAGTGATGGTCGCCATCGATGGAAAATTCGCAGGCTATGTGACCATTGCCGATGAACTTAAGGAAGACGCGCATCACACCATTCAACAGATTCGGGAGGCCGGAATAGCTAAAATCATAATGCTCTCTGGAGACAAGGATTCCATAACCCAACAAGTTGCCAAGGAACTGAATATTGATTGGGCCAAAGGCGGCTTGCTACCCGAAGATAAGCTCAACGAGGTCGAAAAGCTCAAGGAACAACCTGAATCCACGGTAGCATTTATGGGCGACGGCATCAACGATGCACCCGTGCTCGCAGCCAGTGATGTGGGAATTGCAATGGGTGGTTTAGGCAGCGATGTGGCCATAGAGACCGCAGACGTCATCATCCAGACCGACCAGCCGAGCAGGATGGCCCGAGGAATCCAAATTGGACGCTCAACACGCCGTATCGTATGGCAAAATATTGGTCTTGCTTTTGGGGTAAAAGGGATTTTTCTCATTTTGGGTGCCATCGGTTTGGCTACGATGTGGGAGGCTGTGTTTGCCGATGTAGGTGTTTCGTTCGTTGCCATTCTCAATGCAATACGTTTGCAAAAAATGAATTGGAAATAGCAAATATGTTAACCTTTAACAAATTACAAGCCCAAAACTGGATTAAATCTTAATTAACGATAACAAAACCATTAATAATATGAAAGACAAGGAAAAACACAGCAAAGGCGATGGCCACAATCACGACCACGGTGGCATTTTCGGTAAAAACACGGAGCTCTATTTTGCAATTTTAAGTGGGGTCACACTAATTACAGGTTTCCTGTTGGAAAAATATACAGGGGTTTCAGCTAACATCCCTTTTGGGCTCTATATAGCAGCCTACTTATTTGGAGGTTATTTTACCCTAAAGGAGGCCATTACCAAAGTGTCCAAAGGCGAATTTGAAATCGATTTCCTGATGCTGGTCGCAGCTGCAGGAGCCGCCTATTTGGGCGAATGGGCAGAAGGTGCCTTGTTGCTCTTCCTTTTCAGTCTGGGTCACGCACTGGAAAACTACGCAATGGGCAAGGCAAAAAAGTCCATTGCAGCGTTAACAGACCTTGCGCCTAAAACCGCACTATTAAAGAAGGATGGCGATACTGTTGAAGTGGGTATTGAAGAGTTACAGATAGGTGATACTATCGTGGTACGCCCCAACAGTAAAATATCTGCCGATGGTGTTATTGTAAAGGGCAATAGTAGTATAGACCAGTCACCCATTACCGGGGAAAGCGTTCCGGTGGACAAAACACCAATAGAAAATCCCGATAAGGAATATACAGCAAAAAGCGATATCCCGGACGAGAACCGTGTTTTTTCTGGAACTATCAATGGCAACAACACCCTTGAAATAAAGGTAATCAAAGAGGCAAAAGATTCTACTCTCAACCGCTTGGTCACTATGGTTCAAGAGGCCCAGGACCAAAAATCGCCCACACAATTATTGACCGACAAGTTTGAGCGGTACTACGTGCCATCGGTAATCTTATTGGTCATACTATTGAATTTTGCTTTCCTGGTCATTGATGAAACGTGGAATGAAAGCCTGTACCGTTCCCTGGCGGTACTTGTGGCAGCCAGTCCTTGTGCCTTGGCTATATCTACGCCATCTGCTGTATTGAGTGGTGTAGCAAGAGCAGCACGAGGCGGGGTTTTGATAAAAGGCGGCCGCCCCTTGGAAGATTTAGGGGTACTTACCGCTCTCGCTTTTGACAAAACGGGAACACTTACCGAAGGAAAACCAAAGCTTACCGACGTCGAAAGTTTTGGCAACATAGATAAAAATGAACTGTTGGAAATTGCGATTGCTGTTGAGGAACTGAGCGACCATCCCCTGGCAAAGGCTGTTGTACGTGACGGAATGGAACGGCTTGGAAAGGACACCAAGATTCCAGATGCTGATGATTTGGAGGCCGTACAGGGCAAGGGCATAAAGGCAAACTATCAAGGGAATTCCATTTACATAGGCAACCTGGAGCTTTTCGAGGATATTGATAAAGGTGTTCCCAGCGATGTATCAGAAAAGGTAAGAGCGCTTGAAGGGGAAGGAAAGACCACGATGCTAATAAAAAGGGGCAATGAATTTATAGGGATGCTGGGGCTAATGGACACGCCACGGGAAAAAGCCAGGGAAACCCTTGCCCAACTAAAGGAAATAGGCATCAAGAAAATGATAATGCTTACCGGCGACAACCAGAAAGTAGCCGACGCTGTAGCCGAGGAAATCGGTTTGACCGAAGCTCGCGGAAGTCTGCTTCCCGAAGAAAAAGTGGAGGCCATCAAAAAACTTGCGGAACAGGAAAATAAACTGGCAATGATAGGTGATGGGGTCAATGATGCCCCTGCTATGGCAAACAGTACCGTTGGTATTGCAATGGGTGCGGCGGGAAGCGACGTGGCTTTAGAGACCGCAGATATAGCACTAATGGCAGACAAACTGGAAACCTTGCCTTTTGCCATCGGTTTGAGCAGAAAAGCGAAGGCGATAATCAAGCAAAACTTATGGGTTAGCTTGGGGGTTGTTGCCCTTTTAATTCCTGCGACCATAATGAGCTGGGCAAGTATCGGCATAGCCGTGGCGGTTCACGAAGGCTCTACCTTAATAGTGGTGGTCAATGCATTGCGCTTGCTCGCCTATAAAAAATAAATCCAATAAAGGAAATTGCTTTTGAATCAAGCTTAAAATGACCAAAACGGAAAAAATATTGTCAAGTCACGGTATTCGCCCTACTCAAATGAGGTCCAAGATATACAGGTATCTGAGAAGGAAGCAAAGTGCCGTGTCCTTTTCCGATTTAAAAAAGGTCTTTGCTGAAAAGAGCGAAACCAATAAGACGGCAAACAGAACGACCTTTTATCGCAACCTAAAGATTTTTGAGAATAAAGGACTTATTCATCAGATAAATGATGGAACCGGAGTGGCAAAATTTGCGATTTCTAATGAAAACGTTAAAGGTAAGTATGGTTCAGATTTACATCTGCACTTTCATTGTACCGAATGTAAGAAAACAATCTGTTTGCCAAATAAAATACCGGAAGAAAGTTTGCCAGATGATTATAAAATAAACAATGTCAACCTGGTATTAAAAGGGATATGTGTGAAATGTAAGAAAAAATAACAGGTGGGAGTTCCAGAACATTGAACCCTTGCGCCCAAGAGTCAAGTTCAAGGTTCTTCCACCTTATTTAACCAAAAAAATACAATTATGGAAAAATATGATATAACAATTATTGGTTCCGGTCCGGGTGGCTACGTGTGTGCCATACGTGCTGCACAACTGGGCTTTAAAGTGGCCATAATCGAAAGGTACAGTACCCTTGGCGGCACTTGCCTTAACGTGGGTTGCATCCCTTCAAAAGCCTGGCTGGAAGCATCGGAACATTACCACAAGCTCAAACACCAATTCGAGGATTTCGGCATTGATGTCAAGGAGGCGAATGTAGATATTGCAAAAATGAACCAAAGGGTTCAAGACGTCGTGGGGGAAATCATCAACGGGGTAGCCTACCTGATGAAAAAGAACAAGGTTACCGTTTATGAAGGCCACGGAAGCATCAAGGACAAAAACACCATTGAAATTAAGGGCGAGGACAAAACACAAACCATAGAAACCGATAAGATGGTCATCGCCACCGGTTCAAAACCTGCATCCTTGCCAAACATAGAAATAGATAAAAAAAGGATTATTTCCTCTACGGAAGCCCTTGCCCTTAAAGAAATCCCCAATCACTTGATGGTCGTTGGAGGTGGTGTCATTGGCGTCGAAATAGGTTCGGTCTTCGCCAGGTTGGGTTCAAAAGTATCCATAGTAGAGTATTTTGATGGGCTTATCTATACAATGGACAAATCCGTAGGGCATCAATTGTACAGGTCCCTAAGAAAACAAGATATCGAGTTCTATCTGGAACACAAGGTCACAAAAGCTGTGGCAGCAGATGATAAAGTAACCCTTACGGCACAGAACAGGAAAGACGACAAGGAAATGCAATTGGAAGGAGACTATTGCCTGATGGCTATTGGGAGAAAACCTTTTACATCAGGTCTTGGCCTTGAAAACCTGGGAGTGGAAACCAACGAAAAAGAACAAATAAAAGTTGATGATAACCTGGAAACCAATGTGAAAGGGGTCTATGCCATTGGAGATGTAGTCCGTGGGGCGATGCTCGCCCATAAGGCCAGTGAAGAAGGTGTTTTTGTGGCCGAACGCATTGCGGGACAAAAGCCGCACATCAATTATTCCCTCATACCAAACATTGTCTATACACAGCCCGAAGTAGCCGGCGTGGGACTTACCGAAGAGGAACTTAAAGAAGCAGGAAGGGCTATAAAAACGGGCTCGTTTCCCTTTAAGGCCAATGCACGGGCCAAGATAAGTATGGACACCGATGGCTTTATAAAAGTGATTGCAGACAAGGAAACCGATGAAATTTTGGGCGTTCATATGATAGGTCCGCGCATAGCCGATAGTTATACGGAAGCTGTGGTGGCGATGGAATTTAGGGCAGCGGCAGAAGATATTGCACGGATGTCCCACGGACACCCCACATTTTCAGAAACCTTTAAGGAAGCCTGCCTGGCCGCTACCGAAGACAGGGCGTTGCATATATAAAATTATAAAAAAACGAAGATGAGGAAAATTCAAAAGCTAACCCAAGAAATCAACGAATTGACGGTAAGGATTGAACACGAATATCCCGAACTCTATCGCTATTTAGATGAGAATCCCATAACTATTCCCGTAGATGATGAAGCAAAACCGACCATTAAATCGTTCGCTGATTATTTGGAGAGCTTAAAATCGATTTTGGAAAAATATATGGAATCCCATAATAAGTAAAGATTTAAAACACCAAACTTAGAATTTAATACAGATTATTTAAATGTACACTATAAACAAAAGCACTTTTAAGGTAAGTCAAATGGATTGCCCTTCGGAAGAACAGATGATACGGATGAAACTGGAGTCAAACCCTCAAATAAAATATCTGGACTTTGACATTCCAAATAGAAAGTTGGATGTGTACCATCAAGGGAATGCCCAAGAAATAAATGTGGCATTGGGGGCATTAAAGTTGGGAGAAAAACTCTTGGGAACAGAAAAGGCGGAAACACCTATTACCGAAGACGAGACAAAACAAAAGAAGATACTCTGGTGGGTCTTGTACATCAATTTTGGTTTTTTTGTTATCGAAATGACTACGGGTTGGATTTCTTCCTCAATGGGTCTTATTGCCGATTCGTTAGATATGTTGGCTGATTCCATTGTATATGCATTGAGCCTTTTTGCCGTAGGCGGCGCTATTTCCAGAAAAAAGAAAGTGGCGAAATTCAGTGGCTATTTTCAGATGGCGTTGGCCCTGCTGGGATTTTCGGAAGTCGTGAGAAGGTTTTTGAGTAGTAGCGAAACCCCTTTGTTCCAATGGATGATCATCGTTTCCATTTTCGCCCTTATCGGCAACCTCGTTTCCCTATGGTTGATAAACAAGGCCAAAAGCAAGGAAGCGCATATGCAGGCAAGTGCCATCTTTACCTCAAACGACATTATTGTGAACGGCGGGGTAATACTGGCAGGGGTGCTGGTTTATTTTTTAGACAGTAAATGGCCCGATTTGGTCATAGGCGGTGTTGTGTTCGCGTTTGTGATGCGCGGGGCTATTAGAATTTTAAAATTGTCCAAATAATTTAAATAAAACATTTGCAATGCATAAACTGATGAACATTCAACAGGTCGGAATTAAAAACCCAAGCTAAACACTAAAATTATTAATGGAAAAATCGAGAAAAAAGAATCTTAAAGAAGCAAGGACACTTCAAGTATGGAACGTCATTTATGACGTTACTGAAGTGGTCATTTCGCTAATTGCGGGAATCACAGCAAACAGTTCGGCACTTATTGGCTGGGCATTGGACAGCACCATAGAAGTAATTAGCGCAGCAACATTAGGCTGGCGCCTTCACGGTGAACTCAAAGGTATGGATGAGGAAAAGGTAAAGCGCCGAAAGAAAATCACATTGTATGTTATTGCGGCATCCTTTACGTTGGTATGCCTTTTCATTTCCTACGATTCAATCACAAAGCTCATCAATCAAGAAACATCAAATTGGAGTACTTTGGGTTTAATTATTTTGCTTGTTTCATTGGTAGTTAATCCTATTTTAATCTATTACAAAAGGAAATATGGGAATAAACTTGACAGTCCAGCATTGCTGGCCGATGCCAAAGACACTTTTATTTGCCTATATCAAACCGTAGTGGTACTTGCTGGATTGCTATTGGTCAATTGGCTGGGCTGGTGGTGGGCAGACCCTGTTGCAGCGTTATTAATTGTGCCCTATGCGGCAAAAGAAGGTTGGGAAGCATACAATAAAGCTAAAGATATAAACTATAACGCCGAGTAAAAAAAGACCAAAATGGAAAGAAGAACTCTAAGTGTATCGCACCAGTTTGCTGGTAATGGTTTTTTTCGTGTTGAAACTTTTTTGATAGATGAAAAAGGAACTTTTTAAAGATTGCTCGATGAGGCTCAATATGCTGGATGGAAACATCCACAAATTGGCCGTAAAGTATGCTGAAGAATACTATACAACAAACCAATGTTCCAAGGAGGAAGCCCCTGAACGCGGCATTGTAAAAGCAGAGATGGGAATTAGAAAAAATTAATCATTTTAACTAAAACAATTCAATAATCAGATGGACTGGATGTTTGAAGACTTTAAAACAGATTTGGATAAACTCAATCCAACTGTAAGAGAAAAAGCTATAGAAATTGCGAATAAATTAATTGAACAGGATCATTTTTCTAAAGAAAAGGCTATAACGGAAGCAATCGTGCGAGCTGAAGAGTGGTTTTATGATTTAGGAGGATAAATAACAAAAAAAATTAAAATACTTATGTCCATTAATAGAAGAGAAAGAAGAAAGAAGAAAAAAAAGAAATCTAAAAGCAATATTAGTAAAAAAGAGAAAATTATAGGAATTTTTGCTTTAATCGCTGTATTTGCCGCTGCCATTCTTTTTTACTTTCTTGTTCTTATCAACCATCATCATTAAATAAAACATAATCTATATCTAAATATCAATGGGTTAAGTTTCGCATTATACATAGTTTAATTGTTAATTGATTTAAAATAAATGGCTTAAAATAACTATTAAAATGACCAACTCGGAAGAGAACCATATAAAAGCTATTTTTCATTTAAGCGAAGAGGGAATTAAAATCGCATCGACAAATGAAATTGCAAAGCGGATGAACACAAGGCCGTCCTCTGTAACTGATATGATTAAGAAGTTATCAAAGAAAGGTTTGGTGAATCACAAAAAATATAAAGGAACTTTTTTAACAACGAAAGGAAAAAAAAGAGCACTTCAGATTGTGAGAAAACATAGATTGTGGGAAACATTTATGGTTGAAAAGCTCAAATTTAATTGGGACGAGGTTCACGAAATTGCAGAACAATTAGAACATATAAATAGCGAAAAATTAATTAATAAACTTGATGAATTTCTAGGTTTTCCAAAAGTTGACCCCCACGGCGACACCATACCCAAAAAGGATGGTTCGTATGAAAAACAAGAAAAAATACGTTTAAGCGAATTACCTATTGGTAATGTTGGGGTTTGTGTTGGTTTAGGAGATTCTTCAACAGCTTTTTTCAGGTTTTTGGACAAATATAAAATTGCCTTGGGTAGTACAATTAAAGTATTGAACAAAGAAGAATTCGACAAATCAATGGACATTTCCATTTCGGGCAAAAGTTTTCATATATCACATCAAATTGCGTATAACCTATACATTAATATCAAACATTAAATGGAATATATAATAGATTATTTTGAATCTATCAACCCCATTGTAGCAGCACTCTATGCAACTTTATTTACGTGGGGATTAACCGCGGCTGGTGCTTCGCTGGTTTTTTTATTTAAAGGTATGAATCGTGCAATTTTGGATGGAATGTTAGGATTTACTGGAGGTGTAATGGTAGCCGCAAGTTTTTGGAGCTTGTTGGCACCAGGAATTGAAATGAGTCCCGGAGAAGGGTTCGTTAAGGTATGGCCTTCAGCAATTGGATTCTTTTTAGGTTCACTTTTTATTTTTGGATTAGATAAAATTCTTCCTCATTTGCACATCAATTTTAAAGAAAGTGAAAAAGAAGGTTTACAAACATCTTGGCGCAGAACTACGCTTTTAACATTAGCAATAACGATGCATAATATACCTGAGGGCCTAGCAATTGGTGTACTGTTTGGTGGGGTCTATGCTGGGTTTGAAGGTGCAAGTATTGGGGGTGCAGTAGCTTTAGCAATAGGTATAGGCCTGCAAAATTTTCCTGAAGGCTTTGCTGTTGCTATGCCATTAAGAAGACAGGGATTAAGCCGACGAAAAAGCTTTATGTTTGGGCAAGCTTCTGCCATTGTAGAACCATTTGCTGCTGTTATAGGGGCCTGGGCAGTTTCAACGTTTCAGCCCATTTTGCCTTATGCTCTCTCTTTTGCTGCGGGTGCAATGATTTTTGTGGTAGTTGAAGAGGTAATTCCAGAAACACAACGGGATAACTATACTGATATTGCTACAATGGGTTTTATAGGCGGTTTCATTATAATGATGGCATTGGATGTTGGTCTAGCGTGAAACAGTAAAAGTATTGAGAGAGATGATTGTATAATCTATTGATTTTTAATCCCGAATTATAATTTTGAGATGGGTTTGATAATTAATTAAACCTATTAAAGTTAGAAAAATAATAAAACATAAGAACAATACGTATTTTGAATGTTCTTTATCGTCTTTCAAAGTAATAGCATTGCTTGTTGCGATTTTTATAGAAGAGAGTTTGGACTTAATCGGTTTGCACATAAAAAACACTATTAAGTAACAAGCTCAGCAACCTGTGCTGACGCTTGTATGGCGAGCTCTAATAGCATAGAAGGAGATAAGGTAACGTGCCGTAAAAAAACGCATAAGTTATTATTGCGATATACTTTTCACAGGCCCGTCTGTAAATTTCCTATGATTCGATCACAATGCCCATCAATAAAGAAACGGCTAAGTGGAGTAATTTAGATTTAATCATTTAAGTGATTCATTTCGTAAATTTTTAGAAATAAAGAGTATTTCTTTAGTGTTATTAAATCTAAGGTCAATTGTGTAGAATCACAATTGTGGTGATAATAGCATTTTTTATTCCTCTGATTAAAAACAAAGTAATTATTGAAATAAATGTTAAAAACCCAACTGATATGTTTATTAGAGCAATTAATTAGTATAGAAATATGAAAAAGAGATTTTTTAACTTAGACAATTAAAATAATAGAAAATGAACAAAGCACTACAGTTATACTATGGAAATCAATTTGAACCAGCACTTATAGAGGAAATAAATCAGGTAGCAACCTTTATGGAAGTTCCGGAAGGACAAGATTTAATAAGACCAGGACAGTATATAAAATCGATGCCGTTATTACTTTCTGGAAGCATAAAAATTATGCGTCCCGATGCCGACGGAGAAGAGCTATTACTATATCATCTTGAAAAAGGTGATACTTGTGCGATGACAATGACGTGTTGTATAGGGACAACAAAAAGCAAAATTCACGCTGTTTCAGAAACATCTGCAAAGCTACTTATGATACCCATAGGTAAAATGGAAGAATGGTCAAGAAAATACAAAACGTGGCGAAACTTTGTATTTGCAAGTTATCACGCACGTATGATGGAAATGCTCGAAAGCATAGATAACATTGCCTTCAATAATATGGACGAACGTTTGGAAAATTATTTAAATAATAAAACTGAATTACTAAACAGCAAACACATATATACAACACACAAAGAAATTGCAGCAGACCTTCATACCAGCCGTGTGGTTATTTCCAGACTGCTTAAAAAAATGGAAAAGGACCTTAAAATAAAATTACACCGCAGTTTTATCGAAGTGCTGTAACATCCGTTACAAACATTTAATATACTGACAGGTACATTTGTCCCATAACTGGTTTGACAAATGGAAATCGTAGAAATTTTAGGATATATAGGAGCCTTGCTTATAGGGCTCGTTTTAGGTTTAATTGGCGGCGGTGGCTCAATCCTTACTGTTCCCATTATGGTATACGCACTTTCTCTCAATCCCGTAATCGCTACAGCCTACTCATTGTTTGTCGTGGGTGCCACGTCACTTATTGGAGCATTTAAAAATATCATGAAGGGAATGGTAGATTTTAAAACTGCCATCATCTTCGCCATACCTGCTTTTATCGCAGTATATCTTACCAGAGCGTTTTTAATTCCTGCCATACCCGAAGAGCTTTTTCAAATAGGCAATTTTATGGTCACTAAGAATCTGGCTATTATGCTGTTTTTTGCTATAATAATGCTATTGGCTTCCGTTTCGATGATACGAAATAAACGTAAGGAAACGGATGAGGAAACGAAAGTTACTTATAATTACCTGCTTATTATTGTTGAAGGGCTCGTAGTAGGAGCCATAACAGGTATTGTTGGTGCAGGTGGTGGTTTCTTGATTATCCCTGCCTTGGTGCTATTGGCCAAACTTCCTATGAAAAAAGCTGTGGCCACGTCCCTTCTAATCATTGCCATAAAGTCGTTGATAGGTTTTATAGGCGATGTGCAAGCGCATCACATAGACTGGCAATTCCTACTTATTTTCACGGGAATTTCCATAGTGGGTATTTTCATCGGGATATGGCTCAATAAATTTATCGACGGAAAAAAATTAAAGAAAGGATTTGGCTGGTTCGTGTTGGTAATGGGTATGTATATTATCTATAAGGAAATTGCCAAGCAATAACTATGGAAAAATACATTGAAATAATAAAAAAATCTTTTTTAGGGTATTACAGCTACCTAATTCAAGAAATAACCAATCCCTCGTGGACCAATTATTTTTATTGGCTCATAGGGTTGTCTTTACTTATATTTCTATTGGAAATTATCATCCCTTGGCGTAAAAAGCAATCTGTTTTGAGAAAGGGATTTTTTCTGGATGCCTTTTATATTCTTTTTAATTTCTTCCTGTTTTCCTTGATTGGTTACAATGCACTCTCTAATGTTGGTGTAGAATTATTTAATGATTTTTTGGGTCTTTTCGGCATTACAAATATAGTGGCCATAGAGGTGCAAACACTTCCTGTATGGTCGCAGCTTCTGCTAATGTTCATCATTGCAGATTTTGTACAATGGAACGTGCATAGGATGCTGCACCGAGTACCGTGGATGTGGAAATTCCATAAAATTCATCATAGCGTGAAGGAAATGGGCTTTGCCGCACAATTTCGGTTTCACTTTTTAGAAACCATCGTGTATAAGTCCATTCAGTACATACCACTGGCAATGATAGGCTTTGGTATCGAGCAGTTTTTTGTGGTACATATGTTTGCCGTTTTTGTAGGGCATCTCAACCACGCAAATCTTGACTGGAGCTACGGAAAGCTGGGCTACATATTCAACAATCCAAGAATGCATATTTGGCACCATTCCAAAGAGCTTCCAGAGAGCCATCCCTATGGTATGAATTTCGGACTTACTTTGAGTGTCTGGGATTATTTATTTAATACTGCCTATATACCCAAAAGTGGTAGAGATTTGGAAATCGGCTTTAAGGGAGATGAGACTTTTCCTAAAGATTTTAAAGGTCAATTGGTTTTTCCTTTTAAAAACAATACTAAATAGCTCTTTTGGTAACATAGGTTACAAATTTCACTCTTTCACTAGTATATCTTTGTCTTAAAGTTTATTATCTAATGAAAAATATTCTTATTATTATGACCCTCTTAACCTCACTCTTTGGTGCAAATGCACAGCAAAATGAAACAATAAAAATTCTAAATCCTTCCGATTTTAAGGATGCAATCAAGTCTAAAGATGTACAACTCGTAGATGTTCGTACAGCAGATGAGTTTAAGGCTGGTGCAATCGAATCAGCTTTAAATATCGATTTTTTCCAGCAGGAAAATTTTACAGAGGAATTTGAGAAGTTAGATAAAGAGCAACCTGTTTATTTATACTGCCGCTCTGGCAGCAGAAGTCAACAAGCAGCAGGCAAACTCAAAGCAATGGGCTTCAATAAAATCTATGATTTGGAAGGCGGCTATATGGGCTGGCCATTTAAAGGATAAAAATTAATAAAATGTCAAAGACAGGTTTAAAACAACATTGGGATTCGGTTTACGAAAACAAAACCCCAGACCAGGTAAGTTGGACACAGGAAAAACTAGAAACGTCATTAAAGCTAATTCAGGATGCTGGATTGCCTAAAACTGCAAAAATAATTGATATAGGTGGAGGCGATAGCAAGCTTGTAGATTATTTGCTTGATGAAGGTTACAAGAATATAACGGTACTTGATATTTCTGCAAAATCACTCGATAAAGCCAGAAAACGCTTGGGCAACAAAGCAAGTAAAGTAACTTGGATTGTAAGTGATATTTCTACTTTTAAACCTGATACTGTATACGATTTATGGTACGACAGAGCAGCGTTTCACTTTCTAACCTTGAAAGAAGAGATTGAACGCTATCAAACTATCGTTCAAAATTTTGTAAGTGATAGTTTGATAATAGGGACATTTTCAAAAAATGGTCCCACAAAATGTAGTGGTTTAGAAATTTCTCAGTATGACGAACAAGAATTGTCTAAAACATTCAAAAACCATTTTAAAAAAGAAGATTGCTTTACCACCGACCATATAACACCCTTTAACAAAGTACAGAATTTTCAATTCTGTAGATTCAGAAAACTGAAGTAAAAACAGGTTGTGTATCAAAGGTTACCAAAATTGGTAATGATATTTTTTAATTTTACAAAAAATTAAATAGTTATGAATATTAAACAATTTGAATATAAGCCACTTGCTCATTATTCCTATGCTATCTTAAGCAATGGAAAAATGGCGGTAATAGACCCCGAAAGAAATCCCGAACAGTATTACGCTTTCGCGAAAGCAAACAACGCAGAAATTGTAGCAGTAATCGAAACTCATCCACACGCAGACTTTGTAAGCTCACATCTTGAAATACAAAAAAAGACTGGTGCAACAATTTACAATAGTGAAAAATTGGGTGCAGACTATCCCCATCAATCTTTTGATGAAGGCGACGAGATTACATTAGGAAAAATTACCCTTAAAGCCATAAACACACCTGGACATTCCCCAGACAGTATAACCGTTGTGGCAACCAAAGACGATGACACGGTCTTGTTCACCGGCGACACATTGTTTATAGGTGATGTAGGTCGTCCAGACCTACGCGAAAAGGCCGGTAATATTAAAGCCAAACGTAAAGAACTCGCAGAGATGATGTACGAGACCATTACCCATAAATTCAAGAATTTACCTGATGATGCTTTGGTTTACCCAGCACACGGTGCAGGTACCCTTTGCGGAAAGAGTATAGGTAATGATTCTAGCAGTACCCTAGGCAATGAGCGTATGGGCAATTGGGCGTTTAAAGAGCAGTCCAAAGAAGAATTTATAGACACCTTACTTGATGGTCAACCCTTTATTCCTTCCTATTTTGGTTATAATGTGGATGTCAATAAAACTGGTGCAGCTGATTTGCAACCTTCCATTGAAAACATTCCATTCACTGAAAATACAGTTGCGGAAGGACTTATAGTCGATACGCGAGACGAAGCCACATTTAAAAATGGACATTTGAAGGGAAGCATTAACATACAGGCTGTATCAGAAAACGCGAAGTTCGAAACCTGGTTGGGTTCTATTATTGAGCCTAGGGAAAAATTTACCTTGGTTATAGACAAGGTCGAAAACAAGGATAATTTATCACACCGTGTGGCAAAAATAGGCTACGAAAAACAGCTGAAACAAGTTATCACCCTTTCTCAAGAAAATCTGGTAAAAACCGAAAAACTGGACTTGTCTGACTTTAAGAACAATCCTGAAAAGTACACCATAGTTGATATACGCAACACAAGTGAGGTAGAAGAAGAAAAGTTTTTCGACAGCGCCATTTCACATCCTCTTAATGAGCTGAGAGAAACTGCTAATGATATCCCTACAGATAAACCTATTGTAGTGCACTGTGCAGGCGGTTACAGAAGTGCTGCAGGAAGTAGCATAATTAAAAATAAAATTTCTGGAACTAAAGTATATGACTTAAGCGATGATATCGAAAAATTTAAATAATTTTCTATGGATATTCGTTTAGGGTTAAGGGAGAACTGGAAACAGTTTTCTCTTTTAATTTTGGTAAGCGCCTTTGTTGGCGGTATGGTTGGATTGGAACGCAGCATATTCCCTGAATATGCACAGAAGGTTTTTGGGATTGAATCAAAAACAGCAGTACTTTCATTTATAACAGCATTCGGAATTACAAAGGCTCTGACCAATTACTTTACCGGGCGCCTGGCAAATCTAATAGGTAGAAAAAATTTATTGGTTTTTGGATGGTTATTCGCCATTCCTGTTCCTTTTATTTTAATGAATGTAAGCAATTGGAACTGGGTGATAGTTGCCAATCTTCTTCTAGGAATCAATCAAGGTCTGACCTGGAGCAGTACCGTGGTAATGAAAATTGATTTGGTAGGGGAGAAAAATCGCGGACTGGCTATGGGGCTCAATGAATTTGCAGGTTACTTTGCAATCGGTATAGTAGCATTCTTATCAGGTTATGTCGCGGACCAATATGGTATAACCCCATATCCGTTTTACATAGGAATTGTTATATCAATTATAGGACTTTTATTGAGCCTCTTCTTTATAAATGATACCGGTAAGTTTGTGAACCTAGAAAGTAAAACTGATGATTCTACCGCACTTAAAAATGTTTTTTGGGAAACCACCTTAAAAGATAAAACCCTTAGTTCTGTGAGTCAAGCAGGGCTGGTAAACAACCTTAATGATGGAATGATATGGGGGCTATTGCCAATGATTTTGCTTCAGTCCAACTACGATTCTCAAAATATAGGGATTATAACTGCTATCTACCCTACGGTTTGGGGATTGGGACAATTATTTACGGGCAGGATGTCAGATGTATATTCTAAAAAAGCAATGTTATTCTGGGGAATGCTATTGCAAGGTATTGCGATTTTAATTTTACCCTTCATTACAGAGAGCTACATAATTCTAGTTGTCTTAACTTTTACGTTGGGGATTGGTACTGCACTGGTATACCCTACTTTCTTGTCTACAATTGCAGCTGCTACGAACCCATCGCAACGTGCAGAAAGCATAGGGACTTTTAGATTGTGGCGAGATTTGGGGTATGCTATTGGAGCAGTAGTTTCCGGCATTATCGCAGATTTATTTGGAGTGTCGATGGCAATATTGACTATAGGAGGCATAACCATACTATCGGCAATGGTAATCAAATATAGGATGCCACAACTTAAGTTAATAAAGAATATTTAAAGTTCTTCTGGCGACCCTTGCTACAAACTATGGAATTTTTAAAATGATAATTAACATATAAAATTTATATATATATGAATTGGATTTATGAGCCTTGGCCTTGGTATATCGCAGGACCACTTATTGCACTTGTGATGTTGTTATTGTTGCTCGTTGGAAAGCAATTTGGTATGTCCTCAAACTTACGTACAGCTTGCGCTGCGGTAGGGGCAGGAAAAGCATCAGATTTCTTCAAGTTTGATTGGAAGGCTGAGCGATGGAATTTAATGGTCGTCCTGGGAGCAATTATCGGTGGTTTCATAGCTACAAATTATATGAGTGACAATACGGTTGAAATTAATCCTAAAGTTGCACAACAGCTCTCGGACGACTACAATATTACAAGTGTTGGCGAAAGCTATATGCCACCAGAGATTTTTTCAACCGAAGCCCTATCCCAACCTTTTACCATTATTATACTTTTAGTCGGTGGATTGCTGGTTGGTTTTGGAGCGCGATATGCTGGTGGTTGTACATCGGGTCACGAAATATCTGGATTGAGCAACTTGCAACTACCATCTTTAATTGCGGTCATAGGTTTTTTTATAGGTGGACTTGTTATGGTTCATTTAATTTACCCCATAATTTTTTAAAGAATGAGATATATTACATATTTAGCAATTGGTGTTTTCTTCGGAATAGTAATGTTTAAATCTGAAGCTGCGTCGTGGTTTCGTATATATGAGATGTTCCAGTTTGGCAGTTTTCATATGTACGGCATTATAGGTTCAGCTTTGGTGCTTGGAATCATTGGCGTTCAGATAATCAAAAGAAAAAAAATTAAACCGCTTGACGGAAGTGAAATGAGTCTAAAGCCTAAAGATAAAAGTGTCGCTCGATATTTAATAGGTGGAATTATATTCGGTTTAGGATGGGCTCTTGCAGGAGCTTGTCCTGGGCCAATGTATGTGTTGGCAGGTGCAGGTTATGCTTTTATTTTGGTTGTGATTTTTGGTGCAGTTATAGGTACTTTTTTATATGGTCTTGTAAAAAACAAATTGCCACATTAAATATTAAAAAAGTTATTTAATATGGGTGTGAATATAAACGTGAGGTAATACCAATATTTTAAATGGAATATATTTGAAACAACTATCATCTTAGTAGGTTATGATTGTATAAAAAAAGATAGTTTGACAGTATATTCAACAAGCAAATTCTACAACTCATTCAGCGAATAACGTAAGCGCTATCCCGTATTCTATTCCGAAATTTGTATTCTATAAAACGGAGTAATTAATGGAAGCAACTAACATATTCAACACCAAACCCAAAGAACAAAAAACGGGAATTAAAAAATCCTTTCCGGTAACAGGTATGACCTGTGCCGCCTGTGCCAGCAGTGTTGAGTCGATTCTTTCCCATACCGATGGTGTCAATAAAGCCTCTGTAAATTTTGCCAGTAACTCGGTACTGGTGGATTATGATGAAAACATTTCAGAAGAAAAACTACAAAACGCCTTACGTGAAGTAGGTTATGATATCATTATTGATGCGGAAGACCCCTCGCAGGCACAAGAGGAACTTCAGCAACAGCATTACCGAGACATAAAAAACCGTACCATTTGGTCAGCTGTTCTGACGCTGCCCATCTTCATACTTGGAATGTTCTTTATGCAATGGGAACCAGGTAAGTGGATTTCTTTACTATTGGCTTTCCCTATTCTGTTTTGGTTTGGGCGTAGTTTTTTTATCAATGCTTTCAAACAGGCCAAACGTGGCAAGGCGAATATGGATACCTTGGTCGCCTTGAGCACAGGTATTGCCTTTCTCTTCAGTGTTTTCAACACCCTCTTTCCTGAATTTTGGCTGAGTCGTGACATTGAACCCCACGTCTATTACGAAGCGGCCACGGTCATTATTACGTTCATTTCCCTTGGAAAATTATTGGAAGAAAAGGCCAAATCAAACACCTCTTCGGCCATTAAAAAGTTGATGGGATTACAACCCAAAACACTAAAAATCATTGAGAATGGGGAAGAAAAGGAGATTCCCATTTCGGCTGTGCAAGTAGGTCAAACTATTTTGGTGCGCCCAGGAGAAAAGATTCCTGTAGATGGAGAAGTTTCCAAAGGAAGCTCATATGTAGATGAAAGTATGATTACGGGAGAGCCTGTTCCCGTAGAAAAAACAAAAGATGAAAAAGTTTTCGCAGGAACGGTAAACCAAAAAGGAAGTTTTCAATTTACCGCTGAAAAAGTAGGTGGAGAAACCTTGCTTTCCCAAATCATTAAAATGGTTCAGGAAGCCCAAGGAAGTAAAGCACCTGTACAGAAACTGGTTGATAAAATCGCAGGAATATTTGTTCCGATTGTATTAGGGATTTCTGTTATTACCTTTATTGTTTGGATGTCGGCTGGAGGCGATAATGCATTTTCACAAGCCTTGTTGACATCTGTAGCAGTATTGGTTATAGCCTGTCCTTGTGCGTTAGGTTTGGCAACACCTACTGCCATTATGGTGGGTATTGGTAAAGGTGCAGAAAACAATATTCTTATAAAAGATGCCGAGAGTTTAGAACTCGGTCATAAAGTGAATGCGGTCATTCTCGACAAAACAGGTACAATTACAGAAGGGAAACCGTTAGTAACTGATATACATTGGAAGGATAAGCTTGAAAATCAAAATCAATACAAACAAATTCTTTTGGCAATAGAAGCACAATCAGAACATCCTTTGGCGGAAGCGGTAGTCAACCATTTAAAGGATGAAAAAGTTGAGCAAGCTGAAATTGCTTCTTTTGAAAGTATTACAGGGATGGGTGTAAAAGCTCAAGCAAAAAATGGTTCGCAATATTATGTGGGGAATCATAAACTAATGCTTGGGAAAAATATTCAAATCGATTCTTCCTTGATGCAAACAGCAGAAAGCCTCGAAGAGCAAGCGAAAACAGTCATTTTCTATGGAAATGATGAACAAGTGCTGGCGATACTCGCTATTGCAGACAAGATTAAGCAAACTTCAAAAAAGGCCATAGTAACGCTTCAAGAACGAGGCATCGAGGTTTATATGCTTACAGGAGATAATAATAAAACTGCATCTGCTGTCGCAAAACAAGTAGGAATAACAAATTTCCAAGGGGAAGTAATGCCTTCAGAGAAAGCAGTTTTTGTTGAAAAATTACAAGCCGATGGTAAAATAGTAGCTATGGTTGGTGATGGCATCAATGATTCCCACGCTTTGGCACAAGCCAATGTAAGTATCGCAATGGGTAAAGGTTCGGACATAGCAATGGACGTAGCGAAAATGACATTGATAACGTCAGATTTGCAATCCATTTCCAAGGCGTTGGAACTATCAAAGAAAACTGTTTTGGGTATCCGTCAGAATCTATTTTGGGCATTCATTTATAATCTCATTGGGATTCCAATTGCAGCAGGCGTTTTGTATCCCGTAAATGGATTTTTATTGGACCCAATGATTGCAGGAATGGCAATGGCTTTCAGTAGCGTATCTGTAGTTCTAAATAGCTTAAGGCTAAAACGAGTAAAACTTTAAGAGGCCGTTTTGAAAGGTATGGTTAGAATTTTTATAGATTATTTTTGATGCAGAACGAAATAAAATCTTTTAAGGATAGCAGGGCTATCGTTCAAAATTTTAACGAAGTAATGTGCAAAAAGAAGCATAAAAAAATAATTGATAACTTTTAAAATGACCTCTATTATTAATTATAAATTCAAATACAATGAAAACTTTAAAATTTAAAACAAATATCAATTGTGGTGGTTGCGTCTCTAAAGTAACCCCCTTTTTAAACAAGCAAGAAGGTGTAGAAAGTTGGGAAGTAGATACCACCAATCCAGATAAAATTTTAACCATTGAAAGCGATGGCGCTACCGAAGAAGATGTAAAGGCTACATTGCAAAAAGTAGGCTTTAAAGCGGAAGCCGTAGATTAATATTCTCGTTTTAATATGGTCTATATTTTAATTTTGGTTGTGATTCTTCTGTTTGCTATTCATTTTTATCGAAAAGCGAAGCGGCATAGCGTGAAGCCATTTCCAGAGCATTGGCACGAATTGTTGATGGATAATGTGCTCTACTACCGTAATCTTTCAAAAGAAAGGCAAGCCGCATTTCAGCAACGAATGATGCAATTCTTAAGTGAGGTGTATATTGATGGTGTGCAGTTGGAATTGGAAGAATTGGACAAAATTTTAGTTGCGGCAAGTGCAGTTATACCTGTGTTTGGCTTTAAAGAATGGCACTACACCAATTTAAGCGGTATTTTATTGTATCCAGATAATTTTAATGAAGATATGCAATTTAGCAGTAAGGATAACTCACGCAATATTGGTGGTATCGTTGGGAATGGACGTTTCGAGAAGCAAATGATTTTATCCAAAAAAGCATTGTATCACGGTTTTAAAAACACAACCGATAAAAGCAATACTGGCATACACGAATTCGTACATTTAATTGATAAGTTGGATGATAGAACAGATGGTGTGCCAGAACGATTATTAGAGCATCAATATGCCATTCCTTGGCTGAATTTAATCCATAAGGAAATGGAAGCGATTAATGATAATCATTCCGACATTCGTAAATATGGTGGTACAAACCAAGCAGAATTCTTTGCAGTAGCTTCAGAATATTTCTTCGAACGTCCAGACTTGCTTAAAAGGAAACATCCAGAGCTGTATAAAATGTTGGTGAAGTGTTTTAATCAAAGACTAGCAAATACAATTAAAAATTGACTACACTATCCAAGGCATCATCAGCTTCTTTATGTATAAAATTAGCTTGATAGTTCAATGTTGTTTTTAAATCGCTATGGCGGTATAGCTTTTGAAGCATTAAGGGGTGAATGCTATCACCAGCGATGTTACCAAAAGTATGCCTCGCAATGTGCATAGTGATTTTCTTATCTATTTTTGCCTTTTTAGCAATAGACTTTAGATTATCATTAAATTTCTTGGTAGCTGTCTTTCTTTTGTTATAGATGTCTTTAGCGTCATCGAGATTCGCTTTTTTCAATTCAGGGAAAACAAAATCCGTTGGGTATCTCTTATTGTCCCTGCAGTAGTCTAAAATTTTAAAAACTTTATCTGGTATTTTCAATGATAATAATTTCGAGTTTTTATTCATTCTATAATGCAACCTTTTATCGTAAATGTCGGACCACTTTGTCCACAATACATCGGTAACTCTCATTCCGGCAAAATTAAAACTGAAGAGCCAAACATTTCGCGTATGCATCTCACTTGATGTCAAATTCTTAAGAGCTTCTATGGCTCTTACTTCAATAATATTCAAACCAACCTTACTCGTTTCTGGAAACTTAATTTTAATCTTGTCGCCGCCAAAAGGGTATAATTCCCTACTAACTATCTTTAGCTTTATGGCTCTATTAAATAACAAGCGAATGAGAACTAAGACGTTCATCACAGAGGTTTCTGAGAGTCCGTGATTAGACTTCAAATATAACATCAGCTTTTTTAGAAAGCGTTCATCTATTTCCTGAAATGCGAGCTGCTTTGATTTATTGAACTTTATGACATAGCTAATCAAAGCACTATCCGTTGATAGACGATTCAATTTTTTAGCAATTTCCAATTCGTCAAGATGCTCTTGAGCTAGTTCAAAAAAGGTAGAAGAATTTCCCGACGCATAAATTTCTTTTTTAATTTGATTGGCAGACGCATCTTTATATTCGGATTGCAAATCAATCAGTGCTTTATTTGCATTTGAGAGTTCTTTTGATAGCAGTTTATTTAAACTATCAGCATTTGGATTAGATTTTCTTACCCGAATATTTTTTTCGTCCCAATCTTCTAAATCGATATAATGACCAACATATTGATATGTTGAACGACGATTTTTTGTGATTCGAATAGCTAATGGATAGAGTCCTTTACTGTTCGGTTTTTTGCGAAGAACTATCTTGGCGTTTGATGACATAATTGACCTGTTTTGAGTACGAAAGTCAAATCAGGTACAACATAGGTACAACATTGTGATTTTTGCTCAATTTTTGGTTTATACCTTTGATAAAGGTACGAAATTATTGGGCTTTTTAGGTACAACATAGGTACAACAAATGCTGAAATCAATTGATATTAGATGATGTCAAAGAAAATGATGTTTTTTATAATCAATTGAAAATGAATGACTTTAGTGTTGTTTGGACAAATGTACGCTAGACTTAGGATCTAGTGCCGCGAGGTGTGAGAGTTCGAGTCTCTCCGCCCGCACTGCAAAAAAGCCGACTTTAACAGTCGGCTTTTTTATTTCATTTATTTTATATTCTTCTCTAAAATCTTTTAAAAATAAACTAGCGAGATCCGGCAATAAATGCTCGATCCCGCTTGTGTGATTTTATTCAGTTAATTTTTTTACTGCGGTTACAAACGCCTCCATTTCAAAAGGCTTGCTAATAAAATCAGTTGCCCCTGCTTCTAAACAAACCTCCCTAGCTTCGTGCATTGCGGTCATCATCAAAATTGGTATAGCGTTAGTTTCATCATTTCCCCGTATCCACTGACACACCTCAGTACCATCGGTACCAGAAATCAATTTATCCAATATTATAAGGTCCACCTTGTTTGAGATACAATTTTCTACAGTATCACAGGCTGTTTTTGAAAGTACAATATCATACTCATACCACTCCAACATATCCTTAATCATTTCTCCCAAAAAGGGATCATCATCAACAACTAAAATTTTTTTTCCCATTGCTATTCTTTCTTTTTGATTGGTAATATAAATTTGAAAATGGAGCCTTCACCTAGCTCACTTTTAACCTCAACAGCACCGTCATGTCTTTCTATAATTTGTTTGGCCAAAAATAAACCTATCCCAAAACCAGCATAGGTAGCTTCGTTTTTACCACTAACTCTATAAAATTTATTAAAAATTTTATCCTGATCTGCTTTGGTAATGCCAATACCATAATCCTGAACACTCACCTCGATATTTTGCTCATCTTTTTGCTTTACACGTACATCGACATTCTTGCTAGTGGGGGCATATTTCAAAGCATTAGTAATAAAATTGATGAGTACCTGACCAATACGATCTTCATCTGCATACACCGGATACTCTTCATTTTCGAAATACAGATCAATGCTTGTTGACCCAGTTGAATGTTTGATATCCTCAACCGTATTGATACATAATGTTTTCATGTCAAACTCTTTCTTTTGTAGTTCCATCGCACTATCTTCCATACGAGAAAGATCCAACATCTCTGCTATCAATACGGTAAGTCTGCTTATCTGGGTATCAATTCTTTTGAGAGATGGCACCAATGGGAAAGAATCCATACTACGTGTAGCATCCTTATTGATCATCTTTAACAATAACTGTACATATCCTTTTATTGAAGTAATCGGTGTTTTCAATTCATGACTCACCAACTTGAGGAAATCTCCTTTTCGTTTTTCTTCTTCTTTAAGATGCTGTATAAGCACATTAGACCCTATCCAAATTATTTCATCATCGGCATTTTTTATTGGTAAGGCTCGTGATAGAAACCAAGAGTAATCACCACTTTTTTGTCTAAAACGAATCTCCATTTCAAAATCGGTGACATTTTGCGTGGATTTGGCAAATGTCTCATTGACCGTATCGAGATCATCCGGATGAATAATTTGTTCCCATCCTCGATTTTTGAGCTCCTCAAAACTTAGTCCTGTATAATCATACCAACTCTGATTAAAATACATGGCTTCACCATTGGACGTTGATAAATTTACCATATCCGGTAATAAATCTGATAATTGTCTAAATTTCTCTTCGCTTTCTTTCAGCTTATTGAATAATTTCACCTGATCGGTGACAATGGTGGCGATGATTGAGATTCCTACGATTTCTCCTTTATTATTATGCTGTGGATGGTACAGAAAATCGTAATAATTGTGAATTTCGATACCGTCCCTAACAATCATGGCTGGCACTCGGAAAGCTTCATAAGGAACTCCCGTATTGAAAACATTCTCCATCAAACTAAAGAAACCTTGATCTTCGAGTTCCGGTGCTATTGTTCTATATGACTGACCTATAATTGATTTGTCTCTACCCAAAAGATCCAAAAAAGGTTCATTTACGATTTCAAAAACTAGGTTCTTTCCTTTGAGCACCGCAATGAGCCAAGATGAATTTTCAATAAACTCTGTATACTTGTAATTACTTTCTTCCAGTTTAGATTCTGCTATTTTTCGTTCTGTGACATCTTCAAAGACTAACAGAATCGCCTCCTTTTTATCTTTTTCCTGTGTTAGTTTTTGACCATTTAATAGTAAGGTGCGTTTTCCAATGTTTTCGAATTCATGAACTACTTCATAATCCTTAAAGCTTTCCTGCTTAGGTAGAATGTTTTCTAAGAGTTCTTTTAATTTTGGAATATTCCATTGGTTATCATACAATTCATATATTGATTTTCCCAGTGTTTGCTTTTTTGTTACTTGAAAATGGGTATAAAAAGCATTACTGGCCATCTTCACCTTCAGGTTTTTATCGAGTACCAGCAATGGGTGACGCATCGTTTTGACAATGGCTTCAGAAAATTGTTTTTCTTTGAGAACTTTTCTATTTAAATCAACCAATTCCCTATTGGCTATCGTAATTTCTTCAACTGTACTTTGTAATTCTTCTTTACTGGTTTCAAGTTCTTCATTGAGACTTTGAAGCTCCTCTGTTCCACTCATCAACTCTTCATTAGCGCTTTGAAGCTCTTCATTTACCGATTCTTGCTCTTCGGTAATAAGTACCAATTCTTCCCTTGCTCTTAAAAGCTCTTCTTCGAGTTCTTTTATCCTTAGATCTTTATTGGTAGCACCGCTCGTTATTGTTATAGTTGAACTGTCCTCTTCTTTATTTACTTTTCCCTTTTTAAAAATCACCAAATAATGTGACCCTTCTACATCCTTCATGGGAACAACTTTAACAGAGACGTGATTTCTCTTCCCCTCGGATTCAAGAATGATATTTCTTTTACTTTGAGATTTTCCGGTTGCAGAAGCATGCTTAACTAACTGTCTAATCTCAAATCCTAAACCTCCTTTGGCTAGTTTTAATAAATTATTACTAGGTCTTCCTTGCGGTTGTTCGAGATATTTAGCCGTTTTACCATGCACATGTATTAAGTCCAATTGCTGGTTTACAACGACGCTAGCTGGTGTGAAGTCCTTTAATAAAAGTATTTCAGCATTTTTTTGAAAATCTGTTTTATCTGTATTTTTGAAATCTGCAGCTTTAGGTTCCAAAACGCGGCGTGATGCCGAGTTTATTTTTTGTAATGACAAGGGTTGCTTTGTCACAACATCCCGACGTTTATAGATTTTTTGAGCTTTATCTATAGGTTCAAAAAGATCAGACGCACTTGTTACCGTCTCTGATTGACCTAACAGCAGAATACCATCATTTTTTAAAGCATAATGAAATGTTTTAAGAGCCTTGTTCTGCAAGTAGGGTTTCATGTAAATCATCACGTTGCGACAGCTTACCAGATCCATCGAACTAAACGGATAATCAATCAAAAAATCATGTACTGCAAATACACACATTTTACGGATTTTCTTTTTAATTTGATAACCGTTACTCTGCCGTATAAAATACTTCTTTAATTGTTCATCACTTAATCCGCTAATTTGAGAGGTGTCAAAAAATCCCTTACGTGCACTCGCAATAGAATTATCGCTTAAGTCTGTAGCAAAAATTTGCACCTTAAATGAAGGCTCATCTGCATATCCTTGAGATAAATTAAACTGTGGATGCTTTTCTATAAATTCTGCTACACTAATAGCAATCGAAAAAGCTTCTTGTCCCGTACTGCAGCCGGCTACCCAGATACGTATCGAATTACTATCCGCTTTTTTATTTAAAATTTTTTGTGCAATTATGTCGTCGAGCTCTTTAAAAGTTTCCGGATTTCTAAAGAACTCTGTAACCGGGATTAAAAGATCCTTAAATAGATTCTTTACTTCCTCATCATTAGACTCAATAAAAGACCAATATTCTGACAGATTCGAAACTTTGTTTAGTAGCATTCTTCTCTTAATCCTTCTGCCGATAGTTGATCGTTTATAATTACTAAAGTCGGCTCCTTCCTGTTCCTGAAGCCTATTGAGTATGTTATCAAATGATTTACTATCCTCCTGTCCAAATTCTTCATCCTTAGAATCACTTTCCAATCCATTGCTAAGCGTTTTTAGTGTCTCAAACATTTCTTCGGGTTTCAGCACATAATCAATTTTACCTGATGCAATAGCGTTCTTGGGCATATCTTTCCATTCTGCTGACTGCTCCTGCTGAGCAAAAGTGACACCACCATTATCTTTAATGTCTGCTATTCCGTTGGTTCCGTCATTTCCCGTGCCCGACAACACAATTCCGATTGTATTTTGCTTATATACTTTAGACAACGAAGAGAAAAAATTATCAATCAATGAGACTTTCGCATATACTTTTTCCTCCCTCGATACGAGCTTAAACTTGTGTTTGTGAATTGACAATTCCTCATTACTAGGAAGCACATAAATTGTGTTGGCTTCTATTTTGGCTCCATCAGTGATTTCTCTCACCGGGATATTTGAATGTTTTTGTAATAACTCTGGTAAAAGGCTCTGGTGTTTGGGATCCAAATGTTGCACCAATATGTATGCAAAGTCCGTATCAGAAGTGATACTTTTAACAAAGTTTCTAAACGCACTAAGACCTCCTGCCGATGCCCCAACCCCCACTACATACTGAGGATAATGATTTTCAGAAATCTCTTTATTTTGCACTAATATTCTTATTAAAAATTGAAAAGTAGCAAGGTAGGATGTTTTTTGTTTTTACCACATTTTTAAAAAAAAAGTAATTAAAGATTAAGAATATTTTATGAAAAATATGTCAGTCATCGATGATATCATTGTTGGGCAAGAAATAACACCTGCTAGTTTACCTTTTTCTAAAGGAAACCCGAAATCAGAATAAATATAAACAGGGCTCTCTAAATTTTATTACTGTTTTGCCTTACAATTTATAAGCTTAACCGTTTGATTGATTACTAATTATGAAGAAATAAGAAAAATTATGAAAAAAAAACAGGGGGTGAGCTCCCTAAAATCGGGGGGAACATTATCTTACTATTAATTAAGTCCTAAAATATTGCCAGATCCAGTAACAATGTACTACATTTGCATCTAATATATATTTTTTAATTTATTACAATGAATAAAGGCACAGTAAAATTCTTCAACGAATCTAAAGGTTTCGGATTTATTAGCGAAGAGGACTCAAACAAAGAACATTTTGTACACATTTCTGGACTTATCGATGAAATTCGTGAAGGTGACGAGGTAGAATTTGATCTTCAAGAAGGTAGAAAGGGATTAAACGCAGTTAACGTTAAAGTTATCTAATTATATTTCCTATAAAATGATAAGCCTATTCTTAGTTGAATAGGCTTTTTTTTATGCTTTTTAGCCAACTCATATAGTTTGGTGAAGGAGCTCGTTTCTTAGCAACAACCGTATCTTTTACAGATTTTCTCGGACGCTCTTCTAAAATTTGCATTCACTCTTTTTTGTTAAAATTCATCTCAAAAATGTTAAAGGATAAGTGATTTTTACAAGTTCTTTGTTATTCAAATACTACGCAGAAAAACTTTTGAATAGTAGCATACTACGAATGATTAAGAATACCCCTCTACATATTAAACGTGCATTAAACTATTTTCTCCAACTCTTTAATGGTTCCATCACGCAGTCAGCTAATGAATATACACTTGTTTTCAACTCATCCCTGGGTAATGGCAAGATTATTTTAAACGCTCTCAACTGGGGGGTGTACGTATTTCGTCTAGATATGTTTACTAATAGCCCTCTTGTTTTGAACAAAGGTAGCTTAGAGCATGATGCTTTAGAGCTTCTATTTATATCTAACGGCACCATTGACTACACAAGAGACGATTTAGCACCTATGCGTTTAGAGTCATATAGCAATATCCTATCATCTACCAAATCCGGCCTAAAAAGAAGCCTTCAATTACAAGCAAATAAAAACGTTTCATTTACCTATACTTACATTCCCTGTAAAGATTTTTTTATCAGCGAAAATCTCATGGGTAATGCACAACACTATAAGGAGTTTTACGATTTATTGAATACACCAGACCACAAGTCTTTTATGCACGTTGGACAGTATAGCTTGAAAATTGAAAACCAGATTAAAAAATTAAATAAAACCTGGAATAACCCTGCCATCACTCGCCTGTATTTTGAAGGACAATTCTATTTACTCTTGGCACTTCAACTGAGTGAGTACAAGGATAGCATGATAAAAAACCATCCTTTCTCCAGATCTGAGATTAAAAAAGTACAGCAAGCAGTGGATTTTATAAATACACATATATCCAGTCCCTTATCAATTCCTTTACTTTGTCAACATGTTGGACTAACTCAAACGAAATTACAGGCAGGTTTTCAATCTGTATTTTCAAAAACAGTGAATGAATACATGCGTCATGTCCGTCTAGAAAATGCCCATACACTCATAGCAACTACTGATCTTTCTATTTCAGAAATTGTGTATCGAGTGGGACTAAACAGCAAAAGTTACTTTTCTAAAATTTTTAAAGAACACTATGGTGTTTTACCTACAGAATTTAGAGCGTATCGCAAAACTACATCCACTTTAAAGTAAATGTACCCCTGCAAAAATCATTCTAAGTTCAACACATGGACTTACATTACACTAATTATAAACAGATACTACGCGCTGCAACTCTTTTACCATAGCATCAATCTTATATAAATGATCTTGAACTATAGTGTACAGTCCAGAGGGTAATGTTTCTTCTGCAAGCATTTTTTCATAGTGATTCTTCAATAGAATGTCCTCTTTCAGAATTCTACGTAAACTAAGCTCGTAATCAAAGTAAAAGGTTTCGGTGTGATCTAACATCGCTTTAGCGCCAGAAATCTTATCGTTAGTTATTGTAAATCCATTAGATTGCATTGCGTTTTTTATCTCCTCTACAAAATTTAGTCGCAGCTGAAATGTTTCTTCATAACGATCTTTTTCGATACGGTTATTGACATGCGAAGCCATATGTTGATAATTGAAAAGCGTTTGCTGCAGCAGATGCAACAACAACCTACACTTTCGCTCTAAGTTTTCCTCATCATTCATAGCCCTGTAAGATTAAAATTTGTGAAAATATCGATGTGACAATACGTGTGAAGGTATTGAACTATACAAAAGTCATTCGCTTTACTAAGTGTTATTGATACATTTCGCATTATGTTTAACACAATTAAAATCTTAACAAAAATTAACTTTCAATAAATTGTAGATTTAGCCCTATATTTAATGATTGATAATCAGGTCAGTATTTTTTTTTACATCAAATCGCGGCGGGATTTTGGTAAATAACAGTTGTATAATGATACAAAAACCAATTAATAGGAAGTACATTTGACCCAACACTATATGTGTTTTGATCTCAAAACGTATTAGTCGTTTTCACATAATTTATCAAATTATCTTTAAAGCTCATCATTTTGAAAATATTTCATGTTCATTCCCTACCACTTGCCGAAGTTATCAGAGATCTTGCAGAGGCGTTTAATACCAATTATGATCATACCTGTGGAGAATATTTTCTAACCATCCCGCCTGATATTGGAAAAGGGTTTATAAAAGGAATGAACTTTAACGATGGTCTAGGTTTGATATATTATGATTGTACGTTTCTTGAAGATATTGAACTTCATTTTATTGTTAACCATGTACATCCCTTAAAATTTCTATATTGTCTCGAGGGCTCTATATCCCATCGCTTTGAAAATGAAACCCTGATACGAACCATCGATCAATATCAAAATGCAGTGGTATCAAGCAGTCGCTATAATGGTCATGTGCTGCATTTTAAAAAAGATGTTCGCAACTATATTAGTAGTGTTGAGATCTCACGTAGAGAATTCAAAAATAAAATGGAATGTGAGCTTCATAGTATGGGGAAACAACTACAGGATTTGTTTCATGATGTAGAGGCAAAATCCTCCTTCTACTATGATGGCTTTTACAGTTTTAAAATAGCTGATTTGATAGCGGATACACAAACCTTTGTACACGAAGATTTTCTAAGAAAAATATATCTGGAAGGTGTGGTGTACCATATTCTCGCTGAGCAAATTTTACAATATCAAGATGACAGTAAAGACGAAGGGAACCGCATACTACTTCGACGATCAGAAATTAAACTTATAGACAAAGCTGCCACTTTGATTGAAAATGAACTATCTGACCTAGAAACCATTGATGTGATCGCTTCTAAAATTGGGCTCAATGTAAATAAACTGCAAGAAGGTTTTAAAATTCTACATAAAATGACGGTAAATCAATATATTCAAAAGTTACGATTTACACTTGCTAAGAATCTATTGCTTAACACTGATTTATCCATGTCAGAAATTACAGATCGCATTGGATTGTCCAGTAAAAGTTACTTTTCTAAAATATTCAAAGAACATTATAACCTTACACCTTCAGAATTCAGAGCTAAACACCTCTCTTTTAAGAAACATTAGGCTTTAGCCCTTGTTTTTTGGCATTTCTTTAATCTAAACTTTTTTAGATACTATTTATCTTAGTTTAGAATTTCAGTCTCTATGAGTCAGTTAGAACAACTCATAGACTGATTACTATTCATTTAAAACAATACCAATGAGAAATGTAACTATGTTGATTTTATTTGTGTTTGCAATTTCTATGCATGCTCAAGAAAATCCAAAAAGTGTAAAGGTCGAGGAAACCACAAAAACCGTTAAAGTTAAAGATAACAAGGGCACGACCGAGAATAAAGTAAAAACTATAGTAAAAGAAGAAAGCGAAGTTAAAATGAATCCTGCTGACAAGGAGAAGGTAAATCAAACACGTATTGAGACGCCTGCTACAGTAACTGAGACCAATGTTGTCGACAATGATCAGGATAATGCGTATGACTTCATAACTAAGAAGACATATTATCGCCACAATAATATAGATTACACCTTTTCACCAGAACAAAAAGGATTTAATGTAGCCACTAAAACTGATTCAAAGAGTGTGGGCAAAGCCATTCGATCCAGTCGCCCAAACTATTATTTCTATGATTCTGACAAGGATCGTGGCTTTGGATATTTTGATAAAGATGGTAATTTTACCGTAGAGTACTACGACAGCAGTACAAATGAAATCAAAATGGAAAAATATAGTATCATAAAATAATCAATATTCTAATACATGTAAACATAAAGCCTTTCTAAGTAAAATTTGAAAGGCTTAAATTTTTTCAATTATGATTAAAGAAGGCACAAAAGTACGATGGAAATGGGGTAATGGTGAAGCCGAGGGAAAGGTAGAAGCGACCTATACCTCCGAAATCACAAAAACTATCAAAGGCTCTGAAGTAACCCGTAAAGGTGAAGAAGGTGACAAGGCGTTATACATAAAACAAGAGGATGGTGATTATGTATTAAAAAGTGAAAGTGAAGTTGAGCGTGCTGACGACTAGTCCAATGAGTAGCTTTTCAACAGCGTTTTAATTATTCTAATTCTATGCATTTATGACAAAAAAGATAAAGTCCATTAATCCTTATACAGGAGATCCTATAAAAACTTATGAAACTCATACCACACAAGAGGTATCATCTATTTTAAAAACTGCTGATCAAACCTTTAGTTCATGGAGTACAACACCAATTAATGAACGCGCCGAACTTATGTCCCGGGCAGGAGAAGTTTTACTTGAAAACAAGAAGGAATATGCCGAAATGATCACTGCAGAGATGGGTAAACCTATTACACAAAGTATCGCAGAGATTGAAAAATGCGCTTGGGTATGCGAATTCTATTCGGTTAACGCTGCGCAATTCTTAGCAGATGCCATGATAGAAACCGAAGCAAGTGAGAGCTTTATAAGTTACGACCCACTAGGCTGCATTCTGGCAGTCATGCCTTGGAACTATCCTTTTTGGCAAGTTTTCCGCTTTGCCGCGCCAAGTTTAATGGCTGGTAATGTTGCTGTTTTAAAACACTCATCAAATGTCATAGGCTCTGCGCTTCTTATTACCGATGTATTTAAAAAAGCAGGATTCCCCGAGGGATGTTTTCAAAACCTACTGGTGGGACACGAAGAGATCGAGGACTTGTTAGAGGATGACATTATAAAAGCTGCCACCCTTACAGGAAGTGAAAAAGCAGGGGTTTCAATTGCTGCGACAAGTGGTAAAAACTTAAAGAAAACAGTTTTGGAATTAGGTGGCAACAATGCATGTGTTGTTTGGAAAGATGCTAATCTCGATAAACATATAGAAACTATGGTAAAAGCCAGAATGCAAAATACAGGTCAAAGCTGTATTGCTGCTAAGCGTTTTATTGTAGTTGAAGAAATTTATGAAGAGTTTCTTGAGAAATTCACAAAACAAGTGAATGCTTTGAAAATAGGAGATCCTCAGGATAAAGAAACAGACATCAGTGTAATGGCTCGAGAAGATCTTGCAAAAGAAGTTAAAAAACAAATTACAGAATCCATTGATCAAGGTGCGAGAGTTCTGTTAGGAAATACGCAAAACAAAACCTATTACGACCCTACTGTTCTAGTAGATGTCAAACCCGGTATGCCGGCATTTGACGAAGAGGTTTTTGGCCCGGTGGCAGCAATAATAAAAGCAAAAAACGAAACAGAATCATTAGAACTAGCCGCAAATTCGAGATTTGGATTAGGAACCATGCTATTTACAGAAAATATAGAAAAAGCAAAGAAAAGTATTTCAAAAATCGAGGATGGTGCTTTTTTTATAAATGAAATGGTAAAATCGGACCCAAGATTGCCTTTTGGAGGCACCAAAGCTTCAGGTTATGGTCGGGAATTGTCAAAAGATGGTATCATGGAGTTTGTAAATGCCAAGACTGTTTACATATCAAAATAAATTAATGATCCCGATTCTTTGACAGTATCGGGATCTATTTTACAGTAAATACCAATTATACACAAGTAAGATAAGCGTAATTATTACGAAACTGACCAGTGTATAGATTGTAAAATAACTTACAAAACTTCCTAATTTTGACTTTCTATTCATGGCCCCTTTATTTACATTAAACTTCAATTCTGAAATTTTTGATAGCATCTCTAACTACATTTTCTGTTTGAGACATTAAATTTTCAGACATGTTATCCTCGTCCACAGCTTCAAAATATGAAACAATACTACCATCCTTATAACTATTCACAATTTCAGGATGTACGTAATATTTTCTACATACATTTCTCGTGTTGCCCAAAGCGGTAGCTGCAGCATCAAAACCAATTAATATATTTTTCTGATTTTGCTTTTCATCTTTGGTATACCCAATGTCACGCAAAGCTTCAAAAAATACCACTGTAGCCGCCCAGGTACGAAAATCCTTTGCTGAGAACAGATCTCCGCTGATATCTTGTATATACTCATTAATCATACCACTATCAATAGTTTGCTTTTGATTTTCGTCATCAAAATACTTAAATAGCTCCCAGCCAGGTATTTCCTCACATCGATTGACAAGCCGGATTAATTTTTTATTACGCAGCGTAATACTATGCTCCTTTCCCTTTTTACCTACAAAATGAAATTTGAGTGTATTTTTTACATTTGATATATGTTTGGATCGCAGCGTTGAGAGTCCATACGTCTTATTGCGTTTTGCGTAATACTCATTACCAACCCTAATATGCGTTTCTTCCATTAATTTAATCACCAGTGCTAACACTTTTCTTTTGGGCATTCCCTTTAACTCTAAGTCTTGCTCAACATGACGACGTATTTTGGGTAGAATATTTGCAAAAGAAGCCATTTTAAAAAATTTAGTCTGGTTTCTAATCTTACTCCAAAGCGGATGGTATTTATATTGTTTTCTGTTTTTGAGATCTCTACCCACTACCTGTAGATGGCCGTTTGATATATGAGTTATTCTTACATTTTCCCAGGCTGGAGGAATTACCAATGCTTCAATACGCTCTATAGCTTCCTCTTCCTCAATTATTTCTCCATCCTGTTCATACACAAAATCCTTATCAGCACGTTTACGATGTATAGAAAAATTAGTTTTGTCATCATTAAGATAAATAAGATTAGCTACCACAGCCGCTTTTTCAGGATTGGATATTATTTCTTTTACCAGAGGTTGCTTCAGTATCATATTATAGATTATAAAATATCCACTTGATTAATAGAGAACCTCCAAGCTATGCTTATGTGCTAAACTTAGTATGAAGGTGAAAAACTGTTTAATTTAAAAATAGTAATTAGTTAAATAATTCGACTGTTAATTACCTGAGATACCTTGAGGATTATGCTAAGATTAACATAGAATTACTTTCCTTTTAACAACTGTATTAAATAATGTTAATTGTAATATAACGTACTATTTAAGCTCAACAGTAATCTTTAATTTAACCTCCGGAAACAGAAAGTCGGGCACAGATTTCTTATCAATTTTTGAACTTACAGTAACAATGAATATTTATTTGATAAAAATCAGAAGATTTTTAAAACGTGTCACACGTAGTATAGCTTTTTATCCTATCATTGTCTCGTTTGGTTATTTTATAGCATCCTTAGTAGTCCTGGCAGTGGAACAATATCCCGTAATTCAGGATTTGAAAAATACACTTCCATTCTTAGTCATTCAAAATGATGAAACTGCAAGAACTATTTTATCTACCTTTATAGGTGGTTTATTTACACTCACCGTCTTTAGTTTTACTATGGTTATGGTGGTGCTCAATCAAGCTTCTTCTAACTTTTCTCCCAGGTTATTGCCTGGGCTTATTTCAGACATTAAACATCAAATCATTTTAGGAATTTATATTGGTACTTTGCTGTTCTGTATGATTGTATTAATCTCTGTTCGATCCAGACCGGATACTGAAAACATTATCGGGTTTTCTGTTATGATTTCTGCCATCTTAGGAATTTTCTGCTTAGCTAATTTCGTATATTTTATCCATAACATATCTCAAGAAATTCAAATTCAGAATATTATTCAGGAGATCTATAACCGGACAGATAAACTTGTAGATGATGAAAAAAAGCGCAACAAGGATTCTTCTATACAACAGACTCCCGACACTTCAGAATGGACTACTATTTATAGCAAAAGTTCGGGGTATTACAGAGGGTGGAGTGAGAACTTGTTTGATGAGACAACACGACAAATTAAAACAACACTACAGATCCTGCCGTATCAGGATCAATATATTATACAAGGGGATCCTGTTTTAAAAAGTCAACATCCCTTATCACAAGAAGAAAAAGACAATGTTTTGGATGGTATTCGTATCTCTGAACGAAAAAAAGATGGGACTGGATATCTCAATGGTCTTATCAAACTAATGGAAATTGCTGTAAAAGCCATGTCCCCAGGCATTAACGATCCGGGTACTGCGATTAATGCCATTGATGCGATATGTTTACTTCTTAGAAAAAAATTGACCTATACTGATATTTATGAAGTACAATTTGGTGATGATGGTTTACGGGTAGTAATAACAACAATTCCGACACAGGAATTGATGCGTATTATATTTGAACCTATACGCAAATACTCAAAGCAGGATGCTTCAGTAATGTATAAAATGACGCAAAGTTTACTGGGGGTATACCGCATTCCGGATTTTCACCCCAGTCATAAGAAAGTTTTGATAAATGAATTTCTGATGATTGGTCAGGATATTAAAAAACACAACGAAAATGAAAATGATGTTGAACCCATTGTAAAGCTTTTACACAATGTATCTTAAACAAACCTAATGAATATAGAACCCACCCTAATTTGTATACCGGATATTAGCGGTTTTACTAAGTTTATGAGCGAAACGGATATTGAAGTAAGCTCTAAGGTTATCCCTTCTTTGCTTAATCAAATCATTTACAGCAATGAGATTGGCCTAAAAGTTTCTGAAATTGAAGGTGACGCCGTACTTTTTTTTAAAAGTGGCGAACTGCCAAGCTTCAAGGAGCTTATAACGCAGTGCCGCCTGTTTTACACTCGTTTTTATGAAAAATTGCATAAATTAAGAACCAGCGAAGAGTTTCCTGAGTATGATGTGAATATTCCTGACGTCTTGGGACTTAAGATCATCCTACATTTTGGAGAGATTGGCGCAACTCGCATTGGCAATAAAATTAAACTTATTGGTGAGGACATAATTGTAGCCCATCGCCTTCTTAAAAATTCCATTCCGGTAGATGAATATTTACTGGTTTCTGATAATTTGATGCAGCAATATGACGAATTGGATATCGAAAGAAATTTTGGTTGGGGAACCTTAATTGATATGCAGGAAAATTATGAACATATAGGTGATATACGTTATAGTTATATTAATCTACAACCTTTAACCAAACAACAAAATTAAAATCATGGCTGTTCTAGGATCCATAATAAAAGGTGCTATTCACCTAAAAGATGCATTAACTCCGGAAAAAAATGCAGTTGAGGCGCAACAAGAAGTATTACAAGATTTACTATCTACGGCAAAGAACACTGCTTTTGGAAGACACTATAAGTTTGAGGACATTCTTAACGCTGAGGACCCTGCTAAGCTTTTTGCTAAGACCATTCCTTATTTTGATTATCATACAATTAGCGAACAATGGTGGAGTAAATTACATGATGGTGAAAGTGATATCACCTGGCCGGGAAGACCTCCCTATTTTGCTTTAAGCTCTGGAACTACAGGAAAAACCAGTAAACGTATACCGGTTACCGAAGCGATGATTGAAGCCATACGCAGTGCAGGCATCAAGCAAGTTAGCGCGTTGTCAAACTTTGATCTACCTGCAGATTTTTTTGAAAAAGATATCATGATGCTGGGTAGCTCAACGGATTTGATAGAAAAAGAAGATCATCTTGAAGGTGAGATTAGCGGTATCAGCGCTAGCAATATCCCGAATTGGTTTAGAAACTATTATAAACCGGGAGAAAATATCGCAAAAATTGATGATTGGGACGAACGTGTTTCCGAAATCGCAAAAAATGCGGAACAGTGGGATATTGGCGCGCTTAGCGGCATTCCTTCTTGGATGGAGCTTATGATGCAAGAGGTGATCAACTATCATAAACTAGAAACCATTCACGATATTTGGCCCAACCTGCAAGTATACACCTCGGGAGGCGTAGCCTTTCAACCATACGAAAAAAGCTTTAATTCGCTTCTAAGACATCCCATAACAGTTATTGATACCTATCTGGCTTCCGAAGGGTTTATGGCGTATCAGGAGCGTCCCGAGACAACCGCTATGCGATTGATTACGGATAACGGAATTTATTTTGAGTTTGTCCCTTTTAAACCAGAGTATATCAATCAAGACGGATCCATCACGCAAGATGCCCCATCTATTGGCCTTAAAGACGTGCAATTGCATCAAGACTATGTATTATTAATTAGCACCGTTTCTGGTGCCTGGCGATACTTGATAGGTGACACTATTGAATTCACGGATCTGGATAGATCAGAAATAAAAATTACCGGTAGAACAAAATTTTTTCTCAATGTTGTGGGGTCTCAGCTGTCCGTAAATAAAATGAATGCCGCTATACAAGAACTGGAAGAGGAATTTAACCTAGAAGTTCCAGAATTTACGTTAGCAGCAGTCCGCATTGACGATGAATTTTATCACTCTTGGTATCTGGGAACGCAAACCGACGTGGACAATGATGCACTGGCACAATTTCTTGACAAGTCGTTACAAACTGCCAATAAGAATTATAGAGTTGCACGATCCAAGGCCCTTAAAGGAATTAAGGTTACTACTATTGATCCTTCATTATTCTATGACTGGAATGAGAAAAATAAAAAGAAAGGCGGCCAGGTCAAAATGGAGCGCGTCATGGGAGAAGAAAAATTTGGAGAATGGGAACGTTTTATAAAAGAAAAGCAGACTGATTAATCAGTCTGTTTTTCTTCTATTAATTGCATGATTTCTTCAGGAGATAAGTAGAGTCGTTTTATCCTGTTTTTATAGGTATCTGATAAACTAGTATGTTCTAAAATAAAGTTTTTAGTAGCAATAATATACTGACCCATGCCGTGTCGCACAGCGTACGTATCAGCAGTTCGTTCTACTTCTTGAATGTGACGTTGAGAAAACAAGTATTTAAATCCAAAAATTAGCATTCCGGCAGAGGATCTTTCTCTGTAATCCATTACATGCCCCAGCTCATGTCCTAACCAACCAATCAAAACTTCGGATGGCACATCAGTTATCAAAAAATTTTCTCCTTCAATATTAAACCGCCGACTCATTAAAATTATATATTTTCGCTTTTTCTTTGTTCTAAAAAAACTTCCCCAAGTAGGCTGAGCCTGCATGGTAGACTTCCTGACTTTATCGGTAAATTTAAATTCTATAGGGGTATCACGCAGCTCAGGATAATGCGACAACGCGATCATCGCTTCTTCCTCAATTGATGAAGGAATAATATGAATCATACTAAGTACTAAGATTTTAATGAGTAACATACATAGTTGCTTTTAGCAGCAGCTTATAGAAATTCAAAATATATTCCTGATATTATAATTCCTACAATAAGAACTACCAAAGTCACCACGATTATCGTAGTACCTACGCGTGTTTTTTTATTATCTTGGATAATATAATCTTCAGACGTATTGTCGTCTTCATCTCTAATTTGCATAATTTGAATAGTTTTTAGTTAATGTACTGCAAGATAAAGAACCTGCAACTTGGATATCATTAATATTATGTGAAAACCATGTATTACCTTATTATTTTTAGAATATATTAAGATAAAATATTAATTTCCCCTTAACTTTTGAAGCTTTCATGTGATCTTAGCTTTTACTAAATTCCCGAAACCTTTAAATCAAAGGATTAACTATGGTTTTTTCTTCTCAGTCCCGTATAAACCGTGCGTTCATCAATGCACCAATACTTCCTTTTGATGATACCTCTAAATTTATTGTTTTTAGTGATTGTCATCGAGGGGATAATAGTTTTGCTGATGAGTTTTCAAACAATCGCAATATTTATACCCATGCCCTAAAATATTATTACAAAGAAAACTTTGTGTATTGTGAATTAGGTGATGGGGATGAATTATGGGAAAATCGTAGGTTTGACACTATTTTTAGAGCGCATGAAAATGTGTTTCAACTGCTTAAAAAATTTCATCTCGAACGCAGATTGGTAATGATCTGGGGAAATCACGACATGGTGTATCGTGATCCTGATTATATAAAAAAACATCTACACGCATATTTTGATCGAAAATTAAATCGAAAGATGCCACTGTTTTCAAACATTAAATACCATGAGGCAGTACGTTTACAACATACCGAAACTTTACAAGAATTATTTTTGGTACATGGGCATCAAGCCGAATTCATGAATTATGTTGGCTGGCGATTTCATCGTTTTTTGGTCAGAATCTTATGGAGACCGCTACAGGTTATTGGTATAGCAGATCCAACCAGTCCTGCAAAAAACTATAAAGAAACTATAAAAGTAGAACGTCGTTTTAAACGCTGGATTAGAGCCAACACTAATCAGTCTACCATGATTGGACACACCCATCGACCGAGATTTCCAGAAGTCGGAGAACCAGCTTTATTCAATGCAGGTAGTTGTGTGCATCCAAGATCGATTACGGGGATGGAAATTGAAAATGGAGCCATCACCTTAATTAAATGGCAAATAGCAACAACGGAAGATGGTGTCTTAAAAATCGTCCGAATTCCGTTAGAAGGACCTCAAAAATTAAAAGAATTTAAAAAATAGCAACCTTATTCGATGCTAAGCACTTGTTCTATTTGGGGAGCGTATTTTTTAATCGTCATCTCCACACCCGATTTTAGCGTCATTTGATTTACACTACATCCTACACAAGCCCCTTGTAATTGAACTTTGACAATCTTATCCTCTTCAATACTCACTAACTCAATATCTCCACCATCACTTCTTAAAAAAGGACGTATTTCGTCAAGCGCTTTTTCTACATTTAGTTTAATTTCTTGCGATGTCATGATCTATTTTTTTACAGCAGAACAACCTGCCATGGTAGTTATTTTAATCGCTTCGGTTGGTGGTAAAGACTCGTTTCTATTCACCACTTCTTGTACCACATTACGTGTCATTTCTTCGAAGGCTTTTTCTAAAGGCGTAGCTGTTTGTAAAGCTGCTGGTCTCCCTACATCTCCTGCCTCTCGGATACTCTGTACTAACGGAAGATCACCTAGAAATGGTACATTTAAATCTTCAGCCAAATTCTTAGCGCCATCCTTACCAAAAAGATAGTACTTGTTTTCCGGCAACTCTTCTGGTGTAAAATACGCCATGTTTTGGATAATACCTAATACCGGTACACTTATACTTTCTTGTTGAAACATCGCAACTCCTTTACGAGCATCTGCGAGTGCCACATTTTGAGGCGTGCTTACCACTACCGCCCCTGTGATGGGAAGCGACTGCATGATAGACAAGTGTATATCACCTGTTCCCGGAGGTAAATCAACTAATAAAAAGTCTAATTCACCCCAAGCTGCGTCAAAAATCATTTGGTTTAGTGCTTTTGCTGCCATAGGACCTCTCCAAACAACCGCCTGATCAGGTTGTGTAAAAAACCCAATAGAAAGTATTTTAACTCCATAACTCTCAACGGGTTTCATTTTCGATGCATTACCAACTTTTACAGATAGTGGACGCTCCCGCTCTACATCAAACATTATCGGTGCAGACGGTCCGTAAATATCGGCATCTAACAAGCCTACCTTAAATCCCATTTTGGCTAAAGTAACTGCTAGATTTGCAGTAACTGTAGATTTACCTACTCCCCCTTTTCCTGAGGCTACCGCCACAATATTCTTAATCCCAGGGATTGGATTCCCTTTTATCTTCGGGACTTCTGCTTTTGCAGCTGCCGCCTCAACTTTTACATTAACTTTGACTTTCGCTTTTTCATACACTTTTTCGTGAATCACCTTCATCACATCAACTTCAGCACGTTTTCTAATATGCAGGGCCGGAGTAGCAAGCGTCATATCCACCACCACTTCATCTCCGAAAGTAATTACGTTGGTGATCGCTCCGCTCTCTACCATGTTCTTTCCCTCTCCTGCTACAGTTATAGTTTTTAAGGCTTCCAGTATTGCTTCTTTCTCTAACTTCATTTTTGATCCTTTAATATGTACTCATTTAAGACGAGTCGTAATGATCGCACAAAGATACCTTGAAAAGTTGAAAATAAGAAGGCAGAAAATTGAAATGATTTATATCATCATAATTGAAGACGATTGTCTTTCGAATCTGAATTAGCAGCGTGAAAAATCTGTAGTAATTATAAGTGCTTCGCCGGATCCCAAAGGTGGGTTTCAAAATTCACTACTTTATGATCTTCGATTTGTATACCTTCGGCTTCTAACATTTGTTGCATCACAGATGTACCTTCAAAATGATGTTTTCCGGATAATAACCCAACTCGATTAACCACACGATGTGCAGGGATATCTTCATGTTTTGCAGAGGCATTCATAGCCCAACCTACCATTCGTGCGCTTTGCTTAGCACCCAAAAAATTTGCAATCGCGCCATAGGTAGTTACTCGACCGTAAGGAATTTTTTTTGCTACGTCGTATACCCGTTCGAAAAAATTATCATTTGTAGCCATCTACCAAGTGTAAACAATTCTCACCATCGTTATTATCACTAAAATAAGCATTAAAACACCCATAAAATAGTTAGAGTATTTTGTGATAGATTCAGTTTTTGTTTCAATCTTCAAAAAAGAAAGTACATATAAATATAGTGTAACAAACGTCCCTAATCCGGCAGCAAGTACAAATGAGACGATCTCAATATAATCATAATCTATATTTCCACTCACGCTCATTCCTGCAGCAATAGCGCAAAAATATGGAATAGGCAATACGTTGATAGCAGACATCATCACACCTTTTAAGAAACTGCGTGTATCATCGTTGCTACGAACTTTTATCTTAGTTCGGCGTTGTCTGGCTTTGACAAAAAAATAAACCGCTAATAATAAAAAAATCACCGCTCCGGTTCGCAACAACATAGTTCTCACAAAGGGATTGAAAAAAATATATTTTGCTAATAAGATTGCCACCAAGGCTTGTGCAAAAACAACTAAGGATGCTCCAACAGCGACCAGAATTCCGTTCTTTTTACCCTTCTCCAGACAGGTTCTGGCAACCGTCATATTTATCAAACCCGGCGGTATAACCCCAACCATTGATGCAAAAAAAGTAATTAAAAAAAGTTTCGTAGCCTCCACGGATATAGTTTAATTAAGAGATCTTAAACTGGATGTAAGTTATAGGTTTATTCTTTTCCAGATATTGTTTTTCATAAAAAGTTTGAACAGATGTGACCTCCTCGGGCGATCCGGCCTGCTTATATACATCGTGATTTGCATACAAAACTTCGTGTCCCGCACCATGAAGTAATCCTAAGGTATATCCATGCATAAACTCGCTGTCCGTTTTTAAATGCATAAGCCCATCAGGCGTTAGTATTTTCTTATAGCGGTCCAGGAACACTTGATTAGTCATACGATGTTTTGTGCGCTTATATTTAATTTGTGGATCCGGAAATGTTATCCATATCTCAGAAACCTCGTGTTCTGCAAAGATATGATCGACTAATTCAATTTGGGTCCGAATAAAGGCGACATTAGTGATCTTTTCTTCAATTGCTGTTTTGGCGCCTCTCCAAAACCTAGCACCTTTGATATCAATTCCTATAAAATTCCTGTCTGGAAATTTCTTTGCAAGCGCAACAGTATACTCTCCTTTTCCACAACCCAATTCTAGAATAATAGGATTGTCATTTTTAAAAAACTTTTTGTTCCAAGCGCCTTTATACCCCAGTGAGTTTTCTAAAACTTCTGAACGGGAAGGTTCAATTACATTTTCAAAGGTTTTATTTTCATTAAATCGTTTCTGCTTATTCTTACTACCCACTGTATTTTTTTAATTAAAAAGGTTTATGCTATCGAGAAGTTTTTTTCAAAGAAACAGGAAAATATTCTGAAGAGCACCTAATGACATGTAAACTTAATTTTTTGGTAAAATTAAGGAAATATATGCATTCAATTATAGCTTTACTTTTATAAATACAAATTGAACTAATCACCTAAATGAAAGCACATTGAAGAAAAAAGTTCTAATTGCTCCTCTCAACTGGGGGCTGGGTCATGCCACACGATGCATTCCTATTATCAATGCGCTTATAAAAGAGGGGCTAACTCCTGTTATTGCATCTGATGGGGCTGCACTAGATCTATTAAAAAAAGAATTTCCCGATACAGAGACTAAAGAGCTTCCTTCTTACAACATTGAGTACTCCAAAACGGCGAATACTTTTAAATTAAAAATGGTACTTAATAGTCCCAAAATTGTTCGCGCTATTAAAGCTGAGAAAAAAGCAATTGAAGAACTTGTTGCAAAAGATCATTATCATGGTATCATTTCTGATAACAGATTGGGAGTACGGCACAGAAATGTTCCTTCAGTTTTTATTACACACCAATTGACTGTTTTAAGTGGAAAAACAACCGCGTTGAGCACTAAGATACATAATAAATATATAAAAAAATTTGACGTATGTTGGGTGCCTGATATGGCTGATTCTCCTAATCTAAGTGGAGTGTTAGGTCACCCCAAGAAAGTAAAATTGCCCGTTACATATTTAGGTCCTTTAAGCAGGTTTTGCTATCAAGACTTACCGAAAGAATATGATATTATGGTTTTATTATCCGGACCCGAACCTCAACGTACGCTATTAGAAAATAAATTATTTAAAGAATTTAAGCAAAGTGACAAACGAATTGTTTTTATCCGCGGACTTATAGAGGAAACGCATAAAACTTACCATAAAGACAACATAACCGTTCACAATTTTTTGACTGGAAAAGATTTACAAAACACTATAAATAGTAGCAGTTTGATCATTTCGAGGTCTGGTTATACTACGGTGATGGATTTGGCTAAACTAAACAAACGTGCATTTTTCATACCTACTCCGGGGCAGTCTGAACAGGAGTACTTGGCTGATCGTCTCAATAGCAACAAAATTGCGCCCAGTTGTAAGCAGCAAGATTTCTCTTTGAAAGAGCTATATAAGTTATCTTCTTATAAAGGGTTAAGCAGTTTTAGTACCGACATTGACTATGGGGAACTTTTTCACTTTTTCCAGCGTAAATGAGAATTCGCTTCCAACATGATAATCACTTTCGACATAAATTCTTTCATGATGCGCTTCTATAATATGCTTAACAATAGCCAAACCAAGACCCGACCCTCCTTCTTTACGAGAACCACTTTTATCTACGCGATAGAAACGTTCGAATAATCGCGGGATATGCCGTTGCGCAATTCCTTCCCCATTATCGGTTACACGTACTATAAGTTTGTTTCTGATTAAATCCTCTATACTCACTTCGGTGGTACCATCCTCTTTGCCATATTTGATTGAATTTACAATCAGGTTGGACACCACTTGCTGTATACGTTCCTTATCTGCATGAACCATGATTGGATGCGTATACTTCATGTCAAAAGCCAAGAGAATATTTTTTTTTGCAGCTTTCATTTCGAATAAATCAAACACGCTTTGAATTAACTCTACGATATCAAAATTAACATAGTTGAGATGCAAATCACCGGTTTCGAGCTTGGTGATCATGTCCAGATCTTTTATAATGTAAATCAAGCGCTCTACCCCTTTACTGGCCCGACTTAAATATTTCTCTAAAATCTCCTTGTTATTCATCGCACCATCCAGCAAAGTAAGAATATAGCCTTGAACGGTAAATAAGGGTGTTTTTAGCTCATGTGAAACATTACCAAGAAACTCTTTTCGATAGGCCTCACGTATCGTTAAGGTTTCAATTTCTGATTTGCGTAATTTTGCAAATTTTTCAACTTGCTTCTTTAAAGTATCCATATTGGTGGTTACCGGAGTACCTTCAATATCATCAACGTCTAACAACTCTACCTCATCGTAGATCGCTTTAACTCTCCTGTAAATGAACCGTTCTGCTCTATACTGAATTACAAAAAATGAGATACAGAAACAACTGATAGCAAAAGTTGACAAAGCAATGTAATCTATTTCCAAACGGAAATATAAAAAAACGCCCAGAACGAGCGTTAGCAATAGAGTGATATATAAAGAAGTCATTAGGGCGAACCTATATGACTTTTTAAAAAAATCTGCCATTATACTACAAATTTGTAACCTACGCCTTTGATGGTCTTAAAGCTTTCGTCTCCTATTTTCTCACGTAGCTTTCTAATATGAACATCAATTGTTCTACCACCTACAATTACCTCATTACCCCAAACTTTGTCCAAGATATCCTCTCGTTTGAAGACCTTACCAGGTTTTGATGCAAGTAAAGATAACAATTCAAATTCTTTCCTAGGGAGTACAATTTCCTTTTTATCTTTTACAATTTTATATTCATCTCTATTTATAACCAGGTTACCTATCTTTACAATATTCTCTGATATATCTTCGTTCTTAAAACGACGTAGTAATGCATTAACCTTGCTTACCAGAACTTTTGGTCGAATGGGTTTGGTAATATAATCATCTGCCCCTGCATCAAATCCCGCTAGCTGGGAATAATCTTCGGACCTTGCAGTTAAAAATGTAATGATGGTGTTTTGAAGTTCCGGTATTTTACGGATTTGCTCACACGCCTCGATGCCATCCATCTCGGGCATCATAACGTCTAATATTACGAGTTGTGGCTTTCTTTTTTTGGCTAGTTTGATAGCTTTAACTCCGTTATCCGCAGTAACCACGGTAAACCCTTCGGCTGATAAATTGTAGCTCACTATTTCTAGAATATCGGGCTCATCATCAACTAATAAAATTGTAATATCTTTATTACTCATTCTTTTTTAATTATGTAATCTATAGGTTAAAGATACTATTAAAACAGAAGTTACCATATCATTCCCTACTTGGTAACAATTAACTAACATCCCATCTGATATTTCATAACATTAATTTAACCTGATAGATTTCAATTGTTTACTCTAAGATAACCTTTTATGTGGTGATCTAAAAAAAGCCGAAAACTTTTACAGTATTCGGCTTGACCTTAGGTTTACCAAAAAATTAATTCTTATAATGATCTCTGTACGTAGTCAACAGGTTCATTGTAGCAGTTATTAAATCTTTTGTTTCTAACAAGAGACCAAAATATAATGTGGTATTTTTTGGACTACTTTCTTCAGATCGAGTTCGTTCGATCTGACGATTGATCTTATCATTTACTTTTTCAAAAAGCACTTGCTTTTCGTTAATAATCACATCAATACGTTCAAATTCACGATTACTAAACGCATCTTTAATTTGTCCAAATAAATCATTAAGTTCTTGTTCTATTTGTTTTAAATCTTTGATTTGGTTAAATCTAAGCTTCTTATGATTATTATTGACATGCTTATGACTTGCTTTTGTAATATACTCAAGAGATTGAGACATATCTTGTAAGTATCCTAAGATAGAAATATAGAAATTACTCGCACCTACACTTGAATCATCAAGGTTTTTGATAAAATAAAAAATATTATCTCGCAATCCTTCCACTTCTGCATCCAGCTTAGCTACACCTTTTTTACTTTTCTTTAAGTCCGAAAGATCGTATTTAGCCAAACTACTCATCGTGTTTGAATAAATTTTACTAGCTCGTTTAATAAATGATTTAATATTATCAGAGCTTTCTTCGATCACTCCTTGTATAGAGCCACTTTCAGATTTTGTAAGACTATCCTCTGCTTTTTCTGCTTTTACCTTATTACGATAATTCACTGTGTTGCGAATTAGTAACAATACCGCAATTAGTAACAATACTGCAATCATAACAGGTCCCCCAAGATTGATTAAAAAAGCAATGGTCGCTGCCGCCAGAAAAGCACTGATCGCAGTAAAGAACCATCCACCAATTACATTTAAAACACCTGCTACTCTATACACAGCACTTTCTGTACCCCAAGCCCTATCAGCCAAGGATGTACCCATTGCTACCATAAAAGTCACATACGTTGTAGATAGCGGTAATTTCATCGAGGTTGCAATAGAGATCAGAACTCCAGCTACCATAAGGTTAACTGCGGCACGCACCATATCAAAGGCAGGCATCTCAAACGTCTTAGATTTTGGCAACTGCACTACTTTTTTAGTAAATTGTTTGTCCAAATACTTCTTCATTGGCACTGGGATTATCACATTTAATCCCTGACCTATTAAAATTGTACCTCGAACTACACCTCTGGAAAGAAAATTAGAATCAAAGCGTTCCTTGGATTCACCTTCACGAGACAAATTAATTTCCGTCTCAGCTACGTATCGAGCCTTTTTAGAAAACCAAAGCGTTAATACCATTATCATTCCTGCTACAAATAATAATACTGTAGGTGTATCTACTTTAGAACTTAATACATTCATAGAAAATTCTGATGCCGGAATTCCGGAAGCTACCCATGCTTCGTATGATTGCCATGCTGCAATGGGTACTCCGATAAAGTTTACCAAGTCATTTCCTGCGAATGCAAGTGCTAAGGCAAAGGTTCCAACAGCAATAATCAACTTATAAACATTAATTTTAAATACTGCAGTTAATACATAAGACACCAATGAACAAATCACAAAACCTACAGCAACAATTGGTAATACGTACGTCTCAAGCAATCCTCGTAAGGTAAGATCAATAGTACCGGCCTCAATATCTACTTTGAATAAATCTTTTTTCTCTTTTGCTAATTCTTTCACCGTCTCATACGATGCACTAAAGTAGGAATTTGCCCAATCTAATAATTGTTCAGGAGAACCACTGTAGATGGTATCCACAACAATTTTAGCATAATTGGTACCTTTAATTCCTTTCATGAAAATAAAATACAAAATTGCAGTTAAAGCAACCCCACCAAACAACGCACCTACCCATTTGGCTTTTTTTTCAAAATCAAAAGAAAGCAACATTCTGGTAAAAAATTGCACAATAGCTCCTACAGAAAACGCCACCACTACAGAGAGTAAAATCCCTGATATAATTTCCATCGCTTTTTTAGTGTTAATATAATTCCCTAAATCGGCTACTGTCAAGTTAGCGTCTGCTCCGATTTTGATCAAAGCAATACACACTGCAGCACCTAATAATTCAAAAACTATAGAAACTGTCGTAGAGGTAGGCATCCCCAACGTATTGAAAAAGTCTAACAATAATATATCGGTGATCATCACAGCCATAAATATGATCATGATTTCATCAAAATAAAATTCTCCCGGCACAAAAATTCCTTTTCTCGCAACTTCCATCAATCCACTAGAAAAAATCGCTCCTGCAGCGATACCGACACTGGCTACAATCATAATAGTTCTAAACGATATCGCTTTTGAACCAATTGCCGAGTTTAAAAAGTTAACCGCATCATTGCTAACTCCAACTACTAGATCTGCTATTGCCAATATAGCAAGTGCTGCGATCATTAAAATATAAATATTATCCATTTACTTATGGTGTTTTAAAGTGCAAATATTAAAATCAAAATTGGGTCTAATGTTACCAAACTGTTATGTATGACCAAGCTGCTAGAAATGTATATCAAATTGTAATCTATAGACTAAATCCCTTGCAATTCCCGCTTCTGTAATATACGTCAAATCTGTTTGTACCTTCAGTTTATGACCTACGATAAATTTTGATAGTCCGATAGTATAACGTTCTTCAAACGCTGCATTAACGATTGCGTCATAGTTTATTGAGGTATATCGCCCTGCAAGTTCCCAATTATTTTTAAACATGTGTCCTGCCTGTAAACTTAGTGCATTTCCCACATTTACCACATCACCTGTTGGTGTTATACCGTCTTCCTGTACAGCGACAGCATCATCTGCGTCACGATGTGCAAACTCTCCCATAAAAGAAAACGATTTATATTTAAACATGGCATCTGCAAAGAAGGTCGTGATGTCTGTGGTGTAAAATCCAGTGTCAGTAACCATATAGTCTCCTAAGTTACTTCTCGTTTTTACCGCGTCTTTATTATAATCATAAGTAAAACCAAGCGCCAGTTTTGGAGTTTCTTCTCTTTTAATAGCGCTACCGATATAATCCCCTTTGCTTAAAAAATTTCCGAAAGGTAAAATCTCTAATCTACTCGTATATTGATGCCCTCCAAGGTTTCCGCTAGTGACATTTCTACCTTCCCCTTGTGATACAGCAAAAGCTTCTTTAATCAGGAATTGCTTCCCAATTTTGAAATGATGTCGTAATTGTAATCCTAAATCACGGTCTATATTAAATCTACTATTTAGACGTGAACGATCCACAAACTGAAGATTCCCTGAAGAAATCACCCGTTCTCGATTTCCCGGAAGTTTTGTTTGACCTGCCCATAACGTAAAGTTTTTATAAAAATTCCACTTGATCACCGCATCCAGTATATATCGTGGAGCATTGCTAGTGAACTCTGAAGCACCAGAAATATCTCTATTTGATAAGCCTAATTCTATTGTGTATTGCAATTTGGGTGAATAGGCAAAACCACCAAATTTAAGACGCGCTCGCCGAACTAAGAAGTTTGATTGTGCTTTCCCGAAGTTGTCATCTACAATATCCCATTGCGTCGTAGATAAAAACTGCATACGAGCAGAAAATTTCATGCTCCAGGAGCTATCTTTGGCGATAACATTAAAAATTCCTTTTCCAAATTTTGTGTTCGTTACTTCCTGCGAAGAACCTTTAAAAGCGAGCAACAGAAACACTGTTGCTAGTGAAACTTTTAATTTCATTATTATTAGTTTTTGTCGCCGCAAAGAACCAATAACAATGTTAATTTAAGGTTAACTAAAGGTTTCTAAAAGATTATTTAAAAACCAGAACATGCTGTTGATCAATAGAAAGGCTGACCGGCCTAGTCAGCCTTTGTTTCAAAAATCGAAGTCGACAAAAACTAATGAGATTTAATGAAACTAATCATATCATATGATGCGCCAAATGTATTTGAATTCACAGAGTTGTATGTTACCTCAACTTTAAGCTAGTGTTAAAAATAATTTTGCGCATACGATAAGGCATACCCCAACAACGCGCCTCCTAACACAATCCAAATCACACTGACTTTTTTAAATAAAAAAACCAGAATAAGCGCTATCCCGAAAATTACTAGCGATATCCAGTCTACCACAGTTGTGATAGCCATACGATACAAGACCACAAGCATCAATGCAACAGCCGCTATATTAACCGAATCTAAAAAATGTCTAAAAAAAGTTGATTTCTGTAATTTTGGTAAGAGCGGGTTTAAAATAAGTACAAAAAAGAAAGACGGCAAGAAGATCCCTAACGTTGCCAAAAGTGCTCCCCAAAAACCTCCTAGCTGAAAACCTATAAATGTAGCTGTAGACAATACCGGCCCTGGAGTAAACTGCCCTACTCCTATAGCATCTATGAGTTCTGCGCGGGTTAACCAACCCGTACTCACCAACTCAGTATCAAGATAGGCAAATAATACATATCCACTTCCGTAGAGCACTGCCCCGACTTTTAGGAAGGTTAAGAATATTTTGAGATTGGTAAGTTTAGTAATACCGAACCACAGTAGCATCATAGGACTTAAAGAAAAAAGTTTTTTTTGAGTGCTTCCTAAACCACTAAAAACAAAGGCTCCCAAAACTCCTGCGCATAAGAGCGCCAAAATTTCGTTTACTCCGAGAAAACTGGCAATAGCTACCAATACTCCTAAAATCAGTAACTGATAATTCTTGAGAGCTTTTTTACCTAGTTTTAAAATAGCCGAAGCAATGATTGCCAATACTGCTGGCTGAATTCCCGCTAAAAAAGGTGCAACTTCAGGAAGCGTTCCATACGTACTATAAAAATATGCGAACAGTAAGGTAATTACGGTTGCTGGCAAAATAAAACAAAAACCGGCCACAAATAGTCCGATTTTCCCGGCACGTTCATGTCCGCAATGCATAGTCATTTCGGTTGAATTCGGACCTGGAATCAGGTTAGTAGCTCCTATCAAATCCAAAAAATGTTGGCGTGTCATCCACTTACGCTTCGTTACAATTTCATCCTCCATCATAGCAATGTGTGCAGCAGGCCCACCAAAAGCTATACACCCTAATTTGAAAAAAACCAAAGCTACTTCCTTTAAATTCTTATTTAGTGGCATAGTAAATAGTTAAAAGCACAAAAATAAAATAAAGGTCTTATTAAATAATTGATTGCGAATTAATATTTAAAGCACTGAATATCAATATACAATATGTTCAATGTTAATTTAATGTTACGTAAATGTTGTTTGAATGTAAATTTATTACTATCTTTATAAAACATTAAACGAACAAGACCTCATAACTATTTAAAACATATACTATGAAAAATTATATAACAGCTATAATCGCTTTATTGCTAACGACTACATTATTTGCGCAAGACGTAAAACCTACATTCGAAAAAGAAGGTGATCTGATTAAAGGAACGTTTTATTATGAAAATGGTGAGATAAGTCAGTTTGGTTTCTACAAGGATGGTAAATTACATGGTAAATGGATTTCCTATAACCGTGAAGGGAAAAAAACCGCAATTGGTAATTACAACCAAGGTGTAAAATCCGGAAAATGGTTTTTCTGGAACAATGATAATTTATCAGAAGTCGACTATTCAAAAAATCAAATTGCTTCAGTAATTAACTGGGGACCCAAACAAAATATTGTTAGTAGAAATTAACAACTTCTGAACTATTAAAATTACAAAGCTATCATAGAATGATAGCTTTTTTTTGTTTTTAAAAGAAACCTTGTTCTCATCCTAAAACTGTGGATAATATTAAAGTAATACTAGCTCTTTCTCACCTAATGAATTACAATTCCTTAACATAGCACAATCTTTGTTTTTACAAGTCTAAATAAATCTAAATACCTTATTTTCAAATGTTTGAACTAAGTTTTTTAGTTATTTGCGACTCAAAAAACTCCCTCAACTGCTAACTTTATAATTACAGATAGATAATATACTCTTAATATTACTTCATTCTTCTTACAGTTTCTTTGCAGCAAAATTAGAGAGACAAAAAAATGAGAAATTTAATTATTGTACTACTAGTAATATTCACAAGCAGTATTTCGGCACAAGACAAGGGTTCAATTTCAGGAACACTCTTGGATAAAGAAGTTGGCGACCAACCTTTGCCATTTGCAAATGTGATCATCAAAGGAACTTCTATGGGAACAGCTTCAGATTTTGATGGTCTGTATACCATCGAGAATGTGCCAGTGGGAAATCACACACTCGAAATAAGTTTTACAGGTTATGAAACTGTCACTTTACCTAATATTCAAGTCGAAAAGGATAAGGTAACAGTAGTGGACGCTTCACTGGGAGCTACCGCTGCAGCGCTGGATGAAGTAGTAATTAAGGTTCAAACAAATAAAGAGCGTGAAGAGGCTCTAATTCTTGAACAAAAGAATGCCGTAAAAATTGAGCAAAAAATCGGGGCTCAGGAGCTAGCACGTAAGGGAGTTAGTGATGCCGAAGGTGCCGTGACAAAAATAGCCGGAATTACAAAATCAGAAGGTGTAAAGAATGTTTTTGTCAGAGGACTTGGAGATCGTCTTAATGCTACAACTTTAAACGGATTGCCATTACCATCTGAAGATCCTTTATATAAAAATATTTCACTCGATTTTTTTAGCTCTGATGTGATACAAAATGTTGGAGTTAGCAAAACCTTCGGATCTTCTATGTATGGTGACGTAGCTGGAGCTACAATTGATATAGCATCAAAAGAACACACTGGTAAAGAAGAGTTTAAAATTGATGTTTCAACCGGAATCAACACCGTTACTTATAACAAAGAAAACTTCTTAACCGTTGATGGTGCGACACGACTGGGAACTAACATAGATAATACTATTCCTACTGAAAACTTTGAAGTTTATAATTTTGACACCTCCTTTAAGCCACGATCACAAGACTTGCAAACAAATAGTAGTATTAGCTTATCGTATGGTAATACTTTTAGAATTAAAGATAATAAGCTAAGCACCTATTTCTTAGCATCATTCGATAATGATTATTCATATAGAGATGGAGACATCTTTAGAATTACTACCGAAAAAACAAAATTTTCGAAGGATGTAAGAAATGAATCTTATATTTATAATGTTAAGCAAATTTTAATGGGCAACTTAGGCTATACGTTTGGTGAACTAAATAATACCATCGAATATAATGGCTTAGTGATCCATAATAATTCACAAATAGTCTCAGAACAGTTTGGAGTTTCAGGTGATGAGCAAGGCGATAACGAGCTTATCTTTATTAGACGTCAACAACAAAACTCTAATAAATTATATGTGAATCAGCTTTTGTCTAAAATCAATTTGAATGAGCGTTTTTATTTTGATTTAGGAGCGTCATACAATATTGTTAGAGGAGATGAACCTGACAGAAGAATTGACTCCTACACGTTTGATCCGGATACAGAAATATATCTTTTTGACCCAAATGGTCAGGCAAATACGCAACGATTCTATGGTGATTTAAAAGAAGATGAATACGCAGGTAAATTTAGTGTAAACTACAAATTTGGAAACTTCGAAGATGCCGAGCGCAATTTTGGTGATATCAAATTAGGATACGACTATCGCAATACTGATAGAGATTTTGAAAATATAACTTTTGGTTTCGTTCCACTAGCCGTAAATCAAAGAACAGATATTGATCCAGATAATATTGATGCCATTTTAACGCAAGGCGCTATACGTAATGGTGAATTCGAATTTAGAACCAATAGAGGTCGTAGTAATGCTATATCTGACTTTGCTCCATATACCTATAATGGTAATAAAGAAATTCATGCAGGATACATCGATGTTTTCTACAACATCTCCCCTTCGTTTGTTGCTAACATAGGGTTGCGTGCAGAAAAGGTAGATCAATCCATTATCTGGGATACAAATATTAGCTCCAGTGATGATCCCAGTAATCGTGGATTAGGTACAATTGATGAAAATTATTTACTACCTAGCCTTAACTTAAAATATTCTGTCAATGACAAAAATATTGTTCGTCTGGCAGCGAGTAAGACCTATACGTTACCACAATTCAAAGAACTAGCACCGTTCAAGTATGAAGGAGTTGATTTTGATGATATTGGTAACCCCAACATGATTCCTGCAGATAACTATAACATGGATATTAAATGGGAACGGTACTTTAGTTCTGGCGAACTTTTGACAATAACAGGATTCTATAAACACATCAAAAACCCAATCAACAGATACGAGGATACCGTTGGCAACTTGACTTTTGATAATACAGGAGAAAAAGCAGAAGTTTATGGTGTTGAATTAGAAGTAAGAAAGAAACTTTATACATTTGAAGGTACTGATGGAGAAAATGACATTTCGTTCGGATTAAATGCCTCATTTCTGGAGACCGAACAAGATTTGAAAGAATCACTTAGTTTTACCAATGCTTCAGATGGTTTGGAAGGCGCATCTCCTTTTTTAGTAAATACCGATATTACTTTTAATACGAAAGGGAAAAAATTAAATACTACCTCATCGTTGGTTTTCAACTATTTCAGTGATAGAATTTTTAGTCTTGGCGTTCAGGGAAATCAAAATACAATAGAATCAGCCATCCCTACTCTAGATTTTATTTTCAAAACCGAAATAGGAGAAAAAACTACGCTTAAATTTGGTGCTAAGAATTTATTAAATCCAACTTATAAACTTACCAAAGAAACCATAACAGGTGAAGAAGTTACCGTGACAAGTTTTGAAAAAGGTATGAATTTTTCATTAGGATTATCATACAAATTCTAACGTGCTGTACCTATGAAAAAGAAAAGCTCAATCAAATTGCTGATTGAGCTTTTTTCATTAACACACAGGTAACACTGGTAAGATGTAATTAACGAAGCGTTAAAGTTCTAGTAAAGACTTCTAGTGAATAATTCATTTTCTTTGACCCAAGAAATTAAATCAACAAAATTTAAAAAAACGATGAAAAAAGTAGTTTTAACAGCTTTAACATTAGCAGCGTTAGTTTTTACAGGATGCTCAAGTGATGATGATGTTGCCTTAAATCCGAATGGAGGGGGAAATCCAGACGGAGGAGCTAGTGGTGATGGAATAATCACTTCGACAGATGATGAAGACTTTAAACCTTCAGATCTAAAAGGTGATGTAACCGGTAATATAAAACTAGTAGCAGGGACAGAATATACTTTAACGGGTCCACTAAGAATAAAAGAAGGAACAACCTTAGAAATAGAAGCCGGAACTACAATTAAAGCAACTGCTGGAGGTTCTGATGTTTTTGTAGCTATAGAGAGAGGAGCTAAAATTGAAGCGATAGGAACAGCAAGTGCACCGATCACTTTTACTTCTTCTGCGTCAAACCCAAGGTCTGGTGACTGGGGTGGTATTGTAATTGCCGGTAAGGCACCATCGAATGTAGGAGTAGATGCGCAAACAGAAGTTGCAGGCTTGAAATATGGCGGAACAGTAGCTGATGATAACTCTGGTACCTTATCTTATGTAATCGCTAAATATACAGGTGCAAGAATAGATGGTGAACAAGAATTTAATGGAATTTCTTTCTTTGGTGTAGGATCTGGTACTACGGTAAATAATATCGTGGTAGAAAATGGTGATGATGATGGTGTTGAGTTTTTCGGTGGATCTGTTAGCGTAACCAATTTAATGGTAGTTAACGCGAAGGATGATATGTTAGATTGGACTTTTGGATGGACAGGAACCGTTAATAATGCAATTCTGATCAGAGAAAAAGATTTCACTGCAGTAACTAAGGATCCAAGAGGTATCGAAGGTGATAGTAACGAAGATAATAATGCTGCGACTCCTTTATCCAACCCAACTATCAACAATATTACTATTGTCAATGATGCTTTGGGTACTATCGAAATGTCTGACATGATTAAAGTGAGAAGAGGTAGTAAAGTGACCATAACAAATGCTATTGTCGCTTTGGGAACTGAAAATGGTTCAAAGGCTGGTGATTTTATTGATCTTAGTGATTCTAAAGGTAATGCTGATGCTGCTGCTGCTATAACAGTAAGAGGTATAAATATTGATGAAACTGACGTAAAAAATGAAGTAAATGCAACTGTCAATATTGATGCATCTACTACGGGCGCTGATTTAACAGTGTTTGGATTTTCAAATTATGATTTTACTACGGTAAATGAAATTTTGAACCCATCTTTATAGGCACAAAAATCTAGCAATAAAAGCGTAAAAGCCTTGTAGTTTTAATAACTACAAGGCTTTTTTAATTCATCATTATTCGAAAATGTTGTTAAGATAAACTTAACCGAATGATTAAATAAGGCAGGTTTTAAACGTTTCCATTATTACTAAATTTAGAAAATAACTCTAAACCTAATTCATATGAAAACCAAAAAACTTTTAACCTTAATATTATTTATCATCTTAAATAATTTTCTTTTAGTTGCTAATGTATCTAGGGGATATACGACTATTAAGATTGGGAACACCTTTAATAATTCATTAATCAACTATTGCTCAGACAACTACACGTCGACAAATTATCCTGTAGTTAGCTTTAATGTGAAATCTGTAAATCCCTTAGAGAAAGGGAGTATTTATGAATTAAACGATTATGGTAATTTAGAGTATTTCATAATCACCGAGGTAAAAGCATATAATTCCGAAAGAGATTCTTTTAGTGAATCAAAATTTACTTTATTACCTAATTTTTGTTCTAATCCTTACTCAAAGAAGCATACTTACAAGAATTTGGGAAACACTTATGATAAAGCTTTTACTAATCTATGTAGAACCGATAATTATAAAAGTTTACCCATACTAACTACAAACATCATAATTTCTGAACCCCTTCCTGATGATGGCGTATTTATAAGAACTGAGAATAATGTAAACGAATATTTATTGATAATAGAATCTTTCAATACTCAGCACTACGATAGAGATACTTACAAACGATCAGATTTTAGTAATGAGAGTATTAGTATATGCCCTAACAGATTGGATAAACAACATGTTGTAAAATATCTCGGTCATAGCACTGCAGAAGCACAAAAAACTTTATGCTCTGATGATTTTCGATATTTGCCAACCTTTCGTTTTAACATTAACACCTACACAAAGCTTGAAAAAGGCACAGTATACAGAAGAGATCTAGATGGCAAAATAGATTTTTTATATATCATATCATCTTCAGAATCGCCTGAGATCGATCGTGATACTTACCCTAGATCATTTTTTAGTCAAAATCCAGTTCAACTTTCTATTTGTGATAAAGATAATGATGGGGTTGCAGATGATAAAGATAATTGTCCAAGCATTTCGGGACCTATTGAGAATAACGGTTGTCCAATTCCTGTTGGTAACCCAAATCTAGTGGTTGATTATGTCAAATCAATAGTGTTTTCTCAATGCCTAACTTGCCCACCTTTTTTGGATGCTTTTTTTAGCTCTGGTAAAAAACATCTAATTTCTAATGGAGGTGTTGGAAATATCAACTTTTCAAAATTAGAAATTAGAAACATCGGAAATGTTAGATCCGAAAGTACAAACGTTAATTTTTACTTTTCAGAAGACAATACTCTTGAAAAAGAGTACGATCGTCTTTTACAAGAAATAACGATACCAGAAAGAGAGCCTAATATTTCATACGGAATAGATACTAAAATAAATGGATGGGATATTAATGAGAATTCTTTATTTAATGGTGATTATTTTATTATCGTTGATATAGATGTGGATAATAAAATTGATGAAGGAACAGCTGGAGAGAATGATAATACTTTAGTTATACCAATCACTTATACTACTGCCAATATTTCTTCTCGTCTACCGACGCGTCCAGTTTATGCTAACAAAGAAGATTTAAATACTATACCGTATTTTATTAATATTTATGACGCTGCAGGAGTTTTGAAAGTTCGAGAAAAAATATACTCCAATAAAGAGGAGAAGATTATAATTAACAGTTTACCTCCTGGATTCTATATAATCAAATCAAAAGAACAGATGTATAAAATTAAAAAATAACATTCCTCAAATTAAAATGATAATGTCTCAGAATTTCAAAATCCTGAGACATTTTTTTTTACTTGCATACAACACGCACGTAAGCATAAATAATAAAGTAAATCTCGAATTTCCTCAGATTTTTACATTAATTTAACGATCCCAATACAATAAGTATAGTTCGATGTATGGATTTATTTGTATCTTTAAACCCCCAAAAGCAGTGATAATATGAAAAAAATCTACTCCTTAATACTTTTAATGCTCTTAATCTCCTTGTCTTTTACCTATGGTGGTAAAGCGCAATCAGATAGTGCTATTGCAGATGCCAGAGCCGCTCAGGTAATTGATGGTTTACGTATTTATCCTAATCCGGCAACCGGCAATATCCTTAATATCAGTTCTGACAGAGCCTTGACCAAAACGGTTACCATATATAACGTTCTTGGCGCAAAAGTATTGTTTAAAGTGCTTATCGGTAAAGAATTAGATATATCATCGCTTAATTCCGGAGTATATATAATTCAGATAAAAGAAGAAAAAAAGACTGCAACTCGAAAATTAGTTATTCGCTAGCTTCAATCTTTTAATCTAACACTTTCATACCTGTTGGTTTTGATCGAGAGAATTTAGTGTCTCAGATCGATTCTTAATCGTTACGCTCGCTTTTACCCTTTCACTTTTATACCTTTGTACTTACTTTACAATAAGTACCCTATGCTCAGCGAAGATATATTTTCAATTCAAAATCAAGTAGACTTTGACAAGGTAGCACTTCGTGTTTTCGAATATCAATATACCCATATCCCGGTATATCAAAGATTTTGTAATCTGCTGGGTGTTGCAAAGTCATCTGTAACTGCTCTCAAAGACATTCCGTTTCTTCCGATTGCTTTTTTTAAATCTCATACCGTCATTAAACCAGAGGTTCTCACACAACAAGTATTTAGCAGCAGTGGTACTACCGGATCGGTTGTGAGTAAACATTATGTTAGGGATGTATCCCTTTATGAACGAAGTTTTACTGAGGGATTTAGTCATTTTTATGGAGCTATAAAAGAGTATACCGTTTTAGCTTTATTGCCTTCTTATCTCGAGCGCAGTGGGTCCTCTCTGGTATATATGGCTCAACATTTCATCACACAAAGCGAAGATCCCGAAAGTGGATTCTATCTAAACAATCTTGACGCATTAATTGAAAAACTTGTGGCTTTGCAAAAGGCCCATAAGAAAGTATTACTCATCGGTGTCTCCTTTGCTTTATTGGATTTGGTCGAAAAACAAACTTTTAATTTAGGTGATACTACTATTATCATGGAAACCGGCGGAATGAAAGGTAAACGTAAGGAACTGATTAGAGAAGAACTTCATGATATTTTAAAAAAAGGATTTGGGGTAGAAAAAATTCATAGTGAATATGGGATGACCGAATTATTATCACAAGCTTACTCTCTGGGTGATGGCCTTTTTAATTGTCCTCCCTGGATGCGAATATCAACTCGTGACCCTGAAGATGCATTGACCCTTTTAAATTCAGGGAAAAGCGGCGGAATAAATGTAATTGATCTTGCGAACTTACACTCCTGCTCATTTATTGCAACTCAGGATTTAGGGAAATCATATGCTGACAACAGTTTTGAGATTTTAGGCCGTTTTGATCATAGCGATATAAGGGGCTGTAATCTTATGGTTCTTTAAACATCTCTTTCCTTAGAAATATCTGCTCACCATTATCCTGCCCAGTATTACATAACAATAATAGGGTTTTTTTAAAAAAATTCTTATAATTTATGTAAGGTTTCTCTAGTATATCCGTCTAGTATAATAAATCATTTTATATGAGGATTACGTCTGTTGTTGCACTTGTTTTCTTTTTTATACTAGGAACAAATGCCCAAAAAGCAGATGTTAATATAAAAAAAGGGTATGCTGCACAAGGTTATGACGTTATTGAATATTTTAACGGAAAAGCTATAAAGGGTAAAAAAACTATCGAAGCCTCTTACGAGGGAGCGTTATATCGTTTTACAACCGGCGCAAATAAAAAAACATTTGAATCAAATCCTGAACAATACACTCCTCAGTTTGGTGGCTACTGCGCGTATGCTATAGGGGTTAAGTCTGACAAAGTGGATATTGATCCGGAAACTTTTGAAATACGTGATGGTAAGCTTTATCTTTTTTACAATTCATGGGGGGTTAACACCCTTAAGAAATGGCAACGAGGAAACACAGCAATACTTCTGGAAAGCGCTAACCGCAACTGGAAAGCATTACAAAAATAAATGGTTCAGTAGTGATACTGAAAATAAAGAAATATATAGTTAAGTTTTTTTTTCAATAATTGATTGGTTAGTTAGCAAAGCCTACCGCGTGTAAAAACAGGTAGGCTTTGTTTTTATCTTTTTTTATATCACGCGGATAATAAAATAATTTTTCTTACCTCTTTGCAATAATATAAACTGATCATTGATCAAGTCATCAGTAGAGATGGTGTAAGAATCTGATACTTTCTCCCTATTCACAGCAATTGAATTTTCTTTTAATGCACGGCGCGCTTCTCCGTTAGATTTCAAAAATCCGGTTTTCTCTGCCAAGGCTGCAATTATATCTATCCCGGCAGTTACCTCTGTTGAAGAAATTTCTGCTTGTGGCACCCCTTCAAAAACATCCAGAAAAGTGGCGGCATTCAATTGTTTTAAGTCCTGAGATGTAGATTTTCCGAAGAGAATAGCAGATGCCTTTATTGCATTATCCAAATCCTCCTGAGAATGTACCATTATTGTAATCTCTTCTGCTAATTTTTTCTGTAAAGCTCTTTGATGTGGTGCTTCTTTATGTTCACGTACCAAGTTCTCGATCACATCTTTAGTTAAAAATGTAAAGATTTTAATGTATTTTTCAGCATCCTCATCACTGGTATTTAGCCAATATTGGTAAAATTTGTAAGGTGAAGTTCTATTAGCATCCAACCAAATGTTGCCACCTTCGGTTTTTCCAAATTTTGTGCCATCGGCTTTGGTGATCAAAGGACACGTCAAAGCATAGCCTTTACCCGAACCGATACGACGTATTAATTCTGTTCCTGTGGTAATATTGCCCCATTGATCACTTCCTCCCATTTGCAGCGTGCAATCATGAGATCTATATAGATGTAAAAAATCGTACCCCTGTACCAGTTGATAGGTGAACTCAGTAAAAGACATCCCCTCTGCGGCTTCTGACGATAGACGCTTTTTTACCGAATCCTTGGCCATCATATAATTTACCGTAATATGTTTACCGACATCCCTGATAAAATCTAAAAACGAAAAATCCTTCATCCAGTCATAGTTATTGACGAGCACGGCAGCATTTTCAGAATCACTTTCAAAATCCAAAAAACGGGACAATTGCTCCTTCAACGCTTGTTGATTATGTCTCAACGTTTTTTCATCCAACAGGTTCCGCTCAGCAGATTTGCCCGAAGGATCACCGATCATACCCGTCGCCCCTCCAACTAAAGCAAAGGGTTTATGACCGGCCAATTGGAAGTGTCGTAACAACATGACGCTCACTAAATGACCTATATGAAGAGAATCAGCCGTAGGATCAATCCCCACATAAGCACCTCTCATACCTTCAAGCAAATGTTCTTCGGTTCCCGGCATTACGTCATGCAGCATGCCTCTCCAAGTGATTTCTTCAATAAAATTTTTAGTCATTAGTAGAATTTTAAAATACAATCAACAAAGATAAAAATCTGAAGAATATTCTACCATCAATACGGGATAAATCCCAATTATACTTACCTTAGTCTATACTTAAAGTTTACTATGGTATTAGTTACAGGAGCCACCGGGTTAGTTGGCACACATTTATTAATCAAACTGGTGCAAAACAATAAATCGATTCGTGCACTGTATCGATCAGAACAAAAAAAACACCATGTCCAACAAATCTTTGTTTCCTTTTTTGGAGCAACCTCTGATCAATTCTTTAATAAAATTGAATGGCATCAAGCTTCAATCAATGATATTCCGGCATTAACGCCTGCTTTTAAAAATATTAACGAAGTTTATCATTGTGCCGCTATTATAAGTTTCAACCCTGCAATGGACAAACAATTACGCAAAGTAAATATTGAGGGCACTGCTAATGTTGTCAATTTGTCTATCATCAGCGGAGTCAAGAAAATCTGCTATGTAAGTTCAATCGCAGCTTTGGGAGAACCTAAAAATCAATCCAAAATTGATGAAACATCAGAATGGAATCCTGAATCAAAACACTCAATTTATGCCATTACAAAATATGGTGGTGAGATGGAAGTCTGGCGAGGAACACAAGAGGGTCTACAGGCAATAATTGTCAATCCGGGTGTTATCATTGGTCCGGGATTTTTTAATTCTGGTAGTGGATTTCTTTTTAAAAGGATTTACAAGGGACTAAAATATCATACTCCGGGCATCACAGGCTATGTCGCCGTACAGGATGTAACCAAAGCTATGATTGAGCTTATGGAAAGTAGACATGCTAATGAACGTTATATCCTTGTAGCTGAGAATATGAGTTTTAAACAAATATTTACCCTTATAGCCGTAAGCCTAAAAGTAGAACCACCAACTAAAAGAGTCACCCCGTTTTTTATGAAAGTTGCCGCAAACATTCAATGGTTGTTATACAGGCTGTTCGGAATCTCCCCTACTATATACAAGTCCTCTGTTCAAAGTGCTTTTTCTGCATCCATGTATGAAAACAAAAAAATAAAAGAAACGTTGAATCTTGAATTCACTCCAATTGAGAAAGCAGTTGAAGAAACGGCTAAAGCTTTTTCAAAGAAGTAGCTCTTTTTTCTCTTTTTTGAATTCTGTCTAGTTCAGAACCTCTCAATTTATCATTTCTGTTATCAAGGGAATCTCTTTGTTTAATTTCCTGAATAGAGTCTGTTATTTTTTGAATAGAATCTTCTTTTTTCTTCAAAATCTCGTAGTTGGATTTTGCGCTGTCAATATTCGCTTTAACTCTGGTAAAAATATCTTTATAAACTTTAATTTTACTAAGATACCATGCATTGTTTTGAGCAAATACAGCACTGTCTATTGAATATTTATTGAAGATTAAAGCTTCAGGATCAACATTATGCTCATTCAAAACGCTACGATGAGAAGACTTGGCCGCTTTGATAAACGCTATATCTGTTAAAATCTCAACCATTTGATCTTCCTCAAGTAACACCTCGGGTTTTTCAACCTTTTCGACACTGTCACATCCTATTATCATTAAAATAAATAGGGTTGCTAATAACTTATTTAGTATACCGGTAGTACCCATAAAGGTGCAATTTATGTTAGATAATCTCTAAGCTGGACGATTAAATGTTAAACGCGCTGCATTTTTTATATCGTAAAACTTGAAGTTTTTATACACTAGACTTCCATTGACAAATGTATGTGTAATTCGTGATTTAAACGTAGTGCCTTCAAATGGAGACCACCCACATTTATACGCTATGTTTTCATTATTCACTGTCCAGGGTGCATTAAGATCAACCAATACTGCATCAGCAAAATACCCCTCTTTTATATACCCTCGTTTTTCTATTTCAAATAAGATAGCAGGGTTATGACACATTTTTTCAACAATTTTTTCGAGTTCAATTTTTCCCTCATGATAAAACTCAAGCATTGCAGGAAGTGCATGTTGGACCAATGGCCCTCCTGAAGGGGCTTTGGTGTACACATTTTCCTTTTCCTCTCTGGTATGTGGTGCATGGTCAGTAGCAATTACATCCAGTTTATCATCCAACAATGCCTGAAACAAGGCATCCCTGTCTTTTTCTCCTTTGACTGCGGGATTCCATTTAATAAACGTTCCTTTATCATGATAATCCTTGTCAGAGAACCATAAGTGATGTATACACACTTCTGCAGTTATTTTCTTTTCTTTTAACGGAATGGTATTATCAAAAAGCTCGAGTTCTTTAGCAGTTGACAAATGAAAAACATGCAAACGTGCCCCTGTTTTTTTTGCCAAAGCTACCGCCTTTGATGAAGAGAGGTAACAGGCCTCTTCACTTCGTATTATGGGGTGAAAATTTATTGGAATGTCTTCCCCGTAACGTTCTTTGTAAATAGCGGTGTTTTTCTTAATAGTTTCTTCATCTTCACAATGTACAGCAATTAGCAAATTGGTTGAAGCAAATATTTTTTCTAAAACTTCAGGATTATCAACTAACATATTACCTGTAGAAGATCCCAGGAATAATTTTAAAGCAGCAACTTTTGAGGCGTCTAACTTTTTAATTTCTTCTAAGTTATCATTCGTCCCTCCAAACATAAATGAATAGTTTGCGTAACTGGATTTAGCCGCTATCTCAAATTTTTCTTCCAGCTTCTCTATCGTAGTTGTTTGCGGATTGGTGTTGGGCATCTCTATAAAAGAAGTTATGCCTCCAGCGACTGCAGCTCTTGACTCGGTTTCAATAGTTGCTTTGTGTGTTAACCCGGGTTCCCTAAAATGAACCTGATCATCAATCACTCCTGGTAAGAGATATTTATTCTCGCCATCAAACACTTGAACATCCGGCGACTTTGCACTAATGTTAGCTGCTATTTCTTTGAATATTCCGTTTTCAATATATACATCACTATTAACAATCTCTCCCTCGTTGACGATATTTACATTTTTTATTAGTACGCTGCTCATGATTATATTTCGTAACGGTTAAATAAACTTTTAATTTTCATTGTTAAAACGCCAAAAATTGCTTCAGAAATAATTCCTTTACTCATTTTTGAAATTCCTTTTGTTCGATCCGTAAATATGACCGGAATCTCTTTGATTTTATAGTGTAACAGGTGTGCCTTAAACTTCATCTCGATTTGAAAAGCATATCCGACAAACTGTATTTTATTCAAATTGATATGTTCTAAAACTTCTCTTCGATAACAAATAAAACCAGCCGTTGTATCATGAATATTCATCCCGGTAATTAGACGCACATATTTTGATGCTAACCACGATAATAAAACTCTACTCATAGGCCAGTTAACAACATTTACTCCGGTAACATAGCGTGATCCTATAACAACACTCGAAGAACCCTTGGCACATGCATTATACAATCGTATCAAATCATTAGGATTGTGAGAAAAATCAGCGTCCATCTCAAAAATATATTGGTAATCGCGAGCCAGTGCCCACTCAAAACCCAAAATATACGCTGTACCTAACCCTAGTTTACCTTCGCGAACTTCAATAAACAACTGGTCTGTGAACTCCGTTTGCAATTCGCGAACCAAAGCAGCAGTCCCATCGGGTGAATTATCATCTACGATTAATATATGAAACTTGCGCTGTAGAGAAAACACATTACGTATAATCCGTTCAATATTTTCAATTTCGTTAAAGGTTGGTATAATTACCAAGGCATCAACCATCAAAGCTATTTTTCACGCAAATATAACCAAATAATCACAAGATCTTGAATGGTTTTACCATAGTATATCTATGAATTTATACTTTTATCAGCCCTCAAATTATTTTTGTATTCAATATTTTCACATGTTATCTATATATACTATTTTTAACCCGATTCACTACCTATGCAAAGTCTTCCAAGGGAAATATTATCGAATGATTGGGTTACCATTTTGTTGTTTTTAAGCTTATGCCTTCTAGCTGTAGCCAGAATGCTCAACAGTTATAACTTTTCAAGTTTCATTATGTTATTTAATACCAATAAGTACATTTTGACGCATCAAAAACACACCAATTTGTCAACTGCTTTTACAATCACTCTTACCTGTATGCAGTGCATTGTGTTTTCCTTACTGATTCATTTAATCTTTTACACATTCGAATGGCAGATTAATGAAGAACCAATACTTCAGTTCTTACAAATTTTTGCTATATATTCCACTTTATTCCTCGCCAAGATTCTGATAGAAAAAATTATCGGAATTGTTTTTCATATAGACTCATTGATAAATAGTTACATTTTTTACAAGCTATCGTATCGCAATTTCTTTGCTGTACTTTTGTTTCCTTTACTCTTCTGGTTCTTTTATACTGTAGCACCAAGCACCAATACCGCTTATGTAATCGGAGTTTTGCTTCTGTTATCACAATTGATCATATTGATTTCATTTTACAAAAAGAATGAAAACCTTATTTTGAATCACTTGTTTTATTTTATTTTGTATCTTTGCGCACTTGAATTCGCACCTTATTTTATACTGTATAAGCTATTTATAAAGTAAGGCGGAACGTTACAAAATAACTATATATGAAAGTGAAAACGATTTTGGTCTCACAACCAGAGCCTAAAGTAGAAAATTCACCTTATTTTGAGTTGGAAGACAAAGAAAAGGTAAAAATTGATTTTATACCGTTTATTCACGTAGAAGGAGTTGATGCAAAGGAAGTAAGACAGCAAAAGGTAGATTTATCAAAGTATACTGCGATAATTTTAACCAGTCGTAACTCGGTAGATCATTTTTTTAGAATTGCCGAAGAAATGCGATTTAAAGTTCCTGATAGCCTTAAGTATTTCTGCCAAAGTGAAGCGGTTGCTTACTATTTGCAAAAATACGTAGTATACCGCAAACGAAAAATCTATGTAGGTAAACGCACTTTCCAAGAACTATCTCCTTTAATAAAAAAATATAAAGGTGAGAAATTTTTGCTACCATCCTCTGATCAATTGAAGCCTGAAATTCCTGAAACATTGGACAGCTTAAAGATTGAATGGAAACAAGCGGTATTTTACAAGACCGTTGTAAGTGACTTATCAAATTTACGAGAAGTTTTTTACGACATTTTAGTGTTTTTTAGTCCATCGGGTATCAAGTCACTTTTTGAAAACTTTCCTGATTTTAAGCAAAACAACACGAGAATTGCTGTTTTTGGAAATTCTACCGTTCAAGCTGCCGAGGAACATGGTTTAGTCGTGAATATTCAAGCACCAACCCCCGAAACCCCGTCAATGACAATGGCCTTGCAGAAATATATTAAGCTGGCCAATAAGAAATAATACGTTATATCGCGTTTACAAAAAAAAGGGATCGATTTTAAATCGATCCCTTTTCATTTTTATAGTTTTACCAAGAATTATTCAAATTTCTTAAAATTCTCCTTAAAAGAATTCAATAACTCTTGCGCTTTTTGGTCGTATTTTTCTTTATCCGTCCACGTATTACGAGGGTTAAGAATTTCTGAAGGCACATTAGGACATTCTTCCGGCACAGCCAAATCAAAATAAGGATCCTTAGTAAACGTAGCGTCTGCAAGCTCTCCATTTAAAGCAGCATTGATCATTGCACGTGTATACTTCAACTTCATACGACTTCCCGTACCATAAGAACCACCTGTCCAACCCGTATTTACTAACCAAACATTAGCTCCGGTTTTTTCAATCTTTTCCATAAGCATGTCACCATACTCTTTTGGGTGTAGCGGCATAAAAGGAGCGCCAAAACAAGCAGAAAAACTAGGCTTAGGCTCATTGATACCTGCTTCTGTTCCGGCAACCTTTGCCGTATACCCGCTAATGAAATGGTACGACGCTTGTTCCTTTGTTAACTTAGAGATAGGAGGCAGTACTCCAAACGCATCAGCAGTTAGAAAGAATATATTAGTAACCGTTTTACCACGGCTAGGAACTTTAATATTTTCAATATGATGTATTGGGTAACTTACTCTGGTATTTTGTGTGATACTGGTATCTGCATAATCCACCTCGCCATTATCTTTAATAATCACGTTTTCAAGCAATGCACCCTTCTTAATAGCTCCATAGATTTCAGGTTCGTTCTCAGCCGATAAGTCAATTACTTTAGCGTAGCAACCACCTTCAAAATTAAAAACCGTGTTTTCTTCAGTCCATGCATGCTCATCATCCCCAATAAGTTGACGATCAGGATCAGTAGATAAGGTAGTTTTACCGGTTCCGGACAATCCAAAGAAAAGAGACGTATTGCCATCGGCACCCTCATTTGCAGAGCAATGCATTGGTAAGCAATTACGCTCCACAGGTAGTATAAAGTTCAATGCTGAAAAAATACCTTTTTTAATCTCACCGGTATAACCTGTCCCGCCAATCAAAGCAATCTTCTTTGAAAAATTAAGAATTGCAAAATTATGCTGACGTGTACCATCCACGGCAGGATCTGCCATAAAACCAGGAGCATTTACAATAATCCAATCTGGATCAAAAGATGCTAATTCATCTTCCTCCGGTCTTAAAAACATATTATAGGCAAACATATTTGACCATGGATGCTCATTTATCACCCTAATATTCAATCTATATTCTGGATCTGCACAGGCATAGCTATCGCGAACGAAAACTTCCTTGTCAGATAGATACGAGGTAACTTTATCATATAATTTGTCAAATGCATCTTGCTCAAAAGGAATGTTAATATTTCCCCACCACACCTTATCTTCGGTGATCTGATCTTTTACAATAAAACGATCCATGGGAGAGCGCCCTGTAAATTCTCCCGTATTGATGGCGAGCGCGCCAGACTTAGTTACTTTTCCTTGACCTTTTTCCAACACTTCCTTCTCCAATTGTTCTGGTGATAATTGGTAGCGCATTTTGGCATTGTTAATACCGTAATTCTTTAACGAAAACGTTTTCGTAGTTGGATACAGTGATTCCATAAAAATTTGTTGTGTTTGTTATGTGGGTACAAAATTAGAAATATTTCTCGCACTATCCGTTAAAATTTTGCCTAATCTTAAATAACGAAATTACCAGCAAAATCCATGAAATAATAAGAAGCAAGCCTCCCAAAGGAGTAATAAAACCAATAGCTGAGAGATTTATACCAAAAATAACATCAACTACCAAAAGGTAGATAGAACCGGAAAATAGAATTATTCCACTTAACAAAAAGTTAAAAATTCTTCTTTGCCAAGCGCTTCCTATTTCACCGAAAATGCCCAAAAAAAGACATAATAAAGCATGATACATCTGATAAGTTACCCCCGTTCGAAAAGAGGCTATTTCTTTGGTCGAAACAAATTGCTCTAACCCATGTGCTGCAAATGCTCCTAAGATCACTGCTAAAACTCCTAACATCGCTCCTGTAATCAAAATCTTTGTTTTCATTCGTTCAAATAATTAATCTGATTATAAACTGTCTGTTGATTTAAAAAGTTCGCATATTTATCCTTGAAACCGCGTTAATTCTTAAGATAAATCTCATAATTTTTATCATATTCATTACATTCGTATTCCGGATTTCAAACATACATTCATGCGTAAAATATTAGTTATAGGAGCAGGTAAATCTACTGCCGTTTTAATAAAATACCTACAAGATAAATCAGTTTCTGAAAAACTTCATATCACCATTGGAGACATTTCTGTTGCAAATGCGCATAAATTGGTTAAAAATCATGAAAACACGCGTGCTATCACTTTGGATATATTTAACCCTTCCTCTCGTAGAGATGCCGTCCAAAAAGCAGATATTGTTGTATCTATGCTTCCCGCCAGATTTCATATAGAAGTTGCCAAAGATTGTCTTCAGCTGGGCAAGTCCATGGTCACAGCTTCTTACGTAAGCGAAGAGATGAGAGCCTTAGATCAAAAAGCCAAGGATAAAGGCCTGATTTTTATGAATGAAATTGGTGTTGATCCCGGCATCGATCATATGAGCGCGATGAAAGTTATTGACGAAATCAGAGATAAAGGTGGTAAGGTTATACTGTTTGAATCATTTACAGGAGGTTTAGTGGCGCCAGAAAGCGATACGAATTTGTGGAATTATAAATTTACGTGGAATCCGAGAAATGTCGTAGTGGCAGGACAAGGCAGTGCGGCCGAATTTTTACAAGAAGGCACTTATAAATACATCCCGTACCATAAACTTTTTAGACGAACTGAATTTCTTGAGATCGATGGATACGGTCGTTTTGAGGCGTATGCTAATCGTAATTCTCTTGCCTACAAAGAGGTCTATGGCCTAAACGATGTACTAACCTTGTATCGCGGAACCATGCGTCGCGTAGGTTTTTCCAAAGCATGGAATATTTTTGTGCAATTAGGGATGACAGCTGATGATTACACTTTAGCCAACTCTGAACACATGAGCTACCGAGATTTTATAAATTCCTTTTTAGCCTACTCTCCCACAGATTCAGTTGAACTTAAATTACGTCATTACTTAAAAATAGATCAGGATGACTTAATGTGGGACAAATTATTAGACCTTGATATTTTTAATCCGGATAAAAAAGTCGGAATCCCGAATGCAACTCCTGCGCAAATTTTGCAGAAAATTTTAATGGATCGATGGAGTCTTGACAAAGGGGATAAGGACATGATTGTCATGTATCACAAGTTTGGATATGAACTTGATGGCGAACGTAAGCAAATTGATGCTACCATGGTTAGTATTGGAGAGGATCAAACCTATACTGCTATGGCAAAAACCGTTGGCCTGCCTGTGGCGATGGCCACCTTGAAAATTTTAAATAATGAAATAACCACTCCCGGGGTACAAATACCTATACAAAAAGAAGTTTACGGACCCATCCTGGAGGAACTGGAATCTTACGGAATTGTTTTTAAAGAAAAAGAAAGAGACTATTTGGGCTATAACCCAGATGTTGTAATTGGCTAGATCCTTAGAGTTATTTGTAACAGGATAGGTTTCAAAAATAACGTTGATATACTGTGCTAATTTGGTTAACCCTATTTTGGCTCTGGAAGAACTTTAATTACTAACTCACATTCAACTTAGATTCCATACATGAAAGAAGCAAGCTATAAAGTCTATTAGTGCAAAGAGGACTTAAATTGGTATATGGAGATTATTGGTTCTAATGTTCATATAAACCTGAGCAATTTGTTTCTGTTTTCCTTAAAATTTGTTTCAAATTGAAATCTGATACCTTACATTTACTAGATAAATGTAACTGTTGGCTATGAAATCTCAAGATGGAATTATTAAGATTGACGGAATTGATAAAGAGATTCTCAGGAATCTGATGAGCGATGCGCGAAAACCCATATTAGAAATCGCACGAAAAATAGGTATTTCTGGTGCTGCCATTCATCAACGTCTTAAAAAACTGGAAGCCTCGGGCTTAATCGCGGGTTCCAAATTTATTATTGATCCAAAAGTATTAGGATACAAAACTATGGCCTTTGTCGGGGTGTTTCTCGATAAAGCGGTTAGCAATCCAAAGGCGGTACGACAATTAAAAGACATCCCCGAAGTAATCGAATGTCATTACACCACAGGAAATTGGTCAATATTTCTTAAGATATTGTGTAAAGATAATGAACACCTAATGACTGTACTGAATAAAGAGATTCAGGCTATAGAAGGCGTCTCCAGAACTGAAACTTTTATATCCTTGAATCAACAAATTGATCGTCAGATAAAAATCTAAGATACTTTATATAAAGAAAAGCATGAGACAATAGGTTTATTATCTCATGCTTTCGACTTTGACACTTTCAATTTAAGGTAAAGCGTGACTAATCTCTACGATTTCCTAGAAAAATAGATATAAAATACAACAAGGTCGCAAGGGATCCAATCGCGGCAACTACATAGGTTCTGGCCGCCCATTTTAGCGCATCCTTTGCTGCATCATGCTCTGCACTGTTCAACATATCTGTCCTTTCCAACCACGCCAAGGCTCGTTTACTGGCGTCATATTCTACCGGTAATGTGATGAATGCAAATAGCGTGGTCGCTGCAAATAAAATAATTCCAATTAAAAAAATCGTATTCCCTAATAAAGATCCGGTAGCAGATAAGATCAAGCCTCCCATAATAACAAAATTAGAAAGTTTACTAGCAATCCCCACCACAGGAACAATCTTAGAACGTAAGGTAAGCCAGCTATAGGCCGTAGCGTGCTGTACTGCATGTCCACATTCATGAGCTGCTACAGCAGCAGCAGCAGCATTACGTTGACTGTATACGCCTTCACTCAAATTAACTGTTTTATTTGCCGGGTTATAATGATCTGTAAGCATACCACTTGTCGATATGACCTTGACATCTGTAATATTATTATCGTGTAACATCTTGGTGGCAATTTCTGCACCACTCATGCCATTCTGTAAGTATACATTTGAGTATTTCTTAAATTTACTCTTCAATCGACTACTCACCCAAGAACTTGCTAGAAAAATTAATCCTGCTATTATATAATATCCAATCATATATATTTTTATGTAAAGTTAGTTAAAAGATAAAAGCAAAAACCTCGCCAATTATGACGAGGTTTCCAATACTAAAACTTAAAGTTTTCTTATTTATATCCTTAATTGAGATAAGCATCCACATCATGTAACGGCAGATTGAATGCCTCAGAAATTGCAGGATACACCACATCACCATTAATTACGTTTAATCCTTTTTTCAATGGTAAATTATCTGTACATGCTTTTTTCCATCCCTTATTAGCTAATTGTACTGCATATGGCAAAGTTACATTCGTCAGTGCTAAGGTAGAAGTATAAGGAACAGCACCTGGCATATTTGCTACAGAGTAATGCACTACATCGTCAATAATATAGATCGGGTCTTGGTGCGTGGTAGGCTTAGTTGTTTCAAAACAACCTCCTTGATCCACAGCCACATCAACCAATACAGTTCCTGGTCTCATATCTTTCAACATGTCACGTGTAATTAGTTTTGGCGCCTTTGCTCCAGGAATTAACACCCCACCGATAATTAGATCTGCAGTAGAAAGGTGCTTACGAATATTATATTCGTTAGAGAATTCTGTTTTGACGTTTGCCGGCATCACATCATCCAGATAACGCAAACGTTTCATACTAATATCAAGAATAGTAACATCTGCTCCCATTCCAGCTGCCATTTTTGCAGCCTGCGTTCCAACCACACCGCCACCAAGTACAATCACTTTGGCAGGTGCAACTCCGGGAACGCCTCCTAAAAGAATACCAATTCCTTTTAAAGGTTTTTCAAGGTATTTAGCCCCCTGTTGTATAGACATACGTCCTGCAACTTCACTCATAGGTGTCAATAAGGGTAAGCTACGATCTGCTTCCTCAACAGTTTCATAAGAAACACATACAGACTTGCTTTTAATCATAGCTTCTGTAAGTGGCTCACTGGAGGCAAAATGGAAATATGTAAAAACTAATTGATCTTCTTTAATCAATTTATATTCTTGTTCAATGGGTTCCTTGACCTTAATTATCATCTGTGCAGTATGATACACATCTTCGATGGTTGGTAAAATCATAGCCCCGGCATCTATATATGCCTCGTCAGTGAATCCGCTTTGCACACCAGCAGTATGTTGTACAAAAACAGTGTGACCATTACGTACGAGTTCCATCGTTCCAGCGGGTGTTAACCCTACACGATTCTCGTTGTTTTTGATTTCTTTTGGAACACCAATTATCATATTCTTAAATTTTTGTCGAAAATATATGTTTTAACGAAATAAAACAATAAAGATGAACCAAAAAATATTTTAATACTATTTATAACTATTTCACAATTATTTAGTTAACAAACGCATGTTAAAATAAGTAACTGGTAATTTTTGTTAGTAAATTATCATTCATAATGTTAAGTAAAAGTTAAGGATTTCAAATTTTAACCATGAAATAGCACAGAAAATGTCCGGTATCAATAAAAACAACCTCTTTTTTAATTGTGATACCTTGCACAGAGAAATCAGATCAGTAACATGATGATTTCATCTATCCACTATAGCAGGTTTTCGAGTCTTTGACTTTTCAATTATTTAAAAAAAAATAACCCAAAGCAATAAAAATTGCTTTGGGTTACACTAATTTATTATAACAAAAGTTATTAACCTACGAGATTTATGATCTTGCCTGGAACTATAATTATTTTTTTTGGTGTTCGGCCATTAAGTTGCTGCTGAGTTTTTTCATGAGCCAACACTATTTTCTCAATTGCATCCTTACTCATATCTAATGGCAACTCCAGCGTAAAACGCATTTTACCATTAAACGAAATTGGGTATTCCTTTGTGCTTTCTACCAAATATTTCTCTTCGAAGATTGGAAATGCAGCTGTTGCTATTGACGTTTTATGACCTAATCGTGACCAAAGTTCCTCAGCTATGTGAGGTGCATAAGGTGATATGAGAATTGTTAAAGGCTCCAAAATAGCTCTGGAGTTACATTTTTGAGCCGTTAATTCATTTACTGCAATCATAAAAGTACTTACTGTGGTATTAAAGGAGAAGGTTTCAATATCCTCCTGTACTTTTTTGATAGTTTTATGCAATGTTTTTAAGCTATCCTTAGTCGGTGCCGCATCAACAACCGTGAACGTTTCATTATCATGATATAGTTTCCATAACTTTTTAAGGAAGTTATACACTCCCGTAATCCCCGCAGTGTTCCATGGTTTTGCTTGCTCCAAAGGACCCAAAAACATTTCGTATAAACGTAAGGTATCTGCTCCATACTGCTCACAAATCTCATCTGGATTCACCACATTATATTTGGATTTGGACATTTTTTCTACTTCGCGACCTACGATATATTTTCCATCTTCCAAAACAAATTCTGCTTCGGCAAACTCAGGTCTCCATTGCTTAAAACCTTCAACATCTAATTCATTTGATGCATTGACCAGCGACACATCCACATGAATGGGAGTTACTTCGGTTTTTGAAATCAACCCTTTTGAAATTATAATATTGGTGTTTAAATCTCTATATACAAACGCACTTGTGCCCAATATCATCCCTTGATTGATCAATTTTTTGAACGGCTCGTTCACCGGTACATACGCTCTGTCATTTAAAAACTTCGTCCAAAATCGGGAATACAACAAGTGTCCGGTTGCATGTTCGCTCCCTCCAATATACAAATCTACCTGCTGCCAGTAATTGAGCGCTTCCGAGGAAGCGAACTCTTTTTCATTATGCGGATCCATGTATCGAAACAAATACCAGGAGCTTCCTGCCCATCCGGGCATGGTGTTTAACTCTAAAGGAAAAACTGTCGAATGATCAATTAAATTATTGTCTACCACCTTATTTGCTGTAGTATCCCAAGCCCAAACCTCAGCGCGACCCAAAGGTGGTTCGCCGGTTTCTGTAGGTAAGTATTTCTCAACCTCCGGTAATTTTATAGGTAAATGTGCTGCATCAATCATCTGTGGCATCCCATCTACATAATATACCGGAAAAGGTTCTCCCCAATATCGCTGACGACTAAAAACAGCATCTCTTAAACGATAATTTGTTTTTCCTTCCCCTTTACCCAATTTTTCCAGCTCATAAATTGCTGTTTTGATTGCTTTTTTTGCATTGAGGCCATTTAAGAAATCAGAATTTGCTATGACCGTTTTTTCTTTATCAGAAAAGGCTTCCTCGCTAATATCCACACCCTCAAAAATATTCGGAATCGCAATATTAAAATGTTTTGCAAAATCATAATCACGTTGATCACCACATGGAACTGCCATGACAGCCCCCGTACCATATCCTGCCAGCACATAGTCCCCGATCCAGATGGGCACAGGTTCATTAGTAAAAGGATGCAAAGCATAGGCTCCTGTAAAAACACCACTGATCGTTTTTACATCCGCCATTCGATCGCGTTCGCTACGCTTTGCGGTTGCTTGCACATAGGCTGCAACTGCTTCTTTTTGATCAGCTGTTGTTATTTTGTCAACCAAGGTATGTTCTGGGGCCAACGTCATAAAACTTACTCCAAAAATAGTGTCAGGTCGGGTTGTAAACACTTCGATAGTATCATTATACCCTTGTATTGCAAAGCTTACGCTCGCTCCTACTGATTTTCCTATCCAATTGCGCTGAGATTCTATTAACGCATCGGTCCAGTCGATGGTCTCTAAGCCTTGTAGTAAACGCTCTGCATAGGCAGAAATACGCATACTCCATTGTGTCATTTTTTTTCGGATCACCTCGTAACCTCCACGCTCTGAAACACCGTTAACTATCTCGTCATTGGCCAATACTGTCCCTAGTTGAGGACACCAGTTTACTTCAGTTTCTGCTAAATACGTCAATCTGTATTGCAACAGAATTTCTTGTTGCTGTTTGGCTGATAAATTCGCCCATTCGCTTGCTGAAAATAAGGTAACGTCTTCATCACAAACCGCGTTGACATTCGTATTGCCTTCTTTTTCAAAAAGGGATTCGAGTGCTTCTACAGGCCGCGCTTTATCCTGATCTTTATCATACCATGAATTAAATAGTTCTGTAAAAATCCATTGCGTCCATTTATAATACTCCGGTGAGCTGGTACGAACCTCTCTGCTCCAATCAAAAGAAAATCCTATTTTATCTAATTGTTCTCTGTAGCGTGCTATATTTTCTTGGGTAGTAATTGCCGGATGCTGCCCGGTTTGTATGGCATACTGCTCTGCCGGCAATCCAAAAGAATCATACCCTTGGGGGTGCAATACATTGCATCCTTTGTGGCGCTTGTAGCGAGCGTAAATATCACTGGCAATATATCCCAACGGATGTCCCACATGCAATCCCGCACCAGAAGGATAAGGAAACATATCTAATACAAAAAATTTTTCTTTTGTAGTATCTTGTGTAGCTTGAAAGGTTTTGTGGTCTGCCCAGTGTTTTTGCCATTTTTCTTCAATAGCAGTAAAATCGTAGCTCATGAATTCTTTTTTTTCAGACGGCAAATTTACAATTTCTTTTTGGTAACACCCCATCCCTCAAAAAAAGCTTACACAACCAATTCCATCCTATGCTCTCGCCTTTTTTTCCATGGGCATAAGACAATAATAAATAAAGCTATTCACAGGAGTAGGCACGCCTAATCTTTCTCCTTCCCTGACAATAAATCCATTAAAGTTTTCTAGTTCTGAGGGTCGACCTTCCATAATATCCCGTTGCGTTGAAGCAGTTGCATTAAACGGTTGATTTTTTATTATATTCATGACAGCAGAAACGCTGTCTTCTGGGAGATTGATACGCTTTGCTTTAGCAACTGAATAAATCTCTTGGGCCGTTCGCTCCAATAAATCTCTCAGGTTTTTGTCTTCATATAAAACTCCGAGTGTTGCTCTTGTAAGTCCTCCTAAACCACTTACCGTAGCGATAAATAAAAATTTTTGCCAAATTGCTGCTTGTATATCTTTTGCTATTTTGTTTTTAATTTTTGCCTTATCAAAGAGTGTACTTACTTCTTCTAATCTATCGTTTGAAATCGTAGGCAATGCTCCAAAAATAATTTCAGGAACAAAGCCAAAGTGATTAATAATACCGGGGGCCTCGATTTTGCTGTATATTTTGCACAAACCGCCGATAACATGCTCTTTATCGAGTATCTCTAGTGCCTTCTCAGCATTGTCCGCGCCATTTTGCAGTGGGAGGACCAATGTATTCTTTTTTATCAAATGTTTTATTTGATTTGCTGCATCTTTTACTTGCCAGGATTTAGTGCAAAGTAAAATTAAATCGGCCGGTTCCACTCGAGAAACATCATCTGTAACCAAATGCGGATGCACTTTGAAATCACCATCTACACTTTTTATATGAAGTCCTTGTGCCAGAATTGCTTTTTTATTTGCTCCCCGAGCGATTAAAGTAACCTTACAACCCGACTGAATGAGTTTGCCTCCAAAAAAACCACCAACGCCTCCAACCCCAACAATTACTATATGCATTTGTTATCCTATTTATTATTTATACTAAAATCGACCCATTGATATGCCTCAACAGTTAATGTAACACTTTAAAATGCGTTACATAATAGACACTAAAGTTAATTAACTTTATTATTTTTACCTGCAAATTATTTTTTATGAGCTCATCTTTTGAAAAGTATCAAAAACGAAGACTAATATCCTCTTATTTCTCTGTTGTTATTAGTATTTCGCTGGTATTATTTTTATTGGGTTTATTGGGATTGTTAGTGCTAAATACTAAAAAAGTCGCTGACCACTTCAAAGAAAAAATAGCACTCACTATTTACTTAAAAAATTCGGCTAAAGAAATTGAAATCAAACAACTCGAAAAAACATTAGCATTAGCCGAATACACCAAGTCCACTACCTATGTTTCAAAAGATGAAGCGGCAGAGGCCCACAGTAAAGAAATTGGAGAAAATTTTATGGAGTTTCTTGGTTACAATCCTTTGCAGAATTCTATTGATGTCTATTTAAAAGCAGACTTTGTAGACGCCACCAAAATGGAAGAAATAACAGCAAGCATTACTAAAAAAGATTTTGTGGATGAAGTGATTTATGATAAACCCTTAATATCACTACTTAATGACAATATAAAACGTATAAGTATCTGGGTACTGCTAATAAGTGGCATTTTCACTTTTATTGCTGTGCTGCTTATTAATAGCTCTATTAGGTTATCTGTATATTCAAAGCGATTCATCATTAAAACTATGCAAATGGTAGGGGCCACCAAAAAGTTTATACGCAGACCTTTTATATGGAAAAGTGTTCGTTTGGGTATGATTGGAGCAACGCTAGCCCTTATTGGCGTGGGCGTCGTACTGTACTACTTAAATGAAACCTTCCCCGAACTGGCATTATTAAATGACTATTACTTATTAGCTATTCTTTTTGCAGGTATTTTTGGAATGGGCGTTTTAATTACATGGATAAGTACCTTTTTTGCAACCCAGCGTTTTTTGAATTTACGAACAGACGAACTTTATTATTGATCCATTAGCCATGAGTACTGCGGTAAAAATATATTTTATAAATGTAGGCATTCTCTTTCTGGTTGGGATGGGCATTGTGATACAATCATTTCGTCCTGTACGTAATGTAACCAAGGATGATGTTCTAAAAATATACGGAAAAGTAACGCGTATCGAAGAAGCTCCGGGAAGGGACATTGCAATTACGCTGGCAGACGACGATCATTATTATTATATTAATCGTGGATTATCGCGACTAAAGCTTGAGGAGTTACGTAAAGAAATTTTGGATACCTTTGTTACCCTGTACCCTGTACATCGATGGACAATCTTTACACGAGATGGAAATATGGGGCATGTGTCCAAAATCACAAGAGAAAATAGAGTTATTTATAACGAAATAATTAAAGATACTGATGAGTAAAACATCCGATACACCCAAAAAACATGCATCTGAATTTATTTTCAAAAAGAAAAACTATATTATGATGGGCATTGGCCTTGGCGTCATTGCCTTAGGCTTCATTTTAATGACTGGTGGAGGAAGTGATGATCCTAACTATTTCAATCCAGAAATTTACAGTTTCAGAAGAATTCGCCTGGCTCCAACGATCGTTCTTATAGGTTTTGCCATCGAAGCGTATGCTATTCTTCTAGATCCAACAAAGAAGAAAAAATAATTTTCCAACCTTAACTCATCAGGTAATTTTATATTTGCCAAAAAAATAAAGCATAGAGGACTATGGAGATTATTGATGCTATTATTTTAGGGGTCATCCAAGGATTAACAGAGTTTCTACCTGTGTCTTCCAGCGGTCATCTGGAATTAGGGAAAGCTATTCTGGGAGATACCAGTGTCCCCGAAGAATCGTTATTATTCACAGTAGTACTACATTTTGCTACCGCATTAAGTACTATTGTTGTCTTTAGAAAAGATATTTGGATTCTATTAGAGGGCATTTTTCAATTTAAAAATAACGAAGAGACCCAATTTGCTCTTAAGATACTGATCTCAATGCTCCCCGCCGTCATTGTTGGCTTACTTCTCGAAGAGCAATTAGAACAATTATTCGGCGGTAATATAAGTTTTGTGGGTGCAATGCTGATAGTAACAGCAGTTTTACTATGGTTAGCTAACAAAGCAAAAGATACTCAAAAATCTGTAAGCAAATCAAATGCATTTATCATTGGAATTGCTCAAGCAGTTGCTATGCTACCGGGAATTTCTCGAAGTGGTGCCACTATCTCAACTTCTGTACTGCTGGGTAACGATAAAACAAGGGCTGCCAGATTTTCTTTTTTAATGGTGATTCCTTTAATTTTTGGAAAGATCGCAAAGGATGTAATTAGCGGAGATTTAACCTATGCTTCAGGGGCAAGCTTACCGCTATTATTAGGTTTTGCTGCGGCGTTTATATCAGGATTTTTTGCCTGTACGTGGATGATTTCTATAGTGAAAAAGAGCAAGTTATCTTATTTTGCCCTATATTGTGTAATCGTTGGTGTAATCGCCATCATCTTTGGTTTTATTAAATAGTCCCAGATAATGTTAACCGATCAAGCATATAAAGACGGTCAAATTCTTTTGATCGATAAGCCCTTACAATGGACTTCGTTTCAGGTTGTAAATAAAATTCGTTGGCTGATTCGTAAAAATTACAACATAAAAAAGATCAAAGTAGGGCATGCTGGTACGTTAGACCCTTTGGCCACAGGTTTGTTAATCCTATGTACAGGAAAATTCACCAAACGTATTGAAGAATTTCAGGGTCAGGTAAAAGAATACACCGGGACTATAACGCTTGGAGCTACCACGCCATCCTATGATTTGGAAACAACGGTGAATCAGGTTTTTCCTTTGGATCATTTGACTGAGGATAGGATCAAATCCACCACAGCTCAATTCACGGGAGTCATAAATCAATATCCGCCAGTGTTTTCAGCTTTAAAAAAAGACGGAAAGCGTTTGTATGAATACGCAAGACAAGGAGAAGAGGTAGCAATAGCGTCTAGAGCTGTGCAGATAGATGTATTCGAAATCACCGACATAGATCTGCCCAATATAAAATTTAGAGTACAATGTAGCAAAGGAACGTATATACGATCTCTAGCGCATGATTTTGGAAAAGCACTTAACAGTGGTGCCCACTTAAGTGAGCTGCGGCGCACTAAAATCGGGAACTTCTCTGCGGATGATGCGATTAGTCCAGAAAATTTTGAAAAACAATTTAGCGAAACATTCCCCCAAATGTAAAATAAATTGAACTTAAAAAAGTTATATAAACTATGGCAATTATAGAAAAACACAAAGCGCTTATAATTACGAGCATGCTTATGGGCATATTTATTTTAACGCTCTATAATATAAACATGGTTGGTAAGCAAAAGATTAAAACAGAAATGCTTATCGAGTTGCCGTTAGAAGAAATGGCTGCGCTAACAGAACAGGAAGAAGAAGAGGATGCAGATGAAGTGGAACAGGAAGATCGCAAGCTAATTGCTGCCAAACGAACACATGACGCATTTAATGAAGACTTTGACGATCCTGATCATCAGGAATTTGAAGAACGCATGAAGGCACTAACCGAAGATCCTGGCAAAGGTACAGAAGGTGATAATGACATGCTTACCAATGCAGAAGGTGCAGATATGATGACAGAACCTGAGGATTCTGAAACTAAAAAAGAAGACACGGGGAATGCAGAGGATGAAAAAGCATCCAATGTCGAAACAAACAATCGTAATAGCTCCTTGAGCTATACTTTGAAAAACCGAAAGGCTTTGAGATTACCTAACCCCATTTATACCTGTGAGGGTAGTGGCAAAGTTGTCGTCAAAATAGAAGTGAACAAAAACGGATATGTTTATCAGACTAAAATAGATAAGCGCAACTCTACCACTCGTAACGAATGCTTATTTGATAATGCGATGGTATATGCTAAAAAAGCCCTTTTTTCCTCTTCTACTAATGAGGAACAAAAAGGCTCTATAACCTATTATTTTAACTATGCTGAATGATTTTTTAAAAGTTCCAAAAAATCATTAACAAGGGTTTCTCCTTTATCTTTATTATACCATACCTGTAAGTCTTGTTTAAAAACAGCATTAAGGCTACCATGCTCCTTTTTAAATGCTTCCACCATTTTTGTAGCAGTCGAAGGTCTGGGCCCCCAAGTGTACAATACTTGCTCTTCATTTTCGTCGTATGCGATTAGCTTGGGTATTGATCTTCCATTATTAGTTAAGAACTTATCCATTAGTTCTATATGCTGATCCCGCAACACAATACGTAAATTGATTCCCGGATTTAAAGCTGCAAGTTTGTTAAGAATGGGCAATGACTGTGCTGCATCTCCACACCATCCTTCGGTTAAAACCAACCAGGTAACATCCATGTGCATAGCTGCTATAGCCTCCCTAATAGACGAATTGATTGTAATAGTTTTATCTAATCTTTTCATGCGTCGTTCATTGAGCAAGCTATAGTTAGTTAAAGCTTCAGATTGCTCCTGTCCAGTAGACTTCCCTGTTTCTAATAGCGTACTCACCATTTCTTTATATGCTGCATAATCAAATGAGGCAGCGATGCCTTCCTTTACAAGCTCTATAACCGAGGGTACCATGGTTTCTTTCATATACTTATTTTTACTAGTTGACGCGTCTTATCCCTATTCCTTACAGTTTTTACTGTCATAAAAATAGTATCTTTAGTTCTTCAAAACTAAAAATAAATGGAAAAACGACGTTGTCACTGGTGCTCTTCCGATCCTTTATATATGGACTATCACGATCAAGAATGGGGCGTTCCTGTACATGATGATACCGTTTTGTTTGAATTTTTATTACTAGAGAGTTTTCAAGCAGGATTAAGCTGGATTACTATCTTGAAAAAAAGAGAACACTTCAGAAAAGCCTTTGATAATTTCGACTATCAACGTATCGCCCTTTATGATAATGACAAGAAGGAAGTTTTATTGCAAAATCCCGGAATTATCAGAAACAAACTTAAAGTGAATTCGGCTGTTACCAATGCTCAAAACTTTATGAAGGTACAACAAGAGTTTGGTAGTTTTGACAGCTATATTTGGGGATTTGTAAATAACAAACCTATTAAAAATCATTGGAAACATTATGAAGATTGCCCGGCAACTACTCCGCTATCTGATGCCATAAGTAAGGATTTAAAAAAGAGAGGTTTTAAATTTGTAGGTTCCACCATTGTCTATGCTTTTATGCAGGCAATTGGGATGGTCAATGACCACGAGAAGAATTGTTTTAAATATTAGGATAATTACCAGCCTATTAAGGGCTTTTTATAGTTTTGACCCATAACTCAAATCCCCCGCATCCCCCAGTCCCGGTACGATATACCCTCTGGAACTTAATTTTTCATCGATCGTAGCAATCCAAATATCCGTATTTTCAGGAAAAATAGTTTTTACATATTCCACTCCTTCAACAGAACCAATCACTGATATGATATGAATGTGTTTGGGCGTTCCATGTTTGAGTAACGCTTGATAGGTATTTTCCAGGGTTTTACCCGTAGCCAACATCGGGTCAATCAACAGCAACGTTTTACCTTCAATCGATGGGGCAGCCAGATAATTTACCACCACCTCAAAAGCATCGGAATCATCCGGATGATGTCTATAAGCCGAAATAAAGGCATTTTCTTCCTTATCAAAGTAATTTAGCAACCCTTGGTGTAAAGGCATTCCTGCTCTTAAGATCGAGCATAAAACCAGTTTTTCATCAGGAACGGTAACGGTTTTGATTCCCAAAGGGGTTTGCACTTCTCTAGACGTCACAGTTAGTTTTTTACTTAATTCATATCCCAGTACCTCGCCTATGCGCTCAATGTTTCTTCTGAAACGCATTTGATCTTTTTGGATAACCTCATCACGGATTTCAGCAATAAATTGGTTTAAAATCGAAGTAGAAGTTTCAAGATTATGTAGCGTCATAGTTTATGTTTTAGGATCATTAGAATCTACAGCAAGGTAAAATTTTATTTTAAATACGTCATAAAGGTTTTACGATCAATTTCTCTTGCGCCCAAACTCGCAAGATGATCAGTATACATTTGACAATCGATCAACTTTACACCTGTTCCCTTCAGCCAATCAACAAGATAAATAAATGCACATTTTGATGCATTACTTACCTTAGAAAACATACTTTCTCCACAAAACACCCCTTTATCTTTCAGCAAAACTCCGTACAGACCCCCTACTAGTTCGTTTTCTTGCCAGACCTCAATTGACTGTACGTAACCTAATCTAAATAATTCTTGATAAGCAGTGATCATATCGGGGGTAATCCATGTGCCATCCTGATCGTAACGCGGTATAGAGGCACAGGTGGTAATAACCTCGGTAAAGCTTGTATTCAGGGTGATTCGAAATATATCTTTTCTAAGCACCTGCCGCATACTCTTACTGATTTTTAACTCGTCTGGAAAAAGTACCATACGAGGATCAGGACTAAACCACAATATTGGCTGCTCATCAGAAAACCACGGGAAAATCCCGCTATAATAAGCATGTAGCAAACGTTTACTGGAGAGATCTCCTCCTACAGCTAGCAATCCATCTGTATTAGCAAGATGTACTTGAGGGAATTCTATGGCATTAGTTAAAAAATACAAAATTAAGCGGCTTGTTTATCACGTTAAATATCAAATAGTTGTTTGATTTGACCAAAAAAATCACAATATTTGTTAATGCCTTTTAAGTTAAATTTTGTTCATCATTGCTTTTTTGAGTTTTATTAGAAGGTATAATCAAATTCACAATAGGAAAAGTCCGATACGTAAGGTATCGGACTTTTTTACTTTTTATATTGAACCATCGAAGGTTCTAATGCTTTATTTCTAGAAAGGCAAGTCATCATGATCCTCTTCAGACAAGTCAGTTGCAGGCTCGAAAGCATCTGCTGGAGGCATTGGAGCTGCTGTCGGAGCAACCGGCTGCAAGTTCTCAATTCTCCAACCCTGAATAGAGTTGAAATACTTAGTCTCTCCCTGAGGATTAACCCATTCTCTTCCTCTTAAATTGATACTTATTTTTACGTCCTGTCCTACCTGAAAATTATTAAGTAAATCACATTTATCCTGAACGAATTCAACCATAATATGTTGAGGATATTGCTCATCTGTAGTAACAACAATTTCACGCTTTCTAAAACCATTGCTCCCAAAGCTCTGTACCTCACCTACCATTTTTACTTTTCCTTGTACTTCCATCTTAATCTATTATTTATTTGCTGCTAAAATATTCCAGGCAGTAGTTATATCATTTTGATCCAAATACTGTTTCGCAAATTTATGAATTTCTGTTGGGTTTTCAGAAATTATTTGTGCTTTAATCTCTGGGTGGTCAGCCAAAAACTGTCGTATATCAGCCTCACGGGGAAGCGCTTCTACATTACCTAATTTACCAAGGTCATTACCCGTTAACACAGAACTTAACCGAATACTTTCTGGCAAGGTGTCCACTCCTATTCCTAGAGTAGTCACGGGTTTTGGCACCTCAAACATACCGGTTTTAGCTCTTGTATACCAGTTGCCTCCCATTCTGGCTACCTGATCAATTTTATGCTGATCTATCTTTCCCTCATCATCTAATACAGCTTCTTTTACATGCATGAGCAACACCTCACAGATCACCAGATTACCTGCTCCTCCTTCTTCTCCCAAAGCTACAACTTCTCTAACCTTACATTCGAATTGCACAGGAGATTCTCCTACCCTAAAGGGTTCAACTTTTGTAGAAGGAACCATAGTTAAGCCCGCTTTCACAAACTCGTTTACTCCTGTAGCATACTCGGTACTGGATAGAGACATTTGTTGTACGATATCATAATTTACAATATTAATGACAACCTCTTTGGTCGCATGTACATTATCCAGCGTATGCTTGCTAGTATTATCCCGCACTCTTCTTGCGGGGGAAAAGATTAAAATTGGCGGATTCGCACTAAAAACATTGAAAAAACTAAAGGGAGATAAATTTGGGACACCATCGGTATCTATCGTGCTCGCAAAAGCTATAGGTCTGGGACCAATAGCTCCTAACATCATACCGTGCAACCTACCTGTACTTACTTCTTTAGGATCTATAGTTATCATACTGTATTTTTGTGATTCACAAAGATACTAAAGTTTGAACGCAAGGTGATCGTTTGAAAATAGATTTAGCTTTTTGGTTAATACACTAATTGTCTAATAAATCGTTTATATTTAAAAACTAATATTTATTACATGAATTTTTCTGATGAGCGGAAACTAGCGAGTTATTTTATCATCGTTGCTGTTCTTTCAATAACCGGACTAGTTCTCTGGAACACATCTCTTTTTTTACAAAGACTGAAAGAAGACGAGCGTATTAAAATGCAGGTTTGGGCCCAATCGCAAAAAGCATTGAATAGTGAGCAATCAGATGACTATCTTGACTTATCCATTTTGATAGGAGGGACAAACAACACAATTCCTATAATTATCACGGATGGAAAACATAATTTTATACGAGATTCGTCTGGTAATCTACATCCGGGTTATTTCAAAAACTTATCCTCAAATCTCTTGGAAGATGAAGATGATTTGAGAGCTTTTCTTATGGATCTAAAGTCAGAGAACAAACCTATTGAGTTAGATTTAAAAGGCACCGTTCAATACATTCACTTTGGAAATTCTGCTATTCTCAAAAAATTAAAATATTACCCCATTGCTATAGCGCTTATTCTGTTCTTACTTATTGGGGTTATCTACTTCTTTTTTACCACCTCAAAAGCTAGTGAGCAAAATAAATTATGGGCAGGAATGGCTAAAGAAACTGCACATCAAATTGGAACCCCACTATCCTCCTTAGTTGGATGGAATGAAATTTTAAAATCTGAAAATGTAAATCCGGAATATCTTGTCGAAATTGAAAAAGATATTGAACGTTTACGAGTTATCACAGAACGATTCTCCAAAATTGGATCTATTCCGAATCTTGAAGAAAAAGATATTGTTGCAGAAACCAAAGAGGCTTACACCTATATCGAAGCTCGAAGTTCGAAGCTGATACATTTTTCAATTAAATTACCTAACGCTCCCATTATTGTAAAGCTTAACTCACAATTGTTTGGTTGGACCATAGAAAATCTGGTAAAAAATGCCATTGATGCAATGAAAGGAAAAGGGGATCTTAAAATTGAAGTTACACAGGACGCTAGGCGAGTGTTTATTAAAATTAAAGATTCAGGTAAAGGACTCCCAAAAAGTAAGTTTACTAAAATATTTGAACCTGGGTATACTTCGAAGAGCAGAGGTTGGGGATTGGGATTATCTTTAGCCAAAAGAATCATAGAAGAGTATCACCTAGGTAAAATAAAAGTGCTGCGATCTGAGCTCGGCAGAGGTTCGGTTTTTCAAATTACACTGAAGAAATTTGAATCAGAAACACAAGAAAGTTAAATCTTTACCGTTATAATTGAAAACCAAATCAACGTGAAAACTGAATACATTAACCTTAAAAAAGCCATCTTAAACAATAATTGTCCCGAATGTTTTGCTACCGAAAGTTTAGCGTTAAGTTTTGATCAAAAAAGAATTACTACTCCGCTTATCGTTCATACTAAAAAAGAAATCATCGAGAGTATGCAGTGTTTAAAATGTAATACCGAAATTTTTCCAGGAAGATATACAGATGATATTGACCGCGTATATCAATATCATAAAAAAACCGTACAACCTAAAAATGCCTCTATTAAACTGAGACTGTTAGCTATTGTAATTTTATTTCTAATAGTATTAGTCAGTATTGCATTGTATGTGTTTATCGCAAAACCAGCAGTATTAGCAGGTGTATAATAAACTTATTTGTAATGTAGCATCGTTTTTCTAAGAACTTCTGGAATAGGAAAAGTCTTGTTGTCATTAAAATCGAAACAAACCGCCACATCATGTCCTTCTGCACACAAAACTTCATCGTCATTGTAAAGATAATGATGTAATCCAAAACTAGAGTTTTTAATAAATTCTACGGAGGATTTAATCAAGACATTTCCTGGATAAAATAGGGGATGCTTAAAATCGCATTTTGATGAAACCAGCATGGGACCTTTATTTGTATTGGCGTGCATGGCTGCCAAACCCGAAACTTCCCAAAACTGAACACGTGCACTTTGCATATATTTCATAAAATTAATATTGTTCACATGTTGGTAGGTGTCCATTTCACTCCAGTCAATTCGCAATACTAATTCCAGACTCTCTATTTTACTATCCATTGAAGTTATCTCTTATCTCTTTGGCCAATGCTTTAAACGCTGCTTCATCCATTTCAACTTTTTTCTGAAATCTCATGTCATCCATGGTTTGCAAAGGTATGAGATGTACATGAACATGTGGAACTTCAAGACCCACTACAGCCATCCCAATTCGTTTACAAGCGATTGTTTTTTCCAAAGCCTTTGCAACTTTCCGAGAGAAACGCATTAATTCAATATAAACCGTTTCATCCAGGTCAAACAATTTGTCTTCTTCCACTTTGGGCACGCACAAAGCATGTCCTTTAGCATTAGGGTTTACATCTAGGAAAGCGTAAAAATTATCATCCTCTGCTAGTGTATATGATGGAATTTCTTTATTAATTATTTTAGTAAATAAAGTTGACATTTGGTATGTTTATTAATTTATTGGAAATATAAATCTTTTGTTTTAGTCAGAAATAAAAAAAACCTTTCTTTATTGTTAAAAAAAGGTTCTCGATTTTAGAAATAATAAAAAATTTACCTAGAAATTTCTACAATATCAAATTTCATTGTTCCGTTAGGTACTTGGATCTCTGCTACCTCTCCAATACTTTTACCTAATAAACCCTTGCCAATAGGGGAATCAACCGATATTTTACCTGTTTTTAAATCCGCCTCACTTTGAGCAACCAGTTTATAGGTCATTTCGGCTCCATTAGTTTGATTTTTGATTTTCACGGTAGAATGTATTAACACCTTGGAAGTATCCAATTGAGACTCATCGATTAATCTGGCATTGGACAAGGTCGCTTCCATTTTTGATATTTTCAATTCCAAAAGACCTTGAGCCTCCTTGGCGGCATCGTACTCTGCGTTTTCACTCAGATCACCCTTATCTCTAGCCTCTGCAATTGCTTGCGAAGCCTTAGGACGCTCTATATCTTTTAGTTGATTCAATTCATCTCTCAACTTCTTGAGTCCCTCTGCTGTATAATATGATACTTTACTCATAATTCCTTCATTTATATAAATAGAAAAAATCCCACTGTCATGGGACTTCAACTTAACAAATATAAGAAAAATTAATAGGTGTAAATAATTTTTGCTAGTCCATTAGATAAGAGCTTTATCATAATCATAAAACAATATGATAAACAGGATTAAAACGGTAAATTTGTACAATAGTTAATCAAAATGAAATATTTTACTTTACCATTACTCATAATTTTTTTGATGCTTTCATGCGCTAGTGACGATGATGCAAGAATAAGCAATCCATTTATTCCTTCTGTAAATTTTACGCATAGTATTAATTTAGATTTACCTCAGTACAATATGCTAAAGTTTCCAAACAATTCTTATGTCGAAACGTTGGCTGGTGTTGGTGTTAAGGGCGTAATCATCTATAATATCGACAACACTTTATATTCAGCCTTTGAATTAAGCGATCCCAATATAACTCCCAGTTCATGTTCTACATTAACGGTCAAAGGAATCGAAGCGTCTTCTACCTGTGATAACACTACTAATGTGTACGAAATAGTGAATGGAAAGCAGCTAAAAGGTGAAGGTGGATATCCACTGGTACGCTATGCAATACGCCGAGATGGTAACCGACTTACTATTACGAACTAAATTGATTAAGCCCGCCTTCTAAATTCAATAATGTAACATCTTTTCTAAGGTTTAAAAGTAGTTGAATGGCTTTTTTGCTACGTATGCCCGATTGACAACACACGACAACCGGTTTATCATGAGGTAGTTCCATTGCTTTTTTTTCTAAGTCATGTAACGGAATATGGTAGCCGCCGATATTGAACTTCTTGTGTTCTGAAATGGTTCTTACGTCTAGTAATACATATTCTTTACATTTATTCTGATAATCATCTAAGCTAATGCTTTGTATTTCTTGAGTTCCGCAAAAAATATGGTAATCATCTTGAAGGGATGTGATTTTACTATTTTCATTTTTGCTGAAGGTTACTATCTGCTGATTCAGGCTTTGTGAGTCCAAACATAAAAGTTTTCCGTTCAATAACTTCCCGAGATCCAGTATCATCTTCAATACTTCATTGGCCATTAAACTTCCCATTATTCCCGGTAACACCCCCAGCACTCCGATATCCGAACAATTTGGTAATGCATCTTCACCCGGAGGTTCCGGAAAGAGACACCGGTACGTAGGTCCATGTTGGTAATTAAAAACAGAAACCTGCCCTTCAAACTTAAAAATAGAACCAAACACTACTGGTTTATTTGCTAGCACCGCCCCGTCATTGACTAAATAGCGAGTAGGAAAATTATCGGTTCCGTCTACGATAATGTCGAACTTTGAGAAAATAGCTACTACATTTGCTTTATTTAAACGCTCATTATAAATGTCAAAAGCAATATTTGGATTAAGTCTTTTGAGTTTTTGTGAAGCAACCTCAACCTTGGAGCTTCCAATATCATCGACCGTATACAACACCTGTCGCTGTAAATTTGTTTGATCAACAACGTCGTCATCAACGATTCCAATAGTACCAACACCAGCAGCAGTTAGATACTGCAAAACAGGACAACCTAATCCTCCTGCTCCTACTACCAGCACTTTAAACTGTTTTAATTTCTCTTGCCCTTTACTCCCAATTTCTTCAAGAATAAGGTGCCTATTATATTGTTTCTTTTCGTTTTTAGATAACATATTCTTATAACTTCTACATTATTTGAAATACTCCCAATCCTTCCAAACTACTTCAAGTCCTTTTTCTCTTAGCATTGCAGTAACCTCTTCGGTCGAACGTTCATCTGAGATCTCAAATTGTTCTAAAGATTGAGGTGCTACAGCATAGCCCCCCGGATTGGTCTTGGATGCCGCACTAATCGAGGTGATTCCTAAATCCACTATATGTTCTCTAAATAGTTCACTCTCCCGGGTTGACATAGACAATTCCACATCTTCATCAAGTAATCTAAAAGCGCAGATAAGTTGCACTAAATCTGCATCTGTCATTTCAACTTTAGGTTCTAAACCACCACTGTGCGGACGCAATCTTGGAAATGAAATAGAATATTTTGTCTTCCAATATGTTTTTTGCAAATAAAGCAAATGAAGTGCCGTAAAAAAGCTGTCAGCCCGCCAGTCCTCTAAGCCAAAAAGCGCTCCCAGTCCGATTTTATGAATTTGAGCACGACCAAGGCGATCAGGAGTCTCTAATCGATAGTAAAAGTTTGACTTTTTGCCCTTAGGATGATGTTTCTTATATTCTTTTTGATGATATGTTTCCTGATAGACAAGTACCGCATAAAGACCTGCTTCAATGAGTTGTTCATATGCTTCCTGATCCAACGGTTGCACTTCAATAGTTATATTAGTAAAGTGAGAGCGAATAAGTGCTATAGCATTTTTAATATAATCAACACCCACAGTTTTATTTGCCTCTCCCGTTACTAATAGGATATGATCATACCCTTTAGATTTAAGATAGGCCACTTCTTTCAGAATTTCGGCATCTGTAAGCGTACGTCTGGGTATTTTATTAGTCATACTAAATCCACAATAGGTACAAATATTTTGACACTCGTTACTCAAATACATGGGTGCATACATCTGTATGGTGTTTCCAAAACGATTTTTGGTAATCCTATTACTTTTTTGCGCCATTTCTTCTAAAAAAGGACGTGCTGCCGGTGATAACAACGCTTTAAAATCCTCTAAATCCAATTGGTCTGAGCTTAGGGCCTGTAAAACATCGGTTTCTCTTTTTAGATAAATGCTCTGCAAAACGTCTTTCCATGTATAGGAGTCAAAAAGATCTCTAAAAGTTTTCATACGTATAGGGTTACTGGGTCTGACATTAAAAATTACTGCAGAAAGGAGGTTAAGGGGCTACTGGCTGTAGCGGTATCTCGAAGCGGAGCTAATTTTGAGGTGTATGCTAATCGTCCTGCCTGCACCCCCAGTTTAAATGCTTGTGCCATGGCTACTGGGTTTTTACTAACCGCAATTGCGGTATTTACCAAAACCGCATCGGCACCAATTTCCATAGCATGAGCTGCATGCGAAGGGCTCCCAATCCCAGCATCTACAATTACCGGCACATTGCTCTGAGCGATTATGATTTTTAAAAAATCCAACGTTTTAAGCCCTTGATTAGTGCCTATAGGGGATCCCAAGGGCATAACACACTGCGCTCCCACCTCTTCCAATCGTTTACACAATACTGGATCGGCATGAATATATGGCATCACCACAAAACCGAGTTTTACCAACTCCTCTGCCGCGAGTAATGTCTCAATAGGATCGGGCAACAGATATTTCGGATCCGGATGGATTTCAAGTTTAATCCAATTGGTTTCTAAAGCTTCTCGAGCCATCTGTGCCGCAAAAACTGCTTCTTTTGCAGATCGAACTCCTGACGTATTAGGCAACAAATTAATTTTGGGATGCTTCAGATATGTGACAATATCTTCATCTTTATTTGTTATATCAACGCGTTTTAACGCTACTGTAACTAGCTCACTTTCTGCTGTTATCAGTGCATCTTTCATTAGTTGTGAAGAGCTAAATTTTCCGGTTCCCGTAAATAATCGGGATGAGAATTCTTTATTTGCAATCTTAAGTATATCCATAGTGCGTAGTAATTTAAAGTCAGGTCTATGCGATTAGGTTTTTGAGCGCATTTATTTTTTCATCAAAAGAGTCTCCCTTCGTCAACAAGCTTGATACTGCAATTCCTGATATTCCTGTTTTCATTAATAATTCTACATCATTCTCTGTGATGCCTCCAATAGCAACCACAGGAACTTTAAGCTTATGATGTTTAATTGTGTCCAAAATCTCCTGATATCCCATGATACCCAGTACCGGACTCAAATCTTTTTTAGTAGCTGTATAGCGTAACGGTCCCAAACCCACATAATCCACCTTCTCCTCAAAAAGTTTTATACAATCCTCTGCTGTGTTTGCTGTCCCTCCTATGATAGCATTATTTCCTAATATTTTACGAGCCTCTTTTATAGTCATATCATGAGTCCCCAGGTGTACACCATCGGCTTGCGAAGCTCTTGCAATACCCACTGCGTCGTTAATAATTAAAATTGCTTCGAATTGATCACAAAGTACCCGGCACTGCAAAGCTGTTTTCAAATGAATAGCGAGATCAACGTTTTTTAGTCGAAGTTGTATCCATCTTACTCCTGCTTTGCACACTCGCTCTATATTAAGAAGGTGATCTTCGGGAGTTAATCCCTGAGAAATATACTGTAGTTGATGCATAAATGTTTTATTGGTTAGGTAGTAAAAGTTTAGTATTGTTGATGATAACCTAAAAGACTTTCGTTTGAGGTTAAAAAGGTTTCAATATATTGCTTTCCTTTTCTGCAGGCTTCCTCTAGACCAGAACCTAAAGCCAAATATCCAGCAATTGCAGATGATAAGACACATCCACTTCCATGTTTTTCAAAACAATTCTTATTGAATGGTTCAAAAATAATATGCGTACCGTCTGTCAAGAACAAATTATCTTGTCCAACAGAATCTTTTCTATGACCACCTTTTAAAAGAATATTGGTGCTATTGCTAATCAGCTTCAGCGTTGCTTCAATTGTTTTTTCCGGATATAGTGTTTGAATTTCATTAAAATTAGGTGTCAGAAGGTATACTTTTCCTAAAACCTCATCAAACTCAAACAAATTGTTATGAAAACTAAAATTGGAACTGGAGCTCAACACAGGATCGAGTATAATTTTGATCTCGCTGTTTTTTACCAATACAATATCTAAAAGTTGATTTAACACACCCCAATTCTCAACAATTCCAATTTTGACAACATCGATAGTAAATCGTTTGAAAAGTATATCAATTTGATTCTTCATTACGTCGATATCTGTCCAGTGACATGATTGAAACTCAGTGTCATTTTGCACAGTGTTGGCTGTACATACCGCTAAACCATACACCTTTAGCGCTTCAAAAGCTTTGATATCAGCTGTCAGTCCTGCACCACCAGAAGGGTCAAATCCCGCTAAAGTTAGCACATAAGGTCTTTTCTCTACTGACTTCATTTTCATTTATTTAGCTTTATGTGGTTATAAGCATTTTTAATAGTATTGAAACTCTCCAAAAAATCCGTTGTATTCCATATACTACCTAATACGCCTACTCCTTTAAACCCAAGATGAAAAGCTGTTGTGATAGTTTTCTCATCAATTCCGCCCAACCCAATAACAAGCTCTTTTATATGAGATACGTTAAAGGATTTGCCCTTATATCCTGCTTTAGATATAGCATCGAAAACAGGACTGAGAAACATATAGTCGTAGTGAATAGGAGAGGTCACTATATCTTGTGGATTATGAAAAGAACTGCTTACTTTGTAATCGTACAGGATAAAATCCAACACATACTCCTTCAATTTATCTCCTAAATTGACCCGATGTTGCTCTTGCAGGTGCGCACCTCCTAAGTTAAATTCTACAACCAGTTCATGAAACTGGTGCAACATTATTTTCTGATAATGATCCGGATTAATAGCATTCAGCAAATATCTGTAACCGTTTACATTCATAGAGGGCTTACGTACATGCAAATATTCTAACCCATGATCAAACAATTGATTGATTTTAGTTGCTTCGTCGTCAAGCTCTTTTTCTGATGTCAAAACAATGAGCATAGAGATAGTATTAAAAATTCCTTTTAATTCATACGCCTTTTATTCGCATACTACAGATACACTTCACTTCCTTTTTCTTTAAATTCTGCCGCTTTTTCCTGTAACCCCTCTTCCAATGCGTTTGATGCTTCTATTTCTTTTTTGGCAGCATAATCTCTTACTTCTTGCGAAATCTTCATTGAGCAAAACTTTGGCCCACACATACTACAAAAATGAGCTATTTTGGCCCCTTCAGCCGGCAAGGTTTCATCGTGATATTCTCTAGCTAATTCGGGGTCCAATGCCAAGTTAAACTGATCGTTCCAACGAAATTCAAAGCGAGCTTTACTTAACGCATCATCTCGATGTTGAGCTCCCGGATGACCTTTTGCCAAATCTGCAGCATGCGCTGCAATTTTATAGGTAATCACACCGGTTCGCACGTCTTGCTTATTAGGCAAGCCTAAATGTTCCTTGGGCGTAACATAGCATAACATTGCTGTTCCGTACCAGCCAATCATAGCCGCTCCTATTCCAGAAGTAATATGATCATAGCCCGGTGCAATATCTGTTGTCAATGGACCTAAGGTATAAAACGGCGCTTCTCCACATGCTTCTAACTGTTTATCCATATTAGCTTTGATCATATGCATGGGTACGTGTCCCGGACCTTCAATAAAGGTTTGTACATCGTGTTTCCATGCTATTTTAGTTAACTCTCCTAAGGTTTCCAGCTCTGCGAACTGCGCCTCATCATTGGCATCAGCTATACAACCCGGACGCAGACCATCCCCAAGAGAAAAAGCGACATCATATGCTTTCATAATCTCGCATATTTCTTCAAAATGTGTATAGAGAAAACTTTCTTTATGATGAGCTAAACACCATTTGGCCATTATAGAACCACCGCGTGAGACGATGCCCGTAATTCGCTTGGCAGTCATAGGAACATACGCAAGTCTTACTCCGGCATGAATGGTAAAATAATCTACACCTTGTTCTGCTTGTTCGATTAAGGTATCTTTGAAAATTTCCCAGGTCAAGTCCTCGGCTTTTCCATTTACTTTTTCCAGTGCCTGATAAATCGGCACTGTACCTATAGGGACTGGAGAGTTACGAATAATCCACTCGCGTGTTTCATGTATATTGTCTCCTGTAGAAAGATCCATAATATTATCAGCACCCCAACGACATGCCCAAACTGCTTTTTCAACTTCTTCTTCAATACATGAGGTGGTCGCAGAATTACCAATATTCGCATTTATTTTTACTAAAAAATTGCGCCCTAAAATCATGGGCTCGCTCTCGGGATGATTGATGTTAGAAGGTAAAACCGCACGTCCTCTGGCAATTTCATCTCTCACAAATTCTGGTGTAATGACATCTGGAATATTAGCCCCAAAATTTTGACCTGTATGCTGTTTTGAGAGTTGTTTTACTTCTTGTAATTTTTGATTTTCTCGTATGGCCACATACTCCATCTCTGGCGTTATAATCCCTTGTTTTGCATAATGCATTTGAGAAACATTTTTGCCTTCTTTCGCCTTTTTGGGTTTATGCAGATGGTTAAATCTCAAATGATCCAAATTTTTATCCTTAAGCCGCTGGTTACAATAAGTAGAAGAAAATTCTTCTAACTGTTCCACATCATTCCTTTTTACAATCCACGACTCTCTAATACGCTCAATCCCATTGTGGACATCCACATTTTTTGCAGGATCTGTATAGGGCCCACTCGTATCATACACCGTTACCGGTTGATTCGGTGTTTTTTTCTTTGTGTAACTATCAGTAGTATCTTCGAGTTGAATTTCTCGCATTGCCACCTTAATCTCCGGGTGCATTGTCCCGCTGACATATATTTTTTTTGATGCAGGAAATGGAGTCGTTGTTATAAAGTGTTGTTGTGGTGCCGTGTCTTGTTTTTTCATAATACTATAATTAAACGAGTTTACTTGATGTCTTAGATTAACCGCCTTGCGTGGCTTGGATTATTGTAATTGTGTCATTTTCTTGAATCTGTGTGGTATCCCAGCATGCTCTGCTAACGACACAGTTATTTTGCGCAATGGCGATACCTTTGTCGCTAATGGACAATTGATTAAGAAGATCTCTTAGTGTACTAAGAGCTTCAATTGTTTGAGATTTGTGATTTAAGGTTATGGTCATACAATAAATATTAGTAACCATAAACTTCAAGAGGGACATAATTAATATGTCGTAGAAGAATTTACTATTGCAAAAACATTGCATAGTAACTTTTCCCTTCGGCGGTATTAGCCGCATCAGGTTCAAAGGGTATTTCTCAGACCTAACCTAAGTTAAGGACACCCCCAAAGTTTATGTTATAAAAATAAGGAAACTAAATCAATATTTACCCCTAAATAATTCAATAGTTCCCTTATTGGTTGTTTAAAATTTTAAAGTCGCCCCTACCAAAATGTTGATGCCGGCTTGTGGATAATATCCAACACCTTCTACTGTGGTAATGATTCCCGGTGTACTAAAATCATCGTCGTATGTATAAAAATATCCATTAGACTCGTAGGTTTCATCAAAAACGTTATTTACCAATCCTGTTAATACAATAGAATTAAATACAGGAACCTTGTTCAGCTCGTAAACGATATTGAAATCATTCACAAAAAAAGCATCTAACTTTGAAGTTTCACTATCTATATTCCCCATGTATTGTTCACCCACATATTTGGATAAAAATCCAATTTGTAAATTTTTTAGCGGACGGTATAGAATCATATTTCCTGCCACTACTGAAGGTGAATACGAAATATCAGTATCTCCAAGCTCCACTAAACCACCGTCACGCGTAGTGACAAAATCTTTGTTTTTATTTGTGCTTAGTGCAATGTTCGGTTTAACACTCAACTGATCGGTTATTGTAATATCAGCATCTATCTCGATTCCTAACCTATAACTTTCTCCACTGGTTGTTCTCTCAAAATTACCCGTATCATCCAACGCTCCGGTAAGCACCAACTGATCCTGATACCACATATAATAGATATTAGTATTGATGATTGTTTTAGTTTTTTGAAATCTCCAGCCCAGTTCTATATCATTTAACCGCTCGGCAGTATAAATTTTATTTTCAAAATCCGCTCTACGTGGTTCCCTGTTAGCTACAGCGTATGAAGCATACAGTTGATTGGAGATGTTTAATTGATAGGTAGCTCCCAACTTTGGATTGAAGAAATCATAGCGTTCATCAACCTCTAGCGGTGCCCTGTCAGAAGTTAAACCACTAGTTTCATAAGCAACAAAACGCCCTTGCAAATCTAAAAATGCACTCCATTTATTGTTGATTCTGTACGTAGCTTTACTAAAAATTGATATTTCTTCCTTCTTACCGTTACCAAAATAATAACGATCGCGTATCTCTGAACCTCCTGCATTTTGAGCCCAAATTACTTCACCGAAATGATCTCCGTCGTAATAACTATAAAAAGCTCCGAAATCGACATCAATTGCATTATTTTTATAATTGGCGGAAGCATTTACTACGTAAAAATCATTGTCTAACCAACGTCTGCGTATTAAGTCAGTTGTATTTATGGAGTCTGTTCCCACAACTATTGGTTCAAAATCATAGTTCTCAAAGTCCTGATCTTCCTTGTATTGTTCAAAATAACCCCTTCCGTAGGTATAATTTAGTCCCAGGTTTGTTGACCAATGATTATTATATTTTTGATTCCAATGTAATTGATAATGATCTTGCTTGTAGTTATCTACTTCGTTATCATAAAAACGATTGTTCCCGTTTTCGTCAGTATATGCACCAACAGAATTGAACGTTCTATTTTCTTCTAAAGTTGTTGGGTCGACTCCGTTCCATGATTGATAGGTTATTTCATGTCCCCCAAAAGTGATGGCCTTGATCAATGTATTATCATCAACATAGGATCCCTGAAGGTAATATGATTTTAAATCCGACGATGCCCGGTCAATGTATCCATCTGATGCTATCGCTGAAAGTCTACCCGCTATTTCGATATGCTCATTAAGGAGTCCGGTACTAAATTTTACATTGTGTCTTCTGGTGTTAAAAGAACCGAAGGAATTCGCAATTTCTCCGTAGCCTTCTTTTGAAACTGCATCGGTTAGTAAATTTAAACTGGCACCAAATGCGCCGGAGCCATTTGTGGAGGTTCCCACACCGCGTTGCAGTTGCAAGTTTTCAATTGACGAAGAAAAATCAGGTAAGTTGACCCAAAATGTTCCCTGGCTCTCCGCATCATTAAATGGAATTCCGTTAAGTGTTACATTCACTCGCGAAGCATCGCTTCCTCGCACACGTATATAGGTATATCCCACACCTGCACCTGCATCAGAAGTAGTTACTACTCCGGGAAGATAATTCAATAAAACAGGGATGTCCTGTCCCAAGTTACGGGTTTCAATTTCTTTCTTTGAAAGGTTAGAATGCGTTATTGGCGAATCAGCTTCCACACGAACAGCTTTTACTAAAACTTCCTCCAATTTTTCTGATACTGGAGGGATGCTGTCATTTTGGACGGTTTGCGCAAAAGCGGCACAGGTGCTTAAAAAACTGAATGCTATGCATATACTATTTTTCATTCGTAAAACTATTACGAATAAAAGGGGTAATTATTCTATGATTTATTATTGCTTAAAAAGTGAGGGATTTGAGTATAGTTCATATCAATGATTTTTATATACTCCTATCACTCGTTGTCAAAAGATCACTAGATCTGTTGACACCGTCGTCCCTTGGCAGCATTACCTGCCCAGGTTCATCGGGTATAATCTCAGCCTTTAAAAAAGCACCCCTTATGAGATAAGGGTACAAAAATATCATGTTTGAGGGATTTATCATACCTTTAATAGAACTAAATTTTTAAGTTACTTAATTTTGTAGCTTGACATAGCTTATGAAAAACACGAAGAGATCAGTAACTTTTAAAATTGTAGCCAGCTATATCCTAGCGGGAGTACTTGCTGTGATTGCTTTTTGGGTTATATATCGACAGATAAATAACTATACTCAGATTACTGAAATAAAAAATAAAAATAACGAAAAACTTTTCTTAGTTGGAGAAACGTTGACCGGGCTCTACGAGGCAGAAAGTTTAACACGTAACATCATACAAACAGCAGATGTAGAAAAATTTAAAAACTACAAGGCAAAAATTGATACCATACTTCAAACTATTCACAAAGTCTCTGCCATATCAGAAGACAGTCTTCAAACCGTCAAAATCGATAGCTTGAGGCATTTGATTGACAGTAAAAACAAGAATTTTGAAGAGCTAATCAAGCTGTATAAACAACGAAAAGAAAAAGGAATTTATGCAACAGCGATTGATGAGTTAAAAAAGGCAAATGAATCTTTTGACGATTCTAATTATGAAAAACGTTTTAGAAGTCTGGACCCACAGTTTCGAAAATCAGTTGTTAACATTATAAGCTTAACGAAGGAAGATAATGCCGAGCGACTTACTAATCAAACCTTAGACTCCCTAACCACAACAGTAAGACAAGTACTGACTGAATTAGAAGAGCGTGACAAAAAATACAAGCAGCAAATTTCGCAGAAGGAAAATAACCTTTTAGAAAAAGATCAAGTGATTACCCGTCAATTACGGGATCTTTTAGCTACTATTGAACAAAATGAACGCAATGAATATTATCAACGCCTTGAGGCTTCCAGCCAAATGTTGGATAAAACCTCTAGAATAATAGTAATAATTGCACTTACAAGTCTTTTAGTGGCTATTGTCTTCCTATTTTTAATAATTAGAGATGTATCGAGAAGTCAAAAGTATAGAATCGCGCTTGAAGAGGAAAAGGCTTATAAAGAATCGCTGTTAAAAACGAGAGAAACCCTTATTAATACCGTTACCCACGATCTTAGATCTCCTCTCAACACCGTTATTGGATATTCGGATTTACTCGAAAAAACTGAACTGAACACCAAACAGGAACACTATCTCGATCATTTGAAGAAATCTTCTGACTATATTCTTCATCTAGTGAATGATTTGCTGGATTTATCTAAACTGGAAGCGGGACGGATGGTCATTGAGGAATTACCTTTTACACCAAAAAATGTCATAGAAACTACGGTTATAAGCGCGATACCAATCAACGATCCAAAAAAATTGGATATTCACCTTCATACAGAAGAGAATTTGACAAGACAATATCTGAGCGATCCCTTCAGGATTAAACAGGTTCTTACTAATTTAATAAATAATGCATATAAGTTTACGGATAGCGGGTCCATAACTGTTTCCAGTAAAATATTAGAGAACGGCGTTTCAGAAAAACAGTTGATTATAAAAATAAAGGATACCGGTATCGGCATCACTGAAGAGCAGCAAAAGCATATTTTTGAAGAGTTTTCTCAGGGGGATGATAGTACAGAAAAGCAATATGGCGGTTTTGGGTTAGGGCTGGCAATTACAAAGAAAATTATCATGTTGCTCCAAGGTACCATAAGTCTAGAGAGTACGCCTGGAAAAGGCAGTACTTTCACCGTGGCTATTCCTGTAAAACGCAGTCATATTTTATTAGTAGAAGAGGGTTCTGACCATAAAAATTACAATGCTCTAAAAAATCGATCTGTGCTCTTGGTAGACGACGATCCTACGCAGTTAGCACTTACAAGTGAGGTAGCAGACTTAGCGGGATTAAAGTACGATAGTGCTCAGGACGCCCAAACTGCGTTGGCGCTAGCCGATGAAAAAAATTATGATCTTATTTTGACCGATATTCAAATGCCGAGAATGGACGGTTTTGAATTGCTCCATGAGTTACGAAAAAATGAGAAAACAAAATCTATTCCTGTAATCGCATTATCGGGCAGAACAGATACCACCGACGCGGATTATAAGAAGGCCGGATTTGTATATAGTTTACGCAAGCCTTATGCTCCTAATACTCTTTTACAACTTATGGCACATGCTTTAAATATCAATATTACACTTGCAGAAACAGAACCAACTGCCGATCCGTCGAATTCTGATACAAAAAATAAACAATACTCTTTAAACGATTTAATGATGTTTGCTCAGGGAGATTCTGAAAGTTTATATGCCATATTAGATACTTTTTATGATAGCACCCAAACGAACTTGAAACTTCTAAAAGAAGCAGTTCGCAGCAAGAATGTGGAAGAAATAAAATCAATTACTCACAAAATACTTCCCATGTTTAGACAAATAAAAGCTACGGAAGTTGTAGAACTGTTAGAACGCTTGGAGCAGCCCGACAATTATGGGGTTTCCAATAAGGAAATTTATAAGCTCACAAAACAAAGTATTACAAAAATCTTGTTTCTTATCGACAAACTTAAAGTTGAAAATTAAAGACTAATATCGTATTGTTTTAGCTTGTTATACAAAGTTTTACGATCAATTGACAACATACGTGCAGCTTTAGCCTTATTTCCATTTGCTTTCTCGAGTGCATCGAGAATTAGCTCTTGTTCGTTTTGGTTTTTGAATAACCCATAGGTATTTTTAGTAGTTGCCGTAGCATGAGCAATATCACTTGGCAAAACCTCTTGTGCCACCCAATCATTTTGGGTCAATAACACCGAGCGTTTTACTATATTTTTGAGCTCTCTCAAATTGCCCGGCCAGCTATATTTCTTAAAAGATTCTAACACCTCATCCTCAAAACCAACTACATTCTTTTCTAGTTCTTCATTTGATTCTTCAAGAAAATAGTTAGCAAAAAGCATAAGGTCTTCTATACGCTCTCTTAAAGGTGGGACTTTAATCGAAAATTCATTGAGACGATGATAAAGATCTTCTCTAAACTCACCTTCTTTAACGGCATTACTAAGATCCTCATTGGTTGCTGCAATAACTCGTATATCAACTTCTATTTCTTTATTACTCCCCACAGGTTTTACTTTTCTTTCTTGTAAAGCTCGTAATAATTGAACTTGCAGTTCGTAACTCAAATTTCCAATTTCATCAAGAAATAAGGTGCCTCCATTAGCTGCTTCAAAATGCCCAACTTTATCATTCACAGCACCAGTAAACGACCCCTTGATATGACCAAAGAACTCACTGGATGCAATCTCTTTAGGTATTGCTCCACAATCTACTGCAATAAAAGGTTTTTCTGCACGATTACTAGCCTTATGGATACTACTTGCAATATATTCTTTACCCGTCCCACTATCGCCAATGATTAAAACTGACATCTTGGTTGGCGCTACCAGGGCAACATATTCATTTAACTTTTTTGACGCATCACTAATTCCCTTGACAAAAGAAGTATCGTTTTTTTTTGAAGCAACAACTTTCTTCTTATCTTTTGGCAGCTGTTGGGATATTTCTTGCTTGCTTTGAGAGATAGTACTGTTGTTAGTAGCTACTTGTTTTTCTTGTTTGAGAGCACTATCGATCGTCTGAAGTATTGTATCAGGATTAAATGGTTTGGAAACATAATCAAATGCCCCTTGTTTAATAGCGGTTACTGCCATATTCACCTCTGCATATCCTGTCATTATAATTACTTGAGTAGTCGCATCCTTTTGCTGAATTTCTTTAAGCAAGGTGATTCCGTCTCTGTCAGGTAATCTTACATCGGTCAATACTACGTCATAAACATGATCCTGAATCTTAGAGGAAGCCTCGCTACCTGAAAATGCTGTGGTCACTTCATAATTCTTTTTAGCTAAAAAGGTCTTAAGCATTGTACAAAAAGCTACATCATCTTCTACAATCAATATTTTGGACATATTCTCTGAAATTGAAAAAATTATACCGCCATTAAGCAGTATCACATATTAGTAAGACAGATATGGGAACGTTCTATTTTAAAACACCCAAAGATAAGTAGATATCCTATAAAGTTAATGCTTTTTTAGAAGTCGTTAACGTATTGCAAGTAAAGAAATGAAAATAAAAAAGAGACTCTTGGGATCGAGTCTCTTTTTAGCACTAAACAACTTTATATCGCTTTATGGTTGTGAAACGATATTCCTTTTCTACCCCTAGATTTAAGATTTGTCGTTTGGCTTAATCCATTCGCCTTTAGCGCTTGCAAATACAACTTTTGTGAAGTTATCTTTGTTCACAAGAACAATCTTATAAAGCTCATTCTCTGAAATATATGCTTCTTTAATTCTAAAATTTTCAAAATCAACAGCTGCTTTATCTTGAATTGCCATTGGTAATTCAACAATTTCAATAGCGCGAAATTTCAAATTTTCAACTTCCTTAGCTTCCCTCATTACGCTTAGTTCTTCCTTTTCTTGAGCCTGAACACCCTGTGCTGAAACAATACCAATTACTGCTAAAAATATATAAGGCAACTTCTTCATAGGAACTAGTTATAAACTATTCTACATGTAAGTAATAGTAATAACTGTTCCAAAAAACAAAAACAACCATAAATACATTTAACATATTGTAATTCAATAACTTAATAAAATAGTTAATTTTATGGTTTTTTAATAATCATAGAGGATTACCCAAAATTGTGTGGATTTTTTACACATTTCTACTATAAAGAACTCAGAAATCCGGATTTCTTCGATTTTCTTTACGTTGTGACTGTTTTTTCTTACTGTCAAGCCGTTTTTGAATGCTCGCTCGGGAAGGTTTTGTAGATTTTCTGACTTTTTCTCTTACTAGAGAAGCTTTCAACATTTCCAGTAGGCGTTGGATTGCCAAATTTTTATTGCGGTGTTGATTGCGACTTGCGTCACATGATAGTTGTAAATACCCCTCATTAGAGATTCGTGACGCCAGTTTACTGCGAAGGCGTTGCTTCTCTTCTAACGTGAATCCTTGAGAATTGTCAATATGCAGTCGAACAACAATTTTGGTTGACACTTTATTTACGTGCTGTCCTCCTGCTCCAGAACTACGTGTTGCTTTAAACTCTAACTCTTTTAATAGGACGTCTGTCTTCACGAAAATAATTTCACCTGATGCGCGGATTTCAACAGATCATTAACTGATTTGACTGGATTAAATGTTGTTAACGGTACTTCCACAAAAACACTTATCCAGTTGGACATGGCACCATTCCACAATCCAGGAAGTTCCAAGGCTTTTAATCGTCGTCCGTTCATAGTTTTTGTGGTAATAAAACCCGCATCGGGATCCACAAAATCTAATAGATTGAATTTTTCTCCTTTGTAATTTCTCACTCCACAGACCAAATCTACTGGGTTAAAATGTGTAGCACTGGCTAAAATATCCTTTTGTCTACGATCATTTTTGTTAATTTGCGGAGCTTCGATTATCTGTAGTACAACACGACCGTTTTCTTGTTTTACCCAAAAAGGACCTCCTCCCGGTTCACCTTCATTAATAACCATGCCACAAACTCTGATAGGTCGATTCAAAGATTCTTTTATGAATAGGACTTTAAATTTATCAGAAAATTTATCAAAATCTAAAGGTAGCCGAACATTTAGTTCTTCAACAAGGAACTGTTTTATTTGTTTTAGCTTTTCTTCGGTAGGTACCTCTTTATCTATACACTTTAGTATATCAAAAACTTCTTGTTGAATTTCTAAAAGCTTACCTGCTAATACTTTTTTGAATCCTGATAATTCATTTTGATACTTACGAACTACTACATTATCTATATTTTTAATATAAATGATATCTGCATCAAGATCATTGAGATTTTCAATTAAGGCTCCATGACCTCCTGGTCTAAATAGCAATTCTCCGTTTTCAAGTCTAAAAGGTTCATTCTCCATAGTAACCGCAATGGTATCGGTTTCCGGTTTTTGGAATGAATAGGAAATGTCAAATTTTGTTGCTGTTTTTGCTTCTACATCCTTTTGTATATGTTCAAATTCTTCGTTGAAGGCTTCCAGATGTTCTTTTGAAATTGTAAAATGTATTTTTGAAGCCTTATCACCATTGACATTGTAACCTGCAGCTTCATAGAGATGCTCTTCAAACGCTGTGGCGATTCTTTCAGAATACTTATGGAACGGTAACAGCCCTTTGGGATACCAACCATAATTTAATCCCTTTTCTCTAAGCATAACCTCTACAAATAAATATAATTGTTCCCCTTCAGTTAGGGAGTCAAAGTCAGGTGAAAGTTGCTTAACTTCATTCATCACTGTATTGTAAAAAGGAAATTTCTCTAATCCAATTAAAAACAATCGAATAGCATCAGCCTTTTCATGATTGGTATATGAGTTTAAGCTCTCTTTATCGGCATCATAGTAATCCAAAAACCGAAATAGCTCTTTAAACATTCTGGATGCAGCTCCGGAGGCAGGCACAAATTTGATTGTCTCCAAATTCTTCACTTTTTTCTCATAGCGTTCAATTAATTCTTTTTGATATACTTCAGAGAATTTTGTGATTCCGTTTTCCGGTGTTGCAGCACTTCGTAGAGCAACAAACGGAATTTCATTTTTAAAAATTTCAATTTGGGACAATACTTTGTCAACTGTTAGTCCTTTTGATTTTATTAATTTAATATCGTTATCTGTAATATTCACTTTTTAAATTCTTTAAGAGTATCAATAGTCGTTATAGCTTTCGCCAATCTTGTGGATTCATCTCCTTTTAAAATAACATACGGTCGATTTTCACGGTCTAAAGCGTTTTTAAAATGTTGAAACATTACTTCTCGCTCGTCTGGTTTATCCCGTAGGTCATCTGGAATCCATGGGGTATCAATATAAGTTAAAAGATATAAATCGTAAGAATTCAAACGTGAAAATTTATCTAAAAGTTGCGGAACCTTTCCGTCGAAATATACTTCAGAATACACTTTGGTCTCCAGTAAATCAGTATCGCAAATCAAAATCTCCGGATTTTGCCGCACAGCTTCATTTTCCAGATTCATTTGACCTATTGCTATTGGCAACAAATCCTCATATGTGCAAATTTTCTTTTCCTTGTCCCATTTCTCTTGCAGGTAAGGACGCGCATATTCCTCAATCCATAACGTATCATAATGCGATGCTAGTTGCTTACACAAGGTTGTTTTTCCAGTAGATTCTGGTCCAAAAACAACTATTTTTAAGCAGTGGCTAGGGTGTTGTTTAAGTTTTTCTTCCATGATATATATCCGAAAATTGCAATGACAGTGAAGATTAAATATTGTAAACTGGTAAAGGTAAACCCTTTATAGAAGTATAATGGTATAGAAATAAGGTCTCCAATAATCCAATAGATCCAGTTTTCAATTTTACGTTTTGCCATTAACCACATCCCTACAAAAAATATAGCGGTAGTGATGGTATCTACATATGCTGTCCAGTCATTCCACTTGTCAAAAATTTGATACACAGAATACACAAATATTATGGTGAGCATTCCTATACCTAATTGTATCCATTGCTCCTTTTTGGTTGTACTACTGATTGGCGTCACGTTTGTATCATCAACTTTTCTAGTCCATATATACCACCCGTAAATACTCATAACAAAATAATACGCGTTAATGAGTAAATCTCCAAGAAGTGACCATTTAAACAGAAGATATACAAAAATACTTGTGCTGATAAGACCTGTCGGATATACCCATATTTTATTCAATCTTGCAAAATATACACTTAGAATTCCAAAAAAAACGGCTATAATTTCCAGCCATATATGCAGCAAGGTATACGACCTGTATTGACTAAAGAGTATTTCAAAAATTTGGTTCATAATCGCTTCTATCACTTTTAACCAATTTCATATACACTAAAACATTGTCCATTGTTCCAAAAGCGATTTTTATTTCCTTTGTAAGAAACCCCATAACCTCATCATAATCCCCGTAAACCTGTGTACTTAAAGGATTCTCCAATACGGTAAATTTGGACGCTCTCAAAACTTTTATAAACTCAATAATATGAGATTCAAAGTCCGTTTGCAAAGGGGTCAAGGTTAATTCTATCGATATTTTCATTGGTTACATTATTTTATTTGCAATTGAACCATTTATCTATAAGGTTGCGCATACACACAGGTAAAATCCTCAAACTCCATAAAGCTAATGTCGTAATAAGAAATTTCTTCCTTGTAATTTATACTACCCGCAGTAAATGGCATTCCTAAGTCAAAAGGAACGATGTCAATATGCTGCTCAAAACTCAAACCAGGTGTAGCATATAGCTTATATAGAGATTCCTTTGCTCCCCAAATGATGGTTAGTGCACGAACTTTCTGGTCATGATTGGCCACGAATTCGGTTTCAGAAGAAACAAATTTATGAGCAATTCGTTCAATCTTATCACGCTGCTTTTCAATATCTATCCCTACCGGTTTATCACTGATTATAATCGCTGTAAAAATAAATGAATGTGTAATCGATATATGGCGTCCATCAACAAGATGTGGCTTTCCAAATTCATCATAAAACAAATCATGATCGGTATAACCAAACATCGCCAGTAAATGTCTAATACTCATAAAACCTCTGCGATGCAGATCAGATTTCATATTATCAACACGTTGTCGGCAATTATCGGTTAGCGAAATTCCATCACTCAACCACTCAAAAGATTCTTCAATCTTCCAAATCAATATATTAGTGTTCTCGTCTACTGTTATAGTTTTGTAAAGAGGCATTTAGATTTTTAAAGTTATTACGTACCTTTGCAAACCAAAAAATGTATAAAAAATATGTTTTTTGGACACAACGAATTTAGAATAAATTAGCACGATTTACTAACATAATTGTGCAGTATAACTAAAAGATACATTTATGAGTACTAAAACATTGCCGTACGTTCCTTACAAGGTTAAAGATATTTCACTGGCAGCTTGGGGAAGAAAAGAAATTGAATTGGCTGAAGCTGAGATGCCTGGATTAATGTCTTTGCGTGAAGAATATAAAGATTCTCAACCTTTAAAAGGAGCACGTATAGCCGGATGTTTACATATGACTATACAAACAGCCGTACTTATTGAAACGCTTGTTTCTTTGGGAGCTGATGTAACCTGGAGTTCTTGTAACATCTTTTCTACGCAAGATCAAGCAGCAGCAGCTATTGCAGACGCAGGTATACCGGTATATGCTTGGAAAGGTATGAACGAAGAAGAGTTTAACTGGTGTATAGAACAAACCTTATTTTTTGGAGAAGATCGTAAACCTCTAAATATGATTTTAGATGATGGAGGTGACCTGACCAATATGGTCCTTGATAAATATCCTGAATTGGCAGAAGGAATCAATGGATTATCTGAAGAAACTACAACCGGAGTTCATCGCTTATATGAGCGTATGAAGAACGGAACGTTGCCTATGCCTGCAATCAATGTAAATGACTCTGTTACCAAGTCAAAATTCGACAATAAATACGGCTGTAGAGAAAGTGCTGTAGATGCTATTCGCCGTGCTACTGACACGATGCTGGCAGGGAAGCGAGTTGTAGTGTGTGGTTATGGAGATGTTGGTAAGGGAACTGCCGCGTCGTTTAGAGGTGCCGGATCGATTGTAACTGTAACCGAAATTGATCCAATCTGTGCATTACAGGCGGCTATGGATGGTTTTGAAGTAAAACGTTTAGAGACTGTTATCGGAAAAGCTGACATTGTTATCACAACAACAGGTAATAAAGATATTGTACAAGCAAGACACTTTGAAGCCTTAAAGGACAAAGCGATTGTATGTAACATCGGGCATTTTGATAACGAAATCGATATGGGCTGGTTAAACGCTAATCATGGAGACACAAAGGACGAAATCAAACCACAAGTTGATAAATATACTATTAATGGTAAAGATATCATTATACTTGCCGAAGGTCGTCTAGTAAACTTAGGTTGCGCAACTGGGCACCCAAGTTTTGTTATGAGTAACTCCTTTACCAACCAAACACTTGCTCAGATTGAATTATGGAATCATCCTGAGAATTATAAGAATGAAGTCTATATGTTACCAAAACATCTTGATGAAAAAGTAGCAGAATTACACTTATCAAGACTTGGAGTAGAATTAGAAAAACTACGTCCAGAACAAGCTGAATATATTGGTGTGACAGTAGACGGACCATTCAAGCCAGAGTACTACCGATACTAGTAAGAAAATGATGGTGCTTTTTGAAGTTTACAACGCTTCGCTTTTAGCATTCGGATAAATAAAGAAACCCTTGCCACTTGGCAAGGGTTTTGCTTTTATATTACTATTGTGTTACTTGCGTTTTCTAAAAATATAACTCATCCAAACCGGGTCGTTCTCCTCAGAAACTATGGATTGTCTGTCCACAAACTCCCAATTTGCGGTATTCATATAATTAAGTAAATCAGAAGAACCTTCCAGTTGTTCGAGTTGCTTAATAGTTATTTGTTTACCGACTAGCGATTTTTGTTCTTGTACCTTAATGCGCTTGACTCTACCACTATTATTTGCTTTTTGAATAACAATAACTTCGAGATAATCATATTTAGGAATCTCTTGAGCTATTGAGCTGTTTGAAAGAAAAAACAAAAAACTACTTAGTAAAATGATATTGACAGAATATTTCATAATTGATATAGATTAGGAGTTCCTAAGATAGGCATAAATAAAAAACCCTATTTAAGTTTGACTTAAATAGGGTTTTTATAAAATCTAATCCTACTATCTATGCCTCAAAAGGAACTATAGAAACGTATGATTTATTGTCTTTTTTCTTAGTGAATTGTACCATACCATCAACTTTGGCATGCAAGGTATGATCTTTACCTGCATATACATTTTCACCTGGTCTATGTGCTGTACCTCTTTGTCTAACAATGATGTTACCAGCTACGGCTGCTTGACCACCAAATATCTTAACACCTAAGCGTTTTGATTCTGATTCCCTACCGTTTTTAGAACTACCTACTCCTTTTTTGTGAGCCATTTTCTTAAGATTTTAAAATGGTTAGACTTATTTTTGCAAAGCAGCAATCAGATCAGCTTTCTTCATTGAAGAGATACCTTCGATTCCTTTGCTTTTTGCCAAATCTTTCAACTGAGCAACAGTCATTGAGCTCAAGTCTTCAGAATTATTACTTTCTTTTTTGTCCTCTGCTTTAGGTGCTGCTTTTTTAGCTTCTGTCTTAGAAGATTTTTTTGCACCAGATGCATCGATACTTTCAATTACGATTTCAGTTAAAGCCTGACGATGACCGTTTTTAACACGGTAACCTTTACGTCTTTTCTTTTTGAAAACAATAACTTTATCACCTTTAAGGTGCCTAGTGATTTTTGCTCCTACTAGAGCTCCATCTATAGCCGGGGCGCCAAGGTTGATTGAATCACCATCACCAGTCAAAAGAACTTTGTCAAAAGAAACTTTGTCTCCTTCTCCTCCTGGTAAACGATGTACAAACACTTTTTGGTCTTTTGCAACTTTAAATTGCTGCCCTGCTATCTCTACAATTGCGTACATAGCGTAACGTTTAATAATTAAAAATATAGTACTACCTATTTTATAGGCGGGTGCAAATATACTCTTAATTAATTAAACAACAAATGTTTTATGATTTTAACGGAGGAGAATTAGGGCTTTTTTTTACATTCCAACTATCTTTAAAGAGCTGCATAAAAGAAAGTGTCAAAACAAAGGTGGTCGCAAATCCCATGATTGCAGCAACAAATACCACTATCCCAACACCAACATGATAATGACTACTCCAGTTATCGAGCATCATGGGTAAGAAATCAGGGTTAATATTAGTAACATAAATAGCAAAAAACACCGTGAAGATTATAGTTGCATTAAAACCGGTTAACAATCCAGCCATAAAACCTTTTTGATACTCAAAATTACTTCCCTTTTCCGCTTTATATCGTTTCATGACCGTATACAATCCTAAGGCCACTATAACGCCATTGCCTAAACTAAAAACCGGCTTGGTCTGTACCCCGAATAACGAGAGTAACATGAAATAAACTATCAATCCTACTGCTATAATTATTCCATAGGTTATTGGAAGTGTTGACCTTTTCATAAAAAATAAATTAATTTTATTAATCTAATATAAACATTATCAAACCTATGGTTACTTAAAGACCTGTTAATTTTAGGTTGGCTTCGCTATAAGTTTCTTTATTTTACTGTAACGAATTGCAATCTTTTTTTACTTATAAGAAAACTTATTATTAGAACCAATGAAAAATATACTACACACCCTTGCCTGCGGACTTTTTATTTCGCTTTCAGGCAACAGTCAAGAAGTAGAATTTACAGAGTATGACCTTAAAAATGATTTGCATGTAATTTTACATCAAGATAACTCTGCACCCGTTGTCACCGTTGGAGTAATGTATCACGTAGGCGCAAAAGATGAGGACCCCGGAAGAACAGGCTTTGCGCACTTTTTCGAACATTTACTTTTTGAAGGCACTAAAAACATTGAACGCGGTAAGTGGTTTGATATTGTCTCGGCAAATGGCGGACGTAATAATGCAAACACTACGCAAGACAGAACGTACTATTATGAAACCTTACCCTCGAACAACCTTGAGCTTGCGTTATGGATGGAATCTGAAAGAATGCTCCACCCTGTTATTAATAAGATAGGAGTTGACACTCAAAACGAAGTAGTAAAAGAAGAAAAGAGACAACGAATTGACAATGCTCCCTACGGTAAAATAATTTATCGTACCGGTATCAATAAGTACATCTTTGAAAAGCACCCTTACGGTCAATCAGTGATCGGAAGTATGGAGGATCTAGATGCTGCTAAGCTAGAGGAATTCAAAGCTTTTAACCAAAAATTTTACAATCCTAACAATGCTACATTGGTAATCGCAGGTGATATCAATCTGGAAAAGACTATAAATTTAATTTCTGATTATTTTGGTCCTATTGCAAACAATGGTGAGAAAATTAAAAGATCACTCGTTTTTGAAGCACCAATCACTCAAGAGATTAAAGCAGTTGAAAAAGATGCCAATATTCAGGTGCCTGCTAAAATTTTAGTGTATCGCACTCCCAAACAAACCGACAAAGACGCGTATGTGCTAGATTATATTTCTTCAATTCTTACAGGAGGAAATAGTTCTCGTATGTATAAAAATATGGTAGAAGATAAAAAAATAGCACTTCAAGTACTGGCATTTACTGATGCTCAGGAAGATTACGGCACGTATATTATGGGAGCGCTCCCGCTTGGAGAGGTTGGATTAGACAAACTACAGGAAGAAATGGATACCGAGATTACAAAACTTCAAAACGAACTCATTAGCGAAAAAGAATTTCAAAAACTTAACAATCAATTTGAAAACGATTTTGTTAACGCCAATTCCAGTATACAAGGCATAGCTAATTCCTTGGCACGTTATCACACTTTGTATGGCGATACCAATTTGATAAATAAAGAAATTGAAATATATCGTAGTATTACACGTGAGGATATTCAACGTGTAGCCAAAGCCTATTTAAACAAAAACCAACGTCTTAATCTTGATTACTTACCAGAATCAAGCAACTAAAAAGAGTCAATAATGAAAAAATATATCATCTTACTTATAGCATGTACCTGTACCTCTTTGAGCAGTTTTGCCCAAATCGACAGGACAAAAATGCCAAAATCAGGACCTGCACCCACTTTAAATCTTGCTGAACCCCATGAAATGATCATGGAAAATGGTTTGACAGTTTTAATAGTAGAAAATCACAAATTACCAAGAGTATCTATCAGCTTATCTATTGATTCGCCACCTCATACCGAAGGTGATAAAGCAGGTATCAACAGTATTGTTTCTCAAATAATGGGCAAAGGAACGCTATCCGTACCTAAAGATCAATTTAATGAAGAAGTTGATTTTATAGGAGCATTTTTTAATGTTGGTGTTAGCGGCGGTTATGCTCAAGCATTATCAAAGTACACTGATAAAATTTTTACACTCTTTTCTGACGCAGCATTAAACCCTAATTTTACAGAGGAAGAATTAAGTTTAGAAAAGAAAAAAATCATCGAGAGCATAAAATCAGGAGAGAATAGCGCCGCGACTGTTGCCAATCGGGTTACCAATGCATTGGCATATGGTAAGAATCACCCTAAAGGAGAATATGCAACCGAAGAGACCATAAACTCAATTACTTTAAATGATGTCAAAACCTATTATCGTAATTATTTTGTCCCAGCCAATGCGTATATGGTAATTAGCGGAGACATTACGGTTGAACAAGCTGAAGCTTTGGTTAATAAACATTTTGTGACTTGGAAAGCTGCAAAAGCTCCTTCATTCGGAATTCCGTCTGTATCTGATGCGCAATATCGACAAATCAACTTTATCGATATGCCTAATGCTGTACAAACAGAACTTGCTGTTATGAATATTACCAATCTAAAAATGGCCGATAAGGATTATCATGCCGCCTTGATTGCAAATTACATTCTTGGAGGTTCTTTTGGAAGCTATATCAATATGAATTTGAGAGAAAAAAATGGGTATACCTACGGAGCACGATCTATTTTTCCTGTCAACAAATATCATAAATCAGCATTTAGAGCTGTGACCAAAGTTCGTAATGCTGTCACTGACAGTGCTGTGGTTGAGACATTAAAAGAAATAAAAAGAATTCGAACTAAAGAAGTTGATGATGAGATTTTAAAGAATGCAAAAGCTAAATTTTTAGGCGATTTTATTCTTGCATCAGAAAGTGATCGAACTGCAGCAACCCGCAGCATTGAGATAAAAACACAAGACCTCCCTCAGGACTTCTATAGAACTTTCATTTCAAAAATAAATGCAGTTACGAAAGCGGATATAAAACGTGTAGCCAATACTTATTTTAATTTGCAGAACGCAAGAATAGTTCTCGTTGGTAAAGCTAGTGACGTCCTTCCAAATTTAGAAAATATCACTTTTGACGATAAAAAAATTCCTGTTTTGTATTTTGATAAATACGGAAATAAAACAGAGAAACCACAGCTAACAGCGGAGACGCCAGAGGGAGTAACTGCACAAACTGTATTAGACGGTTACTTTGCAGCTTTGGGAGGAAAAGACAAGCTTAAAAAAATAAATTCTGTTTTCGTCACAGCAGAAGCTGCTTTTAATGGTGCTAGCTTAGGGTTATCCTCAAAAACCACGATCAATAACAAATCTGCTATTGAGGTAAGCTTTGGAGGTATGACTGTACAAAAAGTTGTCTTTAACGGCACCTCGGGATACGCTATGAATCAAGGACAACGACTTGAATACAACGAGGAGCAAATTGCGATGGCTAAACAAGAATCGTATCCTTTTGCAGAACTAAATGTTACTGATGCGGTATTAGAGAAAACGGTACCTTATACGAATGGCACAGCATATCTGCTAAAGCTTAACGAAAATAAGTCCGCCTATTATGATACTAAAACAGGTCTTAAAGTAAAAGATGTTACCATTAGAGATCAAGCAGGTACAAAGATTGAAATCGCAGTCACCTATGATGATTATAAAGAAGTTGAAGGGATTAAATTTCCTTTCTCAATTTCTCAATCTTTAGGTCCACAAAATATTGATTTTAAAGTAAAAGAAATCCAGTTAAACAAAAATGTATCAGACGAAGACTTTAAATAGTTTTCTTACTGCCACAAATTATCAAAGGTTCGCTCAATTAAGAGCGAACCTTTTTTCTTTTATTAGAAAGATACACGCCAAATATGATTACGCATGCAGCAATCCCTTGATAAAAAGTGAACTTTTCACCATCCATCAAACCCCATAACAAGGCTACTATCGGAATCGTATAGGTAACCGATGTAGCAAATACAGGAGTGCTTATTTGCACTAATTTATTGAACAAAACTTTTGCCACGCCTGTTCCCACCACTGCCAACACACCAACATACATCAAACTGATCTGCACTTTTTCTTGTTGAATTACAGCACTATCGAAAAATCCTGAAAAATAAAGCACTATCAGTGAAGGGATGACTAAAATTATGAAGTTCCCATTAGCGATTGCCATGGGTGATATATTTTGCATGTAACGTTTGATAATATTGACATTAGCAGCATAACAGAAAGAAGCGCATATGACTAATAACGCATACCAGTAATTTTGATTCGGATTTACTACGGCGCCTTCCCATATCAAAGCTAAGCAACCTAAAAAACCAACTATCACTCCAATAATTTGATTTCTGTTAGATCCAATTGAGAAAACAACTATTCCCAAAACAAGAGTAACCAGAGGTGTTGTAGAATTAAGGATTGAAGCGATAGCACTGTCTATTTCGGTCTCAGCATAAGCAAACAAAAATGCCGGAATAAAAGTACCGGCAAACGCTGAAATTGCTACCCATTTCCATTCCTCTTTTTTAATAGTTTTTATACTCTTAAAACCTATTGAAAAAAGAAAAATCGCAGCAAAAAGCGTTCTTAGAGCACCCAACTGCAAAGGAGAAAGTCCAAGTAGAGATTTTTTGATTAAAATAAAAGAGCTTCCCCAAACAAGAGAAAGCACTACCAAATAAAGCCATTTTGATGAAGTATTTTGCATACCGAAAATTTTCAGTTGCAAAAGTGATTAAATTAATATCAAATTGGACATAATTACTTAAAAAAATCAATCTTTAGTTTTCCACTTGATGGACTCCATGAGATGTTGAATGTCATTTTGCAAATAGTTCGCTGCAGGGAGAATAGAATCATAATTAGGCCGGACATCAAAATATGCTGATCCCGTTATAAAATGATTCACACTATCGGTAACATAAAATTGAGCTTGCGAAGCCGCATTACCGGTAACCTCATAAAACATCCCGTAGACTTTTTGTTTATCATTTACGTAGGGTTTTTGTGCTATCCCATCTGCCTTTACAACATGCTCCTGGGTAAGGTTTTGTGCATCTCTTAGCAACGAGTCTAAATTATTTTTAATGGGATAATATGAAACATATACTTTGGCATGCAATTGGGGATACTCCAGGTTGTACCAACATTTGTTATGCTTATTAACCGGCTTTAGCTTGGCCAATTCGTTAATTTCAAAGATATAAAAACAGGGTGTATCCGCCTGAACATATATCGGTTCTGGATATTGCAGACGTAACATAGCTTTTGGCTTAGGAAATGTTTCTCCTCCGCATGACATACATAAAATTCCTACTAAAAATAAGATTGCATTATTCAGCTTCATCATTTCTCACATCATTTATTGTCAGCTTGACTTGTTTGATTCTTTTATTATCCAGTGATTCAATTATAAAATCATAATTTTCGACCGTGAGTATTTCATTTTTTTCAGGAAAATTTCCTGAAATTTCAAGTAAAAATCCAGCTATGGTTTCAGCGTCACCTTTACGGGATTCAAATACCGAGGAATCATCTAATTTCAAAACTTTATAGAAATCCTTTAAGGCTGTTCTACCCTCAAACACATAATTTTTATCATCCAATTTAGAGAACACAAGGTCCTCATCATCAAATTCGTCACTGATATCACCTACAATCTCTTCGATTATGTCTTCTAATGAAATCAAACCACTGGTTCCTCCATATTCATCCACAACTATCGCCAAATGATTTTTTTTATTTTTAAAATCATTTAGCAAGTCGTCCAACTTTTTATTTTCTGGAACAAAGTAGGGTTCTCGCAATAAGGTATTCCAATCGAATTTCTTTTCATTAATATAAGGTAACAAATCTTTCACATACAAAATACCCGTAACCTGATCGATACTTTCATTATAGATAGGAATACGTGAATACCCGTTTTTTATGATTTCAGGAATGATCTCTTCAAATTCGGCTGCTTGATTTAGTGCGAATACATCCATGCGGGGTCTCATTACCTGCTTAGTATCCGTATTCCCGAAATTCACAATACCCTCCAGAATTTTCTTTTCTTCTGAAGTGGTGTCTGTATCTGATGTAAGCTCAAGAGCCTGTGATAATTGATCAACACTCAGGTTGGATTTCTGTTTCCCCAATCGTTCATGTATTCCAATAGTTATTTGTCGCATTGGAGAACTTAAAGGTGACAATAACCAGTCCAATACTCGCAGTGGCCTGGCCATGACTCGGGAGAACTTTATTTTATTTCTGCTCGCATAGATCTTAGGTAGAATCTCACCAAATAGCAATATCATAAAGGTAACTACCACAACCTCTATCAAAAATCGTAGGTTCACATAGTCAAAAAGTAAGTAATCTATATCCTTAAGATAAACTTCGCCTAAGCTATCAAAGAGCAGTACAATAGCAATATTTATAAAGTTGTTTGCTACAAGGATCGTAGCAAGCAATTTTTTTGGTTTGCTCAGTAAGCGAAGGAGAATTTTTAAATCTTTTTCTGGAACTTTTTCCTCTTCTCTAAGATCAGATGGTGTGAGCGAAAATAGCGCTACCTCACTCCCGCTAATGAGTGCTGAAAAAACCAGCAGAATTAATAATATAAGAATATTGATCGTTTGCCACGCATCAATAAATAAGAACGGTATAAATAAGGCTTCAGGATCAGGGTCCAAAGTATTGGGGTTTAATTAAACATTTAGAACGGAAGGTCATCGTCTTCTGTTCCGATCTGAGGTTCCGTTTTTTGAGCATTGCCTGTGACAACAGAACTATTGGTAGGGTTGGGTTTTTGTTCACCAGAAACTCCCGGACTATCGGCCTTAGGGGTTAAAAAAGTAAACTCAGTACATTGTATTTCTGTACTATACCTGTCTTTTCCTTGTTCATCTTGCCATTTGCGTGTTTTTAATCTCCCTTCTATGTAAACTTTATCACCCTTTGCCAGGTATTTTTCACAGATTTCTGCAGCTTTATTGCGAACAACAATATTATGCCATTCGGTAGTATTAACACGCTCTCCGGTAGCCTTATTTACATAAGAATCATTGGTAGCTAACGGAAACCTGCCAACACAGTTACCTCCTTCAAAATAGTGCATTTTAACTTCATCTCCGGTGTGACCGATCAGCATTACCTTATTAAGTGTTCCAGACATAATTATGTTTTAGCTCCTAGGTATACTAGGTATTATTCACTAAAACTAAAAAAATATAGCTTTAGATAGTTATCAATATAACTAAGGTTCAATATTAGCAATAGTAAATGTACTAAAAAAGCGTAATACCTAAAAAAACGATTCTATAAAATTACCAATTAGAACAGGGACCGGATAATCCCGAATAGTTGTTACGGGAATCAAGGACTGATCCGCCTTTAAATTAGGTGCTTCACAGATGTCTAACACATAAAAGCTAGTATACAGATGTTGATGCGATAACTTATGAACAATAGGCGCTTCTTTATATCTGGTTAGTGAAAAAGATTTGTTTCTCACTAAATGAGAAAACGCTTCTTCTTTCTCTAATGCTTCAGGCTCCATGAGTTTGTTTGATTCTATTAAAGGAAATTCGTAAAGACCCTCCCAGATTCCGACATTTTTGCGCTGTTGTATCAAAAGTGTATTATCCGGTAATCTAACTACAAAATAATTAAAGTAGCGCTTTTTAATTGTTGCTTTCTTAAGTTTTACCGGTAATTCTGAAACCTTAGCGTGTTTTAATGCAAAGCATCTGTCAGCAAAAGGACAAATGGTACAGTCGGGGCTTTGTGGCTTGCACTGTATCGCTCCAAACTCCATCATAGCCTGATTAAAAGTGGCTGGCTGAGATACATCAATTAGCTGTGATGCCAAACTTTTAAATTCTTTTAACGCCGGGGAACTATTAATAGGAGTATCTAACCCAAATACTCTGGATAAAACTCGGTATACATTGCCATCTATCACTGGAACAACTTCATTGTAACAAATAGAAGCAATGGCACTGGCAGTATAATCACCCACACCTTTCAGTTTAAGTAATTGGTCGTAAGTTTTAGGAAATACTCCGTTAAGTTCTCTGGCAACATATTGTGCAGTATAGTGCAGATTTCTTGCCCTAGAATAATATCCAAGTCCTTGCCACAATTTGAGCACCTCTTCTTCTGTGGCAGCAGCTAACTCAAAAACAGTGGGAAACGCGGTTTTGAAAGCCAAATAATACGGTAAACCCTGACTTACTCGTGTCTGTTGTAGTATTATTTCACTCAACCAAATGCTATAAGGATCCTTTGTTTGTCTCCAGGGCATATCCCGCTGATGTTCTAAGTACCAGATTATTAGTTTTTTAGAGAATTTCATTTTAGTTTTTTACAATTTGCTAAATTAATTCTTTAAAGGCGATAATTTAATCTTAAGTATTGATTTTTTGGAATTTAAATTCTTATATTTGCCCCCTTGAAAATTTAAAAAACCCCTAAATAGGTATAATAATGACTAAAGCAGATATCGTAGCAAAAATTTCAGAGAAGCTAGGAATTGAAAAAGGTGATGTACAGGCAACTGTTGAAACATTTATGGAAGAAGTAAAAAGCTCTTTGGAAAGTGGAGATAATGTATACTTAAGAGGATTCGGAAGTTTTATTATCAAAACCAGAGCTGAAAAAACTGGTCGTAATATTTCTAAGAATACTACAATCAAAATTCCAGCACACAATATACCAGCATTCAAACCGGCAAAAGTGTTTGTCGAAGGTGTAAAAACTAATGTAGAAGTTAAGTAATTAATAATCAATAAATATTATACACTATGCCAAGTGGTAAAAAACGTAAAAGACATAAGGTTGCTACGCATAAGCGTAAGAAGAGAAGAAGAGCTAACCGACACAAGAAAAAGTAGTTTCTAACTACTTTTTCTTTTTAGCAGTTCATTGAAATCAAAATAAAGTGATTGTTTGACTACCTTACAGCCTCTTTATTTTAATGGAATTTAAGAAATTCCTGTGAAAATTTTGTTTAATCCATCTGTCTCGATACATTCGAGGTGGATAAAAATCTTATCAGAGTGAACAAAGAATTGATCATTAGATCTGGTTCATCTACAGATTTTGCCTTATTAAAAGATGGAAAACTTGTTGAATTTCACAAAGAAGAAGATGACAGCAATTTTGCAGTTGGTGATATATTTATTGCCAAAATACGAAAAGCTGTTCCTGGTTTAAACGCCGCATTTGTTAATGTGGGGTATGAGAAAGATGCATTCTTGCACTATCATGACCTAGGACCTCAAGTATCGACTTTATTGAAATTTATCAAACGTGTAAGCACAGGTAAACTAAAGGATTATTCTTTAAAAGATTTTCCTATAGACAATGATATTGATAAAAACGGTGTTATCACCGATGTTCTCAAATCAAATCAATCGCTATTAGTACAGATCGTAAAGGAACCTATTTCTACCAAAGGCCCAAGGATAAGCTCAGAGCTATCAATTGCCGGTAGATATATAGTGTTAGTTCCTTTTTCTAATCGAGTGTCAATTTCTCAGAAAATTGAATCCTCAAAAGAAAAAGAACGTCTTAAACGACTCGTAAAAAGCATTAAGCCCAAAGGTTTTGGGATTATTGTTCGTACGGTAGCCGAAGGTAAAAAAGTCGCAGAACTAGACAAAGATTTACAAAATCTGATTGAACGCTGGGAGACCATGTCCAAAAAGTTACATAGAGCTCCGCATCCTACCAAAGTACTTGGAGAAATGAATAGAGCATCCTCAATTTTGAGAGATGTATTCAATGATTCTTTTACTTCAATATGCGTGGATGATGAAGTACTCTACAATCAGATCAAAGATTATGTGCATGAAATTGCACCAAAAAAAGAATCTATCGTTAAATTACATCAATCCAATACCCCTATTTATGAAAAATACGGTATTGAAAGGCAAATAAAAACAAGCTTCGGACAAACAGTATCCATGAGCAAAGGAGCTTACTTGGTTATTGAACATACTGAAGCCATGCATGTTATTGATGTGAATAGCGGAAATCGTTCTAATAAAGCAAAAAATCAAGAAGATACAGCTCTTGAAGTAAATCTCATTAGTGCTACTGAAGTTGCAAGACAACTACGCCTAAGAGATATGGGCGGTATTATTGTAGTTGACTTTATAGACATGAACAATGCGGATAATCGCAGAACGCTTTTTAATCATCTTCGCGAAGAGATGAAAGATGATAGAGCAAAACATAAAATTTTACCACCTAGTAAATTTGGTCTTATTCAAATCACAAGACAACGTGTTAGACCAGAGATGAATATCAAAACCCGTGAGGATAATCCTAACGGAGGAAACGGCGAAATTGAGGCGCCAATAGTTTTGTTAGACAAAATTAAGGTGGATTTAGAAAGAATTATTAAAAAAGATAAGAAAAAGATAACGCTTAGTGCGCATCCTTTTATCGCTGCTTTTTTAACAAAAGGTTTTCCATCTACCCGATCAAAATGGTTTTTAGACCATAAACGATGGGTAAAGATTATACCTAGAGATGCTTACACATATTTAGAATATCATTTCCATGACAAAGATGGTAATGTGATAGGATAAAACTCAAAGCCCGATTTATTAAATTAAATCGGGCTTTTTTGTTGATACTTTTTTCTTAAGTGAAATTGAAATTTATTTTTTAAAAAGTATAGTTTTCTATCTTTGATCTATGCATTACAAACCTCAGCAATCCGTCACACTTACCGAAGCATTGCGCAAAATGGAACATTATTGTGCGTATCAAGATCGATGTCACAAAGAAGTTGAAGACAAATTGTACAGCATGAAATTAATTCCTGAGGCAAAAGAGAAAATCATTCTTCACCTTATCGAACATAATTTCCTCAATGAAGAACGTTTTGCCAAAAGTTTTGCCAGAGGCAAACATTCCATCAAAAAATGGGGGAAACAACGAATTACGCAAGAGCTAAAACAGAGAAATATCTCTGCTTTTTTAATCAAGAGCGCTCTGAATGAGATTGATATCGAAGAATATCTCAGCACTTTTCATCAGTTAGCAGAAAAGAAGAACTCCTTGATATCAGAAACAAATGTGCATAAACGCAGAAAGAAATTGATCGCTTATTTGCAATATCGTGGCTGGGAATCTAATTTGATTTTTGAAAAAGTAAAAGAACTCAACCCTTAATCCGGTTGCGTTTATTAGTTCGCTTAATAGCTTCTTCATTCTTATAATCAATCCATCGCTGTCCTTTTTTCTTGCGCATAAAATTGTCAAGATGTCGCATGATAAAAAAGTTATAAAAACCTCGTGTTAAGTGCATCCAATTAAATGGCAATGCACGAATACTCATGGAAAACCCGGGCGTCAAATAGGTCATTTGATGCCAATACCCCTCGGGCATATATAAGGTTTCACCATGCTTTAAATTAGTAACAAAACCCTTAGCATGCTTAAGAGCCGGCCAACGATCAAAATCAGGATCCGTATAATCAATCTCTTGATGTGAAATCAACGCATGCGGTACTTTATACAAATACTTAGTTTCAGAAGGAGGAAAAAGTATACACTGTTTTTCTCCATGAAAATGAAAATGCAAGATATTTGCATAATCAATATCATAATGCATAAAAACTTTTGAACCTTGTCCTCCAAAAAACAAAAAGGGAAATTTTTTTAAGAATTTTAATCCCACTTTTGGATAGGAATAGTCCTCTTGTAGTGGCGGGGTCTCTTTTAACAGGTTATATAAAAATATGCGATAGTTTGTTGGTTTCTCCTTCAACAACTCAATATAGTCTCGCATTTTCATCTGAGCATGAGGCTCATTAAACTTAAGCTCAGAACTAATCGGGCGATCATCATACAGCGGCACAGTTTTATCGCCAGCTATCTTTGCTATATACGCTAAGTTCCATTTTTTGTAAGCAGGCCAGTCCTCAATCAATTTTTCGATGACAACCGGCTGCTGTTTTGAAACATAGGTAGCCATAAAATCAGTTTTGCTGATCTTAGCAACCCTTGGTATCTGTTTTAAATCTAAGCCCACCGACTTACCTTGTTTTTATCCAAAAGAAAATTATTCAATCCTATTTGTCAAGTACAACATCTTTACCTTTTTCCTTGGCTAATTCATTACGCTCAATTTTATGTCCAGGTCTAGACCATTTAGGTTTTTCTCCCTTTGCCTGAAAAACTGAATCCTCAGCTTCAACAGTTTCTGGCTGCGATTTTTTTACAAATGGTTGTTGCGGATTTAAGCCTAACATCTTGAACATCTCCATATCCTCACTAACATCAGGATTTGGCGTCGTTAGTAATTTATCTCCTGCAAAAATTGAATTTGCTCCTGCAAAAAAGCACATAGCTTGCCCTTCTCTACTCATATCCGTTCTACCTGCTGATAAGCGTACTTGCGTTCTAGGCATTACAATTCGAGTAGTTGCTACCATTCGAATCATATCCCATATAGAAACAGGTTTTTGCTCCTCCAGTGGTGTACCTTCTACTGCAACTAATGCATTGATAGGAACTGATTCCGGCTGAGGATTCAATTTGGTTAACGCTACCAGCATTCCCGCACGATCTTTTGTTTCTTCACCCATACCAATAATACCACCACTACAAACGGTTACGTTTGTCTTACGTACATTATCGATGGTTTGTAACCGATCTTCAAATCCTCGCGTAGAGATTACCTCTTTATAATATTCTTCCGAAGTATCAAGGTTATGATTATAAGCATACAATCCGGCTTCTGCTAGACGTTGCGCCTGATTTTCGGTAAGCATTCCTAAGGTACAACAAACCTCCATGTCGAGTTTATTAATAGTTCGCACCATTTCTAACACATTTTCGAATTCTGGTCCGTCTTTCACATTTCGCCATGCAGCACCCATGCAAACTCTGGAGCTTCCAGACGATTTTGCACGCAAAGCTTGCGCTTTAACTTGCTGTACACTCATTAAGTCATTACCTTCAAGATCCGTGTGGTATCTTGCCGCTTGCGGGCAATACCCACAGTCTTCAGGACAGCCTCCCGTTTTTATAGATAACAATGTGGATACCTGAACCGTATTTGGGTCGTGATGCAACCGGTGTACAGTTGCTGCTTCGTAAAGCAACTCCATTAAGGGCTTATTGTAAATATCAAGTATTTCTTGTGATGTCCAATCGTGTCTTGTATCGCTCATAAATCAACAGTATGTGAATTTTCAAAAATAGTAAAATCCCTTGGTACTTTATCAAATTTAATTAAAGATCCATAGTTGTTTCTTGGGAATTACTGGATATAGCTTTAAATTATTTATCTTTTTCTTTAATTTCGAGAAATTCATCAAACAACTTGAAAAATTTCTCTGGCTCCTCTAAATAAGGATTGTGTCCACTGTTCTCAAACATTACAAATTCTGCCTGTGGCATATAATGCTTATACTGCATGGCAAACTCTGGTGTAGAAACCCCATCGTAACGTCCCGCTACGACCAAGGTAGGTGTTTTAATCTGCGACAATTGTTTTCTAAAATCAATAGCTCCCATACTTCCGGTTACGTGAAAATCGGCATCATCACCAACTATCCCATAATACACCTCAGCGTTCCACGAGCGCTTTACTTTCTTCGGCATAGGTTGTTTTAATTTAGTATTGTGATAGTACACATACTTTACCGGAAGACTTCCATAAACATTAGAAAAAATACTATCTTTAGAAATAAACCCTTTTTTGCGTAAAGAATCTATAGTTTTCCATTTTTGGGGAAAATGTGTCTTTGCATATTGGTTATAACTGTCGCAGTTGGCTTGCCACATTAAACCACTGTGAAAACCACTAATCAAGATCATTTTTGAAACCTTTTTTGGGTATTTAATGGCATAGGCCTGAGCGACAACAGTTCCATAGGAATGGCCTACAACTGACCATTGCTCAAGATCCAATACTTTGCGTATTTCTTCAAGTATTTCAACATCATTAGCTACAGAGTACTCCTTCATATCTTTTGCATCATCAGACAAACCTCTGCCTAATCCATCAAAAAAAACTACTTGATTACTTTTATAATAGGATCCAAAATTTCCTTGTAAATAATCGTGTGAATCCCCGGGACCACCGGCTATAAAAACAATAGGATCTCCACTTCCTCTTGTTTCAATATTTATATTGTACCCATCAATGGTAAACAATTGCGGTTCAAAATCATCATGGATTTTTTGTTGCGCATGCATCCCAAAAACTAACCCTACTAAGCCCCAAATTATCTGTTTTGTGTTTTTCATTTTAATTCATTAGTATTTCTAACGTTGCTCAATAACAACCGAAACAGCATTTCCACCAAAACCTACAGCGTTCACGAGTATCTTTCGTAAATTTTGCGGTGCCCCATCCGAGGTCACAAATGGAATATTAATAAACTTCTGATTTGCAAGCATCAATATAGCAAATTCTAAACTTAAAATTCCGCTAGCGCCAAAGGTATGTCCGATTTTCCACTTATTCGTAGTTAAAGCAGGCATTTGACTTCCAAAAACTTTCTTTATCGCATTATACTCAGATTGATCTCCTTTAATGGTTCCCGGAGCGTGCATTATAACGACATCTATATCTGAAGCATCCACGCCCTGAAGTGCCATTTTCATTGATTTTTGAAAACAATCAGCTTCAGTTGAAATGGATATGTTATGTTGTAATGGTTCTGTTGCATAACCGATTCCTGTGACCAAAGCTATCGCATTATTCTGTACGCCCTTCTCCATACAAATCACTCCTGCACCCTCTCCCAAAAACATCGAATTTCGCTTTTTATTTAGGTTCATAGCTTGACAAGGGTAGTCCGCATTCGTATCTGCGGCATATATTTTTAAGGCCTTCATTTGTTCAATAGTAAATGCCGTCAACGGCGCTTCGCTTCCTCCTACCAAAAACTTATCAGTCAGGCCTGATTGAATCCAGGCTACTCCATTGAGCAAGGCGTGTAAAGCTGTAGAACAGGTGATCGAATGACTAATTTCTGGACCTTGACTTTGTAAATCATGTGCAATCCAGGACGAAATATTACCCAATGTAGTAGTTGGCGAACTTAATGTTGAAGATTTTCCCTTGGCTAAAAATTCTTCATGATACTTTTCAAAAAGCGAGGTGGCTCCACGCGAAGAGCCTACATTGATTCCAAAATGCGAATTTTTATCCCAACCTGCCATTTTAAAAGCATTGCGTGCTGCCAACAGTCCGTAAAGAACCGAGTTGTCCAACGCTTGATAATTCGCCGTACTGTTGCGTAAGGTTGCTATCTGATCTGCCGCATGACGAGGTAGTTCTGCAACTATAGCAGCAGTACTCCCATATTTTCTCGAAGTAATTTTATGTTGGTCCTTAGTGTACGCCTCCCATATTTCATTTTGGTTCATACCCAAAGGCGATACAGATGCCATACCGGTTATAGAGATAGGTTCGATCAATTTTTCTATTTTTGAACAAATGTACTGGATTGGAATGTTCTGTTCAAAGGCTATACAGTATTTTATCCATTCTTAACGTTTGTTAAGAACAATAACCAGAAACACATATACTATTTTGATAAGATTATGGAGCACACTAGAGAGCACAAAAGTTGGTTTGGCAGAAATTGGGGATGGGTAGTTCCTCTTGGCGGATGCCTGACTATTATCTTATTAGTAATTCTTTTTTTGGGCTCTTTAGTTTTCGGAGTTAGTAAAATGGTGACTTCTTCTGACCCCTATGAATCAGGCTTAGAACGAGTTCGACAAGATCAATACATTGTCGGAATTCTGGGAGAACCTATAGAAACAGATGGCATCATGCAAGGTTCATTATCCTTCGAAAATGATAAAGGCACTGCTGATATCAGCATACCTATTAAAGGACCTAAAGGAAAAGCCCGACTCTATGTAGTTGGCACGAAACAGAAGGATCACTGGAACTATTCTGAAATCTACGTAATTATCGATGACACAAATGAGCAGATTGATTTGCTCGGTTTTGAACAACAAAACTCAATTTTTTAAAGTTTGTCTAACAACTTCAAAATACTTCCATACACTTTGTTCAGTTGTTCATCAGTAGTAACATAAGGTGGCAAGACGTAGATCGTATTGCCAAGTGGTCTTAGCGCTACACCCTGATCCATAAAATGGTTAAAAATTTCATAGCGTTGCTTGCCATAGCGATCCATTTCAATTTCTAAATCTAAGGCATAGATCACTCCCATTTGTCGCGTCGACCGAACTCTGGGGTGTTCCTTTATTTTTTGATCAAATTCTCGATGCTTGGCGGCAATACGCTCAATACCTTGTCGAATTTCGTCAGATTGTAATAAGGTGATTCCTGCTAATGCTACTGAGCATGCTATTGGATTTGCAGAATACGTATGTGCATGAAAAAAAGCTTTCCCGATGCTATTATCCAAAAAAGCATCATAGATCGCTTGCGTACAACTCGTAACAGCCATCGGTACAAAACCTGCCGTTAGTGCTTTTGATAAGGAAATAAGATCCGGCTGCACCTGCATATATTCTGAAGCAAAATGCTTTCCGGTTTTACCAAATCCAGTCATTACTTCATCTGCAATTAGTAATACTCCATGTTCTTTGCAAACTCTTAACAACTGATCCAAATGTTCTGCTTCAAACATTGTCATAGCATTAGCCCCCTGAACTAAGGGTTCGTAAATAAAGGCTGCCACCTCATTTTCTGATATGATAGTTTTTAAAGACACTAAAACTTCAGAGATATTTTTATCGGTAGGTACTGCCACCCGTTTAACGTCGATAAAAAAATCTTCAAAAGGACCATTGTATACAGAGAGCCCAGAAGCTGACATGGCTCCAAAGGTATCTCCATGAAACCCATCTTCGAAGGCAATAATCGTATTGCGTTTTTCTCCCCGATTAAAAAAATATTGCAAGGCCATTTTAATAGCAACCTCATTGGCTGTGGATCCATTGTCAGAAAAGAAAATTTTCTGCTGATTATCCGGTAAAATATCAATTAAAGCTTCAGAAAGTTCGATCGCCGGAGCATGTGTGAAGCCCGCAAATACGATTTGATCCAATGTTTCCATTTGTTGCTTCACCTTCTCCAAAATATAGGGATTACAATGTCCATACATTGCAGTGTACCAAGATGAAATTCCGTCGATATAAGACTTCCCTGCATCATCATATAGCAAGGCTCCTTTAGCCTTGACAATAGGCAATGCCTCAGGATGTATTTGATGTTGCGTTAATGGATGCCATACATGCTTTTTATCTCTTTCTTGAAGTGTACTCATAATAGTCAATTTAAACCTCCTACAGTTTTATAGTGCTTGTAATTCATTTCTAAAAAGCTCAGCATATTCTGCTATCACACGCTGGTCGAAATAAGGTTCTTCATTGATTCTTCCGACCACTTTCACCTTACTCATCTTCTGAATGATCGCTTCTGTAGTAGGGTGTGCCGCTCCACTGTAAATTAAAGCAATATTAAATCCAAGTTGTTCCAGAAGTTTTAAGGTCATAAGGGTATGATTGATACTCCCCAGATAGTGTCTAGATACGACAATAACTGTATACTCTTTAGGTATGAGATCTAAAATGGTTTCTGTATCGTTAAGTGGAACGAGTAATCCTCCAGCTCCTTCCACCACTAGGGCGTTATCCGTTTTTGGAAAAATAATATTTGCACTATCAATTGTAATCCCTTCCTTTTCTGCAGCTGCATGCGGACTCATAGGTGTTTGAAGCGCATAACTATTAGAGTGAAATGTCGATTTTTTGTTAGCAACTAATGCTCTTACCTTATCAGCATCGCCATAGTCCAAATCTCCTGCTTGTATAGGTTTGAAATAATCTGCCTCAAGTGCTTCAACCACAATGGCCGAAGTAATAGTCTTTCCTACTTCGGTACCAATTCCGGTAATAAAAATTCGTTTAGGTGTATTACTCTCTTTAGTTGTCATGATCTTGCGTTGCGTATTCTCGGACAAAAGTAGCTAACAAGTTTAAAACATTCGTGATTTCATCTTTAGAATTATAAGAATGTATGCAAAAACGCAAGCGTTCTGAACCTGCCGGAACCGTGGGGGACAGAATCGCCCGCACATCATATCCTTGACTTTGTATTTTTTTTGCAATGGCCTTCACTTTTTCATTTCCTTGTAGCAAACAGCATTGAATCGCTGAATCGCTGTCAATAAACAAGTGTTGAACACCTTCTACTTGAAGTTGCTTCTTAAAAAACTGAATATTCTTTTTTAAAAGCTGTTGTTCATTGCCTTGTTTCAAAAAGTGATAAACCGTAGCGATAGTTGCTATCGAATGTGGCGGCAGTCCCGTAGTATAAATAAAGCTTCGTGAAAAATTAATCAAAAAAGTTCTAAGCTGTGCACTCCCTAATACTATAGCGCCATGGGCTCCTATGGCTTTACCAAATGTTGTAATTCGTGCAAACACTTTGTCTTGCAGTCCGAATTCTTGCACCAATCCTGCGCCGTAGTTCCCAAAAACCCCAACAGCATGCGCCTCATCAATAATTGGATATACTTGATACTTGGAACACAAAGCAACGAATTCTTTTAAATCAGGTGTATCACCATCCATAGAAAATACCGATTCGGTTACTACATAAATCGCAGCTGCCTCTGGTTTTGATTGTTTAGCTGCAATGATCTTTTGCTCTAAACTATTCAAATCGTTATGTGCATATTTATAAGCTTTGGCCAAGCTCATCTGCATACCATCTCGTATAGAAGCATGTATCAACTCGTCATATATAATTACATCACCACGCTGAGGAACTGATGAGAAGAAACCAATATTAGCATCATATCCAGAATTATAAAGCAAGGCCGAGTCTGCTTCATGATACTTTGCAAGATTATCTTCTAGAGTCTCAGTTTGCAGCGAAGAGCCGGTTATTAACCTCGAACCTGTAGCGCCATTAATCTTTCCATCTTGTGCTTGTAACTCAAGAGTTACTTGATCGTGTATGGCTTTTGATTTAGCATAGCCTAAATAATCATTTGAAGAAAAATCCACTTTGCCTTCTGAGACAGTAAGTGTACGAAGTGTATTTTCTGCCTTTCTTTTATTAAGTTTTATCGATAAGCGATCCGGAAACTTCATTATACCTAGCGTATGTTTTATAATCGATTAATAAATTCGAAAGCGATCAATTGATATAAAACAAAATTAATGAAATCCTTTTGAGCACGTTTACATATTTTAATGGAACTCATCTTGATTTTTATGTTTAACCGAAAATGAGTTGAAATTTGACTAGATGAGACACTTTGTGAAAGCTATAGCAGCGCTATGGATAAGAAAATTTACGAAATATGGGGGAATTTCAGTAATTTTTTAGGAAATAGAAAAAGTCAAGATGAGTTCAATAATACCTATATTTGAGAATACATCCTTATCTCAATTCGAAAAAATAAAAATACTTGCGCATTTTACAGTTTTCTTTAGCCTTACTTCACTCTTTTCACAACATACAGCATACACCATTTCGTTTGAAAATGCGGTACATCATGAAGCAACCATAGAAGCTGTCTTTACGAATATTAGCCAGGATACACTTGCCGTTAGAATGAGCAGAACATCACCGGGCCGCTACGCCTTGCACGAATTTGCTAAGAATGTATATGACGTGAAGGTAGAGAACGGCTCTGGTGAAAAGTTACATTATACGAGACCGAATCCACATCAGTGGAATATCACGAATCACGATGGTACGGTAAAAATATCATACACTTTGTTTGCGGATCGTGCTGACGGAACCTATTCTCAAATTGACGAGAGCCACGCACACTTAAATATCCCTGCTACATTTTTATACGCCCCAAGCTATAAAGACACCCCTAGTCAATTACAGGTAAAAGTTAGAAAAGATTTAGAATGGAAAGTTGCTACACAACTTAAAAAAGTGAACGATTCAACGTTTACAGCACCAAATTTGCAATATTTCATGGACAGTCCCATAGAAATAAGTAATTATATGCTAAGAGCGTTTAAAGTACCGGCTGAAGGTAAAGAATATACTATTAAACTCGCATTACATCAAAATGGCACACAAGAAGAAGCAGACACCTATTTTGAAAAAATAAAAAAAATTGTTCCTGAGCAAAAAGAAGTATTTGGGAGTTATCCAGATTTCGATTACAACGAATACACATTTTTAGCCTGTTATATTCCGCAAGCATCAGGAGATGGCATGGAACATCGCAATTCGACGATCCTTACCAACAGTAGAAGTTTAGCTGATGGCGGTATGGAAAAAAATATTGGTACCGTCTCTCACGAATTTTTTCATGCATGGAATGTTGAACGTATTCGCCCCAAATCTTTGGAACCTTTTGATTTTGAAGAAGCCAATATGTCTGGTGAACTTTGGTTTGCTGAAGGTTTTACCAGTTATTATACCAACTTGATTCTATGTAGAGCCGGCTTGATAAGTACTAAAGATTATGTAGAAGGGCTTAGTAGGTCCTACAACTATGTCTGGAATTCACCGGGTCGTGACTTTTTTAGCCCAATTGAGATGAGTTTTCAAGCCCCCTTCGTAGATGCAGCAAAATCGGTAGATCCTGTTAATCGTGGAAATACTTTTATCTCCTATTATTCGTATGGTAGTATGTTGGGACTGGCACTGGATCTTTCTTTAAGAACTATGGATCAGGCACTCAACTTGGACGATTATATGAAACTGGTCTGGAACAGTTACGGTAAATCTCAAACACCTTATACAGCTGAAAATCTGAAGGATGCTCTAACCTCCTATGCAGGAAAAGCATTTGCAAGCCGCTTTTTTAATGATTTTATTTACGACTCTAAGAGACCGGATTATAAAACATTGATTGAAAAAGTCGGGATCAAATTAGTAAACGAAGACTTACCATATAGTGGTTTAACAGTAAAATTTAACAAGGAGCAGGCTAAATTATCAGACTACGTAATCAAAAATAGTCCGGCGTATCGAGCGGGGCTGGAAAAAGGGGATGTGATACGTGCTATCGACAATGATACGATCAGAAATAAAAAAGAGTTGGACAATATTCTTACTGCGTATAAGACAGGCGATTCTATACGTATCAATTACGAACGATTAGGTAAAAAGAAGCAAACGACACTCCACTTGGAACAAAATCCTGTGACAACGATCATTTTGGATGAGCAGGCAAATAAAGAAGCACTTAAAAAACGAAACGATTGGTTAAAAAATGAATAGCAAGGCTTTTGAAATAAAGTATGCACTTTCAGAGACCGACACAGAATTACGGGAAATTCTTAGATTACAAAATCAGAATTTGGCCAAAAATATTTCTACAGAAGAGATTAGAAAAGAAGGTTTTGTTACGGTTCATCATACTTTCGAAGTGCTTAAGAAAATGAATTTGATAGAATCTCATGTTCTTGCAAAACATCGTGGCAGGGTAGTGGGTTACGCACTATCCATGTCTACAGAACTTAAAAACGAAATCGAGGAGCTTAAACCCATGTTTACACTTATTGATCGAGCAATCAAAAATGACCGCACCTACCTGGTTATGGGTCAGGTCTGTATTGACAAAGCGTATCGCAAGCAAGGGATATTTAAAGGCTTATATTGCAAAATGCAGGAATGCTATCGGAAAAAATATGAGGTACTAATTACTGAGATTTCATCTAATAATAAACGTTCCCTTAACGCACATCATGCTGTAGGATTTGAAACATTATTAAGTCATAAAGTGTCAAATACAACATGGGAAATCGTTGAATGGAAATGGTAATTATCTAAACCAAAAAAGGTCTCAAACAAATTGTTTGAGACCTTTTCCAAAATTATAAGATACTAAAGCTAATTAATCAGCTAATACTATCACTTTATTGTCGTTCATTTCCACAGTACCCGAAGTAATAGCTAGTACAGTAGCTCCATTAGGATCTTTTGAAAACTTAGAAGCTACTTCATCTTCTAAAGCAATATTGCCATATATTTTCACTTTTCCCTTGCCTAATAGCGAAACTATGGGTGCATGATTATTTAACATTTGAAACTCACCTTCGACACCTGGCACTGCAACCGAAGTTACTTCACCACTAAATAATACAGCCTCTGGAGTTACTATTTCTAAATACATATGTTCAATTATGAATTATGAATTATAAATTCAGAATAAATAGAGATGTTAGACATTCTTAATTCTGTATTCTTAATTCTGTATTAAATTAAGCTTCAGCCAACATTTTCTCACCAGCTTCGATAGCCTCTTCGATTGTTCCTTTAAGATTAAAAGACGCTTCAGGAAGATGATCTAACTCACCATCCATAATCATATTAAATCCTTTGATAGTTTCTTTAATATCAACAAGAACTCCCGGGATACCAGTAAATTGCTCTGCTACGTGGAATGGTTGAGAAAGGAAACGTTGTACTCGACGTGCACGTCCTACTGCTAATTTATCTTCTTCAGATAATTCTTCCATACCAAGAATTGCAATAATATCCTGTAATTCTTTATAATGTTGTAATAACTCTTTAACACGTTGTGCACAGTTATAATGATCATCTCCTAAAATATCCGCACTTAAAATTCTTGATGTAGAATCTAATGGATCTACCGCCGGGTAGATACCAAGTTCTGCAATCTTACGAGACAATACTGTGGTAGCATCCAAGTGAGCAAACGTTGTTGCCGGTGCCGGATCCGTAAGGTCATCTGCAGGTACGTATACCGCTTGAACAGATGTAATAGATCCTTTCTTAGTCGAAGTAATACGCTCTTGCATCGCACCCATCTCGGTTGCTAATGTTGGTTGGTATCCTACTGCTGAAGGCATACGCCCAAGAAGTGCCGAAACCTCAGAACCTGCTTGCGTAAAACGGAAAATGTTATCTACGAAGAATAGTACATCTTTACCTTGTCCATCTCCAGCTCCATCACGGAAATATTCTGCAATCGTAAGTCCAGACAGTGCCACACGAGCACGTGCTCCTGGTGGTTCGTTCATTTGTCCAAATACGAATGTTGCTTTAGAACCTTTCATTACCTCTTTGTCAACTTTAGAAAGATCCCATCCTCCTGCTTCCATAGAGTGCATGAAATCATCACCATACTTGATAATTCCTGATTCTAACATCTCACGTAAAAGGTCATTTCCTTCACGAGTTCTTTCTCCTACTCCTGCGAATACAGAAAGACCACCGTGACCTTTAGCAATATTGTTAATCAACTCTTGAATAAGTACTGTTTTACCTACTCCGGCACCTCCGAATAATCCAATTTTACCTCCTTTTGCATAAGGCTCAATCAAATCGATTACTTTGATACCAGTAAATAAAACCTCTGTAGAAGTTGATAAATCTTCAAATTTTGGTGCATTACGGTGAATCGGAAGACCATGATCTCCACTCTTAGGAAGATCTCCTAATCCATCAATCGCATCACCAATTACATTAAATAAACGTCCATACACATCTCCACCAACTGGCATTTGGATTGGAGAACCTGTAGCTACAGCTTCAACTCCTCTACTTAATCCATCACTGGAATCCATTGCGATGGTACGTACAGTATCTTCACCAATGTGAGATTGAATCTCTAACACTAGCTTACTACCGTCTGCTTTATTAATTTCTAACGAATCGTAAATTTTTGGTAATTCTGTACCGGCAGCGAATTCTACATCGATAACCGGACCTACAATTTGTGATACTTTACCCGTAACTTGAGACATTATGTAACTATTTAATGTTTAGTATTTAACTATCTTGAAAACCACTTATATTCAATTCAATTGAATACGAGCTTTTTTCAGGCTGCAAATATAGTCTTTTAAATAAAAAAAATAACTGCTTTTTTTCTGTTTTTTAAAAGTTAAACTTTGGTGCACAAAAACCTACGCAGAATTTCAATACGAACACTATTATTTTCTGATTATTAAATCATTATGTTCAGCTTTAGGTTCTCAAATACTTTGTGTATTTTTAGTTAAACTTTTTTTATGGAAACGTATGCAACCGCATTAAGCTATGCGATCCCTGGTTTTATTGTGTTAATTCTGATAGAATACGGTGTAAGTCGATTAAAAAAAATACAGGTTAATCAACCTCTGGACACAATTTCCAGTATCAGCTCTGGTATTACTAATACCTTAAAAACCCTAATGGGTTTAGCCGTCATTATTATTAGTTATGACTGGATGGTGGATCATATAGCGCTGCTTGAAATTAAATCTACCATAGCAGTCTATGCATTAACTTTTATCGGGTTAGATTTTGCAGGGTATTGGTCCCATCGTTTCAACCATACCATAAATGTATTTTGGAATCGTCATATTATTCATCATAGTAGCGAAGAATTTAATTTGGCCTGTGCCTTACGTCAAAACATATCAGCCATTTTTTCAATCTATTTTTTTCTATATATACCTTTGGCATTGCTAGGTGTTCCTGCCGAAGTTGTTGCTTTTGTAGCGCCTGTTCATTTTTTTGCACAATTCTGGTATCACACCCGACTCATTAAAAAAATGGGAATCTTGGAATATATCTTGGTAACCCCATCACATCATCGCGTACACCTCGCGATAAATGATGAATATTTGGACAAAAACTACTCAGAAATCTTCATACTGTGGGATAAACTTTTCGGCACTTTTCAAGAAGAACTTCCTGAAAAGCCACCTGTCTACGGTGTGAAAAAGCCTGTTAACACATGGAACCCAATATTAATTAATTACCTACATTTTTGGCAAATTTTAAAAGATGCTTGGCGCACCAAACGAGTATGGGATAAAATGCGTATATGGTTCATGCCCACAGGATGGCGACCTCAAGATATGATCAAAAAACACCCCTTGCTATATACTACCGATCCTTACACTCGCAAAAAATATTCAACCGAGAGTTCTCTATTTCTCAAGTTATGGTCTTGGTTTCAATTGCTTATGACCGTTTTATTAATGTATTACCTTCTTATCAATATAGCCAACTTAACTTTCCTCGAAATCGTAAATTACGCTATATTTCTCATGGTGTCCATTTTTGCTTATACCTCCTTAATGGATCGCCATATCGTTGCGGTATACTCAGAATTCATAAAAGCTAGTATCGGTTCCCTGCTAATTATCCAGGGAGGGGGCAGTTGGTTTGGTATTGATGCACATCTACCGTACACTACCTGTACAATTGCATTATATATAGGTCTATCCTTATTTCTAACTTTTTATTTTCATTTTATCGAAAGAAAACAAAGCGTACCTTCCCTAGAAAGAGTATCTAAATCTGCATAAAGGTTAGCGCAATTTTTCAGAATAAAATAATGGATAGTCAACAGCTTTCACCAGTGGAAGATTTGCCCCGTACCTGGCATTAATTACCTCTAAGGTTTTATTAGCCAGATATGCATACCCTCTCGCCGTTGGATGGACTCCATCCAATGAAAAAGCACCTCCAAAAACTAAATTACTTTGTAACTCAAAATCATCAAAAGTAATTCCACCATTATCAATTTCTTCTAATAAACCAGCTGCATCTACAAAAGCAAGATCATTTTGGTCAACTGCCCCCTTTATCACAGCATTGAACTGCATGGTAGCGTCAGCTATATTTTGTTGTTCGCTAGCAACCAATACCCATTTATCTTCTAATGGCACCGAAACTCCATTGATCATAGCAGGATCGTTATCCACTGCTGTTCCAATAAAAGATGAACTGGGTAAGATTAATAAATCCTCTTTTGTAGCTTGGCGATACTTAGGCAAACCATAAGCTGATAAATCTGTTAGATCTTCATCAACAATAACGACTGCGTTAGTTCCTTCCTTAAAAACTATAGTTCTAGCCACTCTTTCTTCAGCAGAAATAGCTCCCAAACCTTCGACTTGTATCAATCCGCCGTTGTAATTCGCATAGCCTTGATTAACCTGAGTAGCAGTTGCTTCATCCATCGGTACGGGATTATAAGGAACCGTAGTGAAATGCGGTATTGTAGTTATATTAGGAATAGAGTAGAGTACCCCTGAAGCTCCGTTTTCTGTCAATCCGTTTACCAACCCTGTATACGCTTGTGTAAACAATGTAATATCTGTAATCGCATCTGAATCATCTCCTCCAGAAAGCGCATAACCCAAAACGTCATTATTACCTATCCACAAAGTAAAAAAGGTAGGGTTTTGAACTAATGCGTCTCCTAAAACAGACGCATTAGAAGATGAAGCCATTCTGGCGAAATATGGATTGGCCTGACCGGTTGCTACGCCAGAAACATTTCCGTAACCTTCAGCCAGCAGATGATAACTTTTTGCTCCCGGAACTCCTAAATTATTAAATGGTCCCGTAACTAAGGCCGATACTTCAGTTGTTGGTATAGCATCCAGAACTCGGGGTCCCGATTCGTTGGGCGGTTCAGGATTAGGATCTGAATAAAAATACAATCTTGGTGATCCAATTATATTTCCACCTAAAGTGATACCACCAATATTATCATTAGTTATAGGCTGCGTAAATTTACCGCCGCCAGCTAAAGCAAATTGTCCCGATAATATATTGGGCAATGAGTGGTCCTGTCCTGCCTTAAATAAAGCGCCATCAGTATACCCTGCAGCCAATGAATTTCCCAGAGCTACATAGATAGAAAAATCAGCTGTACCGGATACAATGATTTCTTTTTCTGTACTTTCAGAAGTATCATCGTCAGACTCACAAGCTAGCGAGCAACACACTGCAAACAGTGCGATTATCCATTTAGTTTGAATGTTCATATCGAATTCTTTAAATTAAAATTTCTAAAGGTTGTTAATGGTAAGCCCCAGATAATACTGAGAACCAATATATCCGGTACCAAAAGCCGTAAAATACTCATCACCACCTATATTTGTTCCACCGAGTTTGAGAGTAGTCTTCAGTTTTGGGATTTTATAATTAATCTGGGCGTCAATTACCGAAAATGATGGTATATCCCCATCTCCAAAAGATGCTTCCCAAAAATAACTATCACTCCAGCGATAGCTTGTATTAAATCCAAAATTAGTAAACAGGTTTGTATGCCCGAATGAGGCCTTTACCTTATGCTTTGGCGTATTAAAATTAGTTCGGAAATCAGCGTCTTTTTCTTTATCAAAATCTTGTTCTGCATAGGTATAATTCACCCCTAAATCAAAATCTCCGAATATTTTTGTATTGACCCCAATTATAGCTCCCAAGGAGTTGATATCAACAGCAGAATTTGTATACGCCTGATACACCTGTGCATCTCCATTTTGCAGAGCCAATAACGACAACCCATCGTCACCAACCTCTCCATACAATGGCACTATTACATTTTCTGTAGAAATAAAATCACTGTACTTATTATAATATGCACTTAAATCTATTACAAACCGGCTGATTTTACCACGATACCCTACTTCGAAAGCAGTAATTTTTTCTGGCTGTACAAGAGCTGCTTCCGATTGCACCGGTGCTCCATTGATTACCGAGCTTGCAGAGAATGAATTTTCATAAGCCTCTCGACCTGTAACCGTTACGGTTTGATTTCCTGTTACCGCTGCCCCATTGCCACTCAAATCATACGTTCGACGATCACGATCTAGATTGTCTGGCGCCGAACCTACCAAAACTGCACGCCCTACATCTAAACCAATATACAAATCTTGCGTGGTAGGGTTTCTGAACCCTGTTTGCACAGAAGCCCTTAGATTATGGTTCTTATCAGCTCCAAGGGTATACCCGACAGATAACCGCGGAGATAAATTTCCGTCAAATAATTCTGATTTGTCATAACGTAAAGAGCCAGTAAGTTTTAAACGTTCTTCTAAAAGTTTTTTCTGAATCTGCAAATATGCTCCGTACTCTGAATACCGAATAGGACCATCAAAATCTGTGAAGATGGTTCCAAAAGAATTTAACTTGTACTCTCTGAAAGAACCTCCAACTTGAATATCAGCAATCTCACTTGTAATATGAGAAAAGTTATAGTTAACATCAGCATGGCGAAGTTGCGTTGCGTCTCTAAATTGAGACCCGGAAGACAAGTCAGGGTCACGTGTTACATCTTGAAAAGCTTGCTGAAACGCCGGAGTTCCCGGCACTAATCTTCCCGTATCAGCAGCTTGCCTTGCTAGCGCATGGGCGTTTTCGGGCAATTGCCCAGCTAAGGTGGCTTGCACATAAGCGCCGGCATATTCGCCAAACCAGGTCTGGTCATCTTTCCATTTCCGATTAATATTAATCCCAGTAAATCTAACATCGTAAGAGTCTCCCGCATCTTCATCGGTTAGGTATGCGCGTACAAAAAAGTTGTTGTTCTTGACTTCGATTTTATGCTGCTGTAAGAAAAAATTTCTAATTGAATAACGGTTTGCTCCTTGATAAATGGTTGTTCCTTTACCTATTTTACCTTGGTAAATAATTTCGAAATCATTAGCAAAAGGACGATAATGCATGGCTGCATCAAATTTTACACTTTCAGCCTTATAATCGTTCAATGCCTGTTCTTCGTAACCGGTTCTGCTGACATCTTCATTGGGAAGTAAATTCTCTGCACCAGCCGGAAGAATTCCAGCAGAGACCAGTGCTACTCCTACGCCACGTATATTTGTACTCACTTCATCACCATACACATTGAGTCCATCATAGTTTGGGTCTGATCGATCTGTTGACGGATCCAAAACATTAATCGTATTGGTGGCGTACCAATCTGTTCCTCTCAAATAAGAGAAATTAGCCTTAGCTGCAAATTTATCTGAAAATGCATGTGCTACACGAATACCATAGTCATAATACTCATTATCTCCAGCCGCTTCTTGTGAAGTAAGTCCTCCTTTAAAATATGCGCTAATCCCTTGATGATCAAAAGGATTTTTACTCGTCATAAAAAGGATTCCGTTAAATGCATTTGCACCATATAAAGCAGAGGAAGCTCCGGGCAACAACTCAACACTATTTACATCCAGCTCTGTCATCCCTAATAAATTACCAAGCACAAAATTTAATGCCGGCGCTGTATTATCCATACCATCCACAAGCTGTACAAATCGAGTATTAGCAAAGGTTGCAAATCCTCTGGTATTTATTGATTTAAAGGTAAGACTATTGGTGTTGACATCAACCCCCTTGAGATTCTCCAGGCCTCCGTAAAAGTCAGCAGCTGGAGTATTTTTTATTTCCTTAATTCCGAAGCGTTCGACACTTACCGGTGATTCAAAAATACGCTCAGGGGTCCTGGATGCTGAAATTACCACTTCATCCAGCTCTGTTCCCTCTTTTAAAACAATTATAAGATCTGCAACAGGACCCGTAATAACTCTATCAGCGGTATCGAACCCCACACTACTGATCTCAATAGTAAAAGGCAGCTCCTGTTCTACCGTTAGTGAAAATAATCCATCAAAATCGGCCACCGCACCTACTAATGCACCGACAATCGAGACATTAGCACCAGGTACTGGTTGATTACTCTCGTCGACAATTTTTCCTGAAATAGTTGTTTGTGATGACGCAGCAATTCCTAGACAAAGGAAAAGCATAAACGAAAATGTTCTCATACCCCAAAATGATTTAAGTTATGAGAACAATATACGTTTTTTTAGGTTTCGTTTGAAAAAAAGTTAAAAAACTATGATTTTAACAACAAAACTATTCTACTGTTACTGATTTAGCTAAGTTTCTAGGTTGATCTACGTTTTTATCCAACATCACTGCAATGTGATAAGACAATAACTGTAACGGTATTGTTGTTAAAAGCGGAGATAAGAACTCCTCCGTTTCTGGCACTTCTATTACATGATCCGCCAAATCTCTAACTGTTTCATCACCTTCGGTAACAATAGCTATAATCTTACCTTTTCTAGATTTAATTTCCTGAATATTACTAACAACCTTCTCATAATGACCTTTTTTAGTAGCAATGACTAATACAGGCATCTGCTCATCGATTAAGGCTATAGGACCGTGTTTCATTTCTGCCGCTGGATACCCCTCTGCATGAATATAAGAAATCTCTTTAAGTTTAAGTGCTCCTTCTAAAGCTACAGGAAAATTAAAGCCTCTTCCTAGATATAAAAAGTTTTTAGCATCTTTATAGGTATCCGCAATGAACTTTACATGATCATTAGATTCTAACGCGTGTTTTACCTTTTCAGGAATACGCTCAAGCTCTTGAAGGTAGTAATGAAAATCGCTGTTAGAAATAGTTCCCTTGCGTTCGGCAAGCTTCAAAGCGATTAGAGAAAGAACAGTTATTTGAGTGGTGAATGCCTTTGTTGAGGCCACTCCGATTTCTGGTCCTGCGTGTGTATAAGCTCCCGCATGTGTCTCTCTGGATATTGAAGAGCCAACAACATTACAAACTCCAAAAACAAAGGCTCCTTTTTCTTTCGCTAATTTTATAGCCGCCATCGTATCTGCTGTCTCACCACTTTGAGAAATGGCGATTACCACATCATCCTGATGAATAACAGGGTTCCTGTATCTAAACTCTGAAGCATATTCAACCTCTACCGGCAAACGAACCAATTCTTCAAAAATATATTCTGCTACCAATCCTGCGTGCCATGATGTACCACAAGCTACGATTACAATACGTTTAGCATTTAATAGCTTCGCTAAATTATCGTCTATACCAGCCATTTTTATAATTCCTTCCGCAACGCGCATACGACCTCTATAGGTATCGCTGATTGCATTAGGCTGTTCATAAATTTCCTTCAGCATGAAGTGGTCATACCCCCCTTTTTCAATCTGCTCAAGATTTATTTGTAGTTCTTGTAAATAAGGATCTACAAGGCTGTCGTCTTTAATCTTTCTTACCTTAACTTCCTTGCCCCGACGTACAATTGCCATCTCACCATCTTCAAGATAAATAGCATTGTTGGTATATTCTATAAACGGAGAAGCATCTGAAGCAATAAAAAACTCGTCATCTCCCACACCTATCGCTAGCGGACTTCCTAGTCTCGCAACTACGATTTCATCAGGTTTATTTCTATCAAAAACTGCTATAGCATAAGCACCCACCGTTTGATTCAGTGCTTTTTGAACAGCCTTACCAAGCTTTACATTGTCATTTTTCTTTACATCTTCGATTAAATTTACCAATACCTCAGTATCTGTATCAGACTTAAATGTATAACCTCGATTAGAAAGCTCTTTTTTCAAAGACTCATAATTTTCAATAATCCCATTATGGATGATTACTAAATCACCAGAATTAGAATAATGTGGATGAGAATTGACATCATTAGGAACTCCGTGAGTTGCCCATCGTGTGTGACCAATTCCGATTGATCCAGTCGTAGAAATTTCTTGTTCTAATTTTTGTTCCAGATCCGCAACTTTCCCTTGAGTTTTGGATAGTTTTATTTCATTCCCATCATATAAAGCAATACCGGCAGAATCATATCCGCGGTATTCTAACCTTTTTAATCCTTTTAAAATAATGGGGTAAGCCTCTCTATGCCCAATGTATCCTACTATTCCACACATGTATAACGCAATTTATTGATTAGTTGTTTAGCGCGCTTTTGTATATAGAATTTCAAGCTTTAACTGCTTCTCTTCTGGAACGGCAGTGGTATTCCCATATATAACCGTTCCCTCATGAGCCACCACAGAAGTGAATGGAATTCTAAAGTCTTCAGCGCCGGACGAAGGTAAAGCTTTAACTCTATTGGTGATGTTAACATTCTGTGAAACCGAAATACCAATAGGTGTGTTTTCATCCAAACCCTCTAAAACTCTAATAAGATGCTGTGTTAAATTTATCTTATAGTAGTCACCAGCATTATCACTACCTCTACTTATCCTGCCTAGATGATTTAAAAGAGAATTTACTGGCTCCTCTTCGTTAACAAGCCTTAAATCAACATCAAAAACGTAATCTGCTAAAACATTTCCTGTTTCCAAATTAAAAACATATAATCTTTCGGGCTCAGACTCACCTCCATTGACGCTGGATTGATCAATATAAAGTTTTAAACTAGCTTCATTAATTAGCCATTGTTGCTCTCTTATAAAATCAAGTTCTGAAACGGTTGTTCCATCCTCCTTTGTAACTGTCTCATTAAATAATTCAATGGTAGCTATCGCCCCACTTCCTCCTCTGATAAACACTTTCTCATCACCAGTTTCCTTATTACCATCAGGTATAGTTAATTTTGGTGTTTTTTCAATCTCATTGATAATGTTATTAGAGAAACTAAACTTTAACTCTTTATCCTTTAAGATATAATCCGTAGTGTCTCCATCACCATCTGTATCAGACGTATCTAATTCTTCATAAGAGTATAATACTGTAACATCAGCTTGGGACATATTGAAGTACATTAAAGTTCCCGCTCCATCTTTTGGCTCAGCTTTTATATACAATCCCCTAAAATAATTTCTGAAATTATTAGCATTACTAAGCTCCGCACTTCCTTCTTTGGCTAAGATCGTTTGTTGAAAATACTCGGCTGGTAGTTCAACACGTAGTCTCGGACTTACTCTAGAAATGTCAGGAGCAGTGCCCTCATCATCCCCATCAGGCACAGTTATCTTGACTTCATCACCGGACGGCTTAAAAGATCCAACCACTGCTAATAATGAATCTTCTACAGCATTTCTGTCAAGAGTTTGACCGATATCATTGTCATAATAAACCATACCATCTTCTGAATCAACTTGAAAATCCTTTAGAAAATAGTTTGATTTATAAACCGATAATTTGATTGGCATGCTACCATAAACAGAGTCCAACTTATATTCAGTAAGAGTTTCGTTATCACTGTCCTGACTAGTATTAGTAACCGTACTTTGATAAGGTAAATTCAGGAACACCGATGTAACCTGAGCATTGCGACCAAATGTTGGGTTTTCAACTGTAGGTTGTATTTGAGACAATATACTGTAAGCTGACAATCCATACACGGGATCATCATAAACACCTAATTGATATCCTTGAAGACCGCTAGTCTGCACCTTTTCCAATTTTGTAGTGTACGCCAAGGGCTGCATGCTGTAAACCTCGTCTGTGAAATTCACGTCCCCGATGACATCACTTCCAATCTCACTAAACTCATCATCACAACTAGTAAATGTCGTTATAATAGCTGCAGCACTAATTAGTCCAATTATCTTATTCTTCAATTTCATGTATGTTTATATGTTTGACCTAAGCTAGTACAACATTACTATAAAAATCCTCATAAGCATCAGCAAATTCATCAGGTCTTTTATACGCTAAGACTGGCTGATCAATAGCTTTAAGATGTTTTGTCAGATCTTCAGGAATTTCTTCTGAACCAACAATTATTGCATCCGAATTATCAATTGCAATTTTCATAAGGTTCGAATATGTTGGCTTTGCAAGATTTGCAATCGTTTCATCCTCAATTCCGTCAAATTTAATCTTACTCATCATATTTTTATCCAACGTACCTTTATAACCATGATCATAGACCGAAGTAACAATTTTACTTTGATTAAATAATGGTTCATTGCCATAGTAATTTCTTAGATACAGAGGCAATAATGATGCTAACCAACCATGCACATGAATAATATCCGGAGACCAATTCAATTTTTTAACAGTTTCAATCACTCCTTTTGCAAAAAAGATCGCCCGTTCATCATTGTCAGAAAATAAATTCCCCTCTTCGTCTGTTAAAGTTGCTTTTCTCTTAAAATAATCTTCATTATCTATAAAATACACCTGCATACGTTCCTTTGGTATGGAGGCCACCTTAATAATTAATGGCATATCAAGATCATTAATTACCAAATTCATACCCGATAAGCGTATGACTTCATGCAACTGATGCCTTCTTTCATTAATGTTACCATATCTAGGCATAAATATCCTGATCTGACCGCCTTTACTATTTACCATTCTGGGTGCTTCAAAAGACATAGATGAAATTTCTGTCTCTGGTAGGTAAGGTATTACTTCTGATGATACATACAATATCCTCTTATCTTTCATATAATCGATACTTTTATCGTCTCCTTCGAATAAATTTTTGCGAAATTACGAAATTTTATGCAGTCTGCCAGTAATATCTTATTTTTGCACGCCTTTAACTAATTAAACTCATGCGGTTACACGAAAAAAGACAGGATATAGAACAAGATGTTGCACGCATTTTAAAAGAAAAAAAAAGTATTGGATTCGTTCCCACTATGGGGGCTTTACATGAGGGCCATATTGCTTTGGTGAAAAATGCTCTAGCAAATAATGACTATGTAATTGTCAGCATATTTGTGAATCCTACGCAGTTTAATAACAGTTCTGATCTCGTAAAATATCCACGTACTTTAAATTCTGATCTTAAACTTTTATCAGATACATCGCCTAATCTAATCGTTTTCGCTCCGACACCGATAGAGGTATACGGTGCTGACCAAAGTGTTCTTTCTTATGATTTTGACGGACTAGAACATGTAATGGAAGGTGAGTTTAGACCCGGCCATTTTGACGGTGTAGGCACAGTTTTAAAGCATTTGTTTCAAATAACCTCACCTACACGAGCATATTTTGGAGAAAAAGATTTTCAACAATTACAGATTGTTCGCAAATTAGTTTCTATTGAAAACTTACCTATTAAGATCATAGGGTGTCCCATTCACAGACACATAGACGGTCTCGCCATGAGTTCCAGAAACAAGCGTTTAAAAGATGTAGAAAAAGAAAACGCATCACTTATTTACAGTGTTTTACAAGAAGTCAAAAGCCATTTTGGCACAAAAAGTGTAGATGAATTAAAAGATTTGGTTGCCGAACGTTTTAAAAATAATGCCTTCTTTAAATTGGAATATTTTCAGATTGCCGATAGCAACACACTGCAACCTATCTTAGAGAGAAAAAATGATTGTAAATATCGAGCTTTCATAGCAGTCTTTGCGGGAGAAGTTCGACTTATTGATAATATTGCCTTAAACTAAAATTAACTACCTTTGTAACATGTTTGTACACGTTGTAAAATCGAAAATTCACAGGGTTAAAGTAACCGGTGCTGATCTAAACTATATTGGAAGTATTACTATTGATGAAGACCTTATGGATGCTGCTAATATCATTGAAGGAGAAAAAGTGCAAATCGTAAATAATAATAATGGTGAACGCCTGGAAACTTATGCTATTCCCGGACCAAGAAACAGCGGAGAAATCACGCTAAATGGTGCTGCTGCCAGAAAAGTGGCTAAGGGAGATGTTCTTATACTTATAACCTACGCCATGCTGGAAATTGAAGAAGCAAAACAGTTCAAACCTGCCATTCTTTTTCCTAATGAGGAAAATAATTTATTAAAATAATTCCTTGAATACCAAGCTAAAGAAAATTTTAAAAATAACACTCCCATTAGCTTTGGGAGTTTTTTTAATTTGGTATTCTATTTATTCTGCCACGCCTGACGAACGCCAAATCTTGTGGACAGCAATAACGAATGCCGAGATAGAATGGGTTGTTTTATCCGTATTTCTTGGAATGTTATCGCATATATCACGAGCATACCGTTGGCAATTTTTATTAGATACCATAGGTTCCCGTACTACTTTTTACAATCGATTTTTTGCAGTGATGATTGGTTATTTAGCCAATATGGGAGTGCCAAGATCAGGGGAAATATTGCGAGGTGCCACACTCACAACGTACGAAAAAGTTCCATTCGAAAAGAGCTTTGGTACCATTGTATCAGAACGCTTAGTTGATTTTGTGATGCTCCTTTTGATAACAGGAATTGCATTCATATGGCAATTTGATTTGCTTTACACATATTTTGACGAAAAAAACATTAATCCATTTACATCAATTACAGTCCTGGTAGCGCTATTATTGATTGGAATACTTATCCTGAAGCTGCTTAAAAAGGCAAACCACAATCTCCTTATCAAAATAAAGTCTTTTGCAGAAGGATTACTGGATGGTATCAAAAGTGCACTGCTCATGAAGAAGAAATGGTCTTTCTTATTTCACACCTTGGCGATATGGATCCTCTACATATTAATGATTTATGTTTCAAAATATGCCGTGTCAGGGACAGAAAATTTATCGTTTCAAGCTATTCTAGCTACATTTGTAGCAGGCTCTTTTGCAATGACGGTGACCAACGGCGGCATTGGTCTGTACCCAATTGCTATCGGTGCTATTTTACTTCTTTTTGACATCCAACAAGCAACAGGAGAGGCACTTGGGTGGATCATTTGGGGATCACAAACATTATTGATACTATTTCTGGGCAGTTTATCGTTTATATTATTACCTGTTTTAAACAAAGCAAAATAATTTATATATTGCTCCTTGCTTAACCCTAATGCTATACTTATGAAAAGGATACTACTGTTACTATTACTTATGATTATAGGCACCGCTGTCCATAGTCAGGTCATTTATGAAACCTTTCGCTCTATAAAACTCGATCAAAATCGTGATTTAAAAATTCAACTACCGAGAAATTACGATAAGAACGAGAAGAAAATTTACCCCTTGATTATCGTTCTCGACGGAGATTATCTTTTTGAACCGATGGCAGGTAATGTTGATTACTTCTCCTATTGGGAAGACATGCCAGAATCAATTGTGGTGGGAATTGTACAGGATAAGACTAGAATGGAAGATTGTCGTTATGATGAAGCTGAATTTTTACCTGTAAACAAGGGGGCTCAGTTTTTCGAGTTTATAGGACAAGAGCTATTACCATATCTCAACCAAACCTATCGCACAGCAGAATTAAAAATTATAGTAGGACATGATTATACCTCAAATTTTATTAATTATTTTCTTTTTAAAGAAAATCCTATTTTTCAGGCCTATATTAATTTGAGCCCAGAATTAGCTCCGCCAATGGGTGATCGTATTTCAAATATATTAACAACATCTTCTCAAGAACTTTGGTATTACTTAGCTACTGCAACTAATGATGCGGATAACATTAAAAAGAATCTAATCGCTCTAGATGAAAATCTAAGTGTTATAGAAAACCCCGAAGTTAATTATAGTTTTGACAACTTCAATGAATCCTCTCATTACACCCTTGTCGGAAGAGCCATTCCAAGAGCGCTAGAAAGTATTTTTGAAATGTATCGTCCTATTAGTAAAAGGACGTATAAAGAAGTTATTCTACCATTGGAAACCTCTCCATATGAGTGGTTAGTTGATTTGTACAAAACCACAGAAAAACTCTATGGTATTAAAAGACAAATTCGTGTAAACGATTTTATAGCAGTTTCTACAGCATTGATCAAAAATGAAAACTGGGATGAGCTTGAACCTCTAGGTAAATTAGCAACCAAAGAACATCCTGAAACGATGCTTGGCCATTATTTTTTGGGAATGCATTATGAACAAATTGGAGAACCCAAAAAAGCTATGAGGGCCTATGAAAATGGTTTTCTACTCAATGAGGTGGCCTTCTTGACCAAAGATTATATGTTAGATAAAGTAAATAAGATTAAAGAAGATTTCGGCTGGTAAGACTAAATCTATCTTTCTATACAAACTAGTGGGAGGCTCAAAAAAGGAGCCTCCTTTTTTTAACCTGTAATTATCTAAAAACTAATTCAGTTTATCTTACTTTTATAATTTTAAGAAAAATACCCAATGAGTAAAGTGAAAACCACTTTTTTTTGTCAAAATTGCGGTACGCAATATTCGAAATGGCAAGGCCAATGTTCTGCTTGTAAAGAGTGGAATACCATTGTTGAAGAGGTCGTTCAAAAAGAAAATAAGAAAGATTGGAAAACTACCGACTCTAAAATATCTAGGACCTCTAAGCCCTTACGAGTATCAGAAATTGACGGGAGTCAGGAAATGCGATTCAACACAGACGACAATGAGTTAAATCGTGTACTGGGCGGAGGATTAGTTCCCGGGTCCTTAACATTATTAGGCGGTGAACCCGGCATAGGAAAAAGTACGTTGCTGCTTCAGATTAGTTTGAAGTTACCATATAAAACGCTGTATGTTTCTGGTGAAGAAAGTCAAAAGCAAATAAAAATGCGTGCAGAACGCATCACTTCAAAAACTGATAATTGCTTAATTCTTACAGAGACTAAGACTCAAAATATTTTCAAACAGATTGAAACTATAGAGCCTGACATAGTAATCATCGATTCAATTCAGACCCTGCATAGTGATTATATCGAGAGTAGTCCTGGTAGTATCTCTCAGATACGAGAGTGCACCGCTGAGCTTATAAAGTTTGCCAAAGAAACAGCTACGCCTGTACTATTGATAGGTCACATAACAAAAGACGGAACCATCGCAGGACCAAAAATCTTGGAGCATATGGTGGATACCGTATTACAGTTTGAAGGAGACCGTAATTATGTATACCGCATTTTACGAGCTTTAAAAAATCGTTTTGGGTCAACCGCAGAGCTTGGAATTTATGAAATGCAAGGTAGCGGATTGAGAGAAGTTAGTAATCCTAGTGAAATTCTGATTTCGAAAAAAGATGAAGAACTTAGCGGTACTTCTATTGCAGCTTCGATAGAAGGGATGCGTCCATTTATGATCGAGGTACAGGCGTTAGTGAGTACAGCCGTGTACGGAACGCCCCAGCGAAGTGCTACAGGATACAATCTCAAACGCCTCAACATGATTCTTGCAGTATTGGAGAAACGAGCGGGCTTTAGACTTGGTGCCAAAGATGTATTTTTAAATATCACCGGGGGTATTTCGATCGATGACCCTGCCATTGATTTGGCCGTGGTTACCTCAATTTTATCCTCGAACGAAGATGTATCAATCCCAAGTGATTACTGTTTTGCTGCAGAAATAGGTTTGGCGGGAGAAATACGTCCGGTAACACGGGTTGAACAACGAATACATGAAGCAGAAAAACTGGGCTTCTCCACCATTTTTGTATCTAAGTACAACAAAATATCCCTTAAAAACACACAAATCAACATACAGCTTGTGGCAAAAATTGAGGATATAGCTGTGCATCTTTTTGAGTAAAAAAATAGCTCTCAAAATATTATATATTTTGAGAGCTAAATAATTTATTTACTTATCTATAATCTAAAGTTAACCGAGTTCCCATTTGAACGTAATGTTGAAGCATCAGTATCTCCCTGTGCCGATGGGGATCCATATAAATAAATATACTTTTCTGTAATCGCTGGAGTTATTGAAACCAAATGAGATAGTAGCGCATCAACATCAGCAGTTCTCAAAGTATAATAATTAACACTAATGTCGTCAAAATCAATTATGGATGACAATACTAGACTTCCTGCAGCGGTCTGAGCTTCATACGAGTAAATATTAAATCTAGAAGCTTGAGTTAATAAAGGCAAGGAAACCAGACTTAAAGCAGGACTTGAGTTATAAATACTGAACCCACTACCATTCTCATCAGTAATTTTCTCTAATTTGGGAAAACTAACCGTTTCTAACATTGAATTATCTCTTAAAGAGATTCTATTTGAATTAATAATTTGAGGAATTTCAATTGTTGTCAACGCCGTAGCAGAAATTGACAAATAATCTAAATCTACTAGCTTCGATAAATTTAAATCATTCAACTTAGGGTTGTCAATTATACCTAAATACGTTCTATCATTACCTACAAAATTAGATAGTGAAAGTGATCTCAACTCTTTATTTGAATAAAAATAAAGGTGATCATGAACACCTATCAATGCATCAAACTGCATTGATTCTAATTTATTGTTCTCCGAAACAGTTATATCATCACCAAATTTCAAAGCAGTAAAATTTAAACTAGTAAGCTGACTATTGTTGTCTATTTCCAACGTATTTAAAACTTCGCTTAAGTCTGGAGCGTTTATGGTTGTCAGCTTCTCATTATTTCTAATCTCTAAATCTACGAGTGTAGGTACTCCGGTCAGATCAAGGGTCGTAAGCGCTGTTGTATTTGTAACGAGGATGACCTGAGTGTTTTCAGAATATTTTGTTTCCAAAGCAGCTTTAGCTTCATCATTTGAAATGTTTCCACTTAAGACTAGGTATACAGAACCTGTAGCATCCACACCATCTTTTCCATCAACACCATTAGTACCATCCACTCCGTCGTCGGAACAGGAATTAAAAGCTATTAGAAAACTAGTTAAAATAGCCTTTAAAAGTAATTGTCTCTTCATAATTATAAAATACAGTTATTAAAAAATTTTTCGAATATACAAATAACGACCTCGTTGGAGTAACTATAGGCGCTCAAATATTAACATTTCCGGCCATTAAGGCGCAGGATTTGGATTATCATTGTGAACCTCCTGTATTGCCTCAATGATACTCTCTGATAATGAAAGCGTTGCACTTCCTATATTCTCTTTTAACTGCTGTAAGTTAGTGGCTCCAATAATTGTACTGGTTACAAAAGGTTGACTTTGCACAAATGCTAATGCCATTTGAGTCAGACTAAGTCCGTTTGCCTTGGCTATTTCATTATAAGCTCGTGTAGCTTCAAAAGACCGTTCATTGTGATATCTTGAGAATTGAGGAAATAAAGTTACTCTGGCATCTTTGGGCATCTCTTCTAGATATTTACCCGTTAGTTGACCAAAACCCAAGGGAGAATAAGGTAAATAACCAACATCCTCTCTTAGTAGGATTTCTGATAATCCAATCTCATCCTTACGGTTCAATAAACTATAGGGGTTTTGAACTGTACTTATCTTGAATTTACCGGCCCGGGCTTCTTCTACATAACGCATTACTCCGTACGGAGTTTCATTCGACACACCAATAGATCGTATCTTTCCTTCTTTTTTAAACACTTCTAAATTATGTAGTATTTCATTAAAATTATCACTCCATCGTTCCTCCTCGTCATGTTCATATCCCAAAACTCCAAAAAAGTTAGTATTTCTCTCCGGCCAATGTAACTGATATAAATCGATATAATCGGTTTGTAAGCGTTGTAAGCTTTTATGGATAGCATCATCAAACTCTGTTTTGGTAAACCCACCCGTTCTTATATGTTTTACAAAATCACGCGGACCCACAATTTTCGACGCTATTACCACATCCTCTCTCTTCTTTCTCTTTTTGAGCCACGTTCCAATAATGCGTTCAGTGCTACCCTGCGTTTCGCTAGTTGCAGGTACCGAGTACAACTCAGCTGTATCAATAAAATTCACCCCTTGATCAATTGCAAAATCCAATTGTGTATGCCCCTCATCTTCTGTGTTTTGTTGTCCCCAAGTCATAGAGCCAAGGCAAATCTTACTAATTTTAATCTTCGTATTGGAAAGTGTTGTATATCTCATAATGGATTTAATCTTATTTATAAAATTCGAATATAAAAATTAAAAAGTTGCAATCTGTAAAATTCATCTTAACTATTAAAGGTTAGAAAACAAGATCATATAATATTTTTTGGTACGCTTTTTGGATTTTAAAAAATTAATTAGCTATTTTAAAGGCTTATTTGCAAGCTACATTTTTGCAATAAAGTTTTTTTTATTTCGTTTTAGAATACGTGATATCAAATACGTAGTTTTGATAAATCAATTAATATACCCAAACATTATGAAAAAATTATTTCTACTTGTAATGGTGCTAGGCACCACACTAACCACTCAAGCTCAAGAAGATTGGAGCGTTCTCAACGAAGTCTTTGATGATGTATACTCACTTGCAACAGAAGTTGGAAAAGAAACTGATAAGGTAATTGCTCACGGAAATGTTATCTCAATCGTTAAGTCAACTGGTACTACGTCAATTCAAAAAAAGAAAGATAAATCTGTTCCTGTTGAATTTTATGATTATTTCTTATTAACCTCAACAGGTAGACAAATTGCTCTTACCAAAATGGATACTGAAAAAGTTATTGAGAAATTTCAAAAAGTATTGAATAGAGTAAAAACCAGTCTTAAAGAAGATAACAGTAAAGAAGTACAAAGTATTCTAAATAGTCTGTAATACTTTTAACTTTATTGTATTAAAAATGCCGCTGAATCTACGTAGCGGCATTTTTATTTTATAGTGCTTTCAATAATATTTTTGCTTAGATCTTATTAAGCAATTTACTAATCTCATCTAATTTTGGCGTAAGGATCACCTCAATTCTTCTGTTTTTAGACTTGCCTTCAGTAGAGTTATTATCTGCGATTGGCGCAAATTCACCTCTTCCCGCTGCGGTAAGGTTCTTTGGATCAATAGCGTTATTCTCCAATAGTAACGTTACAATAGCCGTTGCTCGTTTGGTTGATAAGTCCCAGTTATCTTTGATAATTCCCGTACCCAGATAGGGATCGTTATCGGTATGACCTTCGATCAACACGGCTATATCGGGGTTTTCACTAAGTACTTTTCCTAATTGATTTACAGCTTGCTTACCTTGTGTCCCTATAGACCAGCTACCTGAGGCAAAAAGAAGTTTATTTTCCATAGAAATATAAACCTTACCATTTCGTTCCTCTACGGTCAATCCTTTTCCTTCAAAATTACGCATAGCTTTAGATATCGCGTTTTTTAAAGCTTGCATTTTTGCATCTTGTGCCATAATCAAGCCTTCCAATTCATCTACACGTTGAGACCTTAATTGTAAGTCACGTTCTAGTTTTTCAAGTCTTGAACGTTCTGTAGCCAAAGCTTGTTCTTTCTGCTCTAACTGTGCTAATAAATCGCGATTGCGCTTGCTATTAGCGGCCATTGCTTCAGAGCTGTTTTTTTCTAAGGCATCATACGAATCTTTTAACGCATTGTAGTTTGTCAAAGTTGTTTCATATTTCTGTCTAAGCTCATCACGTTCGGCTCTTGTTTTATTGTAGGCATCATTGAGTTGCTCTGCAGCTAATTGATTAGCGTCAAAATCTCTCTGAAGAGATTTTAAATCATCTTTGGTTTTGCGGTTGTCTCTTTTGAGTCTGGCGTATTTACTTTCTAAATCTTTATGAACTTTGGACGAAACACAAGAGGTGGCAAATCCAGCCATAAGAGCTAATACTATAATTTTACGTACCATGATTAAAATGTAGTTTTATAATTGGGGTTATGATTTAAATATAATTCAGATCTAATTCTACAAGAATTGGGCAATGATCGCTGTGTTTTGCTTCGGATAAAATAACAGCTCGTTTTAAAGCATCTTTGAGTGGTTGTGCGACTAATCCATAATCAAGTCGCCACCCTTTGTTATTATTACGGGCATTAGCTCTATAACTCCACCAAGAATATTGATGCGGTTCTTTATTAAAATGCCTGAAAGAATCTATAAAACCATTTGACATGAAGGTATCAATCCACTCACGCTCTACAGGTAAGAATCCCGACACATTTTTATTACGCACGGGATCATGTATATCAATAGCCTTATGACAAATATTATAGTCTCCACAAATAACTAAGTTGGGATGCGTTTCTTTCAATGTGGTAATATATTCTTGAAAATCATCCATAAACATGAACTTATGGGCCAATCGATCTACATTGGTTCCGCTAGGTAAATACAGACTAATTACTGAAACTTTATCAAAGTCTGCTCTAATGACACGTCCCTCAAAATCCATGTGCTCTATACCTGTGCCAAAGGTAACGTTGTCTGGTTTTGTTTTAGAAAGTATAGCGACACCGCTATATCCCTTTTTTTGTGCACTGTGCCAATACAGATACGGATATCCTGCTTCTTTGAAGAGCTCTAAGTCCAATTGCTCCTCCATAGCTTTAATTTCCTGAAGACATATCACATCTGGATCCGCTTGTACCAACCACTCTATAAACCCTTTATTTATAGCCGCTCTTATACCATTTACATTATAAGAAATTATTTTCATCTATTCGTGTTTACTGTTTCGCTCTTAGAAAAAATTAATCCTAAGCTTTTACTAGAGGCCACAGAAACAACTTATTTAATATGTAGCTCGTAATAAATTGATTTTTTCACTTCAATCGAAACAAAGTATGTAATCTTTCTATTGTACTTTATCAACAAAATAACGAAGCTTTTAGTAGATAAAAAAATGTGTTTAGATAAAATAATAATTCATCAAACTATAGTATAACGTATCAGCCATTTAAATAAAATACACTACTTACGTGCCTCAATCTTGAATAATTTTGTAGATCTTTACTAAAATCCATGATATGAAGCTATTACTTTTTCCAGCAATCGTCCTAATACTATCATCCATCCTATTATCGTGTTCCCCTAAAAATCAACCGCTTAAAAATGCTGCTGCACTAACTAAAGATAAAAATGCTGCATATAATTCGAGTGGACAAGATTATAAGGGTACTATTATAATGTCCAAAAACCCCTCATGTCCTCATTTATTAGTGGTTTCTGGCCTTAAAGACACCTTAGACCCCATAAACTTGAAGGACTTTACAAAAAATGAAATCCCAACTAAGGTTTGGGTAACTTTTAGTAATTTAAAAATGAAAAACAGATGTAATCAAGGGCGCCCGGTTCTTATACAGACTCTAAAAAATAGATCTGCTACTGAACAATAATTTTGACAGCCCTTCCTTTCCTTTTATTTCCAATTCTTATAAAATACATTCCGGTACTACGATAGGATAAATCCAGATCAAAAATAAAATTGTTATTAGCATCAAGCTCCATGTCATCAATAAGTATTACCTGACCCGTGATTGAAAATACAATTATTTTTTCTTCCGAAACATCCTCAGGGTTTCCAGTACTTACAATATACTTATTCTTCTCTCTCTCAAAAACGATTATTTCATCGCCGTTTCCATTGCTCTCCCCAATCTCTACAGTATAATCATGAGTGGTTCCAAATTGCATTGCTTCGCATGGTTCATTTAAGGGTGCTCCATTATTAGTTTTTACATCGCCTGCACGTATACGCATCAAATGCTTTCCTAATGTACTACTTTGATCTAATGGAAAATTAAAAAATAAATCTGTGTCTTGCTCCTCAAGGATTTCGTTGTCAAAAATCAACTCAGCATCCTCATAGAGATTATTATCATTATAATCTACCCATAACGAAAATCGTTCCTGGTCTCCTGATGCATACCCCGCTTGTAAGGTAAGAATATACTTCCCCTTTGAACGATCCATTTTAATTACGAGATCTGTAAAATCTTTATATCCATTGTCACAGAGAATATCTACATTAGAAATATTGGCCAGTTCAAATGAAGTTATTCCGTCTCCAAATCTTTGACAGTCAGACTCTGGCATACACAATCTATGTTCTACGCTTACGTTGATAAAATCATTAGACACATCCTCATCATTCCCAAGTGCAGTTCCAATTTGAAAGGTATAGTTGCCAAACGCTGTCATATTTACTGAACTGTTAAACGTATATCGTTCAGAAGTACCTGGAGCTATCGTTTCTGTAAACGTCTCTGTCACTCGACTACCACTATTAAAAGAATAAAATACCGGAAAATTAGATTGCGCAACCGAACCGTAATTGTAGATCGAAATTGTAACAAACTCATCAGTTGTTAATCCGCCGCCACTTATAGGTGAAACTAACTGAACCACTCCCAAGTCATTGGCATAAATATTCTCTACAACCTTTGATATACAATCATTTTCAACCTCGGCGTCCCCCGCCAGATTTGTTTCTGCATTAACAGTATAACTTTTATCCTGACTTAAATCTGCCACAGCTGCAAATGTAAAAAGAGCAGTCTCACCCGGGTTGATTGTTCCGGTGAAAATCTCATTAACTGGAGTGCTGTTATTGATAGTATAGCTAACAGGAATGTTACTTTGTGAAGTAGTTCCGAAATTTTGTATTTCCACTGTAATATTCTCAGCATTGCTAAAGGTAGCTTTTGCAAAAGGTGCAGGGATACTTACTATTCCCACATCGTTAGCTATCACATTTGCAATTTTGAAAACACCTACAAAATCTCTGGCATTATCACCGATAGCTTCAAAATATTCACCTATATGATAAAATGTCTGATCATCTATAGGGTCAATAGTTATTTGCGAATAATCCCCGTAACGTTCTCCTCCATTGCGTTGTATATCTGTACCAATCACAATGTCTTGTTCGGCAATGGTCATGCTTCCCAACGGATCTCCATCTAATCTCCCGGTATAGCGTAATGAAGCGTAACTATCCACTGTAGCACCATTTTCCACAGTTCCCATGGTTGTATATCCCATACCTATATTTCCATATACATCCATAGCCATACTCGCACACCAGGCACTCTTGCCATCTGGAGACGCGTACGTACCTTCCTGATACACATACCATGGTTGTCCGTCACCGTTTTGGCGTAGTTCATACCATCGAACTCCGGCAACATTATCCAGATCAGGACGATCATCGATATCCACCACAAAATTAAGTGTCACCACATTATAATTACAAAATCTTCGGTAATTTGTTGCATACATGACCGCTCCTTGCAACGCATCGATATCCTGACCTTCAGTCCCCGGTTGAGGTATATTACTAAAAGAAGCTCCTCCGTCAAAGGTAGAATCAAAAGGGGTTATCTGACCTGAAGTTACATCGAGCACCTCAGCTTCAGTAATTGATGATAGTTCAGGGCGAATCCAATTAACATTGATGCTCCATAGTTTTAATGCATCTTCATTAACGTTTACCCATTCATCATCCTGATAATAGATTATTTTAGCCTCTCCTCTTGGTGGTAAGGTTTGTCCGATAGCATTGAAGGCAGCCGGACTATAAAATCCTCCTATATTTGCTCCCGGTAAAGGAAATCCAACCATTCTGGCATTAAGCTCACCAGCAAGCATCTTATCTCGCTCGATGACAAAAACTACTTCGCTTGTTTGTTGTGCGCCTTGATCTTTATTAGCGGTTACATAATATCCATCTGACCAAACAGAAAATTTGGTGTAATCTGGAAAGCTATCCGTAGTAAAGCGGTACGTATACCATCCACTATTTACAGGATCGGGATCTTTGGACACTGCAACCAAAAAACCGTTGGGAGTATCGCTGAATTGCGTTATAACAAAACGGTCGGCAAAATTATCGTAAAACACTATGGGGTCTCCCAAAGCTTCTCCGGGAAATAAATTCTCTAACGAGGTCGAGGGTAGCAGCACATTTCCTACTTTATCGTGTATTGCAAACGAATAATTTTTTGCACTCACATAATGATTGGGACCAACGGCTCCAGTGGGATCAGTAGGGGCTCGATTTGCCGAAGCAACAGTGAATTTCTGAGAGGGAGCTTTGCCCGTTCTAAGTGTCCTAAGGCTTTTTTGCTTTGCTAATAACTTATCTTGTCCTCTGGGGTATCCCTTACCGGGAACAATTTTATTTACATTGGCTCTTCTGGGGTTTATCGGACCTACTCTTGGTTTTTGTGGAATAAGTTCTTTACCTACCAAAGGTGTAATTTCCTTCATATAGGTAGCTTCTATAACTAATGTCGCGTTACTTGTTTGTGTTTTTTGTGAATAAGTCACAAAATTTAGCATGAATACAATAATTGCGACAATTTCTCTCAGCTTCATAGGTAGATCATTAAATATCAGGGTTCCAAATAATTTTTTGGATTTAAAAATACAACTAAAGTTTAAATTATAGCGAACTCAACTACATATTATATTCATACACTGGGTAATAAATTCTATTAACTGTTTTATATAACACAAATCCTTAAAAGACAAAAGCCACGTAAATACGTAGCTTTTGTGTGAAAAATATAAAATCTGTTTACTTATTTAAGCCAATATTCCATGTCTACCCGTTCAGAAATCAAAGTTTTTAAATCTTTGATCGCCACACGTTTTTGTTCCATTGTATCCCGATCGCGAATGGTAACTGTTTGATCTGTCAACGTATCATGATCTACCGTAATGCAAAGGGGTGTTCCATTAGCATCCTGTCTACGATAACGTCGTCCAATTGCATCCTTTTCATCATAAACTACATTAAAATTCCATTTTAGCTCATCAATAATCTGTTGTGCTATTTCTGGAAGTCCGTCCTTTTTGACCAAAGGTAAAACTGCGGCTTTTACAGGCGCCACTACTGCTGGCAGTTTAAGCACCACTCGGGTTGACCCATCTTCTAATGTTTCATCTTGTAGCGCAGTTGAGAATACAGCCAAAAACATTCTGTCCAGCCCCACCGAGGTTTCTACGACATAAGGCGTATAGCTTTCTTTTAACTCCGGATCAAAAAACTGAAGTTTCTTGCCCGAAAACTCTTCATGAGCCTTTAAGTCAAAATCTGTGCGTGAATGAATCCCTTCTAATTCTTTGAATCCAAAAGGAAAATTAAATTCTATATCGGCAGCTGCATTGGCGTAATGAGCTAACTTATCATGATCATGAAAGCGGTAGTTTTCTTCACCAAGCCCTAAGGATAAGTGCCAATTAAGTCGTGTTTCTTTCCAGTAATCATACCACTTCATTTCATCACCTGGCTTCACAAAGAATTGCATTTCCATCTGCTCGAATTCTCGCATTCTGAAAATAAACTGGCGAGCAACAATTTCATTCCTAAAAGCTTTACCGGTTTGAGCAATTCCGAATGGAATTTTCATGCGTCCGGTTTTTTGAACATTTAAAAAGTTGACAAAAATCCCTTGTGCAGTTTCGGGTCTTAGATATAAATCAGTTGCAGTATCTGCGGATGCTCCTAATTTGGTCCCAAACATTAAATTGAACTGACGTACATCGGTCCAGTTTTTAGATCCTGTATCCGGGTCAGCTATTCCAAGTTCTTCGATAAGTGCTTTTACATCATTTAAATCCTCTTTTTCCAGCGAGGCTCCCATACGTTTAAGTACTTCATCACGTTCTGAAAGATACTTAACTACTCTTGGGTTGGTTGCAACAAATTGTGCTTCATCAAAAGCATCACCAAATCTTTTTTTAGCTTTTGCTATTTCCTTTTGTGCTTTTATATTTAATTTCTCAGCATAGTCCTCAATTAATACGTCGGCCCGATATCTTTTTTTAGAATCCTTATTATCAATAAGTGGATCGGTAAAAGCATCTACGTGACCAGAAGCCTTCCATGTAGTGGGATGCATAAATATTGAAGCGTCTAAACCCACTATATTTTGATGCATAAACACCATGCTTTTCCACCAATATTCTCTGATATTTTTTTTTAATTCAGCTCCGTTTTGTCCATAATCATAGACCGCACTTAAACCGTCATATATTTCACTAGAACCAAAAATATACCCATACTCTTTTGCATGGGCTATTACTTTTTTAAATTTATCTTCTTGATTTGCCATTGGACAAAATTAATTCAATTTGTACAAAATAGAAACGAATTGAGTTATTTAATAAGGAAGTTGTTTGATTAATATACGAAACACAAAAAAACCATCACAATTTTACAAATTATGATGGTTAAAATGTTGTTTATTCTAAAATTATCTCAATTCGAACTTAGTGTTCGAAATCATTCTTGGTCCGGAGAAAACATTTACCACGTAGTTCCCTTCCATCAACTCACCTTCCATTGCGTTGACAAGGACACATACATCGAGTGCATCATTCTCATAGAACACCTTGTTACGACCACTGTAGGTTAGTACTGCATCTTCAAAATTAATCGAAATCTTATCTCCGATCAAATTATTTTTAGGATTGATAACTTGAACATATAATTCTTTATCGCCTTTTTCAGTCAGTTTATTTGGAGATAATGTAAAACATACTCTTACCTTATCTGCTCTACTAGCACGTGAGGTATTCGTAATTTTTCCACTATTACGTACTCGTACACCTTCTGCTTTTATTCCAGACGCTGTCAATGCAGAACCTCGTTCTACAATTTCAGCTAATTTTGAATTTTGTGTCTGTAAGGAATCTGAGAATATAATTCTTTGATTTAAAGCTGTGGAAGTACTATCTAAATCTGTTGTAAGTTGTGAGTTGGCAGCTGTTAAGCTATCCGCCAATTTGAATAAACGCTCTCTTTCTTGCTTAAGCTTACCAACTTCTCTTCTATATCTTGAAATTAAAGCTAGATTTGCATCATTATCTTTTACGCTATCCAATAGCACTACGATACGTTCTTTTGCCTTCAACAAGTGATCATCCATAACTTCATTAAGGGCAATCGCATTGTCATACTTTGTAATTAATTCTCCTAATTCGCTTTCAATTAAATCTTTCTCTTGTTGAAGAATAGCCTTATTTTGCTTTTCTTCATTATAAAACTTGTATGAAAAAATGGCCAAAATCAATAGCAATGCTGCTAATACACCGATTAAAATCTTAAGGGTTAAGTTATTGTTTTGAGTAGTCATAGTTAATTTTTAATTTTTGATGGTTACTTTTAAGGTAAATATAATAGTTAAATCGAATTATTAATGTTAATCGTATTATAATATGCTTTGTGATCTTGTTTATTTATTCTATCCTCAGCATTGTGCCGCCTGCGATAGCAACTTGGATAGAAACGAACATGTATTGTGCACTTCTTGTCGTTATTACTTACCTCAAGGGAATTTTCACCTAGTTAACGTGAAAAATATCGAAAAAGTATTTTATGATCATATCAAAATTGAAAATTTTGTATCGCTTCTCGTGTTCGAGAAGGAGGGCTTAGTGCAAAATCTAATTCATAATTTAAAGTATCGCGGACAACAAAAAATAGGCACAACATTGGGAGCATGGCTTGGGTCACAATTACTCAATGCGAAAAATTTTGACGGTATTGATGCGGTCGTTCCAGTACCACTTCACAAAAAAAGATTAAAAGAGCGTGGTTATAATCAAGTAGAGGAATTTGGAAAAAAAATAGCCCAGCTACTCCAAGTACATTATATTAATAATGTACTGATCAAGAAAAACTATACGGCCAAACAATCGAAACAAAAAAGAATTATGCGATGGCAAAACTCTGAAGCAACCTTTGGTTTGCAAAACCAAGATGTTTTGACAGGAAAACACATCCTTCTGGTCGACGATATCATAACGACAGGTGCTACATTACAAGCATGTATTAAAGAGCTAAAAGGTATTGAAGGGATTAAATTTAGTATAGCCACCATGGCTATAACAGAATAGTTTTTTGTTTATAGTAATTAGTTGTTTCTTTGTGAATCAAAACAAAATCGTTATAGCATTCATGAAAAACGGAGTTCTACTAGTCGCTTTGAGCGTTTTCTTATTACTTGTTGGATGTGCCAAAAAAGGCACAATTACGGGTGGCGAAAAAGATAGTATTCCTCCTGAATTTATTCGGGCTACACCTCCTAATTTTTCTACAAACTTTGATAAAAAAGAAATTCGAATTTATTTTGATGAGTACATCAAACTTGAAGATCCACAGCAACAAATCGTAATTTCTCCACCAATGGATCCTAAACCAACGATAACACCGTTAGGGGGCGCTAATAAATTTGTAAAGATCAAGTTTCTTGATACACTTTTAGAAAACACTACATACAGTATCAGTTTTGGTGAAAGTATTGTGGACAATAATGAAGGGAATCCGTTGCCATTCTTTAAATATGTTTTTAGCACAGGAGACTTTCTGGACTCTTTGAAAATAAAAGGCTCCATAAAAGATGCCATAGCCAGAACACCAGATCCTTATACGACAATAGCGTTATACAAGATCGACGAAAGCTATACGGATTCTATTATCTACAATACAGTGCCTCGATACGTGTCCAGCACTTTGGATAGCACCGCGTTTGTGATGGAAAATTTAAAGGCTGGTAAATACAGATTGATAGCCTTAAAAGATGCCGCCACTAATTACACCTACCAACAGAAACAAGATAAAATAGGGTTTTATAGTGATACTATTGTCATTCCTCGTGATACTGCAAAGGTATTTTCTATTAATTTATTCAAAGAAACACCGGCATTCAAGTTTTTAAAACCAAAACAAAGTTCAAAAAACTCATTGGTTTTTCCCTATGAAGGAGATATAGACAGTACTCGTATAAATATAGTCAGTTCTACACCTGATGAATTTGAGTACAGAACGATAAGAGATCTTAAAACAGACACTATACATTATTGGTTTCGTCCTTACTTTGAGGCTGACTCCTTACAGTTTGCGGTTAAAGCTTCAGCTGCTTACAATGATACATTGACAACACGCTTTAAAGATCAATATAAGGATTCTTTAATTGTATCGCCAACCTCTCCAGCAATATTAACTCCCAATGAAAGTTTTCAGCTAGTTGCAAACATACCGATTAGCAAGATTGAAGATTCGCTTATCACGTTTATGCGTGATTCTCTTCCTGTACCCTTTACAACTCAAATCGACACACTATATAATACCGTGAACTTCAAATTTGATCAACAAGAAGATCAAGGCTATACGATCAATGTATTACCAAATGCAATTGAAGATTTTATGGACAATGTTAATGACAGTCTATCCTTCACCTTCAGCACAAAAAAAATAACTGATTACGGTAAAATTTTTCTGGATTTGGAGAACGTTTCGTCTTTTCCGGTAATTATCCAGTTAACCAACGATAAGGACGAAATAGTTTCAGAAAAGAGCATCGACAAACTAGGCACTGTTACTTTTGAATATTTGGAAGCGGGAAAATATAATATTCGCGTGGTACTAGATCAAAATGCAAATAACCGCTGGGACACTGGTAACTTTCTTAAAGGCTTACAACCCGAAAAAATTATTTACTTTCCTAAAACCATTGATGTAAGAGCCAATTGGGAACTGAGACAAACGTTTATCCTAGACAACCTAGATTAGTTATCTTTTTTTAGGATAGTAAAAGGATCTGCATCCACAAGAAATGGCAATTTAACTCTTGTTTGCTGTATATGTGTTTTATTTAATGTTGCATACAATATGGTTTCCTTTTCAACCGGAGTATTTGAAGTAATTGGATTTCCTAAGACATCATATACCGCAGAATGTCCCACATAATTATATCCCTTACCATCAACCCCCACACGATTTACCCCGATACAATATACCATATTCTCTATGGCACGTGCCTTAAGTAACGTATCCCATGCAAGTACTCTCTTTTCAGGCCAGTTCGCCATGAATATCAACACATCCGCCTCATTTGTATTTCTCGACCAAACGGGAAATCTCAGGTCGTAACAAATCAGCGGTTGAATACGCCATCCTTTATATTCAATAACTACTTTGTCTTCTCCCGGAGTATAAGACTTATCCTCTCCTGCCATCGTAAACAGCTGATGTTTGTCATAATATTGAATAGATCCCTCTGGAGACACAAAGAGTGCGCGATTGTAAAAGTTATCATTTTCCTTGATGACTATACTACCTATTAATGCAAAGTTCTTGGCCTTAGCCATACGTAGCATCCATTGTACTGTAGCATCATTCATACCTTCAGCAACAGCACTGGCATTCATTGTAAAACCGGAACTAAACATTTCCGGTAGCACGACTAAATCAACAGTTTGGGTGAGTTTATTTAATTTTTGTTCAAAATTAGTTCTGTTTTCACCTGCAAGCTCCCATGACAAATTGGATTGAATTAAGGCTACTTTTAGCGTTTCACTCATAATTAAAATAGTATTCGGTATCAAAAATTAAGATGAAGGTACAAATAGAATTTGAAACCCAAAACGTTTCCATCTGGCTTAACATTTTCTTGTATTAAAATAAAAACTCAATCAGGTTGTGCGATACTCTATTATAGATAACAATATAATGAGTGTGCTTTTTAAATATAGCACAACACGTTTACCGTTAAAAATCACTATCTTTTTTCAATAAAATCCTTATTTTCGCACACTTAACAGAAAGAACGACCTCATGAGCACGAAGTTTCCTGAATACAAAGGACTTGACTTGCCAAAAACTGCAGAAGAAATACTGGATTTTTGGCAACAACATAACATTTTTGAAAAGAGCATTTCCGAGCGTGAACAATCAGCTCCTTTTGTATTTTTTGAAGGACCTCCGTCTGCCAATGGGTTACCTGGTATTCACCATGTCATGGCGCGTGCCATTAAGGACATCTTTTGTCGTTATAAAACTCAGAAGGGTTTTCAGGTAAAGAGAAAAGCAGGTTGGGACACTCATGGTCTCCCTGTTGAGCTTGGCGTGGAGAAGGAATTGGGTATCACGAAAGAAGATATTGGTAAAAAAATTACCGTAGAAGAATATAATGAGGCTTGTAAAAAAGCCGTGATGCGCTATACAGATATCTGGAATGATTTGACTGAAAAGATCGGATACTGGGTGGATATGGAAGATCCTTATGTTACTTACAAATCCAAATATATGGAGAGTGTATGGTGGTTGCTATCCGAAATATATAAAAAAGGATTGCTGTATAAGGGATATACTATACAACCCTATTCTCCAAAGGCAGGAACGGGATTGAGTTCTCATGAACTAAATCAACCGGGAACCTATCAGGATGTGACGGATACCACCGTTGTAGCACAATTTAAAGTAATCAAAGAAACATTACCTGCATCGTTATCTCAACTAGAAGATAATTTATACCTTCTGGCCTGGACTACCACACCCTGGACCTTACCGAGTAATACTGCATTAACTGTTGGTGCAAAAATTGAGTATGTTGTTGTAAAAACCTTTAATCAATATACTTTTGAGCCAATTCAAGTTGTGCTTGCCAAAAGTTTGCTTGCTAAGCAATTCACAGGAAAATACTATGCTGCAGAAGATGCTACAGTATTAGAATCCTACACTTCAGAAAATAAAAAAATACCGTATCAGGTGGTTGCCGAATGTAAAGGCGCTGACCTGGTTGATGTTCGATATGAACAATTATTAGATTATGTACAACCCTATCATAATCCTGAAAATGCTTTTAGAGTTATATCCGGAGATTTTGTAACTACCGAAGATGGAACCGGTATTGTACATACCTCACCAACCTTTGGAGCCGATGATGCATTAGTAGCCAAACAAGCGGTACCCGAAGTTCCGGCGATGTTGTTATTAGATGAAAATGACAACTTAGTTCCTACGGTAGATCTGCAAGGTCGCTTTATAGGTCAAATGGGTGAACTTGGCGGAAAATACGTCAAAAATGAATACTATGATGATGGAGAAGCACCTGAAAAATCTGTTGATGTTGAAATTGCCATTAAATTAAAAACAGAAAACAAAGCTTTCAAGGTTGAAAAGTATTTGCATAGTTATCCTAATTGCTGGCGTACCGATAAACCAATCTTGTACTATCCTTTGGATTCCTGGTTCATAAAAGTTACCGATTTTAAGGATCGTATGCATGAATTGAACTTAGGTATCAATTGGAAACCTAAAGCTACCGGGGAAGGTCGTTTTGGTAATTGGTTAGCCAATGCGAATGATTGGAACCTGTCACGCTCTCGTTTTTGGGGAATCCCGCTACCTATATGGAGAACTGACGATGGAAAAGAAGAGTTAATAATAGGTTCTGTTGCTGAGCTAAAAAGCGAAATGGACAAAGCAATTAAAGCCGGTGTTCTTGCTGAAGATATTTTTGCTGAGTTCAAAGTCGGCGACATGAGCGAAGCAAATTATGATACCATTGACCTGCATAAAAATGTAGTTGATAAAATTACATTAGTGTCACCATCAGGCAAACCGATGCGCAGAGAAAGTGATTTAATTGACGTATGGTTTGACTCCGGATCTATGCCGTATGCACAATGGCATTATCCTTTTGAAAATAAAGAAAAAGTAGAATCTGGAGCACGTAAAGCTGACTTTATTGCTGAGGGAGTAGATCAAACACGAGGATGGTTCTACACACTTCACGCTATAGCCACCATGGTTTTTGATGATGTTGCTTACAAAAATGTTGTATCCAATGGTTTGGTTCTTGACAAAAACGGACAAAAAATGTCCAAACGTCTTGGTAATGCTGTAGATCCTTTTGAAACGTTAAAAGCCTACGGACCTGATGCCACACGTTGGTACATGATTAGCAACGCGAACCCTTGGGATAATTTAAAATTTGATAGCGAGGGGATCGCAGAAGTGCGTCGTAAGTTCTTTGGCACCCTGTATAACACATATTCATTTTTTACACTTTATGCCAATATTGATAAGTTTACATATAAGGAAGATGACATTCCCTTGCAGGAACGTCCGGAAATTGATCGTTGGATTTTAAGCGAACTGCATACACTTGTCAAGAATGTAGATGCTTTTTATACCGAATATGAACCCACCAAGGCTACCCGTACAATTTCAGATTTTGTACAGGAGAATTTAAGTAACTGGTTTGTAAGATTGAGCAGAAGAAGGTTTTGGAAAGGGGATTATCAAAAAGATAAAATATCTGCTTATCAAACACTCTACACTTGTATGGTTACCGTTGCAAAATTAGGTGCGCCGGTTGCTCCGTTTTTTATGGATCGCTTGTATAAAGACTTAAATGCCGTTACAGGAAAAGAAAGTTTTGAAAGTGTTCATTTATCATTGTTTCCAGAGTATGATGCATCCTACGTAGATGTTGCATTAGAGCACAAAATGCAAAAAGCGCAAACCGTCTCATCGTTGGTACTTTCTTTACGTCAGAAAGAAAAAATCAAGGTACGTCAACCCCTACAACGAATCATGATACCTGTACTTAATGAAGCTGAGAGAAAAGAAATACAAGAAATATCTGATCTTATTAAAAGTGAAGTTAATGTAAAAGAAATAGAGCTTATCGACGATGCTTCAGGTATTTTAGTAAAACAGATTAAACCAAATTTCAAAACTTTAGGCCCTCGTTTTGGGAAAGACATGAAGTTGATAGCCAACGAAATACAAGGATTTGATCAAGAAAAAATTAAAATTCTTGAACAAACAGGAAGCTATGATATAAAAGTTAATAATAAAATTATTACATTAGGATCCGAAGATGTTGATATAAGTTCTCAAGATATTGAAGGTTGGCTTGTCGCAAATTCCGGAGCTTTGACAGTGGCTTTGGATGTAACCATAACACCAGATCTAAAGAAAGAAGGTGTTGCTAGGGAGTTAGTTAATCGTATACAAAATTTACGAAAAGACAGCGGACTTGAGGTTACCGATAAGATTACCATCGTGTTTGAGAGCAATAAACAAGTTCAGGAAGCAGTTTTAACCAATGATGCATATATCAAAAGTGAAACGCTTACCGAAACCATCGAATTTTCAGAAACCATAATAAATGGTACCGAAATAACGTTTGATGACATTGCAACCCAATTAATAATTAAAAAAAATTAATGACATGGCAGATGATATAAAAGTAAGGTATAGCGATGCTGAGCTTGCTAAATTCAAGGAAATCATTCTTGAAAAAATGCAAAAAGCCAATAAAGATCTGGAACTACTTCAAAGCGCTTATAAAAATGATGGTAATAATGGTACGGATGATACCTCGCCAACTTTTAAAGCATTTGAAGAAGGAAGCGAAACAATGTCTAAGGAAGCCAATACACAATTAGCCATTAGACAAGAAAAATTCGTTAGAGATTTAAAAAATGCATTGTTACGTATAGAAAACAAAACATACGGAGTATGTAGAGTAACCGGAAAACTAATTAATCCGGAACGGCTAAAGCTTGTTCCTCATGCAACATTGAGTATTGAAGCTAAAAATATGCAGAGCTAGGCAACTAGATTTTCCTGAGAATAATAAGTAATGCTTTCTGTTAATGGAGAGCATTATTTATTTTATATCTACCGCGATGAATTATGTGCTTTTACTTAATCTTACTTTATTTTTTACCTTTTCTTGTGGCTATGGACAAAGACATGGTGAAAAAAAAATTTCAAGTGCCGATATAAGTGCAGTGTACATTCAAACTGATTTTGTTTCTACGATTGAAATTTTAAACACTTCAGGAAAAGAAATTAAAATTAATTATTCTTCAGAAGGTGAATATCAAAACATGTTCGTCATTCAGTCAAAAAGAACTAAATCTGCCTTGCACATATCAGATTATATACAACCCTTTCTTGAAAAACTTAATGATAAACTCGCTGCACATAAAATAAGTGCTGCAAAGATGACAATTTTTGTTCCTGAAAACATAAGTATCTACCTGACATCTAAGCAAGCTAATTGTATCATTGATGCCAAACTACACTATCTGTTCGCCGAGCTCAATTCTGGAATTTTTAGAGCCAATTACTTTGAAGGAGATGCAGATGTACATACAATCTCTGGTACGATAACTCTATATACCAAGAATGCTACCCTAACCACAAGTACTAATACGGGCATTATTTTGACTGAAAATATGCTGGGAAATCACTCCATAAACCTAATATCGCTCAACGGTGATATTAATGTCTATAAAATAAAATAAAACATTATTTTTGTCGCTCTTATATAAGATCGATGATCTTGTAAACTATACTTATGTCCTTAAAAAAATCAATTTTAGTAATATTCTTAGTCCTATTAATCGATCAGGTCTCTAAAATTTACATAAAAACACATTTTAGCCTATATGAAGAAGTAAAAGTTTTTGATTGGTTTAGAGTAGTTTTTGTTGAGAACAAAGGTATGGCTTGGGGTTTTGAACTTCCAGGAATTTACGGAAAACTTGCATTGACGCTGTTTAGACTCGTCGCTATAACCGGTATTGGTTATTGGCTATACGATTCTGTACGTAAAAAGAGCCCGGATATTCTGGTATTTTGTATTGCATTAATTTTTGCAGGAGCCTTTGGGAATATCATCGATTCCATATTCTATGGTGTTCTATTTAGTGAAAGTACCAGTATCCAAATTGCAGAATTTTTACCGGTTGCCGGGGGATATGAAGATCTCTTTTATGGTAAGGTGGTAGATATGATTCAGTTCACCCTGTATGATGATATCTTGCCAGAATGGATTCCTATCTGGGGCGGACAACCATTTTCTTTTTTCGATCCTGTCTTCAACATTGCAGACTCTGCAATAAGTATTGGGGTCTTTTTACTGCTTATTTTCAATAAAAAAGCATTTCCTAAAGAGTTTAGTAAAGCAGCCTAATTGCTGAGAATTCTTTCAAAATCCTTAATTTTGATAGGTTTAGTGAGGTAATCCCTAACAAAATCGATTGCTTTAGCACGATCAACATCGCGAGAATCAATAGACGAACTTACAACATATAAACTATAGCTCTCAACAATTTGATCTTTGATCTTCTGGAATTCTTGCAAAAATTCCCATCCATCCATAATTGGCATGTTCAAATCCAATAAAATTACATCAGGAAATATCTCTTTTTGATTACCGGGAAGTGCCTGAACAAAAAACTCAATGGCTTCTTTTCCGTTTTTAAAAATTAAGATCTCATCAGATAACGCTCTCATCTTAATTATCTTGCTAACAAGATTAACATAAATTTTATCATCATCAATGATGCATATTCTTCCTAATTTTTGGGACATAAGTGTATTACTATTAAAGAATCTAATATACTATAAAGAATCTCCAGATTCAAGCTAATTTCACTCGAATACATAAGTTTTATTGGGGGTGACGCAATAATCAAGTTTTATATCGGTAGATTCTACAAAACTAAATTCTGGTGCTGATTCAAAAAAAGATAGCCCTACTTTGATCACCTTCTCATTACATTTGGCTAAGAATCGATCATAAAAACCCTTCCCATACCCTATTCTATTCCCAACTGTGTCAAATGCTAACAGGGGTATAAAAACCACCTCAATTTGATCAGAAGCAATAGGTATGCCGTCTACAGGCTCTGGGATATTATATTCATTCTTTATTAAACGGGTGTTATCAGTAAGCAGATAGTTACTAAGTTGATTCGTTGTGAAATCGCTTTTAGAAATCACTACATTTTTATCTTTTCCCTGCAAAATATGCAGTATAAAATCTGTATCTACCTCCCTTTGCTCTTCAATGGACAAAAAAATATGATAGAAACTAAAGTCCCATAAAGGCAAGGTTAAGATGCGATTAGCAATTGCTAAACTATTTGACTCTATGGTGCTGGCATCCAAACCAGTCCGTAACATTTTATAGTGCTGTCTCAGTGCTTTTTTATTCATTGGCATCCTCAAATAGTGCTGTGGTTATATGAAAAATCGCATCTCCTTTATGGATTATCGGAGCTTCATTCACATTAATAATATACCCCTCATTAGGAGCTTTTACCACGGTGCGCATTTTCCCATATGGATCTGTAATTGTGGCCAAAAACTCTCCTTTTTCAACATGTTTACCACAAGGAATTTTGATATGAAGCATACCACTGTTTTTAGCTCGTACCCAGTAGCTTTTCTTAATGACTATACTTTTGGCTCGGGCATTAGGAATTGAAAACTCCGGCATAAGCATTTCGAGGTGTTTTAGTATTCTCATTGTACCGATCACTCCTTCCTTTGCTATATCCTTATTACTGTTTTGGGATTTCCCCCCTTCAAAAAGTAAAATTTTAATTCCTTTTTTTGAGCAGGTAGCTCTGAATGATCCATCAACGTTTTTAGATAACAACGTAAAAGGTGCATTAAACGTTTCCGCCAATTTCATTAACTCAGCATTGGTAGGATCAACCCGAATATGAGCTGCATTAAAACGACTTCCTCCACCGGTATGAAAATCCAGACAATAGTCTGCAACGGGCAAAATCTCATTGGTAAACTGATAAGCAAATTGACTCGCTAACGAACCGTTTTTGGAACCGGGAAAAACCCGATTTAAATCACGTCCGTCCGGAAAAAACCGATCCATGTTTAAAAAACCAAAAACGTTTAAAAGCGGAATACAAATAATCGTACCGCACATAGGTTTATTGATCTTTTTAGAAATAATTTGTCGTACTATCTCCACACCATTTACCTCATCCCCATGAATTCCGGCTGTTATTAAAACAGTGGGACCCGATTTTTTTGAACGCTCTATTATAATGGGAATTTCAACTTTTGTAGATGTATAAAGATTGGCTATGTTGAAATTGATCGTTCGGCTCTCACCCAATTGTATATGCTCACCTAAGATATTAAGAACATCTGATTTTTTCATAGTAGAAAGAATGTAATTATATACTTCGTTCGATATATCTGATTATTGATTTTGCAATATCCTTTCCTGTGGCTTGTTGAATACCCTCTAAGCCCGGGGACGAGTTTACCTCTAATATTAATGGACCTCGTTCACTTTGCAACATATCCACTCCTGCAACCCCCAACTTCATTGCTCTTGCTGCCTTAATAGCAGCATTTTCTTCCTCTTCACTAAGCGCAATAACCTCTGCGCTACCACCGCGATGCAAATTAGATCTAAATTCACCGTCCTTACCTTGACGCTTCATCGCTCCTACCACTTGTCCATCAATTACCAAAGCCCTAATATCAGCGCCCTTAGCTTCTTTAATATACTCTTGAATAATCACTCTAGCTTGTAATCCATTAAAGGCTTCTATCACAGACTCAGCAGCATTTTGTGTATCTGCTAATACCACTCCCAATCCTTGCGTACCTTCCAATAGTTTTATGATTAAAGGAGCACCTCCCACATGTTCTATAGCACCAGACACGTCTTTTGAGTAGTTTGTGAACACCGTTTTAGGCAGGCCTAAACCCGCTTTTGACAATATCTGTAAACTACGTAATTTATCTCTTGACTGCACCAGTGCCTGTGATTGTACGGTAGTAAACACATTCATCATCTCAAATTGACGTACTACCGCAGTACCATAAAAGGTAATGGAAGCGCCAATTCTTGGAATTACTGCGTCAACGTGATCTAATCGTTTACCTCTATAATAAATTTCCGGTTTTTTCTTCTCAATTACTATGTCGCAATTTAGCGGATCAATTACCTGTACTGTGTGTTTACGTTTTACCGCTGCCTGCACAAGCGCATCTGTTGAAAAAAGGTTTGCGCTTCGCGACAAGATTTTAATGTTCATTATGATTTATTATTATGTGATTGATCTTCTAATTGTGGATCAACTAAAAATTTTCCGCTCAAAAATCGTCTTCCCAGTAAAACCGGAAATCGCATATCATCTCTTGAAGACAAGGTAAGTGTGATTGGATATGTTTTATTAAACAGACGTATTTTAGTTCGTATAGTATACCGCACTTCTATTTCCCCATTACTACTCTTAACAGCAGTAATATCATAGTTTGTAAAAACAAACTGTTTACCATTATACTCTGGATGTGTGGCATCCAGAAAACTACATTGTAACGTTTCGTCGATCTCTTCTATATCTTTGCAATGAATTGAAGAGGTATAGGCACCTGTATCAATTTTTACGTCGATTTCATTGATTTCCAAAAGTGGGAAATCGGCCTTATCTGTTCTTCCTATTATTCTTTTTTTTACTTCCAAAAAAATGGTGAATTAAATTATCATGACACAAAGATAAACGTGCTTTTCGAACTTATCCTTTTTTTTTTAATCTATGCGGAATCCTTTAATTTTTTAACATAAATTAAACCTTTTGAGCACCTTTTAACATGACACTATATCTTAAATTTACACTGTGAATATGCAGCAACTTCCTCTAGAAATACAATTAAAAACCCTGCCAAGTAATCCTGGGGTGTATCAATATTACGACAAAGATGATAAATTACTTTATATTGGTAAAGCTAAGAATTTAAAAAAAAGAGTTTCTTCTTATTTTACAAAAAAGCATGACAGCCATCGTATCGGAGTTTTAGTAAAAAAAATCCGTTTTATCAAACACATCATCGTCGAAACCGAAACTGATGCACTCTTACTAGAGAACAATTTGATTAAAAAGCATCAGCCACGGTTTAATGTTATGCTCAAGGACGATAAAACGTATCCATGGATTTGCATCAAGAAAGAACGTTTTCCAAGAGTTTTTCCTACGCGAAATCTAATCAAGGATGGTTCAGAATACTTTGGTCCCTATACAAGTTTTAAAACGGTAAATACACTACTCGAATTAATTAAAAATTTATACCAGCTCAGAACCTGTTCCTATGATTTAGCTGAAGAAAAAATTCAAAACGACAAATACAAGGTGTGTCTGGAATACCATCTAGGCAATTGTAAAGGCCCATGTGAAGGTCTACAGGAAGAAAATGAATATAACGAAAACATAGAAGCCATACGACAAATTGTAAAAGGAAACTTTAAAGACTCTTTGCAACAATTTAAAAACCTCATGCATACACATGCCGAGAATATGGAGTTTGAAGAGGCTCAGCGTATAAAAGAAAAGATCGAAGTTCTTCAAAAATACCAAGCAAAATCCACAGTAGTTAACCCAAAAATTAGTAACGTAGATGTTTTCTCTGTAATATCGGATGAAGCTTATGGGTACGTCAATTTTTTACAGCTTTCCTATGGTTCTATCATTCGATCTCATACCACTGAGATCAAAAAGAAACTCGATGAAACCGATAAAGAACTGCTAGAACTAGCCGTAGTTGAGCTTAGACAACGTTTTAATTCTAATTCAAAAGAAATTTATCTTCCTTTTAAACTTAGCCTGGGCGAACATATTAAAGTTACCGTCCCTCAATTAGGGGACAAAAGAAAAATTCTCGATCTTTCTATTAGAAATGCAAAATATTATCGACAAGAACGTTTTAAGCAAATTAAAATTATTGATCCGGATCGTCATGAAAAAAGGTTGATGGCTCAAATGAAAAAAGATTTGAGACTTCCCTCAGAGCCACATCATATAGAATGTTTTGATAATTCAAATATTCAAGGCTCTAATCCAGTCGCTGCTTGTGTTGTTTTTAAAAACGGAAAGCCAAGCAAAAAAGAATATCGCAAGTTTAATATAAAAACGGTGGATGGCCCTAATGATTTTGCTTCTATGGAAGAAGTAGTCTATCGTCGCTACAAACGTTTAAAAGAAGAAGGAGAGCCGTTACCACAACTTGTCATCGTGGATGGTGGTAAAGGACAGTTGTCCTCTGGACTAAAAGCCCTAGATGATCTCGACTTGCGAGGCAAGATTACCATTATTGGTATTGCTAAACGTCTTGAAGAGATCTATTATCCGGGAGATTCTATACCGTTATATTTGGATAAAAAATCAGAAACACTCAAAGTTATCCAACACCTACGTAATGAAGCGCATCGCTTTGGCATTACCTTTCACCGTCAAAAAAGGAGTAAAGCTGCACTGGACACCGAACTTGATAAAATACCGGGAATTGGAGAAAAAACAGTGATTGAGCTATTAAAGACTTTTAGGTCGGTTAAAAGGATACAAGAAGCCTCTATACAAGAACTTGCTCAAATTGTAGGAAATTCTCGCGCAACCAAAATTTATAATTACTATCTTTCTAAAAAGGATCCAACGTGAATCAATCAACTCCATTTTCAAAAGTACTATCGGTTTGCATCCTTGCCATGTGCTATTTAGGAAGCTTTACTATTCTTGGGCAAACTTCAACAGATACTATTGCTAATCAAAAGGATGTAAAAGTTGGAATTGTTTTAAGCGGTGGTGGTGCAAAAGGTCTAGCGCATATAGGTGTTCTAAAGGTTATCGAAGACTCAGGCGTACGTATTGATTACATTGGTGGCACGAGTATGGGAGCCATCATTGGCTCTTTATATGCAGCCGGTTATAGCGCCTCAACCTTAGACTCCATCTTTAGATCTGTGGATTTTAACGAACTAATACAGGATGATCTCCCACGTCGTGCAAAAACCTTTTATGAAAGAGAAGATGCCGAAAAGTACGCTATAACCCTCCCTTTTGATAAATTCAAAGTTGGTTTACCTAAAGGCCTTTCCAAGGGACAGAATTTTTACAACCTTTTCTCGCGATATACTTCTCACGTAAACAATGTGCGTGATTTTGACAGTCTACCTATTCCTTTTTTCTGTGTGGCTACTAATATTGAAAACGGAGAACAAGTAATTTTGGATAAAGGATATTTACCACAAGCTGTTTCTGCAAGTAGTGCACTTCCCTCCGTTTTTAGCCCTGTTGAAATTGATGGCGTGTTACTAACCGACGGTGGAGTTGCAAATAATTATCCGGTAGAAGAGATCAAAAAAAGAGGCGCAGATATTGTTATAGGAGTGGATGTTCAAGACAGTTTAATGACTGTAAACCAGCTTAACTCTGTAACAAATATCATGTTGCAAATTAGCAATTTTAGAACCATAAAGGATATGAGGGATAAAATCACAAAAACCGATGTCTATATTAAGCCATCTATCGGAGATTTTACCGTTCTGTCCTTTCAGGATACTGAAAAAATAATAAAAGTTGGAGAAGAGGCAGCGCAAAATTCGATGCAATTATTTGAAGAAATTCGGAGTCAGCAGCAATCGGGAACCAATGTTATAAAACGAAAGCAACTTATATCTAAAACATCTGACACTATACATATTAACAGTCTGCTTGTTTCTGGCAATACGCGCTATACGAGATCCTACGTCAAAGGAAAACTCAAAATGAAAATACCGCTTACTACAACCTATCAAAGACTTAATGAAGGAATTAATAACCTATCAGCGACCGGTAATTTTGATCGGGTAAGTCATCGTCTCATCGATAATGAAACCGGCAAAGGATTATTAGTAAACGTAAAAGAAAGCAAAAACAAAATGCTACTTCGCTTAGCAGTGCATTACGATGATCTGTATAAAACAGCTGCGTTACTTAATGTTACCCGCAAAAGTTTATTTCTTAACAATGATGTTCTATCTGCAGATCTTGCTTTAGGAGACAATATTAGATATAATGTAGATTACTATGTCGATAAAGGTTTTTACTGGAGTTATGGCTTTAAATTTCGCTATAATAAATTTGAAAAAGATATTCCCTACGGCTTTTTAACTGATATCACTGTCGTACCTAATATAGGTATTAATAATGTTGATGTAGAGTATAAAGATTATACAGCTCAAGTATACGCTCAGACCCTTTTAAAACAAACCTTTTCCCTTGGTTTTGGCGTAGAATACAAGAACCTGAACATTTTTACTGAAACGTTTGGTGAAGATGAAAATTTAGTCCCCCAAACCGTGTTTGACGATAGTGATTATATTGGCGCTTTTTCATCATTACGGTTTGACTCTTTTGACAACAAATATTTCCCTTCAAAAGGTTACTTGCTTTCAGCAGATTTGAACGGCTACTTCTATTCTTCAGATTATAACGATAATTTTAATGAGTTTTCTATATTCAAAGCTAAACTCGGATATGCGTTTCCCATACGTCACAACGTCTCTGTCCAAACCGAAGCCGAAGCCGGTACTAAAATAGGGAATACGGATCTTGATTCTTTTGATTTCTTTTTGGGAGGATTTGGCGCTAAGACTATTAATAATTTCATACCTTTTTATGGGTATGACTTTATAGGGTTTACCGGTCAAAGTTTTGCCAAAGTAGGCGTTACCGTTGATTACGAAATATTCCCAAAAAACCATATCAACCTTGCTGCCAACTATGCTAATGCAGGAAAAAAACTTTTTAGCACAGGTAAATGGTTTGAAAACCCTGAATTTACAGGCTATGCTCTCGGGTATGGTTTAGAAACCTTTGCCGGACCCGTGCAGGTCAAGTATTCGTATTCTCCTGAGTTGGGTGAAAGTGAATGGTTTTTTAGCATTGGCTTCTGGTTTTAATACTTTGATGACACGAATCAGCAAAAAATTTACGACATTTGTAATGTTATGACTCTTTTTTGGCACAACTTATTGATACATCTTCACTACCTTATCAAGCGCAATCCTGAATAAAGGGAACTGTTAATTGATCCTTATTTTCAGAAGAAAGTTTAGTTATTTATTTAAAGTATTGAATTATGCCTTTTTATCATAGCCTGGGTAAGATCCCACCAAAACGCCATACCATTTTCAAAAAACCTGATGGCTCACTATATTACGAACAATTATTTGGAACTATAGGGTTTGATGGTATGTCAACAAATCTGTATCACAACCACAGACCCACGCAAGTTAAAGAGATTAAGGGAAGCTATGATGCAGCTCCCAAAATTGCTTTAAAAAACAATATAAAGTCTTATCGTCTCCATGGTTTCAAAATACAACCTGAAAAGGATTATTTAGAAAGCAGAAAAATTGTACTTACCAATGCGGATGTACATATTACGCTTGCTGCACCGCAGGAATCAGTAAAAGATTATTTTTACAAAAACACTGATGCTGATGAATTACTGTTTATACACAAAGGGAGTGGTCGCTTTATCAGCCATTTGGGTGTCATAGACTTTAAATATGGAGATTATATCGTAGTCCCCAGAGGAACTATCTATCAAATGGACTTTGATACGAGTGACAACAGATTGTTTATTGTAGAATCGAGAAGGCCGATTTATACTCCTAAACGATACAGAAACTGGTTTGGACAATTATTGGAACATTCTCCTTTTTGCGAAAGGGATTTGCGACCTCCCCATACTCTAGAAACCCATGATGAGAAGGGTGAATTTCTTTTAAAAGTCAAAAAGCAAGATGAGATTTTTGATATGATCTATGCGACACATCCTTTTGATGTAGTTGGGTACGACGGTTATAATTTTCCTTATGCATTTTCCATTCATGACTTTGAACCTATTACAGGAAGAATTCATCAACCACCACCGGTACACCAAACCTTTGAAACCGATGCCTTTGTAGTATGCTCATTTGTTCCCAGACTTTATGATTATCACCCGGATAGTATCCCCGCACCATATAATCACAGTAATATTGATAGTGACGAAGTTCTCTATTATGTTGATGGTGATTTTATGAGTAGAAATGATATCGATGCAGGGCACATTTCATTACATCCGGCAGGTATTCCACATGGTCCACACCCCGGTGCCGTAGAACGAAGTATTGGTAAAACCAAAACAGATGAACTTGCGGTGATGGTAGATACGTTTAAACCTCTTATGGTGACCGAAGCTGCTATGAAAATTGCAGACGATGATTATCATACCTCATGGCTCGAACATTAGAGATAGTAGTATCCCTGTGTAATGCTGGATAAATACATGTTAAACTTAAGTTTCTTAACATCACAATTTTATAAACTATCAAAATTATGCTTAACTTCAGAATAGATATTACAGCGCATATAAGAGCCATGTGGTAAGGAAGACTCTATGCGAGTATACAAAAATCAAGCATTATTTCAATTCTATTAAAATACAATCATGTCAACACATACAACACCAGAAAATTTAGAGAAAATCATTCCGCAAGCCGAAGATTTTTTACCCTTATTAGGAACAGACTATGTAGAACTATATGTAGGCAATGCAAAACAAGCTGCATACTACTATCAAACAGCCTGGGGATTTGAACCCATTGCCTATGCAGGTCTTGAAACAGGCCTTAAAGATCGTGTCTCTTATGTATTACAACAAGACAGAATTCGATTGGTACTAACCTCGCCATTACAACCGGATGGCGCAATAAACCAACACATTAATGCCCATGGTGACGGTGTTAAAGTTGTGGCTCTTTGGGTTGATGACGCTACAAAAAGTTATGAAGAAACAGTAAAACGCGGAGCTAAATCATATTTTGAACCAAAAACTGACAGCGATCAAAATGGTAAAGTGGTAACCTCGGGAATCCACACCTATGGGGAAACTGTGCATGTTTTTGTTGAACGCAAGAATTACAACGGAGTTTTTCTTCCCGGATATACCAAATGGACTAAACCGTATAAAACCGAATCCACGGGTCTTAAATATATTGATCATATGGTAGGAAATGTGGGCTGGAATGAGATGAATAAATGGTGCGAATTTTACGCCAAAGTCATGGGGTTTGCGCAACTAGTGTCTTTTGATGATAAAGATATTTCTACCGAATATACCGCTCTTATGAGTAAAGTTATGAGTAATGGAAACGGTCGAATCAAATTTCCTATCAATGAACCTGCTGAAGGCCGCAAAAAATCTCAAATTGAAGAATATATTGATTTTTATAATGGCGCAGGTGTGCAACATATGGCACTGGCAACAGATAATATTATTGAAACAGTATCATCTTTAAAGGCAAGAGGAGTCGACTTTTTAACCGTACCTTCCAGTTACTATGATACCGTTTTGGATAGAGTTGGCGAAATCGATGAAGAACTTGAACCTTTAAAGGAATTAGGTATTCTCATTGACAGAGATGATGAAGGATATCTTTTACAAATTTTTACCAAGCCTGTATTGGACCGCCCTACTATGTTCTTTGAAATTATCCAGAGAAAAGGTGCTCAATCATTCGGAAAAGGTAATTTTAAAGCCCTTTTTGAAGCTATAGAGCGGGAACAAGAAGAACGTGGAACGCTGTAACTTAATGTTAATCAGTTTAATTTCACATATTCGCAACTAAAGCGCTAAAAAAACAGCAATTAATATATTATTATATTTATTTAACTAATTTTTTGTTAAATTTCATATTAAAAAAACGTTTTCGGTTGATAAATCAATAAAAAAAGCCCACTTTTGTATTAATAAATGGAGTGGTTACCATTTATTATGAAAACAATAATTATTCTCATAATTTAAGTTTTTAGTTGGTTAATAAAAGTAAAAGAGAGCTGTGGTGGCTCTCTTTTTTTGTTTTTATATTTTTGCAACATAATTGTATTTTAAGTGTTTATATTAAACCTTACTTTTGGAATGGATATTGCAAATGACTTCATGATCATAGCTTTTTAAATCCCAAATCTTTATGAGAAACATTTTTATATTGCTCTTATTCGTAAGCACCACCGCCATATCACAGCAAACCCATCAGGCGTTTCAGGATGGTGAATGGTTTAAGTTTAGAATTCATTATGGATGGTTTACCGCCAGCTATGCCACCTTAGAAGTCAAAAAAGAAATACTTGATGGAAAACCTGTACACCACATCGTTGGTGTAGGTAAATCGTCTGGGATACTCAGTGCCTTTTTTAAGGTAGAAGATTACTACGAAACCTACATCAATAGAGAAAAAGTCATACCCTATCGTTTTATTCGCAAAATAAATGAAGGTGGACATACTAAAGACATAGAAATTAATTTTGATCATGCTAAGAAAAAAGCTTTGGTCCACGACAAAAAACGAAATACCAGACGTACTTTTGACACCAAAGGTGATATTCAGGATTTGATGTCCTCTTTTTATTACTTAAGAAATAATCTTGACACGAGATCCTTAAAGATTGGTGACGAAAAATATGTGGATATGTTTTTTGACAATGAAAATTACAAATTCAAACTCAAGTTTCTTGGCAGAGAGGTCATTAAAACAAAGCTAGGTAAAATCTCGTGTTTAAAGTTTAGACCGTATGTGCAGGCCGAACGCGTATTTAAAGAAGAAGAAAGTATGACCGTTTGGATTAGTGATGATAAAAATCGAATGCCGGTTAAGATCAAAGCTGACATACTCGTAGGCTCTATAGAAGCAGATCTAGATGCCTTTAAGGGGCTAAAGCACCCATTCAAAATTATAATAGACTAATGGAAGAAAACATCCAACCCGAAATTACCGAAAAAATCAAACAACTTGAAAAAAAATTCAAGAATTCAGGACAGGATTTAGGCGCTTATCTGGATGGCCTGCTACATGATAAATACCTGACGTATTGGGACTATATTCATCTTGACACACTATTAAGTCTTCAAGTTCCACGAACCCATTTTCCTGATGAAGAAATTTTTATAACCTATCATCAAATTACAGAATTGTATTTTAAGTTAATCATTCATGAACTCAAACAGATCATTGACGATAAACTTCAAACCGCTACTTTTTTTACTGAAAAACTCGTTCGAATAAACCGCTATTTTGGAGTACTTATAGATTCTTTTGATGTGATGATCAAGGGTATGGATAAAGAACAATTTCTTAAGTTTAGAATGTCGTTGTTACCCGCCAGTGGGTTTCAATCGGTCCAATTTAGGTTGATAGAAATATACGCTACTCCCTTGCAAAATTTGGTTAGTGCCAAGAGAAGGGATCAATTTGGTGAGGATACTGCACTAGAAGATCTTTATGAAAATCTTTATTGGAAATCAGGTGCAACAGATCTCGAAACCGGAGAAAAAACATTAACCCTTAAACAGTTTGAATATCGATATACCCCCAGAATGATTCGAATTGCCCATCAGGTTGAAAACAATACTGTATATCATAAATACATGCAATTACCAGAAAAAGAACGCAATAACGCTGTACTCATTGATGCTTTGCGTACTTTTGATACAAATGTCAATATCAACTGGCTCTTGATGCATATGGGGGCAGCATATCGATATCTCAACAAAGGAAAAGGAGAAATTTCTGCTACCGGAGGCACAAATTGGAAAAGTTTTTTACCTCCAAGCTTTCAAAGAATCACATTTTTTCCTAATCTTTGGAGTCAAGAGGAAAAAGAAAATTGGGGTCAGCAATGGGTTACCCATCAGTTTAACAACAAAAAACAGCATTAATCAATTGAAGAAGTTTATTTATATACTGCTTGCTATCGCAGTATTTTACTCATGTAAGAAGGAAAATGAAAAAGCAAAAGTAGCCCCTGCTGCTGTTAAAATTAAAAAAGAACTTCCGCCACCCGTGGTCAAGGAGTTTGGTTATGCTCTTAATGACTATCAGGTGATTAGGGATACCATTCGACGAGGTGACAGTTTCGGTGGTATTTTAGATAGTCATGGCATCACACGAGCTAAGGTTTTTGAAATTACCAACGCCATTAAAGATTCGTTTAACGTTGCACGCATAAGAGCAGGAAAACCCTATGTGGTTTTAAAACCAAAAGACACCACCAAGTCCGCAGAAATTTTTGTCTATATTAACAATAAAATCGATTATACGGTTGTGGATTTTACGGACAGTATTCAAGTTTACAAACGAAAAAAACCAGTTAAACTTGTCGAGAAAATTGCTTCAGGAACTATCCAGAGCAACCTGTCTCAAACCTTTGACGAGCTCAACCTTAGTTTTTTGGTAGCTTATAAACTTGCTGATATATACGCCTGGACTATCGATTTTACCAGACTTCAGGCAGGTGACCGATTCAAAGTTATTTACACAGAAAAATTTATTAATGACACCATTCCGGCAGGGATCGGTGAAATAAAGGCTTCTCATTTTGAGCATCGCGGAAAATCAGTATATGCTTTTAAATTTATCTCTGACAGTACAAAAGGTATTGCCGATTTTTATGATGAAAATGCAGATAACTTGAGACGTGCTTTTTTGAGAGCTCCCGTACAATTTAGCCGGATCTCCTCTCGCTATAACCTAAAGCGAAGAATTAAATATTATGGCAACAAGATAAGACCGCATCGAGGAACGGATTTTGCTGCACCCATAGGAACGCCAATTCTTGCAACCGCCGACGGTATTGTAACAAAATCTGAGCGCCGTGGTGGTAATGGTAAATATGTTAAAATACGACACAATGCTACCTATGAAACACAGTATTTACATATGAGCCGACAGGCAGTTAGAAAAGGAGAGTATGTGAGACAAGGCGACGTAATTGGCTATATAGGCATGACTGGTAATACCGGCGGACCTCATGTTTGTTATCGTTTTTGGAAAAACGGTCGTGAGGTTGACCCTTTTAAACAGGATCTCCCCGCAAGCAAACCACTTGCTGATTCTTTACAGCCTATTTTTACTACTCATATTACACCGCTTAAATCACAACTGGACGAGATTACTTTCGAGACAGACAACGAAATTTTATAAATTATGACATTACCAACTATCAACCCAACCACCACCAAAGCCTGGAAAGCGTTATCGGATCATTATAATGAATTCCAAAACACTTCTTTGCAAGAGCTTTTCACACAACACCCTTCACGAGGTGAAGAATTTGCGATTGAATGGAAAAACTTTTATGTAGATTATTCAAAACAGAGAATAAATAATACCACTATCAATTTATTGGTTGACCTCGCTAAGGAAACAGGTTTAGAGCCTGCGATCAAAAGCTATTTTATTGGAGATGCTATCAATGCAACCGAAAATCGTGCGGTATTACATACAGCTCTTCGCGCTCCGGCATCACAAACCATTCAACTCGACAATAAAGATATTGTTGCTGATGTTCACGCAGTTAAACAAAAAATGAAAACTTTTTGTGATAAAGTGATCAATGGAGAATTAAAAGGACACACAGGCAAAGCATTTGACACTATTGTCAATATCGGTATTGGCGGGTCAGATCTTGGACCTGTTATGGTTACTGAAGCTTTAGAATTTTATAAAAACCATTTGAAGCTTCATTTTGTATCTAATGTCGACGGAGACCATATTCATCAATGTCTTAAAAAGATAGATCCTGAAACTACATTATTCGTAGTAGTATCTAAAACCTTTTCAACACAAGAAACCTTATCAAACGCTAACACAGCACGCAAGTGGTTTCTTAAAAACGCACCACAAGAAGCAGTAGCAAAACACTTTGTAGCCGTTTCAAGTAATATAAAAAATGTCACAGAATTCGGTATTGCCGAAGATACTATTTTTCCTTTGTGGGATTGGGTTGGTGGTCGCTTTTCTCTTTGGAGCGCCGTAGGACTATCCATTGCTTTATCAGTGGGTTTTGAAAATTTTGAAGCTTTATTAGAAGGAGCACATGAGATGGATGAACATTTTAGGACCACACCTTTTGAAAAAAATATCCCTGTAATTTTAGGGTTGTTGACCATATGGTATAACAACTTTTTTGAAGCAGAAAGTGAAGCTGTAATTCCTTATTCGCAATACCTACACCGATTACCAGCCTATTTGCAACAAGGTATTATGGAAAGTAATGGTAAGGGTGTTGATCGTAATGGAGAAAAAATCACGTATCAAACCGGATCAATTATCTGGGGAGAACCCGGAACTAATGCACAACATGCTTTTTTTCAATTACTCCATCAAGGAACAAAATTAATTCCGGCAGAATTTATTGGCTTTAAAAAGTCTCTTTTTAATGATCAAGATCATCAGGATAAGCTTATGGCTAATTTTTTTGCACAAACCGAAGCTTTGATGAACGGAAAGTCAGAAGAACAAGTTGTACGTGAATTAAAAAACAAAAAACATACGCAAGAGGAAATTGACGAATTAACCCCTTTTAAAATCTTTGAAGGAAACAATCCAACCACCACTATTTTAATTGAACAACTCACTCCCAAAAGTTTAGGACAATTGATCGCCTTATACGAACAACGAATTTTTGTACAAGGGATCATATGGAATATTTATAGTTATGATCAATGGGGTGTAGAATTGGGAAAACAACTTGCAAGTTCTATCGTGTCAGAAATAAAGTCTGAAGAAATTTTACATCACGATTCCTCTACCAATACCCTTTTACGTAAATATCTAGAGTAAAGAATAAGGAAGTGCTTTATTTTTCATATTTTTAATTGATTTATAATCAAGCAAGTGTAGATAATTTTTATTGTAAAACCATAAACAAATTATGTGAAAATTTTTAACATTTACATAAAGTTGGTTTCAATAAAGATTCGTTCTTTTGCACCGAATAATAAACTCAATTCATTATAATGAAAAAGATTACATTTTTATTTGCTGTAATGTTGATGGCAGTGGTCACATCAACTTTTGCTCAGGGTACGGTTACAGGTACGGTCTATGATGCCGAATCTAACGCTCCGCTTCCTGGCGCAAATATTTTAGAAATGAGAACTTCAAACGGGGCAGTAACTGACTTTGATGGTAAGTTTTCGATCAAAACAAACAATGCAACAGGAACAATCAACATTTCTTATGTTGGATTTGGATCCAGAAACATCGCCTTTGATGTAACAAATGGAGATCAGGATTTAGGTGTTATCTCTCTGTCTCTTGATAACTCCCTAGAGGAAGTTATCATCACAGGTGTTGTGGATATTGCTAAAGATCGCGAAACTCCGGTCGCAGTTTCAACTATTAAGGCGGCTGAAATTCAAGAAAAACTAGGTTCACAGGAATTACCTGAGATTCTAAACAATACCCCTTCCATTTATGCAACAAAGCAAGGTGGAGGATTCGGAGATGCTCGAATTAACATTCGTGGTTTTAATCAGGAAAATACCGCTGTATTAATTAACGGTATTCCAATCAATGACATGGAAAATGGTGCTGTTTATTGGAGTAACTGGGCTGGATTAGCAGATGTTACTACAGCAATGCAAGTTCAAAGAGGTTTAGGTTCTTCTAAACTGGCCATCTCTTCTGTTGGTGGAACAATTAACGTTTTGACTCGTTCAGCAGATAAGAAAGAAGGTGGATTTGTTAGTACAAGTGTAGGTAACAATGACTATATCAAGACTGTAGCTTCATATTCAACTGGTATTAATGAGAAAGGATGGTCATCTTCTTATCTATTTAGTAGAACTGCCGGTGATGGTTATGTAGATGGAACTTCTTTCGAAGGATTCAACTATTTTGTTGGTGTTGGATACAAACCTAATGATAAGCATGATTTCAACTTCATCTTAACTGGAGCTCCACAACAACATAACAGTCGTGGTTTTGCACCATCTATAAATGATTATATTAGATATGGTAGCGAAGATGAGCCAAGAATAAAGTATAATAGCGATTGGGGAACGAGAAACGGAAAAGAATTTACGTTTGGAGGTAACTTTTACCATAAACCAATAACTTCTTTAAATTGGGAATGGAAAATTACTGAAAACTCAACCTTGTCTACATCTGCTTATGCATCCTTTGGAAGAGGTGGTTCGATTGGTTCTATTGGACAAATTCAAGGTCAAAGGTCATTTAGATCTTCGTTAAAAACCGACGACGGATTAATCCGTGTCGATGATATTATTGCTTATAATAGTGGACAGGCGATAAATGGATTTTCACAAAGAGAAGGCTATACTGGTGGAGGGGATCCTGCTTACCAGGGTTTATTTGTTAATGGTAATAACAGTTCTTCTATGTACGTTAGTGATAGAGATCATGTTAGAGGTGCAGAAAATGGAATTTCTCAAAGGTCATCAGTAAACTCTCACAACTGGTATGGAGGGATTATTAACTTCAATAATCAAATCAACGAGAATTGGAGTTTTGATCTTGGTGCCGACCTTAGAACTTACAAAGGAATTCACTACAGAAGACTTGTTGATCTTTTAGGTGCAGATGTTTATGTTGATAATGATAATATTAACCAACCGTACCGTTTCTTAACAGAAACATACAAACCAACAGCCGGAAACGCATTTAACGTATTTTCAAGTATAGACGACGAAGAGAAAATTGATTATTACAACGAAGGTATTGTGAATTGGATTGGAGTATTTGGTCAAGTTGAATACTCAAATGATGTGATATCTGCTTTTATGCAAGGATCTTTATCTAACCAAGGTTTCCAGCGTATTGATTATTTTAATTATTTAGATTCTGATCCTGAGCAGGAGTCGGATGTTGAAAATATTCTTGGTGGTAATATCAAAGCTGGTCTTAACTGGAATATTGATGAAGTTCACAATGTATTTGCGAACGCTGGTTATTATTCTAAACAACCTCTGTTTGATGCAGTTTTTCCAAGTTTCATATCAAATGATGTCAATGAGGATCTTGTAAATGAAAAAATTATAGGTGTTGAACTAGGTTATGGTGTTCGTTTTTCTTCATTTAGAGCAAATTTCAATTTATACCGTACATCATGGGAAGATCGATTTGAAAATGTAAGTACTACTTTTGATATTAACGGAACTGAAGTTAGAGGGTCCGCAAATATTTTAGGAATTAAACAAGTTCATTCTGGTCTTGAATTTGATTTTAGTTATAAACCGGTTGATCAATTATCTCTTAATGGTCAATTCTCATATGGAATTTGGGAATATGAAGGAAATCCTTCCGCAACCTATTTTGATGAAAGTAATCAACCAATTAATGTTGATGGAATTCCACAACAAGCGGTTCTGGAGTTAGATGGTGTAAAAGTGGGTGATGCGCCTCAACTTACAGCTAGTCTAGGTCTTGGCTACCAAATCATAAAATCTATAAAATTAGATGCAAATTATAGATTTGTAGATAAATTATATGCTGATTTTGACGCAACTGACGTAACTGAGGATGGAGCATTAGAATTACCATCATTTGGACTTTTGGATGCAGGATTCTCCTATAAAATGGAATTATCAAAAGGGAAATCGCTAAATTTCAGATTTAATATGAACAATGTTCTTAATGAAATTTATATCTCTGAGTCAGAAACGAATAACTTCGCTGAAGAAGGTGATGACACTTATGATGGCATAGCTACTTCAAATAGAGTATATTTTGGTCTTGGTAGAACTTGGAATGCTAGTTTACGTTATAATTTCTAAAACTAACGGAAATAATATCTTTAAAACCTCACTCTTACCGAGTGAGGTTTTTTTATGCAATATGAGTATCTTTGGGTAAAATTATATCAACTATGTACGAAGCTATTCAAATTCTTCATTCCTATTGGGCCTATCTGGTAGTCCTGGTAGTGCTCTTAGCAACCATCAATGCGATCACCGGTGTTATTAGTAAACGTGAATATACCCCAAAAGATTTTCGCATCTCTTTATTCGCCTTAATTACAAGTCACATTCAATTGCTTATCGGTATTGTTTTATTATTTGTATCGCCCCTGGTAGTATGGTTTTCGGGAACGCACTCTATGGGCGAAATCATGAAAAACGCCACCTTAAGATTGTACAACGTAGAGCATCCTTTAATTATGATTTTGATGATTGCGTTTATCACTATCGGTTATTCAAAACATAAGAAAAAACTGACTTCGACACCTAAGTTGAAGACTTTAGCCATTTTTTATACCATAGCTGCAGTTCTTATGTTATCCAGAATTCCATGGTCTAATTGGTTTTAATTACTATAGAGCATCTTTAATTTTTTCATTTCTCTGTGCTTCTATCTAAAACGCCTATGGATTTATCCCAAATACAGCTTATCGCCACCGATATGGATGGCACCTTACTTAATTCTCAAGATCAGGTAAGCGCTAGATTTTATGACGTATATCACGCTCTTAAAGCTCAAGGTGTAACCTTTGTGGCCGCCAGCGGAAGACAGTATTATAGTCTCGCCCATAAATTGAATTCTATTAAAAAGGACTTATATTTCATTGCAGAAAATGGAGCTTTGCTAATGCATCAAGATAAAGAGCTGGGTGTTATCGAAATCAAGAAGGAAAAATATCTTGAATTACTACAGCAGATTCAAAAAATAGAAGGTTCGCAACTTATTGTTTGCGGACGAAAAACAGCTTACTTAAATGACCATGGTCCTGAATTTCTTGAGTTATTTTCAGAGTTTTATGAGCGCTACAAGATTATAGAAGATTTGACTCAGATAGACGACCAAATTTTAAAGCTGGCAATTTGTAATATCAATGGTACCGAAACGCATGTATATCCACAATTGCAAAATCTGGAAGGGGAATTAAAAGTAAAAGTATCCGGTAAAATCTGGCTGGATCTTTCCCATTCTCAAGCTAATAAAGGAAACGCTCTTCAAAAATTACAAAAACTTCTAAATATAACCGCCGAGCAAACGATGGTGTTTGGAGATTACAATAACGATTTGGAGATGATGGAGGCTGCAACCTATAGTTTTGCGATGAAAAATGCACATCCCAATATCCTTAAAGCCGCCAACTATAGTACCGAGAGTAACGATAACTATGGTGTAGAGCGCATTCTGGAAAAAGTATTGGAGGCAAAGCTTACAACACAAGCTGCCATTTAAAATAAATTAAAAAAGCTGTTTTAGCACATACTAGAACAGCTTTTCTATAATGTTAACCTTACTTAAGAATTAATCATTCAGCTTTAAGACGGCCATAAAGGCTTCTTGCGGAATCTCTACATTACCTACCTGACGCATACGTTTCTTTCCTTTTTTCTGTTTTTCCAGTAATTTACGCTTACGTGAGATATCTCCACCATAACATTTTGCTGTTACATCTTTACGCAACGCCTTCACTGTTTCACGTGCTATAAATTTAGCTCCAATAGCCGCTTGTATAGGAATATCAAATTGCTGTCTAGGGATAAGCTCTTTTAGCTTCTCACAGATTTTCTTTCCTATTTCATAAGCATTATCCTTATGTAATAATGCAGACAGTGCATCTACCGTATTTCCATTTAATAGAATATCAACTTTTACCAGTTTGGATTCACGTAAGCCAATAGGAGAATAATCAAACGAAGCATAACCTTTGGAAACTGTTTTCAAACGATCATAAAAGTCAAAAACAATTTCGGCAAGAGGCATATCAAAGCTCAATTCGACCCGCTCAGTGGTTAAATAGGTTTGATTTGTAATCTCTCCTCGTTTTTCAATACACAACGACATTACAGAACCTACAAAGTCAGATTTTGTAATAATAGTAGCTTTAATATAGGGTTCCTCAACTCTGTTTAGTGTAGAAGGTTCCGGCAGATCCGATGGGTTATTAACAATGATAACTTCATCGGGTTCTTTGTTGGTAAAGGCATGATACGACACGTTAGGAACCGTTGTGATAACTGTCATATTAAACTCACGCTCTAACCGCTCCTGTATAATTTCCATATGCAGCATTCCTAAGAACCCACATCGAAACCCAAAACCAAGTGCCGCAGAACTTTCAGGGACAAATACTAAAGACGCATCATTTAACTGAAGCTTTTCCATTGACGAACGTAGTTCTTCATAATCTTCTGTGTCTACAGGATAAATCCCTGCAAAAACCATTGGTTTAACATCTTCAAAGCCCCCAATTGCATTTTTGGTTGGACTTTTTGTATCTGTTACTGTATCTCCTACTTTGACCTCTCTGGCATCTTTGATTCCTGTTATTAAATAACCAACATCACCTGTTTTAATAACCTGCTTCGGAACTTGTTTAAGTTTTAACGTACCGATCTCATCTGCAAAATAACTCTTACCGGTAGCGACAAATTTAATTTGCTGTCCTTTACGAATTTCTCCGTTCATTACTCTAAAGTAGGTTTCAACACCACGAAAAGGATTATACACAGAGTCAAAAATTAAGGCTTGCAACGATTCATCCGGATTGCCTTTTGGCGCAGGAACTCTCTCAATAATTGCCGTAAGAATCTCTTCAATACCAATACCGGTTTTTGCACTGGCAGGTATCACATCCGAAGCATCGCAACCTAAAAGATCGACGATATCATCGGTTACCTCTTCAGGATTTGCACTAGGTAAATCTACCTTATTCAACACTGGTATAATTTCAAGATCATTCTCCAGTGCTAAATATAAATTTGATATAGTTTGTGCCTGAATGCTCTGGGCTGCATCAACAATTAGCAAAGCACCTTCACAAGCCGCAATTGAACGGGAAACTTCATAGGAAAAATCTACGTGTCCCGGTGTATCAATTAAGTTGAGTATATACTGCTCCCCTTTATAGGTATAATCCATTTGGATTGCATGACTCTTGATTGTTATTCCACGTTCGCGTTCAAGATCCATACTGTCTAATAACTGTGCCTGTGCCTCACGAGCGGTAACAGATCCGGTAAAATCCAAAAGCCTGTCAGCCAACGTACTTTTACCATGATCGATATGTGCTATAATACAAAAGTTTCTTATGTTCTTCATCCTTCTCTAATTACACCGGTTTAATGCAGATACATTGAACTAGTGATGTATGTTACGTATAGATCCGATTAAAATATTTGCCGCAGCAAAAAGCTGTGATACTATCTGATCTTTCAGTTTGCAAATATAATCGATTTCATAGCATCTTGATCATCAGACGCAATTCATTTATGTTATAAGATACTGATTTAATCTAAACATGACTAAAAATAAAACCGGACAGTAAAAATAATTCGCTATCCGGTGAGAGTGTAGTGTTATGTTGTGTTAGTTTAGAAGGTATACGATAGACTTAAGCCGTGATACTCACCTGTAATAGGCATTAACCCAAGATTAGGATCTTTAAACAATTTATTTTTATGAAAATAAGGAACCAGAAAACCTGAAGCCGCGCCAACCACGCTTCCTACAATTGCATCTGTAGGAAAATGTTGCCCGGCCTTTACTCTTAAATGTGCAGTAGCATAGGTAGAAGCACCAGCTAATCCATACATAACCCATTTAAAGGCTGAATCCGGATGATAATCTGCATATACCTTAGCCATAAAAAACGTTGCCGTACCTACAAGTGCAGGGTGGCCGGCAATAAATGAATTTTGAGAGGCCCCTCGTGTTCTCTCAGAGATATCTAACTCTGTATTGTACACATAAGGTCTGCGTCGATCATTAAGCTGATGGGAGCTACTATAGACTACTCCGGTAAATGACATTGCCTGTAGATATAGTAGACTAACACGTAAATAATCTTTTCTAATTTTAGGATCGATCCCAAAGACAAGCAATGGTACAGGAACTGATCCATAAAAAATCATATCACTTATTTTTTCGGCATCTTCATCAAAATTACCGGCAGCACCTCGATCAAATCGATTGACATCATTACGGTCTATGCGCATTACCCGCTCATCCGGCACTCTATCTTTGCTATAAATTTTTGTGAAGTTGAACAAAGTAACTCCGGCAGCTACCGCAGTTATCGGAAGTTCGTATTTGAAATTGTAATTATATAAATGTTGTTTTTCTTTCTTTTCAACAAGAAGAGAATCTGTTTGGGCAGCTCCATAAAAAAATGAAAAGAATAACGTATAAATAAGCAGGTTTTTAATTGGCATATGATTTGTTTTATAAGTATGTAGGTACAAAACTGCGTGTTTTTAAGAATCAAAGCTCACAAGTACTTGTTAATTTGCACCATTTTAAGAGGAATTGTTAAGTTTTTCGGAAAAGAGATTTTATACGCAGTCTTCCTGAATATTTGTATTTTTGCGGGATAATGGCTGTATGTTTAAGTTGTTTGATGAAACAAAGACAAAAGACAGTCGTGTATCTAGGTATAAACTAAAGAGAATTTGATTTGGCAAAAATAGGTGATATTGATGTAGGTGAATTTCCGTTGCTATTAGCACCCATGGAAGATGTAAGTGATCCACCTTTTAGAGCGCTTTGTAAGGAACAGGGAGCTGATGTTGTGTATACTGAGTTTATCTCTTCTGAAGGCTTGATTCGTGATGCTGCAAAGAGTGTCATGAAATTAGATATTTATGAAAAAGAGCGTCCGGTAGGTATCCAAATCTTTGGTGCAAATTTAGAATCCATGCTCAAATCAGTTGAGATTGTTGAAGCTTCAAATCCCGATATTATTGATATCAATTTTGGATGTCCTGTAAAAAAAGTGGTGAGTAAAGGCGCCGGTGCCGGAATCTTAAAAGACATCGATTTGATGGTCTCACTAACCGAGGCGATGGTGAAACATACCAACTTACCAATCACCGTAAAGACCCGATTGGGATGGGATCATGATTCAATCAAAATTGTGGAAGTAGCAGAACGACTTCAGGATGTGGGGACAAAAGCTATTGCTATCCACGGTCGAACACGCGCACAGATGTATAAGGGATCGGCAGACTGGGCTCCCATCGCCGAAGTAAAGAATAACCCACGAATGCACATACCGGTTTTTGGAAACGGTGATGTCGATACCCCTGAACGTGCCATGTTAATGCGGGATCAGTACGGCTTGGATGGTGCTATGATCGGACGAGCAAGCATCGGATATCCTTGGTTTTTTAAAGAAGTAAAACATTATTTCAAAACCGGTGAACATCTGCCACCACCTACTATTCAAGAACGTGTAGACGCTGCCAGACGGCATTTGCAAATGGCCATTGATTGGAAAGGCGAAAAATTGGGAGTGTTTGAAACCAGACGTCATTACACCAATTATTTTAAAGGAATTCCGCATTTTAAAGAATACAGAACCAAAATGGTTACCAATGATGCATCGCAAGATGTATTTGATGTGTTTCAAGAAATTGAAGAAAAATTTAATGACTTTGTTTTCTCCTAATTTCTTACTAATATACTTATCGTAAAAGCTTTTGATTTATTCTACTTGAGGCAAGATAGGAGGCAACACCACCTATCGTGGTAATCGTAAGAAATACAACGATAAAACTTAAGGGAGTAATTCGTGTTGGGTATGCCAGGTTTGGTGTAATCATCAGTAATCCATAATGCTGTTGCGCAAGGATTAAAATGAGTCCTAAAAATAATCCAAGTATGGTTCCCAATACCGTCATTAATAACCCCTGGTAAAGAAATATTTTCTTTAATTCGGGTAAAGAGGTTCCTAGATTATAAAGCGTCTTGATATTCCCTTTTTTATCAATAATCATCATAATGATTGCCCCTGCAACATTAAACAGAGCTATGACAGCTATTAATGTTATCACCAGATAAGAAACTAAGTTTTCGGTATTTAGCATACGATACAAAGTCTCATTGAGTTGAACTCTGTTTTTAATAATAGCACGATCTTCAAAAATAGCAGCCAGCTTTGTTACTGCTTCGGACTCTCCTGTCTCATTTTTTAATTTGATTTCGATTGCAGAAACCTGATTTTCTGACAACGCTAATAAGTTACGTGCCATTCCAATAGTTGAAAACACATATTTTGCATCCAACTCCTCATTCACGCTATAAATTCCTATAGGAACCACACGTTGTTTTCTAAAAGCCTTTGAAGCATCACTTGGAATTCCCTTACCGGGTTTTGGTACATAAATTCCCAAAAAATTAGTATAGGTACGCTCCACTCCCATTCCTAACTCCCTGCTGATCCCATTACCGGCGACAATCTGAAAATCATTTTTGCCCAGCCAATCCCCGTAAATTAAAATACTATCGGGAGCTATGACCTGTGCATAGGATTCACTTACTCCTTTTATATATGCAGTCTTAGGTTTATTTTTATACTCCAAAAACACGCGTTCTTCCACTACCTCAGCATAACTAGCAATTTCTTCTATAGCCTGTAGTTGCTCACGATCCTTTGGTGTTAAATCAAGTGTTTTTCCGCTGGACGGAGAGATTTTGAGATCAGGATCGAAAAAGGAAGTATATCGTAAACTGAAATCCTTAAGCCCCGCAAATCCCGAAAGAACGAGAAATAATGACAATGCTCCAATCACTACGCCCATAGCGGCGATACCTGTTATAATATTAATCGCGTTACTACTTCCCGGAGAAAATAAATAGCGTTTTGCGATGTAAAGTGATATTTTCAAATTCTAAGAAAAGTTTTGTAACTGGGTATAGGCCATATAAATACTTCTATTTTTTCTTACGGCGCTCTAACAAATCCGGGTTTTGCAATGGGTTATCGTCCCCTTTAACTGCTTTCTCGATATTTGCAATATATTCTAAAGAATCGTCAATAAAAAAAGATAATTCCGGCATACGACGTAGCTGATGCTTAGTACGTAAAGCCACTTGATGCTTAATTTGTGATTTTACTGAGTTAACTTCCTTTAATACTTTATCTCCTTCGGCATGTGGAAAAACACTCATATACACTTTACCTATTGAAAGATCAGTGGTCACAGAAACTTTGGTTACAGAAACCAAAATCCCTTGAACTCCCGCATCACGTAGGGCTTGCTGAATCACATCTGCGATATCTCGCTGTAAAACTCCTCCTATTTTTTTCTGTCTATTTGTTTCCATAATGCAAAAATACATATTAATATGATGAAGATGTATGTCTACGATAATAATCGTAATTTTACCTCAGTGAAATATAAACACATGAATCATATAAACAAAATTGAACACCTGGGTATTGCTGTCAAAGATTTAGACACAGCAAATAAGCTTTATGAAAAACTTTTGGGAGTTGCCCCCTACAAAAAAGAAGTGGTGGAAAGTGAAGCGGTTACTACTTCCTTTTTTCAGGTAGGCGAGAGTAAAATTGAACTTTTGGCCAGCACTGATGAGAATGGACCAATTGGAAAATTTATAACCAAAAAAGGAGAAGGCATCCATCATATAGCCTTTGATGTTTCGGATATCAAACAAGAGTTAAAACGTCTGAAAGACGAAGGGTTTCAGCTAATCAATGAAGAGCCAAAACGCGGTGCAGACAACAAGCTTGTAGCTTTTATTCATCCCAAAAGCTCGGACGGTGTATTGATTGAATTGTGTCAGGAAATATCAAAATAATATCAATTCGAACGAAGAAACCTTTTGATTCGCACACTAAACCATTGATTTTAAAAGTTTAAGTGGTGCCCATAAAAAAATTGTACTCAAAGTACAGAAAATGTTTGGCGTGTATCTATCTAATTCTTAAATTTGCGCTCCGTTTTAGGTCCCATAGCTCAGCTGGTTAGAGCATTTGACTCATAATCAAAGGGTCCTTGGTTCGAGCCCAAGTGGGACCACTTCTATAAAGAGTTGTGAAGTTTATGCTTCACAGCTCTTTTTTTATTCTTCGTTTCTCCTTTAGGAATAGAGTGTCTGTAATTTTAATAATCTATAGCACACTGCTCCTTGTAAAGAACTTCCACGTCTAGAAACCTACTACCATGTTCGCCTTTAAAAAAAGGGAAAACACTGTGTAAAAAGGGTTTTTTATCCTTAACACACTACATATCAATTGTTTAAATTTGAATTTAAAACATTCGAATACTTACTAAAATTTTACATCATGGACATAAAAAGAACAATAAAAATGTTACTCCTCTTAGGTTGCATTTTAGGTATGACAACTAGTTGTTGCACACGTTTTGCTGATTCCAGGGTGCTTCCTGTAACACTCTGGCCTCAAGAAACCGGTCAATGGTGCTGGGCAGCCAGCGGTCAAATGTGTATGGATTTTTTGGGGAACAACGTAGCTCAATGTACTCAGGCAAATAATCGCTTTGGAATGGCAAATTGCTGCAATTCACCAACACCTTCAACCTGCGTTACAGGTGGTTGGCCAGAGTTCAGTAAATATAATTTCACCTCCAAAAATACTGTTAACGCTGCTTTAACCTGGGATCAAATAAGAAGAGAGATTGATTGTAAAGATCGTCCTTTCACGTACACCTGGCATTGGGCAGGTGGCAGTGGACACATGGTCACTATTGTTGGTTATTCTGTTGGGGAATGTGATGGTGAGAAATATTTGCACGTTCACAATCCCTTACCAGTAAATGTTGGCAGCTCCTATACCATAACATACGACGCCTACGTTGCCGGAAATCCAGGGTCTTCTCACTGGAATGATTATTACGCAATTATACCCACTCGTTAAAAAAAGATATCATGAAAAAATTACTAATTACAATCATATGTATAACCGGCTTTGTGTATCAAACTATGAACGGACAAGATTTTGATTTCTCAGAGCTCTCGCAAACAACGATAGAAAATTTTAGATGTGTAATTACAGCTGAAAATTACACCTATTATGGGTTATCGTCTGCAAAAGCATTAGAACAGATAATCATTGATGAACCTATTTATCATTATGGTGTACAATTAAATGCACTGCAAAGATATAATGAACAACAAAGCCCTGATGAATTAGTTTCAATGATGGATTTTGTTACCATTCCCTTAATAAATAAACAAACTAATGAAGTTGAAACCTTTATAATGATTAATAAACGAAACGAACAATATCAAACAACCGGTATGGGAAAAATTCCTTTTGTAAAAGAATTTATGGGGCTTAAAAAGGAATCCCAAGCAGACCGGGAAATGCGACTCATAAGAGTGCCGGCACTTAATGTCGCTTACGCAGGAATTGTTGTTGACGGACTATTAAACCTAATTCCTATTTCTTATGATCAAAAAGATGTCACACCACGTCCGGCATCGGTAATCTTTGCCGAATTAGCTAAAACTATTAAAGGGGGAGAGGATGTCCCTAATTAAGGAATATACGAGTATCTTTAGATAAAAAAATGACGATACTAACACTAATTTCATTTCAATATAGTGTTAGTATCGTCTTAATGCCAATTACTTTGATACAATAATAAAATCGGATCTTCTATTGATCAGATGTTCATCTTCAGTACACTTTACCCCGTTTATACAATAATTCCTCAATTCGGTTTCGCCATATCCGATAGCGCTTTCAATACGTGAAGGGTCAATACCATTGGCAATTAAATAGTCATAGGTAGAACGTGCTCTTTGGTTGGATAACTTATAATTCATTAAGTCCGGCCCTCTACTATCCGTATGAGATTCTATACGAATACGAATATTTGGGAAACTGTTCATTACTAAAATAATCTTCTTTAATTCCACCTCTGCCTGCGGAGTAATACCATATTTAAATGACTCAAAGAATATAGGGTTTACTTTGATCTTTTCAACATTTCCTTCTTTGATGACAAATTGATCAAATGAAACCAAAAGTACCAGATTTTGTTTCGACTCCAGATTGGGTGTATTCATTGTTTTAACCACACTGGTATGCTGTGTATAGCCAGGTTTTGTAAACATTATTGTATACTCTGATTCTAAAGGTAATTTGAGACTATATTCACCTTTATCGTTGGCTACAATTTCTTTCTCTAGCACATTGCGCTCATTATATACTTTTATGGTTGCAAAGGGAATCGGACTGTTAGCATCCTTATCCATAATTTGTCCGCTATATAACTGATACGCCTTAGGTGCTAAAAGCTCATAATAATAGATATCATCATCTCCCTTGCCCATGGCTCTGTTTGATGAGAAATAGCCCGAGGCTACACTTTCATTTTCGATATAGGCAAAGTCATCCATATTACTATTTATAGGTCTTCCCAAGTTGACCGGCATCGTATATTTAGTAATAGACTTTTGTCCAGCTCTAAAAATATCAAGCCCTCCTAATCCATAATGGGTATCGGATGAAAAATAAAGATCTTCTCCTATTGCAAAAGGAAACATTTCTCTTCCCGGCGTGTTGATATATGACCCTAAATTGATAGGAGTTCCCATGCTGCCGTCTTGTTTAATTTCGGACACATAGATGTCACTACCGCCAAATCCTCCAGGCATATCAGAGGCAAAATAAAGATGCGTTCCACTAGAGGATAAAGATGGGTGCCCACAAGAATATTCTTTACTATTGAAATTTAAGGATGCTACATTGGTAATTTTACCATCTTCTATCGTTCCTCTTAGGATTTGAATATTAGAAATCCCGTTTTTATTCACCTTTAATTTGCGCTTAGTGGCATAGTTACGTGTAAAATATACGGTTTTGAAGTCAGAAGAAAAAGTCATGGTCGCTTCATGAAATGAGGAATCCATGTTCTCAAGAAACTTTTTGGTATTACGTAACTGACCGGTACTTTGATCAATCATCGCTATGTATGGGTCAAGAAAAGGTTGATTGTTCCAAGAATAATTACGTTGCATAAACTTAGTCGTATCCCGACTTGAGGCAAACACAATGCTGTTCTCATAATACGCCGGTGCAAAATCAGATTTGTTAGAATTAACCAGCAGATTCTCGACTCTAAACTGTGGTTCATTCGCTAACAAACTATCTAAGCGCTGCTGTTGAAATTCTATGAGTCGCATACGCTCCAAATTATCTTTGTAGTACGACTTTATCAATGCGTCGGCAGTTTCGTACTCTTTGGATGCCTTCAGGCTCTGGATGTATCTAATAAAAGCAGGCTCATCGACAGCTTCAATGTCATCAGCATAAAGTTTCTCATACCATTCTTTGGCTTTTTTATACTCTGTCACATAAAAATAACTGTCCGCCAATCCTTTCATGACCTCTGGATCAACTTTTTTACCTTTAGAGGCTGCCCGCTCATAATATACAATTGCTTTTTTAAATTTAAAATCTTCAAAATAGCCATCAGCTCGTTTGCGATTACTCTGGGCAAAAGCGGTAATTTGAAACAGTATAACAACAAGTAGTACTATTTTTTTCATTAGAAATGATCGTTTTAAGGTTAAAAGAATCTTGGAGATCGTGCTTTACGCTTTCGATCATGTAGTGTATAGCGTAAAATGATTTCGTGAGATCCGCTGTTATATTTACTTAAGTTACTTATCGAATAATCATAGCCATATCCTACATAAAATGTATTACTGACTTGGAATCCAGCCAGCCCACTTACCGCATCGTCAAATCTATAAGATGCACCCAAGGTTAACTTTTCCTGAATTAAAAAGTTTGTAGAAATATCAAACGTAAACGGAGCACCTTCAGTTAGTTTAACCATGGTTGCAGGCTTCATTTTTAATTGTGGAGTAATTTGAAATACATATCCTCCCAGTAAATAATAATGTACCGATCGCTCTACCAATATCTCTTCATTATCGTCATATCGTTGAGATTTAATAAAGTTGGAAGCTGAAATTCCGGCATACCATTGTTCACCAAAGATGTAACTTCCCGCTCCTATAATCGGACGAAGCTTACTTATATTCTCATTAAAGATAGAATCTTCATTTTCGTAAATTTCACCCTTGGACCAGTCAATAGACAATACATCCATCCCGGCATTAACACCTAATCCTAGTTTTACCGTAGCATTAAGCTTTAAGTGGTACGAAAAAGCAAAATTTATATCAATTTGACTTGAAGGTCCTATTTTATCATTAAAAATATTAAAACCAAGTCCGATCTTATCAAAAAACTTTCCGTTAAGGGTCAATACCTGCGTTTGAGGTGCTCCATCAATACCTACCCATTGCGAGCGATGTAATAAGGAAGCTTCGATACGATCATTTGACCCGGCGTACGCTGGATTAATACTCATAGTATTATACATATACTGTGTGTATTGTGGTAACTGTTGTGCATGAGAAACCATGCCATACAAAGCAACACAAAGTAGAAGTATCAGTTGATAACATTTTATCGAATGCATAAATAAAAATTGGTTTTGAGCGATTAAGGAATTACGTTTTACAAAATTATCTTCCGATGTAAATCCATCCGGTTTTTTCTTTAGCTGTAGGATCCACTTTCAGAACATAAAAATAAGTACCGGTAGGTAAAGTTTTTCCTTTTTGAACAACTCCACTCACATTAGACATACCGTCCCAATCATTTTTATATGCTTGTGATTGATATACCAAATTTCCATATCGGTTATACACTTCAAATGTCGATTCTGTATATTTTTCAATACAATCAATTCTCAAGAAATCATTAGATCCGTCATTATTCGGAGTAAATTCATTGAATACCCTAAGACAGCTAATTTCCAGTTCAATTTCTGAACTATTATTGGTAGTATCTTCATCTGCAGGAATAGAAGATTGAACAATTGCAGTATTAGAATACTCACCAGATTCATTAACCTCTACAGTAATTGTCAATACCGCATTTACACTTGGCTCCAGCGTAGGGATCATCCACAGTGAACTGCTTAAATCATAGTCCCCATCAGTAGCCTTAGCATTAGAGAAAGTAAATCCACTCTGAATTACTTCACTAACTTCAATACTATTAATCGTGGTCTGTCCAAGGTTTTGAACGGTAATGGTAAATACAACTGTTTCACCAATAGAAGGATTCATATTATCAACCTCTTTTGTGATACCCAAATCAGTAACAAGAGATGCAGCTTTTGATATTAACGTAATTTCATTAGTAGTTTGATCTGTAGCAACATTGCCGGCAGTATCAATCGCTTCAACAACGATATCATACACTCCTTCATCTAATTCATTGTTATCTGGAATCTGTAATGACCAAGTGTCATCTGTATGGTCAACTAGATCTCCATCGCCCTCATGATACATTTCTCCATCAACTTCTACCATCAGATCATCATCAGAATCAGCAGTACCGGTTATCAACGGTGTGGTATCCGATGTTTCTTGTTCATCAACTGTCGGCGTTATCGGCATAGTTGTATCAACAATTGCTTCATCTTGTCCTTCCGCACTGGTTACGGCAGTAGCATTTGTGTAAGTAGCAATTACAGTTAAGGTATTCCCTTCACCGGGGCTACTATAGGTCACTCGTATTTCACCTTCAGCCTCCTGAGAAGCTGTAATAGTCTGCGGTGTTCCATTGATAGTAACAGTTTCTCCAACTACCGCTCCTGCAGGTAACGTGATGGTTACATCAATAGCACCATTCAGTTCAGTTTGATTGATAAATCCATCATTATTAACATCCTCTACAATCACTACAATAGGTGCTTCAACAGTACCAGAAGTAATAGTAATTTCGTCAGTCGTAGTATCATTTGAAACATTCCCAGCTGCATCCGTAGCCGTAGCTACCACATCATACGTACCTTCATTGATTTCGTTACCTGTCGGAATCTGAAGTGTCCAGGTACCATCTGTATTATCCACTAAATTTCCATCACCTTCAGTATAAGTGACACCGTTTAATGTTACGGTTAAGGTATCCTCACTATCCGCTATTCCGGTAAGGATTGGTGTTGTATTGTTTGTCGCTAAAGCATTTACTGTAGGAACCGCAGGGTTCGTTGTGTCAATGTTCAGTTCATTTGTTGTAGCATCATTCGAAACATTCCCCGCTGCATCTGTAGCCGTAGCTACTACATCATAAGTACCTTCAGTGATTTCATTGCCTGCCGGAACCTGAAGTGTCCACGTGTTATCTGTATTATCCACTAAATTTCCGTCACCTTCAGTATAGGTTACCCCATTAACTGTTACAGTTAAGGTATCAGCACTATCTGCCGTTCCGGTGAGGATTGGTGTGGTATCGTTTGTCGCTAAAGCATCAACAGTTGGAACCGTTGGGTTAGTGGTGTCGATGGTCAGTTCATTTGTCGTAGCATCATTTGAAACATTCCCAACTGCATCCGTAGCCGTAGCTACTACATCATAAGTACCTTCAGTGATTTCATTGCCTGTCGGAATCTGTAAGCTCCAGGTACCATCAGTATTATCTGTTAAATTTCCGTCTCCTTCAGTATAGGTTACCCCGTTTACTGTCACGGTAAGCACGTCTGCACTATCAGCTGTTCCGGTAAGGATTGGTGTTGTATCATTCGTAGCTAAAGCAGCAACAGTTGGAACCGTTGGGTTTGTGGTGTCAATGGTCAGTTCATTTGTAGTAGTATCATTCGAAACATTCCCCGCTGCATCCGTAGCCGTGGCTACCACATCATAGTTACCTTCAGTGATTTCACTACCTGCCGGAATCTGAAGTGTCCACGTGTTATCTGTGTTATCCACTAAATTTCCATCACCTTCAGTATAGGTTACCCCGTTTACTGTCACGGTAAGCACGTCTGCACTATCAGCCGTTCCGGTAAGTATCGGTGTGGTATCATTGGTAGCTAAAGCAGCAACAGTTGGAACCGTTGGGTTCGTGGTGTCAATTACAAGCTCATTTGTCGTAGCATCATTCGAAACATTCCCCGCTGCATCTGTAGCCGTAGCTACCACATCATACGTACCTTCAGTGATTTCATTACTTGTAGGAATCTGAAGTGTCCATGTACCATCGGTATTATCCACTAAATTTCCGTCACCTTCAGTATAGGTTACCCCATTAACTGTTACAGTTAAGGTATCAGCACTATCAGCTGTTCCGGTAAGGATTGGTGTGGTATCATTCGTCGCTAAAGCATCAACCGTGGGAACCGCAGGGTTCGTGGTGTCGATGGTCAACTCATTTGTCGTAGTATCATTCGAAACATTCCCAGCGGCATCCGTAGACGAGGCTACTACATCATACGTACCTTCAGTGATTTCATTGCCTGTCGGAATCTGAAGTGTCCAGGTACCATCGGTATTGTCCACTAAATTTCCATCACCTTCAGTATAGGTTACCCCGTTTACTGTTACAGTTAAGGTATCAGCACTATCAGCCGTTCCGGTAAGGATCGGTGTTGTATCGTTTGTAGCTACAGCATCAACCGTGGGAACCGCAGGGTTCGTGGTATCGATTACAAGCTCATTTGTCGTTGTATCATTCGAAACATTCCCAGCTGCATCCGTAGCCGTGGCTACCACATCATACGTACCTTCACTGATTTCACTACCTGCCGGAATCTGAAGTGTCCAGGTACCATCGGTATTGTCCACTAAATTTCCATCACCTTCAGTATAGGTTATGCCGTTAACTGTTACAGTTAAGTTGTCGGAACTATCAGCTGTTCCGGTAAGGATTGGTGTGGTATCATTGGTAGCTAAAGCATCAACCGTGGGAACCGTTGGGTTCGTGGTGTCGATGGTTAGCTCATTTGTCGTAGCATCATTTGAAACATTCCCAGCTGCATCCGTAGCCGTGGCTACCACATCATACGTACCTTCACTGATTTCACTACCTGCCGGAATCTGAAGTGTCCAGGTACCATCGGTATTGTCCACTAAATTTCCATCACCTTCAGTATAGGTTACCCCGTTTACTGTCACGGTAAGCACGTCTGCACTATCAGCCGTTCCGGTAAGGATTGGTGTGGTATCGTTTGTCGCTAAAACATCAACCGTTGGAACCGTTGGGTTCGTTGTATCGATGGTTAGCTCATTTGTCGTAGTATCATTCGAAACATTCCCAGCTGCATCTGTAGCTGTAGCTACTATATCATAGGTACCTTCCGTGATTTCATTGCCTGCCGGAACCTGAAGTGTCCAGGTACCATCAGTATTATCCACTAAATTTCCATCACCTTCAGTATAGGTTACCCCGTTTACTGTCACGGTAAGCACGTCTGCACTATCAGCCGTTCCGGTAAGGATTGGTGTGGTATCGTTTGTCGCTAAAACATCAACCGTTGGAACCACAGGATTCGTGGTATCGATGGTCAGCTCATTTGTCGTAGTATCATTCGAAACATTGCCAGCTGCATCTGTAGCTGTAGCTACCACCTCATACGTACCTTCAGTAATTTCATTGCCCGTCGGAATCTGTAAGCTCCAGGTACCATCGGTATTGTCAGTTAAATTGCCATCACCTTCAGTATAAGTAACACCGTTTACTGTTACAGTTAAGGTATCAGCACTATCAGCTGTTCCGGTGAGGGTCGGTGTTGTATCGTTTGTTGTTAGTGAGTTTACTGTAGGAACCGCAGGATTCGTTGTGTCGATTACAAGCTCATTTGTCGTAGTATCATTCGAAACATTCCCAGCTGCATCTGTAGCCGTGGCTACCACCTCATACGTACCTTCAGTAATTTCATTGCCCGTCGGAATCTGTAAGCTCCAGGTACCATCGGTATTGTCAGTTAAATTGCCATCACCTTCAGTATAAGTAACACCGTTTACTGTTACAGTTAAGGTATCAGCACTATCAGCTGTTCCGGTGAGGGTCGGTGTTGTATCGTTTGTTGTTAGTGAGTTTACTGTAGGAACCGCAGGATTCGTTGTGTCGATTACAAGCTCATTTGTCGTAGTATCATTCGAAACATTCCCCGCAGCATCGGTAGCTGTAGCAACTACATCATACGTACCTTCAGTGATTTCATTGCCTGCCGGAATCTGAAGTGTCCAGGTACCATCGGTATTATCGGTTAAATTTCCATCACCTTCAGTATAGGTTACCCCGTTTACTGTCACAGTAAGTACATCCGCACTATCAGCTGTTCCGGTAAGGATTGGTGTGGTATCGTTTGTCGCTAAAACATCAACCGTTGGAACCGTTGGGTTCGTTGTATCGATGGTTAGTTCATTTGTAGTAGTATCATTTGAAACATTCCCCGCTGCATCTGTAGCCGTGGCTACTACATCATAGGTACCTTCAGTAATTTCATTGCCTGTCGGAATCTGAAGTGTCCACGTGTTATCCGTATTATCGGTTAAATTTCCGTCGCCTTCAGTATAGGTTACGCCGTTTACTGTTACCGTCAAGATATCAGCACTATCAGCCGTTCCGGTGAGGATCGGTGTGGTATCGTTTGTTGTTAATGAGTTTACTGTAGGAACCGTAGGATTGACAATATCTACCTGATATGCTTCCGTATCAGTGACAATTCTGGAACAGATTCCATCGCTTGTTTCCAGAGAAGCATCTATCACCTTATCGGTATCTGCTACCAGATCACTTCCGCTAACGGAAATAGAAAATCTAAAATCACTTCCAACTAAGCCTGTGTATTCTGTTGAGTTTACTATTAATTTAACCTCATCATTAACTTTTGCATCTCCACCCGCAGTACCTTCAATAATTACATTTCCTGAAGCTTCGCTGGCATTAATGATATCATCGCTGGTGATATTGGCATCCAAAACTAAGGTTGGGGCCAGTGTGTTAGCTTGCACTGTTACAAGCACCGCTTGACGCGCAGACTCTTCTGTACATCCTGATTTGCTCGTCGCTACATAAAAAGTAGTATTTGCATTCAAAATAGGGGTATCAAAAGATTCTCCGGAGTTTAGCGTAGCTAATAAAGTACCTCCTACTATAGCGTCGTACCACTTTAACTGCAGCGATGCTGGGTTTGCTGTCGCCACCAAACTGGCTGATGCTCCTTCACAAATAGTTACATTTTGTGAGGCAGCAGCTATTACCGGGAGTGCCGGAGTTTTTATAATATCAAATAAATCTAATCGTTGTGTAACAGAAGCGCTCACAAGTGAAGAAAACTCCACTGCTATACGATCTACCGGAGCACCCGGAGTAAAAGGAATTGTTGCTATTTGATTGCTCTGCAATAACGTTAATAAATCTAGGTTTAAAAGTCCGGAAAGCACTGTAGATTGTACAAGCGTATCCCCGTTATATCCTTTAATAGTTATAGAGTTTGCCACGCCAACCGTTATTAACGAAGGGTCTAATCGCAAACGAATACTAAAATTATCAGTGGCAACAGAGGTCCCTTCAAAGTAAACAATTTGTTCTATTGAAGCTCCAAAGCCCACCAAACCAAGGCTCAACTGAGAATAGGTAGTATCATTACCATCCAAAACATTTTCCGGATTTGTAACGCCGGCTCCCCCGATCGTTAAAGCATCAAGATTGAGACCACTACCATCATAGGATGTAAAACTTGCGTTACCGCAATTATTGGGGTCACTCACATAATAAGCTCCGTACACACCGAGACGTTTTGTTGTATTTAAGCCAATTAAGGTCCCGAGTCGATTGGTCAGTTTAATACGATTATATGGAAGCGTAGGTGTAATTGCGATATAATAATCACCGGCAGCATCTACTACTATCTTCAGATTGGACTGCGCAAAATCGTTTTCTACGGCAGAATCTCCACTCAATACCACGGTGGTATTGTTTAGAGCTTCGACGGTGAACTCTTGTTCACCTATAAGAACTAACCCCAAGGCTTGCGCCAACACGCCACCTAAATTTCCGCCAATTAACGCGGGAAATAGATTATCATCTGTATCTATCTTAACATAAGAAGTTGTATTTGCAGGCAATAAGGATGAAAACTGCATCTCCAACTCACCCGTATACGCCGGTTGTGCCGGTAAAGGTAGTGGTCGTCCTGAATACGCACGAATCTCTGCTTTTGTAGAGAGGTCTCCATCAATGGCATTTGCAGCTACATCCACATTGGACTCACTAATAACAAAATCTGCAAAAACTTGTGTTTGCGCAGTTAAAACATGAATTGAATTAAATAGAAAATATACAGCAATCCATAGCGTATTTTTCGCGAGCGTTTGAATAGTAAAAATTCCTCTCATAGATGTAGGTTTGGTCGTTCATATTATCTTCGTTTAGTCATGCAAGTGGGGTTGCATTTATGATTAAAGGTAATTAGATGAAAATGTCTTTGGGGAAACATTTACAGCTTAAAAGTATAAGTATAACGCTTGACTAACCAGAATACCCTAAAATTTTAACAGTTAAACCATGTTAAAATCAACAATTTAGGTATTTATTACGGTTTAACCGTAAATAGAAGAAAGGTAAAAACGTGAGGATATTTGTTTTTACTTGTATGTTATTTCATTTTGTGAAGACGTGCTACATATTTACCGATAACATCAAATTCAAGATTCACTATAGAGCCTGTTTCTAAAGCGCTAAACGTCGTATGTTCGTAGGTAAACGGAATAATAGCCACGCTAAATTCTCCATCTTTTGAATTCACCACCGTAAGACTAACACCATTCACTGTGATAGAGCCTTTTTCTATGGTAACATTGCGCTGCTCCGGATTGTACGTAAATGTATAGTACCAACTACCTTCCGCTTCTTTAACGCTTTTGCAAATACCAGTTTGATCCACATGGCCTTGTACAAGATGGCCATCCAATCTGGCACCGAGCTTCATTCCGCGTTCAAGATTTACCAGATCACCAACTTTAAGGGAAGACAAATTCGTTTTCAATAAAGTTTCTTTGATTGCTGTAACTGTATAGGTATCATTATGAATTGCGACCACGGTAAGGCATATTCCATTATGCGACACACTTTGATCTATTTTTAGTTCACTGGCAAGCGCAGCTTTGATTGTGATATGAAGATTTTCTTTTTCAGACACCAATTGATGTACTTTCCCTAATTCTTCGATAATCCCTGTGAACATAATTGCGAAATATTTAGTTAAATTTGCGAACCGATTAATAGATGCGTATTATAAGACGCAAAAATAATCATAAACACGCTTAAAATGAAGAAAGAAGAAAGAATAAGAGTTGGCATATCGATTGGAGATCTCAATGGAATTGGTAGTGAGGTTATTATGAAAACCTTTGAAGATCCCCGAATGCTTGATTTTTGCACTCCTGTTATTTTTGCTTCTGTAAAAGTGCTGTCCTTTCTCAAAAAACAACTTAAAAGCAGTATTAACCTTCATGGAATTGATACTACCTCTCAAATTCTCGACGGAAAAGTCAATGTATTGAATGTCTGGAAAGAGCCTGTTTCAATTAATTTTGGAAAAGAAGATCCTGCTATTGGTGCGTATGCCATCAAATCCTTAAAAGCCGCGACCCAAGCTCTAAAAACCAATGAGATTGACGTATTGGTCACCGCGCCGATTAACAAAGCGAGCATTCAAGCCGAAGACTTTAAGTTCCCCGGACATACTGATTACTTAAACCAAGAATTGGACGGAGACAGTCTGATGTTTATGATTACGGATGACCTTAAAGTAGGGCTGCTCACAGACCATGTGGCGCTCAAAGATATTGCGCAAGCTATTACACCGGAGTTGATACAGAATAAAATCAATACTATCTATAACACATTACAGCAGGATTTCGGTATTTCAAAACCTAAAATTGCCGTATTGGGAATCAATCCGCATAGTGGTGACAATGGTGTGATTGGGAAAGAAGATGATGAGGTATTAAAGCCAACCCTTGAAAAAATAAGAGAAGAAAACAAACTGGTTTACGGACCTTATGCCGCTGATAGTTTCTTTGGATCTAATGCCTATACTACCTTTGACGCTATCGTAGCATCTTATCACGATCAGGGTTTAATCCCTTTTAAAACACTATCATTTGGCAAAGGAGTAAATTATACCGCAGGATTGCATAAAGTACGTACCTCACCTGATCATGGCACCGCCTTTGAAATTGCCGGAAAAGGTACTGCCGATGCCGGCTCCTTTAAGGAAGCTGTATTTGCTGCACTTACCATCTTCAAAAAACGTAGTGAGTATGAAACCCTCACTGAAAACCCTTTAAAAAAACAAGCGCGAAAGCCGGTGCAGCGTAAAAGATAAAATCATATTAACTTATTTTAGTCATTTTGCACCCTTATTACTAGTGCGTCAAAAACAAGGTGCAAACCATGTAAAATCTATCTAAACTACAACCGAGTAACATTCTGATATAATTTTATTTACAAAAGTATGCTGGTAATATTTTTTTGTTATCTTTGCACCCGCCTTTACCCATTTGGCAAAGGCCTGAAACTGATGATGAAATGAAACAACTAAAAGCGTATAACATCCCTTTTGTTGGACTGAAGCAAGGAATACACCAGTTTGAATATCAAATTGACAATACGTTCTTTGAACATTTTGAGTATGATGAATTTAATGCAGCGACGGTAGACGTTCTGCTTGAATTCAACAAGAAAAGCACTTTATTAGAGCTCAAATTTACAGCAACAGGTAGTGTAAATGTAAATTGTGATGTAACTAACGAACCTTTTGATCTACCCATTAATAATGAATTAATGGTAGTCGTAAAGTTTGGCGAAGTGTTTAATGATGAAAACGAAGAGCTTTTGATCATTCCCTTTGGAGCTTATGAAGTCAATGTACAACAATACATTTATGAACTTATTGCTCTGGCGGTACCTTATAAAAGAGTGCACCCCGGTGTTGAAGACGGAACGTTAAATTCTGAAGTACTTGAAAAGTTAGATGAACTTAGTCCTAAAGACAAGACAATAAAAGAAAACGATGAGGAAATAGACCCTCGTTGGAATAAATTAAAAAACTTATTAAACGATAAATAATACTTAGCAATGGCACATCCTAAAAGAAAGACCTCAAAAACGAGAAGAGATAAAAGAAGAACACATTATAAAGCTTCTGTACCACAAATTGCTATTGATCCAACTACTGGTGAAGCACATTTATATCACAGAGCGCATTGGCACGAAGGAAAACTTTACTATCGTGGTCAAATCGTAATTGATAACACAGAAGAAGAAACAGCTGCGTAAGCAAACTGTTAAAATTCAAACTATAACTCTCACATAAGTGAGAGTTTTTTTGTTTTTAGTTGAATATGTGTCAAAATCCCACTATTTTGCGCCATATTTGCATATAATTTAGTAATTTCAACGGCTTTTTGAGAAGTTATATTTCTCTAAGCACGGAAACTAAAATAAAGATATGAGTAAAATCTCAGCCGCTATTACAGCAGTAGGTGCTTATGTACCAGATTACGTCTTAACCAATGCTATCCTAGAGACAATGGTGGACACAAATGACGAGTGGATTACCAGTCGTACAGGAATTAAGGAAAGAAGAATCCTAAAGGATAAAGATAAAGGTACTTCATATCTTGGAATTAAAGCAGCAGAGGATTTATTAGCAAAACGAAACCTGGATCCTTCAGAGATTGATATGGTTATCTTTGCGACAGCTACACCAGATCTTCCCGTGGCATCAACCGCTGCATTTGCTGCTTCACAAATAGGAGCTGTGAATGCATTTTCATATGATTTACAAGCAGCTTGTTCCAGTTTTTTATATGGTATGTCTACTGCTTCCAGTTATATTGAATCAGGTAGATACAAAAAAATACTACTTATTGGAGCGGATAAGATGTCTTCTATAATAGACTATACCGATCGGGCAACTTGCATTATTTTTGGTGATGGTGGAGGCGCTGTGCTTTTTGAGCCTAATGAAGAAGGCCTTGGATTTCAAGATGAATATTTACGAACTGATGGCGTAGGCAGGCAATTTTTGAAAATTGAAGCCGGTGGTTCTCTTTTACCACCGTCAGAAGAAACAGTCGCTCATAAACAGCATTTTGTACAGCAAGATGGAAAATCTGTTTTCAAATACGCTGTTTCAAACATGGCGGATGCAAGCAGTAAAATTATGGAGCGCAATAATTTATCCGGAGAAGATGTAGATTGGTTAGTGGCGCATCAGGCAAACAAACGTATCATTGATGCTACTGCCAATCGTATGAACTTGGACGATAAGAAAGTTTTGATGAATATTCAAAAGTATGGTAACACGACATCTGCTACCTTACCTTTATTATTAAGTGATTTTGAAAAGCAACTGAAAAAAGGAGACAATATTGTATTTGCCTCATTTGGTGGTGGCTTTACCTGGGGTTCTATTTATTTAAAATGGGCCTATAATTCCTAAACAACAACAAAACAAAACACAATACACTATATTATGGATTTAAAAGAAATTCAGAATTTAATTAAATTCGTAGCCAAGTCGGGAGCTAGCGAAGTAAAATTAGAAATGGATGATGTCAAAATCACCATTAGAACAGGATCTGAAGATAGTAAAGAGACTACTATCCTACAACAAATCCCAATGAACACACAAATGCAAGGACATCAGGTGGGACAGGCACCAGCACCAGCTGCTCCGATCTCAACTCCTGCAGCTCCGACAGAAGCTAGTCAGGCTGAAGAGGATAATTCCAAATATATTACTATCAAATCTCCAATTATTGGAACGTTCTATCGCAAACCTTCTCCGGATAAACCTACATTTGTTGAAGTTGGCGATACCATTAAAGAAGGTGATGTACTTTGTATCATTGAAGCAATGAAATTGTTTAATGAAATCGAAAGTGAAGTTTCTGGTACTATTGTTAAACTACTTGTTGATGACTCATCACCGGTAGAGTTTGACCAGCCACTGTTCTTAGTAGATCCATCATAACCCAACTCTTAGGTGGCTGTGCTTTTTCTGTTGATTCTGTCAACAGGTACTTCGAAGTACCAAATAATCACAGCATCCAAGATTTTAAATTTAATTAGTTATGTTTAAAAAAATTCTAATCGCAAACAGAGGAGAAATTGCCATGAGGGTGATTCGAACCTGTAAAGAGATGGGTATAAAGACTGTAGCCGTTTATTCGACTGCTGATGCCGAAAGCTTACATGTACGTTTTGCTGATGAAGCCGTATGTATTGGCCCAGCCCCCAGTAGCGAATCTTATCTCAAAATGGCCAATATAATAGCTGCAGCAGAGATCACGAATGCTGATGCTATTCACCCAGGATACGGTTTTCTTTCTGAAAACGCCAAATTTTCAAAAATTTGTGAGGAGCATGAGATCAAATTTATTGGTGCCAGCGCCGAGATGATCGAAAAAATGGGAGATAAGGCAACTGCCAAAGCGACGATGAAAGCAGCGGGAGTGCCTACGATTCCAGGTAGTGAAGGTATTCTGGATACTTTTGAAGAAACTGAAGCGTTAGCCGATGAAATGGGCTATCCTGTTATGTTAAAAGCTACCGCTGGTGGTGGTGGTAAAGGTATGCGTGCTGTTTGGAAGAAAGAGGAGTTACGCAAAGGTTGGGACAGTGCCCGACAAGAAGCAGCGGCCTCTTTTGGTAATGACGGTATGTATATGGAAAAACTCATCGAAGAGCCTCGCCATATCGAAATTCAAATTGTTGGCGATAGCAATGGGACCGCATGTCACCTTTCTGAAAGAGATTGTTCTGTACAACGTAGACATCAAAAATTAACTGAAGAGACACCATCTCCATTTATGACGAACGAGCTTCGGGAAAAAATGGGAGAAGCTGCAGTAAAAGCTGCAGAATATATTAAGTATGAAGGTGCCGGTACTGTAGAATTCCTTGTGGATAAACATCGTAACTTCTACTTTATGGAAATGAATACTCGTATTCAGGTAGAGCATCCAATAACGGAGCAAGTTGTAGATTACGATTTGATTCGTGAACAGATTTTGGTTGCCGCAGGAATTCCTATTTCCGGAAAGAATTATTTCCCACAATTGCATTCAATAGAATGTAGAATAAATGCCGAGGATCCTTACAAAGATTTTAGACCTTCACCTGGAAAAATCACAAACTTACATATCCCTGGTGGACATGGAGTTCGTGTAGACACCCATGTGTATAGTGGTTATACTATACCACCAAACTACGACTCAATGATTGCAAAATTGATCACCACAGCTCAAACAAGAGAAGAGGCGATTAATAAGATGAAAAGAGCGTTGGATGAATTTATTATTGAAGGTATCAAAACCACAGTACCTTTTCACAGACAATTAATGGATCACCCTGATTATGTAGCAGGAAATTATACCACAAAATTTATGGAAGACTTTGAAATGAAGGAGCCTGTAAGTTAAAAATACTAAGCCTCAATATTGAGGCTTTTTTTATGAATTTAAGTTATTGGGAATATAAAAGCTGGATCTCTAATGTCGATATCACTGTTATTGGTAGTGGTATCGTCGGGCTTAATTGTGCGCTTCGGTTAAGGGAGCGTTTCCCAAAATCAAAGATTATTGTACTGGAAAAAGGTGTCTTACCCGAAGGTGCCAGTACAAAAAATGCAGGATTTGCGTGTTTTGGAAGCACTTCAGAGATCATAGACGATCTTGCTACACACACAGAAGAAGAAATAATTCAACTCGTTCAAAAACGAGTTGACGGACTTCAACATTTGCGCACCACATTAGGGGATACAACTATTGGATACAAAGAATATGGGGGCTATGAAATCTTTAGTAAAGATGCCTCAGATAGCTACGCCAATTGTTTAGCAAACCTTCCTAGAATTAACGAAATGCTTTATCCGGTCTTTAATCAGAAAGTGTTTTCAGAAAAAAAATCAACCTTTGGATTTAGAAACATTCAAGAGACGCTGATATATAACAATCTTGAAGGGCAGATTGATACCGGCGCGATGATGAGTTCGCTACTTACCAAGGTATATAAGAGCGACATAAAGATATTAAATAGTTGCGCTGTTCTCAAGTTGTCTGAAACAAATAACGCTGTAGCGATTGAAACTGAAAAATTTGCTTTTACATCTAATAAAGTGTGTATAGCTACCAATGGTTTTGCCAAACAACTCGGAATCGATGAAGTACAACCTGCGCGAGCACAAATACTAATAACCAAACCTATTAAGGACTTACAAATTAAAGGCACCTTTCATATCGATAAAGGGTTTTATTATTTTCGCAATATCGATAATAGAATATTGCTCGGTGGCGGACGTAATTTGGATTTTATTACCGAAAATACCCATCTACCGGGGCAGACTCCGATAATTCAGAATGCCCTTGAAAAGTTGCTTGAAGATATGGTGTTACCGGCACGCAAAATTGAAATAGAGCACCGATGGAGCGGAATTATGGGAGTTGGGAAACAAAAAAAACCCATCGTAAAACAGGTATCTGACAATTTGTTTTGCGGAGTTCGTCTTGGAGGAATGGGGATAGCCATAGGCAGTGGTATTGGGAAAGAATTAGCGGATTTACTTTAATATTTAACCCATCTAGTAAAAAATGGAAGCTGCAAACATCAAAGAGGAACTTCTATTGCATTGCCAAAATTATGTTAGTTCAAGACGCAAGCGTTTGACGTATCAAATCACTGATATACAGAAGGCTCTTGAGTCAGAAACGAAAAGTTCTGCTGGAGACAAACATGAAACTGGTAGAGCAATGCTTCATATAGAGCGCGAAAAACTTGGCGTTCAGTTAGCCGAAGTCCAAAAACTTGACTTAATTTTATCAAAGATTAGTTTGACACCTGCGTCGTTGGTAAAATTGGGAAGCTTAGTTTATACAGATAAAGGTCTTTATTTTCTCAGTATTTCTGTTGGTAAAATCGATAAAATGGATATATCTTGCTTTGCCATAGCAGCAAATTCTCCAATCGGTAAATTGCTATTAGGTAAAAAAAATAATGACACTATTCAATTTAACGGTAACACCATCGTTATAGAAAACATACTTTAAAAATTAAAAAGGTGCCGCTGAATTTAGCAAATTTACGTACTTTTCATTCTGACAAACATTCATTTATGAGCTATCGGATTTTCACCCTTTTCATTTGTTTCCTATTTCTCTTTGGTTGTAAGCCTTATGAGACCACGAAAGTTCGTAAAAACCAAATTACCTACGAAAGCTTTAGAGAAGATCAGAGAACATTTCCTTCAGAAGATGGTATCATGAAATATATAGATAAAGGTAATGGACCTGTCATTGTACTCCTCCATGGTGTCCCTACTTCAGGTTGGCTCTATCGTAAAATGATTGACCCCTTAGTTGCCGGTGGGTACCGCGTTATAGTTCCGGATATGCTAGGTTTTGGATCCAGTGATTCACCAGAAGGTTTTGAATTATATAGTGAACAAAATCATGCCAGACGATTGCTGGAACTTATGGACGGATTGGGTGTGGATAAATGGACACAGGTAGTGCATGATGCCGGTGGCGTTTGGACTTGGGAACTATTTAAAAGTCAGCCAAATCGTATAGAGAATTTAGTTTTGTTGAACACGGTGCTATTTGATGATGGATTCTATCCAACCATACAATTACAACCGGGAATTGCCTCAAAAACCAAAATGTGGTCATACAGAAAAGGTATTGCAACCAACAACTTATTTAAAAAGTTGTTTGACGAGGGTCTTCAACAAAATAAACTTAATCATTTGGATGTAGAAGGTTATAAAACGCCTTTAGTCGAAGGGAAAACCGATGCTCTTTATTACTATTATAGTGAGACTTGCAATCAGCTCCCTGATTATAGGGCGACTTTTGATAGCATTAAAATTCCAACAACAGTTATTTGGGGTATCCATGACACCATGTTACAATGGCCGCCACAACAGCTAAGTGTTGCAAATAGTTTTGATGTAAAAAAGGAAAATATTCACGTTATTGATGAGAAACATTTTTTACAAGAAACCAAAGCAAAAAAAATCAGCTATATCATTCGGGATTTTCTTAGTTCAAACAAAGCGAAGTAATCCATTGCTTCATTTCTATTCTAAAAATAGTACCGTTGATCAGTTCCTGAATTTGTATGAGTTCATCACTACTTACAGCCAAGTCTATTTTATCTGAAGGTGTTCTTAGTAAAAAAGTTTTACAAGACGAATGCTCTTTGCAAGCATTGCAATTTTGCGTGCTTAAGCTACTTGCACAAAAAGATGAAAAGTCTTTTAATTCGTTTAACGATAGTAAAAATCCAGTATTCCTGAAAACTAGTTGGATTTTTGGTAATGGTGCTTTTCGTTCTTGCGTCCAATAAAATGACATCCCAACTTCATTACTATAAATTTTGTCAACCGTATTCATACCTTTAGATTTCCATCAAAAATACTATTATTTATATTCAATCTAAATAAAAATAAGTTAATTTATATCTTTAAGAAGTAATTGGAGGTTAATTTCATTATTCCATTCGTTCTCGCCGATAGCATAAACTGCATCGAATAATTTCTTTTCAAGAATTAAATCACATTTACTCCCAAGATTAAAACCGATAGCCCCAATTTGAACATCATCTTTTTTCAGCGTTGATTTTAAATGTGCTCCCTCTGCTCCCACGCATTTACCCCATCCCGTTTCCTGAACACCTTCTGTCAAAAAAACGGGAGCCATGTTACCGGGTCCGAAAGGAGCAAATTGTTTTAATATTCTATAAAACTTGGGTGAAATTTGCGTGAGTTCAAGCTTCGCATCAATCAAAATCTCGGGTGTCATTAAAGCTGTATCCATGCTTTCTTCTACCACAGATTCAAATTTGTTCTTGAAAGCATCATAATGCTCTTCATACAAGGTAAGTCCAGCTGCATATTTGTGTCCTCCAAACTGATCAATATATTCTGTACAAGCCTCTAGCGCATTGTAGACATCAAAGCCTTTGACAGAACGCGCCGACGCGGCTAATTTATCACCACTTTTCGTGAAGACTAAAGTAGGGCGATAAAAAGTTTCAATTAATCTAGAGGCAACAATGCCGATAACTCCTTTGTGCCAACCGGCATCATATACCACGGTTGTATACTTATTCTCTTCTTTCTTTTCTTTAATCTGTTGTAATGCTTCGATTGTAATGGACTGATCGGCCGCCTTGCGATCAACATTGTAGGTTTCAATTTCTTTGGCATATGCGATGGCCAATTCGTAATCGGTCTCCGTCAACAACGTAACAGCATGCAAACCGTGCTTCATTCTACCGGCAGCATTGATTCTTGGAGCTAATAAGAAAACAACATCTGTAATAGTCAAACTTTTCTTTTTAACTTGTGATAACATGGCTTGAAATCCGATACGCGGAGCTGAATTGAGCACTTGCAACCCATAATATGCCAAGATTCTATTCTCTCCGGTAATAGGCACAATATCCGCCCCAATTGCTGTAGCTACCAGATCCAGATACGGTAGGATAGCTTTTAACGCTCCACCCCTTACTCCATGTATTGCCTGAATCAATTTAAAGCCCACACCACAACCACACAATTCTTTGTAGGGATACGTGCAATCATCTCTTTTAGGATCTAATACTGCTATAGCATCCGGAATATGAGTTCCCGGTCTGTGGTGATCACAGATTATAAAATCAATTCCTTTCTTTTTAGCGTACGCAATTTTTTCAATGGCCTTAATCCCACAATCCAACGCTATAATCAAAGTAATATCATTGTCTGCCGCATAATCAATCCCTTGATAAGAAATTCCATATCCTTCATTATAACGATCAGGAATGTAGCTCGCCACCTGCGGAGTTAACGTTTTTAAGTAAGAAGACATGAGTGCTACAGAGGTAGTGCCATCCACATCATAATCTCCGTAGACCAAGATGTTTTCGCTAACATCTACAGCGTTCTTGATCCTATTTACAGCTTTATCCATGTCTTTCATCAAGAATGGGTCATGGAGATCGTTTAAATCCGGTCTGAAAAACTTTTTAGCATCATCATAACTTTCCACCCCTCTTCGTACCAGTAGTTCTGCTAATACGTGATCAATTTTAAGAATTTCGGCTAGCTTTGAAGCCGTTTTTTGGTCCGGTTTAGGTTGTAATGTCCAACGCATAGTGCTGTTTTAAAAAAGTGGTCGATAAAGGTACAAGATTTTAACTGAGAAACGATATTGGTTTTGAGTATTGAAAATTGTACTTTCACCTAACCTAAAAAAACAATCCATGCCATTAGTTACACCACTGCCTGCAAATCATGATCCGGAAACCAAAGAACTTGCAGATTTTTTTAATGAAACCCTAGGGTTTTGTCCGAATTCTGTACTTACCATGCAACGTAGACCGATGATTTCTAAAGCTTTTATCAATCTTAATAAAGCCGTTATGGCCAATGAAGGTCGGGTAACCTCAGCTTTAAAAAGAATGATTGCATGGGTGAGTAGTAATGCCACTGGCTGCAGGTATTGTCAGGCACATGCGATTCGCGCTGCCGAACGTTACGGGGCAGAACAGGAACAACTGGATAATATTTGGGAATATAAAACGCATCCTGCATTTAACGATGCAGAACGTGCAGCTTTAGATTTTTCACTAGCCGCATCCATGGTGCCAAACGCTGTTGATGAGTCTATTAAAATTGAACTATATAAGTACTGGAATGAGGGAGAAATTGTAGAAATGCTTGGTGTTATATCTCTCTTTGGATATCTCAATCGATGGAATGATTCTATGGGGACTACTGTTGAAGAGGGTGCTATAGAATCCGGAGAGAAATATCTTGTAAAACATGGTTGGGAGAAAGGAAAACATAGCTAATCTATTTCTTTTACCCTCATTACGTTGAAGCCTTTCCCGTAAAAAAATTATAATTCTATAATCTTTTCTTGAATCGCTTTAATCATAAGCCCTGCAGTATTTTTAACGTTGAGTTTCCATAATAAGTTTTTGCGATGACCCTCAATGGTTCTTGTGCTTAAAAACAACTTTTCCCCAATTTCGGCGGTAGTTAATTCTTCTTTGATTAAGTGAAGTACCTCCAGCTCTCTACTGGTCAGTTTGTAATCTTTACCCAGTATTGGAGTATACTGTTTCTTGTTTTTGAGCCCTTTGAGTAAGGCCTCCGACACATAGGTGTTAAAATAAAACCCTTGATTGTATACAGATTGTATTGCTTCTTCCAATTCTTTTTGGTTGGTATCTTTCAATAAATATCCGTTAGCACCTATTTCCATTAAATAAGAAATCATCCTTTCTTCTTTATGCATGGTTAGGATGATTATCTTAATGTCAGGGTGAGAACGTTTCATCTGTGTTATCGTATCAATTCCGTTCATTTCTTCCATTTCCAGATCCAGCAAAATAACATCCGGATCTGTATCTTCAAGCTTTACAAGCAAATCTTTTCCGCTTACAGCTTCCAATACAAGCACAATCCGTGGCATTTTATTTATTAAAGATTTTATCCCTTCTCTAAAAAGATTGTGATCATCTACTAACCCAAGTTTGATATTATCCATAACCCTCTATTTATAATTTTACGATGCATCATAGGGAATGCTAATGCTCATTCTAAAACCTTTCTGTGTAGAAGGAAAATAAAACTTTCCTGACACGACAGATAATCGACTTTTAATATTTTTAAACCCTAAACCTTCAACATGATCCTCTGTATCCGGATTATAACCTTTACCATCATCCTCATATGCAATAACTAAATACTCCTTCTCAGTTTTTATATTAATTAGAATCCTGCTTGCATTTGCATGTTTTAAAGTATTATTTAATAATTCCTGAACAATTCTATAGCAATTAAGTTCTCTAGACTTAGACAGACTTTGGATGGGTTGGTAATTAAAAGATATTCTAACAGCACCTGTATCCTGTATCGACTGAACCAGACTTTGCACAGCCTCTATTAATCCCATTTTCTCCAGAATAACAGGTCTGAGGTCTCTGCTGATAGTACGAACGCTCTCGATCATAGTATCTAAAAAACTAAGACTCCTGTCAGTTAAGCTTATAATCTCTGATTTGGGTAAATCCGGTGTAATTTGATTAAAATATAGTTTTGTTGTGGTAAGCAATGCACCCACATCATCATGTAGCTCTTTGGCTATTCTATTCCTTTCTCTCTCCTGACTTAATATCGAGGTTTCGAGTAGTTCTTTTTGATACCTGGTTTCTTTCTCCTGATGCCTCTTTTGCTGCGCTAATAATTTACGTTGGTACAGAATAAAAAAGACAATCACTGCCAGGGATAAGGTAAAAATGACAGCCATTCCAATTACTATGATTTTTAATGTTATTGCTTCTTCGGATTCACCCATACAGCGATAGTATAAAACATGATCAACACAATATTAACAATGGCGTGGAGCCCCCATATTAAAAAACTAGCTTCTGTGGATTTCTCAAATAAATAATTATTGATAAAAAACAAAATCAGATTACTTGAAAAATAAATTAAAAAACCGGAATTAATCCAAAACATGGGATTCTTCTCTAGGGCTGTATACTCAACGTCCTTTAACGTTTTGTAAAAAAAACTCAAGGAAAACAGAATCACCAGAATACTTAACAAAGTCGTTATATTAGAGTTAAACACATAAATACTTTGAAAAAAAATCGTGTTGAGCACTGCCAAAACCACAAAGATTACACTTATACCGACTAGCAGCCTTTTTGAGACCAAATGAGTTAAAGTATTCCAATATATTCGAATAATCAATAAAAATTCGATGATGGTATACAAATGATATACCGGTAAGTTATTTATTTTCTTGCGCCACAATATGTTTGAAATCGATTCCACGATTAATACTAAAACTAATAAATGAACTAACTTTAACTGGACAGTAGTAAGTAATTTAAATCGTAATACAGATATCAGTAATGGAATAACCACTATAAAAGTTGACACGTTTCCTAAAATAAAGAAAAAATCTTTTCTCATGCATTTATGATTAGTCTATTTTTAAAATTATGGACAAGTTGGAGGACATGGCGTAGAATACTCTATTAATGTTTCTGTATCAGTACTCTCAATCACACCCATTCTATCTGCATTATGCGCTCCCTCATCATGAGTAAACCCTAAGACCGGAGTAAAAGAAATCATATGCTTTTGCTCGACCTTGTTCATATCTACACCCGGATATAAGGTTATTTTTCTTGTAGTGCTCTTGATTTGTTGTATTAACTGTATAACATCATCACTGAGCCAGAAAAAATTCACTCTTACCAGATAATCCTGATCTACTCCATTGTTTCCCCGATCCGGAATATTTTGACAATGAAAAAGATCATCTATCTTATTCATTTCAAGTTTGTCCCAATTATTCCAAATCATTTCTTTGAACACCCCTGGGACGATAGCTGAACTAAAATAGTCACCTTTCTTAGGTCGGCTAATGGAAGGGGTTAAACAAAATCTATACTTTTCATTAGTATTTACCTCTATATAAGGACAAAAGCTAATATTACTCTTCTTGTCTCTTTTTTCAAGAGCCATGCATATTTTGATAGAATTAATGGATGAAATAGCTTTAAAGCTGATAACGTCATTATCTGACATCTCAAAACAGGTTGCCCTATGGTATTGACCCTTTTCTAGTTTATGGAAATGATGAGCTAATTTTAATACATCCTCTCTTTCCCAACGTTGTGTTGAAACTTTGTCTACGGTGATTGTTGCTTCCATATCGACTTATTTTAACTATTGTTTACTCTTTAAATTTAATTAAATTTTAATTAAAATACTGATTTTTAGACTCTTATTACGTATAAATACGTTAGATGTACGTAAAAACAACGTTTCTACATTTTAAGGGTTTCAAGTCTTTTATTTTCTACTGTAGTTGTTCAATTTTGATCAAAATATATGTTGAAACACTCTACTTCAATACTTTAAAATTTAAAACTATGAAAACTCACACAACCATTATGACCGTCTTAATCATTTTTAGCCTTTTCTTATGGGGATGTAGTAAAGATGATGAAACACAAGATCCTTGTATCGAACCTTGTAATCCTGTTGGTAGTCCTTATTCACCATTTAGCAGAGATAATGTAATAGTCGAAGGTGAAATTAGGGAATCATCAACAGGTTACTATGTTGATGGTAAACTTATCATAGAAACAGATTCTACGGATCAAATTGTCTTTGATAACGCAAAACTAGATGTCACTTTTAGTAACGATGGTACACTTGCCGCCGTTACAGGTACATCAGAAGTACCTCCCCCATCAAACTATTTTACGTTTGAAGAACCTATTCAAGCAGATGTTGGTTTTTATAGTGGGAAATACTTAAATGAAAACCATAACTTCAAAATTAAACTGGTCGACGAAAGATTCTATTTTTTATTCCACATTGCAGTTGCTATAGAGGTCACAATTGGTGCTAATGATGACCCCGAGGCTCACAAACCTTTGTCATTAAAACCTCCCGTGGGGGGGGCACATCACCTATATTGCTGATTACACAGATCCTATGTACTTTTTTTCCGCAAGTCAAGATGTATTAGGTAGTGGCAGTATCGGGGTTTCAGAGCAAGGCTTTCTTTCTTATGTACCTACCAAAGCTGTTGATGACATACTCTCTTTCTCGGCAAAGTCTGTACGTGGAGGTAGTTTTTCTTTTTGGAAAATATTAGAAGCCAATGGGATGTATTATGAAAACAAAGAATTGAGTGCAGACCTACAATTCGATGAACCCATGCAATCTGATATAGGTTACAATTATAGATCAGGTATTAATGGAGAGCTGGAACTTAGTTTACCCATTAAATCATTTATTTCCTTTGGGTTCCCTATTGGACAAGGAAGTGCTGCCGTGATAGCTGAAGCCTCTGCACAAAACGGTGTGACTGCCAAGGCTTTTATTAATGGTTTAGTTGACCCAGATACCTCTTGGTGGCCTAACTTAATTCCTCTCAAGCCGGATGGTCAACTTAAAGCCTATGGCTATATCGTTGAAAACGGGAATTTTGATGTGGGCTTAAGCGGCTCTTTTAGTATACAAATGCCGGAAAAATCGCAGGAAGTAGCCGGTACTTTACGTTTAACCGAAGATGCATTTACCATGACCGGTAAAGTTACCAGAAACGATGAAGTATGGAGTGCAAAAGCTACCTTCACCAAAGATGAAACTGAATATATTGCCATACCCCCTGAAAACTTTTCAGATCATATTGGTGATCTTGTAGGTCACAAAATTGACTCTACATTTGCTGTGGTAGAAAACGCTATTGGGAACCTTGAAGAGGCAATAAAAGACTACGAATTTGAATTAAGCTTACGAGGTCTTAGAGAAACACTACCTGCTGTCGTATCCAATAGTTTATCAATTATTGATGAGTCTGTAGCTGCAGGTATCGCTGATGGCAGAAGACAGGCAGATACATATCTAAGTCAAAATGGCAGGGTTTTGTGCAGTGATAATATCGCAAGTGTAGTCAACAATGTCACAGCACCTTATAAAGCTGCCCTGATTCGGTTGCGAAATGCAGTTAATGAATCGAACGACAATGACCAAACCAGAATGGAAATTGAAGCTGCATTAAGAGAGCTAGCTGCGTTACACACTATTGATAAACGTGTGGATGTGAGCATAACTCACGGAAATAAAGAGGTAAGGGTTTTAGGAGAAGTAGTGGTGCCAAAATGTACTACTACTGGAATAGTAACCAGATCAATAACTATCAAAGCCACGGTGTTGAATTCCGGACAGGTTAGTCAATTGCTTGAGGCTGCAAATAATGTGAAGTACATTCAGCAAACTAGCGACATCATGATAGCAGCGCAACGTATCGTGGACGAATTGCCTAGTATAGAAGATTTACAGAATCTCAAAGATTCTATACAAGAATGTGTAAATCAAATCTCTGATAACATAGGAGATCTTGGGTTCATAAAAAATCATACTACCAATAAATACACGTATTTTTTGGTTATCAATGGAGAAAGAACAGAAGTTTCCGGCTTTGACATTTTTGATAGCTCTGCTGTGATTGATATCGCAATGCCTGAATTTGATCAATGCAATGCGGATAGCGCGTTAGAGAGACTGGTGAACGCTTCAAACTAATTTAATCTTAAGACTATTGATAAAAGGGGGTGCGATATATTTTATCTTACCCCCTAACTGTTTCATCTATTTTTTCCCACCCACCACAATCACAATCTCTCCTTTTGGAGGTTTGTTTTCATAGTGTGTAAGCACTTCTTTTACCGTACCTCGTATCGTTTCTTCATGAAGTTTACTTAATTCTCTTGATACTGAAACTAAGCGATCTTCTCCAAAATATTCGACAAAACTAGTTAATGTCTTCAGCAGTTTATGAGGAGATTCATAAAAAATTATTGTTCGTTGCTCTTCTGCTAGCGCTAACAAACGCGTTTGTCTGCCCTTTTTAACAGGCAAGAATCCTTCAAAAACAAATTTATCATTTGGCAAACCACTATTTACCAGGGCAGGAACAAAAGCAGTAGCTCCCGGTAAACAATCTACCTCGATACCACCCGCTACACAGGCTCTGACCAAAAGAAATCCAGGATCACTGATTGCCGGAGTACCAGCGTCACTGATCAATGCTATTTGCTCTCCCTGAGATAATCGATTAATTATATGTTCTACTGTTCTATGCTCATTATGCATATGATGACTTTGCATGGGCGTAGTAATCTCATAATGCTTAAGTAGTTTGCCACTGGTGCGCGTGTCTTCTGCCAAGATTAAATCGACTGTTTGTAAGACTTCGATGGCGCGAAATGTAATATCTTTTAAATTACCTATCGGTGTAGGTACTATATAGAGTTTTGACATAAATTTTTGTAATCATCTGGATGTTTTTGCACAAGTGAAAAAGCAAAACATAGAAAAAGGTTTAATACTTACTCGAACTTACTCATCACCAGATCAACAAAGCGTTCTTCATGCGCTTGTTTGCCTTCCCACTGATTGTGATCCGGCTTAACCATTGTCTGAATAAAATCATGAGCTTCCTCTTTACTACTGTAGGTATTAAGTTGAGATAATACCCGGTTATAATCAGCAGAGCTGCCATCAAATAAATGTTTTATAAAAGCTAAGCGATCATTCAAACCAATATGGATGCCTTTTTTTAACTGATCGTGCAATGACTTAGGCTTTTCTTTGGTTTCATTCTTGCTTCCTTTGTCCAATATTGGCAGTCCTTGATGTGCTCCCGTTATTTCCTCAAAGTCGTTTTTTTCATACTGTTGATCTGACAAAAGGGCCTTTCCATAAGACTCCTCCTCATTTGCTCTGACAAAAAGATCTCCAGTAACACGTGCATTGATTTCTTCAATAATAAGTTCAGGTTTATCCGAAATCTCATCAGATTTCTCATCCTCAATGAGTATATCATCTTGCTTCTCCTTCACTTCCCGTTCATGGTCAACTGTAGGCTCTATTTCTACTGATGAAATCGTATCTTTAACATCCTCAACTATGTCCTGTTTAACGCTACTAGACCCCTCTTTTACAGCTTTTTCTTCATTTACAACTGTTCGATCGGAAGGCACTTCATCTACAACATCATTTTTTTCAAGTTGCTCACGAACTTTACCAATAGTAGGTTGTGCACCTTCAAAATGTGTCTCAGCAAAGTTTAAGATCGTTAATTTTTCATATAGAACTCTCGACTGTTCTTGCAATACCTGCAAGTCAGACTTGTTTTTCAACTGTAAGATTTTATGGGCAATACTTATAAGTTCTGCTTCAAGTTTCTTCTTCATAACTTTCTTATTCGCGTTAGCAATGCTGATTGTTTTTTAATAAATTTGCCTGATCTTTAGGCAAAACAAAGACATCAATTGATTTGATGCTGAAAAATACAAAATGTTTCTCGAAAATACAGTAAATCATAAAGAGCAATTTGGTTGGATTGAAGTAATCTGTGGTTCCATGTTTTCGGGTAAGACCGAAGAGTTAATACGCAGGCTCAAGCGCGCACAATTTGCAAAACAAAAAGTTGAAATTTTTAAACCCGCAGTAGATGTACGTTATGATGACGAGATGGTGGTTTCTCACGATGCAAATGAGATTCGATCCACTCCCGTTCCGGCTGCTGCCAATATCAGGATTCTTGCTGATACCTGTGATGTTATTGGGATTGATGAAGCGCAATTTTTTGATGATGAAATTGTAACAGTATGTAATGATCTTGCTAACAAAGGGATTCGAGTAATCGTAGCAGGTTTAGACATGGATTTTAAAGGAAATCCTTTTGGACCAATGCCTGCATTAATGGCAACTGCCGAGTATGTCACCAAAGTACATGCCGTGTGCACCAGAACCGGAAACCTTGCACAATACAGCTTTAGAAAATCCGCAAATGATGCTCTTGTGATGCTTGGTGAAACTGAAGAATATGAACCGTTGAGCCGTGGGGCGTATTATAAAGCAATGCTACGAGAGCGCGTTAAGGAAATGAAGGTGAGTGATCCACAAGAGGTTAATAAAGAATCAGATGAGTAGTGTGCAGGAAACAACTTTAGAAATCAACCTGGCTTCTTTAACGCACAATTACACCTATCTCAAAAAGCAAGTACAACCAGGAGTTAAACTACTTGCCGTAGTAAAAGCTAGCGCGTATGGAAACAGTGCTGCACAGCTTGCATTACATTTAGAAAAAATTGGTGTTGATTATCTTGCGGTTGCCTATAGCTCTGAAGGTGTAGCATTGCGAGAAGCGGGAGTTCAAACGCCTATCCTGGTATTTCACCCGCAACCTATCAATTTTGAAGAAATTATTGCGTATAATCTGGAGCCAAGTTTATATAGCCTACGCATACTTTCTTTGTTTACGACGCTTGCAATACAAAACCAACTTACTGGTTATCCAGTACATCTCAAGTTTAACACCGGCATCAACCGTATTGGATTTGCTGCGTCTGAAATAGATGAAGTTATTACCGCGCTTAAAGAAACAGAGACTCTGAAAGTTCTCTCAGTTTTTTCCCATCTCGCTGCAAGTGAAGATTTAAAGGAAAATTCATACACGCTTAAACAAATTAATCTTTTTAAGACCATAGCAAGCAACATTGCTAAAGGTATCGGTTATCAACCCATATTGCATCAAGCTAATACTTCTGGCATTTTAAACTATCCAGAGGCTCATTTTGATATGGTACGTACAGGGATCGGGCTTTATGGTTTTGGAAACGAAAGTAAATTTGATAAGAATTTAAAGCCCATCGCCTCCTTAAAATCTATTATATCACAAATTCACAGCTTACAACCCGGAGATTCTTTGGGCTATAATCGTGGTTTTGTTGCGACAAAGCTTACACGCTCTGCTACTATTCCTATTGGACATGCTGACGGGATCGGAAGAATTTATGGTCATAAAAAAGGGTATGTCATCATTAATGAACAACGTGCCTATATTTTAGGCATCGTTTGTATGGATATGATAATGGTTGATGTCACTGAAATTGATTGTCAAGAAGGTGATGAAGTTGTTATTTTTGACGAATCTTATCCCGCAAATACCTTGGCTGAACACGCTGGCACCATCTCCTATGAGCTGATCACCTCTATGTCTTCACGAATAAAACGTATTTTTGTCGAAAAATAACGTAGTTTATCGACTTCTTCCTCTAAATATTTCTTAATTAGTTGGTGATTCATAACAAAAAGAACTTCTTTGATAAAACATTAAAAATTATAAGTATGGGCTTTTTTAAAGACTTTAAATCTTTCTTGATGAAAGGTGATATTATTGCACTTGCGACAGCGGTAATTATAGGAGGAGCATTTAATAAGATAGTGGGATCCTTAGCGCAAGATATTATTATGCCGTTTATAGGCTTATTTATGGGAGGGCAAAACGTTAATAATATGTTTATCGCACTCGATGGTAGTAACCATGAGACACTTGCAACAGCAAAAGCAGCAGATGCCGCGATTATGACGTATGGTAATTTCTTACAAACCATTATCAATTTTATCGTTATTGGATTTGTAATTTTCATGATTCTTCGTACTTATGAAAAAACTAAGAAAAAGCAAGAAGAAGCTCCCGCAGCACCAAAAGGTCCTACACAAGAAGAAATCCTGTTAGAAATCCGGGATGAATTAAAAAAACAAAATTCTTAGAATAATATAGCGTCACCGCTATGCTACATAGTTTAACCCTAAAACCGTTCTTTTAAAAAAGAGCGGTTCTTTTTTTGTTTTATATTTAACAATTAGAAAGAATAGATAGAAAAGTTATGAAAAAGGGTGAAATAGCTTAATTATTTATCACTTTTGTAATGTTCAAAAGAAGAACATTATAAACATTTATATCAATATCTTAAAATTTAACAGGTGAAAGTAGCTGTTGTTGGTGCTACCGGATTGGTAGGAACCGTAATCTTAAAAGTTTTAGAGGAACGTAATTTTCCTGTAACGGAATTAATTCCTGTTGCCTCAGAAAAATCCGTAGGTAATAAAATTACCTTCAAAGGTAAATCATACACTGTGGTAAATGCCACTACGGCAATCGATTTAAAACCAGCGATTGCACTATTCTCTGCAGGTGGCGAGACATCCAAAGAATGGGCTCCAAAATTTGCAGATGCTGGTGTTATGGTAATTGACAACTCTTCGGCATGGAGAATGGACAAAACTAAGAAATTAGTAGTTCCCGAAATCAACGCCAACGAACTCACCGCAGAAGATAAAATCATAGCAAACCCGAATTGCTCTACCATACAGATGGTTATGGCATTGGCACCGCTACATAAAAAATATCAGATCAATCGTATTGTAGTTTCCACCTATCAATCAATTACAGGTACAGGGGTGAAAGCCGTTAATCAGTTGGAAAAGGAATATAAAAATGAAAAGGGCGAAATGGCATATCCATATCCGATTCATCGTAATGCTATCCCACACTGTGATGTTTTTGAAGAGAATGGCTACACCAAAGAAGAGATGAAACTGGTTAATGAAACCCAAAAAATACTGAATGACAAATCCATAGCGGTTACTGCAACTGCAATCCGTATCCCGGTAGTTGGTGGTCATAGTGAGAGTGTGAATTTGGAGTTCGAAAATGATTTCAACGAGAACGAAGTTCGTCAAATTCTCAATGATACTCCCGGGATCGTAGTTCAGGATAATCCAGATACTAATACCTATCCGATGCCTATCTATGCCGAAGGCAAGGACGATGTATTTGTAGGACGTATTCGTAGAGACTATTCCAGAAAGAATTCATTAAACATGTGGATAGTTGCAGATAATCTGAGAAAAGGTGCGGCCACTAATGCTGTTCAAATAGCGGAATATCTAGTTGCCAAAAAACTTGTCAACTAGCTCACATATAAAATATTGTTTTAAGTCCATGCTTCAGTGTCGAAGTATGGACTTTTTTATATGGAACCAATGCAAGATACCAGGATGTTACGGCGTAGATCCTTTAATTTTTAATAAATTTGTTAGATATCTTTAAATCATAGTTATGAAAAAAATCTTATGCTTACTCAGTACGATCGCATTAATCGTGAGCTGTACTAACGATAAAAAAGCTAAAAACAACAAACAAGAAAGTGCTGTGGTATATCCCGAAACCAAAAAAGTAGATACAGTTGACACTTATTTTGACACACAAGTAAAAGATCCATACCGTTGGTTAGAAGACGACAGGAGTAAAGAAACTGAAGCTTGGGTAACAAAACAAAACGAAGTTACATTTGAGTACTTAAAAAGCATCCCATTTAGAAATGATTTAAAAGATCGTTTATCCGCTCTTTGGAACTATGAGAAAATCAGTGCTCCTTTTAAGGAAGGTGATTACACCTATTTCTATAAAAATGATGGATTACAAAACCAGTATGTTTTATACCGTTTTAAGAACGAAGGCGATGAACCTGAAGTTTTTTTAGATCCAAATACCTTTAGCGAAGATGGTACTACCTCCCTTGGTGGCGCGAGCTTTTCTAAAGATGGATCTCTGCTCGCTTACTCTATTTCTGAAGGAGGTAGTGATTGGAGAAAAATTATTATCAAGAACACTGAAACGAAAGAAGTAATAGAAGATACGCTCATTGATGTTAAATTTTCAGGAATGGCATGGAAGGGTAATGAAGGTTTTTATTACTCTAGTTATGACAAACCAAAAGGTAGCGAACTTTCTGCAAAAACCGATCAACACAAATTATATTACCATAAACTTGGTACTGCTCAAAAAGATGATCAGTTAGTATTTGGAGGAACACCAGAAGAAAAGCATCGTTATGTAAACGGTCAGGTTACCGAAGACAACAAATACTTACTAATTTCTGCTAGTATTTCGACTTCAGGTAATAAATTATTTTTGAAAGATTTATCAAAACCAAACAGTAAGCTAGTTACAATTCTAGATCATACCGACAGTGATACCTATTTAATCGATAACGTAGGTTCTAAGCTGTATTTGGTAACGAACTTAAATGCACCTAATCAAAAAATTGTAACAGCAGATGCCTCAAATCCATCTTCGGATCAATGGACAGATTTTATAGCTGAGACAGAAAATGTACTAAGTCCCGGTAAAGGTGGAGGATATTTCTTCGCAGAGTACATGGTTGATGCATTATCAAAAGTTCGTCAATACGATTATGATGGTACATTGGTAAGAGAAGTAGCATTGCCCGGTAAAGGAAGTGTTAGTGGCTTCAATAGTAAAAAAGAAGAGAAAACGTTGTACTATTCTTTTACTAATTATAATACTCCGGGTAACATTTATACCTATGATATAGAAAAAGGAACTTCTAAGCTTTATAAGAAACCTTCTATTGATTTTAATCCCAGTGAATATGAAAGTACACAAGTCTTTTATAATTCCAAAGATGGTACTAAAATACCGATGATGATCACTCACAAAAAGGGGATCGAATTAAATGGGAAAAACCCAACAATTCTGTATGGATATGGAGGTTTCAACATTAGTTTAACTCCGTCATTCAGCATCACCAATGCTGTATGGATGGAACAAGGTGGTATTCTTGCGGTTCCCAATTTAAGAGGTGGTGGTGAATATGGAAAGAAATGGCACGATGCGGGTACTAAAACTAAAAAACAAAACGTTTTTGATGACTTTATTGCTGCTGCTGAATATCTGATTTCGAGTAAGTATACTTCAAATGATTATTTAGCAATACGAGGAGGGTCCAACGGTGGACTGCTTGTTGGAGCAACAATGACACAACGACCTGACCTGATGAAAGTAGCACTACCCGCAGTAGGTGTATTGGATATGTTACGTTACCATACCTTTACGGCTGGTGCAGGCTGGGCATACGATTATGGTACTGCACAGGATAATAAAGAAATGTTTGAGTATTTAAAAGGGTACTCACCTGTACATAACGTGAAAGAAGGAGTGTCCTATCCTGCCACCTTAATTACTACGGGAGATCATGATGACCGTGTAGTTCCTGCACACTCCTTCAAATTTGCAGCAGAGCTACAAGAGAAACACGCCGGAGCATCTCCTGTTTTGATAAGAATAGAGACTAATGCAGGTCACGGTGCAGGAACTCCTGTAGCTAAGACTATAGAGCAATATGCCGATATTTTTAGTTTTACACTATATAATATGGGGTTTGAGGTATTACCTGAGAAAGCAAATACCAATGTAAAAGGTTAAAAATAATTTTTTACTGTAAAAGATCCGTTTTTCTTAAGGAAAGCGGATCTTTTTTTATATAAAGTTCAATATCTTTGAGTATGCTGACAGTAAAAAACATCTCTTTTGCGTATGATACTCAACCGGTTTTGAGAAATATTAGTTTTACGGTAGCCCCAGGACAACATATTGCTGTAATTGGTGCAAGTGGCTGTGGCAAAAGTACCTTATTAAAAATTCTTTACGGACTCTTAGATGTCCATAGCGGATCCCTCTTCTGGAAAGATCAGAAAATTCTCGGACCTGCCTACAATCTAATCCCCGGACAAGAAAACATGAAGTACCTCGCTCAGGGTTTCGAACTTGCTGCATACCGAACTGTAGCCGATAATATTGGTCAATATCTATCAAATTTTGAACCTCAGCTCAAGCAAGGTCGTGTTCAGGAGCTACTTGAAATTGTTGAATTGGTTCCGTATGCAGACACACCGGTCGAATTATTGAGCGGCGGACAGAAACAACGGGTCGCACTTGCCCGGTCATTAGCTAAACGTCCGGAATTATTATTATTGGATGAGCCTTTTGGTAATATCGACAATTATAGACGTAGTGCCTTGCGACGCAATTTATTTCAATACTTGAGCAGAAATAAAATTACAAGCATCACAGCTACCCATGATAAAACTGACATTCTTTCTTTTGCAGACGAAACTATCGTGATAAAAGAAGGACAATTGTTACATAAAAAAAACACACAAGCACTATACACAAATCCTGTAGACCATTATACCGCTGCGCTATTTGGAGAAGTGAATACGGTAAGGGTCGCAGCCCTATATCCTGATTATCCAGAGCAAACTCAGGTTTTACTATATCCTCATGAAATACAGCTTAACGAAGCTTCGAGTTTAAAAGTCAGAATAAAAGCCTCCTATTTTAAGGGTAGTATATTTTTGCTGGAATGTGTGTTAGAAAATAGAATTATTTTTATTGAACATCCTCATGCCATAAATACTGGTTCACTGGTTGGTATTACCTTCTCAAAGGCGCTTATTGATGAACGATTGAACACAAGTGCTTAGTTCTTTTTAAGCATCAAGGTCTTACCGTCAAATTCGGCATAGGTATAATGAACAATCCAATCTCCTAAGTTTACGTAGGTTGCCTTGTCGTCAAGGTCAATCTCCATTGGAAGATGCCTATGTCCAAAAACAAAATAATCTATAGGGCTAGTTTCTAATTTACGTTTACAGTATTGAACCAACCATTCGTTTTCTTCACCCAAAAATCTGACATCCTCGTCTCCTGATATGAGTTTATTTTTAACCGAAAGATATTTTGCCAATCGAACTCCCAGATCAGGATGTAACCAACGGAATAACCATTTTGAGAACGGATTGATAAACACTTTTTTCATGCGTTTATACCCTTTATCACCAGGCCCCAAACCGTCACCGTGACCTATTAGAAATTTTGTGGTATTAAATGTAAATTCCTGAGGTGAATGAAAAACAGGAATGTTGAGTTCTTCCTCAAAATAGCCATCCATCCATAGATCATGATTTCCTACAAAATAATACACAGGAATACCGGAATCCGTTAATTCTGCTAATTTCCCCAAAGTCCTTGTAAATCCTTTGGGCACCACAGTTTTATATTCAAACCAAAAATCAAATAAATCGCCTAGTAAAAAAATAGCTGCTGCATCCTTTTTAATCTCGTCTAACCAAGCAACGAACTTTTGCTCTCTGGGAAAACTTTGTTCTGGAGTGGGCGCTCCCAGATGATTATCGCTAGCAAAATAAATTTTCTTTCCTTCAGAAATAGTGATGTGCTGTGATTGCGTTGCTGTCATATAAATTATAAATATAAGCCAATCTTAGTTATCACTTGCATACCACTCTGCATAAGAGGTTTCAGTTTCCTGAAGCTTTAATGAAAATAATTGTATGTTCTGCGGTAATCTCGCCGTTATTTTCTTTGCAAAATCTATAACCATATTTTCACTTGTAGGTTGGTAATCAAGTAAGATTACATTATGTCCTCTGTCCTGAAGTTCTTTGGCAAGCTCGACATGAGGGGTATTTTTATTAAAAACCGTAGCGTGATCAAAAACATCTTCTACTTCTTCTTTTACTATCTTTTTGAGATCTCCAAAATCGATAACCATTCCGAGTTTGACATGATTTATTTCTGTAATGGGTTTCCCAATTACGGTAACACTTAGTTTATAACTATGACCATGAACATTCTTACACTTGCCATCATACCCATACAGTGCGTGACCTGTTTCAAAAGTGAATTGTTTTGTGATCCTGATATTGCTCATTACTAGAATTTTTGACAAAGTTAAGGAACATTCGCTTGTTTTGAACCTTATCCAGAAAGAAACCGCATATACGTATTTTATATAATACCAGTCAAATTGCAATAGCTTAGGAGGCTACTTCGTGCTTGCTTCGATGTGGTGAGAAAAATTCTTGGCAGCCGTTAATGCACTTTGCTCAAGAAGGTTTGGCTTATACCTTTGCATTATCAATTTGTTGTCTTTTATAGTCTTCATAGCTTCAAGCGAGAACTGACTAAGCTCATCAAGAAAAAGCTCTAAGGCCTCATCCAGTTCGGAAATTTTCTCAAAAACGTGATGGTATAGCCCCTTTTCTAGTGCCCAGTAAGCATTTTGCCATGACTTTGGACTCCATACCAACCTATCAAATCCCGATGTGCCAATACAATCTGTTAAGGGCAGCTGAGTGACCAGCGGAGCCAAACCTTGTTTCATTTGATTTATTTGTATTGCCGATGCTTCTGTAGCAAACACATAATCGCAACACGCTATCAAACCCAGACCATCATTTACGATCTTTCCATCAACCCTTGCCACAATTGGCTTAGAATATTTAAGTAAGATTTTGAAAAGTTGGGCTAATAGTACTAGTGATGTTTGTATATCTGCTAATGTATTGTGATTAAGTATTTCGGGCAACAGGCCCCTACAAAAAAAATCGCTCTTTTGAGATTTCAAAACCACTAAGGATACTTTACTGTCGTTTTCAATTTCAACAAAAGTTTTTTCCAGACGTGTTAACAAGACACTGTCCAGTTGGTTTTCATTCAGATGCCCAAATTCAATCGTAGCAATCTTATTTTCTACTTTGGTAAATACACTTTCTTTACTCCTCTCCATAGCATCTCGAAATTTAGCATATGTTAAACCGGAATTAATTTAGGACGGATCATTTTTCTAAATTTGATTACCAAAGCTACGCCGCGAACTAATGCCCAAACTACAAACGCAATCCAAATCCCACTTAGCTTAAAACCGAAAGATTCACTAAGGTACAAAACAGGAATGAAAGCCAAAAATGTTGCAGCAAGAAGCACATTTCTAAGGTAACTCATTTCGCCCATGCCTTTAAAAATTCCATCAAAGACAAAGGCAATTCCATTGATTGGTTGTGCGATCAGAACAATAAAGAAAATCGTGTAAAATGTTTCTAGCACGAGAGGCTCTTTAGTGAAAACCGCTCCAATTTGGTAATAAAAAACACTTCCTAATACGCCAAGTACCAGACTTACCACAATCCCATATAATGTAACTTTTTTACTGAGTTGCCATAACATATTGTATTGTTGAGAGCCTAACAATTTACCGCTCAAAATATTTCCTGCAGCACCGTAACCATCAATAAAAAATGCTGAAAACAACCATATATTCAAAGCAATCGTGTGAGCCGCGATATATTCTTTGCCATAATCCGTTGCGTGCGCGTTTGCAAAATAAATCGCTGTGTTGAGTGCGATGGAGCGCACAAACAAATTTAAACTCATGGCTATCAAACGACCCAATTCTTTGTTTAAAGGCAGTTTTAGCTTCAGACTGACATTTGTTTTTACCACTAATAGTACAAACACAATTATAGCCATAAGTCCTTGAGATATTAAACTTGCCCAGGCAGCACCCTTGATACCCATCGGTTCAATGAACTGATCTAATCCATAAACTAAAATAAGGTCCAGACCAACATTAACACTTGCACCGATTATGGCCACGATCATCGGCCAAAATGTATTTTGTAAACCTCTAAAAATTCCGAAAACTGCAAACGTAAATAAGGTTAAAGGAAAACCCCACACGCGTATCTCATAATATTGCACACAATACTCAAGTATAAGCCCTGAGGCATTATAGAGCTGAAATATTTCTTCAATAAAAAAAATGGTAGATACTAAAATAACTACACTCAAGCTCACGTTTAGGAAAATAGCTTGTGCCGGTAAACTCTCTACTTCATCTAATCGACCTGCTCCAAGGTATTGCGAAATTATGGCTGAAATCGCACTACGTGTCTGCCCTAAAATCCAGATCAATGCAGACAAAAACGACCCAACAATCCCAACAGCAGCGAGCGACTCGGTGCCAAAATCAGGAATATTACCCACGATAGCTGTATCAGTAATAGACAGTAAGGGTTCTGCAATACCCGCAACAATTGCCGGTATCGCTAAGCGATTGATATTCTTAAAGCTAATTCCATCTGCTACCATACCAATTCAAAGCAATAAAATGGAAACTCACTCTGATTCGGAAAAAATATTTCTCCCACCTGCTGATATCCTCTTTTTTTATAAAAACTTTGGTTACGTTTATTTTGGCTAAAGGTATCTAAACGCACGGATTGATAGTTCTGTTCGCGAGCGTAAGCTTCCCCAAAGTCCATTAGCTGTCTGGCAATACCATTGCCCCAGTAATCCGGGTGTACTGCTAACCGATGAATATAAAGGTTTGAATTGTTTTTAGTAAGCCAAACAATAGGTTTATACTCTTCATCCATTACCGGGGTCAAGACGATAATACCCATTAGAATACCATCATTTTTGAATGTGTACATCTCATCACGCTCAATATCAAGTTCAAAACGTTTACGCGTTGGATAGTGCTCATTCCATTGATAAATACCATGAGCAATTAATGCTTTAGCACAGGCTTGTGTTAGCTGAAAAATTTGTTCAACATCGGATAAGGTCGCTTTTGCAATCATTTCTCAAATATAGGAACTTGAGTGTAATTTTGTAGAATGAATACTTTAGTTTTTGATAGGTTATTAAATAAAAACGTTTATTTTTGAGGCTATAGCCGGGGATGTAGCTCAGTTGGCTAGAGTGCTTGACTGGCAGTCAAGAGGTCGTGGGTTCGAATCCCATCTTCTCCACAAATAGTATTTGTTTTATTTAGAGTAAAGAAATAGTGTTATCTTATTTTGATAAAGATTTCACGTACAGATTTTCTACTTTATCTCTGGCCCAAGGAGTTCTTCTTAAAAATTTAAGACTTGATTTTATTGAAGGATCGGTAGTAAAACACCTAATACTTATCAACTTACCTAATTGTTCCCAACCGTAAGCAGCCACCAAATATTCTAAAATATCTGCAAGTTTTACTCCGTGCAATGGATTATTAGGTTGATCTTTCATAGAATTTACAATTCAAACGAATATACATAAAAAAACAACCCCCGGCTAACTACTTCCGAGGGTCTCAATTGAAACATAATTGTATTAACACAAACTCAACTTATACTAATTATGATGGTTTCAACTGGTTTTTATTTCTTATGCTGCAAATATACTATCAAAATGAATCCTACATCTACATTTTTAAATTCGTAATTTAGAATTAACAATAGAGTAAACAATTGTTAAAACAAATCATGATTCCGTATTAATTCAATGCGAATCGTAGCAACAATCATAATGAACGCTAATTATAAGACGCTTATTCTTACAAAAAGTTACAACACAAAATGATTTATACAAGTATTAATTAAATCCCCGGGAACCAGTCCCGGAGATTTTGTCGAAACTAAGGTTACATGTTTATACACAAACTCAACTTGTACATGTTATAGTTTCAATCTAGCTAATTCTTATTTACTCTACCTTAACATCAAAACTGACTTCTATATCCGTTTCTCCTCCAAAATCACTACGTTCTGTCCCTACTTTTGTAAGGGGCTCGTGAATTAAGAAAGCAGTAACAATTCCTGATTCGATTGTTACCGGGCTTTGCCACGTAGTTGTAATATTAATTGCAACACCATTGCTGTCGATTACATCGTTTGCCGCACTTTTGATGGACAACCCTTTTACTGTAGAGTTAAAGTAAACCAAGTGTTCATCTTTTTCTGCAATTACCTCTTCGGTAATATTATCTACTGCATTGGGATCAGATTCGTCCAAGAATTGTATGGATACCTGATAGTTAGTATCCGCTTTTAGTGTAATAGCATCTTTTTTATTTTCAGTCCATACCACCGTTTTAGTTTCTGAAGATCCGGCTTCGGTAAAGTTCAGTTTGACTGTGGTTATTGTTTCTTCTTCATTTATAACTTCCGGAAGATCATCATCGCTTCCACAAGCGGAAAATAATAAGGTTACTCCTGCTCCGAGGATAAGGTTCTTTAAAATGTTCATAGTTTTAAAATTTAAGATTTAAGTGAATTGAAATATTTCTGCCAAGCGCAGCTGCGTAATAGCGTTGTCTGTTTAAATAGTCTCTATAAGAGGTGTTAAAAATGTTTGTTACTGAAAGTCCTACTCTAAAATCCTGAGGGTTTTTTAGAGTTAAGGTATAATTAGCCATCAAATCAAAAAGTGTATACCCCGGTGGTGGAGAAGATATATCGACCACCTCTGTAGTAAGCTCTTGGTTTTCAGTAAATTCTACTTCAAAGTTATTGTTAGGGAAATGAGATTGTTTCAATGCTGTTGTATTTATCAAAGAGAGTTCAAGCTGAGATACCGCATATGTAAGCGTAGATCGAAATACAGGTGCGGGCATTTGTGGTAAATCCTCGTTTAAAATTTCATCTTGTCCGCGAATGTATGAAAACGCACTTGCTACGCTCCAATTATTTGTCAAGCTAGCGCTAAGATCCACATCTACTCCGTATAATAACGCATCCGTTTGTCGATATTCCCATACTGGAAATGCGCCTCTAATCGTTAATTCAAGACCCGTCGGCTCAAGCAGTTTATAATCTTCAATCTTACTAAAGTAGGGTGCTATTTTAACCGATAAGAAATCAAAGAGGTTTTTATGCTCTGAGGTAAGGGAAAATTTAAGTGCTTTTTCCTGATCCAAGTCCAATCTTCCTAGCTCAATAATCGCAGCACTGTGATGTAAACCATCACTGAACAATTCGGTAGGATTGGGAGCTCGCATAGCATATGAGGCGTTAAAAAGTAATTTATTATTATCAGCATAGGTATACTTGACTCCAGCAGAAGCTGCGATACTGTGATAATCATATATAGGGTTTGTAAGCCATTGATTCCCCTCGTCTCTTATGATAAGATTCGGGAACTCCTGATCGTATCCACGTGCTTCCCAAAAATCCTTTTTATAAAACTTTTTGGCATCTAAATGTATATAATCATATCGAATGCCTAGATCAGCTTTAAGGTTATCATAAAGACTAATTTCTGATATAGCATATAACCCCGCTGTATACTTCTCATAATCCGGAATAAGTCTTCGCACCCCTGTTTCCGGATTTGGAGTATTCGTTTGATACGTCAGTTGTACCCCAGCCGTTTTCTTAAAATTTTCATTAGCATCGAATAAAAAAGAGCTTTCAAGAGCGTGTGTAATTAACTCTAAATCCAAACTCGCTTTGTCACGATCTTCTCCCCGTCGTATATCAAATTCTTTTCTCTGATTTACTTGCAATGCATATTGAAGTTCCAGTTTTCCGAGATTACGAAATCGATTGTACGCTTTTAGCTTAGCCAGATGATGTTGTGTTTTTTGCTTGGGCTCATTAATTACATAGGTAAAATCTTCTTCGATGAGTGGTCGATCACTTTTTATTGCGCGTACTAAATCACCCACATTCCCGATATGAGAAGCCCTTAATATTCCTTGAGTGGCATTGTAGAAACTATAATATCCCTCTACACCAAATTGAAAATTGGAGTAGCCTGTCCCAAATGAAAAACTTTGTTCTCTATGCCCCGTATTACTTAAGATATAATCAGGAGCTTCACTATCTCCAAAGTATTTGAGCGTCCCTTGTGCTCTTGCACTCCAACCGTCACTAAGACCAATATTAACAGTAGCATTTGACGCTGTTCCACGTCCATTAGAGCTAGCTGCAAATCCAGCAGAGCCAAAAATTGTATCTCTAAGGGTAGTTAGTTTATTTTCTGCCACAACCACTCCGCCAATAGCGTTCCCACCGTATTGCAAAGCACCAGCTCCCTTAATTATTTTTATCTGATTAAACGCATTGATATCAACATTAGGTGCATGCTCTTCTCCCCATTCCTGGTCTTCCTGACGTACCCCATTGTTCATAATGATAATACGACTACTATGCAGCCCTTGAATAACTGGTTTTACAATAGTGTTTCCAGTAGATAAACTTGTTACTCCTGATACTTCTTTTAAAGCATCACCCAGAGATAAACTGCTATAGTTCTCAATATCCTGACTTGATAATTTATCCTCAGACAAACTATTTGTCACATTTTTACCATTTGAAGTGCTTATATCAACCTGGTCAAGATCAGTATAGTGATGCTCCAAATAGAAGTCAATTTCAGAGGTTTTACTCACGTCAATAGTCTTTACCTGGGTAATGCAATCTTGATGGGTAACTGTAAAAGCGTAAGCTGTAGGACAAAGATTCTCTATCCTAAATCTACCTTCGTTATCAGTCGTAAAAACCAAATTATTAAATGATATTCTTGCGTCTTCCAGCGGTAAACCATCATGAAAATCAATAACCTGTCCTGTTAAAACCTGGTTACAATCTTGTGCGATTAGCATCCCGTTACCTAAAAGAAACACAAGTACATATGCGAATCTTTTCATTGTAAAAATTAAAAAAAGTGAAAAATCAAAGTCCCGCTAAAATTCGCACGACTGATTTGGAAAATGGAAAAGTAATTAAGCTACCGGAGGTGCTTTATTCTGAAGATTATCAAAACTCGTATTTGTATAAACAACGACATGATATTGTAAAGGTAGCACCCCAGTATATACGTAAAGTGTCTGAGGAACCCCTATGTCCTGTGATGGCAAATAAGATTCTGCCTTCTGATCTGCAGCAAACTGACAGATTTTACAGTCCACATCATCCACCTCATGATCCAATGCATGTAAATCAGCTATTTGGATACAGCTGAAAAACACTAACAATAGTGACGCAATGATATTTTTATTTGCTAACATTAGTACAAATAAACGAAAAAAATTAGCATCAATTTCATTTTCTACTATGATAATTTGTTAAAGAATTACAAATTTCAAAGTTTCTTCACCAATTTTTATAAGATCCTCAGGCAAAAAATCATGCTCCCAGGGATGTTTGGCACCAAAAACATGAGTTGCATTATTAATGGTAATTAATTCGCTACGTGGTATCCAAGAGTGAAGTTTGAGCGCTTCATCATAGAGCACAGAAGTGTCGGCATCTCCGTGTATAATCAAAGTTGGCTTAGTGATTCCTTTTGCCGCTTTTTCTATTGTCAATTGATTTTCGTTTTGCACAAAATCTAAATAAAAAGAATAAAAATGTGGCATCTTCTGCAAGGTCCTCGCGTTGTCAACATACATAACTCCAGTTTCTTTCCATTCTTTAAGTGCTTCTCCTTGCGGAAATCTACTTTTAAAATCTGACACTCCAGCCCACGTAACTAATTTAGTAATTCTTGTGTCTGATGCTGCTTTTAAGGTCGCAATACCACCACCCCTAGAATGTCCGACCAAAATAATCCTAGAAGTATCCATGTGTTGAGCATATGGATTGTCACTATCAAAAATCCAGTCTAACATACTGTTCACATCCGTAAGCTCTTTGGAATACGTATTGTTGCCAAAACTTTCTAAATCCGGAAAATCAACAGGCTGCTTTACCGTACCCCCATTATGAGAAAAGTTGAATTTAATAAAACAACAGTCGTTTTTAGCAAAAAAGTTTGCTAACAAGTCCCAAGCTCCCCAATCTTTAAACCCCTTGTATCCATGACAAAATAATATCACCGGTTTTGAATACTCCGTGTTTTTAAAAAAAACATCAGCTACTAAAGGTTTATCAAATTCACTGGCTATGATTATATTTTTTACTATTTCCATGGCTAAACTTCTTTTTCAATAAATGGTATATCGGTGGAAAAAATTTCTATAATCAGTTTCTTGAGCTGTTCGACATAAATTTCCAATGTTTCAGAGGTTATTTCATAATCTGTTTTACCTCGGACGCTTTGTTTTGTACCAAATTTAAGAAATCCTTCTTTCAAATTTTTAAAAGAAATAATTCCTGCTTCAAAAGGAGTGCTCAATAGTCCGTTCTTTTGTTGCATCAATGCATATGCCAATACTTGAATAACCTTACTATTATCATAAGTATCTGTCAAACCTTCCCATCCCATTAAAACAACGTCAGCTTTAGCGACTTTTCCGGTTTTATAATCAATAATTCGAGTAACTCCATTAAGTTGGTCAACCCGATCGACTTTTCCTTTGATAAAAATGTCGCTATCTATTTCAGGAATATCAATCTTAGCCTTCAATGATTGTTCTATAAAAAGTATTTTAAGCTGGTTCCCAGCTTTTACCTGTTTGAGTTCCGATTTTAAGAATTTGAGAATGTAGCGCTTCGCCACTTCAAAAATTAACAGGTTTTTTCCTGCCTTAATGTCCAACGCCGTGTACTCCAATTTGAACTGGGCGGTAACCTCAGAATCAATTTTTGAGATCATTTCCTTAATGGTTTCTTCATCAAGAAATTCACCTTCTAAGGGTTTATAAAAATTTTCTAAAGTATTATGAATTACGGTTCCCAACGTATTTGCAGCTACGGTCTCTTCAACTTCGTCAGTCTCTGTTAAACCAAGGACATATCGATAATAAAAATCAACAGGATTTCTAATATACGTGGTTAACGCAGAAGGTGACAAACCATAATCGGCAAGCTTGGTTATAGCAGTGAGCATGTCCGCAGTTTTATCGAATTGTCGAGCCGTGTTGACTATTTTAGGCACATTTGAAGTAACCACTTGTTCCTTAACGATATGATTCGGACAGGTATCTAATACTAACTGGTGCAGGAATCTGCTTTTTTCTCCGCCACCTACTCCTTCGTTCTCAGTATTATACAATAGATAGATATGCTTAGCACGTTGTAACAGCCGATAAAAATGATAGGTATAGATAGCATCTTTTTCTTTATACGTTGGTAAATTGTAAGCTTTTTTTAAATCAAAAGGGATAAAAGAATTTGAGCTTTTGCCTGCAGGAAGCACCCCTTCGTTAACTGAAGTTAAAATAACAGTTTCAAAATCTAAGCATCTTGATTCCAACATTCCCATCAACTGTAACCCTTGAAAGGGTTCTCCCTTGAAGTCAAGAGTTTCTGAGGCTAGCAAATCCCTATACAGCCTGTGTAAAGCAGCAATGGTTGTGAGATGTGAAAAATCAGATTGTAACGTTTTTAATTTATTGAAGATTACGTAAAAGTGATAGCTATATTCAATCTCCAGTGCGTTCAGCTCAGGATCTAACTTCTCTTTTATCAATTGTATCAAGGTTGAACATTTGGATAACGCACTATCCACCGTGTTCCACGGTTCAAAAAGAAGTTCGACAATATCTGCTTTTTGGTCGCCAACAATATCCTTCAGCTTGGTCGTTGATACATAGACAAGGTTCTCCTTAATAATTGTATTTCGTATTACTGCAGCCTGATCACCTAACAACCAAAATGCAGCAGGAGCGCTTATTATGTTGTTAATCAACTTATAGTACCCTCCTTTCTGCTGAGCGGTTTTATGAAACTCAAACAAATACTCAAAAAAGGCTGCGATAGGTGCTTCTTTGAGTGGCATACCCATTGTTATATTGAGTGCCGGTATTGAGTCGGGTAATGAATTAAGTGTGGGTAGCAGTAGCGACTCATCAGCTAATACTACTGCTGTCTGCTCTAGCGCATCTTTGGGAATTTTAGACACCAACTGCCCTACATATTTAGCCTGACCCACATTTTTGGGAACTCCGATAATTTCAAAAGTTTTATTTTGGCTAAAATGTTCTCCCATCCAGTTAAAAGGTTGTTTTTTATAAAACCCCCAAGAATTCTTATAATTCCTAAGAAATAATGAGGCCTCGTGATAACTGTTTTCCATAAAAAAATTATCCGCATCCCAAAAAATAGTAGCCTGATTTCTCTCTAGCATATATTGGAAAATATGTTGCTCTGCATTATTAAGAGCATTGAAGCCAAGAAAAATATGAGTGTTTGAATGTTGCTGTGCATATGTATCAATTTGCGCAGCTGCCTCACGATACAGTAAGCCTTGATATCCTATGTTTTTTTTAATGAGTTGTTCACTAAAATTTTGATAATACCGATGTAAGCTTTTCCAAAATTGTATATAATTCTTAACTAAGGGAGTCTTTTTTTCTTGCAGATACCAGTGATTAATATCTTGAATACTTGATAAATACGAAAAAAAATCTTGGTGATCTACACAATATCGATCAATTTCATTGAAATCATGAATCAAGGTTTGCGCCCAAGCACTAAAATTTTCGAAGCTTTCTTTTTGCTGCTCTGGATAGGTTGTCAGATAGGTTTCATAAAATTCAAAAAGAGTAGCAATTGAGTCTATTCCTTGCAAGCCTGAGACCTCTTCAATAAAATCTTCTATACTATAAATTTGAGGTGCAAAAAATGTGCGATCTGAATAGAACGAAAGTAGTTCTTTCTTAAGAAACAATCCGGCTCGTTTACTTGGTACTACAAAGATTAGATCGCTAATAGTATCGTACTCTCGATCGATCTGAATTACAACTTCTTGCAAAAATGTTCTCATGTAGTAGTTTTGATTAACTGGTAGATGCGGAAGTTAATCAAATATGAGATAACAATAAAAAACAGAACATAAAAAAAGCGTCCCGAATTATCGGGACGCTTTGATATATTTTAACAGTTTGTCTGTTGAATTACTCTTTTACCAAGTTAATTTCAACACGTCTGTTTTGCGCTCTACCAGCTCTAGTTCTGTTAGAAGCGATTGGCTTATCTTCACCATATCCAACAGCAGATAATCTAAACTGATCTACACCGTTTTCAGTTAAGTAGTTCTTAACAGAGTTTGCTCTAGAATCAGATAATCTCTGGTTAAGTTTGTTACTACCTGAACTATCAGTGTGACCTTCTACAGTAAACTTAGAGTTAGGATATTCTTGTAAGATTGCAATGATATCGTTAAGTACTCCGTAAGACTGTTTCTGGATAGAAGATTTACCTAAGTCAAACAAGATAGTCTTAGCATACTCATTTAAAGTCTTCTGAACTTCTTCAGTTACTTCAGGACATCCGTTGTTTGCAACAGTTCCAGCAACATCAGGACAGTTATCATCTTTGTCTAATACACCATCACCGTCTTTATCTTCGTAAGGACATCCGTTGTTCGCAGCAGGACCAGCTTCGTTAGGACAACCGTCTTTAGCATCAGCGATACCATCACCATCAGCATCAGGACAACCGTTAAGCTCAGCTAAACCAGCAACAGTAGGACACTCATCCTTAGGATCCGCGATTCCGTCACCATCAGTATCAGGACATCCGTTGAATTCTGCAGTACCTGCAACATCTGGACAATCATCTTTACCATCAGTGATACCATCACCGTCAGTATCAGGACATCCGTTAAATTCTTTTAATCCAGGAACTTCTGGACACTCATCATCTTTGTCATATACTCCGTCACCATCAGTATCTTTACCTCCGAATGCGAATGTTAGACCAGCAGAATGTTGAAAGTGAGTTGGAGGATAGTTGCTTACATCATACTCTTCGAATACGTGCTTGTACGTAGACTGTAAGTTAAAAGCTAAATTCTCAGTTAACCAGAAATTAAAACCTAAAGAACCATTTAATGTTCCTGCACCAATCTCATCTAACCAAGTGTATCCACCACCAACACCTAAATAAGGATCAAACCATTTAGTGTTTAAAGCGTTTTTGAAGCTGTAAGAGATCATACCATCTACAGCGTAGTATGATAAATCATCAACAGATACATTAGTACCGTCTTCAAGCTCACCTGCATTTTCTATTTTATTAACTGTACCACCTACAGTAAAAGTAAATCCATCACCAATATATCTACCAACAGATAATTTTGATACAGATGGAAGGATATTCCAATGATCTCCAGCATTGAAATATTCGTCAAAGATCTCACCTTGATTAGGTAAGTCTCCTCCGGTAGGAAAAATGTCAACAGCATTAACGCCAATCGATACTGCCCAAGGGTTGTTTTGATCTTGTGCATTCGCAGTACTGAACCCAAGTACTAATAACGAAGCCACTAAAAATCTGCTAAGATGTTTCATATTCAATAATTTAATTTTTAAGTGTTAATTAGAGCAAATGTAATATGTTAAAAATTACTGTCAAAGACAAAACTAATAAATTTTTCTTAAAAGGCCAGTATCTATCACTGTTTACAAGCCCTTCAAGCAATTTTATCTATACAATTTTAGTTTTAAAAACATAAGACATTTAACCTAATAAACGCCAAATTCACATATTTATTTTTAAAATTTTGATACAAGTATACTATAAATTTTATTAGAAAAAATATTTTTGTAGGAAAAAATGCAGTATTTTATATGAATCGAAGCGCTATTTCTTCGTCACTATATACTAGTATTCTATTCTTAATCTTATACCCCATTTTTTTCATAAGTTCCCCATAATCATATATTTGCTCGGCATGTGAACCGGAATAAGTTCCCGTTTTATAATCTAATATGGAAACATTAAGACCTTTTAAAATTATACGATCGGGACGATACGATTTACCATTGGAAAAAATTTCTTTTTCATTCAAAATCTCATATTCTTCACTAAAATATTCTGATAACCTGGGATGTGTTACGATATTAATTAAACCTTTTTTTAGCAATTTTTGCTCGGTTTTAGCAATTAAACCTTCTTGTAGTCCTTGATCTATTACAGAGTCAACATCCTGCGCATACATGACTTTTGACATCAAATAATGCAAAAGATTCCCTTTTTCTATAGCAGTTTTCTGATTTGTATTCCAAAGGAGTCCGGAATTGGTAACAATTTTTACATTTTTACTTCTATTGGAGTAATAAGTATTTGTGGCGTGGGCGCTTTGCGTTACTGTAACTTCTCCTTCGGTTGATGGGCGTTCGAACTTTCCGAAAACATATTCCATCTGATCCGGTTTCCATAGTCCACATTGTTCTAAGTAACCGATCAATTTTCCAGAAAACTTATTTGAATTTGGTTCTTTTTTTACAGTCAACTCACACTTTGACAAAACATATAATTGCTCTTCAGCTCTAGTAAATGCCACATATAACAGATTAAAAGCATCCAGCTCAAGCTGCGCTTTTCTTTGCTCAACTAATTCTTGTCCATACGCACTATACTCGGCAATCTCTGATGAGTAGTTTAATAAAACTTCGGTAAACCCAGCTTCGTTATCTGGAAAAGGAAACCATGTTTTTGGTTCTATTTCTCTATAAATATCCACGTTAGCGTATGGATAAATAACACATTTAAATTCTAATCCCTTAGCTTTATGAATTGTCATAATGCGCACCGCGTCTTCCCCTTCGGGTGCAACAATACTCAATTTGGTTTTTTTTGCACTCCAATAGGATAAGAATCCAAGTATCCCTTCTTCGTGCTGTTGCTGATATGAAAATACAGTGTCGAGAAAAAACTGAACATAGCTTCCGCCTGTTTCATGCAAATTAAACGTACTTACTATATATTCTACCACCTCATAAAAGGGGAGCTTTAACAATTGATTAAAATCAAATTCAATTTGAAATTCGCTTAATATTGTTGTCCATTCTTGTTGTTCTGCATGAATCGCCTCTTTGATAAACCTATGTGGATCATTAATCCTATAATGTATCGCCAAAAAATGCAAAAGCTCAGTTTTGGTTATTGAATCCTGAGGGTATAAGCTCCAGGTAAGCATGGATACTATAAACTGTACTTCGGGTGCATTATTAATAAGTAAGGTTTCAGATGAAACTATAGTAATTGATCTTTCTGTGAGATAGTCTGCAACGTGTGTTCCCTCTCTTTGCCTTCGGGTAAGAATACAAATATCTCTTAAGGCGTACCCCTTTTTACAAAGCTCCAAAATGGTATCATAGACAGCTTCAGGATACCTTTCATTCTCTTCATCTACATTTTTTGCTTCAATGAAAGAGAGATTTATAAATCCTCCTTCTTTTGAATTGTGTAATTGCTTATTCCCTTCTTCATACAGCTTTGTATGACTTGTATCGCTAAAGTCTTTTGACAAATACGTAAAAAAGTCATTGTTGAAATTTATGATTTCGGCACAACTTCTATAATTGGTGGGTAAATTTAACACCTCTTTATCCGAAGTAGAGAATGGACTATGTTGTTGAGAAAGTTCGATAAATTGCTCTGCTCTGCCGCCTCTCCAACGATAAATGGCCTGTTTTGCATCGCCGACTATAGTCAGCTTTCCGCGTTTTCCAGTTAAGGTTTCTGTCGTAATAGCATTCTCAATTAGCGGAACTAGGTTGGTCCATTGTAAGGAAGAAGTATCTTGAAATTCATCTATAAAATAATCCCGGTACCGCTCTCCTAACCGTTCATAGATAAACGGGGCAGGTTGATCCTGTATAGCATCACTAATTATCTCATTAAATTCTGAAATTAGTAAAATATTTCTTTCTTTTTTGATCGCTGTTAACTCCTTATGTATTGCACTCAGTATAGAAAGAGGCACTAGATTTTTGAGAATGTTCTGAACGAATTTCAGCTCATAAAACATGTTTTTGGTCGTCAAAAAGGCATTTACAACAAAGGGGCGAATTTCATCAATACTATCTTTTTTGGTTTGAACCAACGTCTTAGTATAGAAATCTGTTGTCTCTATTGCTTGTTTCCATCCGGCTTTAAAGTCTATTGCTCCATTTTTTTCGATCATTTTCTTAAAATGAGCAGGAACATAGCCGTCTTTTCCCTTAAAATCAGTAGGATCTAAGCCACTGATCTCTATCAAGTTTAACACCTTCTCGGCAAGAGCTTTTATTTCACTCTGAAGTGTTTCCTGCTGTTGAAGCAGGAGTTTTTGAAAGTTTTTAAAATCCTCAGTACGCTTATTCGAAAGCTTCTCAAGATGTATTCTATCATTTTCACTAAAAAGAAGCTTCGCTACTTTGTTTAGCTCTATGGCGATATCCCAACTCTTGTCGTCATCTAATTTGTTAAAGGCAAAATCCAATATCGTTTGTGTCAGTACCCGATCTTCCCCAATTCTAGCCACCACTGCATCCACAGCTTCACTAACCAAGGTTTCGGTATCCATTTCAATTTCAAAATTGACGGGTATACTTAAGTCATGAGCAAACGTACGTATGACCCTATGGGTAAATGTATCAATGGTCACAATATCAAAAGCTGCATAATTATGTAAGATGCTTTTAAGGATTTGATCTGCTTTTTTTTGAAGTTTTTCCGTCGTTAGTCCTGTTTCCTGTGCTAACTCATTGAGTAATCCCTCGTACTTCTGTGACACTTGTTTAGATGCTATTCCTACCAGTGAGTCCAGAATTCTGCTCTTCATTTCGGCCACTGCTTTATTTGTAAAAGTTATGGCCAAAATGTTTTTATACGCTTCTTTGTAGTCTGCCATTAGTAAACGTACCAAGTACTCACGTACTAAGGTGTAGGTTTTACCTGCACCTGCTGCAGCGTTGTATACCGTAAAGGAGGAAGTGGATTTCAAATTTTTTTTACTAAAATACTAAACCTCGTTTACCTATTCTTCCTACTTCCTGATTATTCTGTATGAAAAAACTTAATTCTAGTAATCTGATCGCTTCCGCTTGACGGATAATCACATACAAACAGCAGTATTTGAGCTGATTCAAAGCATTTTTTTATTTTAGATAATTTATAACAGTTAATAGTTTTAAATCCTATACCTAATTGTTAAATTTGAGCTTATTATTTTTTTTAACTTAAAAAGTATACTATGTCATTCGAATTACCGAAATTAAACTACGCTTTTGATGCGTTAGAACCTAATATAGATGCACGTACCATGGAAATTCATCATGGTAAACATCATGCGGGATATACCAGCAAGCTAAATGCTGCTATTGAAGGTACTGATCTTGAAGGAAAGACTATTGAAAACATTCTTATTAATCTTGATCTCTCTAACAAAGCGGTTAGGAACAATGGGGGCGGATTTTATAATCACCGATTATTTTGGGAGGTGATGTCTCCAAACGGAGGAGGAAAACCAAGTGGAGAATTAGCTGAAGCAATTGATGCTGCATTTGATTCTTTTGAAGCATTTAAGGACGCATTTTCAAATGCTGCTGCAACTCAGTTTGGTTCTGGTTGGGCATGGTTATGTGTGCATAAAGGCGGTAAATTGGAAGTATGTGCAACACCTAATCAAGATAATCCTTTAATGCCGGAAGTTGGCTGTGGAGGAACACCAATTTTAGGCATTGACGTTTGGGAGCATGCCTATTATTTAAATTATCAAAATCGTCGTCCCGACTATGTGAATGCATTTTTTAATGTAATTAACTGGGAAGAAGTAGCGAAGCGTTATGCTGAAAATAAATAAGAAGCTAGATAGCGAATATAATAGAGAGACATCAATTTGGTGTCTCTTTTACTTTAAAAATATGCCGCTTCGATGTTAAAGGTTGCTTACCACCCACTATATGCTCACCCATTACCCGCTGGACATCGTTTTCCGATGCAAAAGTACGAGCTACTGCCTAAGCAGTTACTTCACGAAGGCACCTGCATAGATTCAAATTTCTTTCTACCCGACTTTCCCGATCTTAATGCTATTTACGCGGCACACTGTCCAGATTACGTTCAACAATTAATAGATTTAACCCTAGACTCAAAATCCATTAGAAAAATTGGTTTTCCTTTAAGTAAGGAATTAGTCGATCGTGAATTATTGATAGCAGACGGATCTATCAAGGCGGCTGTTTTTGCGCTAGAATATGGTGTTGCCTTAAATATTGCAGGAGGCACTCATCACGCATACAGTAATCGAGGAGAAGCCTTCTGCTTACTCAACGATCAAGCCATAGCAGCCAGGTATCTGCAACAGCACCATGCTATTAAAAAAATACTAATTGTAGATCTGGATGTGCATCAGGGAAACGGAACTGCCGAAATCTTTGCTAATGATACCTCTGTTTTTACATTCTCCATGCACGGCGCTTCTAACTACCCTTTTAAAAAGGAAATTTCTGATTTGGATATTGCATTACCCAAGGAAACATCGGATAAAGATTATTTACATATTTTAAAAGATACCTTGCCAACATTAATTGAAGAACAGCGTCCTGATTTTATCTTCTACTTATCGGGTGTTGATATTTTATCTAGTGATAAACTTGGTAAAATTAATTGCACGCTAGCCGGATGTAAGGAGCGAGATCGCTTCGTGTTGAGTGTGTGTAAAGAATATCAACTACCTGTTATGTGCTCTATGGGTGGTGGGTATTCCCCCGATATTAAAACAATCATAGAGGCCCATGCTAACACTTATCGGGTAGCTAAACATTTGTTTGACTGATTTTTGTAGCTAAAATTTATTGTATCTTCGGTGTTAATTGCAAAGAAATATGGAAAAAAAATGTCCCGAATGTGGTGAAAAAATCATTGGGCGCGTCGACAAAAAATTTTGTAGTGATTATTGTCGTAATGCACACAATAACAAGCTCAATAAGGATACTACGAACCTTATTCGCAATATTAATAATCGGTTACGGAAAAATTATAGAATTCTAGAGCAGCTCAATCCTGAAGATAAAATTAGAATCCCCAAAAGTTGGCTTACCTCAAAAAATTTTGACTTTGATCATTTCACAAGTATCTATACCACCAAAACCGGAAATGTGTATTATTTTGTGTATAATCAAGGATATCTCGCGTTAGAAAATGATTTCTATGCATTGGTCAAAAGAAAAAGCTAGTCCTTTAAAAATCTCTCCAATGTTGACTATTCATCTTGAGAGCAGCTTTCATAACATCCTTTTGACTAATCTGTCCGATTAACCTGCCCTCTTCCAAAATAGGAAAACGTCTCCTTTTAGTCTCTATAAATTTATTTGCAGCATCAAAAATGCTGGCATTACCATCTATAGTCTCCACATTTTTAACCATAAATTTATCTACCGTTGCATCATCAATTGGCATATTGTAATACCTGCTTTCGTTGAGTTGTTTTATACAATCTCCTTCAGAGATAATTCCCAATAGTTCGTACCGATGATTCACCACAGGTCCACCTGATATTTTATGCTTTACCAAGGTTTCAATAACCTCCATCACCGATTGATCCGGAGTAAAGGTTATCAATTCTCTCGTCATATAATCAGAAACCTTAATTCGGGTCTCATCTTGTTTCTTTGTTTTGGATCGCGCCCCTATAAAACTTATAATTCCCATAACGTATCATATTTAGCTCATCTTAAATATAATGATTTTCAATGATTTAATAGGTGTTAAAATTCACTCTTGTAGGTAAAATCTTATTTATTATCTTTAGCTAAACCCAAAGTCAATGAAAAAATACCCCGCATTCCTTTCGACATTACTTATTATACTCTCAGTATGGTATATATTTTACAGCAGCAAACCCCAGTCGATTACTACATATGATACTCCCTTAACAGAGTTTTCAACTCTTAGAGCTTTGGACCATGTTAAACAACTGGCAAAAGCACCTCATTATTTAGGGAGTGAATCGCATAAAGATGTTCAGGCTTATATTCTTAAAGAACTTGATAAACTCGGACTAAAAACTGAGATACAAACAGGTTTTTCTATATATAAATCAGGAGATGCAAGTAAACCGGAGAATATTATCTCCAGAATTAAAGGAAGCGACCCATCGTCCAAAGCGTTATTACTTCTAACCCACTACGACAGCGCAACTCATTCGTCCTTTGGCGCTAGTGATGCCGGTAGCGGTGTTGCAACAATCTTGGAAGGGTTACGCGCCTATTTGACTACCAATCCACAACCAAAAAACAATATCATTATCTGTTTTACAGATGCAGAAGAAATCGGGCTCAATGGTGCAGATTTATTTATGAAGAAACATGCCTGGGCCAATGATATCGGACTTATTCTAAATTTTGAAGCCAGAGGTAGTGGAGGGAACTCCTTTATGCTGATGGAAACCAATGGAAAAAACGGTAATTTAATTAACGAATTCTCTAAGGCTTCGGTGCAATACCCGGTTACTAATTCTCTTGCCTATAGTATTTACAAGATGTTACCTAACGACACCGATTTAACGGTTTTTAGAGAACAAGGAGATATTGAGGGCTTTAACTTTGCATTTATTGATGATCATTTTGATTATCATACGGCTAATGATACTTGGCAAAATCTGGATCTCTCCACACTGCAACATCAGGGAAGCTATCTCTTACCCTTACTTCGCCATTTTGCTACCACAAATTTGTCAAAACTAAAATCAGATAAGGACTATATTTATTTTAATGCTCCGATAGTTAAGCTTGTCAGCTATCCATTCAGCTGGATTCATACCCTTTGGATACTAGCTGTTATAATTTTTATCCTCCTATTGTTTTATGGCAGAATAAACTATCGCTTGGGAATCAAAGACGGGTTAAAAGGAAGTGCCGCTTTACTATTATGTATTCTATTAGCAGGGGGGCTTACTTATGGTGGCTGGTTATTACTCAAAGTTATTTATCCCGCATATAACGAAATTCAGCATGGCTTCACATACAATGGCTACAATTACATCATGGCTTTTACATTACTCTCTGCGGCTATCTGTTTTAAAATATTTGGACACTTATACAAAGAGCGCAATCAAGCAAGTCTATTAGTTCCTGTTCTAATTTTCTGGATATTCATTTCAATACTTTGCGCATTTTATCTTGAGGGAGCCAGTTATTTTATATGGCTAGTATATTTTGGTTTGATTCAGCTGTTCGTATTAATTAGGCAAAAGAAACCCAACAGCTTGTTGATGGTCTTGTTGTCATTTCCTGCTTTATATATTTTACTCCCGTTTATAGCGAGTTTTCCGGTAGCTTTGGGACTCAAAATGCTACCCGTAGCATCGGTCCTGACCGTTTTATTATTCGCGCTTTTAATTCCGATATTCAGCTTTTATAAAAACCAACGTTGGTATGGTACGGTCTTCTTGCTAGGGTCTATCGGCTTTTTTATACTTGCCCATACTACATCCGATTTCAATGAAGTGCGTCAAAAACCCAACAGTCTAGTGTATATATTGGATCGAGATGATAATAGAGCAAATTGGGCAACCTATGATCACATAGTAGATTCATATACCTCACCGTACTTCTCTGAAGAAAATAAAGACAATGCTATGCTCAACAGTACAATTATCACTAGCAAGTATGGCATTGGCTTTACCAAAAGCAGTACGGCACCTTATAAAAACATTCCTGCCGCCACCGTTACTATTATAAACGATACAATACTGGATGATACACGTAGGCTACAAGTACAGATAACACCAAATAGAAAATTAAATAGGTTGGATGTATACACACAAAAACTTATCAACTTTAACTCTTTTGCTATTAATGGTGAGAATGCTTTAGATTTGAACTATGACGATAAGACGTATCACGTTTTTACCAAAAGATGGAATAAGAAGCTGTTTACTTATTATGTAAAAGATGATGATCCAATTGAACTTAGCATTGAAATACACGCTTTAACTGAACCGACTTTTACGTTATTTGAATCCTCATACGACTTATTAACGCATCCAGAATTTCAAATTGCCCCCCGTACCTCTGCAATGATGCCTAAGCCTTTTATACTTAATGATGCGGTCATCGTCAAAAGTTCTTTTACTTTTGAACAGCTTAAAAAAGTAAACGATTCGATTACTGAAATTGAAATAGAAGAATTTTCCAAAAATGAATAAAGCAGTAAGTATATTAGGGTTAGGTTGGCTAGGATTACCGTTAGCGGAAGCGTTTTTATCCGAAGGGTATACCATAAAAGGATCTACCACCTCTGAAGCTAAACTTGCAGCTATACAGAGCAAGGGAATTACAGCATTCTCGATTACGCTTACCGAAACTGCTGTAAAAGGAGATGTGAAGAGTTTTCTAAAAGATAGTGAAGTACTAATTATTGGCATTCCGCCAGGGTTACGACGCGATCCATCCAGTGATTTCGTGAGCAAAATTCTCAAATTACTACCATCTATTGAAGCTTCCACAATTCAACACGTTTTATTTATTAGTTCAACCACGGTTTTTGAAGATAAAAAAGAATTTCCTGCAATCATCGCTCAGACGATACCAAATAGTGACTCAGAAGCCGGAAAACAGTTGGTTTTGGTAGAAAAATTATTACGAAATAATTCCAATTTTACCACGACAATTTTACGCTTTGGGGGACTCATTGGTGGGGATCGCCATCCTGCCACCATGTTATCAGGCCGAACGAATGTTCAAAATCCTGAAGCTCCGGTAAATTTGATTGAACGAGAAGATTGTATTCAACTTATTTTAAGAATTGTGGAAAACAACGCATGGGATAAAATATACAATGCTGCGGCACCCAACCATCCCACAAAAGCTGAGTATTACACGACTGAATGTTTAAAGCGAGAATTACCGCTCCCAAAATATGACTATATGAGTGTTTCGAAAGGTAAAATTATTGACTCCAAAGAAATTCAGAGAGATTTGGGGTATGAGATTAAGGATGTATAGGGAGTCCTAAAATACAATAAAAACATAGGGGTGAGCTTACAAAAGTAAATACTTACTACTCGGATGTACCACAAAAAATCCCCTGCACTTAAAAGAAAAGACAGAGGATTTACACACAAATTATAATTTTTACACAGTGGGTAGTGCTATTCCACCAGGACCACTTCCTTCCCAACCCCAGTCCGGATTAAAAACTCCGTCCCAAACAGGTAAGTGATCTATTTCTAAATTGTTTGCGGTATGTATACTGCCTCCTGATATTTCGTTGATTTCTGTACTAGTAAGATTTTTATAACATTTCATGTCTATTGGTTTTAATTACAACACAATAGTACGGGTTAGATGTTTCATTTTTTGAGACTTAAGGTGATAAAGTAGAGAAGCTTAAAAATTTATTGAGGAGCGTTCCAACCGATCATAAAATGCTCAATCAAAAAGTATAAAAACTTTGCTATGATTAAGAGAGAAACAATAATTCCTATCCACTTAAGAAGTTTGCTTTCTTTCATTGTTTAAAGGTTTTCGAGATTTAATTCTTATAAATTATTAACACAAAAAGAAAGAAGATTAGTACAAAAATGAATAATAACCAACAGGAAAAAAGGGTTTACGATCTTATCGGTAAAGAGCTTATTAGCCATAATATAAACAGCGATATAAAAATAGCCCATGATAAAAGCAGCTAAAAGATAAGGAACGCTGTAAAAATGATTAATAGCAAAAAAGAAGGCTGTTATAAACAAACTAATTATTTTGCGGTATTGATTCTTTTGAATGTACAATAGGAACTCATACAGCCCTACCAATAAAAAAGTTTCAAATAATGGTGCTATTAAAACTGCTGCAAAAAGTTGATGCAAAATATGTTCATCCCTTACTGGGTTGATAAGATTCTTTGCTCCAAACAGAAAACTAAATAATAAAGACACTACAGTTGACAACAAAAGTTTTAAAACAATTATAGCAACAGCAAACTGCCACCTTGGTTTATCTCGCCAAAAGAGTACTCCTTTTTTCAACGAAATACTTGTAAGGGCGTTGACTTTAAAAAGTGATGTTGAATAGAGAAATTTATTTTTGGTTTTCAATATTAATGGTCTTATGCTCCTCTTTGTCATCTCTACCATTGGTGTATCCAATTAGTATAATAGCGACTAAGGTTGCTACGCCTACCCAAATTAAAATTTGTCGTTTATTGATATGAATTTTCATGTTATTCTATTAACTATATTAAATTTTACACAATAATAGTTCATGGTACTTTCGATACTAACTATAATTGCTTTTTCTTGTAAAGAAATGGTATATGATATAGAACCATCCAAAAAACCCATGTAATAATGCTAATAAGATAGATTTATTTTTATCCCAAGAAATTATCATAGCCAAAACTGCTCCTACCTGAATAGGTTTCTTTAAAAAATTTAAGTCTTCAATATTCATAGTTATTTCTAATAGTAAAAGGTCATCTAGCGATCTACATCAAATCGCTAATGTTACAATGGTTTGATAGTTTCTTTTAAGTAGAACTCAATATCTGTTTGCTATTCAAATGAATTTGATATCAGAAAAATGTCTTCGAGTTTGATGTCGAAGTCATTTATTAGTAAAACTCTATATATACTAATGACCGAACAGACCCATTTTAAAGTGTTCCCAATCCGAAAAAATAGTGTAGAAGAAAATCAATGACACTAAAAAAATAATAGTTTTCCATGTTCTGTTTTTCATAATATAGTGTTTATGTTTAAAAGTTAATGGGCCCCGCCAGCATAGTGTCCTCCATACTGAGCTACAGCGCTAATTGTGCTCATAGCGCTTCCTCCACCTAGTAACCACCTAACAGCAAGACCAGCATCATATGCAAAACATCCACCTTCAGTGTTAATTAATTCTTTGATTTCTATTTCTTCAAATTTAGTTAAATCTTTCATTCTATTTTACTTTAATAGTATACAAGTTTTGAGCTCTTCCGAAGAGACCGTCTTTAAAATGTTCCCAATCACCCATTATTTCAACTGCTGCAGCTATTATAAGACCTGCTGCTACTGTTGCTCCGAGGTCTCCGCCAAAGGTTACCGTTTGATCCTGAGAATTCAGCTCCAACACTGATAGTTCATTTAAATTTTTCATCATTTCATATTTTAATAATTAATACTTTTTTCTTTTTATATCATAAAGTTTCGTCAAACTGAATGACAGTTGTTTCGTATTGTAAAACCTATAAAAAGAACAGCGTATTTCCTTGTATACTATAAGTATACAAACGCACCATCTCATTTTATGGGACAGTTGAAAAAGTTATGTATAACAAAAGAAAATTTTATCTAAATAAAATATAGATCCCTTTATGAGTCCATTATTTTAAAAGATCAGAGAGAATAAAAGGGGAAGTACGGATATTAGATTTAAAGTAAAATGAATTAAAACAGCATATAAAATACCTGCTCTTATACGTATATAACTGAAATACGCACCCATAAAAAACTGAGGCAAAATAAAAAATGGAATAAACAAAAGATGATAAGCTTTCATGTATTCGTAGTTATTGATATGCACAGCGCAGAAAAGAAGTAAACAATAAAAGAAATAGTAGTTATAATGAGCTTTGACTTTCTTTATAAAAAAATCAGCAAAATATAGATACGTTAGTATTAGTACTATTAAAGATGCAATTATGCTTAACGTCCAATATTCACCAGGAAAGAATAGTGTACGAAATACATACAGGGTTTGGACAGAAAGACTAATGGATAAAAAAACCTTGTTGACTTTAAGACTTAAACGAAAGGCTAATTCTTCTAATATTGGAGCAACGATTAGAGTATTAATAAATCTTGAGCTTATCGATCCAAAACTTGAGCCCGAAGCCTTTTCAAAATAAATTTTTAAAAAATCCTCATCTAAAAGTCCGAGTAAAGGATACAAAAGACTGATAAATAACAAAATTGGCAAAGCTATCAGAATTATAGACTTTAAAATTTGTCTACCGTTGAATGAACTCTTGTAAAAAACTTGTTCCGGATTCCTTAAAAAAAGTATGTACTCTCTCATTCGCTTTTAAATAACTAAGCCACTAAATTAATATAGTGGCTTAACCATATAGACTTAAATAGTAATTTTAATGATGCAAAAAATATCCAATTGCATAACCTATACTATAGATTAGGAGTAAACTAAGTAGAATCAATTCACCGATTATAGCTGTTCTCTTTTGGTTAGATAATTTTTTCATTTAATTTAAAATTTTATTTATAAATATTGATATTAAATGACTTAGTTATATATCAATGAAATTTATGCGAATAATATGCCACCACTATATAAAGGAGAGTTATACATACAATAACGTTAGAAATGGTTGTATTTTTGACAGTTTCATTATTATAAATTTAAGTTATTATCATTAGAGAGACTATTTATATCAAAATAGTCTCTCTTATATTTTTCAAAAAATCAATATATGATTTAATTAGCAATTATAAGAATTATGAACCCATCAAAATACACACCACCACCCAGAGGGCACTTCGAAGTCTGCTCATCTATTGCTATGGTTTCTGCTGTTTTTAAAATTTTGAATAATTCTAAGCGTTCTTTCTCATTATAAACAAATCGTATCCCAAATCTATTTTTTTCGTTATATAAAAACCAAATTTTTGATAAAAAGGAATATTAGTCAAAGAGGAGGTCTCCAAATACACGGGTGATTTCTTATGCTTTTCGAGAATTTCTTTAAGAAATTCGCTTCCAATTCCTTGGTGTTGCGAGCGTGGATCTACTCCTAAATACCACAAATGAATAAAATTTTCATTTGGATGATTTTGCTTTAAAATTTTTTCACGTTTTGAAACTGGAGAAACACGTCTCAGACCAATACAATTAATGGCTAAATTTAAATTCCATAACAGTCCTCCTAACGTGGTTTTCTTTTTATTAGATTCTAACAATATACATGCAGCCTTTTTATCAGATGATAAATAAATTTTTCCGAATCTCATGCCCTTATAAAATGAGTAATTGATGAGCAACTTTATTCGCTTACTTCTTTTTTGATCCTGCTTAACTACATAATTTATTGATTTATTAGTGTCAAAAGAAGCAGAAATTATTTCTACAACTGTTTTTTTATCATTTGAAGTAGCTTCTCTCATGTATTTATAAACATTATTTTTTTTAAATTTTGATTTTACTAGTAAATTAATAATCTGCCCAGAATACAAATAAAGCAACTATAATTATAAGATGCTTTATAAGAAACTAATATTCAGTTTACATATTTGTTACTAACTTTACCCTAATTACATTATTATGAAACAATACCTTTTTACACTCTTACTATTTTCTTTTTTTAATACTTACTCTCAAGACAATCTATTAAATCAAATTATACATAATCCCCTAAGCAAAAATGCTCCCCCGACCGATTATGAGAGTGATCATTGGTATTATTTAGATTATGAAAAAGATACTATTTTGGGGATTAGCCTGGAACGTGCGTATGCTGAACTTTTAAAAAATAAAGAATCCAGACCGGTAGTGATTGCAGTCTTAGACACTGATTTTGATATGTCTCATACGGATATGCAAGGTCAATTCTGGACGAATAGTGATGAAATACCTGATAATGGAATCGACGATGATGAGAATGGGTATATAGACGATATTCATGGATGGAATTTTTTGGGAACACCCGATCACAGGAATGGTCTAAAATTTATACGAATGGAAGAAACCCGTATCGTTGCCAAGTACGCTCAGCAATTTAAGAATAAAGATTCCTCTCAAATTAAAGCGAAAGATCGTATAGTTTATCAAACCTATTGCAAAGCTAAAGCATCGTATGACTCTGTAGCAGCATCCCTGACTAGAAAAATTAAAAAAAGTGCTGATTATATTAAGGAAAAAAGTGAGGTAACTAAACGACTACACAGCCATATTGCCGATACAGTACTTACTATAGAAAAGCTGGATGCTATACAAACTAAAGATAGTCTCGTTCTCAAAGATATAAAGTTTGCTAAAAAATATTTGAAAAAAGGAGAAGATGATCAAAAATTATTGGATTATCTGGAGTTTAAAAAGAAATCCTTAGAAATCTGTATGAACCTCATAGAGGACTCCCGAAAACAAGTAGGCGATGATCAGCAAAATATAAAGGATATAGGATATGGTAGTAATACGTTAGGCGAAAATGTAGATGATTTAAGTCATGGTACTAAAGTGGCGGGTATCCTTAGTGCTTTAAGAAATAATGGTAAAGGAATCGATGGCATATCAAATGCTATTAAAATAATGCCTTTATACTTCTCAGCGGTTGGGGATTATACCGACAAAGATCTGGCTTTAGCGATACGTTATGCGGTAGATAATGGCGCCCATATTATAAACATCAGTCATGCTAAAGATTTTTCTATGCAAGAGACATGGGTAGACGAAGCATTATTGTATGCAAATGAGAAGAACGTTCTAGTTGTAGCGTCTGCAGGGAATGAAAATATTAACCTGGATCAAGAAAAAAGTTTTGACGATCACTATCCTGATGATATCAATGAACAGGGCGAAGAATTTATTCCAAATCTTATTAAAGTAGGTGCTATTAATCCACAAGCTAACGATATAAAATGGGAATCATCTAATTATGGTAAAAGTTTTGTTGATCTATTTGCTCCTGGCATGTTTATAAAAGTATTATATCCTAATGATAAAACTAATTACGGTGGTGGTACCTCGTGTGCCGCACCCATGGTTGCTGGGGTGGCCGGGTTAATCAAATCTTACTATCCTAATCTTTCGGCTATGGAGATCAAAAATATCATCTTAGACTCCGGTATCTCCTATACTATTGATGTAGAGGTTGAACAAGAGGATGGCTCCAAAAAAACTATCCCATTCTCAGAACTTTCAAAATCAGGAAAAGTAGTAAATGCCTATAATGCCATTCTTATGGCAGAAGAGGTTGCTAAGGCAAAAGGGAAAACAAAGTAATAATATAGAAAAAGTAAAAGTATAATTTTTTTGATTGAAAAATTATCGCTCGTTCAAACTATAAGTTTTAAACGCTATTAGCAATAACCATCGGTTAAATAAAAACGAACGCTTATAAAAAATGGTATCTCAAAGAGGATACAAAATCAGGTAGGTTCTTAGTTTTTAGAAAAACTGTGCTCATTCTATGAAAAATCTGGATAAATAAGTATCTTTCTATTTGTCTGCTTAGACATACTCTTCCATTCAACTAATTCACAAAAATGAGCATAAAGCTTTTAAAACTATTTTTATTGATAATATGCATTTCTTGCAAAAGCGAAGAACACTCTCAAAGCCTATTGATAAAGGTAGATCAATCAGTATCAGATACTATTCATGGCACAGTTATTAATGATCCTTTCCGATATTTCGAAAATTCTGAGGATTCAACGGTTTTAAATTGGTATAAGGAAGAAAAAAAATATTCCGATAGTCTCTTAGACAACATCTCGAGTAGAGATGAACTGATGCGTTCTATTAAAGACTTCAATCATAGAGTCTCTTCTGTTCATTCGGATATTAAAATTGCAGGAAAAGATGAAAACATTTCTTTCTTTTTAAAAAATTTACCTTCTAAAAACATCAAAGCTTTATATAAAATAGATGCAAAAAATCATGAAAAAATTATATTTAATCCATTGATTTATAATTCAAAAAGCAAAGATGTCTATGTGATTAATTATTATAAACCTAGTTGGGATGGCAATAATGTAGTAGTTAGTCTCACCAAGAATGATGAGGAAATATCGGAACTTATTGTCATAGATGCAAAAACCAATGAAGTTATATCAAGTGTACTAAAGAATTGTTGGCCTTCTGCCCTGGGAGGCATCAGTTGGCTTCCTGATAGTTCTGGATTTACCTATCAGCACATACCTAATAGTGATATAAATTCTATAAACTATCTATTAGATATAGAGACCCTATTATATGATATCAAAACTGATACTACAAAAATAATATTTTCTAGAAAAAATAATCCCGAAATAAAAATTGAAGAAGAGGATTTTCCAAATATTAGTTTCGAGTCGATTAATTCTAAGTATGTTTTGGCCAGTGTATCTGGAGCTTCGAATTACGTAGATTATTATTATACTAGTTTAAAGGACTTTAAACTAAATCAAATCGAGTGGAAAATACTTTTTAAAAAGGATGACTTAATCAGGGATTTTTTGATTTATGAAGATGAAATAATATATCTAAGCTCAAAAAATTCATCTAATTTTAAGATTTTAAAAAGCCCTATAAAGAATTTACATCAATCTAAAGTATTGGTGGAGGAAGATAATTACGTTGTAATATCTGATATAGCTCTGACACAACAAGGTTTATTTTACGTTAAAACCAAAAATGGGGTTGAAGCGACTTTATACAGGTTAATAAACGAGAAAGAAGTTGCTATTGAACTCCCTAAAAAGTTTGGTCACATTGATTTAATGAATACAGGATCTAATGCCAAAAGGTTATGGTTAGAAACCGAAGGCTGGACTACAATAAAAAAGCGATATAATTTTAACTTTGAAAATAATGCTCTAGAAGAAGAAAAAATAAGCGATGTAGGGAATATAAATTTTTTAAATGATGTAATTATCGAAGAAATTGAAGTCTCTTCAATTGACGGTAAACTAATTCCGCTATCAATAATATATAATAAAGACCTAAAAAGAAATGGTACAAGTAGCCTTTTGATAAATGCATATGGCGCATTTAAATGGTCTAACTCTCCATATTTATATCCTTATTTATATCATTGGGTTAAAAATGGAGGCGTTTATGCAACTGCCCATGTTAGGGGCGGAGGGGAAAAAGGTGATGACTGGCACAAAGGAGGGTTTAAAGAATCTAAACCTAATTCGTGGAAAGATCTAATTACCTGCACGGATTACCTAATTCGACAAAAATATGTCTCAAGTGACAAAACTTCTGTATGGGGAGCGAGTGGTGGAGGTATTACTATTGGACGTGCTATAACTGAGAAGCCGCCTTTGTTTATGGCAGCTGTAATTAGGGTAGGTTTGTTGAACATGATGAGGTCAGAGTTCGCTCCGAATGGTCAAAATCTATCGAAAGAGTTTGGAGCTATCAAAGATTCTTTAGAATCTAAGTTTTTATATGAAATGGACGCTTATCATCATTTGAAAAAAAGAACCTCATACCCAGCTGTTTTACTTACTGCTGGATTAAATGATTCTAGAGTTGCAGTTTGGCAAACTACCAAATTTGCCGCAAAAATGAAGGTTTCTACAATGTCAAAAAAACCTGTTCTACTTAATGTTGACTTTGAAGGTGGTCATGGGTTCGATTCAGTAGAAGATAAAAAAAACAAAGAACTTTTGGATATTATGACTTTTCTTTTTTGGCAGACTGGCCATCCCGATTATCAACCTAAAAAAGACTAGAGTGCTTTAAAGCATTTAAAAACAACCCTGTCCCAAAATAATTACTATATAACAAACAGACTATATATTAAAGAACCTCCAAGCCTAAAACGACCTGGAGGTTTTTACAACGCTTATTTTAAAAAGACTTATCCTTTAAGACTTGCTTTTAAATATTCTCTGTTCATACGTGCGATGTTTTCTAACGAAATTCCCTTAGGACATTCGATCTCACAAGCACCTGTATTCGTACAGTTTCCAAATCCTTCTTGATCCATTTGATTTACCATCGCTAATACACGATCTGTAGCCTCAACTTGTCCTTGCGGTAGCAAAGCGAACTGAGATACCTTTGCAGAAGTGAAAAGCATCGCAGAGGCGTTTTTACACGCTGCTACACAAGCTCCACATCCAATACAGGTTGCAGCATAGAAAGAATCATCTGCTTTTTCCTTTTCTACCGGGATAGCGTTTGCATCAATGGTGTTACCTGAAGTATTAACAGAGATATAACCTCCTGCATGTTGTATGCGATCAAAGGAAGTCCTGTCAATCACCAAATCCTTTATTACCGGAAATGCTTTTGCTCTGAAGGGTTCTATGGTGATGGTATCACCATCTTTAAATTTACGCATATGCAATTGGCAAGTCGTTACCAATCTATCGGGACCGTGAGGTTCACCATTGATTTGTAAGGAACAAGATCCGCATATACCTTCTCTACAATCATGATCAAATTCTACAGGCTCATGACCTTCAACAATGAGTTGTTCGTTAAGAACATCCATCATTTCCAGAAAAGACATATCACCATCAATATCGGTAACCTTATACGCTTCTAGTTTTCCTTTTGAAGTGGCATCTTGCTGACGCCATATTTTTAATGTAAGATTCATATACAATGTAGTTTTTGGTTGTCAGTTGTTTGTTGTTAGTCATTTAACTAACAGCTAGCAACCATCAACTATTTATAACTTCTTGTTTTTAATTCAATGTTTTCATAAACCAGGTCTTCCTTATGAAGTACGGCATCTTTAGGTGCGCCTTTATACTCCCAAGCTGATACAAACTTAAAGTTTTCATCATCTCGCAGCGCTTCTCCTTCTGACGTCTGGTATTCTTCTCTAAAATGACCTCCACAAGACTCATTTCTGTGTAACGCATCTTTTGCAAAAAGTTCTCCTAATTCTAAGAAATCTGCTACACGACCTGCTTTCTCTAATTCTTGATTTTTAGTAGCTGCACTTCCCGGAATTTTCACATTTTTCCAGAAATCCTCACGTAATACGGCGATCTCATCAATAGCTTCCTGAAGCTCTTTAGCATTACGAGACATACCACATTTGTTCCACATGATTTTACCAAGTTTCTTGTGATAATAATCAACAGAGTGTTGTCCGCTACCGCCCATTAATTTCTCAATGCGATCCGTAACTTCCTTCTCTGCAGCTTCAAATTCTGGCGAGTCTGTTGGAATTTTTCCTGTCCTAATATCATCTGCCAAATAATCTCCTATAGTATAAGGCAATACGAAATACCCGTCAGCCAATCCTTGCATTAGTGCAGAAGCTCCTAATCTATTTGCTCCGTGATCAGAGAAGTTAGCTTCTCCTGCTGCATAACAACCAGGAATTGTCGTTTGCAAGTTATAATCAACCCAAAGACCTCCCATAGTATAGTGTACCGCAGGATAAATCATCATCGGAGTCTTGTATGGATTCTCATCCACAATTTTTTCATACATCTGGAACAAGTTACCGTATTTGTTTTCTACGACTTCTTCTCCAAGTTTAATAATTTCAGCTTCTGATGGATTTTTCATCCCAGAAGTTAACGCCTTCTCTTTTCCGTAACGCTTGATAGCCGAAGCAAAATCAAGGTATACTGCTTCTCCTGTTTTGTTGACACCAAAACCAGCATCACAACGCTCTTTTGCCGCTCTTGAAGCTACGTCACGTGGCACTAAGTTACCAAATGCAGGATAGCGTCGTTCCAAATAATAGTCACGATCTTCTTCAGATAACTGTGTGGGTTTTAATTTCCCTTCACGAATAGCTTCCGCATCTTCTTTCTTTTTAGGTACCCATATACGTCCATCATTACGCAGCGACTCAGACATCAACGTTAGTTTAGACTGATGGTCACCTGATACCGGTATACATGTTGGGTGAATTTGTGTAAAACATGGGTTTGCAAAATAAGCACCTCTACGGTGTGCTCTCCATGCTGCCATTACATTACTTCCCATTGCATTGGTACTCAAAAAGAATACGTTACCATATCCTCCTGAAGCAATTACCACAGCGTGAGCCGAATGTCTTTCTATCTTTCCTGTAACCAAATCCCTTGCAATAATACCTCTGGCTTTGCCATCAACTTTTACTAAATCCAACATCTCGTGTCGGTTAAAAGCTTGTATTTTTCCTCGGTTGATCTGACGGTTCATTGCAGAATACGCACCTAACAACAATTGTTGTCCCGTTTGACCCTTAGCATAAAAAGTTCTTGAAACAAGCACCCCACCAAAGGAACGGTTGTCTAATAATCCACCATATTCTCTTGCAAAAGGTACTCCTTGTGCAACACATTGATCGATAATATTTGCAGAAACCTCAGCAAGTCGGTATACGTTTGCCTCTCTCGAGCGATAATCTCCTCCTTTTACCGTATCATAAAACAAACGATAACTTGAGTCACCATCACCCTGATAGTTTTTTGCAGCATTAATTCCTCCTTGTGCTGCAATAGAATGCGCACGACGTGGAGAATCCTGATAGCAAAATGTTTTTACGTTATAACCCAGTTCTGCAAGCGTTGCCGCTGCACTTCCTCCTGCAAGTCCTGTACCTACAACAATAACATCAATATTACGTTTGTTTGCAGGATTGACCAGGTCAACTGTGTTTTTATGATTTGTCCACTTATCTGCCAGTGAACCTTTAGGTATTTTAGAATCTAAAATTGACATAATAGCGGTAATTTTTAATGATTAAAATAATGTACTAAAGCAATCACAACAAATCCCAACGGAATAACGATGGCAAATGCTTTTGCAAATTTTGTGGCTGCAACAGAGTATTTATTATTGAATCCGACAGATTGGAATGAAGAAGCAAATCCGTGCCATAGGTGTAACCCTAAAAACACAAAAGAAATCACATACAATCCTGTACGAATCGGACTCTCAAATTTCTCTACCAACTCCCCATAATAGCGAGTTGTATCCTCTGGAGCAAATTCTATGTACTTGTGTACTATCTCGGGTACCCAAAAATCATAAAAATGCAATCCTAAAAAAGCCAAAACCACCAAACCGGTGATAATCATGTTTCTAGACATCCAAGAAGAGTTTGACCCTCCATCATAACGAGCATAGCTCACATCTCTGGCATTACGATTACGAATTTCTAAAATGAATCCCATAATAAAATGAAAAACAACCCCAAAAATCAACACCGGCTGAAGCAAAAATTGAACAACAAAATTTGTTCCCATAAAATGCGACAATTCGTTAAAAACGTCTGCGCTGATTATAGAAGTGAAATTTATAGTAAAATGTTGTAATAAGAAGAACACTAAGAAAAGTCCTGAAAGTGCCATAGCAACTTTTCTAGCAATTGAAGATTTTATCAATCCACCCATTAGTTAAAATATTTAAATTTTGAAAAACAAAAGTACGCCTCAAACATCTTTTTAACAACATTTTCCTACTTTTATCTAGTATTTATAATCAATATAAAAAACTTAAACCTATTAGCACAGTAGTTTTTGACACATTCTGATTACATCGTTTAAATGAAGCGTGGTACACTTCTAAATAAGTAACTTCAATTTCTATGAATCAACAGCTTTCTAAGCTTCCGGCAAGTCAGACTACTATTTTTACAAGGATGAGTAATTTAGCTCATGAGCATCAGGCAATTAATTTATCTCAAGGGTTTCCGGATTTCCCTGTGGACCCACAACTTATTGAACTCGTATCTAATGCCATGAAAGCAGGCAAAAATCAATATTCGCCCATGGCAGGATTGATTCAATTACGCGAACGTATCACAGAAAAAACAGCAACTGCCTATGGTTATACCTATCATCCCGAAACTGAAATAACTATTACTAGCGGGGCTACTCAAGCAATCTTCAGCTGTATAGCAGCCTTTATACATCCTCAGGACGAAGTCATAATTTTTGAACCTGCTTACGATTGTTATGAACCATCAATCACCTTGTTTGGAGGAAAAACAATACCAATTCAATTATCATATCCTAATTATACTATTGATTGGAAGATGGTTGCTAATAGTGTTACTCCCAAAACCCGTATGATCATTATCAATACGCCTCACAACCCTAGCGGAACAGTATGGTCCCCGGAAGATATGGTTCAACTGGAAAAACTTGTGGCAGACACCAATATTCTAATCTTAAGCGATGAAGTGTATGAGCATATTATTTTTGACAATATTGCGCATCAAAGCGTCGCACGGTACCCTAATCTGGCTTCCCGAAGTTTTATTGTAGGATCCTTCGGAAAGACATTTCACGTCACCGGATGGAAAACCGGATACTGCTTGGCTCCCTCAGAATTGATGAAAGAGTTTAGGAAAGTACATCAATACAATGTTTTTTCTGGTAATCACCCCGTTCAGGAAGCAATTGCAAGGTATCTAGAGAACCCATCTCATTATTTGAGTTTACCACACTTTTATCAACAAAAACGGGATCTTTTTCTTTCTTTGTTAGAAGGATCATCTTTTAAAATGAATCCAACGAGCGGAACGTATTTTCAACTTTTGGATTACACTGCTATTACTGAGGAAGGTGATGTTGGTTTTGCTGAAAGACTAACCAAAGAACATAAGATTGCTTCGATACCAATTTCGGTATTCAACACATCCAAACAAGATGATAAGGTATTGCGTTTTTGTTTTGCCAAAACAGATGATACGCTTAAACGAGCTGCTGAAATTTTACAAACCATCTAAACGTTTTACAGGTCAAATTTCAACTGAATTATTTCTACTTCCTCCTTCTTTTTTACTGAAGATTTTGCGGTATTTAAATTGGATAGCGAAATTCCCAGTAAGCGAACAGAATTTTTCATTTTTTCCTGATACAATAATTCTTTAGCTGTTTCCAGTATGATAGCTGCTTCGTTCACAAAATAAGGCAAGGATTTACTACGAGTTTGCAAGGTAAAATCACTGTATTTTATTTTTAATGTTATAGTTCTTCCTGAAACTTTACTGTTTTTTAAACGGCGTTGCAACTCTTCAGCAATACTTTCCAAACGTTCTATCATATAGATTTCAGATGCTATATTTTCTCTAAACGTTCGCTCAGCTGCCAAGGATTTACGTTCTCGATTTGGTTTTACCGGACTTGTGTGTATACCCCGTACAATTTGAAAATAATGTTTACCTGATTTGCCAAAATGCTGATTTAAAAACTCCTCAGTTTTTGATTTAAGATCCCAGCCGGTATAGATACCCATCTCATACATTTTGGCCTGGGTTACTTTACCCACTCCGTAAAACTTTTTTACATCCAGTTTTTCCAGAAATTCGATAACCTCTTCGGGATTTACCGTTTTTTGACCATTAGGTTTGTTATAATCACTCGCTATTTTTGCTACAAATTTGTTGATAGAAATCCCTGCAGAGGCCGTGAGCCCAACTTGATCAAAAATACGCTGTCTGATATGCTGTGCTATCAAACTTGCACTCGGATTACCCTTTTTATTTACTGTAACATCCAAATATGCCTCATCCAGTGATAATGGCTCTACTAAATCAGTATATTCAAAAAAAATCTTCCGTATTGCTGAAGAGATCTCTTTATATCGCTCAAATCTAGGTTTTACAAAGAGAAGGTCGGGACATAGCTTTTTTGCCATCGCTCCACTCATTGCCGATCGTACGCCATAGACACGTGCTTCATAACTCGCAGCACTCACCACACCACGCTTTTCACTGCCGCCAACAGCCAGCGGTTTTCCTCTTAAATCAGGATTATCCAGCTGTTCTACAGAGGCATAAAAAGCATCCATGTCGACATGTATGATTTTGCGATGATCCACTTACTCTTATGAATTTTGATACTGCAAATTTATAGCTTCTTTGACTAATGTTCCCCGCATCATTACCTACCTTTACGTTAAAATTTAAAGGGTATGGGCAAAATTGCAATTGTTTTAGGCGCTACAGGATTAACCGGACATGCTTTACTACAACAACTTTTAGAAGATTCGGATTATGACAAAGTAAAACTATTCTCCCGAAGTAGTTCGAATACAGACCACCCAAAGGTTGAAGAATATCTGATTGATCTTTTTAAACTTGACAATTATGCAGATGCGTTTACCGGTGATGTGGTGTTTTGCTGTATAGGTACTACCAAAAGTAAAACTCCGAATAAAAAATTATACAAAAAAATCGATTACGGAATTCCGTTAGCCGCTGCGAAGCTTTGCGTTCAAAATAAAATTTCAAGTTTCATGGTTATTTCTGCGCTTGGCGTGAACCCTAAAAGTAAAATTTTCTACAATAGAATAAAGGGCGAAATGCAGGAAGCACTTTTGAAATTAGCTATTGACAACACGTATGTTTTACAACCTTCTCTTATTGACACAAAAAGAGAGGAAAGAAGAATCGGGGAGTATTTATTTATTCAATTTATGAGAATAATTAACCCGTTGCTTGCGGGAAACCTGAAGAAATATCGATCTATCAAACCCGAAACCATAGCTAAAGCCATGCGTTGGTTAGAAAAAAATGATTACGACAAAGAAATTATCGAATCAGATACGCTGCAGGACATTGCTTTAAAAATGTAATTACATAATCTAACGGATCACATGCAGGAAATTGAACGAAAATTTTTAGTCACTTCTACCGCTTTCAAGGAAGAAGCTCACACCTCTTACAGAATTGAACAAGGCTTTTTAAATACGGATCCCGACCGTACAGTTCGTATACGCATCAAAGGAAATACCGGGTTTATAACAGTCAAAGGGATTGGGAATGCTTCAGGCACTACCCGCTTTGAATGGGAAAGGGAAATACCAGTCAATGAAGCAGAACAGCTATTGAAACTTTGTGAGGCCGGTAGTATCGAAAAAATTCGATATGAAATTCCCGTAGACCAACATATGTTTGAGGTAGATGTATTCTCTGGGGCTAATCAAGGACTCATTCTCGCCGAAATTGAACTAACTGAAGAAAACGAGGGTTTTAAAAAACCTAATTGGTTAGGCAAAGAAGTTACCGGTGATAAAAAATACTACAATTCTCAACTAAGTAAAAATCCTTTTTCTGAATGGACTCCATGATTTATTTAACAAAACTGTAACTTTTTTGATGTAATTAATTGATTGTTAAACGACTAATAATTTGTTTTTAACCAATACTTTCTTATTATGTTACACAAATCATACCTTTCGATCGTTGCTGTTATTTTCTTTTTATTTCTCAATAATTCTGCACTTTCCCAGACTTCAGTTCACGGATTTCAACTCAAAAAAGGCGAACTTACTGTAGCCACCAGTTATACTTATAAGCACTTTGATAAATTTTATAGAGGAGAGACTTTAACCAATGGCAACCCTGCAGGTTTAGGCGAAATTACATCTTCAATTTATAGCCTATATGCTTCTTATGGTATTTTGGATTGGTTATCTACTACCATCACACTACCATATATTTCTGTCGAAAGTGAAGCAGGAGCACTTGACCCTGTAACTAATGATGATACCGAAAGTAGTCTTCAGGATTTAGCGGTCTATATTAAGGCAAGAGCCTTAGCAAATACTTTTACTAACAAAGCAACCCTGAATATTAGTGGAGCACTGGGAGTATCTGTCCCTGTCGGCGGTTATAATGGAGGCGGTGTATTATCTGTTGGTAATGAAGCGACAGCCATAGACGGTATCGCAATTGCTCAATATACGCTACCTTCTAATCTTTTTATTGAAACACTATTTGGTTATAGTTATCGCACGAGTTCTGATTTTGATATCCCTAATGCGTATTATTACTCGTTTAAACTTGGTTATTTCTGTTCTTGGTTCTACGCAGATACTAAAGTTAGTGTTCAAAATTCTACCAGTGGCCTGCAAATCGGCTCTCCAGAATTTGGTGCTGCAGGCGGTCCTGCGGCCTTGCCGGAAACTGAGGTTGATTACACAAATATTTCTTTTACACTATATGTCCCGATATATAAGCAAGCGCTAGGTGTATCTGGAAGCTACGGTGTAAATGCAACTGGGCGTAATTTTAATAAGGAATCGTTTTATTCTATCGGATTAGTATATAATTTAAGGTAGCCATTATATTGAGTATTTAGATTATTTTTGATAATATCATAATATAAATAACTAAATGCTTAACTATGATCGTGTACAGGTATATCTTTTTATTATCATTTCTACTTTTTTCATGTAAACATACTACCGAAACAACCAATACAGTATCAAGTTCGACAAGTATTGAATATACGAAATCTGTCAGTGCTCTAAAAAAAGAGCTAACTGATAAGGGGTTTCAGATCTTCGATTATGTAGATGAAAAATCGGGGGACACTATTTTGATGCAACAATATTTCATGGCGTTTTTAAAAAGAGGCGAAACTATTGATCAGGATAAAAAAACAGTGAACAGTCTTCAAAAATTACATCTTGCTCATTTAGGAAAAATGTATGAATTAGGGTATGCAGATATCTCCGGTCCATTTGGAGATGATGGCGACATTCGTGGTATTACCATCTACAACACCCCAACCCTTAGGATAGCAGATAGCCTTGCTAAGTCTGATCCTATGGTACAAGCTGGTCGCTTAGAAATAGAAATTCATCCCTGGTGGGCAGCTAAAGGTTTTTCGTTACGATAATCTGTGAAGTTTTTTTTGGATGCTCGTGTGTTTGAAACTTTGAGCGTGCGAAGTGCTAAAAAAGTAAAACTTTTATAAAATAAAAAAAGGTGGAAGATCCACCTTTTTTTGCCCCAAATCTACCATGAACTTAACCTACTTATGCTATGGCTCTGCTAATATAAAGCGTTATTTCCTTGTGGAAAAATGTTTTAGACAAACGGTCAAAATACTTGTTGAACTACACAAAAAATAAAAATTTAACACAAATAATTTTTATCTTTTTAATACGCTCTTTCATTTTTTCCTTCATAAAAATTGATAAACGCACGATTTACGACCCGATTTCCACCCACGGTTGGATAATCTCCTGTAAAATACCAATCTCCAAGATTTTTTGGACATGCTTTATGGAGGTTATCAACCGTTTGATAGATTATTTTTACATCTGTTGTTACTGATTCTTCGCTTAAAAGCTCTGCAATCTTATCACTGACCTCTTGATCTGAAAAGTTTGCATAGATTTCTTTTACATAATTTTGAACATCCGAATCTTCAAAATTTTCTTGCGATTTACATTTTTCATATACCTTTTCTACCAAATCATAGTTGCCATCTTCTTTGAGTAATTCAAGTGCTGCATTAAAGGCTACGAGTCCTTCCAAATTAGCCATATCAATACCATAGCAGTCGGGATAACGAATTTGTGGCGCTGATGATACGACAATTATCTTTTTGGGTTGCAAACGATCCAGCATTTTAATAATACTCTTCTTAAGTGTTGTTCCTCTTACAATACTATCATCAATAATTACCAAATTATCTTCAGCCTTGACAACTCCGTACGTAATATCATAAACGTGTGCGACTAAATCATCTCGACTACTATCTTCTGTAATGAATGTACGAAGCTTCGCATCTTTAATCGCTATTTTTTCGGTACGCAAACGATGTGATAAAATTTCTTTTAAACGTTCGTTTGTTAGTTGCTCTTTTTCCGCCAGAATAGTTTCATTCTTTTGCTTATTTAACTCATCCTGAGCAGCCTCTACCATGCCATAAAAAGAGGTCTCTGCCGTATTGGGAATAAAAGAAAATACCGTGTTTATAGTATCGTGATTAATTTCTTTGAGCACCTGAGGCATTATCAATTTTCCAAGCATTTTGCGTTCTTCATAAATTTCGGCATCACTACCTCTTGAGAAATAAATGCGCTCAAAAGAACAAGCCTTACGTTCTAAAGGCGCTATAATTCGTTGGATCGAAGTCTCTCCGCTCTTTTTTATAATAATTGCTTTACCCGGATCTAATTCCTTTACATTTTCAAAATCAACATTAAAAACTGTTTGTATAACCGGTCGCTCTGAAGCAACAACCACTACCTCATCATCCTGATAATAGTAGGTAGGTCTAATTCCTGCCGGATCTCTCAAAACAAAAGCATCCCCATGCCCCAACATCCCTGCCATAGCATAACCTCCATCCCAATCACGAGATGATTTTTTCAAAATTTTGGCAACATTAAGTCGTTCTGCAATTTCAGGAGAAGCATCCACTTTACTAAAACCTTCTTTCTTAAGTTTCTTATATAGTTTGGCTACTTCAGAATCCAGAAAATGGCCAATTTTTTCCATCACGGTTATAGTATCCACTTTATCTTTAGGATGCTGACCCAGTTTCACTAAGTTTTTGAACAACAAGTCGTTGTTTGTCATGTTAAAGTTTCCCGCAACAATAAGATTACGGTGCATCCAGTTGTTTTGTCTCAAAAAAGGATGAACACTCTCTACACTATTTTGACCAAAAGTTCCATAACGTACATGACCTAACAATACTTCACCGATATAAGGAACATTTTTTTTCTGCCAAGCGACATCATCACTATATTGCGGATTTGCAGTCAACTCCGTATTGATACGATCATTGATCTGAGAAAAAATATCTTGTATAGGTTGTGGTTCACTAGAACGAATTCGGCTGATATAGCGTTCTCCTGGTAATGTGTCTAACTTGATACTTGCTAGTCCTGCGCCATCCTGACCACGATTATGCTGCTTCTCCATCATCAAGTACATTTTATTTACTCCGTAAAATGCACTCCCGTATTTTTTCTTGTAGTATTCCAACGGCTTCAGCAATCTGATCATTGCGATACCACATTCATGTTTTAAAGCGTCACTCATTATATATCTAAAATTCTAGTTGTTGTGTTTTCCTCTTAAATAAAAAAACCCTAGTGGATAATGACTAGGGTTTTATATAATACTATGTCAATTCAATTTCGAATTGTGTCAATTCTTTAAACTCCTGTAAACGTTTTTTTATTTCTTCTCTTTCCAATCCCTGCATGCGTTCGGTTCCAAATTTTTCTACGCTAAAGGAAGCTAAATTGGAGGCATGAATAATTGCTTTTTTCATATTCTCAAAAGAGATGTCATTCGTTTTTGTAAGGTATCCAGAAAATCCACCTGCAAACGTATCCCCTGCACCGGTAGGATCAAAAACCTCTTCTAACGGTAGAGCAGGAGCAAAAAATATTTGTTCATTATGAAACAATAACGCTCCGTGTTCACCTTTTTTAATGATTACGTAGTTAGGCCCCATCTTTTCAATCGCACGAGCAGCTTTAACCAAAGAATACTCTCCACTAAGCTGTCTTGCCTCTTCATCATTTATCGTTATTACATCTACTTTGGCAATTACTTTACGCAAATCCTCAATAAACATATCTTCCATCCAAAAATTCATCGTATCCAAGATGGCCAACTTTGGTTTTACAGTCATTTGCTCCAGGACACTAAGCTGTACCAACGGATTTAAGTTTCCTAACATCACAATTTCGGCATCTTTATAATGATCCGGAACGATAGGGTTAAAATCTGCCAACACATTAAGTTGCGTATCCAATGTATCTCTGGAGTTGAGGTCGTTATGATATTTACCACTCCAGAAGAAAGTCTTTCCTCCTTTAACAATTTCTACCGCGGCGGTATCGATGCTTCTATCCTGTAACATTTTTAAGTATTCTTCAGGAAAATCCTCTCCCACAACAGAAACAATAGCTGAAGGAACATTAAAAGTAGAAGCAGCTAATCCAATAAACGGTGCAGCTCCTCCTAAAATTTTATCAGTTTTTCCAAATGGAGTTTCAATAGCATCAAAGGCAATAGAGCCTACAATCAGTAATTTACTCATAAATAGCGTAATATTTTTTTGCAAATATAAGTTTTAGTTTTTAGAATAGATAAGAAATCAAATAGCTTGCCATTATTACATGGAATATCGATAAAATAAGAGAATTCGAGTTTATAAATCACCGAGAGAGAAAGATAATTATACGATAATTTTTTACCGCTAAGACTGTTTAATCAATATACTTTTGTTGCTTTCTATGAAATTAAAAAATAAAAAATGTTAAAAAATTGTGAAAAAACAGTAAAGTTTCTTCTCTTTGCCGTCTTAACATAAACTCATACTTATAATGAAAAAATTATTATTAGCTAAATTATTTGTGGTTGCTTTTTTGTCAACCTTATTGTTTAGCTGCGAAAAAGATTCTAAAGAGCTTACAGAAATCTCCTTGGATTCTGAAGTTATCAAAAATGCACATGTGTGTGTAGAAAAGTGGGATGCAAAACTTAATACAAAAGCAGCAAGTGTCAAAGCTAAAGAATGGGATGCAGGTCAAACTATCTACGTTAAATTCTTAAACGGAAACAATTTCGTACAATCCAAAGTACAACAGTATGCTAAAGAATGGGAGCAATTTGCTAATGTAAAACTTGTATTTCTAGCATCAAACAGTAGTACGGCTGCCAACATTAAAATTACGTTCAAAGAAGGTGCATATGCAAATGATGGTGGATCCTGGTCTTATTTAGGAACAGATTCTAACAGTTATTCTCGAAGTATGCACTTTGGATGGTTTAATGACACAACTACAGATAGTGAATTTAGTCGAACTACCATACATGAATTTGGTCATGCGCTTGGTTTGATCCATGAACATCAAAATCCAGTTGCCGGAATTAACTGGGATAAAGAAGCAGTGTATGCGTATTATGCAGGACCTCCAAATAACTGGAGTAGAGCACAGGTTGACAATAACCTGTTCAGACGTTATGAAGCTAGTACTTCTAACTATAGTGTGTATGATCCAAAATCTATTATGCATTACCCTATTCCGGCAGAACACACACTAGATGGAGTTGCTGTTGGAAGAAATACAGTTTTATCGAGTACTGATAAATCCTTTATCGGAACTATTTATCCTTTTAGTGGAACTCCAAGTAACGATATATGCGATGGTGTAGCTCCATATAATGGCAGTACTTCTTATGCTGTTGGTGATCAGGTTACTTATAACGGAGATTTATATGAAAGAACATCCACTGGATGGAACAACCTTGGTGCATGTGGAAGCAGCCCGGTAGTTGATAAATGTGACGGTGTAGCTCCATACAACGGCAGTACTTCTTATGCTGTAGGAGATCAGGTTACTTACAACGGAGATTTATATGAAAGAACATCGACAGGATGGAATAATCTTGGACCTTGTGGTAGTTAATACTAACCAACAATAAAACACATGGAATTGTTAAATAAGTCAGTTTCATAAAAGAACTAAATGCCCTGAAGTAAATTTCAGGGCATTTTTTTATGTAGTATATATCAAAAACCTTTTAAAAAGACTTTCTGAAAGTTAAACACATTAATTCTAAAAATTACTCTAAACCCAATATATCTAATAACTCAACAATATTTTGTTCTTCTGTTCTAGCATGTGGATAGCTTTTACCAAATTTGTTAATGTGCATTCTATTTAATACAAAAGAAAATTTTTCAGCCTCCAAATTACCCTGCTCGTAGGCCTTTTTCAAATAGGGGTACACTAATAATTTATTGTTTGGCTGTTGGTGTAATGTCACAGTTGCAACCGCCGACCTAGCTTTTATACTTTTGATAGCATCATCAGGATACCCATATGCCTCGAGGTATTGCATAATCTTTATAAAATTTTGCTCGCCGACATAGTTCATTCTATTGACATATTGCCTGTACGAATAAGAATTTTTATCAAAATTATTCTTTTTTAAAATCTCTAGCACTACTTCTGGATCTCTCGCTTTTTGATCGTCTATAAAAATCTGTTCTAAAAATGCTTCCTTCTTTTTTACCGTGTTTAAGGCTTTAACTGAAACTTTCTGCTCCGATTCATTAGATTTGATTTTTTCTATATCCACCTTCTTACCTTCTTTACATGAACTTGCAAGAAGTAAAATAAACAATAAACTAAAAAATCTAATCATATGTAAGTCTAAGGATTATAAATCACTTCCTCCCAAAATCTGCCGGGATTTCGCCCCAGGCTTTGGCTGCCATTTAATCATTTAATAGTAAAAACTTTATTTTCTTTTATCCAATCTACCATAAGTTTTAACACTTTAGGAGAAAAAGTTTGCTCTATCTTCTGATATTCAATTGGCAAACCTGTCTCGCTCTCTTGAAACAAATGATTTAAATCAGGTATTGTTTTTATGGTATAATTTTTATTCTTCCCTCTACTTAGAGCTTTATCTATAGCGATTAAATTTTTATAAGGAAGTACTTGTAAATCATTTTCGCCGTTAATTGCCAAAACAGGACACTTCACCTTTTTAAGATCATTTTCAGGGTTATATTTTACAAAAAAAATAAACCATGGAGATGACATTTGGTTGACTAAGTTATCGATAAACTCTTCATCGCTAATCTGTGTTGGCTTTTGATATAAAAAATTATACTTTTTTAGTGCATTTTGTAAATGACTTTTCAGCTTCTTTTTTAATTTATTTGTTTCTTTTATTCTTTCTATATAAGAATAAGATTTACGGTTAATTTTATCAATCTTTGCGATTTCAATATTACTCATCCCATTTTTTTTGAGCAATGCTTCTGACTGAGACAACAATAATTCTTTACCTTTTAAACCAGGAGAAGCGAGTAAAATTATAAAATCGACTGCATCTCTTTTGTTTGCGACCATTGACGCTATAATTCCTCCTTCACTATGACCAATTAAGCCAATTTCTTTGAAATTAACATCCTTTCTACTAGAAAGATAATCAACGGCTGATGCTACATCATTAGCGAAATCCTGAGTAGTTGCTTTAGCAAAATCTCCTTGTGATTGTCCCACTCCCCGATCATCAAAACGTAAAACACCCATCTTATTTTTGACTAAATAATCTGTAATAACCAAAAATGGTTTATGGCCAAATACTTCAGAGTCTCGGTTCTGCGGACCACTACCACTAATTAATATAACTATAGGAATGGTTTTATCTATTTCACTAGGGAAAGATAATGTGCCCGATAAGTTTATACCTTCTTTATTCTGAAAAGATACAATCTCATTTCTATAAGGAAAAGGCGAAATAGGCTCTTGTGGCCTGTTTACTCTTTTAGAATCTGCTTTTTTCACAAGGTCAAGAGACAATATGGTGCCCCCTTGTCTAAAAATACCGGAAATGCTATTACTTTTTTTTATAGTTCCTTTATACGATAATCCCAGATTTTTAATCGAAAAAATTACGGTTGAATCTTTTATTAAAGTGTTGTCAACAGAAATATCTTTGGCTCCTTGAGCTGGGCTATCCATTGTTGAAATATAAACGCTATCTGTTTTACGTATTTTAAAAATCAAAGGTAGTTGAGTGTTTTGAACTTCTAAAACCCCCTTCCAAATTCCTGTGAAGTCTTGCGCATTAGAAAAGTAACAACTTGCACTACACACTAATAATAAAATAAGATTTTTCATTTTTTATCTAATTTTTTTCAGCTTATTCTCAGTTAGTATTATAGATAAGAATAATATAATTATCCATAAAATGATTGTCAAAAAAACAGAAATGATATAACCAAAGAATACGATTGTTGTTAACTGGATACCAAGTATTATTAAACTATATTTTAATAAAATCTTTGGCCATAACTTATTAGCAAATTGCCAATTCTTCTCATTTTTCAAGGATTGTGGGGTTCTGTAACCATAAAGACTATTCATTTTTTTAGGGGGTCTTTTTAAAAATAAGATAGGCATTATAAGAATTAAAAAGGCTATGGTAACATTTAAAATAATAAGAATAGTCATAATTCGTTTCTTTTTAATTAGACATTTAAAATAATTTGAGCCTATGGATTCTTTGGGAGAAAGCACAGAATCAGTGCCCCTAACATAGATAAAAAGAAGCTAAAAAAACCATGAAAAATAATAGTGGGAAAGTGAAATGATACTGCAATAAAAATAAATCCAACCAAACAGTATTATATGGAATATAGTTGAGTACTCTACTTTATTTCCTCCCAAAATCTGCCGGGATTTCGCCCCAGGCTTTGGTTTCCCACTTGACTATTTTGGTAGTATAGGTGTTGCTTTTTAACCATTGCGTAGCTCGGTCTATTAAATCAAAAACCTTTTTGTTTTTACTGGTTTTGACAAGTTTGGTTTTACAAGTTTTTTGTCGAACCCAGCTCATTGCAATTTTAGAATCTGTATATAAAATACGATCGCTATTTATCTTCTTTAAATAAGCTAGACCGTGTACCAGTGCTAAATATTCTCCAATATTATTCGTCCCCTGATCAAAAGGACCTTGGTGAAAAAGCTGCTTCTCCGTTTGTGTGTCTACTCCCCGATATTCCATTTTACCAGGGTTACCACTTGAAGCTGCATCAACCGCGATAGAATATAAATTAGGTTCGCCGATTTTTAATCTCTGCGCTTCTGATAATACTGGTTTAGCTTTACTTTTTCCTTTATAATCGTCATAATCGCCCTGATATGCTTTTTTGGCAACCTCAAAATTTTCAAAGGACTTGTATTTCGCACCAGCAAAACCATTAATAACCGCTTTACAGTCCTCCCATTTTGTATAGATGCCAGGTCGATGGCCTTCCCAAACTACATAGAATTTTTCTTTTTTAGCCATGCTATAGTATGCGTATTCGATTTTTGTTCGTCTGCCTAAACCTTGAGAGCCTATCCTGCCAGCATCAAAACCCTTTGAATTTTTCTATTTACTGTGCGTCTTCGGGATACAATAATTTTTCAATGACTGTGGGAAAATGCTTGTGTTCTAATTTATGTATTGCTTTAGCCAGATCTTTGGCGTTGTCATTTTCAGATATAGATGTTTTTGCCTGAAATAAGATTGCCCCATCATCATACTTTTCATTTACAAAATGGATCGTAATTCCGCTTTCTTTCTCTTGATTATTGATCACAGCATGGTGAACGTGGTCTCCAAACATCCCTTTTCCACCATATTTTGGAAGTAATGCGGGATGAATATTAATTACTTTGTCCGGAAACACATCGATAATTTTCTTTGGAAAAATCCATAAAAACCCAGCCAAAACAATGAGATCCGGCTTGGCATCCTTAAGAATATTAAGCACCTCATTTGTCTCATAAAATGAATTCCTGTCAAAATGTAACGCTTTTACTTTATGCTCGTGAGCCCTTCGTAACACTTTGGCCTGTGGTCGATTAGAAAAGACATGTGTAACCTCTGCTAGTGCATTAGCTTTAAAATATTTGATAATATTCTCTGCATTCGTTCCCGAACCTGAGGCAAAAATTACAATACGTTTCATATCAATCGAGTGCTAGTTCATTTATAAGTACAAAAAAAATAATAATTATCCATTTAGACACAGCAAAAACACAATACTTCGTTATATTTGATAAAATACACAGACATTTTTAAGGGATTGTGGGGTTTTAAAATAAAGTTTTTTATTTTTGCCACTTAATTAAAAAATTAAAATTAAACATTATGTCAGACATTGCATCAAGAGTAAAAGCGATAATCGTTGACAAATTAGGAGTAGACGAAAACGAAGTAGTAAATGAGGCTAGCTTCACAAACGACTTAGGCGCAGATTCATTAGACACTGTAGAATTGATAATGGAATTCGAAAAAGAATTTGATATACAGATACCAGACGATCAGGCAGAGAACATTGCTACAGTTGGTCAGGCAATATCTTATATTGAAGACGCAAAGTAATAACTTCACCACAAAATATGAGTTTAAAGCGAGTTGTAGTCACAGGACTAGGCGCACTAACGCCTATAGGTAACGATATTAATCAATATTGGGATGGATTAGTGAATGGTAAGAGCGGTTGCGCTCCCATTACTTATTTTGACACCGAAAAATTCAAGACTAAATTTGCTTGTGAGGTCAAAAATTACGTCCCAACAGATTATTTTGATAGAAAAGAAGCACGTAAGCTAGATAAGTTTGCCCAGTATGCGATTGTCTCTTCAGAAGAGGCCATTAAAGATGCTGCCATTGATATGGAAAAAGTAGACAAGTTTAGAGTTGGCGTGATCTGGGGTGCTGGTATTGGTGGTTTAGAAACATTTCAGGAAGAAGTAATTAATTACGCAAATGGTGATGGAACTCCGCGTTTCAATCCATTTTTTATTCCCAAAATGATTGCCGATATAGCACCAGGACATATTTCCATCCGAAATGGTTTTATGGGACCCAACTATACCACAGTTTCTGCTTGCGCCTCTTCGGCTAATGCAATGATCGATGCACTTAACTACATTAGATTAGGGCATTGTGATATCATTGTTACAGGAGGAAGTGAAGCTGCAGTTACAATTGCGGGTATGGGAGGATTCAATGCAATGCATGCATTATCTACCAGAAATGATAATCCACAAACTGCCTCAAGACCTTTTGATGCGACCAGAGATGGTTTTGTTTTAGGTGAAGGTAGTGGAGCGTTGATACTGGAAGAATATGAACATGCAAAAGCAAGGGGTGCTAAAATCTATGCTGAAGTTGTTGGTGGCGGAATGTCAAGTGATGCATATCACATGACAGCTCCTCATCCCGACGGTATTGGTGTAGAACGCGTAATGCTTAATTGTTTAAGAGATGCTGGTGTGCAACCAGAAGAAGTAGATGCCATAAACACTCACGGTACATCCACTCCATTAGGAGATGTAGCAGAATTGAAGGCTATTACTAAAGTTTTTGGAAAACATGCACCAAACATCAATATTAACTCTACGAAGTCTATGACTGGTCACTTACTGGGTGCTGCCGGAGCGATTGAAGCAATTTCTTCAATCTTATCCATGAAGCACAGTATTGTACCTCCAACTATTAACCACACAACGGTTGATGAAAACATAGATTCTTCATTGAATTTAACGTTGAACAAAGCACAAAAACGCGAAATTAAGTACGCCATGAGTAATACTTTTGGCTTCGGAGGTCATAATGCTTGTGTGTTATTTAAAAAATTAGACGAGTAATAATGAGTGTTATTCGCAACATATTAAATTCCCGCTCTGAAAAGAACGGGAATTTTTTTTCCAGAATTCAGGAAATACTGGGTTTTAAACCTCGTAATATTGCGAACTATGAAAAAGCATTTACCCATAGATCCCTTAATCTAAAAGACAAAAAGGGAAATGCGGTGAACTATGAACGTCTGGAATTCTTAGGTGATGCGATGTTGAGTAGCGTAATTGCCGCACATCTTTTTAAAGAAGTACCTGAAGGAAATGAAGGCTATCTGACCAAGATGAGAGCAAAAGTTGTGAGTAGAAAACATCTTAACGAATTAGGAAAAGATCTTAAACTCATTGAACTCGTTCGTACCAATATCCCTAAATCTCAATTTGGGATCAATATTCATGGCAATTTGTTCGAATCACTTATCGGAGCCATTTATCTGGACAGAGGCTTCAACTACTGTGAACGTTTTATACATGAAGCGGTTATCAATCCTTATGTAGACATAGAAAGTCTCGAAGGTCAAATAATTAGCTACAAAAGTTTATTGATTGAGTGGTGTCAAAAAGAGAAAAAGGATTTTAGTTACGAAATCTACGAAGACACAGGTAAAGATGAAATGAAACATTTTGCGGTAAAATTGTGGATTGACAATAAAGTCATCGCAAAAGCAAGAGCCACCTCAAAAAAGAAAGCTGAAGAAAAATCTTCAAAACGGGCCTATTTTGCACTACAATCAAAAATCAATGAGTACTAATTCTTAGAACTTATGACGGTAAAATTCCTTAAACCGGCGTGATTTTGTTGCTTTAAATGAAAAGATATTAACGCAATCGTTTTCGGTGCGCATCTTCACAAAGATTTAAAGTTCTTGGTAAAATTAATTTGTATATTTCCAATTGATTTTAACGAAACAATTCATTAAGTGGCTGTTCAAAGACTCGTTTTAGATACACTTGCAGAAGATGATTATGAACTTATTGCTATTCATTGTTCTCTAGAATCTTATCGATTAGCTTTCTTGTTGAATAAGATGCTCAAAATAAAGCTTTGTCGCAAAGAACGGGACATCCAGTTTAAATATGATGATGTAGTAGCCGATTATCCATTTTATCAGTTTTATGATGAATATCAGTATACGACGTATTCTTTTTTTGCAAATACCTTTCGTCATAAAAGCATTACTAGCGATGTAGTTAATAGCGGACTTTTTGTTACCGAACAAAATCACACAATTAAATACCTGATTCCCGAATTAAAAAATGTTGATTATTTTTTAAAAATTGAATCGGATGCATCACAGTTTTCAAGCAAGACATTGCTTATGCATATACAGAACATAATGCAAATTGTCACCGCCTATACTGTTGATTATAACATACTAAAATCTAAGAATAATTTAATCTTTGACTAATGCCAAAACGTAAAAAAACCAAAATTGTTGCAACTTTAGGTCCTGCAACAAGTACAAAAGAAGTGCTTAAAGATATGCTCGATGCAGGAGTTGATGTTTTTAGAATCAATTTTTCTCACGCCGATTATGCCGACGTAAAAGAGCGTATCAAAATGATCCGGGAACTAAGCGATGAGCATGGCTATAATACAGCAATTCTTGGAGACCTGCAAGGTCCCAAACTGCGTGTTGGGGTGATGAAAGGTGATGTCGTTGTAAGCAAAGGGGATACTATTGAATTTGTAACCGGTAAAGCGTTTGAAGGTACGGCAGAACGTGTTTATATGAACTACGCTGAATTTCCTAAGGATGTAAAAGCTGGTGAAAAAATTCTATTGGATGATGGAAAACTAATGTTTGAAGTGGTTGCCACTAATGGGAAAGATATCGTACAAGCTAAAGTTATTCAAGGGGGTCCTTTACGTTCAAAAAAAGGAGTAAATCTTCCTAATACAAAGATCTCTCTACCGGCATTGACCAAAAAAGATGTAAAAGATGCCATTTTTGCTTGCGAGCAAAAAGTAGATTGGATTGCACTCTCCTTTGTAAGACATGCTGAAGACTTGATGGAGTTACAGGAATTGATCAAAAAGAACAGCGATCATAAAATTCCTATTATCGCTAAAATTGAAAAGCCGGAGGGTGTTGAGAATATTGATAAGATTGTTTCCTATTGCGATGGACTAATGGTTGCCCGTGGTGACTTGGGTGTTGAAATTCCTGCGCAAGAGGTGCCCCTTATTCAAAAACAATTGGTGCTAAGAGCTAAAATAGCGCGTATACCCGTAATCATCGCGACACAGATGATGGAAACGATGATTGATAGTTTAACTCCAACCAGAGCTGAAGTAAATGATGTGGCTAATTCTGTAATGGATGGTGCTGATGCTGTGATGTTATCCGGTGAAACCTCGGTAGGTAAATATCCGGTGCAGGTCATTGAGACCATGTCTAAGGTTATTCGAAGTGTTGAACATTCAGATTTAATAAAAGTTCCGCAAAATCCGCCACATATTAGAACGAATCGTTTTATAACAAAATCAATCTGTTATCATGCAGCGCATATGGCCGATGATATTGATGCGAAAGCAATTTGTACGTTGACCAACAGTGGATACACTGCATTCCAGATTTCGGCATGGCGTCCTACCGCACATATTCTGGTGTTTACCAGTAACAAACGAATTTTATGTCAACTCAATTTACTGTGGGGTGTCAAAGCATTTTTCTATGACAAATATGTAAGTACCGATGAGACTGTTGAGGATGTTAATCAACTAGCCTTAACTCGTGGCTTTGTAAGTGACGGAGATATGTTAATTAATCTGGCAGCTATGCCTGTTTCTGATAAAGGGATGGTAAATACATTGCGTGTTTCTCAAGTCTAGGGGCAAGTGAACACATAATACTGGAGCAGTTTGAACAACCGCTTAAGTATACAACTAAAAAAAGCCTCATTAGAGGCTTTTTTGTTTATGTGATTTAGAACTGAATAGTAAAGGTAGTTCCTACACCAACTTCGCTCTCAACCTTAATTGTGCCGCCCATAGACTCGATCTGATTTCTGGTGATAAATAATCCAATACCTACGGCGTCTTCATTTGCATGAAACGTTTTATACATCCCGAATATCTTTGATTTATTTGCTTTCATATCAATACCACTCCCATTATCCGAAATCTTCAGATAATTTGCTCCCTCTTCTGTGTATGATTTGATACGGACCACAGGTTTACGATCCGGGTGCTTATATTTTATGGCATTTGTAATTAAATTAAGAAAAATACTCTCCATATACGCAGGAATAAAAGGTATCTCAGGAAGCAAGGTAAAATCGGCAATAATTTCAGTCTTTGTAGAGTTGATTATGTGACCAATACCATTGGTAACTAACTCAAGTGCTTTGGAGAATCTTACCGGAACTCGTTCTTGTTGATTATTGGTGTGAATCGTTACGATTTCATTAAGGTGATCTATAGTAGTATTAAGATTGTATGATATGTGGCGTACTTCATTGATTACCTCTTCTCGTTCTTTAGGATTTTCAAGATCATCAATAAGTTGAACTAATAACGATAAATTGCTCGTGTGTGATCGTAAATTATGAGAGACAATATGAGCAAAATTAAACAGCTTTGAATTTTGAGAGGCAATGATATCCATTGATTTCTGAAGTCTCAATTCTTTTCTCTTGGCCTCATCAATGTCCTGAAAAACCCCTCTGATACCAATTATTTCTTTATCCTTTCCATAAACAGGTTTTCCGATAGCTTTTACCCAAAACTCCCGTCCGTTAGAGGTTAGCATTTTAATTTCTGTATTAAACGCAGTACCTGACATCGCACACTTAAAAAATAAATCAGCCGCTTGCTGTTTGGAATCATCGGCATAATATTTGGCCGAATTTTTAAGCGACGGAATATAATTTTCGGGATATTCCAGTATTCTTCTGGTTTCAAAATCCCAATAACTTTGTTTTTTATTGAAATCCACATACCAACTTCCGGTAGAAGTCATTTCTGCAGTCTCCCGATAATAGAAAATATCTTTTTTAAAGGTTTTTTCAGGTTCGAGTTTTACCTCAAAAAAGAAAATTAATTGAACCAGAGATTGAATATTTACTGGTAGCTCATCATTAGTCGCACACCTGAAAAGTTGATACGCTCCTTCTTTATTAAGTATGCGGATATGTTGTTTAAAATTTTGATTGTGCGATCTATATGCTTCAAAATTCTTAGCAAATAGAGACGCGTCCTCTTTGTGTAATAATTGTTCAATAAAATAAGCATAACTCGGAGTGACATCCTTTTTTGAATACCCCAAAGCCGAAAAAAATTTCTTTGACCATACGATTTGAGCTGACGCCGGATCTAATTCCCAGTAGCCGGTGTCAAAATCTTTTAAAACATTATCAAAAAGTTTGTTTTTTAGCACAAATCCGTATTAAGTGGTTTATTTATAACAAGATAAGGAATTCTTACTTATTTTTTTCTATTCTATCCAAACGTATCGATAAGGCTCTGGTGGATAATTGTACTTCGATAAATGATAGTGTTAATGAAATCATTAGTGATAACAGGCTTATTCCAAAGCTAATATTGGCTACTTGCAGATAATCTAAGTAAAGAAATGTCATCGTAACAACGCTTCCCAAAAAGCTCAAAATAGCAATCGCTTGCATATGCTGTATCAACCATAATCTCTTTCTCAAATTCTTAATCTGTAATTTAATATTATCTGAAGAGGATGCCTCATATTCCTTGAATAATTGTCTGATCAAAGCGGCTATTGCTAAGTATCTGGCATTGTACGCTAACATAGTTAGTGATATTGCAGGAAATAGCAGGGCGGGAATACTCATAGTTAGTGTCATCAATAAAGTTTTTAATTGTTACAGCGGCTATGCGAGCAATATATTTAATATTTCCTTAGTAACCATACGGGTTAGATTTTTATACTTTTAAATAAAATAATGCGCCAGATGGAGTTTATAGATTATTATAAAGTTTTAGAGATTGATAACAAAGCTACTGCCTCTGATATCAAAAAGGCCTATCGTAAATTAGCCAGGAAATATCATCCTGATCTTAATCCAAACGATGCTGAAGCTAAAAAGAAGTTTCAACAGGTTAATGAGGCCAATGAGGTTTTAAGCGATCAAGAAAAGCGAAAAAAATATGATCAATATGGAAAAGACTGGCAGCATGCTGAACAATTTGAAGAGGCTAAAAAACGGCAGCAGGCACAAGGTAGTCCTTTTGGAAGCTATAGTGGTTCGGATTCAGGCTATTCATATTCAGGCAATTTTGATGACGATACTTTCTCAGATTTTTTTGAAACTATGTTTGGCGGAGCTCAGAGACAACAGGGCCGCGGACACAGACCTCAGTTTAAAGGACAAGACTATAATGCTTCGCTACGGTTAAATTTAACCGATGTATACACCACGCAAAAACAAACCCTAACTATTAATGATAAAAAAATTCGTTTAACGATTCCTGCGGGCGTAGAAAACAGACAAACTATTAAAATAAAAAATCATGGTGCGCCGGGAATTCAAGGAGGTCCTAATGGAGATCTCTACATAACTTTTGAAATTTTAAATACTTCAGATTTTAAACGAGATGGTGCTAATTTATATAAAAATGTTGAACTCAATCTTTTTGATGCGGTTCTGGGGGGCGAGATCATGGTTGAGACTTTTGATGGAAAAGTAAAGCTGCAGCTCAAGCCCGGCACACAGAACTTAACTAAGGTGAAGCTAAAGGGTAAAGGATTTCCAAAATATAAAGAAGAAGGGCAGTTTGGAGACCTTTATATTACCTACACTATCAAAATTCCCGAAAAACTAAGTCCTAAAGAAAAGGAATTGTTTACAACCCTTAAAAATTTAAACTCATGAGAACTACAGAATATATCCTGACCCAAGATTTATGTAACCGGTACAGGGTTGAAACTTCCTTTATCTCCTTATTAATAGAAAAAGAACTTATAGAAGTACATTATGTTGAGGAGCAATATTATTTACATGTGGATCACTTAGGTGATTTTGAGCGTTTACTGCGCCTAAAAACCGAGCTGGGTGTCAATGTCGATGGAATAGAAGTAATACAACATCTGTTAAGTAAAATCGAAAAGCTGCAGCAGGCTAATAGACAATTGAAAAACCGATTGCAGCTTTTTGAATAAGCTTTTATTTAATTTCAAACGTTTCTGAAGCAACAGTAGCTCCATTGGTTATTTGAACTTGATAGGTTCCAACCGGTAAGTAATATTTTTCGTTTTTACGTTTAGTGAGTTCATCATCAGGATACTCTTTTTCATATACCTTTTTACCTTCTTTTGGTATACTTAAATCATACGGTATATACGTAAGACCCCGATCTGCTTTTGTAGTAAACTCGTACAGCTTCTTACCTTCTTTGGTACTAATAGTAACCACAAAATCTTCCGGTTTTTTAGAATAAACTTTCAATAAAGTCTCCGGTGTTTTAGGAGCTAACCATTTACTCCATGAATTACCCCAATTTTTTGAATAGGTAATGTCCGAAATCGGAAAAATATGTAAGGGTTTAGTAAGCGCTTTGGTTAAACCTTGAAGAGGCTCAACATTTGTCCGATAAATGCTTCTTCCGTGAGTTCCTATCAATAAATCATTCGATTTTGACTGAATAACCATATCGTGTACTGCAACTGGTGGGAGTCCTTTTGAAAAAGTCTCCCAAGAGTTACCCCGGTCAAAGCTAACATATGCACCATTATCTGTTCCTACATAAACGACATCTTCGTTCTTAGGGTCTTCAATAATAACATTTACAGGAGACATCGGGATGGAATTCCCTATAACTGTCCACGTTGCCCCACGATCCTCGCTACGATATACATACGGCGTAAAGTCGTCCCAGCGATAACCATTCAAAGTTACATATACTCTATCTTTAGCATGTTGTGAAGCTACTATTCTAGACACCCATAAATCTTTGGGCAAATCTTTTGAGAGTAAGGTCCAGCTACCGCCTGCATTATCACTACGATATACAAAACCATCATCACTCCCTGTATATAAAACACCAAAGTGAAACGGAGATTCGCTAATTGCTGTTAGAGTACCATAGGCTACATTTCCTTTCTTACCGCCACCTGTTAAGTCCTTTGAAATTGCCTGCCAATCTGTTCCCTGATTCATAGATCGCATTAACTTATTACCTCCCAGATATAGGATGTCTTGATTATGAGGAGACAATAGTATCGGAGTCTGCCAGTTAAAACGATATGGAGATTCCCCTAACTCGTGTTTTGGTTGAATATAGGTAGATTCTCCCGTTGCACGATTTAGTCTATAGTAATTACCAAACTGAAATCCCGTATACACGATATCAGCATTACGAGTATCAACTTGCACCTGCATTCCATCACCTCCCATAATACTTTCCCATGGGTAATGACCATTTTGATGCCAAGCTACATCTTCTTCTGCTGTACTGGATCCTACCCATACACCATTATCCTGCAATCCTCCATAAATATTATATGGTTCTTCATTGTCCACTTGTATGGCATAAAACTGTCCAACACTTGGTTGATTTGCTTTTAACCAATTGGACCCATCATCATAGGTAATATTAACACCTCCATCATTCCCGTTAATTAAATGTTTCGGGTTCTCAGGATTTATCCATAATGCATGATGATCGGCATGAACATTCTCTGCGCTTATACTTTCAAATGTCTTTCCTCCATCCTTAGACTTCACTATGGGTACTCCCGAGATATAAATATGCTCCTTGTCTGAAGGATTTACTTGTATTTGGGCAAAGTAATACCCATAACTATAAAAAATATCGTCGAGATAATCCTCATGTGTTTTTTTCCAACTAGTACCTCCATCATCACTGCGGTACACTTCGGCCCCAATTACAGGCGTATCAAATAGTGCTGCATTCGCATTTTCAAGATACTTCGCCAAGTCGATGGGTTTGACGGTCCCACCGCGTACCATATGCTTTACGTTTTCTGCTCTGTATTTTTCCTGAAATCCATTTCGTTTCAGGTACGCATTTAGTTTCTTGTCCTCGATCTCTAAAAAGACCTCCACTGACATCGTTTTAAAGTCTTCTTTAGTCAGGCCCTTGGTGTCTCCCTTATCTTCTTTTACTTTTCTCCGGTTTTGATTGTCATGAACTGCGTACACTGTGTTTTCATCAAAAACAGCTATCCCTATGCGCCCTACACCATCACCCACTGGAAAACCACTCGTTTCTGTGCTAATTTTGGTCCAGGTATCTCCCGCATCGATACTTTTGTAAATCGCAGATCCTTCACCATTTCCTTTAAAATTCCACGCTTTACGATCACGCTGCCAAGTCGAAGCATATTGAATCTTAAAATTTTGAGGAGCTACAGCTACATCAATAATTCCGGTTTTGTCATCAATAAAGAGTGTTTTTTTCCAGGTTTTTCCTCCGTCCACAGTTTTATAAATGCCACGTTCTTCATTAGCAGAATACAAATGGCCTGCAACACCAACAATTACCTCATCAGAATTTTCGGCATTTATCACAATTCTTCCTATATGATGTGAGTCAGTCAGCCCAACATTTTTCCACGTTTTTCCTTTATCCTCGGATTTTAAAATTCCAGTGCCCGCATAGGAAGACCTGGACGCATTGTTTTCTCCTGTACCTACCCAAAGTGTTCCTGATTCCCAATGCACAGCGATGTCACCCACATTAATAGTTTCGGCAGTATCCAAAACAGGTGAAAATGTAGTTCCATTATTATTTGTATACCATAATCCTCCTGAAGCATATCCTACATAAAACTCTGTCGGCTGTTTGGGATTTACTGCAATATCTACTACACGCCCACTCATTACGGAAGGTCCAATGTTCTCAAAAGGGATGTTTTTGACTAATGATGTTTTTTGGAGATTTTGTTTTTGTATAAGTGCTTGTTGCTGATCTTGTGCAGAGGTTGATGGTTGTTGTGCTTGTATAACACCTACAAGTGTCATCAATAGCGTTGCGGTCCAGTTTAGTTTCATGAATGATTTGTTGTGGATAAAGTAAAAAGGATACAAACTACATACCCTCTAAAAATTGGGCTAAGTTGTATCGTATCTTCTCTCAATATCTTAGGTTTGCATAGAATATTCTTAATTTTAGCGTATGAAATTATGTAATGTTAAAATAATGTCAAAATTTTTAGATATTGTTTAACAATACGTATTTATAGAATATAATCTGAGCCTAGTGGATCTAAAAAAAATGAAAGTTATTTTGACTTCCCCTGGCGTATATAAATTAATAGATAATTACTAAAAAAAGAAAATGAAGTACGATCCAATTGATAAGTGTCTATTTATCAAAAACAGAAAAAATTTTATGGCTCAAATGAAGCCTAATAGTATTGCCGTTTTTAACAGTAACGATATATATCCTATCAGTGCTGATAGCACCATGCCTTTTGAGCAGCATCGTGATATCTTTTACCTTAGTGGTGTTGATCAGGAAGAGAGTATTTTACTGCTTTTTCCTGATGCTCCTAAAGAAAAACATCGCGAAATACTGTTCTTAAAAGAAACAAATGATCATATCGCTGTTTGGGAAGGTGAAAAACTTACTAAAGAAATGGCTTTTGAAACTTCAGGTGTAAAAACTGTATACTGGTTACAGGAGTTCGAAAAAGTTTTTTTTGAAATTATGACGCAATGTGAAACCGTCTACGTAAATACCAACGAACATTATCGAGCCAATGTAGAAACCGAAACTCGTGAAGATCGTTTTACAAAATGGTGGAAAGCAAAGTATCCAGCACATGCTGTCGCAAAAAGTAATCCTATTTTACAACGTTTACGCTCTGTAAAAGATCCCATCGAACTAGATCTTATGCAAACTGCGTGTAATATTACTGAAAAGGCTTTTAGACGTGTATTATCCTTTGTAAAGCCCGGAGTGTGGGAATATAATATTCAGGCAGAAATTATGCATGAGTTTTTAAATAATCGCTCTAAAGGTTTTGCGTACACTCCAATTATCGCCAGTGGTAACAACGCAAATGTATTGCATTATGTGCAAAACAATCAGGAATGTAAGCCCGGCGATCTAATACTCATGGACTTTGCGGCAGAGTACGCTAATTATGCGAGTGACTTATCCCGTACTATTCCGGTTTCAGGAAGCTATACAAAGAGACAGAAAGAGGTGTACAATGCAGTGCTACGGGTAAAAAATGAAGCTACTAAATTATTAGTGCCTGGTGCCTACTGGGAGTCGTATCATGAAGAGGTAGGTAAATTAATGACTTCAGAATTATTGGGTCTGGGTCTTTTAGATAAAGCAGACGTACAAAATGAAAATCCAGACTGGCCAGCATATAAAAAATATTTTATGCATGGTACATCTCATCATATAGGATTAGATACTCATGACTACGGTATTCTAACTGAGTCAATACAAGCAAATATGGTGTTTACCGTGGAGCCCGGGATTTATATTCCGGAAGAAGGCTTCGGTATTCGCCTTGAAGATGATGTAGTCGTTCAAGAAAAAGGAGAACCAATCAATTTAATGGAGAACATTCCTATTGAAGCAGAAGAAATTGAAAGTTTAATGAATCAAAAGTAACTGCTTTTTATTTCTATAATTTTAAACCCTTATATCCTAAAAATATAAGGGTTTTTCAAATACTAACTCGGCGGTATATCCGTAAGGCATTTCACGTGAATTTTTATAGCTTCGTTGTTCAATAACACACAACTCAGTATTTATGAAAAAGTTACTCCTCAGCACGTTTATTATTCTGGTAATTTATGCTTGCGCCGAAAAGAAAGAATCGACCTTAGTCGGCACCTGGCAATTAAGCCAAGTTTTAGTAGATCCCGGTAATGGTCAAGGCTCCTTTCAAAAAACAAACCAGGATAAAGTAATTACTTTTCTGGCAGATGGAACGCTAAAGAGTAATACCTCTTACTGTCAAATGAGTAAGGATGCAACCATAGGCACTGCCGGATCGTATTCAATGAACAACTCAAAACTTATGATCACTTGTGACACTACCGAATCAAGTATTAATTTTGAATTAATAGATGGCACGCTTATTTTAGACTATCCAACACAGTGTGTTGAGGCTTGCAAGGAGAAGTATGTGAGGGTAAAGTAATCATTCTAGGCAATTTTACGAAAAGGGATTAACACATAAGTATTATGGCTAAACCACTTTTAGTTTGTTCTCTTAAAGTTTAAGTTTGCAATAAACGAACTAACGTTTTCAAAAAGTTGGTAATAAAATAAATATTATAAAAAAATTATGGTCGGTATTTGGCAAGTGTTTTTATTGATTCTATTAGGTGTAATAGTGTTTTTAATTTACAAGTTTTTCAAAATTTTAATACAAATACGCGACAATCTAAAGAAGGAGAAATAAAATAACTTTTTACATTAGCCCTCTGTAGTCATTTTATTTTTTTATTAAAGGAAGTATTGGGATTAGAAAAAATTTAGAGTCCGCTAGTGGTCACTAATTATTTACTTCCTCCAAAAATAATTAGACTTTTTGTTAAGGAATATCTTAAAAATAACTGTTAATGGCAAAAATTTTAGTCTCAGTTTTCACAACCCACTCATAAGAAAGTAGTTAAACAATTTTAGAGATCACGATATAAAAAAGCCGACCCCTAAGAGTCGGCTTTTCAATTAACACTTGTTCCATTAAGGTTTAAAGAATTACTCTTTTACAATCTTTTCTATGTATTGTGATCCATTCTCTTTATCGATTGCTTTAATTACATAAATACCCTGAGGAAATGATTTCATATCTACTTGCAGAATTGAGCTTCCAAGGTTCATAACCGCTTGTTGTGTATATACTTCTCGTCCTGTTATATCGGTAATCGATATAAGTAAAGAACTTCGGTTTTTTGTGGTAAAGCGAACACTTAGTCTATCAGTCACAGGATTTGGCGAAGCTACAATTTCAACACCTTCTATAGTATCGGCTTCAGTCAATAACTCGCTTTCGTAGTCAGTAGGTTTATCAATACTTCCACTTGCTTTTTGTAACGGAATGGTTTCTCCAGACTCCAAGCATACAATAGCGTCCAAATCATACCCATCTGCAAACCAAGGAAACTTACTGCTATCACTAGTATCAACTATTTTTATAAATTTTGCACTACGCAAACCTCCGTTAGCCAGATCAAAAGTTCCATCCTGACAGGTACTTCCAAGAGATACAAACGTTTCTCCATCTACAGAAGCAAAAACCTCAGCTTCTTCCGGAAAATAATGACAAGGAATGTTATCTCTAAATCCGGTAGATTCATACACCATAAATTCGTCGCTGTCAACATTGTCAAAAATTTCATTGTTTAATTCAATAGTAATAGATCCACCGAATCCTAAACTCACAAAATTAAAATAACGTCGCTCATTAGAGCTACCCAATGCTTTTTGGGCACGACTACGATGATAAGCTACACGGCGTCCATCTTTACGAAGACCTTGATCGAATGCTACCACAGAGCCTCCAATACATTCATTTTCTACTATTGGTGGCGTCAATAAGAATCGGGCAGATACCGGTAAATGATCAGAGGTATTAAAGGCATAGTCATTATCATATACATCATAATGTACAGTGACCGAATTTTCCAGATAACTTTCATCTAGTTCGTTTGTGATAGCGATATGATCGATCATATTTTCTCTGAAAATAAAAGAGCGTAGACCTGCATCGCTGAGAGCTGATGATACAACGGTATAGTTTGAACTATCCTGAATATATCGCTCATAACTTGATATAGTCGAACTAATATCTGCAACCGTCTCATCAACATCATCGTTATAGTCACCTAGCAAAATAACTTTATTAGTACCAAAATTAGCGTCTAAAGAATCCTTCAACACCTCAACATCATATTTCCGCATATCGTAACGTGCCTGAGCATCGGTGCCACTGTTTGCTCGCGCATGTAATGCCACCAAATCAATACGCTCGGTGACTCCGTCAACAGTCACATCAGCAGTCATCAGAAATGGTAAACGACCACTTGCAAAAAATCGGGTGGTTTCATTTGGATAATCAGCTATTGCACTCGCATCACCCCCATTGTATAATGGATGTATTGAAGTAAACATAGCTCGGGTTGATACTACATTTACCGTTTCTGTATTGTAAATAAATCCAACTTTTTGAACATTTGACGTAGAAGATGGATTTGAAAATGCATCCGATAATATAAAATCATATCCCGGCAGCGTGCTTACCAGTTCTGCAAATAGTGCGTCATCTGCAATTTCTTGGACGGCATAAATATCGGCATTTAATTTTTTTAACACTACAGCTGTACTGTCCCGCTGAATAGCATCAGACATAGGGTTGTTTCCTACTGGGGAATTGGCTTCATCTCCAAACCATTCAATATTCCAAGTAACAACGTCAAAAGTTTCCTCTTTCGGAAAACCAATAGTATCGCCTGGAGGAATAAATTCTAAAGCACAAGGCATATCGTCGGCATTACGAGGTAAGAGTTGATAAAATTCTCTGAAACGGCCTACGACTCCTGTAATCTGCGGACACGTAATTGGCTGTACTTTACCTACCAGTGTAGTTACATCATTATCTATACGTAACTCTCCTGTACCACTAGCATCGGTTAACGTAAAGTTGGCGTTTCCAAATAATAAATCTCCCGGATTAGGAAAGCTTGTATTTTGCACCACTACCAATTCTCCCGGATGATTGGCAAGTTCTGATAGTGTGATGGGTAAGGGGGTGATAGGTTGCTGAGGTTCGCCATTGTCAACTACATCAACTACTGAGTCAATCTGCACCTGATCATTAAAAGCAACTCGCGTACCCGTAAGGGTTATTGAGTCACCAACCTGAAATGTATCTCCGGATTGAATCACCTGATCAAATACGGCTATACCCCCCGTAGCGTCTTGAATAAACGCCGGTCCTCTAAAATTATCTGTTGCCGTAAGTACACCTGTAATCGTAACCGGAGTACCGATCGCTGCTGCACGAGCCGCTGCAATAGAAATAATCTCGCCCGGAACTACGATGACGCCTTCATTGGATAGTCCCGGTGTTGGATCCTTGACAACATAGGTTTGGGTATTACGGGGTCCGCCCGTTCCATTTGGCATACGCTGCAGAGACTCTCCATCCTTATTACCATTGCTATTCTCATTCAACTGAGGTGCACCTTCATTTAATAAAGCCAGTAGCTCTACATCATCAGCATCGTCTGTATCATAAACAATGGCATCAATAAGATTTGTAGTTGACAGTGCCGTCCCGTTCGGAAAACTACTAGCGTTATCAAAATATAAAGCTACAGCATCAGCTCCATTCTGAAAGCTATTCCCCGGCACTACTAAGTTTACATTAGCCACATTTGCATTTCCTAAAACAAAATATCCTTCGGCATTTGTAGAAAAACCATCCAGATCAAAGGCATTATAACTTGTATCCCCGTTTCCATTATAATTAACCAATACATAACCATCTAATGCAGTGTTTCCAACCCCACCATCATATAGTTCTATAAACTCTAAGGCATCAGAACCCTGGGTGTCTGCATCGAGCTCATTAATGATGAGCGCGACTTCTTCGGTAGCATTCGTATTTGATGTCCCCGGAGTAGGCACTGCTTGTATATAGGAACTCGTATTTCTCAATCCACCGGAACCATTAGGGAAACGCTGCATAGAATGCATATCCTTGTTACCTTTAGCATCCTCATTAATTTGAGACTCTCCTATAGTAAGGAGTGCCAAAAGCTCCACATCATCCGCATCATTAGTGTCATAAACCAGCGCATCAATAAGATTGGTAGTGGTAATTTCACTTCCGTTCGGAAAATTGGCGGCATCAGCTTTATAAAGCGCTACAGCATCGGCTCCATTTTGAACTCCGTTTCCGGGAAAAGTAATCGTTACATTGTTTACACCCGGGTTTCCTAATACTAAATATCCATTCGCATTGGTCGTAAATCCGGATAAATCGAATGCGGCATAGGATTGATTATTTGACCCGTTATATAAGACAACCGTATATCCATCTAACGCAGTGTTGCCCACACCACCATCATACAATTCAATAAATTCAAGTATATCAGAACCCTCGGTATCCGCATCTACCTCGTTAATCAAAACTACAACTTCTGCAACCTCATCTACAACTTGATTTTCACCACCAGGAGTATTGATAGCTTCTCCCGGTTCTGCATTGGCAAGAGAGAAGCTTGGTAATCCTTGTCCGTCAAAATCATTGCGTGTCCAATCCGAAGTAGCATCGGTGTCCGTTCCATTAGGAAATCTAGAGGCTCCGCTCACGGTGAATGTACTACCATCGAAGGATTGTGATAATGTTACGTTGGTATAATTAACATCGGCGGTTCCACCGTCATTAACTCCCACGGCATCTACTATTTGCTCCCATGGAGTACTGTCGAACACGCCATCATCATTAGTATCTAAATCATCTCCCGGATTTCCTGTAAAATTCTTTACCAAAAGAAGTGAAAGGGTTCCGTTTTCGAACATATTTGCTGCAAAGTCAGTTGTAAAATAACCTAATGCATCTGTGGTTCCCAGTGGAATTACTTCGTCAATCGTTCCCGCTGCATTACTGTCTCCTTCTATCTCCAGTACGGTATACATACTTAGATCTGTAGACGGTCCCGCTAGAATTTCGATAAATTCATCAGTATCCGATCCCGTGTGATTCAGTACAAATTCATTGAGAACCGGATCGATTACCACCGTACCAAAAGTTTGATTCGTATTTACAGCACCGTAGGTATTTGTATCCAACGCTTCCCAAGTGAAATCGGTATAATTTGCTCCATTACCCGAAAGTTGTAACGAACTCCCCACCGCAGTGCTACTTGTTTCTGAAACTACAATATCAACACTTGTAAGTCCCGATGCAGGTCCATCTACTGCTGTAAATACACCCTCATAACTCAAAAACTGGACAACAGTATTCGTATTATCAACTAAAGCAACGCCATCTGGAGCTCCGTTTTGTAGACCGTTGGTGGGTAAAGTTTCGATCACCGTTCCATAACCATTTTGCTGATCTGCAATACTACCTGACAAGACGATGGTGTTGTACATTTGACCATTAGAGCCATTGTATAAAACGAGGCTCCAACCGCTAAGATCTGTATCGGCGGGGGCGGCTATTTCGATAGCTTCGTCAACATCGGTGCCTGAATTGTCGTAGTGAATTTCGTTTATAAAAACGGATTGTGCTGTACTACTCATTGTACAGCATAGGGTAATGCTCACCGCAAGGGTGAAGAGTAATTTAAGATTCATTGTGTGTGTGTTTAAGTATATATTATACCACGGCAATTTAGAAAATCACAATAAATTTGGGTAGGTTTTTAGGTTATGAAACCTTTAAGCAATTAAGATACTGTTTTATTGCTGAAGAATAAGTCATTTTAATGTAACTTTAAGGATACATATACCGGAAAATGATCACTATACCCGCCTTGATAGTTGGGTCCGGCGTAGGTGCGAAAAGGGCTTCCTTTATATCTGCCTTCAAATACTCTAATATACTTTCTGTCAAATATATCAGCATGATCAAAACTATGTTTTCCTCGCTCTAATTTATGGAATGAATGACTTATGATTATCTGATCAAACAAATTCCATTGACTACGATAACTCAAACTACCTCTATACCTAGTGTGTAATTTCATCATTGGATTATAAAGATCTTGTTGAACCAAGTGATTCTTTACACTTTCACTATTGGGGTCGTCATTAAAATCACCCATGACGACAATTTTAGCTTCCGCATCATGTGCTTGAATTTGTGCTATAAGCTCTCTGTTTTTCTGAGCTGCTATAATTCTTTTATACGCAGTGTTTTCAGCCCCATCTCGGCGAGACGGCCAATGATTCACAAGAACATGAATTTTTTCTTCATTCAAAAATCCTTCAACATGTAAGATGTCACGAGTATAATCCCTTATTCCCGGTTCATTATCAACGAGTACTGTGACTGTTTTGGAGGTTGTGACCTTAAAGTGATCTTTCTGATATAATAAGGCAACATCAATGCCTCGTTCATCCGGAGAATTATAATGAACAATACCATATTGATGAGACACCATTTTTTTAGTTGCTACCAAGTCTAGCAACACCTTTTTGTTTTCGACCTCAGCAACACCAACGAGAATCGGTGGTTTAGAGCTTTTAGATGTCCCAATCTTTGTAATAACCGAACTTAGCTTGTACAATTTCTTTTCATAACGCTTGCGGTTCCATCTGCGTTCTGAATGTGGAAGAAAATCGTCATCCAATGTTTTGAGATCATCCTCTGTATCAAACAGATTTTCGAGGTTATAAAAAGATAGTGTGTAAAGTGAATCGCTTTTATTTGAACGAAATAATGGTAAATCCATGTAGGAAGAAATTATAAGAAACTCCTAAAGTACAAATTCAAACCCAGACAATGTTGTACCTTTGATAACTAATTACGCACTTATACGTGCAAGTAGATTAAAGCAAAATCGATGCTAGAAAAAAAAGACTTTGAGTACGAGAAAGCCATACTTATTGGTATCGTTACAAAACATCAAAACGAAGAAAAACTTAACGAATTCTTAGATGAATTAGAGTTCCTTACCTATACCGCCGGTGGAGAAGTGGTCAAACGCTTTACTCAAAAAATGGATATGCCCAATTCTAAAACTTTTATCGGTACCGGTAAAATGGAAGAGGTGCAAGCCTATGTTGAGCAACATGATATTGGCACTGTAGTTTTCGATGATGAGTTAACACCCGCACAACAACGTAACATAGAGCGTATTTTAAAATCGAAAATAATTGATCGTACGAATTTAATTCTTGATATTTTTGCGCAACGTGCGCAGACAAGCTATGCGAGAACTCAGGTAGAGCTTGCTCAATATCAATATTTACTGCCTCGACTTACCGGGATGTGGACACATTTGGAACGTCAGCGTGGGGGTATCGGAATGCGCGGTCCAGGTGAGACAGAGATCGAAACTGACCGCCGTATTGTGCGCGATCGCATCTCCTTATTAAAGAAAAAAATGCTAACCATCGATAAACAGATGGCTACACAGCGAGGTAATCGTGGTCAATTGGTACGCGTTGCCTTAGTGGGATATACAAATGTTGGTAAATCAACCTTAATGAACGTCATTGCTAAGAGCGACGTTTTTGCTGAAAATAAACTGTTTGCTACGCTGGATACCACCGTACGAAAAGTAGTCATTGGGAACCTTCCGTTTTTATTGAGTGATACTGTTGGGTTTATAAGAAAGTTACCTACCCAGTTAGTTGAGAGTTTTAAGAGTACGTTGGATGAGGTTAGAGAGGCAGATTTGTTGCTTCATGTCGTAGACATATCTCATCCTCAATTTGAGGATCATATTGCTTCTGTAAATAAGATTCTGGAAGAGATTGAAAGTTTGGATAAACCAACAATTATGGTGTTTAACAAGATTGACGCGTATTCCCACGAAACTATCGAGGCAGATGACCTTACTACAGTTCGTACCAAAGCACATTATACGCTTGATGAGTGGCGCGATACCTGGATGAGTAAGATAGGAGATAATGCTTTGTTTATTTCGGCAATTAATAAAGAAAATATGGATGAATTTAGAAAACGAGTATATCAGGAGGTTCGGGAAATTCATGTAACCCGTTTTCCATACAATAATTTTCTATATCCGGAATTTATGGAACAAGAGGGAGAGATGTAATTTAAAAGGTATAGGTTAGACCAAAACCAAGGATCTCTCTGATCTGAAAGCCTCTGGTTGCATTATCATCATAAATTGCTTGAAAAGCCAATGTAGTGGAGATATACTTGTTTACTTTGAGTTGAAGGTTCATAGTATAATCAATATCGATGTTATAAGCTTCTTCAATATAGTTAGAATATAAGTTAAGAATATTTTCTAATGAAATATTCTTCATGATGGTAAATTTAGCATACATGGAGATAGATCCTCCAAATTCAAATCGTGAGGTCTCTCCCTTATCTAAGCCAAAATAATCGCCATCCTCATACTCCTCACCATCAGTAAATTGATTGTCCACAAAAATCATTCTTGCCGTTATCGGCGCCATGTTTACATATAATAAATCACTTTTTTTCCATAAAATACCCGGTCCTGTTTGTATATAAGCAGGTGAGAAAAAACGTGTTTCTTCTATTCGTATTTCTTCTTCTGTGTCTGGAATTTTTACAAACCTAAACCCTTTATCAAACTGTGATTTAAAATTGATAAAATATGAATAATACCAATTAGTAGTTTTAATTTTTTTACTCAAAACTGAGTTTAACTCCATCCTATCATTTGTCTTACGGGTAAACTTTTTGTCCTTTATTTTTGTAAGTCCATAATCGGCTAAAAAACGATTATTCAATGTGAGACTACCTTGTCGGTAATTGAATTCAAATTTGATAGTCACATTGCCCGCTACGTTAGTAGTACCACCTCCTTGCCAATTATTATTAAAAGCTGCCTGATTGATTAAAGTTGCTACTTTTCCTTGGGTCTTCCAGCCATCAAGAGAATCCTTTTCAACATTCTTTTGTTGAGAATATGAGGCTATACTGCATACGATGCTTATGATGTAAAGAAGATAATTTCTCATACTTCACTATTAATTCTATTTCAAAAATGCAAATATAAAGAGTGTGTAGGGTTTATAACGGTTATGGGGTGATTTTATTAGGTTTAGTCGAAGAAAAAGCCTCCTAAAATAGGAGGCAAATTGAGAATACTTTGTAAAACTTTTTTTCTAGAAACCGTAGTTAACTCCTAATCCAAAAACCTCACGTATTTGAAAACCTTTAACAGCATTATCATCGTAAATCGCTTGAAATGTAATGTTTGCTGACATGAATTTATTAATCGTCATTGCTATATTAGCGGTATAATCAATATCTACGTTTTGAGGATCTTCTAAATAATTAGCATATAAATTTAAGATGTTCTCCATCGATACGTTTTTAACCAAATTGAATTTAGCATACCCATTAACTGCTGCACCAAACTCAAATCTGGTAGATTCATTGGCATCCACCCCAAAATAATCCCCATCAACATACCCCGGAGTACTAGTAAAGGCATCATCTACGAAAATTAATCTGGCTGTAGCAGGAGCAAAATTAACCTTAAAGTTATCGCTCTTTTTCCATAACAGACCTGGTCCCGCTTGCAAGTAACCCGGCGATAAAAAATGTGTGGTTTCGACACGAGCTTCTTGGGTACCCACAACAACTCCATTTTCAAGTACATCTTCCTCAAAATACTCATATCCTGAGTCAAATTGTGTTCTAAAGTTTAGAAAGAATGAATAAAACCAATTTGATTCTTTAATTTGTTTTCCAACAATTGAGTTTAACTCTAACCGATCATTTGTCTTACGCGTGAATTCCTGACCTTTTAACTTGGTAAGACCATAATCTGCCAACACTTTATTATCCCATGTTACATCACCCTTACGGTAATTAATATCGTAACTCAATGACAAGTTACCAGCGATATTAGAGGTTCCTCCACCCTGCCACTCCGCATTAAATGCGGATTGATTAAAAAGAAGACTTATTGTACCCGAATCACTCCATCCATCTTTTGGCGTTTCTTCTTGAGTTTCTTCTTGAGCATACATAAGCGTTGCACTCACTAGCAAAGCTAAGGTGATTAATGTTTTTTTCATCTTACTAATAATTTAAAATAGTTTTAAGTAGTGTTCATAGCGTGATATGCTATGAAGCGGTTCACTTCTATTTGGTTTATGTTTGCGTAAAGATACTAATGCCGCAATATTCATAATACAGTTTAAGAAGTCTATAGGGATTTTTTCGATGAATGCTGTGGTTATTCGACAAACGGCTTAGGTCTGTTTGTAAAGAGGTACCGAAGAACAAGCCTCACCATAGCGTAAGCTTTTGACCAACGGTTGTAAATTTTGAATCGCCATAGTATATGCATTTGGCGGTACCGGCTTATTTGAACACCCTTTTATAATTACATATTTATCTTGAAAAGGCGTATAGTCCAGATGGCTCAAAATATCATGATAAAGATAGGTCTCGAGCATTTCTAGCGTGCCTACAACCACCTCACTGGCGTAAGGCGCTAGTTGGCTTGTCAATAAAAGATAGGCCCAGCCCGGAATAATGGCGTCTGTAGAGCATGTGAGGGCTACATATGTGTTCTTATATTGTGTCCAATCGTGATTGGCTATATGTGCTCTAAAATCATTTTCTTTTAAAATAAGTCCCTGATATAACCAGTCTTTTATATCTAACAATATCCGTGAACCTGTTGGATAATAATCCTCCAAGTCAAAAGTTACAAGCTTTTGATTCTGTGCCACTCTATTGACAATTTCTTCTTTCATACCTTCAACTTCCAACAATCGTACTTATTTTGAGTAGTTACTGTATTAACCTTTCAAAGGTTTTATAACATCCCCAATTCTAACTTTGCTTCTTCACTCATTAAATCTTGCGACCAAGTTGGTTCAAAAGTCAATTCTACCTCAACGTCATTGACAGCATTAAGAGATTTGACTTTTTCTCGAACTTCTTCAGGTAACGATTCTGCAACCGGACAGTTCGGTGAAGTAAGTGTCATCAAAATTTTTACATCATAGTCTTCATTTACAAAAACATCATAAATAAGTCCCAGTTCATATATATCAACAGGGATTTCCGGATCATAGATAGTCTTGATAACTTTTACAATCTTTTCTCCCAGTTCGTTAGTATCTATTGTTACTTCGCTCATAATCTGTAATATTAATTTAATTGAGTTTGGTATGCTACTGCATATAATTTGAGTTGCTTTATCATACTTACCAAACCGTTAGCCCGAGTCGGAGATAAATGTTCCTTCAATCCGATTTCATCAATAAACTGGGTGTCTGCATCGATAATATCCTGCGGATGCTGATTCGAAAATGCCCGAATTAAAATCGCTATAATTCCTTTAGTTATAATAGCGTCGCTATCGGCTGTAAAAGCAATTTGATCATTTTTCATCTCTGCATGTACCCAAACTTTACTTTGACACCCTTTAATTATATTGTCATCTGTTTTATATTTATCTTCAATCAACGGAAGTGATTTGCCTAATTCGATCATATATTCATATCGTTGCATCCAATCATCAAACATACTGAACTCGTCTACGATTTCTTCTTGAATTTCCTTTATAGACATAAATTTAATTTTTTACAAAAGTACAACATCTATTATTCCTTTTCAACACTTTCTGCCAATGAGAGTATGTGTTTTACTAATGGTTCTATTTGTTTAGGAGGTTCTCCATGATCGAAACTTGTCGATGTATAAATACTGTCTTCTGTACTGATTTTTAGTTGTGCATGTGCAGCACCATCAAACAATCGTTTTCCGGTAGGAGCCTCCAGCGTATGAATCTCTTTAATTTTAATAGTATTTAAGAGACTCTGAACCTTTTCCCAGGCTTGTTTAGAGCAGGGTTTTGAATCTGTCTCTTTTCGATTTCTGTCGTGGCTTGTTGTTATAGTCTCCTGCGTAATTATAGCCGCCAGATAAAAGCCTCTCGAGGTAGCCTCGTATTCGATAGTTATGGGTTGTTGCACTGATAAGTTTTTTGGTTTTATGGTTTTAGTTTTACTAAGTACTTTACTCAACCTATACCTAAGTGAAGAACCATCAGCAGGCGGGTTATCTATGGCGGTTACCTCCACTTCAATTTCATATGAAAACCCTTCTTCGAATTCAAATCCTTCAATCTTGTCATAAAACAACGTCCAATCATCATCCGGGTTTTCTTTAATTAACATACATTGTTGTGATCCAACACCGGTACAATCGACAAGATGATCCGCAATAAGAATACGTTTTGTCTCTTTGCAGGAAGCAAAAAACAAGGTAAGTAGTACAACACTGATAAGCTTTTTCATTATCATTAATTTTTAAATCAAATTACAAAAAAAGTCGTCACACGGACGTCTTTTTATCTTAATTATCTTGGAATTCTTTATATTGAGTAAATGCAGAACGATAACTGTCTGGGTCAAATAAAACTCTCATTCTATTTTTCTGGTCTGGGGTATTAATATACATATAGCGACAATTTATATAATTCATTGTCATGTCATTTACACCATAATATTATGTTGGATAACTTGGATAGCCATCGTTTGGAATGTTGGAAACAGGTGTATCGGATACATAATCATCTATACTACATCCACCCTTACCGAAAATGTGTCGCAAGTTCAACCATTGTCCTACTTCGTGCGTTGCTGTTCTACCTTTGTCAAATGGAGCACTTATAAACCTTTAAAATCCGGAATATTACTGAGAAACCACCACTTTATATGTAGGAGTACTACCTTCAGAAAATTGTTCATAACCCAAAATTCTGTCCCCTAATATTAAAGGCCCAAGGTTTTTGGTTTTTGCTTGTATTAATCGAATTTATTCCTTCTTCTCGTGAACGTTTCGTTCGATCGCTTGTGTCTCATGAACGTCTGTTACTTTGCTTAGGTGTTATTTGCGTCTAAATGAACTAATCATCTATATCTGCCGTGAAGTTTGAAAACTCATTAGGCACTAATGAATTGTCACTCTTAGTTTAGATAAAGTCTCTTTTTTAAGACATCGATTTTGGATTGAATCTTAGTGATTCTACTATTTAGTTGATTTGTTCTGTAAAGTAAATGTGCAATGACAGGAATGGCAACTATCTCATTAACGATCTATATATCTGAGTTTGTCTGTAAATGATTTAGTTTACATCTCGACATCAGACGAAGTTCTTGATGTCGTCGTATCTTCTTTTAGTTGCTTTTCAAGGATTTCGCTGACATAATATTTTCTTTTTGAAGCCAAAACTTCTTCAACATTAACAATGTTTGATTCATCAAAAGATTGCTCCTCTTTTTCACAAGAGGTGGTCAACATAAAACCAAGTGTTAAAACAAAAAGCATTTGTCTTTTCACAGTGTAAAATATTTGAGCTTAGGTTGTAATTAGTCCTAAAGTAGGATAATTTATTTAACTAAACATTCAAATATTGACACAAAATGAATTGTAGCGTGTAATTTATTTTATTCCCTTTTTTAGGTTACGGAACTAACGTAACATGTCGGCCGCTTTTTTGACTGAAGTCACTAGAATGTCAATTTCTTCCTTGGTATTATAGAACGAAAAAGAAGCACGTACTGTTCCGGGGATTTTATAAAAATCCATTATAGGTTGGGCACAATGGTGCCCAGTACGTACTGCAACCCCTAATTTATCAACAATAGAACCAATATCGTAAGGGTGTATCCCTTCTATATTAAAGGAAATTACAGAAGTTTTGTTTACTGAAGTGCCATAAATCTTAAGCCCGTCAATTTGTAAGAGTTGTTGCGTACCATAGTCAAGCAGTTCTTTCTCATAGGAAGCTATAGCATCAAACCCAATAGTATTCATATAGTCTAAAGCAGTCCCAAAAGCTATAACTCCACAAATATTGGGGGTTCCTGCTTCAAATTTATGTGGTAGACCTGCATAGGTAGTTTTTTCGAATGTTACCTGATCAATCATCTCTCCACCTCCTTGATATGGTGGTAGCTTATTAAGCCATGCTTCTTTCCCGTATAATAAACCTACTCCTGTGGGTCCGCAAAGCTTATGAGCAGAAGCAACATAGAAGTCAGCATCCAAAGCTTGTACATCTGGTTTAAAATGTGGGCAAGATTGAGCTCCGTCAATCAAAACAGCAGCTCCTACATCATGTGCCTTATTAATGATATATTCGATAGGATTTATTGTTCCCAACGCGTTTGAAATATGATTTACAAAAACAAGCTTGGTTTTTTTAGAAAGTAACTGGTCATAGCGCTCCATGAGTAGTTCTCCCTCTTGATTCATCGGGATTACTTTCAAAACAGCACCAGTTCGCTCGCAGAGCATCTGCCAAGGCACAATATTAGAATGATGCTCTAAGGCAGAAACAATAATTTCATCACCTTCAGAAAGTAGTGCAGTAAATCCTGTAGCAACTATATTAATGCTGTGTGTGGTTCCAGAAGTTAAAATGATTTCGTGAGCGTGCTCGGCATTGAAGTGCTTTTGAATCTTTTTTCTGGCTATCTCATAGGCATCGGTTGCTTCCTGAGATAAACTGTGCACTCCTCTATGTATATTGGCGTTATAATTACTGTAGTAGTCAACAATTGTATCAATAACAACCTGAGGCGTTTGAGAAGTGGCAGCATTATCAAAATATACTAGAGGTTTCCCGTTTACTTGACGTTTAAGGATTGGAAAATCTTCTCTTATTTTCTGTACATTTAGCATAGCAATTTTCTTTGTGCAAAAATACTAAGTATTTCTTAGTACGGTTGTGTAAATACTAAATGATTTAAGTCTCACTTATGAAACGACGACAAATTATATTTCTTACCATAGTTAGCGCGCTTATCGGACTGATTGCTCTAGGGTTTATCAATTATCAAAAGCTCACTATCCTTTCAGGATATTCAGCAAAAAACACCTGTTCATCGGTGTTTCTGGCTAATAGATCGCTAGAATTCACCGATGCACACGATAATAATTTTGCTCCTGTTAACCTTGCCTACGATCAAATCGATACCACGCAAAAAAGTGCCGAGGCTTCTGTATTTGGTTTGATGAAAAGAACCGCCTTGTATCGCGAAGGTTTAGGCAGTGTTTTAGTCGATGACAGTTATGCAAAGACTCCTTTTAATCTCAGGCCCAATAGAGCTAAAATCAGTAAAGTTCTCCCTTACCCTTATGGGAATTTACCACAAAAAGATACAGTTTTTAGAAATGTCGATTACAAGAAAATAGCAAGGCTGGTTAATCATATTATTAAACAAGATTCATTAACAACTACCCGTGCTATATTAGTCCTGTACAAGGATCAAATCATAGCAGAACATTACGCCGAGGGGTATCGTACAACATCAAAATTTCTCGGCTGGTCGATGACAAAAAGTATTCTGGCTACCCTAATCGGGATTCGCCAGTTTGAAGGGAATCTCGACATTATGGATACCGCTCCTGTAGAGCAATGGAATCAAGATGATCGAAAAAATATTACTATTCATAACCTATTGCAAATGAACAGTGGATTAGCATGGGATGAGGATTACGGTAGTATTTCTGATGTTACCCGTATGTTGTTTATAGCTCGGGATATGACCACTATCCAAGCAGATAAAAAACTCTTACACGCTCCCGGTTCTTATTGGAATTACTCCTCTGGGACTACAAATTTGTTATCAGGAATCTTACGAAAGCAATTCAGAACTACTCAAGAGTACTTGGACTATCCTTATAAAGTACTTATTGATAGAATAGGTATGCACAGTATGGTGCTCGAGGCAGATATGGAAGGTAACTATGTTGGCTCCTCTTATGCCTGGGCTACTGCTAGAGATTGGGCTAAATTTGGTCTTCTCTACCTGCATGAAGGTAACTGGAATGGAGATCAAATTTTTGACACTGACTGGGTAGCTTATGTCACGACTTCAGCAAATGACTCGAATGGTGTGTATGGTGGTCATTTTTGGTTGCACGACCCTGAGATATTACCTGACGTACCATCGGATATTTATTCTGCCAATGGATATCAAGGACAACGCATCTTTATTATACCCTCAAAGGAACTTGTTATTGCACGTTTTGGCTTAAGTGGAGATTTTGATTTTAATAATTTTATAGTCGATATAGTAGGTGCTATACACTAGCTATAAAACCAAAAGAGATGCCTGTTCAAGGCATCTCTTTCAAATGTAATATTATTTATTTTTATTATAAAGCCAATGATGCTCTAGCACCACCTGCTTCTAATACAGCACGCATACGTAACTTTTGACCGTTAGTAAACATATACATACACGCATCATTCGTATAGTCCATATAGTTCATTGTCATATCGTTGGATTTACAGTGCTTCGTTGGATACGCAGGACAACCGTAATTAGATCGGTCAGAAGCTGGCGTATCATTTACGAAGTCGTCTTGTCTACATCTTCCATCACCCCAAATATGTCTAAGGTTTAAGTAATGTCCAACTTCATGCGTAGCCGTTCTTCCAAGATCAAAAGGTGCAGATACATAGCCTTGCGTTCCAAAGTATGGCGCAGCTATCACTACTCCATCTGTAGAAGCACTCCCTCCAGGGAATTGAGCATACCCTAAAATTCCACCTCCTATATTACAAATCCATATATTAAGATAATTTGCTGGATCTATCGGGTCAACTCCACCTTGACTTGATTTTTTCATATCGTCCCGTGTTCCCCATTCTGCTCTCGTTGAAAATTTTCTGGTGATTCCAGTCAAGGAAAATTGAATTTGAGTATCAGCAGCATTTCCTGTAAATTCAGAAGGAACTAAACTAGCATCCCCATTTGTCATTCTAAAATCTTTATTTAAAACTGCAATTTGAGAATTTATTTGTGCATCACTAATGTTTTCCTGACTGTTATTGTATATCACATGAACGTATACAGGAATTGTTACAACTGGAAAATTAGATGCAGGTTCATCACCACCTCCACTATTAGGAGGTCTTTTGGCCTGTATAAAACTTTTTGTGCGTGCTTCGATATTTTCTAAAGTCAAAGCCAATTTGGGGTTCTGTTCTAGCTGAGACGCCAAGTTTTCTGCTGCAAAACATTTTCTGGTTTTCCCTTGCTGCTCTCCATTATCAAGGATAATGGCTTGATCAACTGACTCTTGAGTAACCACTACTTCGTCTTTTGAGCAAGAAATCAAAATCGTTGAGAGTGCCGCAACACTTAAAATAAAATTTTTCATAAAAATATTGAGTTTGTTTTCTGTGTTAAAAATAGTTAAAAATAGTTAAAAAAAGATATATAAATAACATATGACATTATTTAACACAGGATATTATTAAATCTTCAAGAAATTGTTGCGTATTTCTAAGCTTTAGGTGCTTTAAATTTTCTTATTGAAATTCTTGAGTGTTGGTAAAAAGTTTTTACAGTCGGATGGCTGTGTAGTTGGGATGAGTTGCAATTGATTTGACTTAGAGTAAGTATTGCTAAGTCTCTTTAGTCATAAAAAAAGTGAAAAGTCATATAAAATTTAGTTAGAGAAAACAAAAAACCTCAGTATCTGGATACTGAGGTTCATAAATCTTAAAACAGTAAGACTAAATGCCTGAAAAAAAAATTATAAATCAAACCCAAGGCTTACATTAAGTTTTTTAGCAATCAATTTATTAATTCTTTGCTTCAATTGAGGAATTTTGACGGTGTCCAAAACATTATTGGCAAAGGCATACATTAAGAGTGCTCTGGCCTCCTTGTCACCGATTCCTCTGGTACGCATATAAAACAAAGCGTTTTCATCTAATTGACCTATAGTACATCCATGAGAACACTTTACATCATCTGCAAAGATTTCTAATTGTGGTTTTGAATTAATGCTCGCTTTATCGTCTAATAAAATATTATTATTAGATTGAAACGCATTAGTTTTTTGGGCTTCTTTATTTACGATAATCTTGCCATTAAACACACCTACCGACTTTTCGTCAAAAATCCCTTTGTAGTCCTGATGACTCTCACAATTAGGCTGCGTATGGTGCACTAAGGTATTATGATCAACATGTTGTTTACCTTCAATAATAGTAACCCCATTTAGCACAGAATTAATACCTTCTCCCAATTGATAAAAATTCAGGTTATTACGAATTAATTTACCGCCAAAAACAAAAGTATGAACCGACACCAAACTTTGCGTCAATTGCTGGATAAAAGTATTATCAATTAGTGAGGCATTCAGGTTATCATTTTGAATTTTATAATAATCAACAATTGCACGTTTATCAGCAAAAATTTCTGTTACAGTATTTGTTAAGACCGGATTATCTGTTAAACTTTGATGACGTTCAATAATTTGAACATGAGAATTTTCATCAACTACAATAAGATTACGAGGCTGCAACATTTGTGAAGATTCGTTACCTGTAGAAAAATGAATTACCTGTATAGGTTTATCAGCTAATGTATTTTTTCGGATGTGAATGTAGGCACCCTCTCTTGAAAAAGCTGTATTGAGCGAAGACAGACCATCTTTTGGAGCAACTTTATTAAAATAATTGTCTATAACTGCTTTATACTTTTCATTAGTAAGGGCTGACGACATCAAACACACATCAATCTTATCATGCGTAGTCTCAGATAGATGAGAAGAGTATTGCCCATCTATAAAAACAATTTTGTAGCTATCCAGATCGTGAATAAAATATTTTTTCACATCCTTAAATTCGATAGCATCTTCTTTTTTAGGAAAAATGCTGTAGTCATGCTTTAGTATAGCATTAAGTGATGTGTATTTCCACGCTTCATCCTTTTTTGAAGGAAAACCTTTTTCCTCAAATATTTTGATCGCTTCACTGCGAATATCATGTACCGAAGAATCCATATCTACGGTTTCTTCAAATGCCATAAAGGAGGAAACTAATTTATCTTTCAAATCCATGTTCATTTCATTTTTAATAAGCTATTCGGATTAACAAGAATCCTTATTTACCAAAGTAAAACAGCCTATTATGCGTTAATTTCTTCTTTTATCCAGTCGTACCCTTTTTCTTCAAGCTCCAGTGCCAATTCCTTAGTTCCGGATTTAACAATCTTACCATCATACAATACGTGAACAAAGTCAGGAACAATATATTCTAATAAGCGCTGGTAGTGTGTTATCACCACGATTGCATTGTCTTCATTTTTCAGTTTGTTGACTCCATTGGCAACAATTCTCAAAGCATCAATATCTAACCCTGAATCCGTTTCATCAAGTATGGCAAGTTTTGGCTCTAACATAGCCAGTTGAAAAATTTCATTACGTTTTTTTTCACCTCCTGAAAATCCTTCGTTTAATGATCTGGATAAAAACTTTCTGTCTATCTCCAATAACTCTGACTTTTCACGGATTTTCTTTAACATATCCTTAGCCGGCATCTCTTCAAGACCTTGTGCTTTTCTGGTTTCATTAATCGCCGTTTTCATGAAGTTTGTTACCGAAACTCCAGGGATTTCAACCGGATATTGAAATGATAAGAAAATACCTTTGTGGGCACGCTCCTCTGCAGCAAGTTCCTCGATGTTTTCACCCTCAAGACTTATAGATCCATCAGTTACCTCATATTCTTCTTTACCCGCAATAATATTTGCTAAGGTACTTTTTCCTGCACCATTAGGTCCCATTATAGCGTGTACTTCTCCCGCATTCACCTTAAGATTAAGGCCTTTCAAAATTTCTTTATCCTCTACATTTGCGTGTAAATTCTTTATATCTAACATGCTTTTTATCAATTTTATCTTAACCAGATTATCTATTAACTTGTTTTGTGCAGCCCAGTCTTGAAACGTTGTTATAACGTGTCCTTAGACTGTACTTTTGTTGGCAAAAGGGAAGTTGGTTGTTTCACTTCCACTATTTCCTTAATTTCTAAAATCTCCTCCCAGCCTTCTTCCGGGTTTGGTTTTATAATTCCTTTGACTACTACCGGCACCATATCGTATGCTTCTCTTTGTAAGGGTGCCACTTTTTCAGCTAATTCATGCATCGTTGCGTTGAGCTCGACCCCGTAAATAAAATCATTCCCTTTAATTACCGCCGCATCTGCTACGTAAATAAACTCTCCTTCTATTTGAACCGTATTTTGCGATGAATCTTTTCCATTTTTGTTAGCACAAGAAAAAGAAATAAAACTTACTATAAAAAGCAATAAAAGGTGTTTCATTTAATTTATGAATTTTGGTGATTTTGGCATTCTGTTAAAATGCTTCGCATCATGTTGAATATATACTTTTGCTCTCTTGTCGGACACAAATTTTTCAAACTGCTCAATGCTCTGCTCTGTCTGAGGGATATCATGATTGAACTGAGGTATAATTTTGTTTTCTCTATTCTCTTCAAAATGATACACATCCCCACTAAGCAATATGGGTCCGCTATTTTCTAAATCAAGAAATAATGCTTGATGTCCAGGGGTGTGGCCAGGATATGATTTTATAATCACTGTTCCATCACCAAAAACGTCAAAATCTCCTTTGAGTTGTTTTACGTTTTTCAACGCTTTAAAGTCATTTGTGTTATAAAAACCCTGAGATTTAATTTCTTCTCCCGTTGCAAATGCATATTCTGTATCTTGAATCAACCAAGTCGCATCTTTAAAGTAATTACCACCACCCGTATGATCAAAATGTATATGGGAAAATGCAATAAAGTCAAAATCGGAAGGAGTCAGTCCTATTTGATCGAGTTGTACTGATAACGAATCTTTTCTGGATAAAACTAGCGCGCCCTCATTGACAGATTTAGGTTCCTTACCAACAAGTTCTTCAGAAAGCCCTGTGTCCCATATTAAATTTCCCTTAGGATGTTTAATCACGTAAAAAGCATCAGCCAGTACAATGGTGTCTCCCTTGTAGGTGTCGCCCTGTGCAAAGAGATTTTTTTTATTTACCTGAATCTCGCCTCCATTAAGAGTATATAGTTTCACTTCAGATTTCTGAGTTGAATCTTCAACTATAACCGTATCTGATTTTGGTTCAGGTTTCTCAAAATTCTTACAAGAAATTAAACTAAGTACAGAAAACGCAATCAATCCGAAATGTTTCATCATCAAAATTTAAAAGTTTATCCTACTGATCCTTCCAAAGAGATTTCTAATAGTTTCTGAGCTTCCACAGCAAATTCCATAGGCAATTTGTTCAAAACCTCTTTACTAAAACCGTTAACAATAAGGGCAATAGCTTTTTCGGTATCAATTCCTCTTTGATTACAATAAAAAATTTGATCTTCACCTATCTTACTGGTAGTTGCTTCGTGTTCTATTTGTGCAGTTTTATTCTTAGCTTCTATATACGGAAAAGTATGAGCGCCACATTCGTTACCCATCAACAGAGAATCACATTGAGAGAAATTACGCGCATTGGATGCTCTACTGTTAATCTGCACTAAACCTCGGTAGCTGTTTTGAGATTTACCGGCAGAAATTCCCTTAGATATTATAGTACTTTTGGTATTCTTACCTAAGTGAACCATTTTGGTTCCTGTATCTGCTTGCTGATAATTATTAGTAACAGCTATCGAATAAAACTCACCTACAGAGTTATCTCCTTTTAAAATACAAGAAGGATACTTCCAAGTCACAGCGGATCCAGTTTCTACTTGCGTCCATGATATTTTTGCTCGCGTTTCACAAAGTCCTCGTTTGGTCACAAAATTATAAACCCCACCTTTACCTTCAGCATTACCCGGATACCAGTTTTGTACGGTAGAGTATTTTATTTCTGCATCATCCAGGGCTATTAATTCAACAACAGCGGCGTGCAATTGATTCTCATCACGCGATGGTGCAGTACAACCCTCAAGATAACTTACATAACTACCTTTATCGGCAACCACTAATGTTCTTTCAAATTGTCCTGTTCCTGCCTGGTTGATTCTAAAATAAGTAGATAGTTCCATCGGGCAGCGTACCCCTTTAGGAATATAACAAAATGATCCATCACTAAAAACGGCAGAGTTTAATGCTGCGTAGAAGTTATCTTTTTGAGGAACCACAGATCCAATATACTTTTTAACCAATTCTGGATGTTTCTGAATTGCCTCTGATATCGAACAAAAAATAATGCCTTTTTCAGCTAAGGTTTCTTTAAACGTTGTTGCTACAGAAACCGAATCCATTACAATATCAACCGCTACTCCTGCTAATTTCTTCTGCTCGTCTAATGATATCCCAAGTTTTTTGAAGGTGTCCAATAATTCCGGATCGACCTCATCAAGGCTATCATATTTAGGTTTTTTATTAGGCGCAGAGTAATATGAAATTGCCTGAAAATCGGGTTTTTCATAACGGACATTCGCCCATTCAGGCTCCTTCATCTCTTTCCAAACGCGAAACGCTTCTAAACGCCAATCTGTCATCCATTGCGGTTCTTCTTTCTTTAAAGATATTGCGCGAACAATATCTTCATTGAGACCCACAGGAAATGTTTCCGATTCTATATCGGTATAAAACCCGTATTCATATTCTTTGGTTTCTAATTCTTTTTTTAAATCGTCTTCAGTATATGCCATCCTCAATATTCTAAACCTTTAGAATTTCTCTTTTAATTTTACAATGAAAAACTTTCTCCACACCCACAAGTTCTGCTGGCGTTTGGATTGTTGAATACAAATCCAGTTCCGTTAAGACCTCCAGAATACTCAAGGGTAGTACCTATCAGGTATAGAAAACTTTTCTTATCAACTATAATTTTTATTCCATTATCTTCAAAAACCTTATCTCCTTCTTCTTGTGCCTTATCAAACTTTAAGTCATAAGATAATCCCGAACAACCTCCACTCTTTACACCTACTCTGACATAGTCGGTGGAAGCGTTATAACCATCCTCACTCATTAGCGCTGCAACTTTCGTTTTAGCTGTATCAGATACTTTTATCATATGTTTATAATAGATTACTTCTTAATCAAATGCAAATATACTATTTATGTAGGTTTTATGCACACAACCTTACATATATCTATGAGATGGTGGCATTGGTAAAAGTTATGGTGCAACTTTTATCATTTTGATGTTTATTAAGGCTAACTATCAGATCGTCATTTTTTTAGAACGCTTCTTAGTTTATACTAAGCCTACACATACCGAAAGCCTTTTTAAAATTGTTAAATCTGAAGGTTGTTTTTTTAATGCATAAAACTTCTGTTCCTTTAATTCAAAGTTGCTCTTACAAAAAAACAACTATTATTATACCAAAAATGAGGGCACAATAATTTTCTTAAGTAACTTTGCTCCTATGATCGAAGATAAAAACACACCAAAAACCTCATTGTCTGAGTTGGGCGAATTCGGGTTGATAGAACATTTGACAAAAAATTTCGAAATTAATCAGAAATCTACCATGCGAGGAATAGGCGATGATGCTGCTGTTCTTGATTTCAAAGATAAAAAATGCATAGTGACCACGGACCTATTAATTGAAGGAGTGCATTTTGATCTAGCTTATATGCCTTTAAAGCACTTGGGATATAAAGCGGTAATGGTAAATTTATCTGATGTATATGCGATGAATGCTACAGCATCTCAAATCACTATTTCTATAGCGGTTTCCAACCGTTTTCCTTTGGAGGCGATCGAAGAGTTATATGAAGGTATTTATGCTGCCGCAAAATTATATAATATAGATGTAGTCGGGGGGGATACCACCTCTTCTACCAAAGGATTGCTCATTAGTGTTACCGCTATTGGCCATGCAAACGAACATGAAATCGTCTATCGTGATGGTGCAAAAGAAAATGATCTTTTGGTCGTTTCTGGTGACTTAGGTGCTGCGTATCTTGGGTTGCAGGTTTTGAATCGTGAAAATGAAGTGTTCAAAGTAAATCCTAATGCACAACCTGATCTGGATCCTTATAGTTATCTGGTGGAACGCCAGTTAAAACCAGAAGCCAGAAAAGATATAAAAGAGTTGTTGGCTGAATTAGGAGTTCAGCCCACGAGCATGATTGATATTAGCGATGGCTTATCTTCTGAAGTTATGCATATATGTACACAATCCAATGTAGGTGTGAACCTCTATGAAGAAAAAATTCCTATTGATCCAGTAGTCATTTCAACCTGCGAAGAGTTTAATTTAAACAGTACTACAGTGGCGTTGAATGGTGGAGAGGATTATGAATTGCTTTTTACAATAAAGCAAGAAGATTTCCCAAAAATTAAAGCAAATCCCAATCTTACTGTAATCGGGCATATGTTAGATAAAAAGAGCGGTATGGCATTGGTCACCCGAGCTAATGAACGTATTCAATTGAAAGCTCAAGGCTGGAATCCAATAAAAGAATAAGTTTATTAAGAAGCGACCTGAAATATTTTGTTTTCATTTTTTCTAGCCATTTTTTTGGCGTGAACAAATGCCAGATCCTTGTTGATTTCTTTCAACTTGGGCGTCATCGTTTCTAAATGTCCTTTGCTATTTGTTGTTGCTTGTTCACCACAATTCGAACAGGTATATTCTTTTACATGATCCGTTACTGATTTGGATAAATGATAGTTATGTCCGAAAAGCGAACAGAACATTTTTGCAAACGAGAAAGATGGACTTGGGGTCGTTGATTTCATAGTTTTGGGGGTTAAAAGTTCATAATCAATACAATAATATAATTTTTTTAGTTATCAACAATATGTTTGTAAGAAAAACTTTAGGTTTTTAATAAAATTTACTATGAAATTACCTTAAAAATGCCTTTCATAGTATTAAAGATGTTTTTTATCCGATAATTTTACTTTCTACTATGACCCTTTATAGTTTAACTTACTAATCAATAGTAAACTAGCATACTCTTACAAAATCACTAATTTCTAAAGCACATTCTTTTTGGTTTTCTATATGTAACATATGGCCGCCATCAAGGGTGATGAGCTTAGTTTTTGTTATGTTACTTTCGGTCCTGCTTTGGTCATATGGTAGCACAGGGTCCTCTTTTCCTGCTATAATACATTTTGGAAGTGTTAAGCGCTTGAGCAATAATGACAAGTCCGGTCTGTCTTTCATTCCCTCAAGGGCTGCCAAAATACCCTGCAGACTCGTATTTGTTGCCTGTCTTTTTATCAAGGATATTTTTTTTTGGTGTTTTTCGCGATTCGAAGGAGCAAATAAGTTTGAAATTGCCATACTCGTATACGCATTTGGGTTTTTTTTGACAATTTCGATAGCTCTTGTACGTGTAAATTTACGCTCTTCACTATCTGCATAAGATGTGGAGTTCAATAGAAGAATTCCTAACAGATGATTTCTGTATTTTTGTGCAAAAGCTAATCCTGCATAACCTCCCATGGAATGTCCTACTATAACCGCTTGATCAACTGCTAATACATCTAACACACTCTTTACGACATCTGCCATGATCTCCATACTATGCACATAGCCTAAATTTCCGGATTCTCCGTGACCCGGGAGATCTATTGCGATACATTGATATTGAACTACAAGCTCAGGAATTAATGCATCCCACATAGTCAGGTTTTCTAAAAACCCATGAAGAAAAACAAGGGCCTTTCCCTCTCCTTGTATCCTGTAATTAATATTGGTTTGTTTGTGTGTTAAAGTCATTATATTGCAAAGGTAATTTCTTACATAGCCATAAAAAAATAGTATAGATGAAATTTACTAAAGAGTCGTTGATAACCGGTTTTGCATTATTCTCCATGTTCTTTGGAGCTGGAAATTTAATTTTACCTCCTAGTCTTGGTTTTAAAGCGGGAGATGCCTGGTTCTTAGTAACCATAGGGTTTATGATTTCTGCTGTGATTTTACCTCTGTTGGGAATTTTTGCACATGCCCGGTTACAAGGTACTTTAATGGATTTTGGCAAGAAGGTGTCTCCGGTTTTCAGCTTAATTTACTGTGTGCTTATCTACTTAATTTCGGTAGCGCTTCCTTCTCCGCGTACAGCTTCTGTCACCCATGAAATTGCTGTAACACCGTTCTTTGGAAGTAGTCCGATACTAACCAGTACTATCTATTTTGTCTTGGTACTGATCTTTGTGCTAAACAGATCAAAAATTTTAGATGTCTTGGGAAAATTTCTTACACCTATAATATTTATTGTTATACTTTCAATAATCTGTGTGGGGGTTTTTATACCACATCCCGCAATGAATGCCTCAACCATCAGCGAACCTCTGGTTCAGGGACTGCTAGAGGGATATCAAACTTTTGATGCGATTGCTGCGGTGGTTGTTGGAGGTGTTTTAATAATTTCACTTGATCTAAAAGGAGCGCAAGAATTTCAAAATAAGCGAATGCTCATTCGAAATGCTGGAGTAATTGCAGGTATCGGACTGTTTATTACCTATGCAGGACTTATTTTTAACGGTGCTTTATTCAACACCACCTTTCCTGAGGATATTAGTAGAACACAATTATTGTCGGGTTTAAGTTATGAAACCTTAGGTAATATAGGCTCTATATTTCTGAGTGTTCTGGTGAGTTTGGCGTGCTTTACAACTGCGGTAGGCATCGTAACAGGAACCTCTGATTTTTTTAAGGGAATTTTCAATAACTCATCTCCTGTTTATGTAGGAACTGCGATTATTAGTTGCGCTCTTGGAGTAGTTATGGGACAGTTTGATGTAAGCTATATTATTGATGTCGCGGTTCCGGCACTTTTATTTATCTATCCTATTACTATAGTTCTGATACTTTTAAATATTTTACCTGAACACTGGGGAACTCCGTTAATATTTAGAGCTGTTGTATTGGTCACTATTCTTTTCAGTATACCTGATTTTTTGGCTTCTATAGGTTTTAAGGAAGAGGTTCAACCTATATTAAAAATTATTCCATTTGGTAACAATACTTTAGGATGGGTTCTCCCTGTTTTTATTACTTTTGTTTTACTTATCCTACTATCTAATGTATGGCGCCCCGCTAAAAATTAAGTAGTACTTTTATGAAAAGAATTTTTACCCTAATCTCTTTGAGTTTAGTCGTGTTATCTTGTGGTGAAGATGATTACTACCCTATTGAATCAAGCCTCGACGCTGATTTGAAAGAGCAACTTATTGAAGTATCTGGAGGAAAAGGTTTAGGCTATTTTATACTGCCTGAAAGTGATGCATTTGATCAAATTCCGCAAGATCCTAAAAACCCAATTACCCCAGCAAAAGTTCAATTAGGTAAATTATTACTACATGAAACCGGCCTTGGACAGGTTCCAAAAATAGATCTAATGAAAGGCACCTATTCTTGTGCCTCTTGTCATCAGGCAGATGCCGGGTTTAGTTCTGCGTTGAGACAAGGCATTGGGGAGTGTGGTGTTGGATTTGGTTTTCGTGGTGAGAGTAGAACAATTAATAAAAGTGTTCCTGTGGATTCTGTGGATATTCAACCATTGCGTTCCCCAACACTACTACATGTAGCCTATCAGGAAGTAATGCTATGGAACGGTCAATTTGGCGGAACAGGAATTAATGCCGGTACAGAAACCAACTGGGGTACTATACCAGAGAACTATTTAGGATATCAAGGGGTAGAAGTACAAGCAATTAAGGGTCAGGGAGTGCACCGTCTAATTATTGATGCAGACCTAGCTGAATCACTAGGGTATAAAAACTTATTTGATAGTGCTTTTCCGGAGGTATCTGTAAATGAGCGATATTCCCCTTTGTATGCAGGTTTAGCCATTGCAGCATATGAGCGAACGCTATTAGCTAATCAATCACCATGGCAACGATGGTTAAAAGGTGAAACAGAGGCGTTGACCATGGAAGAAAAACAAGGCGTTAAAGTGTTTTTTGGTGAGGGTCGTTGCTATGAGTGCCATACAGGTCCGGCACTTAGTGATATGAATTTTTACGCTTTTGGTATGGGAGATTTTGATAACTCTGACGGAGCTGTTGTATTAAATGATGTTGATATGGACGCTATCAAAAAAGGCAGAGGAGGCTTTACTAAAAAAGCATCAGATGAGTACAAGTTTAAAACACCAACATTATATAATATGATTGATAATGGTTTTTATGGTCATGGGGGTACCTTTACTTCAGTTGAAGAGGTGATTCGTTATAAAAATGTTGGTATTCCTCAAAATAAGCAGGTGCCTTTACAAAATATGGCGCCACAGTTTGGCCACCTGTATCTTACCGATACACAAATAGAATCTCTGACACAATTTCTTGAAAATGGTCTTAGAGACCCTAATCTAAAACGCTATGTGCCTGAGGCTCTAAATTCTGGAAACTGTTTTCCAAATAATGATGAGCAATCACAACTGGATCTAAATTGTGGCTAGTTTAGCGTAGCAATCCACCAATTATTGTCAAAAGGATCTTTAAAACCTGCTTCTCTGGTGCCATTGTCCTCCTCGCTTGGCTGCATTAGTGCCTTTGCTCCTAAATCGATGGCATTTATAAACGTTAGGTCTGTATCCTCAACATATACATACATAGAGCCTGGGCGGGCCGGGTTATATGCCGTAGCCTCAGTAAGAAAGAGGGTGCTTTCTCCTATTTTAATTTCAGAATGTTGGATTTTGTGGTCGATATCTAGCCGTCGTAGCATTTCCTGAGCATTAAAAATTCTTCTAATAAAATCTATAAAATCCTCAGCTTTATCAACAACCAAATAAGGCATAGCCTGTTGGTGCCCTGCGGTAATCTTCATTCTCTGCATCATGTGTGTGAAAGTATATGCAAGATAAACGTTCGAGACATCAACTTATTTTTTGTGACATCAAAAAGAAACGTTAAATATAAATCAAGATTATATTTGAAAGGTGTGGCTAAAGGTGATCATTCATACTCTTTTTGCTGTTTCAAATATTCTGTTTTTAAAATGGACATTATAACCTTATTCAGATACTTGCCGTTTTTAAAAACACTTTCTCTCAAAACACCTTCCTTAATAAAACCACATTTTAGATAGAGTTCTATCGCTCTGATGTTGTCCTCTTGTACAACTAAATATACACGGTGTAAATTAAGGTTATCAAATGCAAAAGCAACAGTTTGCAAGGTTGCCTCCTTTGCAAGCCCTTTACCGGTATATTTTTCATCTCCAATAAAAACAGCGAATTCGGCAGTACGATGAATTAAATTGATGTCTTTGAGAAATGACATACCAATCAATATATTATTCTCTTTTTGCTCTATTCCAAATGAGGATAAAGGTATATCTGATGTGAGTATTTTATCGAACCACGCTTGCTCTTTCTCCTCATTAATATAAAAAGGATGCCCCGCATAGAAGTCTCTAAGTGCATGTGCATTACGCCAGTTCCATGAAACAGTACTGTCACTCTTTGTCAAAGCTCGTAATCTAACTCTCCATTGCTCCATCGTTAATAAGTTTTAAGCCTTTTTAAATTTACGAAAATAATTATCCTTCATTTTAAAAAGAGCAGAATAAACTTACTTACCTGTTATTTTTATATTGTCAAGATGGTATCGGGTAGTGACTCCCGGCTCTCCACCTTGGTACTTAAACCCGATACGTATTTTACCCTCAAGACAATTTACTGCAATAGGACCTGCAGGAGTCATCGATCCAAAACTATTGAGAGGACCACGTGGTATAAAAGCATCTAAACGCACCCAAGTAGCTGTTTTTATAGCATCTGTATAATCGTTTGTAACCCAAACACTGAGAATATTACCATTATCATATACAGCCTGAATATCCAGTGTTAGGTTTTCTTCAGTAGTCATTGTCATATCAATCTCTGGCGTTATTAACCAAACTTCATACACAGATTCTCTCGATTTAAATCCGGTAATCGAAGCATAAGAATCTTGTCCAAATTTACCTATAGCATAGTCTAACACGCCTCCGGTGACATTTTGATTTATCCAGCCCAACGCTTCCAAGTCCTTAGTTTTAACTCCTGTAAAATTCTGGAAGAAGACTAGTGTGTCATTTGCAGTTTGACCCTTACATGCTAAGTAAGATCTTTCACAACGCTTTTCGTCAGTGAAATTAACAGATAAAGGCGAGTTGAGTATAATATTGTATGCGTCTCCGTAGTAATTTTTTGTAAGTATTCCTGAGAGGTTTCCGCTCTGTTTCGGCAGTGGAAACCCTTTAAAACTTGCATAGGTACTTGTACTTACTACCGTACTCAGTTCTGATATACAGTTTTCAATCAATCTGTCCCCTGTATATAAATCTGTTGCCGCAGACGCATACGTATTGCGACGCTCATCAAACACTTCTTCTTCGACAAACTGTACGTTCTCTAAAGCAATCAGTTGGTTTATATGGGCTTCTGAAAAATCTGATATTTGAATCGTTTTAGGAATTGGCTGCTCAATTTCCAGAGAACGAATGATATGAATATCTCTTTTGAAAGCAGGTATTGCGATTATACTGTTTTGATCTAAAAAACCCAAGGTGGGAACTCCATTCTCTATTCCCAGCGTTAGTTCGTCAAGTCGGATTGTCACTTTTTGCCCTAATTCGTACGAAACATATAACGGGTTGACATCTATCATAAGTCGGATGCCTGAGATGGGATTCTTAAAATTATCCTGAATCACCAACTGCTTAAAGAAGTTACCATGTCGATCATCAGAAACCACAAAACCCTCAAGTAAGCTATGTGTTTCTTCAAAATAAATTTTGGCATGCTCTCCATCTTTATTTTGCGCCTGCTTCAAGGCTTCCAAAATAGATTGCATACTTATTATATTACCCTCTATTTGGGGTTGGTTTATAACTATTTGGGGTGTTTCAAAATCATCGTTGGAAATACAGGAGATAAACAACAAAATTATCAAAATGTAAATTGACTTGTTGACAAATAAGGTCATAGCAAATAGGTTTAAGAAGTATAATTATTAAAATCTACAGTAAAAATTAAGATAATATGAAGTGCTTGCTCCATAAAAGTAGCGGGATCCATAGATCGGAGTCTCTCGTTGTGATTCTTCTAACGCCAATCTATAATTAGCTCTGCGAGAAGATTCGAATCCCCCGGTTTTGTATAATTGATTCAGCACATTACTAATACTTGCAAAAAAACCGAATGTATAGCGTTTAATTCTCCAGGATTTGCCCCCTACTGCATTCACCAGAATATAGTCGTCGAACCGTTCTTGCTGTAATAATTTTTGTGCAGTTTGTTGATCATACTCATTAAAAGGTAATCCATCACTGTCCTTATAAAAATTATCGGTTCTGGCAAAAGAACTAATTCCTATATACGCCTCAGAGAAATAATTTACGCTCGTACCAAGCCACCAAAAATCTGGATCCCTATAATCAAAGCCAAGCTGCGCAACTGTTTGGGGTCCGCCCGATAATCGATAGTTCTTGAGATACACCTTTCCCATGTTTTTGATACCGCCATCTCTTACAAAAGCGCTACTGGTACTCGCTAACCAAAGATTAGGTGTGTTGTCATATGTGTGTTGACCAAGTGCTGCAGCAGTTTTTAATCGTAAGGTGGGTGTAATTTGATAGCTGACACCTACTTCTCCCCCAAAATATTGTTTATCAATACCGAACAAGAGTTCCTGTACCAATCCTGAGTCCTCTGCCTCAATAGCTTCCGTGTAATAGTATGAGATATCAGTTGCTTTACGAATTGTCGTATAATACCCAGATAAACGAATTTTTAATCTTTGGTTTTGCAGAATGTAACTGGCGTCGATAGAAAGTATTTCTTCGGACTGATTTCCTTCTTTGGTAATATCTGATATGGATAAATTATTTTGTCTGGCATTTACAAAGCTATTTTCAAGGGTAGGTGCCTTAGTAAAATAGCCCATATTTGTTTCTAGGAACATGTTTTTCTGCAACTTAGCGGTCACTCCCGTTTTGAAACCATAGTTTGTAAAAGAAATTCTATCAGAAGATCCAATCGAACTCTTTCCCGGAAAATATCCATTTTCATACAATCCGACTCGTTGATAAGAAGTAGTACTCAAAGCTGCGGCAATAGATACATTGATACTTTTATAATCCGCTTCTCCCTGGAAGAACCCTTTAGTTTCGCTCGCTAGAATTTTATAATTATATTTATATGCATCCCCTTGGGTTACAACTCTGTTTGGATTTTTGAGATCGTTCTGCGCTCTTTTTACAACTTCTTTATTCGTTTGATTCTCACCAAATCTGGCAAAATTGTCGATATCGAGAAAGCCGGTTCCACCTAACATATTTCCTACCTCAGCATAATTTTGACTTATAAGATTACGGTGCTGTACACCCCCACTAATTGAAACAGCCCTACTGAGTTCACTATTTACTAAACCACTTACAGTTAATTGATTATCCTCTGTTTTATCCTGTAATAATACGTAGGTTGCGTTTTTGTTTTGATTTTTATTACGTTGGTTTGTGGTGAATAATTCATTCCACTCTATTTGTCCGCTGTTCAAAAATGCCTGTTCCGCGAGATATGCTTTCTGAAAATCCGATGCCTTATTTTGAGATTTTTGAAGATAAAAGCTTGGCAGATGTTCCGGGTGCATAGGATTTATTGTCTTACTCCTACCTCCTCCGCTATAGCCAACCGTTCCTTCTGTATCTGTTAACAAATCCGTGCCCCCATTATCTAATCGTGTTGTATATCGATTTCCGGTTTGAAATCCTACTGATGTGTTCAAACTCGTTTTTTCTCCTACTTGCCAATAATAATTGAACATAAAAACCGGTTCTTCTACAACTTGAACTTTGGCATTTATTTTTTCCCCATTAAGATATCCCCAATTGGGATTATACTCCTTACCTTTCAATCTAAAAACCTCTTCTGTGATTGCTGTAGACTTACCACGTTTGATTGGCGTATAAAACCCTGTAAAATTGAGCGCATGTCTGTCATTAATCTGTTTTTCTACCGAAACAAAAAATGAGTTGGCATTATAGGCGGTTCCTTCAATTATTCCTTCGTCTCCAAATCTTCTTGATATTGCTAAAGAGTACGCCCACCCTTTTTTAGTTAAACCCGAATGATAACTTCCCATTACACGTCCTGTATATGATCTATTTGCCAACGCGTATGAAACTCTTCCACCTGCTTTATATTGAGAGGCTCTCATGGTAATATGCGTTGACCCGCCAAGATCTCCAAAGGCGACTTCGCTTGTTTTCAAATTGCGATAGTAGGTTTGATTACGTAAAACATCGTTAAGTCCTCCCCAAGAGCTCCAAAGCGGACGTCCATTAATCAATTTGTTCATCTCAAGACCATTTATCAATATTTTGCCATACGCATTACCCAATCCTCTCGGTCTAAAAAAAGTACTGCTAAAATCGTATGCTGCTGCTGAAAGAAAAACGTCTTTGGTGGCTTGCAACACACCGGAATGGTATGTATTTACGTCTTCAGTACTAATCAACTGCTCGTTGGATAAGGAAATAATTCCGATATTTTTATTGTCCGCAATGTGATCATATTGAAGGCTAATTCGGTCTAAGTCTATAACTTCACCTTCTACGATATAAATTGGAAAAATCTTTTTGCTGTAGCCTGCACAAGAAAAGATTAAAATTTGGTCACCAAATACATCATCAGGAATTCTAATGATAAAACCTCCCTTATTATCAGATTTTGTAAAGATTGTGGTATTGTTGAGCGCAATATGAACGTTTTTTAAAGGTGCACTTGTTTCTTGATCTACAACTGTTCCCTTTATTGAGCTTCGTTGTGCGTTAATCGTGTAAGTAAAACAGAAAATAAACAAATACGATGACCACCGGTTTGGTGATAAAAGATGTCTCATTTGAATGGTTTAGGTTATTAAGAGTAAGTAATTGGAATGAATTAAACTATAATATATCAATTACTTATGACAAACATACTATATTTTTTCTATTTTGCAACAGGGGAAAAATACCCTAATTTTAGCTATCTTCTTTGCTTTATTTCTGCTGTCAAGAAAAAAACCGTCACATGAGAAACGCCTGTTCGTCTATGATATGTTGGATTTTACTATATAATTAGATGCTAACTATTTAATTTTTTTTGATCGTTACTCTAAGGATTGTTAATTTGGTTACCTCTTAAACCTAAACCATTTATGTATTTTAGAATTACGCTCGTCCTATTATTTACTAATATTTTGTCCTTTGGGTATGCTCAAACTACTACTTCCTATAAAGTTATAACTATTGGTTTTTATAATTTAGAAAATCTATTTGATACTATAAACGATCCTAAGACCTTTGATGATGACCGCACACCTGATGGAAAAGATCATTGGACCGAAGCAATATATCGTAAAAAGCTCAAAAATATGGCTTCTGCAATTGTAGTTATAGGTAGTGATCTAATTAAAAGTCCACCGGCCATTTTGGGCGTTGCAGAAGTTGAGAATAAGAAAGTATTGGAAGATTTGATACAACAAGAAGCTATGGCATCCTACCGCTATGGTATCATTCATTATGATTCTCCAGATCGTCGAGGAATAGACGTGGCTCTGCTCTATAGAAAAGATATTTTTAGGCCCATTCAATCGATGACTCGCCCCGTTTTACTATATGACCAAAAGACAGGAAAACGGATGTATACGCGTGACCAACTTGTCGTGACCGGATATCTGGAGAATGAACTATTACACATCATAGTAAATCACTGGCCTTCACGAAGAGGAGGCGAAGCCAGAAGCAAATACAAAAGAAATAAAGCAGCTCGCATTACACGTAACATAATTGATTCTTTGTTGTTCAAAGATCCTTATGCAAAGATTATCACCATGGGAGATTTTAATGACGGTCCTAAAAATGAGAGCATTCGAGAGGTTTTAAATACGTCAAATACAATAAATACACTTTCTGACTCAAAACAATTCAATCCTTTTGAAGAAATTCTGTCGAATGGCACTGGATCTCTGGCTTGGGGAGATAGCTGGAATTTGTTTGATCAAGTTTTGCTTTCAAAAGCACTTATGAAAACGGATTACAAAACGTTTCAATACTATAAAGCTCAAGTATACGCTAAAAAATTTCTAACTACTGCCAACGGTAGTTATAAGGGATATCCATTTAGAAGTTTTGCAAATGGTAGGTTTACAGGCGGATATAGTGATCATTTTCCTGTTTGCGTTTACTTGATAAAAAAAAATTAAAAAGGCTCCGCTTGGAACCTTTTTATTTATATTATGAACACGTAAGTCCTGCCAATTGCTCTCTAAAGGAAGCTTCTGACTGTTCGTCAGGGAAACAATTACCTTCAAGATAAGCCTCTAAAGATTGTTTATAGGCATTACAGTTTTCGGTAGTCTGATTTTCGGCATACGCTGAAGTCGCTGTGCTAACGTCAGTAGTTAGCTTTAAACAATCAAAGCCAGCATCATCATCACTTCCACATGAAGTGAGTCCAATGGCTAAGATACAAACACATAAGATTAGAATTTTTTTCTTAATTAAAAAAGTTAAATAGATTAGAGTTAAAAAAGCTAAACTACTTAAAAAGTATATAATTAACAAAAAATTTAAGAGATAAAAATGTATTACGTCGGCTTATTCAGTTGTTTTATCGATTACTGTTGCAGATTCTTCAACATCAATAGGCTTGCCAATATATGCCAAAATGCTCTCGGGCTCTATACGTTTGACATCCTCACTATGTGATGGAATAATTCGAATGGAATCCTCGGGAGTTTTAATAAACAATGGAATCATGTTCCCCTCTTTCTTGGATAATTCAATTAAGCTTTTGTAGTGTTCTTCATTTTCTATTTCAATTTCCATGATCATTGGGTAGCGTTCTGCTAAATCCATGAGCTTATAATAATCATCTGTTTGAGAGAATAGACCTTCTTCCGGATTATTGTCGGGATCACTCATCTCCTCTGTAGTCACTAATCTGAAAGATCCATTCTCACCGAATTGATCTGCAAATTTTTTGATAGCATATTTATTTATATCACTGTTTCCGGTCAATGCCATTACAATTCCAATATCGCTCAACTCTATATTATCTTTGATTGTATTATTATAGATGTTACCTTCTATAGCGTCTAAGCCCAAATTTTTAGCTTTTTTGACATTACTTTTATTGTTGTCCAAGAGTACAACGTGTCGGTCATTAGTTTTAAGATATGAGGCTATGAGACGAGAAACCTTTGATCCACCAACGATTAAAATACCCTCTGATTTTTTTAGAAAAACACCTACCAATTTTGCGAATAATCTGGCAGTGGTAGCGTTTAAAAGTACTGTTCCTAACACAATCATAAAAACTAAAGGTGTTATATACTCTGCTCCAGGCTCACCGTCGGCAGTCAATTTTAAACCAAACAACGAAGCTATTCCTGCCGCAACTATACCTCTTGGTCCTACCCAGCTAATAAATAATTTTTCTTTCAGTTTTAAGCCAGAGTCTATGGAGCTCAAAAACACACCGACAGGCCGGATAAAAAATACTACAGTGGCAAATAACAATACTGCTTCCCAGTTATATACCAATTCAAGTTCTTCAATATTAATATTTGCAGATAATAGAATAAAAAGAATCGAAATCAGCAGTACGCTTAGTGATTCTTTAAAATAAAGGAGTTCTTCAATATTAGGTAAATTTATATTTCCTAACACCATTCCCATAATAACAACAGATAATAAACCTGATTCGTGTGCAAATACATCAGAAAGTACAAACACCCCAAGGACTGTTGCTAGTGTGAAAACATTTAATAAATAGTGAGGAATTACATTTTTTTTGATTGCAAAAGCAAGTGCGTGTGCAAAAGTGAAACCAAAAGTGAAACCAAACAAAACGATTTTTCCAAATTCCATCAACGCAGTTTGCGTAAATTCTTGTCCTTCTCCTACACTTATGAATTCAAAAACCAGAACTGCTACCAAAGCTCCTATGGGATCAATTAGAATCCCTTCCCACTTAAGAATGGCTGAAACATCTTTTTTGAGAGGAATGTTTCTAAGAATAGGTGTAATTACGGTAGGTCCCGTCACAATAATTAGAGAGGAAAACAAAAAAGAAATCGGCCAACTGAGTCCGAAAATAAAGTGAGCAGCAAGGCCAGCGCCAAAAAAGGTGACGATAACAGCTACACTAATAAGTTTTATAATCACCGGACCGATGTTTGAAATTTCCCCTCTGCGCAGCGTAAGTCCTCCTTCAAATAATATGATACTTATTGCCAGTGACACAAAATAAAATAGACTTTCGCCGGGAAATAAGCCTTGTGTTCCGTTCCAAATAGGTTGTATTAATTTTGTGCTATTCTCTGTAAATAAGGTAGATATTGGTCCAACAAGGAGTCCAATTAATATTAAAGGTAATATCGCGGGGATTTTAAATTTCCAGGCTACCCATTGCGCAAGTATTCCTAAAATTATTATTCCTGATAGCTCAATCATATGTTTTATGTCTTAAAAAGCTAGCAAGTTCGTCATTTTTTTTATGATGTATAAAATCGTTAACAATTTTTCACTTTTAAAAATTAATTCTATATTCTACCCTTAATGTAAAATTATATCATTTGAACCCTTGTTTACCTCAAAAATTTAAAACCGTTTTAATAGGTGTTGCCTTTTCACCAAATCTCCAAAATAACATTTTTGAAGCCATGCGATTGGTTGACTTTTTTGATTGCCGCCTAGTTCTAGTGCATGTTGGTGAGAAAACCAAAGAAAAGGAGGAGACTATTCGACATTTATTATCCGGGTTTGAGGATGACGATGACGGAAAAGTGAAAATGATATGGAAAGACGGTGATCCTGTAGAGGTTATTATTAAATCGGCTCAAAGTACAAATGCAGATCTAATTATGCTGGGAGCGACACCAAGAGAAGATATTTTAAAGTTTTATATAGGATCCATCGCACGTAAAATTGTTCGTAAAGCACCATGTTCAGTTTTATTGCTTATAAAACCTTCTGAAGATCTTCGACCGTGTCGACATATTGTAGTGAACGGTTTAAACAATAATAAAACACAGGAAACGTTATGCGCATCTTTTGAATTTGCACAGAATCTAGATAGTAAACAACTAACGATTGTTGAAGAAATTTCTAAGAAAGACGTTAAGGTAATTGTTCAGGATAACAAGTCTTTACTCAAAAGTACCTTGATCAAAGAGCAACTTTCCCAAAAACAAGCACTAAGAGTTCATGATGTTTTAAAAGAAATACCGTCACAACTAAAAAGTGCAGTTAAAATCAAAATTCAACCAATTTTTGGACAGAGAGGGTATTCCATTGGACATTATGCTAAGATTGTCGGTGCCGATTTATTAATAATGAACGCTCCGGAAAAGAGCACTTTTTTAGATCGTATTTTTCCGCACGATATGGAATATATTTTATCTGAGCTTCCAACCGATGTATTAATTGTAAGATAAATGATAAATTTTAAGAATACCTCAATGAACTTTCTTAGTAATCTGCCAAAAAACATGTTTTCGGGTTTTGTTGTTTCCTTAATTGCACTTCCTCTTGGGTTGGGATTAGCATTGGCGTCTGGCGCACCTCCGATTTCTGGCATTATCGCCGCAATCGTTGGAGGTATAGTCGTCGCAATCTTTGGGGGTTCACATGTTACTATTGCTGGACCGGGCAACGGTTTGGTGGTAGTATTATTGGGTGCGATCTCTACGCTGGCAAGCGGAGATCTCTATCAGGGCTATCTCTTTACGCTAGCAGCGATTATTTGCTCGGGAGCGTTGATGTTGCTTATAGGTTTTTTGCGGTTGGGAATTCTTAGTGATTTTTTTCCTTCCTCTGCGATTCAAGGTATGTTAGCTGCCATTGGTATAAGTATTTTAGCAAAACAGCTTCATGTCATGTTTGCTAATACTGGTGCTCAGGGAGATACTATCGAATTATTACTCACGTTCCCTTCAGTAGTACTTGGGCTTTTCTCTCAAGCAACTGCAAGTACCATAGCGGCCGCATCTATCGGTTTAATCAGTTTACTAATTATGCGATTTCATGGGGCAATTCGAAACCCATATTTAAAGCTAATTCCAGCACCTATGTGGATCGTAGTGCTCGTTATTGGGTATAGTTATTATTATGAATTTTTCTCTAGCGAAACATATCCAATAGCTACAGCTTTATTAGTTCAACTTCCTGACTCTGTTTTATCGGGTTTTCCTACACCGGATTTTTCTCTATTGTTTACGCCTAAGTTTATTGGAGTCGTTCTCGCAATAACCCTGATATCAAGTATAGAATCCTTATTGAGCATCAAAGCAATCGATCAGTTAGATCCTGAGCGACGTAGATCAAATGTGAATCGCGATTTAAAAGCTCTGGGCCTGGCCTCTATAGTGAGTGGTTTGTTGGGAGGTCTCAACGTTGTTACTGTAATTGCTCGTAGCTCTGTCAATGTGAACAACGGCGGATCTAATCGAAGTGCTAACTTCTTTCATGCATTTTTTCTGATTCTTTTTGTGTTATTATTCCAGGATCAACTTCGCAGAATTCCTTTGACCGCACTTGCTGCGATCTTAGTGTATACTGGATATAAGCTCGCTTCGCCTTCAACGCTTAAAAGCATTGCAAAAATTGGAAATGAACAAGTTTTTATTTTTTTCGTTACTATAATAGCTACGATCACAACCAATTTAATTACTGGTATTTTTATCGGAATTTTGAGTACATTAATCATCCATATTATCTTAAATAAAAGTGTGCTTCTGTTTCTTTCGAATGCTATTCGCCCTAACGTTTTAATGTTCAAAGAACAGGCGCAAGGGAATTATTTTGTGAGCGTCAAAAATTTTTCAAGCTTTATGAACTATTACAAGCTTAAAAACAATTTAGATGCAATCCCGATAAATGGAGACGTTATTGTTGATTTTTCGCTATGTGAGTTTGTGGATTTTACGGTACAGGAGCATTTGCTGGGATATCAAGAAATTTTTACGCGCAACGGCGGATCTTTTGATATCAACGGACTGGATATTCATGGTACTTCATCTGCCCATCCGTTAGCAGTGCGCCGATTGTTCTCCTTTTCTAACGCTAGAAAAACAAAAACCAATCTTACAAAAAGACAGAAAGATCTACAAAATGTGGCTCATGACTTTGAGTGGTCCTATAACCCTGTTAAATTATATGAAGTAAATCCGCTTTATTCTTTTGTTTTCTTTAAACTAAAAAAAATCAATTTTATTCATAATCAATTAATTGATGAACATACAAATTTCAACGTTTTTGATACAGAATATACCGAAGGCGAATTTATATCTCAAAAGCAGTTGCGAGCTACTTTTTTAACTATAAAATTAGAAAGAACTATTCCGAATTTTACATTGCATAAAGAAGATTTACTGAATTTTTTATATCGGTTTTCAGGATTTAAGGATATCGATATAAAAGATCATCCTGATTTTTCAAAACGTTTCTTTTTAATGGCTGAAAATAAAGCTGAAATAGAAGCTTTTTTTACGGATGCTTTAGTCTTATTTTTTGAGAGCAATCCTTACTATCACATTGAGTCTAATGCCAACGCTCTTTTAGTTATGAAAACAGAACGCTTGGCCAGCGTGAAAGAAGTAAAAGCGCTACTGGATTTTGGAATTAGGCTGCACAAAATTGTTTCTAAGTTGAAATATGAGCCTAATCTGTTAAAAACTCTGTAAATAAAGTCAACTTCGCTGCCATTTTTTCTATTTTGCAAGGATAATTTGAGCCTTTATGAAATTATATCCTATAAACGCAGGAAACTTCAAACTAGACGGTGGCGCTATGTTTGGGGTGGTACCCAAAGTAATCTGGAATAAAACCAATCCGGCGGACGAGAAAAATCTAATCGATATCGCAGCCCGTTGCTTACTAATAGAAGAAGGAGATCGATTACTACTTATCGATACCGGTATGGGTAATAAGCAATCTGATAAATTTTTTAGTTATTACTCTTTATGGGGAGATGACTCTATTGATCGTTCGTTACAAAAATACGGGTTTCATCGAGACGATATTACGGATGTATTTATGACGCATCTACATTTTGATCATTGTGGAGGTACCGTACAATGGAATACGGATCGTACAGGGTATGAATTAGCTTTTAAAAATGCCAAGGTGTGGAGTAATGAGGAACATTGGCAGTGGGCTACTAAGCCCAACCCCAGAGAGAAAGCCTCTTTTCTAAAAGAAAATATTTTACCTATTCAGGAGAGTGGACACCTTAATTTTGTCAAGAGGTCAGGAGAAGCCTTTCAAACGAACTCAGAGCTTGGTTTTGATATTTTGTTTGCCGATGGCCATACCGACAAACAAATGATTCCTCATATTCAATATCAGGATAAGACTATTGTTTTTATGGCAGACCTTTTACCGACAGCAGGCCACATTCCATTGCCTTATGTTATGGGATATGATACACGACCCTTACTTACTATGCCAGAAAAAGCATTATTTTTGGAAAACGCTGCAAAAAACAACTGGTATTTATTTTTAGAGCACGATGCTCATAACGAAATAATTACCGTTCAGCAAACAGAAAAAGGTGTTCGATTAAAAGATGTATACACCTTCAATGAATTATTTAATTAATAGTACCATATGAATCTTTCAACACATAAAATAGCCGTGACATTTGCTTCGGCAGTATTACTAACCGGTTGTGGAACTCCGGCAATTATCTCAACTCCAATAGAAAACATAGATACCGTTCCTCTGAAAACCATTCCTTTATCTGACACCCAATTAAAAAACTGGAAAGCTGCTGACTTAGTAAGCGACACTATCCCGGGGATGAGTGTTGATAAAGCGTATAACGAAATTATACAAGGTAAAAAAGGGAAGACGGTAATCGTAGGTGTTATTGACAGTGGTGTAGATATAGAACATGAAGATCTAGACGGGGTAATTTGGACCAATCCCGGTGAAATTAAAGGGAATGGTAAAGACGATGACAATAACGGCTATATTGATGATATTCATGGGTGGAATTATCTTGGGGATTCTACAAATGAAAATTTGGAATTTGTACGAATAATTAAAAAACTAAAGCCAAAATATCAAGGAAAAACGTTGGCTGATGTGGCTGCTTCAGATCGTTCTGAATATCAATTGTATATTGAGGCTAAAGCAGAGTACGAAAAAGAATATCAGGAAACTAAGGGAAATAAAGATCAGTATGAACAAATACTTAACCAAATACAAGTTTCTCATAAAGCCTTAACCGAAGCCTTGGGGAAGGAAGATTATTCTAGTGCAGAAGTGGCTCAACTTAATCCAGAAACGCCCGAAATGAAACAGCATGCAGGGTTTATATCTCAAATGTTTGGTTTTGCTAACGGTGATGAGCGTATTCCTGATCTAATGGCTAATCTTAACGAAGGTATTGAGTACTTTTCAAATTCATTAAATTACAATTTGAACCTTGAATTTGATGGGCGTAAAAATGTGAGGGACAACGTTGATGACCTTACCGACACTGCTTATGGGAATAACAATGTTATGGGGCCAGAACCAGATAAGAAAGGATTAAAGCATGGTACACATGTTGCTGGTATTATTGCCGGAGAGCGTGGTAATGACAAAGGTGTAGATGGTGTTGCACAAAATACTCAAATTATGGTTTTACGTGCTGTTCCTGATGGAGATGAATATGATAAGGATATCGCTTTGGCGATTCGATACGCGGTTGATAATGGCGCTAAAGTTATCAATACAAGTTTTGGAAAATACTTCAGCACACATCCGGAATGGGTACAGGATGCTATTAAATATGCGGCTGATAACGATGTTTTAATCGTGAATGCGGCTGGAAATGAAGGAATAAATCTTGATGAAAAGGCTGTATATCCAAACGATCAGGAAACAACCGGATCCGAAATTGCTAACACCTTTTTAACTGTCGGAGCTTTAAACTATGAGTATGGAGGTAATTTGGTTGCGAATTTTTCGAATTATGGAAAAAGTAATGTCGATGTATTTGCTCCCGGAGTTAAAATTTGGGCTACAACACCATTAAATACTTATGAATACTTACAAGGAACCTCTATGGCTGCACCGGCGGTAGCAGGAGTGGCCGCAATGATCCGTTCATACTATCCCAAATTGTCTGCAGCTCAAGTGAAACAAGTGCTTATGAACAGTGGCCTCTCTACAAAAGCAACGGTAGTGATTGGTGGTGATGCAGCTAATACAGGAAATTTTACAGAATTATCAAAATCAGGAAAAATGGTGAATCTCTATAATGCACTAATTTACGCTGATAAAATGTCTAAATAATCATTCTTATGACTAAACTATTTTCTTTAGTGTTTTCTTGTATGGGAATACTAGCAACTTATGGCCAAAATAATACAAGTTATTGGCAACAACATGTTTCATATACCATGAATGTGGATATGAATGTTGAGAATTTTCAATATAAAGGAACTCAGGAATTGGTATATACCAATAATTCACCAGATACCTTAACACAGGTTTTTTATCATTTATACTTTAATGCTTTCCAACCAGAAAGCGAGATGGATGTTCGCTCGCGTAATTTGCCGGATCCCGATAGTAGAGTTGAGGATCGAATAAGTAAATTAACTCCAGAGGAGATTGGATTTCTTAAAGTGGATGCACTTACTCAAGATGGACAAGAAGTAACATATATCACCGAAGGAACCGTTCTTGAAGTGACACTTACAGAACCGATTGCGCCAGGTAAAAAGGCAACTTTTGCAATGCAGTTCAATGGACAAGTACCAAAACAAATTCGTAGATCAGGACGCAATAATGCTGAAGGTGTTGCACTCTCAATGACACAATGGTATCCTAAAATGGCAGAATACGATTTTGAAGGATGGCATGCACACCCATATATCGCCAGAGAGTTTCATGGAGTTTGGGGAGATTTTGACGTAACCATCACCATAGATAAAAATTATGTGTTGGGGGGTACAGGGTATTTGCAAAATGCAGATGCTATTGGACATGGATATCAATCGGGTGACAAGAAGGTAACAACGAAAGAGAAAAAGCTCTCATGGCATTTTAAGGCACCTCAGGTGCATGATTTTGCCTGGGCTGCTGATCCTGAATTTATTCATGATAAAGTACAGGTTCCTAACGGACCCATGCTTCACTTTTTGTATAAAAACAAAAAGGAAATTCAAGAAAACTGGAAAAATTTACAGCCAAAAGCTGTAGCCTTGATGGAGTATTTCAACAAAAATATTGGCGACTATCCTTATGATCAATATTCTATCATCCAAGGAGGTGATGGGGGTATGGAGTATGCGATGTGTACGCTGATTACAGGTGAGCGTGAATTTGGAAGTCTTGTTGGTGTAACAGCTCATGAAATGGCTCATTCCTGGTTTCAACATATTTTAGCAACCAACGAGTCTAAGCATGAATGGATGGATGAAGGGTTTACCAGTTATATTTCTGCTTTAGCAATGAATACAGTAATGGAGCAAAAAAAGGAAAATCCATTCGAAAACATCTACAAGGGATATACGTGGTTAGCTACTTCAGGTAAAGAACAACCGCAAAGTACACAAGCTGATCATTATGATTATAATGGTGCCTATGGTGCTTCAGCGTATTCTAAAGGAGCTGTCTTTTTAGCACAGTTGGGCTATATCATCGGCAAAGAAAATTTAGCAAAAACTATAAAAAGATACTATTCCGATTGGAAGTTTAAGCATCCTACACCTAATGACTTCAAAAGAATCGCAGAAAAAGTTTCCGGTATACAGCTTGACTGGTATTTAACTGATTGGACACAAACCACAAGTACAATTGATTATGGTGTCAAAAGTATAGAAGAAGAAGATGGTAAAGCTATTGTGAGCTTAGAAAGAATTGGGCGTATCCCTATGCCTATCGACTTATTAGTAACTTATAAGGATGGTACCAAAGAAGCTTACTATATTCCGCTGCGTATGATGCGTGGACAGAAAAAGAACCAACACCAAGATATTAATAGGGTAGTTGCTGATGATTGGGCGTGGACACATCCTATGTATAAACTCAACTTATCAAAGTCTAAAGCAACCATATCAGAAATTGTTATCGATCCATCTAAAAAAATGGCTGATATTAATGCTGGAAATAATACAATGAAACTATAATTTATTTTAAAGTTTCTAGGATCCGGACTTAATAATTAAGTCCGGATTTTTTTTACTCACATACTAATAAATCTTATCCTTATTTTTGCACAGTATGCAAGCAACTTTATCCAAAAAAGAGCGTTTAAAAAGTAAGAAAACCATTGAATTCCTGTTTTCTGAAGGGAAATCAGTTGCTCAATATCCAATACGTTTAATTTACACTGTAGGACCGGATACCGAAGAAACAAATTTACGTGCTGCTGTGTCGGTAAGTAAACGTAATTTTAAAAAAGCAGTAGATCGTAATCATATAAAACGTTTATTGCGAGAATCCTACAGAAAAAATAAGTATCTTGTACAACAACAAACTACCCAATCTTATAATTTAATGATTCTGTATACTGGAAAAGAGTTTCCTAGCTCATCTCGTATAGAAAAAAGTGTAATGAAAGTGTTGCAGAAGTTTATGGATAAAGAAATTTCAAAAAGCAGTTGAGCACATAACTTCCAACATCTTCAAAAAGATAGACCTACTATGAAAAAGAGAATTATATTCAGCAGCGCGGCATTAGTCTTATTTTTTGCTACCGTAAGTTTTAAATCCGATTTTTTTGAGATTGCCAAACAGATCGAGATTTTTACTACTATGTTTAAAGAATTAAACATGAATTACGTAGATGAAACCAATCCTGCAGAACTTATGGATACAGCCATTACTGCAATGTTAGATGATTTGGATCCTTATACAAAATATTGGAATGAGCAAGATGTAGAAGCTTCCAAAATTCGTAATGCCGGAGAATATACAGGTATTGGCGCCACAGTAAAAACAGGTAAACATAGCATTGTAATTGTAGAACCTTATAAAGACTATCCAGCGGATAAAGCAGGTTTAAAGGCCGGAGATGAAATTATTAAGATAGGAGATATCGATATATCTAATTTTGACGAAGATGCAGGAGAACTGCTTAAAGGTGCTGGTGGGACAAAAGTATCGATTACATACAAAAGACAAGGAGAGTTAAAAACAACCGTACTTACACGAGAAGAAATTGAGGTGAATGCAGTTCCATTTTATACGTTGTTATCAGATAACATTGGTTATATCGTCTTATCAAAATTTAATAATAAGGCATCAAGTGAAACTATCGCCGCCTTAGAAGCTTTAAAAGCGAAAGGAGCTGATAAAATTATTCTGGATCTTCGAGGCAATCCAGGTGGATTGCTTAGTGAAGCAATCAATGTTACCAACATTTTTGTACCCAAAAATGCGTTAATAACCACTACAAAATCTGTGGTTAAAAAGTATAACAAGGAATATTACACTAAAAATCAACCGATTGATGTTACTATTCCTCTGGTTGTTTTGGTGAATGGTAGAAGTGCATCGGCCAGTGAAATTGTAGCCGGTGGTATCCAGGATTTGGATCGTGGGGTGGTCATTGGAGCTCGTAGTTTTGGAAAAGGCTTAGTTCAACGTCCCAAAAAACTTACCTATGGAACACAAATTAAGATAACCATCTCAAGATATTACACTCCGAGTGGTAGATGTATTCAAGCATTGGATTACTGGAACAGAGATAAAAATAATAAGGCGGTACGCTACGATAAAAACGAAAGCAAAGCGTTTAAAACAAAGAACGGTAGAACTGTATATGATGGTGGAGGTATACAACCAGATATTGAACTTGCTTCTTCGGGATATAGCAATATAACAACAGCTTTGTTAAAATCTGATGCTATTTTTGATTTTGCAACACAGTATTATTACTCACATTCTTTGAATAAATCATCAGATTTTGCATTTACTGATAGCGATTATGAAGCGTTTAAAAAATTTGTAAAGCAAAGTCAGTTTTCTTTTGAAACTGAGACAGAAGCTGCCCTAAAAAAAGCCATGCTGGTTGCTAAAAAAGAAAAAATGGATGCATCGGTGTTTGATAGTTATCAAGCTTTATTAAAAACCATTCAAACTACCAAGGAGCAAGGTTTAGATACAGACAGACAAGAGATTAAAGCACTTTTAACTGATGAAATTATAAAACGCTATTTCTACAGAGAAGGTTTATATGAGTATTATGTGACACATAATCCTGAAGTCTTAAAAAGTATAGAGATTCTTAAGGATAGTAAAGAATACAACAATATTCTTAACTAATTCTGCAAACTACGGATCATCTTTATATGTGGAATACCATCTTCAAGATACGTATCTCCTTTTTGCAGAAACCCATGTTTTTCGTAAAATTTTTTTAGATATAACTGCGCCGATATAGTTATGGTATCAGTAGCATAAAATCTTTTTATAGCCTTTAGACTTTCTTCAATAAGTTGATGTCCATAAGAAAATTTTCTTTGATCGGCTGCCACAATTACACGTCCAAGACTCGCATTGTCAAAATATGCTCCAGCATCAAATAATCGTGTGTAAGCAACGATAGTACCCTCCTTTACACCAATAACATGCAATGCCTTTTGATCTTTATTATCCAAGTCCTGATATACACAATCTTGCTCTACAACAAAGATCTCTGTCCTTAGTCTCAAAATTTCATATAATTCATCAATAGACAACTCATTAAATTTTTTGACAAAAAAATTAATTTCAGACATAACTGCGAAGTTATTTTATGAGCATTGAGATATTTTGGTGACTCTATTTTGATGTCTGCCACCTTCAAATTCTGTGTCAATAAAAGTTTTGACCATTTCCAGCACTTGAGCTTCTGACGTATACCGTGCAGGAATACATAAAATATTAGCATTATTATGTTGTCTGGATAAAGCAGTAATTTCTTTTATCCAACATAGACCAGCTCTTACATTAGTATACTTATTAGCTGTCATAGCCACTCCATTACCACTACCACAAATCAAAATACCAAACTGTACTTGGTCTGTATCTACTGCCTTAGCGACCGGATGCACAAAATCAGGATAATCAACACTACTAGTATCATCAGTACCGTGATTAATAACTTCTATACCTTCAGATTCTAACAATGATTTGACAGCAAATTTATAAGCTGTTCCCGCGTGATCATTACCAATAGCTATTTTCACAAGAATTCGATTTAAAGGTTCATATTTACTACAAAGATAGGGGTATAGCATAAAACGATGGCTAAAAACCCATATAAAATGTTTACCCATACCGTTGTGTTCATAAGTAAGTCAACCCTGTTAACATCTTATGTGAATAACTAGTTTCTAAAATTCAGGAAGTTTATTTTGTACTATCAAATAAAATAACAATACAAGGAAGATCTCCATATATCAAAATTATAACGTTACAATTTTTGGCTAAGTTTTGAACCAATATTTTGAGTTATCAACTGCTATAATTATCAGAAAAATTTCACATTTTGCCAATGTTTGTTTTATTAACAACTGTTTATTACTTTTTAAGATACTATGTAAATCAATCGATTATTACAATTTATGTATGTTAATAGCTATTTGATTACTGGTTCTAACTTCAAAAGCAAGTTTAAAACATAAAAGTTTTACCGCTATTAACACCCTATAATAATAACCATTCAAGTTTTAAAAAATTCGAAAAAAGAAAATTTAATATAATATATGTGTTAACAAGTATAAAGAGATTAAACTATTTTAAGATGCTTAGGTAGTTGAAGAGAATCTATAATCTCTCTTGCTAAAAGTACGTCGTTTGTATGAACGCGCAAGTGTATTCCGCCTAGGGCATTTGAGTAAAAGGGAAAAACGTTCGCTATTACTTCATTTTCAAAAAAATGATTGATCCCTTCTTGTTCTAATAAGTGTTTTAGTACTGCGTACTCGTAGGAATAAGTAAAGGTCATTATAACTACAAAGTTTTTCATCGATAGACTATTGTTATACTTAAAGATACAAATTAGCCATACGATTTTAGTTAAGATGATGTAAAAATTAAAGAAAAAAATAGTTTGAACAGCGCTTAGATATAAGCCATTTACCTAAGAATTAGGTTTGGAAGTGTTATGTAATTTAGTAGTGTGAGATGAATCAATTTCCGTTTGATAATCCTCTGGATGAAACTTATTATTTTTATCTATAGAGTTACCTATATGTACCATAAAAATATACACCCCTACAATAAAGATGAATATAAAAAACAGAATTACTTTATGTACTTTACTAATTTTTAACATGTTAAAAAGCTTGTATAAACTTACCTGGTAAAAGGTATATTAAAATTAAGAAAATTTTAAGAAATGGTAAAATAATTGGTAAAAATATTTTTGTCACTGCGCAAAAGTAGGATCATACAGTTTTTAGATTAACAAAAGTTTAATATCAAATTCAATGATGTTAAAAGATTAGCCGTACATTTATAAGATTAAAATATAAATGACCTAAATGAAAAGAAAGAATAGCCGAAGAAAACAGTCAGCTAAAATTGAAAATCTTACCCAGTCCATACTAAAAATACTTAAGGCAGATACTGATAAAACATTTAATTATAAGCAGATAGCATCGAAATTAGGTGTAGATGATCCTAGTAGTCGCAATCAAATAATTAAAAAGCTATCTCAGCTTACCGCAAAAAAGCAAATAGAAGAAGTTGAACGTGGTAAGTTCAAGTTAGTTCCAAATATTAATACCTACACAGGCACATTAGATGTAACAACAAAAGGTTCAGGATACGTAGTTGTAGAGGATTTGGAAGAAGATATTTTCATTCCTAAAAACAATCTCAATAAAGCATTGGACGGTGATGAAGTTGAAGTTTATGTATACAAAAGAAAGCGCGGTGGTAAAAGTGAAGGAGAAATTTCTAAAGTAATCAATAGAAAGCGCGATGAATTTGTCGGAGTAATTGAAATTCAAAAAAATTACGCCTTTGTCAGTACTCAAAATTCCAAAATGTATACAGATATCTTTATTCCAAAAAATAAAATATTTGAAGCAGCTGATGGAGATAAAGTACTGGTTAAGCTCGAGGATTGGCCTGAAAAAGCAGATTCGCCATTTGGAAAAGTTCTCAAAGTTTTAGGTAAGCCGGGAGAGCACAATACAGAAATTCATGCTATTCTAGCACAATATGGGCTACCCTATGAATTTCCTAAAGAAGTAGAGGAATATGCCAATGCAATCGATACCTCCATTCAGGAAAGTGAAATAGCAAAACGTCGCGATATGCGAGATACGCTTACTTTTACGATTGATCCAAAAGATGCAAAGGATTTTGACGATGCCTTATCGTTTAAAATTTTGGATAATGGAAATTACGAAATAGGCATTCACATAGCAGATGTTTCTCACTATTTGCAACCGGGTACTATTTTGGATGATGAAGCTTATGAGCGGGCTACCTCGGTCTACCTTGTCGATAGAGTTGTACCAATGTTACCGGAAATTTTATCAAATAATGCTTGTTCCCTACGACCTAATGAAGAGAAATATACCTTTTCGGCAGTATTTGAAATCAATAAGAAGGCAGAGATAAAAAATCAATGGTTTGGTCGTACTGTAACCTATTCTGATGCACGGTTTGCTTATGAAGAGGCTCAACATATCATAGAATCCAAGTCAAATACAATTCCAGATGAAATTTCATTGAGTGGAACATCTTATGAAGCACCACAAGCTATAGCTGATGCTGTTATAACAATGAATGATTTATCCAAAATCATGCGTAATAAGCGTATGCGTGATGGTGCAATTTCTTTTGACAAGGTTGAAGTTAAGTTTAGTCTCAATGAAGCGTGTGAGCCAACGGGAGTGTTTTTTAAGACTTCTAAGGATGCTAATAAATTAATTGAAGAGTTTATGTTGCTTGCCAATAAAAAAGTAGCAGAGTTCATTGGAAAGCAAAATCCAAAGAAAACATTTATCTACCGAGTGCACGATGAGCCCAATGATGAAAAACTGGCAGCATTACAAAATATTATCAGTCGTTTTGGATACAAACTGGATTTAAAAGATCGTAAATCAACTACAAAATCATTAAATGGATTGTTGAGTGATGTTCAGGGTAAAAAGGAACAAAACCTGGTGGATACTTTGGCGATACGCAGTATGAGTAAAGCAGAGTATACAACACACAATATAGGTCATTATGGATTAGCATTTGATCATTATAGTCATTTTACCAGTCCAATTAGAAGATATCCGGATGTAATGGCACATCGTTTATTACAACACTATCTTGATGGTGGTAAATCGGTAACAGAAGAGGAATACGAAGAAAAATGTAATCATAGCAGCTCGATGGAAGGGATAGCAGCTACTGCAGAGAGAGATTCTATTAAATATATGCAAATCAAGTTCATGAAAGATCATGAGAATGAAGAGTTTTTAGGTGTGATTTCTGGCGTAACCGAATGGGGTATTTATATCGAAATTATAAGTAATAAGTGCGAAGGTATGGTACGACTTAAGGATATGAATGATGATCATTATGTTTTTGATCAGGACGAATATGCTATTATGGGTCAGAAAACTAAAAAAGTATATCAATTAGGGGATGAGGTTTACGTTAAAGTTAAAAATGCTGATCTAGTAAAAAGGCATTTGGACTTTACTTTGATAGGCTCTAAAGAAAGCGTAGAAGCATAATTAGGAATATTCAATACGTTAAAATACAGACAATGAACAGTAATACTATTTTTTATCTGCTTTTTCTAGTTGGTTTAGGAGCTTTTGCGCAACAAAAAACATCTAGCGAATTACAACCTTTTGAGGAGCTAAAAGTTTTTGATAAAATCAATGTAATATTAGTACGAGCGGATCAAAATAGAATAACTATTTCAGGTCCTCAAAAAGATGAAATCGCTGTAGTTGAGAAAGCTGGGGTACTAAAGTTAAAAATGTCATTGGACAATCTTTGGGATGAAAAAGATGCTACCAAGGTTACAATCTTTTATACTACAGTCAAAACAATTGATGCTAATGAAGGCGCATCTGTGCTTGTCAAAGACTCATTAGTACAAGAATCATTGAAGCTTAGCGTACAGGAAGGTGCTAAAATCAAAGGAAAAATTGTTGTTAAGAAATTAGTATCCAAAGCTGTTACAGGCGGAGTTATCGAAGTCCATGGATCAAGCAATAACCAAGATATTACTATTAAAGCGGGCGGCCAATATGAAACTCAAAAATTAGTTTCTGATTCTACACACGTTTCTATAAGTGCCGGTGGGCGCGCTAGTATTAACGCAAAGCTGTTTGTAAAAGCAACTACTACAGCAGGAGGGACCATAAAAATTTATGGAAGTCCCAGGCTCATCGATAGTAAAAAAGTATTTGGAGGCAAAATTATAGAGATTAACTAAGCATATTTATTAGATTTGTAAGAAACACGATTTAAATTTATGTTTCAAGACGCGCATGCAGCTATACCTCTAGGATTTTTATTAGCCTTTTTAATCGGACCTGTATTTTTTGTTTTATTAGAAACAGCTGCTATAAAAGGATTTAGAGCGGCAGTTGCTGTAGATTTTGGAGTGATTCTAGCCGATATTGTCTTTATACTCATTGCATATTTTAGTACCAATAAAATATTAGAAAAAATAAAAGATGATCCGGCGTTGTTTATTTTTGGTGGGATGTTGCTAGCTACATACGGTATAATTTCATTTATTCAAGAACGAAAGAATTATAATAAACTTAGAGACACAAGTGTTGATGTTATTAATAAACACAACTACTTAAAACTTTTTATAAAAGGTTTTCTTCTCAACTTTATAAATATTGGGGTTTTAGGATTTTGGTTAAGTATAATCATTGTAATGGGACCTCAGTTAGACATGGATTCGAATCGAATTTTTTCTTTCTTTGCCATGGTTTTAATAACTTATTTTGTCATCGATGTTTTCAAAATGTTACTCGCAAAAAGATTAAAAAGAAAACTTACACCTAAGAGAACGTATGTTATTAAGCGGGTAATTAGTATTTTAATGATTGTTTTTGGTATGTTTCTAATATTAAAAGGGGTATTGCCAGATAATGTTGAGCAACGTCTACAAAATGAAATAGAGAAGATAACTCCGGACTCAACTTTCTAGCAAAAAAAAAATCCTGTTGTAAAAACAGGATTTTTGAGGTGTCGAGCGGATTCGAACCGCTGTAGATGGTGTTGCAGACCACTGCCTAGCCACTCGGCCACGACACCGTAATTCTTTCAGTGGGCAAATGTAAAAAAAATAATGATTACAAAAGAACGGATTATCAATTTAACAGAAGAAAAATCAAATTTTTTATAAAATTTAGCTTCTATTTTTTTTACGTCGAATCGTTACCATTGCTACATTTCCACCAATAGGAGGGTTTATTTTAGATACATCAACCACCACTTTATTTACTAAAGGTAACTCCTTCAACACTCTAATCAAAATTCTTTCTGCTGCGTGCTCCAATAATTTGGATCGAATTGCCATTTCTTCCTTTACAATTCTATTTAAATGAACATAGTCGACAGTATCCGATAAATTATCAGATATCGCAGATTTTGTTAAATCCGCATATATGCTTAAATCAATACGATAATCGGATCCTATTTTACCTTCTTCTTCAAGACAGCCATGATTGCTGTATACTTTGATATTCTTTAATGTTATCTTTCCCAAAGTTTTTTGACAAAGATAAAAGATTACTGAGAATCATGATACCGTTAATTGCCCCAATTTTACTTCTTAACAAGCGCTACATAAAACAATAGTATCTCATTTGATATTGTATTTCTATTTTGGATTTGGGAGAGCAATGATTTTACATGTGTTTTGATGGATATATTCAGTTCTGAGTGCAGAATTTTAGTAATTTTGCGTTTTATTTTATAACGGATGACTGAAGAAAAAAAATCACTCAATTTTATTGAGCAATTGATCGAAGAGGATTTAAAGAATACCACCCGCAAGGAGGATTTACGTTTTAGATTCCCTCCTGAGCCTAACGGATATTTGCACATTGGGCATACCAAAGCTATTGGTATAAGTTTCGGTTTGGGCCTGCGATACAATGCGCCGGTAAATCTGCGTTTTGATGACACTAATCCAGCCAAGGAAGAGCAGGAGTATGTAGATGCAATCAAAAAAGATATTAGTTGGTTGGGATATGAGTGGGATAAGGAATGTTATTCTTCAGATTATTTTGATACATTATATCAGTGGACCGTTCAACTTATAAAGGAAGGAAAAGCGTATGTTGATTCTCAAAGTGCAGAGGCCATAGCAGATCAAAAAGGTACTACAACTTCACCCGGAACTAATAGTCCTGATAGAGATCGTCCTGTTGAAGAAAACCTTGATTTGTTCGAACGAATGAAAAATGGTGAATTTGAAGAAGGTTCGTATGTAGTACGTGCAAAAATCGATATGGCAGACCCTAATATGTTAATGCGGGATCCTTTGATGTATCGTATTCTTAAGAAAAAACATCATCGAACGGGAGATGATTGGTGTATTTACCCAATGTACGACTGGACCCATGGTGAGAGTGATTATATAGAAGGAGTTACCCATTCATTATGTTCGTTAGAATTTAAACCCCATAGAAAGCTGTATGATTGGTTTCTGGAACAGATTGCTGAAGAAGGTAAGGTTGTACCTAAACAAACAGAATTTGCACGCTTAAATCTCAGTTATACTATAATGAGTAAACGTAAATTATTACGTTTAGTAGAAGAAGGTGTTGTTTCAGGATGGGATGATCCAAGAATGCCCACCATATCGGCGTTACGAAGAAGAGGATATACTCCAAAATCTATCAGAAAATTTGTTGAAACCGTAGGTGTTGCCAAAAGAGAAAATGTTATTGATGTATCGCTACTGGAGTTCTGCGTTCGGGAAGATCTCAATAAAGTAGCTCCTAGAGTTATGGCGGTTTTAGATCCTGTTAAATTAATTATAGATAATTATCCAGATGATCAGGTAGAACTATTGGATGCTGAGAACAATCCTGAAGATGAAAAAGCAGGGGAGCGTCAGGTACCATTTAGTAAAGAGTTGTACATAGAGCGAGAGGATTTTAAAGAAGAAGCCGGTAGCAAATATTTTAGGTTAACACTCGGTAAAGAGGTACGTCTTAAAAATGCCTATATTATTAAAGGGGAATCAGTGGTTAAAAACGATGAAGGTGATATCATAGAGATTCATTGTTCTTATGATCCAGCGAGTAGATCGGGTAGTGGTACAGAGGCTTCTAAACGTAACGTAAAAGGAACGTTGCATTGGGTATCGATAGCGCAGGCTATTCCAGCAGAAATTCGTGTATATGACAGATTATTTTTAGACGAGGCACCGGATGGTCATAAGGATAAAGATTATATGGAATTTTTAAACCCGGAATCTTTAAAGGTTATAAAGGGATTTGTCGAGCCACATTTGCGTACAGCCAAACCATTAGATCACTTTCAATTTCAGCGTTTAGGGTATTTTAATGTAGATCAGGACAGTACTCCGGAAAACTTAGTGTTTAATAAAACTGTTGGGTTACGTGATACCTGGGCTAAAGAGACACCCAAACAGAAAAAACAGGAGGTTAGTGCGAAACCAAAATCTACTAAACCGACGAGCAAACCTATCGACGAGATTAAAAAATCAGGTAAAAAATATACAAATTTACCCGATGAGAAACGCTTAAACTTAAGAGCTACCATTTTGGAGCTTGCCAAAGAAGTTTCTTATGAGGAAGTACGTCCGTTGTTTGGAACAGCGAAAAAGAAAATAGGTTCACGTATAGTTGCCTTGATGACTACAGGGGTGATCTTGGAAAGTAACGACTTAGATCTAGATGCGGATAGTAAAAAGTTTGTACTTGAAGCACTTGATGATGACAACGAGTTGCTTCAGCTTGAAGCTATGATAATTTTAAAAAGGTATCCTGATGTAGTAACTCAACATACGGATCGTATAATACAAATTCAACAAATGACAGAAAATAAAGCTCTCAAAACTATGGTTCAAGAGTTGTTGTAGTGTTAAGATTATTGATATTTTTTAGTTATTTAAGGGTTTCTTTAGGATAATAGAATCGTTTTAGTCTTTATTTAGTAATTTTATGTAAATTTTGACATAGTAACCGGTTTAATTAACCCGTTGTTAACAGCCTAAGATGCATACGTATTGTAATTTAGCTTACTAATTATTAACCTAAAATCAATTCATATGTCAAGTTCAGGAAACACAGGAAATACCCTATTAGCATTAGTAACAGGCGCTATAATCGGAGCAGGAGTAGGATTACTATATGCTCCCGAAAGTGGCGATAAAACAAGAAAAAAGCTTAAACAAGGAGCTAAGGATGCACAGCTTAAATTAAACCAAAAATATCAAGAGACTGCATCTATTATTGGTGAAAAAGCAGCAAAAGCTAAAGTAGAGTTTGAATCTAAACTGGAGGAAACACTTTCTAATGCGAGTTATAAGGCTGATGATATTTTATTAGCAATGGAGAACAAGCTGGAGGAGTTGAGAAAAAAAAACGCGAAATTACATAAAGAAGTAACCGTTGAAAAAACTAAAACGAGCGCTAATAAAGCAGTAGTTTAATAAGGGTCTATGGCGTTTGAAAATCTAACCGATAATGTAAAAGAGATTGATAAGAATGTTCGAAGTTATGTCGAGACTAGCATCGAATACTACAAGTTAGATCTTTTTAAGAAAACAATGAAAAGCACAATATCCTTGGCTAATACATTAGTCATGGGTAGCTTATTGATGTTGATATTAATATTTCTTTCTGTAGGAGTTTCTATTTGGATAGGTCAAGCTATCAATCATATACCAGCTGGATATTTTATTGTGGCTGGATTTTATGGAATTGTTATGGTACTGCTTGCTATTTTTGGTAAATCATATTTCAAAAAACGATTACTAATTAAATATTCAAGGATTTTCTTTAATGACTAATCAAGAATTGCAATAAAAATTAAATTATATGAATCAGTCTAATACAGGGATGAAAATTTATAGCAGTTTTGAGGAGATTAATAGAGATCTTAAATTTTTAAAATTGCAGAAGGAAATTAATTTGGAAGAAATTAAAATTAGTTATCATACTACCAAAGAAAATTTTTCAGTTTTTAGAACCATCGGTAATATTGCCGGCGCAATTGCTAAAAAAGCGTTTGTATTAAAAGCTGTAAATAAAATGCTCGGCATTACCCGAGTGAAAAAAATAGAGTAAAAAAATCCCATCACATTGATGGGATTTTTTATTATAAACAGAATCTATTTAAATCTACTATCAATAACTTTTTCTGATTAAAAACAACTACATCAGAAGCGATCTAATGGGTTTTTTTTATTTTAACTTGTAATTCTACATTTACGCTATGCTAAACCGAATACAAGGCTTAAAAATAATGATTTAATAAATTTATGCTTTTTTCAGAAGATTCAAAGATGGTTTACTAAAACTCTTTCCTAGCTATCATCAGTTTTTTTATTTTTTAGTGATTTTCTTAGATTTTGCTTTTTCATTTCTTCGCCAATTTGATTGGATGCCGTAAAAGATGCAATCATATTATTTAACATATCACTTCCTGCTTGTGGAGAATTTGGTAATAAAATAAGATTACTATTCGTTTCTTCACCGATGGATTGTAAGGTGTCGTAATGCTGAGTTACTACAATTAGTGCTGAGGCCTCCTGAGAATTAATTCCCACGTTATTAAGAACATCAACACTTTCTTCAAGTCCTCTTGCAATTTCACGACGTTGATCTGCGATACCTTGACCTTGTAGTCGTTTACTTTCTGCTTCGGCACGTGCTTTAGCCACTATTTTGATACGTTCAGCTTCAGCTTCATACTCTGCGGCTATCTTTTCACGCTCAGCGGCATTAATACGGTTCATAGCTTCTTTAACTTGCAGATCTGGATCGATGTCTGTAACTAATGTTTTGATGATGTCATATCCATAATCAATCATAGCTTCATTTAGTTCGCTCTTAACAGCAATAGCAATATCATCCTTTCGTTCGAAAACATCGTCTAGTTTCATTTTAGGAACTTCTGCTCGCACAACATCAAACACATAAGATGTTATTTGATCTTGAGGGTTTTCGAGTCGGTAGAAAGCATCGTATATTTTCGTTTTCAAGACTTGGTATTGCACAGAAATTTTAAGACGAACAAACACATCATCTTTTGTTTTGGTTTCTACAATGACATCAAGTTGTTGAATTTTGAGATTAATTCTTCCTGCAATACGATCAACCATCGGAATTTTAAAATGCAGCCCGGAATTACGAACGATTAGAAATTTTCCAAAACGTTCGACAATGGCAGAGGTTTGTTGTTTCACAGTAAAGATACCGGACAGTAAAATGATAAAGCCTATAATGAATATAGGTATTAAAAAGAAAGTCATAATTTTTTTGGTTATGGATTAGGTATGTAAATTACTAATATTTTAAATAGTTTACATTATGAAGGTTGAATAACAATGTTACATGTGGAAAATAATAACCTTGTCCTTCTATATTTTAACCAAAAAAAAGACAGCCTATACATGTACAGGCTGTCTATCCAACATAGTTAGTTTGATTTTAGTTTTCCTGAGGAAGCTTTAATAAGAAATCCTGAATAGCATCTATACCTGAGGTAATGGTAACATTTTCCACAGTTTCCATAGTATAGAAATTTGCTTCAGCTGTCACAGTGTAGGTTCCCGCTGATAATCCCATTACTTTATAAGTACCATCGGCATTAGTAAATGTCGTAGTATTTAAGGTATCAGAAGCAAATACAGAAATTTGTGCGCCCTCTAAAGCAATAGGAGCTGTTCCAAATTCAAAAGATTCGCCAGTAACGGTTCCAGAAAGAGAAGATGAGGTTGAGGAGTTAGACGCTTTAATTACAGGTTTAAAAATAAATCCTGTTATTCCATTTGCAGAATTAGGATTACCTTGCGCTACAAATGATTTACTGATATCAAAATCTAATAAAATCTCACCGGTAGTACCTTCTCCAACTGTAATAAATGGATCCACGAATACTTTTAATCCTGATTGTGCTCCACTTGGAACTTTAAGGTCGTACACAGTACTATCTTTAAGTACGACACTGGCATCTTTGATATAGATTCTAAATAAGTTATAGCTACCAGATGGGATTTCAATATCTGCTAGCGTTTCGGTAAGACCGTTGTTTAATTCTAATAAATTAATAGTCGCTTCTTTTTCAGTTAAAGTTACGTAACTAGATGCTGCATCTTTATTTTCACTTCTGCCTTCTATTTTGGTAATGGTTACGTTCGTTTCTTTAACTAAGTCATATTGAAAAGGGGCATCAGTAACTCGCACTACCATTTTGCCGGAAGCATTGCTTTCATCGTTTGAGCAACTTGTTAGAGTTGTAACTACTGCTAATGCAGCAAGAATTAGGTTTTTAATTTTCATTATTTTGGGTTTTAATTAATCCTTTACAAGAATTAGGTTTGTTAGTGTTGGATACCTCTATAACAACTTAAACTTACATTTCCCTTTTTCTGATGAGCTGGTACAAAAAAGCCCAATCACTTAGGATCGGGCTTTTCTACTTTAGTTTTTATGACTACACAGTCTTGATACTTTGTTCAATGCGTTGTATAGTTTCATCTTTTCCAATGATGGACGCTATCTCAAAAACATCTGGACCTTGTAAGGAACCGACAAGTGCAATTCTTAAAGGCATCATGATTTTACCAAAACTAATTTCTTGTGCTTGAATCCATGATTTTACGATCGTAGATATATTGGTAGCAGTAAAATCCGAGATATCCGTTAGCACTCTATTTAGCTCATGCATTAATACAGGTGTATCCTCTTTCCAGGCCTTTTTTAAAGCCTTTTCATCATACTCTTGAGGTGCAATAAAGAAAAACGAACTTAGATCCCACAGATCCTTCGTAAATACCGCACGTTCTTTCACAAGATTTAAAATATTCTTGATATCAAGAGTGGTGGTAATTTCTTTTTCATAAAGTATCTCTTTGAAGGTGGCAACTAATTGTTCGGCAGGTACTTCTTGTAAATGCTGTTGTTGAAACCATTTGGTTTTTTCTGGATCGAATTTAGCTCCTGATTTGTTTACCTTTTTTAAATCAAATTCTTCGATTAATTCAGTAAGTGTAAATATTTCTTGTTCAGTCCCGGGATTCCAACCCAGAAAAGCGAGCATGTTGATAACAGCTTCTGGTAAATATCCGTCTTCTCTATAACCACTGGATATTTCCTTAGTTTTTGGGTCTTCCCATAGTAATGGAAAAACAGGAAACCCTAGTTTGTCTCCGTCTCTTTTACTTAACTTTCCTTTACCTACGGGTTTTAGAATTAACGGTAGGTGAGCAAATTTTGGACTTTCCCAACCAAAGGCTCGGTAAAGCAACACATGCAACGAAAGTGATGGCAACCATTCTTCACCACGAATTACATGAGATATTTTCATAAGATGATCATCTACAATATTAGCCAAGTGATACGTTGGCATACCATCACTTTTAAATAAAATTTTATCATCTAATGTTTTAGTGTCAATGGTGATAGTTCCTCGAATTTCATCTTCCAAAAGTAACGGCTCGGTGCGATCACTTTTGAAACGTATCACATAAGTATCACCTGCTGCTAGTTTTTTATCGACTTCCTGCTTTGACAGAGAAAGGGAGTTATTAAGCGTAGTTCGGTTATGCCAATTATAAATAAATGTTTTTCCTTCTGCTTCGTAGTTTTTACGAATGTTGTCTAATTCGGTTGTAGTATCAAAAGCGTAGTAGGCAGCCCCGCTATCAATAAGTTGGTTGGCATAATCTTTATATAAAGATTTTCGTTCACTTTGTCTATAAGGACCGTATGAACCTTCCTTACCGGGACCTTCATCGTACGGTATGGAACACCAATCTAAAGCGTTGCTGATATATTTTTCTGCCCCTTCTACGTATCTGTTTTGATCAGTGTCTTCTATACGCAATATAAAAGTTCCATTATTTTTTTTAGCAAATAAGTAATTAAATAGTGCAGTGCGTAGTCCACCGATATGTAATGGTCCTGTTGGACTGGGAGCAAATCGTACCCGTACATTGTTCATCGTAAAAATGATTTTTTTGTTAGTGTTTTATGTGTGGTGCAAAGATACAATCTTCCTATTGCTTTTTAATTAATTATAAACATTAGGTGCAATGTTATCTTTAAGCGTATTGTACGGTCTTGGTATAATTCATGTTGCTAAGAGTATTAGAGCATTTTTGACTTTTGTAATAGAGCAGTTTACAAAATAAAATTGTAGTTTTAGAGGTTAAGTTGTCAACAGGTTATTTACATGAATCGATTTCAATATATAGAATCAAAGTTAGAAGGATTTATTAAGAAGTATTATCTCAATAAATTGATCAAAGGGGGTATTCTTTTTATATCCATAGGAACATTATATTTTATTGTTTCTGTGGCTGTAGAGCATTTATTGTATTTATCTCCAGCTAGTAAAACTTTGTTGTTTTATTTATTTGTACTAGTAGAGATAATCTTATTTATATTTTTTATTATACTACCTATTGTCAAATTATTACGTTTATCAAAAGGAATTTCGAGTTCCCATGCTGCTACCCTTATCGGAAATCATTTTCCAGAGGTTGATGACAGGTTACTTAATTTACTTCAATTAAGTGATAACCGAGTTAAGAGTGATTTACTACTTGCTAGTATTGATCAAAAGGCAAAAGCGCTTAGTCCGGTTCCCTTTAAAAAAGCAATTACATTTAAGAGTAATGTCAAACACCTTAAATACATTGTATTGCCCATTATTCTTTTCTTGTTCTTCTCTGCTCTAAGTGGTTTTGATTGGTTTACTTCTAGCTATGATCGATTCGTAAAGTATGATACATCTTTCGTACCACCGGCACCTTTTAATTATTTGATTGAAAATGATGATTTATCTGTGCATGAAAACAAGGATTATGTATTACGTGTACAAGTAGTTGGATCGACTATTCCTGATATGCTAACCATACATTTTGATAATGAGAGTTATTATATGTCCAAAAAAGCGATTGATGGATTTGAATTTTTGTTTGAAAAAATGTCAGAATCCAAATCATTTTTTATCGAAGCAAATGGAGTTCGGTCAAATGAGTATCTGTTACGTGTTATCAATGTTCCCAACTTGATTGAGTTAAAAGTGGATTTGGAGTTTCCTAACTATACAGGGTTAAAGGATGAACAAATGCTTAATACAGGTAACTTTGTGGTTCCTGAAGGGACAAAAGTACGTTGGAATATTATATCAAAAAACACGGATACTATATCTTTTATAGCCGAGGATAGCATTATGAAGTTTGTAAAAAACAATAATGCCTTTACAAGGGAACAAAGAGTGTACAACTCTTTTAATTACACCATAGCCACCTCTAATATCAATGTTCGTAATTATGATGAATTAGCATATAAGATTACTAGTATACAAGATGAATTTCCCAAAATTACGGTACAGGAACATATTGATAGCTTAAGAACAGATACGAGATATTATTATGGAAAAATTAGTGATGATTATGGATTGACTAAGCTTCGAATTGTATATCAAAATACAGATCGATCCACACCAGAGCAGTACCAAAACATAAAATTTGATAAGGGTAATTTTTCTGAATTTGTATATGATTTAGGTACATCTATCGAGTTTGAACCTGGTAAAACCTACGAGTATTTTTTTGAGGTTTGGGATAATGATGCATTGCATAATTATAAGAAATCGGTTAGTAAAGTTTTTATGTATAGTCAATTGTCGGAACAGATGAAGGAGGAAAAACGATTAGAAAATCAAAAATCCATTCTGGAAAATTTGGATGCAACTTTAAATAAATTTGAAGATTCTGAAAATGAACTTCAACGGTTATCTAGGTTGCAAAAGGAGCAATCTAATATGGATTATGAGGACAAACAAAAACTCAAAGATTTTTTGGAGAAACAAAAGATGCAAGAGCAACTGATGAAAAAATTCTCAGAGAAACTTCAAAATAATCTATCAGAAGAAACGCCGGAGGAAAATAAAGAACCATTTAAAGACGCCCTTAAAGAAAAATTAGAACGACAACAAGAGCGCTTAAAAAAGAACGAAGAATTACTGAAGGAAATTGAAAAGCTAGCACAGGATATTAACCGTGAAAAGCTAACAGAAAAATTAAATGAGCTAGCTAAGGAGAACAAAAATATTAAAAAGAATTTGGAGCAGTTACTAGAACTAACCAAACGATTTTATGTAAAAGAAAAGCATGATAAATTAGCTGATGATTTATTGAGGTTAGCAGAAAAGCAAGAAGAGTTAGCAGCAGGAGATAAAGAAAAAAATACTACGCAAGCACAAGACAGCTTGTCTAAGAATTTCGATAAATTGAAAGAGGCTTTAGATAAACTTGAGAGAGATAACGAGAGTTTAAAAAAACCAATGAACTTAGAGTTTGACAAAAAAGCTGAGGATCTAATTAGTGAAGAACAAGAAAAGGCTACTGACAATTTGAAGGAAGAAAAACAAGCTGAAGCGAAAAAAAATCAACAATCCGCTGCACAGCAAATGAAAAATATGGCTGCCAAAATGCAAAATCAAATGCAAATGTCGGGAGAAGCACAACAGGAAGAAGATGCTGAGATGCTACGTCAGATTTTGGATAATTTGGTAGATTTCTCATTATCTCAGGAAACTTTGCTTACAGAGTTTTCAGAAATTTCTATTAATAATCCATCGTATTCTGACAAGTTAAAAAGACAGAGTATCCTTAGAGAGAACTTTGTTCATGTGGATGATAGTTTATATGCGCTGGCATTACGTACACCTGAAATTACAGATGACGTTACCGATAAGTTGAGTGATGTTGAGTTCAATTTAGACAAATCAATTGAACGTCTTGCAGAAAATCAGCTTATCCAGGGCAAGGCGAGTCAGCAGTTTACAATCACCGGTGCTAATGATTTAGCCTATTTGTTAAGTAATGTTTTAGAGCAGATGCAAAATAGCATACCGTCTTCGGGTAGTGGAAAAGGTCAAGGTAAAGGATTTCAATTACCTGATATTATAAAGAGTCAGGAAGAGCTCAATGATCGAATGCAAAAAGGAAGCAAGGGACAAAGTAAGGATGGTAAAGGAACATCTGAGAAAGAATCAGGTGAGCAAGGAGGTGAGAAAAGCGGGAATTCTGATAAAAAGAAATCAGTAGGTAAGGAAGGGGAGCAAGGAGAAAAGAGCGGTAATTCATCACAAGCTGGTGACGGCAAAAAAGGTTCTAAGGGAAAGGGAGAAAACCGTAAAGGGGAAGGCGGTAATGAAGGTGGAGAAGGTGAATTCGGAGAAGAAGAAATGAACGGGGAGCTTTTCGAAATTTACAAAGCACAACAAGAATTACGTAAGGCACTTGAACAAAAAATGAATGAAGCAGGTGTAAAAGACAAAGGAACAAATGTTTTAAAGAGGATGGAAGGGGTAGAAAATGAATTATTACAAAAAGGTTTTAATGAGCAAACATTACAGAGAATGATGGACTTAAAACATCAATTATTGAAACTTGATAAAGCAGCTTTTGAGCAGGGAAAGAAAGAAGAAAGAGAAAGTAAAACTAATCGTCAAAAGTATCAGGGCGTCAATTCGTTGAATAAAGAACAAATCAAACAATATTTTAAAACGACTGAGATATTAGAAAGACAAGTATTACCTTTGCGGCAAAATTATAAGGAGAAGGTTAAAACCTATTTTAATAAATCAAATGATTAGTTTTTACTACGAGGAGAATACCCAAAAACTGAATGAGCAACCCTTAATAAATTGGCTAAAGAATGTTGCTGTAACAGAGAAAAAAACAATCGATGAGATTACGTATATTATTTGTGATGATGAATATCTTCTTGACATTAACAAGAAATTTCTAGAGCACGATACGTACACGGATATAATTACATTTGACAACTCAATAGGGAAAGCATTAAGTGCTGACATATTTATTTCGCAAGAGCGTGTTATCGAAAATGCAATTATTTTTGGATGCAGTGTGGAGGAAGAAATGAGAAGAGTGCTTGTTCATGGAGTTTTGCATTTGTGTGGATACACCGATAAAACAGATGATGAACAATCGTTAATGACAGCCAAGGAAAACGAAAAATTAGCATTGTTCCACGTGGAACAATAACATAATTTACTAATGTTCCACGTGGAACAAAAGAAGAATACTATGTTTGAAAAGGAATATGATGTTATAGTAGTAGGTGGTGGGCACGCAGGGAGCGAAGCCGCAGCTGCTGCTGCAAACTTAGGAAGTAGTACCTTATTGGTGACAATGAATCTCCAAAACATTGCACAGATGAGTTGTAACCCTGCAATGGGAGGAATTGCAAAAGGACAGATCGTAAGGGAGATTGATGCGCTTGGCGGATATAGTGGTATAGTGAGTGATCGTACCGCAATTCAGTTTAAAATGTTGAATAAATCCAAAGGTCCCGCGATGTGGAGTCCACGTGTTCAAAGTGACAGGATGCGCTTTGCAGAGGAGTGGCGCTTAATGCTAGAACGTACTCCTAATCTTGATTTTTATCAGGAGATGATTAGTGGGTTGCTGATTGAAAACAACAAAATTACCGGTGTTCAGACTTCTTTGGGAATAAAGATTAAAGCTAAATCTGTGGTACTAACAAACGGTACGTTTCTTAATGGTTTAATTCATATAGGAGAAAAAAACTTTGGTGGAGGTAGAGCAGGAGAAAGAGCTGCTACAGGAATCACAGAACAGTTAATTGATTTAGGTTTTGACGCTGGTCGAATGAAAACCGGAACACCACCACGGGTCGATGGTAGGTCCTTGGACTTTACTAAAATGACTGAACAACCAGGCGATGAACATCCTGAAAAATTTAGTTATACTAATTTAACCAAGCCATTAAATCAGCAACGATCCTGTCATATGACGTACACATCGTCATTAGTGCATGATGTGCTTAGGGAAGGATTCGATCGTTCTCCAATGTTTAATGGGAGAATTCAAAGCCTTGGACCTAGATATTGTCCATCGATTGAGGATAAGATTAATAGATTTGCTGATAAAGATCGTCATCAGATTTTTGTAGAGCCAGAAGGTTGGGATACCGTAGAGATGTATATTAATGGGTTTTCAACATCATTACCAGAGGATGTACAATTTAAAGCATTGCGATCAGTGGCTGGTTTCGAAAATGTAAAATTCTTTCGTCCGGGGTATGCTATCGAATATGATTATTTTCCACCAACACAATTAACTCATACCTTAGAAACTAAATTAGTTTCAGGATTATTTTTTGCGGGACAAATAAATGGAACTACAGGATATGAGGAAGCAGCTTCACAAGGATTGATGGCGGGAATTAATGCAGCGTTAAAAACTCAAGAAAGAGATGCATTTATTCTTAAAAGAAACGAAGCGTATATAGGGGTGTTGATTGATGATTTAATTACCAAAGGTACAGAAGAGCCGTATCGAATGTTTACATCTCGTGCAGAATATAGAACACTCTTACGTCAGGATAATGCAGATTTCAGGTTAACACCCAAAGCGTTCGAATTGGGATTAGCTGACGAACAGCGTATGCGTCGTATGGAAGAAAAGCAACAAAAGTCTGAAGCTTTCGTTCAGTTCTTTAAGGACACTAGTGTGACACCAGAAGAAGCGAATCCGGTTTTAGAAGAAAAGAATTCTTCTATAATTAATCAAAGCGGGAAACTTTTTAAACTCTTTGCACGCCCTCAAATAACATTAGAGGATATTAAACACTTTAATAAAATAGCATCATATATAGAGGAACATAATTTGGATACCGAGATTCTTGAACAAACCGAAATCCAAGTTAAGTATGCCGGTTATATTGAAAAAGAAAAAAACAATGCAGATAAATTGAATCGCTTAGAGGATGTCAAAATCCCTTCCAATTTTGATTACACAAAACTTAAATCCTTGAGTTATGAAGCTAGGGAAAAGATGACCAAAATTAAACCTGCAACGGTTTCGCAGGCTTCTAGGATAAGCGGAGTATCTCCAAGCGATGTTTCTGTTCTGTTGGTATATATGGGAAGATGATATGCGTTCCACGTGGAACATCGACTAGTGAAGAAGATGTTTACCACATAGATGTAACGATATTAAGTATGTTTATATAAATTATAATTATATAAAACAGCTTGATGACACATGAAATTCATCAAATCTATTTTAAACCACCTTTTATTAAGAGCATACGTATCAGCAATAGTATAAGTTGTTTTAACTATAATTGTCAGGTGGTCGTTATCGGAAATCCAGAATATTTAAAGAATTATATAAAAAATCAATTGTATATATATTTAAAGTGTACATAGGAATTTTGAGTTGAAAACAGGGTTTTCTTACAGCCGAATAGAGTGATACTCTTTTACAAAATATAATTTCAAAAGTGGTTTGTAGGTAATGTAAAATATAAATAGGTTTGCAGGGGATAGGTTGTAACGTAGATCCATCATATGTTACCGAGAGTTATCAAGAAAGTAATAAAAAAACGTAGTTAAATGATTTAAACGAACATGTGTAAAAAGTAAGGATGACAGACGAAAAATTAAAACCTGTATATATAGAATGTAAAGACTACACAGTGAGTGGTGAAAAATTTGAGTTACTATATAATACAAAGTATGATTCACTTGAAACTCACCCACGCCCTACGCTAGAGGATTTGCCAAATTATTATCAAAGTGAAGACTATATTTCACATACCGACGCTAAACGTAATTTTTTCGAAAAACTTTATCAGGCTATTAAAAACTATATGCTCCAAAAAAAAGTTAATTTAATTAACCAACGGGTATCCGTAAAAGGAAGACTGTTAGATATCGGAGCGGGTACTGGAGATTTTTTGATAGCTGCAAATAAAGAAGGTTGGTCAACATATGGAGTCGAACCAAATATAGAGGCTAGAAATATTGCCCTAACTAAAAATATCAATTTGGTTGATGAACTATCCAACCTACCAGTTCAGAAATATGATGTTATTACCCTATGGCATGTTTTAGAACATATACCTGATTTGGATGCAACCTTCAATCAAATACAAAAGTATCTAGATACTAATGGAATCTTGATTATTGCTGTGCCAAATTATAAATCGTATGATGCTACCTATTATAAAGAATTCTGGGCGGCCTATGATGTCCCACGTCACCTTTGGCATTTTTCTAAAAAGTCAATAAAAAATATATCTAAAGAGTATGGGTTCGAATTAGTATCAATCAAGCCCATGATTTTTGATTCATTTTATGTATCCCTTTTATCGGAAAAATATAAATCGGGTAAAATGAACTTTTTAAAGGGTTTTTACATCGGTTTGTTATCTAATTTAAAAGCTATGAGGTCAAAAGAGTTTTCATCACATATATATATACTTAAAAAAGCTTAAAACTTATTTTAAAGCGATTTAAGGGGTGATTATATATATACATGAGATAATATATCAACGATTGTATTTTTACCATTAAAGCATGGTGTATGAAATCGGTTTTTTATAGTTTGTAATTATCAATATTGGTTTATATATAAATTTTATTGATTTCAATAAATTATGAGAAGTGTCGTATTTTTACTTATAAACTTTAATATTTTTGCGTTAAACTAAAATTTAAGAAATGAGAAAATTTTTATGGATTGCATTAGCTAGTATTTCATTCGTAGCATGTAACCAAACATCAGAGAAAACGGCTTATGTTAATAACACCAAGGTTGTGTCTGAATTTGCTGAAATGAAAGTCGCACAAGAAAAGTGGACTAAGAAGAATAATGAGGTACGTGCAGAGTTAGAAGAAAAGGCAAAACAATTTCAAATAGAAGTACAAGGGTATCAAAATATCATGAAATCCATGTCTCAGGCTAATCGTACTAAGAAAGAGCAAGAGTTAATGGCTAAGCAGCAACAATTGCAAGGGGAGCAGCAGAGTCGTATGCAAGAGATTCAGCAAGGTAGCCAGACTGAAATAGATTCTATTATTGTAAAAGTTAAGGATTTCATACAAGAATACGGTAAAACTAACGGATATACCTACATTTTTGGAGATACAGAGGTGAGTAATATTCTTTACGGTAAAGAAGAATTAAATATTACTGATAAAATTATTGAAGAGCTTAATAAAGAAACGTCAGATTCAAATTAACAAGCTTTTAACCGTTCAAAAAACCTGATACTTGCCATCGGGTTTTTTTATGCCTGTTTGCTAAATTTTAGGTGATTATTTCCCTCAAATTGTAGTATACCAATAAACGTATTTACTTTGCATTTGATCGTGTCTATCTGACGTTTTTTTATAGGTATAGTGCTATTTCAAATGTTAAATAGTTAACAATTAAGCTGTTTTAGGCTGAAATATTAGGTTGAATTGGATAGCTTTAATAGTCGATATAGGAAGATGAATATACTATTTAGACCACATTTAATGATTTTATTTCACTGATTATCATTTATATACGATGTATTAGGTAGTAATTTCCTTGTTTTAGATGATTCTTATTCAATCAAAAATATTAAAGGTAAGAATATTATTACAAAAAAAAGTAAAATAAACGTTTGCCGTAATAATATAATTTATAATTTTATGTTTTTACTATAATTATATTAACAATATTATTAACATGCGTCCCAAATCGCAATGCTAATGTGCTGTTTTTCACCCTAATTTAAGTGTGAATTATGAAAAATATGCTTAACCTAACATCTTTACTTCTCTTGGCAGTGCTACTCATTTCTTCTCATGAGCTAGCAGCACAACGCGCTATAAGCGCTCCCGTTTTTGAAAACGGCTCTACTCAAATTTGTGCAAGCCCCAGTAATAATACCTTTACGGTTATAGCTACTTTATCAGATGGACCGGCATTAGAAACTAATAATCAATTTATTTTAGAAGCATCCGCCCCTGACGGTACCTTTGACGATCCAAATCAAATTATTGAATTAGCACGAGTTACAGGACCAAATAATGGAACAACTACGGATTCTGAAATTCGATTTGAAAATTTCACCATGGATGAGTCCGTAAATAGCGATACGTATCGTCTACGTGTAAGAGCCTCCTCACATGATGCGATAGTTAGCGCAGAATCGGTCGAAATTGCAATGCATTATTTTGGAGGAGTTAAAAGAATACGATTAAATCTTAACGAGGATGTGATTCTTTGTAACGTAACTAGTTTTTCTAAAATTATTAGTTTAGTAGTATTAGACTCTAATGACAATGAACTAAATGCTGATGACTATACATGGGAGTGGGTAAGAGGAGAATTAGGTTCAGGACCTGGCAGTGGTAATGTTATACCGGGAGAGACTTCATCCAGTTATACAGTTACCCAGGAAGGAAAATATTTTGCGAGAATAAATCTAGGTGCCTGTCAAGGTGTTTTTAATGCGAATTCTAATGCCACCAATGTATTTATTGTAAATGTAGCAGACGTTTTTATTAACGAAGGACCGTCGATAGCTTTTTGTCCGCAAGACCCAAAAGTTTTAACATCGAGTGAAACGAATACTGATTATACGTACCAATGGTTTAAAAACGATACAGCGATTGAAGGAGAAATCGCCTCTACAATTACTTTACCTGACAACGACTTTGGTGGTAATTATACATTAGAGGTACGTTACAGTGAGGATTGTACGGTAACAACTGATCCTATAGCGGTAACTAATAACGGCTCTAGCATCACAGAAACTTTACCTGAGAATTTAATAATATTACCAACACAAACTATAACACTGCAAGTTACCACTGACGCTCCCGAGGGAAGTACTGTACAATGGTTTGTAGATACAAATCTTCAAAAACAAGAACCACTATCAGGAACTACCTCTACATTTGAAGCTAATTTTGTAGGTAGGTATCGAGTTAGAATACAGGCAACCGATGCTTGTAATAGTGTAATCGAATCTGAAACTGAAATTTTTGCACCTGTTGGTTTTGAAAGTACCATTGGTTCAGAATCTGATCTAACCTGTGATGATACTACGGTTGACATCGCACTTCAAGAAATGGTGGGTGTTACCGCTAGCGATTTGAGAGTACCCCTCACACAAGATCAATATTCCTTTTTTGATTTTGAATGGTTAGCTGATGGAGCAACAACAGGAGAAACAGCAACAACCTTAACGGTCGACACAGCTGACCAGGATGCGGTGTATCGACTGCAGGCGGATCTCAAAACTGGCGAATTTAGTAACATACTATCAAATGAAGTTTCTGTGAAGTATGTTGCTTCTGATACAGAAATAACATTGACACCCGATAGTCTTCCAAAAGACGGATCCATTACATTGACCGTTCCACCGGATGACAGTTACACTTATCAGTGGTATAGGGTCGTGGATGATGAAGAACAAGTAATCGAAGGAGCAACTACCAATGAGATCACCGTCAGCGAGACCGGTGATTACTTCGTTAGAATAGCTTCCGTTATTTGTAGTTTGGATACACCAATAGTAACCGTTAGTGAAGAAGCTGCGCTCTCTGCCTTTATACCAAACATCGTTACGCCTAACAATGACGGCAGTAATGATCATTGGAATTTACCTGATGAGTTGACTGGTTCGCCAGAGGTAGAAGTGATAATATATGATTCAAGAGGCCAAATAGCCTTACAAACCACCAATTATAGAAATGGAGACTGGCCTAATGATACGGATGGATCAAAAGAGACAGTATACTATTATATAATTACAAAAAACAGTTCTGTTATCCGTAAGGGCTCAATAACAGTAATGAGATAATTTATGATTAGAAAGCTATTTTTATTAAGTATATGTTGCGTTTCCCTTCAGGTAGCTAAGGGACAAGAAGAGAGCACCACCAATTATGGTAAGCTTCCTTCCGATATTCCTACGCATAATCTAGTGCGGTATAATCGATTTTATTTCAACCCAACATTTTCTCTTGTACGAGAGACTAAGAAATCAATCAATATTTACAATAGATTGCAGTATTCAACATTTAATGATAATCCGCAAACTTTTTTGATCAATTACACGAGTAATTTTGATGAAAAAACTGGAGTAAGTATAGGGTTGCACCAGCAAAATGAAGGTGTATATCGTTATTTTGGCGGAGTTGCCAATTACGCATACAACTTGGAGTTTGGCCGGGATATGAATTTTACTTTCGGATTGAATCTTGGTTTTTCACAAAGCGCTATAAAATCCAATCTGGATGAAGAGGGTGCAAACGGAAAATTTTTACAAAATAACGGTAACCAAATTAGTGACCCTTTAATCGTAAATTACGAGAAAAGCTCTGTGTTCTTGTTGTCCCCCGGAGTAAATTTTAATTACCAACAGTTTGATGTAGGGGTAGCTGTAGGTAATCTTGTCGCCTATAATATCACAGCAAGTGAAATACTTACAGAGAATATGGCTTTTACAGGTCATGTAATGTATACTCATAGTTTAGAACGAAGATCTGATAAATTAATACGTGGTATGGTCTATGCCAATATGCTGGCAGAAGCAGACTTACGTTATGGAGCAAATGCCATACTGGAACTACCTAGTTTAGGTTGGGCACAAGTTGGTTATAACAGTTTTTACGGAGCCTCTATCGGGATTGGAGCTAATATTACTCCAAACGTTTCTGTGGGCTATACTTATGAGAGAGGGTTCGGAGATGCAAGTATATTTAGTTCTACACATGAAGTTGGATTAGCATATAACTTTAATGAAGACCGCAGACGAAGAAGTAGCAGAAGCAGAAATAATCGTGCTACGTCTGATAAAGCTTTTCAAGCTAGGGATTCTGAAATCAGAAGACTCAAAAAAGAAATTTTACAACAAAATAAGTTAATAAGAGAACTGCAAGAGGGTGGAAACACACAACAAGTAACAGAAGCTGAACGTGCAATGAGCCGTTTGGAACGTTCTATCGAAGAGGCTAAGGAAGAAGAGGCGCGCAAAGCGAGAGAACTCGAACTACAACGAGAAGAAGAAGTTGCTTTGTTGAACAAAAAGGCCGAAGAAGAAGAAAGAGCTGCGAGACGTAGTCGATTAGAAAGAGAAACGGCCGAACAACAAGCAGAAGAAGAACGATTAGCAAGACAGAGTAGGTTAGAAAGAGAAACTGCTGAGCAGGAGGAAAAAGAACGCTTGGCTAGACAAAGTCGATTGGAGCGCGAAACAGCCGAACAGGAACGCTTGGCGGCAAGAAGCAAGTTGGAGGCAGAAATGTCGCAAAAGGAGATCGAAGATCAACAAATTGCTAAAGAGGAAGCTGCAAGAGAAGCAGAAGCTGCAAAACAAGAAGCAGAAGCAGAAGCCTTGGCCGCAAGACAACGTTTAGAAAGAGAAACGGCCGAACAACAAAATGAAGCGGCTAGACAAAGTAAACTAGAACGTGAAGTTGCTGAGCAAAAAGCAGAAGAAGAGCGTGTTGCCACACAACGTAAGCTAGAACGTGAGGTTGCAGAACAACAAGCAGAAGAAGAGCGTGTTGCTGCACAGCGTAAACTAGAACGTGAAGTTGCTGAGCAACAAGCAGAAGAAGAGCGTGTTGCCACACAACGTAAGCTAGAGCGTGAGGTTGCAGAACAACAAGCAGAAGAAGAGCGTGTTGCTGCACAGCGTAAGCTAGAGCGTGAGGTTGCAGAACAGCAAGCAGAAGAAGAGCGTGTTGCTGCACAGCGTAAGCTAGAGCGTGAGGTTGCAGTACAGCAAGCAGAAGAAGAGCGTGTTGCTGCACAACGTAAGCTAGAACGGGAAGTTGCAGAACAACAAGCAGAAGAAGAGCGTGTTGCTGCACAGCGTAAACTAGAACGGGAAGTTGCAGAACAACAAGCAGAAGAAGAGCGTGTTGCTGCACAGCGTAAACTAGAACGTGAGGTTGCTGAACAAAAAGCAGAGGAAGAACGTCTTGCTGTCCAGAAGAAATTAGAAATGGAAATCGCTGAGCAGAAACGTATAGAGGACGAAGCGGAAGCTGCACGATTAGCAGAAGAGGAGCGTCTACGTCAGGAAGCAGAAGCTGCACGATTGGCGGAAGAAGAGCGTTTACGTCAGGAAGCAGAAGCTGCGCGATTAGCAGAAGAAGAGCGTTTACGTCAGGAAGCAGAAGCTGCACGATTGGCGGAAGAAGAGCGTCTACGTCAGGAAGCAGAAGCCGCACGATTGGCAGAAGAGGAGCGTTTACGTCAGGAAGCAGAAGCGGCACGATTGGCGGAAGAGGAGCGTTTACGTCAGGAAGCGGAAGCTGCACGATTGGCAGAAGAGGAGCGTTTACGTCAGGAAGCGGAAGCTGCACGATTGGCGGAAGAAGAGCGTCTACGTCAGGAAGCAGAAGCCGCACGATTGGCAGAAGAAGAGCGTCTACGTCAGGAAGCAGAAGCCGCACGATTAGCTGCTGAACAAGAGGAGGTAGTTCCTGAAGATATTCAAGAGATCAAAGAAGAGCTTGATAATAACAGTCGTATTACAAGAAAGTTATTAGCTAGACAAGACTCACTTTTATCGACCAGTACAAATGTGGATAAAAGAGATTTTAATAAATTATTAGAATCATTAGTTTCTATGAATGATGACGCCGACGAAGCAAAAAGAGATGTGGATCCTACAAGCTCGAAGCGTTTGGTAGCTAAAAATAAATTTATCAAGTTCGCGGAAACTTCCAGACCGGAAGCACAATATGCGACAAAGTATATTCCTGGATATGAAGAAGGTTTTTACCTTATCGGAAATGTATTTAAAGGAGGTGGATACGCAGAAAAATTCAGAGATGGATTAAACGATGTAGGGTTTGATAATGCACAAATTATTTTAAATCCGGAAAATGATTTACAGTATGTATCCATAGCCAATTACAAAACTAAAGAGGAAGCTTCAGAGAAGTATTTCAGTAACATGGATAACAAATTCTTTGGAGACATGTGGGTATTGCAAATTGCAAAAAGTAGAGTGGCATCGTTCAAACGCTTATTGCAGGAAACCCGTACAATTCAGGAAACTGTTCAAGATGATACCGTACTTTCTGAAACGTTATCTTATATCGGAGGACATAATGTGAAGAATGGTTATTACTTGATTACAAATATTTTCAAACGAGAGAATTATTTTGAACGTGGTATGGAGAAGTTGAGAGCACAAGGATTAGAGCCACAATATTTCAGGAACCCTAAGGATAATTACATCTACGTATACCTTAAACGCTATGAGAATCTTGACGATGCGAAGCAAGGTTTATTCTCAAATGTGAACAATCAATACGATGGTGATTTATATATATTAAGAATACAATAACGGCAGCCCCAATGATGAACACAATGCCCCAAAATAAACTAACTTAATACACAGCTTATGAAAACAATTATACCCATAAAGATAGTCCTGGTGATGTTTTTAGTGTTCACCAGTACCATAAGCAATATATATGCACAAGAGATCGTACCTCTTACTGTTCGACAGACTGCAGATAGAATCAATGGTAATCTAGTGATGACCGGAAATTCTATCGTAGGATTAAGACAAACCAGAGACGGTTTTTTTGATCCAAATGCGGCTTATAACGGAACGTTAAATAATGGTAATAGTATCTCTGATTATATAGACATCGATGGAGATCCTTCGACGTTTAGCTCCAGTAGTGCTGATATAGCAACTCCCCGTCCTGGTTGTACACGTATTGTATATGCAGGATTATATTGGTCTGCTACCTACTATTTAGTTAGAACAGGAGACGATGATTTTAATAATCCAGACCCTAACGATGTAAATAATAGAAATGGTAATGAACAACGTACGGGCCTACCCGCGCAAGATGCTCGTAAATTGGGAGCTAACGATTTTAGAGATGTAAAATTTAAGGTGCCGGGAGGAACCTATGTAGATGTTACAGCCAGCGATATTATTTATGATGGGTATCGTAATACACCTACCAATCCGAGCAATACTGCAAATGATGATGTGCCTTATGTATGTTATGCTGATGTTACTAGCTTAATAGATCAGTCAAACCCCACAGGAACATATACTTTAGCCAATATGAATGCGACTATTGGATTGACCTCTGGTGTATCGGGAGCTTCAGGGGGATGGGTCTTAGTAGTGGTTTATGAAGATGCGTTGGAACCAAGTCGCTATATAAGTACAGCCGATGGATTTATTCAAATTCAAAGGGGTGATGACCCCGTAGATTTTACCTATTCAGGATTTACAACTTTACCCGGCACATTACCCGTTCGGGCGCGTTATGGAGTTGCTGGTTTGGAGGGAGATCGTAGTATATCGGGAGATGAACTTAGAATTAGAAATCAGCTTGGAACCTTTGTACGGTTAGGTGTAAATGGAGGTACTCCAAACGATAGACGAAACTTTTTTGATAGCTCTATTTCTTTTAATAATAATTATTTAACCAACCGAAATCCAAATTCAGAAAACACTTTAGGTTTTGATATTGATTTATTTGACTTACCAAATGCGGGTAATTCTCTGATAGGAAATAATCAGACGAGTGCAACTTTTAGATTGACAACAGGGGGGGATACCTATCGTGTGTTTTTGAATACATTTGCGGTGGATATTATCGAACCTGAGCTACAAGTAATAAAGAGAGTTTATGCTACCGACGGTACTACAGATATCACCAATTCTAGTGTAGAACTTGGCGATGAATTGTTCTATGATCTCGAAATACAGAATGTAGGTAATGAAAATTTGGTGGATGGTTCTGTAGTAGTACGTGATATCCTTCCTGCTAATACAGATTTAGTTGGAGTACAGGATGCTACGTTACCTCCAGGTGTTACGTATACATTTCCTTCACCGGGAATCGTTGATTTTAATATTCCTGCTGATTTAGTAGAGGCGGGTATTAATGGATTACCCGGGGATTTGCCCATTCATATACGTTTTAGAGCGCGCTTGGTAAATAGTTGCGAGGATTTGAGGGATGCTTGTTCCAACACAATACAGAACTCTGCATTAGCTACATTTACGGGAGCTATTTCAGGGGCTACACGAACTAATAACAGTAGTAGTGTCATTGGTGCTTGTGGTAATACAGATGGGGAAGCAACAAATTTCTTAGCCAATGTTCCGGCATGTAGCAAGAATGTGTTGGCGTGTACTTCTGATTTACGATTAGAAGCTGGTGGAGGATATGACCGATATACTTGGTCTGGACCTGGTATTTCGCCACCTATTGTTACAACAGTCAATTTTTTAAACGTTCCAGTGCCTCAAACAGGAACCTATTCTGTTGTAAAAGAAGATACAGATCCATCTGATGGAACGTGTATGTCTCTAACGGAAGAATATCAGGTACAAAGTTTTAGTGATATTACGAATCCGGTGCTGAATTATGTAAATGGTACTACTGTGACTACCGAGAGATGTAGCGGAATTGATATCCCGCAAATTTCTTTATGTGGTAGTCAAACTATGCTTTTAGAATCTAACTTTTCTTCCAGTGGTTTTAGAAGTATTTCTTGGCAGCGTTTAGCGCCGAGTGGCACTTGTGTAGCTGATCCTAATGATCCATGTTCATTGACATCTGGAAATTGTACAAATGCCAATTGGGTAGAAGAGCCAGGCGGAAACGTGTCAAGTTTTACGGTTGGTACAGCGGGTGATTATAGAATTCTTGCAGAGTTTGATGGAGGATGTTTCATACCATTCTACTTCAGCGTTTTTAAGAACGATTACCAACCGCTATTGGATATGACACCAATCGAGTGTGGTAATGACGGTAGTGTAACGGTAACTAATGTGCCGAGTAGTGACTATGCTTTTAGTTTAACTCCGGGAGGGCCTTATACAAATACTACAGGTGTATTTGCAATTACAATGCCTGGTGATGTGACTGTATATGGTGTTGATACTACGTTTCCAGGAGGATGTGAGTATACAGCAACAATTAATGTTCCTGAAATTAGTCCAACATATAGTGTTACAGCTTATGATCCATCATGTATTAACGATACAAATGGAACAGGTTTTGGTACTATTATTATTGCAGTAACAGGTGGTTCACCAGAGTATGAATATACTATTAACGCACCTAGTTTAGCAACTCCTATTGTTATTCCAAACTCTGGAGCAAATAATGGAAATTACACGCAAAATGGTCTACAGCCGGATACGTATACTGTTGAAGTAATTTCGAACAGACCAAATCAAGCACCAAATTGTATTTATAATGCAACTGTTACTATAAACCCCGCTCCGGATTTTAGAGCAGAGGTAGTGCTAGTCGCGCCAGAAACATGTGAGACTGGAGCGATAGTTGAAGTAAATGTTTTAGCAGGGTCAGGTAATTATTTATATGATGATGGTACTGGTAATTTTACGACAAATAACCAATTTGAATTACCAATGCCTGTTGATCCAACGGCAACCTATACGTTTTATGTTAGTGACGAAAATGTAGCAGCTGGTGTACCTGCCTGTATCATAGAAGCGTCTATAACTAATATTGAACCTTATCAGCCTATAGTAATTGACAACGTTACTGTTACCAGTCCTACATGTCCTGGTGATGGCGGACAAGTTAGAGTTGAGGTTTCTCCGGCAGTTTCTGGTAGAACCTATACATATGAACTCTTACAACGTGCAAATGCTACGGATACCGTACCTACACAGGTTGATTTAATTACGAGTCCGCTAAGAGATATAACCTTTACCAATATTCCTGCCGGTGATTTTTATTTGGCAAGAGTATCACATGAAAATACAACACCTCCGGGAACGACACCACCGACTATTTGTCCTGTCGATTCTACACCTGATTTTTCAATTACAGATGCCACGGCTGCAACCTTGACTGCTAGTATTACGCAGGAATATCGTTGTGATGCTGCCGGAACAGGGGTTCAAACAGCTACTATTACGGTTGCTCCATTACTTGGTGCAGGGTACTCTTATAGTATCGACGGCGTAGATTACTCCAATACTACGGGAGAATTTACCGGTTTAACCGATGGCACGTATACCGTGTATGCACGTGATGCAAGTACTGTCGCTTGTCCTGTGGCTTCTACACCTATGGTTGTTAACCCGTTACAAGAAGTAAGTAGTTTGAGCTTCACACAAACAGCTATACAATGTCCGGCTTTAACGTCTACAGTTACCGTGTCTGCAACAGGAACTAATGGGGCTTCTTCATTCGAATATAGAATAGCTGCTCCGGCAGGAGATGCAACTACATTTGCAGTAACAGATACATATACATTAGCTGTAGGTACGTATACTTTTGAAGCAAGAACTACTACAGATGGATGTGTGTACTCAGATACGGTTACCATAAATCCTATCGATAATATTACGGTTAATGGATCGGCTACCGCAGAACCAACCTGTAATGGAGATGTGGATGGTGCTTTGAGTTTTACGGTAAGCAATATTAACCTTACGACAAATACCTATGAGTATACGGTTTCAGGAGGTACGATTGCTACACCTACAACGGTTACAGCACAGAATACTACTCCAATATCGATTACAGGTCTTGGAGCAGGAACATATACTATTTTGGTGAGAGATGAAGTAACCAACTGTTCCAATACAGATACAGTTGTTATCACAGAGCCTGCGGTATTAGGATTTACCTTTACGACAGACGCTGCAGATTGCGGGAACAATACGGGATCTATAACAGTTACTGCTACGGGTGGTAGAGGTGGATATCAGTATGAATTAAGAGATGCTGCAGAAACCTTACCGGCTATAGTAGCTTACCAAAACAACAATACATTTGCTAATTTAGCACCGGGTACTTATACTGTTTTTGTACGGGATACGAATGATCCGACTACAGCTTGTGAGACGCCAAGTCAGACCGTTGTTATTGATCAGACACAATTACCGGTATTAACTGCAATTGCAGGCGGTGATGCATGTTATGACACGACAGATCAGGCGAGTCAATGGATTACGATTACTCCGGGAACTACGCCCACAGGTCCGTTCACTTATAGTTTAAACGGCGGAGCTCCTCAGGCTGTTGATTTTACAACGCCTGCAGGCTTACCAGCAGATTCTTTTGAGATTCCAAATTTAACACCGGGTACCTATACAGTAACGGTTCAAAATACGGCAAGTACTTGTAGTTCTGCACCGTTGAGTTTTACTATTCAGCCAGAACTTACTATTACGGCGGCTTTGACCAAAGAAATCACATGTGCTCCTACCGAGGACGCTACGATTACTTTTAGTACTACAGGAGGAAACGGTAGTAATGTAATTGCTATTCTACGTGATGGAGCTGTTATTGATGCAGCTTATGCGGGTGGCTCTCCTTATGCAACCAATGTTGCAGGAACCTATGAAATTAGAGTAACGGATGGAGAAAGTTGTGTAGCAACTTCTGCCCCTATAGTTGTGGCACCGTATACTCCGGTTACAGCTACAGCAACCCCGACAGATCCTACATGTCCGGGAGGCACAGGTTCTATTTTGGTTACAGCTACTGCAGGTTCAGGTCCCTTTACCTATGTATTGGATGGCACGACAAGTGTTGGACCAGTTGCAGCGACAAGCAACACCTTTACTGGAGTAGCTATTGGTGCGCATAGCATTGAGGTTAGCGATCAGTATGGATGTTCAGTAACGGTAAATGCAACGATTGCTTCACCCCCAGCACTAACAGCTGATATTGCGATTACAAGAGATTATAGTTGTGATGCAGCAGGTACAGGTATTACATTTGGTCAAATAAGTGTTACTAACCCTGCAAACGGAAATGGCTCATATGAATATAGTATTGATGGGGTAGATTACACAAATGTTACAGGAGTCTTTGATAACCTTACTGATGGTACATATACTTTATATATTAGAGATACCAATACGAGTGCATGTCCTGTAAACTTGGGAGATTTAACAATCGATCCCTTACAAGAGGTTACAGATATCGCTTTTGTACAAACACAAATGCAATGTCCGGCACTTACAACAGATGTAACATTAACCGCTACGGGAACTAATGGCGCTTCTTCATTTGAATATAGAATAGCTGCTCCTGCAGGAGACGCAACTACATTTGCAGCGACAAACATTTATACATTAACTGCAGGGACTTATACCTTTGAGTCACGAACTACTACAGATGGCTGTGTGTATTCTGAGACGTATACGGTTGATCCTATCGATCAAATTGTAGTCAATGCAAGTGTTACTGCAGAGCCTACCTGTAACGGAGATACAGATGGAGCTTTATCATTTAATGTTACCAATTTAGGTACACATAATTATACCTATACAGTTACCAATGGAGCGGCAGTTGTTGTTGCTTCAGGAGGACCGATTGCAACTACCCCAACACCAATTACAGGCTTGGGAGCAGATACCTATACGGTAGAAGTTACGGATACCACCACCAACTGTTCCAATACAGATACAGTTGTTATCACAGAGCCTGCGGTATTAGGGTTTACCTTTACGACAGACGCTGCAGATTGCGGGAACAATACGGGATCCATAACAGTTACTGCTACGGGTGGTAGAGGTGGATATCAGTATGAATTAAGAGATGCTGCAGAAACCTTACCGGCTATAGTAGCTTACCAAAACAACAATACATTTGCTAATTTAGCACCGGGTACTTATACTGTTTTTGTACGGGATACGAATGATCCGACTACAGCTTGTGAGACGCCAAGTCAGACCGTTGTTATTGATCAGACACAATTACCGGTATTAACTGCAATTGCAGGCGGTGATGCATGTTATGACACGACAGATCAGGCGAGTCAATGGATTACGATTACTCCGGGAACTACGCCCACAGGTCCGTTCACTTATAGTTTAAACGGCGGAGCTCCTCAGGCTGTTGATTTTACAACGCCTGCAGGCTTACCAGCAGATTCTTTTGAGATTCCAAATTTAACACCGGGTACCTATACAGTAACGGTTCAAAATACGGCAAGTACTTGTAGTTCTGCACCGTTGAGTTTTACTATTCAGCCAGAACTTACTATTACGGCGGCTTTGACCAAAGAAATCACATGTGCTCCTACCGAGGACGCTACGATTACTTTTAGTACTACAGGAGGAAACGGTAGTAATGTAATTGCTATTCTACGTGATGGAGCTGTTATTGATGCAGCTTATGCGGGTGGCTCTCCTTATGCAACCAATGTTGCAGGAACCTATGAAATTAGAGTAACGGATGGAGAAAGTTGTGTAGCAACTTCTGCCCCTATAGTTGTGGCACCGTATACTCCGGTTACAGCTACAGCAACCCCGACAGATCCTACATGTCCGGGAGGCACAGGTTCTATTTTGGTTACAGCTACTGCAGGTTCAGGTCCCTTTACCTATGTATTGGATGGCACGACAAGTGTTGGACCAGTTGCAGCGACAAGCAACACCTTTACTGGAGTAGCTATTGGTGCGCATAGCATTGAGGTTAGCGATCAGTATGGATGTTCAGTAACGGTAAATGCAACGATTGCTTCACCCCCAGCACTAACAGCTGATATTGCGATTACAAGAGATTATAGTTGTGATGCAGCAGGTACAGGTATTACATTTGGTCAAATAAGTGTTACTAACCCTGCAAACGGAAATGGCTCATATGAATATAGTATTGATGGGGTAGATTACACAAATGTTACAGGAGTCTTTGATAACCTTACTGATGGTACATATACTTTATATATTAGAGATACCAATACGAGTGCATGTCCTGTAAACTTGGGAGATTTAACAATCGATCCCTTACAAGAGGTTACAGATATCGCTTTTGTACAAACACAAATGCAATGTCCGGCACTTACAACAGATGTAACATTAACCGCTACGGGAACTAATGGCGCTTCTTCATTTGAATATAGAATAGCTGCTCCTGCAGGAGACGCAACTACATTTGCAGCGACAAACATTTATACATTAACTGCAGGGACTTATACCTTTGAGTCACGAACTACTACAGATGGCTGTGTGTATTCTGAGACGTATACGGTTGATCCTATCGATCAAATTGTAGTCAATGCAAGTGTTACTGCAGAGCCTACCTGTAACGGAGATACAGATGGAGCTTTATCATTTAATGTTACCAATTTAGGTACACATAATTATACCTATACAGTTACCAATGGAGCGGCAGTTGTTGTTGCTTCAGGAGGACCGATTGCAACTACCCCAACACCAATTACAGGCTTGGGAGCCGATACCTATACGGTAGAAGTTACGGATACCACCACCAACTGTACCAATACAGATACGGTTACAATCACAGAGCCTGCGGTCATCACAGTTTCTGCAACGAGTGCTGAAGCTAATTGTGGTGATTCAACAGGAGCCGTTATTGCTACAGCATCCGGCGGACGTGGATCTTTACAATATGAATTAAGAGATAGTGCAGGTGTTACAATTATAAGAGGCTATCAATCCTCAAGTTTCTTTGCGGCACTTGCTGCAGGAGATTATACGGTTTTTGTGCGTGATGCAAGCTTACCAACGGCTTGTGAGACGCCGGTAGGCGTTCCAATCACAGTTGGAACTAAGGCAGCGCCAACTATTGCTGCTGTTTCAGGCGGTGATGCATGTTATGATACGACAGATCAGGCGAGTCAATGGATTACGATTACTCCGGGAGTAGCGGCACCTTTAGGTCCGTTTACGTATAGTTTAAATGGGGGAGCAGACGTAGCAGTTACGTTTTTACCGGGACCTGCACCTGCCAATACCTTTGAGATTCCTAGTTTAACACCGGGAACTTATGATGTAACCGTTACTAACACAGATACCAATTGTACGACAGCTACAACAACATTTACAATTGCCCCACAAGTTAGAATAGTGGCGTCCTTAACGAAGGACTTAGATTGTAGTGCAAGTCCTGATGCAGTGATTGATGTAACGACTGCTGACGGTAACGGAGCTAGAACTATTGAAGTGAGCTCTGATGGAGGAACTACATATACAGCAACTACTTCACCGTTTACAACGGGTGTAGCCGGGAACTATGAATTTAGAGTAACGGATAGTGAAGGATGTACTGCGGATTCAACAGTAATTACAGTGACTGATAATCCGGCACCAACAGCTACCATAACACCAACTAATATTTCTTGTAATGGTGACGCTACGGGAATTATTTCATTCAGTAATTTTGGTCCGGGAACACCACCTTACGAGACGAGTATTGATGGAGGAACAACATTCAGTTCACAAACCACTTATTCAGGTCTGACAGCGGGTGTATATAATTATGTAGTTAGAGACGCTAAGTTGTGTACACTCACAGGAACAGTAACAATCACTGAACCTAACGCTATTACTGGTGATATTCGTTCCACTCCGGTTCAATGTAGTGGAGGGGTATCAACATACGGTACCGTGATTGTAGAAAACGTTACTGGAGGAACGGTTACAGGAAATAATTATACATACAGATTATATAATTCTGATGGAACTCTAGTAACAGATCCATTGCTTACAACGGGAAATACAGTAACTCCTAATGCTGATAATTTTACTTTTAGTGAATTAGACTTTGGAACATACTATGTTACTATAACTGATGTAAATGGTTGTTTATATACCACAACTTCTGTTACAATAGCATCTCCTCCGGATGATTTAGATATCATTGTTTCCGGAACGGGAGATTGTACCACCGGAGTAACCTATGATATTGCAATTGATAATGGTTCAAGAGATTACGAGATAAGAATTCTTGGCCATCCCGTATATGGATCATTTGCTCTTACCAACGGTTTAGGAACTCCACCTCCGGCACCTTTCGTCCCAAATGTAGTACCTCCAACTGGCGGGAATATGCACCAATACACTGGACTAGAGTTTAATGTGCCATATATTATAGAGGTAAGAGATGCAGGTGGCTGTATATACCGTGAAACGTTGGCACCAGTTGACTCTCCTGCGGCACCAACAATTGTACTAGATAACTTGCAAGATGTTCGCTGTAATGGTGATGCGAATGGAGAATTACGGGTTATTGTAGATAATTTTGTAGGCTCAAATTTAGAATGGAAAGTATATGATAATACAAACGGTAACGAAATTGTAGCTTATGGAGGATCTACTGCCACGGCGGTTGCTCCTTATACCTTAACAATCTCTGGTATTGCTGTTGGCAACTATTATGTAACCGTTGCTAACCCAACAGCTCCATTATGTACTCAGGTATATGAATTTGTTATAGGACAGCCATCAGTATTATCTTTAGACTTTGTGAGTCTTTCTGACGCCCTTTGTGATATTGGCGGTACACCAAGACCTGGACAGATTACGGTGATTGGAAGAGGTGGTACAGGACCCTATAATTATGGACAAACTCCGACAGGACCATTCACTGATGCAGACGGAACATTAGATTTACCAGCTGGAACCTATGATATATATGTACAGGACGCAAATGGTTGCGTTGCAGGGCCAGTAACTAGAACAATAAATGATATTCCTGGTCCAACATTTAATTTACCTACACCTGTATTTGTTGATGACGCATGTACCTTTGATAATAATTATACGTTCACTGTAACGGTATCAGATGGTATAGGTCAATTGGAATATGGTATTGATGATGGAGATAGTGGAACAGCAGATGCACCAGTATATGTAGTAGACACTCCTAATGACAGATCGTTTACGTATACGGTGAATAATCCTGGAGTATACAATTACTTTGTTAGAGACGCCAATGGATGTGTAGATACAGGAAGTATCACAGTATACGAAGAAGTTTTAGTTGATGCTGATTTTACAATAGAGCCTACGTGTCGTAATGCAGATGGTGAAATTACTGTAACGAGTGTTACGGGTGGTTCGAATTATCTAGCTAATCCAGGGAACTTTAGTTTTACATTGGTTGACAACGGGACAAATGCTATTATAGCGGGACCACAAGCTTCTAATATTTTCCCTGGCATTGCTGCGGGAGATTACAGAGTTGAAGTTCTAGATTCTGCAATCGCACCTGCACCGGGTTGTACAGCAACTGTAAATGTATCTCGTACGGTACCTTTAGATCCTATTGTCACAGGAACCTCAGAAGATGTATCTTGTTTTGGAGCTAGTGATGGATCAATTACGGTTGTTCTAGATCCAACTACCGATGGTGACACGCCATATGCTTATGAAATATATCAAGGAGCTACCTTGATCGCAGGTCCACAAGCGAGTCCGGTGTTTACAGGATTGTTTGCGGCGGGTACTTATCAGATGGTTGTGACCTCAGGAAGAGGCTGTGCAAATGCGCCGGTTGATATAATAGTAGGAACACCTACACAAGTGACAGCAACAGCATCACAAACAGCTTATAACTGTGCTGCAGATAACAGCGAAATTTATCCTGATATTACAGTGACCATTGAAAATGGTACGCCTCCGTATACGATATCGTATACTACCCCGGCGATCACCGTTACCAATCAAACAGTTACTGATGCAGATGGCACTACTGCCGGAGTACAGTACGTAATTGATGCCGATCAGGCAGGGAATTATGATATCACTGTAAATGATAGTAATGGATGTCCGGTTGTATTACCAACTGAAACGGTGAATCCGTTCCCGATTATGAACAATCCTTTAGTTACCAGAGATGCTACTGCAATCAATGGCGGAGTGATTTCATGTGATAATCCTGAGGGTGTTATTGTTTCTATAGATAGAGTTTTAGGAAACACTTCAGGATACCAGTTTGATTTACTTCCAATGGGTACGGCTACACAGGTGGTTGCAGAGGATGCTTCTGGAACTACAAGTAGTGCTACATTTGATTTGGCTGCTCCGGGTAGTTATACCTTTAGGATTACAGATTTACAAACAGGATGTACGATAGATACAGCTCCTTATGTAGTAGCACCTTACGATACCATAGATGCTATTGCTACCGAGGTAACTTCAGTACTATGTGCAGGAGATACTACGGGAGAGATTAATTTAGAAATTACCGGGTATACGGGTACCTATAATTATATAGTAACAAATACAACAACAAGCACTGTAGAGGCGACAGGTTCAGGAGATACTGCTCTGGCTAATCCTTTATTGATATCTGGGTTACCAAGCGGAACTTTTACAGTAAATGTTGAAGCTTTAGATACTCCATTCTGTGATGAAGTTTCTAATGTTGTAACCATTACACAACCTACACCTTTGGCACTGTCGTTGTCAAGTGCAACAACACCAAACTGTACGGACTTAGTTTCCCATGTTGTTATGGACGCTGTTGGCGGGGTAGGACCTTATAGTTTCAATTATGCGGCAGGTGTATTGCCACAACCGGATCCGGCTACGTATCCAGAGACGAATACTTTTGATTTGGATCCGGCTACAAGTTTGGATTGGGTAATTTTTGTACGCGATGCCAATAACTGTGTGGAGCGTGTTGCCATTACGATCCCGGATGTAACACCAAATCCGATATTGAATGCTCCGCTTCCACAATTTGTAGATGATCCTTGTACATTTGACAACAACTACACCTTTACAGTTACTGCTACCGGTTTTGGTACGTTAACATATCAATTAGATAGTGGGGTAGCTGTTGTAGGTAATGTTGATAACAACACGCATCAGTTCACAGTAACTGCAGCGGGAACTTATCAGGTAACAGTGTACGATGCCAATGGCTGTCCATCAAATCAGGAAACTATTACGGTGTATCCAGAGTTGATAGTCACAGCAACCTTTACTGATCCAACCTGTAGAGCTGCAGATGGAACAGTAGTTGCAACAGTAACAGGAGGTTCTGCGAGCGCAGCAAACTGGACATTTGATCTTATTGATGTGGGCACAGGAGTGACACTGGTAGGTGTTACGCAAGTTGCCGGTCCGGGAGCTAATGAAGTAACATTTGGAAATGTACCTAATGGGGATTATCGCGTTGAAGTTACAGATTCAGCGATTGGTCCAGCACCAGGATGTACAGATACCTTTGATATTACAGTACCGAGATTTGAAGATCCTATTGTAACAGGAACTTCAGAGCCTGTATCTTGTTTTGGAGCTAGTGATGGAACAATTACGGTTGCTCTAGATCCATCTACTGATGATGATACACCATATGCTTATGAATTATATCAAGGTGCAACCTTGATTGCAGGTCCACAAGCAAGTCCGGTGTTTACAGGATTAGTAGCTGGTACTTATGAAATGGTTGTCACATCAAGTAAAAGCTGTGCAAACACACCGGTAGCTATTACTGTAGGTACACCTGCAGTGCTGGATGCCACGACTTCACAGTCTAATTATACGTGTGATGCGTCAAACAATGATAACTTCCCTGATATTACGATTGATATCACCGGAGGTAATGCACCATACCGTATTTCCTATAACGGACCTACAGGAACGTTTACCAATATCGTAGTTAGTGGAGCACAGCATGTGGTTGATGCCGACGTTGATGGTACATATAACTTCACTATTGAAGATAGCAAGGGATGTACCTTTGCAGTTTCTGAAACGGTGAATCCGTTCCCGATTATGAACAATCCTTTAGTTACCAGAGATGCTACTGCAATCAATGGCGGAGTGATTTCATGTGATAATCCTGAGGGTGTTATTGTTTCTATAGATAGAGTTTTAGGAAACACTTCAGGATACCAGTTTGATTTACTTCCAATGGGTACGGCTACACAGGTGGTTGCAGAGGATGCTTCTGGAACTACAAGTAGTGCTACATTTGATTTGGCTGCTCCGGGTAGTTATACCTTTAGGATTACAGATTTACAAACAGGATGTACGATAGATACAGCTCCTTATGTAGTAGCACCTTACGATACCATAGATGCTATTGCTACCGAGGTAACTTCAGTACTATGTGCAGGAGATACTACGGGAGAGATTAATTTAGAAATTACCGGGTATACGGGTACCTATAATTATATAGTAACAAATACAACAACAAGCACTGTAGAGGCGACAGGTTCAGGAGATACTGCTCTGGCTAATCCTTTATTGATATCTGGGTTACCAAGCGGAACTTTTACAGTAAATGTTGAAGCTTTAGATACTCCATTCTGTGATGAAGTTTCTAATGTTGTAACCATTACACAACCTACACCTTTGGCACTGTCGTTGTCAAGTGCAACAACACCAAACTGTACGGACTTAGTTTCCCATGTTGTTATGGACGCTGTTGGCGGGGTAGGACCTTATAGTTTCAATTATGCGGCAGGTGTATTGCCACAACCGGATCCGGCTACGTATCCAGAGACGAATACTTTTGATTTGGATCCGGCTACAAGTTTGGATTGGGTAATTTTTGTACGCGATGCCAATAACTGTGTGGAGCGTGTTGCCATTACGATCCCGGATGTAACACCAAATCCGATATTGAATGCTCCGCTTCCACAATTTGTAGATGATCCTTGTACATTTGACAACAACTACACCTTTACAGTTACTGCTACCGGTTTTGGTACGTTAACATATCAATTAGATAGTGGGGTAGCTGTTGTAGGTAATGTTGATAACAACACGCATCAGTTCACAGTAACTGCAGCGGGAACTTATCAGGTAACAGTGTACGATGCCAATGGCTGTCCATCAAATCAGGAAACTATTACGGTGTATGAAGAGGTACTAGTTGTAGCTGATTTTACAACAGAACCAACATGTCGTAATGCAGATGGTGAAATTACTGTAACAAGTGTTACCGGTGGTTCAGATTATAGCACTAACCCAGGAAACTTTAGTTTTACCTTGGTCGATAATGGGACAAATGCTATTGTAGCGGGACCACAAGCTTCTAATATTTTCCCTGGCATTGCTGCGGGAGATTACAGAGTTGAAGTTATTGATTCTGCAATTGGACCGGCACCTGGTTGTACAGCAACTGTGAATGTATCACGTTCTGTACCTTTAGATCCTATAGTAACAGGAACCTCAGAAGATGTATCTTGTTTTGGAGGTAGTGACGGATCCATTACAGTTATTTTAGACCCAACTACCGATGATGATACGCCATACTCTTATGAGATATACCAAGGTGTAACATTAATCGCAGGACCACAAGCAAGTCCTACTTTTACAGGACTCTTTGCTGCGGGTACGTATCAGATGGTTGTAACCTCAGGAAGAGGTTGTGCAAATGCACCGGTGGATATAGTAGTTGTAGAACCAGCAGTTCTGGATGCCACGACTTCGCAGTCTAACTATACGTGTGATGCGTCTAACAATGATAACTTCCCTGATATTACGATTGATATCACCGGAGGTAATGCACCGTATCGTATTTCATATAACGGACCTACAGGAACGTTTACCAATATCGTAGTTAGTGGAGCACAGCATGTGGTTGATGCCGACGTTGACGGTACCTATAACTTCACTATTGAAGATAGCAAGGGATGTGCCTTTGCAGTTTCTGAAACGGTGAATCCGTTCCCGATTATGACAAACCCAACAGCTACATTGGTAACTCGAATTAATTGTAATCCGGATCCGGAAGTTGTAACCGTTGCTATTGATGGTGGTACACCGAGTGGAGACTTCTTGTTCGAAGTAACCAATGGTCCTGCTGTTGTAGCTTCACAAACGATTACAGCAACTGGCCCTACAACGAGCGCTACGTTTAATTTACCGGCTGTAGGTACATATAACTTCACAATAACGGATCAAACAACAACATGTACGATTCCGATAGCCTACACAGTAGCTCAATTCAATACTATTGAAATTGTTGCTGCTCAGGAAACACCAGAAACTTGTTTCGGTGATGCAGATGGAACGATTAATATTTCTATTACTGGATACACAGGAGCGTATAGCTATCGTGTATTAGATGCATCGAGTACTGTAGTTGCTACGGGAACCGGTGACACCGCAGTTAATCCATATGTATTGCCATCGACCTTCTCCTTAGGAAGCTATACTGTTGAAATTACTGAAACAGTAGATCCTTTCTGTGTAGAAGTTTCGAATAGTGTACAAATTAATGGTCCGTTGGCACCACTGGATTTAACTATTATACCGATAAACTTACAAGAATACTGTGACCCTGCATCAAATGGAGGTTTCCAAGCTACCGTAACAGGAGCACAAGGAACAGTAACGTATAGTATTGGTGGCGCACCGTTACCTGATAATACTTCAGGTAGGTTTGAAGGTTTACCGGCAGGGACCTACACCGTGACAGCAACTGATGACAATGGTACGTTTAGTTGTACTGATGTAGAAACAGTGACAATAGCTGCACCTGCAAATGATGTCGTGGTAACACTTACTTCAACAGATGTATCTTGTTTCGGATCAGTGGATGGGCAAATTGTAGCTACAGCTACAGGATCTAACGGACCGTTTAGATATTCGATCAGAGCAGGTGGTGGTACTGAAAGTGCACCTCAGACCTCAAATACTTTTGAAAATTTACGTCCAAATGTAGTATATACAATCACAGCCTATGATGAAATCGGTTGTGTAGCTACAGAAACAGCTACGTTAGCAGAGCCGGCAGAGGTAACCGTTAATGTAACTTCTGGACCATTGCTAAATTGTGGAGATAGTAGGGGTACATTTAATGTTTCGGGTACAACAAGTGCCGGTGGAGGAATAACAACCTACTATGTAGTTGATCAGGCAGGTATAACGACCTCTCAGGCAAACGGAAACTTCACATTGCCAGAAGGTTCGTATCAATTCTATGTGGAGGATGCTAATGGTTGTGAGTCGCAACGCTCTAATGCTGTAGTGGTGGCACCAATTGAATACATCACTTTAGTCCTGGATACTAGATTCTCAGAAAGTGTAAATTGTTTTGGTGAGGCATCAGCAAGAATAAACGCTTCAGTAACTGGAGGGTTTGGAGATTACACATTTGAATTAGTGGGACCAGTTTCAGGAATACAATCTCAAAGTCTGTTTACGGATCTTCCAGCAGGTAATTATGAATATATTGTAAGGACTGCTAGAGCTTGTGTAGCGAGAGCTACCTTTACTGTAGCTACACCAACTCAATTAGTAGCAAGTGTAACCGAAACAGATGTGTTATGTAATGGAGAAGATGATGGACAGATAAGAATCGAAGTAACGCCTGGTACAGGTACTGCACCATATTCCTTTGCTATTAGCACAGACGCTGGCAGATTCTTAAATGATGCATCGGATGGTCTACCTAACGAGCATACTTTCTCAGATCTAGGACCGGGAGTATACGATGTATATATTCAAGATGCTAATGGATGTAGCTTAATAGAGCAACGTACGATAATCGAGCCTAATCCTTTACAGGTAGCTGTGCTAGGTGCAATTACACCAGAAACATGTGCTGACGAAAATGATGGTGGCGTAACGATCGAAATTACCGGAGGTACTGCACCGTATGAAACTAATATCACCAATAACGACGCAGATTTTGTTGCAGGTCAGTTGATATTTGATAACTTACCAGGAGGCGCCTTAACGATTTTTGTTAGAGATGCCAATGGATGTCGTATTGAATTACCTGTGTTCATTCCTGAAGGTGTTGCACTTACTGCAACCATGGAGCAAGGCTTAGAATGTCCTGTTTATCAAATTGGAGAGGATAATCAAACGGTATTAGTTAGTGAAGAAAGTCACTTTATTCAATTCAACATTCCTGAAGTTCTTCAAGATGTGAATATTATTTACACCTTGAACGGGATCAATGGAACACCGAACCCTAGCTCAAATCAAAACACTACAGGACGATTTGTAGTGGAGCCGGGTCAATATGAAGCGGTAATGGAAAGTGGACTGTGTACACAAATTATTGATACAGTGCGCGTAGACGAATATGTGCCATTAACTGTTCCTGTTCCTCAAATGACTAACAATCCGGAAGATCCTAATGAATATAGTATTCAGGTTGAAGGCGGTGTTGGTGAGTATACATACTATGTAACATTCGAAGGTGAAGAAAGAGAATTAACTTCTGATATCTTTGCAATTCGTAAAAGCGGACTGTACCTGATTCGAGTTGTGGACGCAAGTGGATGTGAGGTTTCAGCAATTCATGAACTTATATACATTAATATCCGTATCCCGAATTACTTTACGCCAAATGGTGATGGTACAGATGATTACTGGTATCCTGGTCAGATCACATCGAATGGAAATGATGAACCATTCTATTTTGAGAACATGGAGGTTAAAGTGTTTGACCGATATGGCCGTCTATTAGGTGAGTTTAATGGAGATGAAGAAGGATGGGATGGTATCTACCAAGGCAAAGAGTTACCATCAGGTGATTACTGGTACACCATTATCCTAAATGATGTAGATGACAGACAATTTACAGGTCACTTTACCCTATATCGATAATATGAAGTAAAATAAAACGTTAGAAAAAGAATTGATCATACAACCGATTGTTGTTTCAAGCCCCCATCGGTCAATAATTTTAAGTGTAGATGAAAAAATGTAGTTTAATAATAGGGTTGTTTCTGGGATGTTTATCCTACGCACAAGAATTTTCAGCACCGGTGCAGAATCAATACCTTGCCGATAATCCATATCTCATATCCTCTGCCTACGCAGGGATAGGAGATTGCTGGCAGGTGCGCGCCTCTGGTTTTGAGCAATGGGTGAGTATCGAGGATTCTCCGGGCACACAGTCCTTATCTTTTGATGGAAGAATCTCAGACCGCTCAGGTATTGGTGCTATTCTGTTTAATGACCAAAATGGGTTTACAACGCAAAAAGGAGTACAACTTTCTTTTGCGCATCACTTAACGCTGAGCGAGTATGATAATATGTATCTTTCTTTTGGGTTAAGTTATAAGTTTACACAGTTTGGTATTGATGCTAACGAGTTTAATAATGGAAACCCGGATGAACCTATGAATCCCGGACTTGCAGATGTAACCGTAAACAATTCCAACTTTGATATTGGTTTCTTATATCGTTTTGGTCGGTTTTTCTTTAGTGGGAATGCGGTAAACTTGTTACAGAAGGAAATAGATGATTTTAATCCTACAGAACCTTCTACGATACAGAATTATTATATGTATACCGGCTATACATTTTTTCACCGATTTAGTAATATAGAGATCGAACCTTCGGTTTTATACCAGAATTTTGCTGGAGATGGACGTAGTACGGCTGATTTGAATCTCAAAGTGCGAAAAATGCACGATACAGATTACTATTGGGCTGGATTAAGTATCCGTTCGCTCGTAGATCAGAGTTTTAAGCCGCTTTCGGTTTCTCCTATGGTGGGAATAAAGAAATTTAATTTCTACGTAGCCTATGCGTATCAAATTAACGTGAATGAGGTTTTACAGCCAAGTACGGCAGCAGGGTCACACATGATCACGTTAGGGTTTGATTTTGGATGTCGTCAAAGTAAATGTGGATGTACCTATTAAATCTATTAACCACAACTTAAATTTTGAACCCTTTGCTGTACAGCAAAGGGTTTATTTTTTGAATGATAGTGTAAGAAAATACTTTTGTCTCCGGTAAGGTCGAGCGGAATCGAAATCTAAATCTTTTTATGATATTAATCAAACTAGCCCCTGGATTTCTGTGGTTCGAGCGCAGTTGACCAGTCGAGAAAAACGCTTTAGTCTAATGCATCACTAGCCGTTTACCACATACAAACCGAAAATGGCCACCAAGAAATAGCAGGTAATGGTTAAGGCACCCGGATAATCTTTTGCCACCCGTTGACCAAATAAAAGGGCAAGCAGGGTAATACAAGAGATAAACATAGCGAACGTCGCCACATACGTCTCTCCGGAAAATATCAAAAATGTAACACCCAGGATACAACCTACAGCCGCAATAAATTCTAAGACTAATATAATACCTAACAATAAAGGCACCTGTTTTGCAAGTATGGTATTTTCAAAATGTTGCTTCAGCCACGTGGTATTACCTTTGAAATCGAAGACTTTGTCTAACGCAGATTGTAAAAAGGTTATAAATAAAAATGCCAGTATAGTTATAGGCACAAGGTGAGTAAGAAAATTTTTCATTAGGATATGGATTATTATTGAGATTTGCGATGCAGCAAACGTGTGAGCTGTATGGAGAGATCGGTTAATATAATTTTGGCATTTCCATTACGCTCTATATGAAACATAGCATCTTGCAGTTCGTTAGTAATATCCATAATATTGGCACCATGTACAAAAGGAGCAAACTTTGCAAGATCAAATCCGGGCGTATTGGGTTCAAGAAACACCAGCTCCTGCGCGCCATAATTAAGTAGCATTGCCTGTCTAAAGAAATCAATACAATACTTCAAAAACTTCTTTTGAGTTTCTCTTCCTGCTCCGGCGATAGATTCACTCCAAACTATCAGATCATTGACAGCAGATTTATTTCCTTTTGCTCTAAAAGCAGTTCGAATCCATTGAATGAACCATTCTTCAAACTGATCATCCCCGCCATCGTGATGCAATAAGTGAAGCGCTTTATTATAATCGCCCTCAGCCTGATGTGCGATTTTCGTTATTTCGTTTTCCCCGGCTTCAGATAAGGAAAGTAAAGCTTCCTTAATCACTTCTTCTCCCAATGCAGGAAAATGTACCACTTGACAACGGGAACGGATTGTTTGCAAAAGTTGCTCTTCATTTTCTGTAATCAGAATGAAGATAGTTTTCTCAGGAGGCTCTTCAATTAACTTCAATAACTTATTTGAAGCAGCATTGTTCATTTTATCTGCCATCCAGATAAGCATCACTTTATATCCGCCTTCATAACTTTTTAAGGAGAGCTTTTTGACAACCTGTAAGGCTTCATCAACTCCAATTTGTCCCTGCTTATTTTCGATACCCAAAGAAACGTACCAGTCAAAAATACTTCCGTAGGGAGTTTTAGACACAAAATCCCGCCACTCTTCGGCAAACTGATCGGCAGTTGGATGTTTTTTTACCTTTTGATTTGTAGCCACCGGATATGCAAAATGTAAATCGGGGTGTGCCAAATGATCAAATTTTATATTGCACGCTTTATTGACACCGCCGTTTTCCCCATCAGTATTCCCGCATAAAATATATTGTGCATAGGCAATAGCCATAGGCAATGTGCCACTACCGTTAGCACCGACAAATAGTTGAGCATGAGGAATTCTTCCTCGATCTACACTCGTTGTTAAGTAATTCTTTATATGACTTAAACCTAGAATTTCAGAAAATCGCATGAGCAAATATATTTATTATTACCGGCTCCTTGTCAATCAAGCAAGAAATTATGTAAGCTAATTATCTGATGCTGGTGAATCAACAAAAGATTGCTGTAAATTTTTTGAATTCTTTAATAACTTTTTAGATTAATCCCTTTATTTTCGTTTGCAAATAACCACCGTACAATGAAAACAATACAAGACTTTAATTTTGAGAATAAAAAAGCACTAATCCGTGTAGATTTCAACGTTCCTTTAAATGAAAATAAAGAGGTAACAGACGCCACTAGGATAGAGGCAGCCAAACCAACTATTATTAAAGTTTTGGAAGATGGCGGGAGCGCTGTTTTAATGTCTCATTTAGGCAGACCTAAAGGAGTTCAGGAAGAATACTCCTTAAAACATATTGTTGATAAGGTATCTGATAGCATCGGTGTCCAAGTAAAATTTTCTGAAAACTGTATAGGCGAGGACGCTGAAAAAATGGTTGCTGATTTGGAACCTGGAGAAGTGTTGTTATTAGAAAATTTGAGATTTCATAAAGAAGAAACCGAAGGGGACAGAAAGTTTGCTGAACAATTGGCCAAAATGGGAGATCTATACGTTAATGATGCGTTTGGAACCGCACACCGGGCACATGCATCAACCGCAATTATTGCAGAATTTTTCCCGAATAAGAAGTGTTTCGGAAGCCTATTGGCTAAAGAAATAGAGAGTATCGAAAAGGTGTTGAAAACAGGCGAAAAACCTGTCACTGCTGTTTTGGGAGGATCTAAGGTATCATCAAAAATAACCATCATAGAAAACATCCTTGATAAAATTGACCACCTGATTATTGGTGGGGGAATGACCTATACTTTTATCAAAGCTCAGGGAGGAGCCATCGGAGATTCTATTTGTGAAGACGATAAGCAAGAGTTAGCACTGTCAATACTTAAAAAAGCTGAAGCAAAGGGTGTTGAGGTACACTTGCCGGTTGATGTTCTCGGAGCAAATGCTTTTAGCAATGATGCAGAAACGCAGGTAGTGTCAGTAGATAAAATTCCGGATGGATGGCAAGGATTAGATGTAGGTCCTGAAACTATCAAAATATTTCATGACGTACTTATGAAATCCAAAACGATCCTTTGGAACGGACCTTTGGGAGTTTTTGAAATGGAAAATTTTGCAGAAGGAACTATTGCTCTAGGAAAATCTATAGCCAAAGCAACTGAGCAAGGAGCATTTTCTTTAGTTGGAGGTGGAGATTCTGTTGCGGCTGTTAAACAGTTTGAACTTGATGATGAGGTAAGTTATGTCTCGACTGGAGGTGGCGCTATGTTAGAAAGCTTGGAAGGAAAAACACTGCCAGGTATCGCAGCTATGGAAGAATAGAAAGTCGCTCTAAACGTAAGAAAAGACCTATTAAAAATAGAAATAGTTAAAAACCAGTTATTTAAACTGGTTTTTTTTGGTTTTTAACTAGTGGATTTTTTTGTTTTTGGAAAAAATATACGATTTTAGCACTTATGCAGTTACTAGCTGTATAGTAACGTAAAATATCACACCAAATTTCCAAATGTAGTATGAAAATGAGTCGTTTTTTTAGAGTAAGTATACGTGTATTTCTTTTAATTATGGTTGTCCATGGATCAGCCCAGGAAAAAGAAACACGAGCTTCTAAGCGCAACAAGAAGAAGTCAAAACAAACCGAACAAGCTATAAGTATCGGTCAAATCACTAAAGATACTGTACAAGTTGTAGATACGTTAAGTATCGTAAAAAAAACAGTTCAACATGAAACAACTACAATTACCTTAACAAGTATCAAAGATAGTGTCATAGATGTCGCCAGAGATCACCCTAAACTGGCTGAACTGGATTCGATTTGGAAACAAGAGCTTTACAATTCTGATTTATTTGACACCTTATACAAATCGGTTACCACGCTGGACTACAAACCTGTAGAGTTTGTGGATTTGCCTACCGATACGTTAAAAGCAAGATTGGCAGAGCTCAATGCCAGAACCCCATTTAATGTAGAATACAATCCATCGTTGGAGAGTGTGATAAAGAGCTATCTCAAAAATCGTCACGAACACCTTGAGCGATTGATGGCGCTTAGCGAATTTTACTTTCCACTATTCGAGCAAGAATTAGATAATTATGATATTCCTTTAGAAATTAAATATTTAGCTATTGTCGAATCAGCACTAAAACCAAGAGCGAAGTCCCGTGTTGGTGCTACAGGATTGTGGCAGTTTATGTATGGTACTGGTAAAATGTTCGGTTTAGAAGTGAGTTCCTATGTAGATGAGCGTATGGATCCTTTAATGGCGACTAAAGCAGCTTGTAAATATCTAGCAAGTCTGTATCGTGTCTTTGGAGATTGGGATTTGGCCCTGGCATCCTACAATTCCGGTCCTGGAAATGTAACAAAAGCCATACGGCGTAGTGGCGGGTATACGAATTACTGGAACATTCGCCATAATTTACCTAGAGAGACCGCGGGATATTTACCTGCATTTTTGGCCACTATGTATATTTTTGAGTATGCCGATAAGCATGGATTCCAACCCAAAAGGCCGAAATTTGCATATTTTGAAACAGATACAATCAAAGTTAAGCAAATGATTACTTTGGAGCAGGTGTCTGAAAAAATGAATATCGATATCGAAGAGCTTCAGTTCTTAAACCCTTCTTATAAACTCGATATTATACCTTTTATAAAAGATGAGAACTATGTGCTGAGACTACCTTTGGATAAAGTGGGAGATTTTGTGGCTAATGAAACACAATTATACACAATCGCTAAAGCAGAATTTGATCAGCGAGAGAAACCATTACCGAAGTTTTTTGAAGCAAATGACCGAATCCGATATCGAGTTCGTAGCGGGGATTATCTGGGAAGGATTGCCAGGAAATTCGGAGTACGAGTTAGCCAGATTAAGAAATGGAATCGTATGCGCTCAAATAATCTGCGCATCGGACAACGTTTAACTATTTACCCAAGAAAACCCGTAGTTACGAGAACAGCAACCTCAAAAAAATCGACTGTCGTAAGCACGTCAACAAAACAATATACCGTGCAGGCTGGGGACACTTTATGGAGCATCTCTCAAAAATTTAAAGGGGTTACAATAGAAAATCTTAAAAATTGGAACGATATTAGTGGTACTGGAATAAAGCCGGGTATGAAACTCAAGCTTTCAAAATCGTAACACTAAGTAAACCTTCATGAAAAATTTAATGTTAGCCCTGTTGAGCCTTGTCGTGCTTTACAGTTGTTCAGAGTCAAAAAGTAAAACAAAAGCAACCAGTCAGGATGCAATGGCACATTCGGTTGGACGTATCAACGAACTTTCGGTAATTGTAGATAATGAATTGTGGAAAGGAGCCGTTGGAGATTCTATACGCAAATATTTTGGCGCAGAAGTTCCCGGATTACCTCAGGAGGAACCTTTATTTTCTATGCGACAGATGCCGCCCGTTGCTTTTTCTGGGATGGCAAGAAAAAACCGAACGTTTCTGAAGATTGAGAAAACGGCAACAAATGGCATTAATGTGCTAAAAAACAAGTTTGCCACTCCGCAGGTTGGCGCTGTTATTAGCGGAACTACGGATGAAGAAATTGTCGATCTGATTCGTCAAAATGTTGATAAGATTGTGCGTGATTATAAAAATGTAGAGACTGTTGAAAAACAAAAACGCATTAAAAAATCCCTTGAAAAAATCCCACAGCTAAAAAACAATTTCGGGATAACCATGAAAGTTCCTTCTGCATATCGCATAGCAAAAGATGAAGATAAATTTATGTGGATACGTAAGGACATTCCACAAGGTAGTATGAATCTTATGGTCTACGAGTTGCCTGCAAAAGCTATTACAAGAGATTCAACCACAGTTTCTCAAATTATAAAAATGCGAGATTCTATTGGAGCTCTAAACATTCCAACCTCAGCTACAGGAAAGTTTATTACAGAAAAGGCGTATGCTCCATACCTTTTTGAAAACACTTTAGATGGTAAATTCGCTCTAGAAACTAAAGGTATTTGGGAAATCAAAGACCGTTTCATGTCCGGACCGTTTGTAAACTACATTATCGAAGATGAAGCCAATGATAGAACATTGGTTCTAGAAGGATTCGTTTTTGCACCGTCGGTGCGCAAACGTGACAAGATGTTCGAACTGGAAGCCATCATGAAAACAGTTTCGTTTATAAAATAGGAACTGCGCACACATTATATTTTAATCACTTTAAAACCTACCTTTCAATGAAAAACTTCATACTATTACTATGTTTAATATGTTCTACAAAATTTCTTGCTCAAGAGGTCACAGCAAGTTTCATAGAGAAAGAAATTCATAACTTTTATAAAATTCCAAGAGAGTCTCTATTTGTGCACTTAAATAAAACAACTTTCTTAAAGGGAGAAGAAGTTTTTTTTAAAGGGTATGTATATGATAGAAATAACCAACTACCAGCGATTAGTACAAAAGAAGTAAAAGTAGAAGTTTTTGATACTACAGACGTAGTACGTTTTGAAGGAACTTATCCTTGTAATAATGGTTTTTTTAAGGGGAATATCGTCGTTGATTCCCTCTACAATTCACAAAAATACTTTGTTAGGGTCTCTACTAATTGGATGAATAATTTTGTTGAAGACATTTCCTTTAGCCATGAGTTTTCAGTGCTTGATTCTAAAGTCTCTTCAAAAGTATTACAGAAGAACAGGGTAGCAAACATTCAAATTTTTCCAGAAGGAGGTGATTTAATATCCGGAACTAAAAATACGGTCGGAGTAAAGATTAGTGATAATAACGGGATGGGGATTCTTACAAAATCTGGTCAATTAATAGATGATGCAGAGAACATTATTACGAATTTTGAAACGAATAAACTCGGTTTTGCAAAATTGAATACTACTTTTGACGCTAATAAAAAATATTATATTTCAATCGACCTTGATGGCAGTGAATATAAAAAGGAACTACCAATAGCAAAAGACATAGGTCTTGGTTTGTCAGTAAATAATCGATTAAGACATCGAATACCTATACGATTCAATTACAATAAAGAAACCGCTCAATATTTTAGCAACAAACAATGTTACTTCTTTCTGCATAAAAATAAAGATATAAAAAAAATTAAAATAAATTTTAATGAGAATGAGACCGATAAACTCATATATCTCGATCGTGAAGACTTATATTCTGGGGTTAATACAATCACTATTTTTGTGGATGGCACACCGATTGCTGAAAGAAAAATATATAATTATAAAAAAGACAGCTCCTCTGAGGTTAAAATTGATTTTTTTAAAGAAGAACGGGACTCACTAATTTTTGGTGTAAGACTAGCTTCAAACCTGAAGAAAACATATAATATTAGCGTATCGGTACTACCAAAAGAAACAAAAGTTTATAACCCTGCCGAAAATATAATTTCTAGTTTATCATTGAAACCTTACATAAAAGGTCCAATAGAAAATCCGAAATATTATTTTACCGATATTGATGAAGACAAGAAAGAAGCTTTAGATTTATTATTAATTACTCAAGGTTGGACTCAATATGATTGGGAGAACTTATTAGACCCAAATAAGGAACCATTGAATGATTTCAGACAAGGGATAACATTAAAGGGTAAACTTCAAGGGAATAATCTTAAAAATATTGATAAAGTTTTACTTTTAAAAAGCAAATATCATGAATCAAAAATAGTTGACTTGACAATGGATAAAAGTTTTGTGTTAACTGACTTTTTTGCTGATAAAAACGAAAACTTAAAATTCTCAGCGCTCAAATCCAATGGAAAATTTGTTAAAAAAGGCGTTTATTTTCAAGAACTGGTATCTAGCTTTAATAGACCCTTATCAAAAGATATTTTACCCATAGCACCTTTGGATTATGAAGTCTTTACATCGGTAAAGATTCCGCAAAGTTTTTTAGCTAATTCTGAGATATTGGATGAAGTACTGATAAGAGGTAAGGAAAAAGAAAAGGAAAAGAACCCCTTTGTTCTTGATCATATAAACCGAAAGGCAAAAGTTATCACTGAGAGGGAGGCTAACTATTACCCAACTATCTTAGATTATATACAGAATAACGGTTTTAGAGTTAAGTATGGAGCTCTTTCAAAAAATTCAACTAATTTTAATGATATTACTCTTGTGCCGGTAAATAATACCTCTGATAGTTTTTCTCCGCCGGCTGTTTATATTGATGATATGTATGTATATGATATGTCGGTTCTCTTAGACCTAAGCACAGAATATGTGGACAGAATATTAATAGACCCTAGAGGCTCAACAACCAACTTACGAGGCTCAGGTACTATTATGATATACAAAAAACAGAATTTGGACATTAGTACTACTGGAGGCTTAGATTTCTTTGTTTATAAAATAACAAACGGATTTGAGAAAATTAAAAAATTTTATACTCCCACCTATAATCCTGGTATGAAAGAGTTTTTTATCAATTATGCAGCAATACATTGGGAACCTGAATTAAAGCTTGAAGATGGCGTACCGGTTCCTTTTAAAATTCATAAAAATGATGTCAAAAATATTTCTTTTTTTATCGAAGGGATGGCTGATAATGGGGATCTTATATCTATTAGAAAAGATTTTAAAATGTAGCATTGATATCGATTTATATATATTTAGCTGACAAATTGTACCTATGGAACTATTGGAATATATTAGAAAAAATCTTTCGATTGAAAGAAGTCAACTGGTCAAAACCATTCAACTCCTTGATGAAGGAGCGACCATTCCTTTTATTGCTCGGTATAGAAAAGAAATGACAGGTAACTTGGATGAAGTTATTCTTGCCGATATTGTCAAATTTAAAGCCGCTTTTGAAGCCTTAGAAAAGCGTAAAGAAAGCATATTGTCAACCATAAAAGAGCAAGGGGCACTTACCACAGCCCTTGAGGTCAAAATTAAAAATGCAGATTCGTTGCTCGTTCTTGAAGATTTGTATCTTCCGTATAAAAAGAAGCGTAAAACCAAAGCAGACGTAGCCAGAGAAAATGGTCTGGAGCCGTTAGCGCATCTACTTTTTAAACAATTAGAAGAAGAAGTTGAGTTCAAAGCGCAGCAATTTACTACTGATACGGTTACTACGGTCGAAGATGCCTTGCAGGGTGCAAGAGACATTATCGCTGAATGGATCAATGAAGATGAGAGAATACGCAGTACATTACGCAGACTTTATCAGCGAAAAGCTGCTATTACAGCTACAGTCATAAAAAGCAAAAAAGAGCTCGAAGAAGCGCAAAAATATAAGCAATATTTTGAGAGGGAAGAATCTTTACATAAATGTCCTTCCCACCGTTTATTAGCAATCTTAAGGGCAGAAAAAGAAAAAATAGTTCGCGTTAAAATAACTGTGCCAGAAAGTGATGCTTTAGACGCTATAGATCGTCATTGCATCAAAACGAACATTGAAGCATGCACAGATCATGTCTTTCTTGCAAGTAGCGATGCCTATAAACGCTTACTTGCACCTGCAATGGCCACCGAAGTCTTAGGGCAGGCTAAAGAAAAAGCTGACAATGATGCGATCCATGTTTTTGCACAAAACTTAAAACAATTACTCCTTGCTTCTCCCTTGGGACAAAAACGAATTTTAGCCTTAGATCCTGGTTTTAAGTCAGGATGCAAAGTTGTTTGTCTGGATGAAAAAGGGGATTTACTTCACAATGAAAATATTTACCCTCACCCACCACAACGAGATACAACGCTTAGTATCAAGAAAATAAAATCATTGGTGAACGCTTATAAAATTGAAGCTATAGCTATTGGTAACGGTACAGCAGCAAGAGAAACCGAAGCTTTTATCAAAAAAATCCCGTTTGACCGTGCTGTTCAGGTCTTTATGGTGAATGAAAGTGGTGCGTCTGTATATTCTGCCTCAAAAATTGCCAGATCAGAATTTCCCGATTATGATGTTACTGTTCGGGGGGCAGTTTCTATAGGTCGCCGATTGGCAGATCCTTTGGCAGAATTGGTAAAGATTGATCCAAAAGCTATTGGCGTCGGACAGTATCAACATGATGTGGATCAAAATAAATTAAAAAATGAATTGGACACGGTCGTTATGAGCTGCGTGAATACGGTAGGTATTAACGTAAATACCGCCAGTGCTCCTTTGCTGAGCTATGTATCCGGCATCGGAGATAAATTGGCCGAAAATATAGTAACATACCGATCCGAAAACGGAGCAGTAAACTCAAGACAAGAATTAAAAAAAATCCCGAGGTTAGGAGGGAAGGCGTTTGAGCAGGCTGCAGCTTTCTTGCGAATAACGAATTCAAAACACCCTTTGGATAATTCCTCTGTACATCCGGAACGTTATGCTTTGGTAAAACAAATGGCAAAAGATGCAGGTCTTACCGTTCAAGAAATGATTGGTAATACAGCAGCGATACAAAAGATAAATATTTCTAAGTATATAACTGATGAGGTGGGGCTACCAACTTTAAATGATATCATAAAAGAGCTGCAAAAACCAGGGGTAGATCCGCGCAAAACAGTTTCTGTGTTTGAATTTGATCCTACGGTTAAAACAATCCAGGATGTTCATACAGGGATGAAAATACCCGGTATTGTTAATAATATTACGAATTTTGGATGCTTTGTGGATATTGGTATTAAAGAGAGCGGTTTGATTCACATCTCTAAACTTGCAAATGAATATATCTCTGATGTCAATACTGTAGTACAATTAAATCAACAACTTATGGTAACCGTAGTTGAGGTGGACACAGCACGTAAACGAATTCAATTGTCTCTAGTAGATTAAACAAAAAAATCCCAACTATTACTGTTGGGATTTTTTTGTATGCTGAAAAATTCACTATTTTTTTTCATCGATTTTAGGATCCTCTTCTTCTTTTGAAGCATCTTTAAATTCTTTGATTCCACTTCCTAAACCTCTCATTAATTCCGGAATCTTCTTACCTCCAAATAATAAAAGTACGATGATGACGATCAATGCGATTTGCCATGGACCAATCATTCCTAAAAATATACTTAATGTTATCATGATCTAATCTATTAGAGTGCAAAGTTAGTAAGAAATAAATAAAAAGCTCTTTTAAGGTGTTAAAAATGCTGGTATTGTTTGTATTTTGTGATATATGGAAAACTAGAATTTTATAAAAACCGTTATTCTTGATAAAAGAAGTTGTTTGAATTTAATTTTCTGAAACTTCAATTACGTTTTAGCATATGTGCAGAATATGTATATTTGCGCTTATTAGATATGGCAAGAAAGAAAAAAGAACCCAAAAGAATTGCAAAGAAGCTACTTAATAAGTATCGCTTGGTTATTCTTAATGAAGATACTTTTGAAGAACGTATATCGTTTAAGCTAACGAGACTCAATGTTTTTGTTCTGGTGACAATTACATCCATTGTTTTAATAACAGGAACAATAATTTTGATTGCTTTTACCCCACTGAGAGAATATATACCAGGATATTCTTCGACACGTCTTAATTTACAAGCGTCTAAGTTAGTGTCTACCACAGATTCATTAGAAAATGTAATTCGAGTAAATCAAGAATACTACAATTCCATCCGCAAAGTATTAACCGGGGATGTCAAGACAGTTGCCTTCGACTTAGATTCAGCAGTTCAATCACAACAGTTGGATATAGAGAACATCAACTTGGAACCTTCAGAAGATGATATAAAGCTAAGAGAAGAAGTCTCACAGGAAGATAAATATAGTGTTTTTGAAGAAAGAAAAGAAAATATAAATTTTTCGCTTTTTCCCCCAGTTAAAGGAACGATTACAGCGGCTTACAATGCTAGTGATAAACATTATGCAGTTGATGTGGCCGTTTTAAAAGATACGCCGGTGAAAGCTGCGGCCGCAGGGACTATAATTTTTGCTGAATGGACAGCAGATACAGGACACGTCATTATTATAGAACACGGGAGTAGTCTAGTAACGGTTTACAAGCACAATGCCTCACTTAATAAAAGGCAAGGGGATCAGGTAAGAGCAGGCGAGGTTATAGCCATTGCCGGATCGACAGGTGAGTTCTCAACCGGCCCTCACTTACATTTTGAATTATGGAATGATGGATTACCCAATGATCCAACCAAGTTTATAGATTTTGAATACTAAGGTATGTCAATCAAGTCATTAGGAGCAAAATTTTTTGCCGCATACGTAAAGAAAAAAATTGACCGATGGTCGAATAACCCCATCAAGACTCAGGAAAAAGTGTTTTGGGAGTTGATTCGTGCAGCAGAATCTACCGCGTTTGGGAGAGATCATAATTTTAGTAACATCACTACCCATCAGGATTTTGTTAAGAATGTTCCCGTAAGAGATTACGAACAATTACGACCGTACATGGATCGTGTGGTATCAGGTGAAAAAGATGTAGTTTGGCCTGGTAAACCATTGTATTTTGCAAAAACATCTGGAACTACCAGTGGTGTAAAATATATACCCTTAACCAAAGAATCCATACCCACACATATCAATGCGGCTCGTAATGCGATCCTTTGTTATATAGCAGAAAGCGGCAGAACGGATTTCGTAAACGGAAAGATGATTTTTTTGCAAGGAAGTCCAGAACTTTCTGAAAAAAACGGCATTAATTTGGGCCGCTTATCAGGTATTGTTGCCCATTATGTTCCAAAATATCTTCAGAAAAATAGAATGCCAAGTTGGGAAACCAACTGTATCGAGGATTGGGAGGATAAAGTAGAAGCTATTGTAGCAGAAACCATTCATGAGAATATGACGGTTATCAGCGGGATACCGCCGTGGGTTCAAATGTACTTTGAACGGTTAAGAGAAAAATCGCAAAAAACAATAGGGGAACTCTTCCCTAATTTTGAGTTGTTTATTTACGGCGGCGTAAATTATGAACCGTATCGTGCTACATTCGAGAAGTTAATTGGGCGAAAGGTTCCAAGTATTGAATTATATCCCGCTTCTGAAGGTTTTTTTGCTTTTCAAGATAAGCAAAATGCGAACGGAATGTTACTGCAATTAAACTCAGGCATGTTTTACGAGTTTATAAAAGCAGATGAGTTTTTTAATGAAGACCCTCAACGCTTGACTATTGGAGAGGTAGTAACCGATATTAATTATGTGATGCTTGTGTCTACTAATGCAGGCTTATGGAGCTACAATATTGGGGACACAATTATGTTTACAAGCACTAAACCTTATCGAGTGCTTGTTTCAGGTAGAATAAAACATTTTATTTCAGCGTTTGGAGAACATGTGATTGGAAAAGAAGTTGAAATTGCTTTACAAGTCGCTGCAGATAAAACCGGGATGATGGTCAAGGAATTCACGGTAGCACCACAAATTAATCCAACTGACGGATCCATACCTTATCACGAATGGTTTATAGAGTTTCAAGAAGAACCTGATAATATTGAGGTACTAGCAGAGGCTATCGACAGTGAATTGCGATCTCAGAACAGTTACTATGATGATTTAATTGCAGGTAAAATGTTACGCCGACTCGAAATTAGAATTATGCCCAAAGATGGTTTTAATGAATATATGAAGTCAATTGGCAAACTGGGAGGACAAAACAAGTTACCACGATTATCCAACGATCGTAAAATCGCTGATGTCCTTAGCGGTATGATCGCTAAATAAATTATATCTTTGTTCGGAAAACTATATGGCAAATCTTAAACTACAAGGGAGAACGAGAGCTCAAGAAAGCTCAGGAGCTATAGAACGCATGTATATCACGATGCGGCATCTATTCAATAGAGGTTTTTATAAGCCTATGGGTATCTCGGGAGATACATTACGAGAAGGTCTACTCACGTTGCGTCCTGAAATCTATGGATCCATTGCAGAAGAAAAAGTTGAACTAAGTGGGCTTTTGTATGTAATTGACAGGTTGCCTTTAGGGATTGAAGAATGTCGTTATATCAACCTGACAAGCGATGAAGGATATAAAAACTCTCATTTTAAACCAATAGTTCCGCCAAAAAGACGTCGTAACTGTTATCGGATCGATGAGGAACAGATGAATATTGAGATCACACGCGGACGCTCAGAGATTTATGATATCCTTACGCACCTTACGTTCATGTTTATAGAATCTCATAAGATCATGAAACGGGTGGTGATCAATGAAGAAGGTAATGTAACCCGTGACTGGCAAAAACTGGAAAATGCCGTTTTATCGACCAAAGAACTTACAAAAGCAGAACGAGAAGTAGCTCTTACGCACACGGCCAACATTTTAGGAAGAACCTTTGCAGAGGTTTCCTCAATATATCACAATTTTTCATGTGCAGAAAATAAAGAACGGTTTTTACACATCATTTATTGGTTAGGTAAATTAGCGATCGAAGAATCTATCCACGATAACAAACGAATCGTAACTTTTAGTCCGGTGTTAAGAGAGCGTCTGGGACACCATATACATGGAGAGTTATGGGCGACCACTATTAAAGATAAGCTAAAGGATTTAAAACTCTTAGATCGCCCGATTCACGTGATTAGTGCTAATATGCATAGTGTAATGAATTCACTATACGCCTCGGTAGCCCTAAAAACCGAATCGAAAAATAAAACTAGTCTTCAGGTGTATGAGCTCTTGAGTGATGCTAAAAATGATAAGCTTCGTGCTAAAGTAGAAAAGCTTGCATTGCAAAAGGGAATGACCTATATTGAAGATCAGAGTGGTGCTAACATCAATGTGCAGATTTTTGATATTGCAAAATATGATGGAGAAGCTTTAAAACCATTACTTGGTGAGAAAAAAGCGGGTGATTCACCGGTAATTATAGTTATGGACTATGCATTCGGTGAACAGGCTTACGAAACGATGGATGAATTATTAAAGCCTTATGTTGCTGCTGACGAAACGAAAAGTTACCTCGATGTTCGATCTGTTTCCATTATGGGTAAAGCAGGAATCTTAGAAGGAGGCAAAGGAGATATCATGATTCCGTCAGCGCATATTTTTGAAGGAACAGCAGATAACTATCCTTTCAAAAATGGCTTGAAAAAAGAAGATTTAGAAGGTAAAGGAATCAATGTTTTCGATGGCACGATGATTACGGTATTAGGAACCTCGTTGCAGAACAGAGATATACTGAAATTCTTTCACGAATCCACGTGGAATGTTATTGGATTAGAGATGGAAGGTGCACATTATCAAAAAGCTATTCAATCAGCTTCAAAACTTCGAGGAAGTATCAATGAAAAAGTAAAAGTGCGCTATGCGTATTATGCCTCGGACAACCCTTTAGAAACTGGAAGTACTTTAGCATCCGGAGGTTTAGGAACCTCCGGAGTAAAACCGACCTACTTGATAACAGAGAAAATAATAGAACAAATATTTACGCAAAAATAGGCTATGAATCAAACACAATCAAATGATGAAATTGACTTAGGTCAGTTGTTTAAAATGATCGGAACGTTTTTCAAACGAGTGATTCGATTGTTTATACAAATGCTTTTATTTTTTAAGGAAAAAGCGATCTTACTGATTAGTTTATTTGTTGTGGGAGCGATTGCAGGATATTTTATCGATAATTATGGAGAGACAAAATTTGAATATGTACAACAAATTATTTTAGAGCCCAATTACGAATCAACCAAATTTCTATATGATTTTATTGAGGATTTTAAAGAGAATGTAGCAAAGGACGAGGAGAATCTTCAGAAAATCGGCATTTCAATAGAGCAGATTGAAAATGTAAAAGAGATTACATTAGAACCTATTGTACAAGCTACAGCAGTATTGGATCACCTACAAGAACGATATGAAGGAAAAGACTTCTTCAAAGAGATCATGGAGGCGTATGATGAGGAAGAATTACAAGAAGACAGGTATTTGGAATTTTATAAATATCATCGATTAACTTTTGTTTTTAAATCTGCCGGTAGTTTGAATGATAAGCTGTCCAGAACAGTGCTTGATTACTTTAAGTCCAATACATATTTTAAGCAGGTGGCCAACTTAAAAATTAGGCAGTATAAAAATCATCTTTCGCAAAGTGAAGCTTCCTTGACATTTGTTAATGAGTATTTAAAAGCTTTAAATAATACTTCATCGCAAAACACTAATCAACAAACAGTAGTAATTGCTGAAGAAGGAAAGGCGGGTACCGTGGCATCATTGCTTGAACAAAAAGAAGAGTTACTAAAGAGTATTAGTGATCTGGAAAGAAGGATTCTGGTTGGCGAGCAAGTTTTTGCAACTGTAAATTATGGAGATATCATTCAGCAAAAAAAGAGTTTAGATAAGCGAGTTCTTTTTATACTTCCTTTTGTACTTTGTGGTATTGTCATTGGTGTATATTTCTTAAAATTCCTTTTTGAAAGGATGAATAGTTTTGCGAATCAACCAGACTAAATACATACGTTGAAAAGATCGATTTTAATAACAGGCGGTGCAGGATTTATAGGATCAAATTATATTAACTATATAACTAAACGGGATGGTAACGATAGACTAATAAATCTTGATAAGCTTACCTATGCAGCCGAGTTGTCAAATATCGAGCTTATTAATAATAGCGAAACTGAGTATCATTTTGTTCAGGGAGATATTTGCAATTACGAATTAGTAGAGGAAATATTCACAAAACATGAAATTAATACGGTAATTCATTTTGCTGCAGAATCACATGTTGATAATTCGATTGATAATCCCAGGGAATTTATTGATACAAATATTGTAGGGACCTATGTTTTGCTTCAGGTAGCTTATAAGTGTTGGTTGTCAGCACCAAATAAATTAAAACCAAGATTTGAAAACGCTCGCTTTGTTCATATTTCAACCGATGAGGTCTATGGTTCTTTAGGTAAAGAAGGTTTTTTTACTGAAAACACTGCATATGCCCCTAACAGTCCATACAGTGCATCTAAAGCATCGGCAGATATGTTGGCACGAAGTTATTTCCACACCTATGGATTGCCTGTAGTGACAACTAATTGTTCAAATAATTATGGGCCAAGACAACATGATGAAAAATTGATACCTACCATTATAAGAAAAGCATTGACCGAAGAACAGATACCTATTTATGGAGATGGCAAAAATATTAGAGATTGGTTATTCGTTGAGGACCATTGCAGAGGGATTGAGCTGGCGTTACATAAGGGAACTCTTGGTGAAACTTATGTGATTGGAGGAAATAATGAACGAGAGAATCTGTACATAGCAAATAAAATTTGTGAGACTTTGGATACGCTTCGACCTAGAGAAAACGCAGTATCATACAAGAATCTAATAACATATGTTACAGATAGACCGGGACATGATTTTAGGTATGCGATTGATGCTTCTAAGATAGAAAATGATCTAGGTTGGAAAGCATTAGAAAATTTTGAATCGGGAATTGAGAAAACAATCCGATGGTATCTCGAAAAGTATACTAATTAATAATTTTCAAATAGTTTTAGTAATGAAAGGGATTATTTTAGCTGGAGGTTCAGGCACGCGGCTCCATCCGTTGACATTATCAGTGAGTAAGCAGTTGATGCCCATCTATGATAAACCTATGATTTACTATCCGTTAGCTACCTTAATGGCTTCCGGAATTAACGAAATACTTTTAATTTCTACTCCGCAAGATTTACCCTTATTTCAAAAATTGTTAGGTGACGGCCAGCAATATGGCTGTAGATTTGAATATGCTGTTCAAGAGAATCCCAATGGGTTAGCAGAAGCCTTTATTATTGGAGAATCATTTATAGGCAATGATAAGGTGGCGCTTATATTAGGAGATAATATTTTTTACGGATCTGGTCTCGACAAGCTTTTAGAGGAGAACAATGACCCTGATGGCGGAATTATCTATGCTTATCATGTTCAGGACCCCCAACGGTATGGTGTAATTTCTTTTGATCCGGATGGGAAGGCTGTTTCTATAGAAGAAAAACCGGACACACCAAAGTCAAATTATGCAGTCCCAGGCATCTATTTTTATGATAATTCAGTAATTGAAAAGGCGAAAAAGATTCGACCTAGTAAAAGAGGAGAATTGGAGATTACAGATATTAACAATGCATATCTTCAGGAAAATAATTTACATGTCGCGATCTTGGATAAAGGTACAGCATGGCTAGATACGGGTACGTTTGATTCTCTGATGCAAGCCTCGCAATTTGTTCAGGTGATTGAAAAGCGTCAAGGCCTAAAAATCGGAGCGATAGAAGAAATAGCGTATAGACGGGGGTATATTGATAAAAAGCAATTGCATAAACTGGCTGAGCCATTACTTAAAAGTGGTTACGGACAGTATTTAAAACAATTATAATGTATGGAAGTTGAGAAAACGGCATTAGAGGGTTGTGTCATTTTAAAACCAACTGTTTTTGCTGATGATAGAGGCACATTTTTCGAGAGTTTCAATCAAAGCGTTTTTGAAATAACTACCGGGATATCAGTAACTTTTGTTCAGGACAATCAATCTATATCCACCTATGGAGTTTTAAGAGGTTTGCATTTTCAAAGAGGAGAATTCGCGCAAGCAAAGTTAGTACGTGTTATAAAGGGTGAGGTGTTAGATGTTGCAGTGGATATGAGAAAAGGATCTAAAACATTTGGCAAGTACATATCGATTGTTCTTAACGACAAAAATAACAAGCAATTATTTGTTCCTCGTGGGTTTTCTCATGGTTTTGTGACCTTAAGTGAGCAAGCTATTTTTGCTTATAAATGTGATAACTATTATCAAAAATCAGCAGAGTCTGGTATACTGTACAACGATACTACCTTGAATATAGACTGGAAGGTACCCACTAATGAAATTAAGCTTTCTGATAAGGATAAGATATTACCAACCTTTGACCAGGTAGAAGCATATGGGTAATACGACAAAAAAAATATTGGTTACAGGGGCTAACGGGCAATTAGGCCAATGTATCTATGATATTAGAAGTAAATTTGAAACGTATGAGCTGATTTTTGCATCGTCAAAAGAGCTGAACATTACAAATGATGAGTCCTTGAATAGTTTTTTTTCAAATAAAAGATTTGAATACATAATTAATTGTGCTGCATATACGAATGTAGATCTAGCAGAAAAAGAGCCGGAGAAAGCCTTTTTAATTAACGCTGAAGGTGTAAAAAAGCTTGTTGCGATTTGTAAAGTACAAAACAGCAAGCTGATTCATATTTCGACAGATTATGTTTTTGATGGTACGAAAGGTTATCCATATACTGAAACTGATGTTCCCAACCCTATTAATGTTTATGGTAAATCTAAGTTGCAAGGCGAGCAGTATATTCAAGAAGCATTAACGGTTTTTTTTATAGTTAGAACATCATGGTTATATTCTCAACATGGTAAAAATTTTTATAAAACCATTCTGGATAAAGTAAAAACCGTAAAAGAGTTGACCATAACAACTGCAGAAACTGGAACACCAACGAATGCCAATGATTTAGCGGACTTTATATTATATCTCATTATGAAAGACGTTAAGGAGTATGGGGTCTATCATTTTAGCAACTTAGGAGAGGCTACTTGGTTTGATTTTGCCAAAGAAATCTTAAAAAAGAACAATCAATTAGGGCTAATCACCCTTAAAAGCACAGATAATTATCCTACTTTTGCAAAACGACCAGCTTATAGTGTATTGAGCAAAAATCTGATTAAAAAAACATTCGAAATACCAATACGTGACTGGAATGCTGCTTTGATGAAAATTTAGGAATCATATGAAGAAAAATTTAATTGTGTTCGGTACTCGTCCAGAAGCTATAAAAATGGCTCCCTTAGTAAAAGAGTTTCAACGATATCCAGATCTTTTTGAAACTAAAGTGTGTATTACAGCGCAGCATCGTGAGATGTTAGATCAAGTCTTATCATTTTTCGAAATAGTTCCTGATTTTGATTTAGATTTAATGAAACCAAATCAGAATTTATACACTTTAACAGCCGATATTATTACTGGATTAAAAGGTGTTTTAGATGAATTTAAGCCTAATTTTGTCTTTGTCCATGGTGATACAACAACAACAATGGCTACTAGTATTGCTGCCTTTTATTCTGGAGCAAAAATATGCCATGTCGAAGCTGGCTTAAGAACTTTTAATATGAAATCTCCTTTTCCAGAGGAGATGAATCGCTGTGTTACAGGTATTGTTTCAGATATACATTTTTCTCCAACAGAAACTTCCAAAAGCAATTTGATAAGAGAGAACAAGTCTCAAGATTCTATCTTGGTTACTGGAAATACAGTCATAGATGCGCTTAAATTTAGTGTAGATAAAGTTGACTCATTGAACTTTGAAGACGTTGAAATAAAAAGTTTGACAAAGTTGATTGAGAGTGATAAGAAATTAATTCTCGTAACTGGTCATAGACGAGAAAATCATGGACAAGGTTTTATTGATATTTGCGAAGCGTTAAAAATAATTGCAGTCAACAACCCTGATGTATATATAATTTATCCGGTACATTTAAATCCCAATGTTCAAAAACCGGTATATGATCTTTTGGGTGACGTTAAGAATATACATTTAATTACTCCACTATCCTATCCTTCTTTTGTATGGCTTATGAATAGATCCTATTTAATTATAACCGACAGTGGAGGAGTACAAGAAGAAGCACCAAGTTTGGGTAAGCCTGTTTTAGTAATGAGAGACACCACAGAAAGACCGGAGGCTGTAGATGCGGGCACCGTGATTCTAGTTGGAACGGATAAGGATAAAATTGTTTCGGAGACAGAAAAGCTTATAAAAAACGAAAAATTGTATCAAAACATGAGCAAGTTGCATAACCCCTACGGAGATGGTAAGGCCTGCGAACGTATAGTAACGTTTTTGAATTCTTTTGAGTAAAACGATTCGCCAAATTATCAAGTTAAAATTTAATCTACATTGTTTAAATGGCAAATAGCAAAAGTTTATTTAATGAAATTGTACTTTACTCAGTTGGAAATTTTGGATCTAAAATATTAACCTTCTTATTGTTACCCTTATATACCTTTTTTTTAACTAAAGAGGACATGGGTGAATATGATCTTTTTTTTACTACCGTTACCCTATTTGTTCCTTTGGTATCTCTACAAATATCCGATGCTGTTTATAGATGGCTAATTTCTGAGAAAGCTGAAAATTTAAATTATAGAAGAAAAGTTATTTCGAATAGTATCCTAATTTTTATTAGCTCTTTTAGTATATTCTTCTTCGTGTTCTCAATGTTTTTTAGCACAATAAAATATGCAGAATTTTTTATAGCATTGGTTTTTTTGAGCGCGTTTTTGCCGTTTTTACAAAATATCTTAAGAGGTCTTCAAAAGACTAAAGCATACGCTATTAATGGGATTTTGACCACCTTTCTAATACTTCTTTTTAATTGTGTATTTCTTTTTTATTTGGAGTTAAAGGTGATAGGAATTTTAGCCGCGAATATTATAGCCTACACAATAGTTATACTGCATATAGTAGTAAGTTATAAGATTTATCGTTTTTTTTATTTGAAAAATACGGATTTAGCTTTAATTTGGAAATTGTTAAAATATTCTTTGCCATTAATTCCAAATTTGATTAGTTGGTGGGTGATCAATTCTGCTAGTAAGTTTATAATTCTGGATGAATTGGGTATAGAGGAAAATGGGATCTATGCAGTTTCAGTTAGATTTCCCTCAATCCTTATCGTAATCAATTCGGTATTGATATTGCCTATTCAAGATTTTTATTTGAAAGAAACAGATGGGTTCAATTTTTTAAAGAAGACCATTAAAAAGTTCATATATTTTGAATTATCAATCGTCTTGATTTTATCTGCAGGAGCCCCATTATACTCTAAAATTTTAATCGATAATAATTTCTATGAATCGTGGGTATACATGCCATTACTTTTTTTAGGGGTGGGTTTCAATTCAATTGCAACTCTAGTTAGTTTAGTTTTTCAGAAAGAATTAAATACGCTCAAAATTACTATAACAAGTGCAATAGGAGGCTTTGTTTCAATAGGGCTAAGTCTTATGTTAATAAACAGCTTCGAACTTCAGGGAGTATCGTTTTCTTTTTTTGTAGGATACTTGATTTTGTTTATTTTTAGAATTATGCTTTCATATAAGAAGTATAATTTTGAAATCGATTACTTTAAGTTGTTATCTTATCTTCTGCTGTTTTTTGTGATTTTTTATTTACAAAGTAGTATAAGTTTTCTATTAAAAATAGTTTTGTTCATGGTAGTATTAGTGACATCGCTCTATCTCAACAGGGAATTTTTTTCGTATTTCTTAGAGAAAATCAAATTAAAAAAATAAAACAGTTGTTATTTTATTTCAGTAATAAATCAGATCATAAAATATGAAAAGTCTTAAAATTTGTATTAAGGGAGCTTATGGAGAAGCTAATTTTGGTGATGACCTTTTAATGTTAGTGCTTGAGAATTATTTTTTGAAGGAATTTGATGACGTTCATTTAAATTTTATTGGAGAACAAAGCCTTTACCCAAAATCACTTCTTAAAAAAAGTGAGTACAGAGAGCAGTTGAAACGTTATGACTGGTTAGTGTATGGAGGAGGAACTCAGTTTTTTGCTTTTAAGGAGTCAGAATCCTATAGTTTGTTAAAAAAGATTTCAATGGTGCTGAAGAAGCCTCAGCTTCTTTTAGATAAGTTGTATAATGAAAAAATTGAAAAAAGAGTTGATAAGATCAGCTTTTTAGGATTCGGCCTTGGCCCTTTTCATAACAACCAGGGGATGATTAGAAAAGCGAAGTCAAGATTGATTGATGCAAGTTTTATTGGTGTAAGAGATGAAATATCATTTAATTATTGTAATGATTGGGGATTAACTAGTTTTCTAGGAGCTGATATTGTTTTCTCAAAGTATTTCAAGCTACCTCAACTAAAGACAAAGATGGCGAAAAGTAAAAAAAGGATCGGAATTATTGTAAGAGATTGGAACTGGAATGAGCGTGGAACTATTTATACTGATAAATTAAAACAAATTTATTCACAGTATTCTGATAGCGAAGATATCGAACTCGATTTTATAATCTTTTCTAGTGTAAAAGATAAAAACACATTCAAATCATTAAAATCAGAAAATCCAGTGGTTTGGGATCCATCAGAAAGCACCGTAGACCAGTTTATTTCTAAGCTTAATGACTACGATGCATTTATTACAGCAAGATATCACGGGGCTATTTTGGGTGTATTGTTAAGAAAGCCTGTGATTTGTGTAGAGATTGAACCAAAATTAAAGATATTAACGAAGCAATTAAGCGAATTACAACTTTGGGCACAGCCTTTTGAAATAGAATCACTTATAGATCATATAAACAATTTAAATTATAATGTGGAATACAAGGATATAGATGTATTTGTAGACAGGGCTAACAATATGTTAGCCGAGTTCACCAAAGCTTTAAAATAATGTAAGATGTCCAAGAGAATAATATTTTATTTGCCTAAAGAAAGTATAAATGAAGCTACTATATATTATACAAACCTTTTAAAAAAGGCTTTTGAAGAGATGTGCTTTGAAGTTATTCAAACGGATAATTTAAAACTTCAAACTAGTAAGAAGGATTTATTTTTTACTATTAGGATACGAGATTTTATTAGTATTCTCTGCAAAAAGAGAACCTTCAAGATTATGAATTGGTTTCAAGGTATTACTCCAGAAGAATATTCTTTGATAAACAAGAATTCTTTAAAGACGAAAATCATCAGTTTAATTTTGTCAAATTTGGAGCACTTGATTTTGAATTCTAGTTTATTTAATGTTTTCGTATCTGATCGAATGGCAGAACATTATAAAGCAAAATATAACTATTGTAAACGAAATTATTGTGTTATACCTTGTTATAATAAATCTTTACAAAAGAAGTTTTTTAGCCAAAACTATAAAAAGGATTTAAGTTTCGTTTATGCAGGAACTTTGTATGAATGGCAATGTTTTGAAGAAACGATTAAACTCTATAAGGAAATAGAAGTAACTTATCCTGATGCTAGTCTTACAATATTAACGAAAGATAAAGAAGAAGCAAGAAGAATAATTAATGAGCACAACATCAAGAATTTTAAAGTTCTTTTTGTTTCTCTTGAAAACTTAGACGAAGAACTTAGTAAACATCAATACGGCTTCTTATTGCGAAAGGATGATATTATAAATAATGTAGCTACACCAACAAAGATGAACAGCTATTTGTCAGTAGGGGTTATGCCTATATTTACAAACGTAATAGACTCATTCAATAAAAACATGGATCTAAAAAACTTTCAAATATTGCTTGATGGCAAAGAAGATTATTCTATAAAATCTAGTAAAGTTATTGAAAAAAATAAGGTCATGGATTATGAATTATTCTATGAGGTATGTAATAATTTATTTCAAGATTATTATAATGATGTATATTACAAGAATATTATTGTAAATGCGCTAAAAGAAATAAAATGTTAAACTTATATATTAAGAAACAAACTTTTTTCTTAGCATGTTTTTTCATTTTGTGTATCATTTTTATTTTGTTCACTCCTTACATATTGCCGGAAAACTTTTATTTTGATTCGAATTTCATAATTAATAACCCCGCCTACTTAGAAGGATTAAAAGGTAGCTATCATTTTACTATTTGGTTTTATAAGGTTACAGGATTGAGGGTTTTTTCATATCAAATCATAGGAGCTTTTCAATTTGCAATTTGTTTTTATTTCTTATTGAAGTTAAAGCAGGATATAAAAATAGTATCTCCAAACTTCAAAAGTATATTAATTCTCGTATCACTACTTATAGTAGCTATATTTATGTCAATGCCGACCAAAGAATTTATAACATACATTTTTAATTTAATTGTTGTACTCATAGTGGTTAGGGAACAAAAGTACGCAAAGTTCAAATTAATCTTAGCGTTACTTGTTTTCTCCTATTTTTTTAGATCTTATTACTTATTGGTAGGAATAGTATCGATTGCAATTTACTACGGGTCAAAAATTAAATTTAAAAACAAAAAATTACTCATCATTAGCATTGGCATCACAACTGTTGTATTCTTATCGTTAAGTTACGGAATTGTAAAAGGCTCTTACATATCTGATAGCACGAGAGAATTAATTAACAGCAGAAGAGACGCATATAACAATACCCAAATTGTTTCACCTATTTCTACAGACACTTGGTATGGTGAAACCGTAGGTATATTGTATGGTATCTATACGGTTAACTTACCTCTTAACGCATTTCTATATTTATCACCGCACATTATTCTTTTTGCTTTATGGCAATTGTGCCTTTTAGTTTATATCCTCAAAATTTATGATAGTAAAGTTAAGGGTGATAATAATTCAGAATTTGAATGGCTATTTTACTATGGGATAGCATACTTTTTAATTCAAGGACTGTTTGAACCAGATTTAGGATCTGCGGTAAGGCATAAAGCCGGTATATTTCCAATAATATTTTTCATGTTATACTATGATCAATTTAGAAAAAAGGTATGAAGAAATTTTTTGTTTTCTTCTTACTTTAATCTCAGTTACAATAATATTTAGACGGATTAGTACAATTTTAATAATCCTGTTTACATTGTTTAATATTATTTTTATTAAACGGTTGAAAGTTGACTCAACACGCTTAAAACTATTGTTAATAGTTGCAAGTCCATTCATCTTGGATATACTTTTTCTCTGGAATAATCAAGAGATATCAGAAGGTTTAAAGTCAATGGAAAAAAGATTATCATTATTAATTTTCCCAATTTTTATTCTGGGATTTAACAAAAAGATCAATCTTCGTAAATTTCTCAACATTTACACCATAACTACAGTTTCCCTGCTGTTAATTTTATTTATAAGATATTCAATATTATATTCAGAGAATTTAGAAAAATACTTAAAAGGTATTCATTTATGGGAAATGGGATACCACTTTTCGTCAAGTTTTGGAATGCACGCTCCTGCACTGAACATGCATATTTCCTTTGTTACTGCTTCATCATTATTTCTTTTGTTGAATAGAAGAACAAATTTAAAAACGCTTCATTTTTACGGTATCTATGGATTACTATTTCTTTTATCTTTATTCTTTTTGCTTTACGTAAATACCCGTGTAGCTATTGTAACCAGTATTCTTAGTTTTCTGACAGTGTTTTTTTATAGGTTTAAGAATAATGAAATGAGTACTAAGAAGTCTATTAAAGTGATTTTAGTCATTTTTATCTCAATAATTATATTCTTATCTGTTTTCGTTAAAATTTTTCCATATAGTTTGCAAAAATTTACGAGCGGGAGTTTTTCTGATATGGATAAGATCGGTAAATTAGATGAATTTGAAAACCCTGAAGATGAGGTGTATAGCAAATTGGTGACACGGGTTTCTATATGGATATCTGCAATTGAACTGTCTGAAAATAGAATTTGGATAGGTCATGGAGCTTCTGATGCGAAAGGAGAACTAGTGAATTATTTTAAAAAAACTAATCAGAAATTCTTAGCAAGAAATGAGTTTCCAACTCATAATCAATACATTGATTTTTTGCTAAAGTTTGGCATACTCGGGTTATGTGTAACAATAATTTTTATGGTTACCATAGGTTGGTTAGGTGCTAAGTTAAAAAACCCAGTGATAATCTCCTTTTTTATTATATTCCTAATTTCTAATTTAACTGATGATTTTTTAATAAGATACGATGGAATAGCATTTAGTGGATTGTGGTTTTCTATATTTGCAAATCAGTTTATATACTTAAAAAAGAAAGGTTTTGAAGAGAATTAAAATAATTCACGTTTTACAATCTGTTGGTGGTGTGGATGTATACTTAAGGTTGATCACAGAAAACCTTGATTCAGAAATTTTTGAAAATATCATTATTCATCAAAAAGATGACTCCAAGAAGAAATATTTTAATAATGTTGGACAAGAGATAAAGCAATACTATGTTCCTGTTCAGAGAGAAATAAACTTGTTCAAAGATTTTCAGGCTTTATACAAAACAGTATCTATTCTTAAAAAAGAAAAACCAGACATTATTCATGCACATAGTGCCAAAGGCGGAATTTTGGGTAGAGCAGCTTCAGTTTTTTATAAAGTAAATGTGCTGCATACTCCACATGCATATTCATACCTAAGCGCACAATCTAAAATTAAACGAACTTTATTTCTCAATATAGAGCGTTTTTTTAAAAAGTTTAATTCTTACTTACTTGCTACCTCTGAGTCTGAAAAATCGCGAGGTATTAATGATGTTGGATATAATATCAATAAGGCCTTAAAGTTTAATAACTCAATCCTCCCATTAAATAATTTTGAAGCCAAGCCTCATGTCTCACTACCACAAAACTACATTTGCACGGTGGGAAGACCATCTTATCAAAAAAATATTGAAATGATGGTAAATGTGATATATGAAGTAAAGAAAACAATCCCTAACATTTACCTTGTAATTATGGGAGTAGGGGAATATAGTCCAAATAAGGATAGTGTAATTAAGCAGATAAGTAAATTAAATCTTGACAATAATATACTATTAATCGATTGGGTAGAGCGAGAAAAAATTATTTCTATAATAAAACAATCTCTTCTATATGTTTCAACCTCAAGATATGAGGGATTGCCTTACTCCATTATTGAAAGCTTAAGTTTATCAAAATCATGTATTGTAACGGATTGTGATGGTAACCGTGATTTAGTCAAAGACAATTATAATGGATTTATTATAAGAAATGAAAGTGTTAACGATATGGCAACAAAAATTATTGAGCTTTATTCTGACGAAAATAAAAGATCAAAGTTTGCTGCTAATTCATATGAGCTATTTTTAAAAAATTTTAATTTAGTCTCTAACATCAAGGAATTAGAAAAAATTTACCAAACTTATAGTTAAATGAAAATAGCAGTAATAGGAACCGGGTATGTGGGTTTGGTTACCGGTACATGTTTGGCTGAGACCGGTAATGAAGTTATTTGTGTTGATATCAATGAGGAGAAAGTTCAAAAAATGCGGAACGGTGTCGTTCCTATTTATGAACCACACTTAGACATTTTATTTGATAGAAACATTAAAGCTGGGAGATTATCATTTAGCACCAGTCTAGAAGAAGGCATCACACATGCCGACATAGTGTTTTTAGCCTTACCAACACCTGAGGATGAAAATGGATCTGCAGATCTTTCCTATGTGCTTGATGTGGCTGACAAGATTGGGCACCTCATTACAGAATACAAAGTTATTGTTGATAAAAGCACGGTTCCAGTAGGTACTGCAGAAAAAGTTAGGGAAGTCATTGGAAAAAATGCTAATTGTGAGTTTGATGTGGTTTCTAACCCTGAATTTTTGAGAGAAGGGTTCGCAGTAGATGATTTCTTAAAACCAGAGAGAATCGTAGTAGGCTCAAGTTCAGAGAGAGCAATCGAGTTGATGAATCGGTTATACAAACCCTTTGTGAGATCGGGTAATCCCATATTGATCATGGACGAAAAATCTGCCGAACTTACCAAGTATGCGGCAAATTCCTTTTTGGCGGCCAAAATCACCTTTATGAACGAGATTGCAAATTATTGTGAAAAAGTTGGAGCAGATGTAGATAAGGTACGAATAGGCATGGGTACAGATTCCCGGATCGGTAAACGTTTCCTGTTCCCCGGGATAGGATATGGTGGCTCTTGTTTTCCAAAAGATGTTAAAGCATTACATCGATCAGGCAAAGAAGTAGGTTATGACTTCAGGATCTTAAATTCAGTCATACAAGTGAATCAGAATCAAAAAGTTTCTCTACTTCCTAAAATTAATAAGTACTTTGGCAGTACCCTTCGTGGAAAAACTTTTGCAGTTTGGGGCTTGGCGTTCAAGCCGGAAACTGACGATATTAGAGAGGCTCCTGCATTGGACATCATTGATAATTTGTTGGAACAACAGGTTAATATTAAAGCTTTTGATCCGGAAGCTATGATAAATGTGGCCAAGAAATATGGCGATAAAATACATTTTGCTAAAACAATGTACGAGGCTTTAGAAAACGCTGACGGACTTATTATCTGTACCGAATGGAGTATCTTCAGAACACCTGATTTCAAAAAAATAAAGGAATTATTAGCGAATCCTGTTATCTTTGACGGTCGTAACCTGTATGATCTTAGTGATATCCAAAAAGAAAATATCGATTACATTTCAATAGGAAGAAAAGCTATTACATGAAACGCGTACTTATAACAGGAGCAGCAGGGTTTTTAGGGTCGCATTTGTGTGATCGTTTTATAAATGATGGATGTTATGTGATTGCTATGGATAACCTTATTACTGGGGATTTAAAAAACATAGAACATCTCTTCAAATTAAAAAACTTTGAGTTTCATCATCATGATGTGACAAAGTTTGTTCATGTTGCGGGAGATTTGGACTATATTTTGCATTTTGCTTCCCCGGCAAGCCCGATCGATTATCTCAAAATTCCGATTCAGACATTAAAAGTTGGTTCTCTAGGGACACATAATCTTTTGGGTCTAGCCAAAGACAAGAATGCAAGAATTCTTATCGCATCAACTAGTGAAGTATACGGGGATCCATTAGTACATCCACAAAATGAAGATTATTTTGGGAATGTAAACACGATTGGTCCAAGAGGGGTGTATGACGAGGCAAAACGTTTTCAGGAATCCATTACAATGGCCTATCATACCTATCATGGAGTAGATACGCGTATCGTTAGAATTTTTAACACTTATGGTCCAAGAATGCGACTGAATGACGGACGCGTAGTACCCGCTTTTATCGGACAAGCATTACGTGGTGAAGATTTAACAATATTCGGTGATGGCCTGCAAACACGCTCTTTTTGTTATGTAGATGATTTGGTTGAGGGAATTGTTAGATTATTACATAGCGACTATGTCTACCCGGTAAACATCGGAAACCCTGATGAAATTACAATTAAGGAGTTTGCCGAAGAAATAATACAGCTTACGAATGCAAATCAGAAAGTTGTCTATCAACCCTTACCAACAAATGATCCGTTGCAACGGCAACCGGATATCACAAAGGCGAAAGAACTACTCAATTGGGAGCCTAAGGTTGAACGAGCTGAAGGTATGCAACAAACGTTAGCTTTTTTCAAAGATTTTTCAAGAGAGGCATTGTCTAAAAGTGAACACCGTAATTTTGATAAAGGATAAATTGTACTATGAAAAGTAAATCGGGAAGATATTCAGTATATATTAAGCCGCTATTCTGCTTGGTTGATTTATTAATTTTGAATTTTGCGATTAATTTTTTCGAAGTTAATATAGCCAATTATACGCTATTCTCTCTATACACAAGTGCTATCTGGATCATTTTATCATTCAAAAACGAATTTTATAATACAGAACGCTATTCAAAAATCATACAGATTCTGGCCTCGATTATTCGGCAGTTCTTGATTTTTGCACTTATTCTTTATGCCTTTATTGGGTTTTTCAAACAACCCGGTATCAGTAGATTTGAGATGGGAAAATATCTTATCTCCATCATTGTCTTAATCACCTTCTTCAAGTTTTTAATTCGATTTTTGTTGCTAAAATATCGTAAAGTTTTTGGGGGTAATATTAGACGTGTGGTTGTTATTGGCGACAATAAAAAGATTAATCAACTTATTAAACTTTTTAATACTAGGCAGGAGTTTGGGTATAGGTTTCAAAAGCAATTTTGTGTAAAAGAAGAGAGCTTTGATTTGGAATCTTGCTTTGATTATATCGTGGAAAATGAGATTGACGAAGTATATTGTTCTATTGCTGAATTATCAAACAATCAGCTAAAAGAGATTGTTAGTTTTACAGATAACAACCTTAAAATTTTAAAATTTATACCGGATAACAAAGATATTTTTACTAAAAAATTAATTTTTAACTATTATGGCTATGTACCGGTTCTGTCGTTCCGGGAGATTCCGTTGGACGTTACCCTTAATAAATTTGCCAAGCGGTCATTTGACATACTATTATCTTTGGCAGTTTTAATCTTTATTTTGTCATGGTTAACACCACTTTTGGCAATCTTAATACAATTTGAGTCCAGAGGCCCTGTTTTTTTTAAACAAAAACGAAATGGAATAGATTATAAAGAGTTCTATTGTCTTAAGTTTCGTTCTATGAAACCTAGCAATAGTGCGAATCAAGCTACCAGAGGAGATGATAGAGTAACTAAAGTTGGTAGGTTTATTCGCAAAACTAGTATTGATGAATTGCCTCAATTTATTAATGTACTTAAGGGTGAAATGTCTGTTGTAGGCCCTAGGCCCCATATGGTAAAGCATAACGAAGAATTTCTACAACGCGTAGACAAGTTTATGGTTCGACATTTTGTTAAACCAGGAATCACAGGCTTAGCCCAAGTGAGCGGTTTTCGAGGGGAAATAGAAACACAACAAGATATTATTAATAGAGTAAAATATGACATTTTCTATATTGAAAACTGGTCATTGCTACTGGATATCAAAATTATTGTCTTAACTGTACTAAACGCTGTACAAGGAGAGGAAAAAGCATATTAGGTTTGCTACATTCTGTTAAGATAAGTTTATACGAGTCAAGAATTAAGTGTACCAAATTATAAATACGGGATTTAATGAATATTTTAATACTAGGATCAGGAGGGAGAGAACACACATTTGCTTATAAAATAGCACAAAGTGAGTTGTGCGATAAACTTTATGTAGCTCCGGGCAATGCAGGGACTCAAAAAATCGCGACCAACGTTGCTCTTTCGGTAACAGATTTTGAAGCGATTAAGGAGTTGGTGATGACCGAAGACATCTCAATGGTAGTAGTAGGGCCGGAAGATCCTTTGGTGCTGGGAATTAAAGATTATTTTGCTGCAGACGACGCGTTGCGATCTATTAAAGTAATTGGACCCTCAAAAGAAGGAGCAAGGTTAGAAGGGAGTAAAGAATACGCCAAAGAATTCCTGATGCGCTATAATATCCCTACAGCGGCTTATCAAAGTTTTACAGCTAGTACTGTTGCGGAGGGGAAAGAATTTCTAAAAACATTGCAGCCTCCTTACGTACTAAAAGCAGATGGTTTAGCTGCAGGAAAAGGGGTGTTGATCCTTCAAAATCTTAAGGAAGCACAACAGGAACTTGACAATATGCTCACGAATAAAAAGTTCGGTGCAGCAAGTGAAAAGGTTGTAATTGAAGAATTTCTGGATGGTATCGAGCTAAGCGTGTTTGTATTAACTGATGGTAAGAATCATATAACGCTGCCAACGGCAAAAGACTATAAGCGTATTGGCGAAGGGGATACAGGGCTTAATACTGGCGGCATGGGGGCTATCTCACCGGTGCCTTTTGCCGATGAAGCTTTTATGGCTAAAATTGAAAAGAATATCATACAGCCAACCGTTGATGGGTTGGCAAAAGAAAACATAGATTACAAAGGATTCATATTCATTGGATTGATTAAAGTAGGTGATGAACCGAAGGTGATCGAATACAATGTGCGTATGGGAGATCCTGAGACCGAAGTAGTATTACCTAGAATTAAAAGTGACTTGGTACAATTGTTAGATAGCTTAGAGGACCAGACACTTCATAAATTTACCTTAGATTTAGACCAGCGAAGTGCGACTACAGTGATGGCCGTTTCGGGAGGTTATCCCGAAGCGTATCAAAAGGATAAAAAGATTACAGGAATCGATGAGGTTTCAGCTGCTATCGTTTTTCATGCAGGGACAAAACTTACAGGAAACGATGTCGTTACCAATGGTGGTAGGGTTCTAGCGGTAACTGCGTTGGATACTGATTATAAAAAAGCACTCAAAAAATCTTATAACGAAGTAGCTAAAGTTAATTTTGAGGGAATCTATTATCGAAAAGATCTTGGTTTCGACTTAGACTGATATCTAAAAAAGCCGTACTTTAAAAAAGTACGGCTTTTTTAAGATTATAATAAGGCGTCCTTAGTTTAAAAAAGAATGCGCCGTTGGATCACGATCCTCCTCATTGTTGTCGTTAAACTGCTTTAATTGCTTCATCCAGTATACAAAAGCAACAAACCCAATAAGCATAAACAACCAGTTTAACATATTTGCTGCTCCCCAACTTTCTAACTCCAGTGCTCTTAAGGCATCCATTGGTAAAAAAAGTACATCAACAAAAAGTGATTCAATTGCTTCAAATAAGTCTTTCATGATATAAGTATATATTTTGTAAAAAGTAAAACGTATCTTGCTTTACATTTACTATAATTAATCTATTTCGTTAAACAGCGATGCATAAACCATGCTATCGCGCACAAAAATATAAAAAATAGTAGTGTTATCCACTTTTTTATCCAAATCTAAACCGATTAACTTCATCGCAATCGCGCTTTACTTGATTGTAATTGCCCTAATCGTATCAAACAAACAGGTTTTAGAAGCTTTAAATAGCAATGTTTTTAATTTAGCGTTAGGACTAATTTTTTACTTGTTTAGTATGGCGTTACTTTATGTGATCGCCAGAAAAAGTAACTTAACCAGTAAAGGTACTGTGGTGCTTTTTTTATACGTTTCGCTTTGTTGCATGGTCCCGGAAGCACTTGCTCATGTGGATAAAATTATAGCAAGCAGCTTTGTCTTATTATCATTCTCTCAGATAACCGAGATGATGAATCATACGAAAGCTAAAGCTAAAATCTTTAATGCTTCCCTATGCATTGGCTTGGCAAGTACAGCCTATTTCTGGAGTATCGGATTTATTGCGCTTATTTTTATAGGAATTTATTTTTTTAGATCTACTGATTACAGAAATTGGTTTGTTCCAATCATAGGGGTGATCACAGTATTTGTATTAGCAAACTGTTTTACCTTACTAGTGTTTGATAGTTTTTTTAATCCGGTTGAAAAGGCAGTAGTCTCTTATGAGGCTTTTGCAAATACCTTATACGGGGCCCACTTTTTTACTTTAGGAGCCCTATCAATTTGCGCCGGATTCTTCTTGATAGCTTATACTTTGAGGATTAGTAGTAGACCAACTTCATATAAACCATTAATGAAACTAATTATCGGTTATATAGCGATTGGTATCGGTGTTGTTTTAGTATCTCCAAATAAAGATACCTCTGAAATGATTTTTATCGTTCCGCCACTTGCCATTATGGGTGCTACCTATATCGAATTAATACAAATCAAGTTTATAAAAGAGATTCACTTGTGGGTTTTTGGACTACTACCATTACTGTTTTTACTTTTTTAATTTGCAAAAAGTGCACGGGAAGCTTAAAAGTTGAGTCGTTTAATGTTTTGATGACAACAGGAAGCAACATAAATTTATCAGGTATTCCAAGTAAATTATAATACCTTTGCACCGTTTAGAAAGGTGAAGATGACCCGTTTCCTGAGAACTGGAAGGAAGTGTTCATTAAAAAAATAATAGTGCTAATCATTTTGAATAAATAATAATAGTATATAATGATGTTTACTGAAAAAGCCAACCGAATTTTTAAGGAAGTTATAGATACCTACCATATAATCAATACGGTGGACCAACCCTTTAAAAACCCTTATGACGCCAAAAAAGAGGTGATAGAACATCTGTTATATAGAAAATGTTGGATTGATACGGTTCAATGGCATTATGAAGATATTATCAGAGACCCTCAAATCGATCCCGTTGCAGCGCTCAATTTAAAAAGACTGATCGATGCATCTAATCAGGATCGTACCGATATGGTAGAGTATATTGATAGCTATTTCTTAGAACAGTACGAGAATGTATCTCCAAAAGAAAACGCAACGATAAATACGGAGAGTCCGGCTTGGGGAGTTGATAGATTGTCAATTTTAGCACTTAAGGTTTACCATATGCATGAAGAGGCTACCCGTGCAGATGCGTCAGCTGCGCATCGCGAAGCTTGTCAGAATAAATTAGATATTTTGTTAGAACAACGTGTTGATTTGTCTACAGCTATAGATACCTTACTCAATGATATATCAAAAGGCGATAAGTATATGAAAGTATACAAACAAATGAAAATGTATAACGACGAGGAGTTAAATCCTGTTCTACGTGGCGAAAAATAAAACCGAAATGCTTGCTCATACGAAGCATCTTTTAGTAATACGCTTATCGGCTATGGGTGATGTTGCTATGACCGTTCCTGTTTTGAGAACGGTGTGTGCAAAGTATCCACAGCTAAAAATTACAGTGCTCACCCGTGCGTTTTTCTCGCCGTTATTTAATGATATTGATAACGTTCGGGTTTATCCGGCAGATGTAGATGGTGCTCACAAAGGCGCCTTAGGACTTTTTAAACTAAGCAAGGAATTAAAAAGGTTGGGAATTGATGCGGTGGCGGATCTACATAACGTGCTACGATCAAATATTTTAAAATCTTTTTTTCGCATTAGCGGAATTCCGGTGGTTCAAATTGATAAAGGTAGAGAAGAAAAAAAAGCACTCACCAGAGCTAGCAATAAAATTTTTAAGCAGTTAAAATCTACGCATCAACGCTATGCTGATGTTTTTGAGAATTTAGGGTTTTCCATTGATTTAAATACGCATAGTTTTCCTGAAAAAGCTGCGCTTACATCAGAAATTAACACGGTGATACCAACATCATCAAAAAAATGGCTAGGGATAGCGCCATTTGCGCAATACGAAAGTAAAACCTATCCTTTTGAGTCGATAGTTAAAGTAATTGATAGCCTCAACAGCTCCGACAGGTTCGATATCTTTCTATTTGGGGGTGGAAAAAAAGAAAAAGATATACTAAATGTCATTGCGAGTAAATATAACAATACTGTAACTATAGCCGGCAGGCTGTCATTTGAAAATGAATTGCGCCTTATAGCCAATCTAGATGGTATGTTGGCGATGGACAGTGGGAATGCACATCTTGCTGCCATGTATGGGATACCAACACTTACAATTTGGGGTGTGACACATCCTTTTACCGGTTTTGCACCCTTTGGACAACCGATGGAACATGCCTTATTACCCGACTTATCACGATATGATAAAATACCGACTTCTATTTACGGAAACAAGGTTCCGCAAGGTTATGAAAATGTAATGCAGACGATTCACCCAGAGGATGTGGTCGATAGAATTATGAAGTATATTTAGGCAATTTAGACATCATCAAAATCAACTTTAATAGTTGCCGAAGTAGGATGGGCCTGACAAGCTAATACTAATCCCTGAGCAATTTCTCCATCGGTCAAAATGCTATTTTTTTCCATCACAGCTGTTCCTTCAGTAATTTTGCATATACACGAACTACAAACACCTCCTTGACAAGAATAAGGAGCATCAATATCTTCATCCAGCGCAGCATCAAGAATTGTTTTCTTTTGATCCATAACAAAGGTAGATTCTTCATCGTCAACAAGAACCGTAATCGAAGTTTTTCCCTCTAATGACGCATCAATTTCTACGGGTTCACTGCTTGCAGTGAACAGCTCAAAATGAATAGCATCTTTTGCAACCCCTTGCTCTTGTAGCACTTCTGTCACGGTAGATATCATGCTTTCAGGACCACATAAAAAGAACGAGTTTATAGTTTGATCTTTAAACTTATTTTTTAGAATAAAGTTCACTGTCGATTTCTCAATACGACCAAAATGACTGTTTGCTTCTTGAGTTCGACTGTAGAAAAATTCTATAAAGAGACGATCAGGATACTTAACTTGCAGGGCTAATAATTCTTTAAAGAAGATAGTTTCGTCCAGAGATTTGTTTCCATAAGCAAGAATAAAAGTACTGTTAGGCTCATCTTCCAATACAGCTTTAACCATACTCAATACTGGTGTGATACCACTACCTGCTGCAAAAGCCGCATAGGTTTTAGTGTTGCCGGAATTTGTTTTGAGCTTAAAGTTTCCTTCAGGAACATGGACATCAAGTGAATCTCCTACCTTCAAAATGTTATTGGCAAAGGCAGAAAACGTTCCGCCATCGATTTCCTTTACCGCAACTTTTAATACTTCACTATTGGGAGAACTGCATAAGGAATAAGCACGTCGCACTTCTTTTCCATTTAGGACAGTCTTGAGTGTAACGTATTGTCCAGCGGTGAATTCAAAAGTTTTTTTTAAGTCCAAAGGGACTGTGAATTCAATAGAAACCGCTTTTGGAGTTTCTCTGATAATATCTTTTATGGTAAGCGTATAAAAATCTGACATTGTTATAACTATAAAGCTTTTCTTGGTAAAGAGCTATACCTCTTTAAAAAAAAGCGTGTGATGTGCTTAAAACATATATTTAATTTCAAGCTCGAAAATTTTTGACAAAAATAATAAATGCAGAACTAGTTGTTTCAATTTGAGCTGAAAATTTATATAAGAACACATAATATCATTTTGTCGAAGAAATTTTATAGTGTATTGAAGAGCTATTTAAAGGATAGAATTGTTAAAGTTATGTGCTAGCAGTATGAATTACAACATATAAAAACCCTAAAACAGGCTTCTACTTTACAATAAGAAATGTATTTTTACAGTTCTACTCATTTAGATGAGTGAATTATTGGATTAAAGCACAACAAAACCATTCAATTTTAGTTATTTACCGTATAAATACTACAACTTTTGAAATTTAGATTTTTACAAATATTATGCTTTGCTATGCTGCTTATTACGGCTTTAGCATGTTCTCGTAAAAAAGATAAATTTATAAACCGTGTATGGCATGATATAACTACAAAGAACAACACCTTATACAACGGACGTTTGGCTTATGATCAGGGGCAAGAAGAAATTGTGAAATCATATAATGATAATTTTTGGGAGATACTGCCGGTTGAGCGTCTAACCGTTAGTGAAGATGTCAGGTTACCGAATGAGGTGCTTAATGAGAATTTTGATCGAGCCGAAGAGAAAGCTGTAAAAGCAATTCAAAAGCACAGTATGCTAATTGATGGTCGGGAGCGTAATCCTAAAATTGATGAAGCTTTTTTGCTGTTAGGCAAAGCACGGTATCATGAACAGCGCTTTATTCCTGCTTTAGAGGCGTTCAATTATATCTTATATAAGTATCCGACGAGTAATACCATTAATCATGCAAAGGTTTGGAGAGCTAAAACCAATATGCGACTGGATAATGATCAAAAAGCTATTGACGATCTCAAAAAAATGATTGATGAGGAGTTTTTGGATGATGAAGATTATGCTGATGCAACAGCTATGATTGCTCAAGCTTTTATTAATCTGAAGCAACCGGATTCTGCCATCACATATATTAATAAGGCAGGAGTACACACCAAAAATAATGAATATAAAGGGCGTTATTATTTTATCAAGGGACAGCTATTAAATCAACTTAACTATAAAGACAGCGCGAATAGTGCATTTACGCAGGTTATCGATTTAAACCGAAGTACTTCGCGAGCATACCTAATCAATGCGCATATAGCGCGAGCGCGTAATTTTGATTACAGTGGCGGAGCTAACGAGGTTTTGCTCGAAGAATTAGAGAAACTAGAGAAGAATAGAGAAAACAGACCTTTTCTTGATCGAATTTATAATCAAAAAGCAGTGTATTATTCAGCATTAGACTCTATGCGGTTAGCAATTGTGAACTATAATAAATCGCTAAGAACAAACTCTGATGACACCTATCTTGAATCACTCAATTATAAAGCTTTAGGAGATATACAGTTTGATACCAAGGAGTATGCGAGTGCAGGAGCGTACTATGATAGCACCTTAGAGCGTATGAATGTCAACTCCAAAAAGTATCGCACCTTAAAAAAGAAACGAGACAATCTGGATGATGTAATTTTATACGAAGCGATAGCGAAGGTAAATGATAGTATCTTGAATGTGGTTGCGATGTCACCTTCTCAAAAAACAGCCTATTACTCAAAATATACAGATAGTATTAAAGCAATTGCAATTGCTAAGCAAGAAGCAGCTGAGGTTGCACGAATAAAAAGCGCACTTCCTTATGAGACCCGATTCAACCCTACGGCACCCACAGCAGTCGGCGGGCCTACTGCCGAGGCAACCTTTTATTTTTATAACCCCACTACGGTTGGGTTCGGAAAAACTAGTTTTAAAAGAACCTTTGGGAATCGCGAATTACAAGATAACTGGAGAGTGTCGAGCGTCACAAACCCTCTAAGTGTGGAGGTAGCTGAGACTACCAAAGAAGATACTTATGATATTGAGCAGGATCCACTTTTTGATCCACAAACTTATATTGATCAATTACCAACTTCGGTGGCTGCAATCGATAGCTTAAAGAAAGAACGAAATTTTTCCTATTATCAATTGGGGGTTATATACAAAGAGAAGTTTAAAGAGTATGATCTGGCGGTAGATAAACTAGAATCTTTGCTTCAAAACAATCCGGAAGAACGACTCATCGTACCATCCAAATATAATTTGTTTAAGATATATCAGCTGCGTGGTGAAGAAGCACTTGCTGCTCAGATGAAGAATTCTATTATTAACGAACACGGCGAATCTCGGTATGCAAAAATTTTACAAAACCCAGACCGAGCACTTGAGCAGGACGAATCAAGCCCCGGAGCAATATACAATCAACTGTACCTTCAATTTAATAAGCAGCAATATGAGGTGGTGATTGAGCAAAGTGATAAGATGATTGCTAAATTTGGGAGTGAAGAATTTAATCCGAAATTCGAACTGTTAAAAGCACAGGCTATCGGACGTTTGAGAGGATTGGAGCCGTATAAGAAGGCGTTAAATTATGTGGCGTTGAATTATCCACAAAGCCCGGAAGGAAAAAAGGCGCAATTTATTTATCAAACCGCAGTGCCTCAGTTAGAAAATAACATGTTTTCACAAGAGCTTGATGATCAGAAAAATCACAAGTTAGTATATACTTTTTCCAATTTTGGAGACAACCAAATTAATGAATTGAAGGAGACTATTCAAAATATTCTTAGGGAGCTAAAATACGATAAGATGAAAGTTTCCGTTGATGTGTATAATGAACAACAACAATTGTTGGTTATTCATACGAAAAGAAATAAATTGGGAGCCGAAGGATTGGCTGAATTACTTAGTATTGGTAAAACGGAAAATACAAAAGGAGCAGATCTTTCAAATTGGAATAGAAAAAAGAAGTACTATCCTGCTATTACTGCACCATATTTTGTAATAGCATCACCAAATTATCGTATTCTTCAAATTCATAAAAATATGGAGAAGTATACTGAACTAGAAGCGAATCAATAATTAAAACATAACAATCATGTTTTCAGACAACAAAAAAGGACGGGACCATAGCGCAACAGCTGATTACTCAAAAAATCAAAATAAAATTTCGGAAGGAACTAAGATCGTTGGAGATGTTGTTTCTGAGGGAGGTTTTAGAGTGGAAGGTATCATAGAGGGTACTTTTAAAACTACCGGAAAAGTTGTGGTAGGCAAATCAGGCTTTATAAAAGGAACTTTAGAATGTTCTGACGCAGACTTTGAGGGTAAATTTTCTGGAAATTTACTGGTTTCAGGTACTTTATCCTTGAAACCCGATTCTGTAATCGATGGAGAAGTTAGTGTAGGTAAACTTGCCGTGGAGCCTGGAGCTACTTTTAATGCCTCTTGCGTGATGAAGGGTGGTGTTAAATCGTTAAGTGATCAAGATGGAAAAAAAGAACAGTCAACCAAAGAGCAGGGGAAATCAGCTTAAGCAATATGCCAAATATACCACTATTGGCATTCAAATGTTAGCCATAATTGTTGGTGGTTATTATTTGGGAGTTTATATTGATGAAGTGAAAGGGTTTACCGAACCTTTTTATGAAAAATGGATAGGACTCGCAGCCGTATTTCTTGCCATAGGTTCAGTGATCTGGCAGGTGATAAAAGTTAAATAAGGATTTTTTAAGTAATTCACTAACAGCGTTGTATAGTCTGCTTACTCCCCGAAGCTATCAAAGTATCACTGTTTTAAAATTTAAATATCTTACACTTTTGGGTAAAAACATACGAATCAAAGGAATAGTAGTAATCATAGTTGGCTCACTATTTCTTTTCGCTACTCATAAATTTGCAATTACCCAATTTTTAGAGTTGGGGGCTACGCAATCAATTTTAGATCAACATCTATTTTTTATGGGTATAGTAGGGATGGTTTTTTTGTCTACAGCCATAACACATCATTTTTCACCAAAAAACACAGGCTTTGTCTTTTTGGGACTGTTGTTAGCAAAAATGATTATTGCTTCTCTTTTTATATATAAAATGGGATGGTTTGATGCTGAAGAATTTTGGGTAGATAAAGCAGTGTTTCTAGGCTTCTATTTTTTATACACAATACTTTTAATAGTGCTCATTATTCCGTTTTTGAAACGAATATAATTTAGAGATAATCTTTTTTAAACATGCACGTTAACAAAAATAAATCTACATTCTTTTAAACAAGAAATAGGGAGCTTAGCTCATGAGGATAGTTAAATTAAGAATTTATTATAAAAAGCTATGTTTATTGAGAATTAATAATGTACTTTTGCAGCCAAATTCAGAACTTACAAAAAACACCAGAATTTAGCAAATGAAAGTATTTTATAGACCCTTCAGTTGTATAGTAGTTCTTCTACTTTTTTTTATGAGTTCAACTACCTATGCGGGATCTGCGAGTAATGGAGAGACTTCAAAAGAAGGCGACCCGGTAGATACTAAAGAGGAGATTGACGCCTACATCAGACATCACTTACAGGATTCTCACGATTTTGTTTTTTATACCGATGGAAAGACAAATACACACTATGGTTTTCCGTTACCCGTAATTTTATGGGATGGTGGACTTCAAGTCTTTATGTCATCTAAGTTTCATCATGGTGAAACAGTGGCAGAAGTCAACGGTAACTACTACAAATTATATCACAGTAAAATATATAAATTAGACGGACCTAATGATGAGTTGGTGATTGACGAAGCTGGTCATCCAACAAATCCAAGACCTTTGGATTTTTCTATCACCAAAAGTGTTTTAGGGATGTTATTAGCTGGATTATTGATGGTTTTAGCTTTTTCAGCTTTAGCTAGAGGTTATAAGAAAGGACCAATTCCAACAGGTTTTGCAAGAGTATTAGAGCCCTTGGTTATTTATGTTCGTGACGAAATTGCAAGACCAAATATCGGTGAAAAAAAGTATCGTAAATATATGGGCTTTTTATTAACTGTATTCTTCTTTATCTGGATCTTGAACTTATTAGGAATGACGCCGCTAGGATTCAATGTTACCGGTAATATAGCTGTAACAGTGGCTTTGGCTGTGTTTACATTTTTCATTGTTCAATTTAGTGGAAATAAAGAATATTGGAAACATATTTTCTGGATGCCGGGCGTACCTGTTCCTATGAAAATTATTTTAATGCCAATAGAGATTTTAGGAATGTTAACTAAGCCTTTCTCTCTATTGATTCGTTTGTTTGCAAATATGACTGCAGGACACTTTGTGGTAATGAGCTTAATTGCGTTAATGATTTTACTTAAAGCACAATTTGGTGCTGTAGGATCTACAGGGATATCATTAGTGTTAACCCTTTTTATAACGTTAATTGAATTATTAGTTGCATTTTTGCAGGCGTTTATCTTTACAATGTTATCGGCATTATTTATTGGGATGGCTGTTGCAGAGCACGACCATCATTAATTGAGAATTAGAATTTGTTTAATTATATAAATCATTAGTATGTACAATTTAATTGGAGCAGGATTAATCGTAATCGGAGGAGGAATCGGATTAGGTCAAATTGGAGGAAAAGCAATGGAAGGAATTGCTCGTCAACCTGAGGCTGCTGGTAAAATCCAAACGGCAATGATTATCATCGGAGCACTTTTAGAAGGTTTAGCATTTGGTGCATTAATCTTAGGAAAATAATTCCTAAAAAGTATAAACAATTCCTGTAACGGTTGGTTGCGGGAATTGTTTAAAATTAAACAAAAGTATAAACACAAAGTATAGCAATAATGGATCTTTTACACGATTTTTCTCCTGGATTGTTTTTTATGCAAACCATCATTTTATTGATTTTAATCTTTTTAATGAGAAAATTTGCATGGAAACCAATTCTTAATAGTTTAAATGACAGAGAAGAAGGTATTCAAGGAGCACTGGATGCTGCTGAAAATGCGAAGAAAGAATTACAAAACCTGCAGGCTGATAATGAGCGTATCATTAAAGAAGCACGTGCAGAACGAGATAGTATGTTAAAGGAAGCACGCGTTTTGAAAGAATCGATGATTACCGAGGCAAAAGACGAAGCGCAGCAAGAAGCTAACAAAATTGTAGCACAGGCTCAGGAAACTATCGAAGGTGAGAAAAAAGCTGCCATTGCAGAGCTTAAGCAGCAAGTAGCTGCTATCTCGATAGAGATTGCAGAAAAGGTGGTGAGAAAAGAATTAGACAATAAAGAGAATCAAATGGATTTGGTTGACTCTATGTTGGGAGATGTTACTTTAAACTAAGCGATTTATGAGCAGAGCAGCAGTACGTTACGCAAAAGCGGTTTTAAGCCTGGCACAGGAGCAAAAAGCAACTGATGGTATTCAGCAGGATATGAATAGTATCATTGATACTATAGATGCGAGTGCTGAGTTGCGTATGTTGTTGAACAGTCCTTTGATCAAAAATGAAGTAAAGCGTGAATCTTTACGTCAGATTTTTAAAGATACAACCAATACTACGCAAAACCTTTTTGACGTATTGATCGCTAACAAAAGAGTGTCTTTGTTAGGTGAAGTAGCAAAGCAGTATATCGCTTTATACAATAAGCTTAACAATACACAAGTGGCAACAGTTACATCGGCTGTACCGCTTAATGATGCGATGCGAACTAAGGTGTTGGCTAAGGTGAAAGAATTTACTGGTTATAACGCAACTATCGAAAATATAGTTGATGAAAGTATTATTGGTGGATTTATCTTACGTGTTGGTGATTTGCAGTACAATGCGAGCGTAGCGAGTAAGTTAACTTCATTAAGAAGAGAATTAAGTAATTAAAAGTAAAACTAATAATAAGGGAATGAGTAATACAACTTATTCTTCTAAACTATTATAAAATGGCAGAAGTGAATCCTGCTGAAGTTTCAGCAATATTAAAACAACAATTATCTGGTTTTGAAGCTACGGCTTCGCTAGAAGAGGTAGGAACGGTATTACAAGTAGGTGATGGTATCGCTCGAATCTACGGTCTATCTAATGCTCAATACGGAGAATTAGTGCAATTTGAATCTGGATTAGAGGGAATCGTTCTAAATCTTGAAGAGGATAATGTTGGGGTAGTACTTTTAGGTCCTTCTACAGAGGTTAAAGAGGGTGTTACTGTAAAGCGTACACAACGAATCGCATCTATTAATGTAGGTGAAGGTATTGTTGGGCGTGTAGTAGATACATTAGGTGCTCCAATTGATGGGAAAGGTCCTATCGCTGGAGAAACGTTTGAAATGCCACTAGAGCGTAAAGCTCCCGGAGTTGTATTTCGTCAGCCGGTAACCGAGCCTTTGCAAACAGGAATTAAATCTATCGATGCGATGGTACCTGTAGGTAGAGGTCAGCGTGAGCTTGTTATTGGTGACCGTCAGACTGGTAAAACTACTGTTTGTATTGACACCATTCTTAATCAAAAAGAATTTTACGATGCTGGTGAGCCGGTATATTGTATTTATGTGGCTATAGGACAAAAAGCATCTACCGTTGCAGGTATTGCCAAAGTTCTTGAGGACAAAGGTGCAATGGCTTATACAACTATTGTAGCTGCAAATGCATCTGATCCTGCTCCAATGCAGGTATATGCTCCATTCGCAGGTGCAGCAATCGGCGAATATTTTAGAGATACGGGTCGCCCCGCATTGATTATATATGATGATTTATCAAAACAAGCGGTAGCGTATCGTGAGGTTTCTTTATTATTACGTCGCCCACCGGGACGTGAGGCATATCCTGGGGATGTTTTCTATCTTCACTCTAGATTATTAGAGCGTGCAGCAAAAGTTATTGCAGATGATAACATTGCTAAGGACATGAATGATTTACCTGATTCTTTGAAAGACAAGGTAAAAGGTGGAGGTTCATTAACAGCATTGCCAATTATTGAAACACAGGCTGGAGATGTATCTGCATACATTCCGACGAATGTGATTTCGATTACGGATGGTCAGATTTTCTTGACCTCTGATTTATTTAACTCGGGAGTTCGTCCTGCAATTAACGTAGGTATCTCAGTATCTCGTGTTGGAGGATCTGCACAGATTAAATCCATGAAAAAGGTAGCCGGTACCTTAAAATTAGATCAGGCGCAGTTTCGTGAATTAGAAGCATTTGCTAAGTTTGGATCTGATCTTGATGCGGCTACATTAAATGTTATCGAAAAAGGAAAACGTAATGTTGAGATCCTAAAGCAAGCTCAAAATGATCCATATACTGTAGAAGATCAGGTTGCGATCGTATACGCTGGTTCTAAGAACTTGTTAAGAGACGTTCCTGTAAATAAAGTAAAAGAATTTGAAAAAGATTATTTAGCATATCTTAATGCCAAGCATAGAGATAGCTTAGATCTTTTGAAAGCCGGAAAATTAACTGACGAAGTTATTGATGTTTTAGTATCAGCTTCAAAAGAGATTTCGGCTAAGTATAAAGGCTAATACTGAATTCTGAATTCATAAGTATAAGAAATGGCAAATTTAAAAGAGTTACGTAATAGAATTACCTCTGTATCTTCAACGATGCAAATCACCAGCGCCATGAAAATGGTATCTGCTGCGAAGTTGAATAAGGCACAGTCTGCTATTACTGCAATGCGTCCGTATGCAGATAAATTAACCGAGTTGTTACAAAACTTAAGTGCAGCCCTGGATAATGATAATGCTAGTGCGTATGCAGAGCAACGTGAGGTAAATAAAGTATTAGTTGTTGCAATTGCTTCAAACAGAGGTTTGGCAGGAGCATTTAATACGAATATTATCAAAGAGGTACGAGATATTTATACAAATCAATATGCGGGTAAGCAAGTTGATTTTATAACGATCGGGAAAAAGGTAAACGATATTGTAGCCAAGTCACATAAAGTTGTAGTTAATCATAGTAATCTATACGACGACTTAACATTTGCAAACGTTGCTGACATCGCTACCGATATTATGGATCGTTTTACCAAGGGAGACTACGATAAGGTACTTGTAGTATATAATAAATTTAAAAATGCTGCGTCTCAAATCGTAACTACCGAACAGTTCTTACCAATTGTTCCTATGGCTAGTAAAGATGCGAATGCAAATGTTGATTATATTTTTGAACCATCAAAAGAAGAGATTGTAGAGCAATTAATCCCGAAGATGCTTAAGATGCAGTTATATAAAGGGATTCGTGATTCTTTTGCCTCAGAGCATGGAGCACGTATGACGGCGATGCACAAGGCTACAGATAATGCTACAGAGCTGAGAGATTCACTAAAATTATCTTATAACAAAGCAAGACAAGCTTCTATTACCAATGAGATCTTAGAGATCGTTGGTGGTGCGGAAGCCCTAAACGGATAACAATCTGTTGCTTATAATATAAAAAGCCCGCGTAAAGCGGGCTTTTTTAGTTCTCCATAATATCCCAAACCCTACTTATTTGGATTTTTTGCCATATCTGAACTCAAATCAAAAGTGTTATATTGTCGTAAACAATTTAATTTACCTCACTGATTGTTATCAGAATTAGCTTTGGTTTCAACATAGAAACCGTTTCTGTAATCTTAAATATCCTTATAATAGGCAAAAAAGCATTTTTAACCTTAGGATTAATAGTAAGTGCATATACTTCTTATGCGATGAAGACAAGTGAAGAATTAACAATAGTAAAAGAGTCTAACATAGAGATAGATACTAGAAGAAGACATGAACGGTTGGAGACACGTTAAAGTTTTCGATGAGAGAGGGTTCTTAATCGAGATTATTACCACACCTTGGTAGATGATAGTATCAAAATAATTCAATAAATTCTTAGAAAAGATTTTTTTAAACATAAAATCATTACAAAATTTGTGTTATTTTTTATAATTTGATTGGTGCACCAGAAAAATTACCAGTATATAATTAATAACCCTAATGGTGTTTCCTTTGCCAATCCGTATCAAATGCTATTTGACAATAACAACACTCTTTATTTTAAAAAATGGGAGCGTATCCCGAATTGAGAATTTTATAGCGCGGACTCCAGATTAGAGCGTTACCTGAGCTATATTCGAAATAAAATAAAGATCAAATTATCTTATTCAAAATCCGAATTCAAAAACAGAATTAATGATATCAATCGTATCATAGAGAACCAAAATTACCAATATGAATTTGAACTACGGTCAGGATTTCGCGGTATTTTAAACTATCACGTTGGTACTATCTGGAACCTTCAGAAAATTTATAGTAAAATAAAAACGCAAATACTCAAAACACGTCTTTCCTAGATCTTTCTTTTGTGTTGAATCCAAAACTCAATCTGCAATTACAAATGGAACCTTACTATTGTAAAAACATTCAAAATAATAAGAACGCCTACTATTTTACTGATTTAGAATTAAAATATCAACCTAGGAATAGTAACATGAGTTTTATGCTTACCGGTAAGAACTTGTTGAATACGAATACGTATAGGAGCTATATAGTAACCGACACTTATATATCAGCTACAGCATATCGTGTGTTGCCCCGCTTCCAGATGCTACAAGTGAATTTGAAATTTGAAATTTTAACTGGTTATTATGTAAGAAATAGCGTGTTAAAATTAAATTAAAATTTTGTAAACGGTTTTAGAAAACTATTTTTGTGTCCGAATGTGTTTTAGGTTACTAAAACCTACATTTTTAAATTTTATACCCCACGATATAAATTTTTCAATGTTAATTTAAAACAATTTTTATGACTAAATTTTTACATTACCTATCTTTTTGTATGTTGATTTCCATTTTTACTGCATCGTGTAGTAAGGATGATGAATTTGTAAACACGCCTCCATCCAAAGTCGGTGCTATTCAGGCTGAAAGAGTTGAGGGTACCATGGTAAATATTTCTTGGAAGGCATCTTCTGACCCTGATGGAGATAAACTTACATACAACGTTATTATTAACGGGGAAGTTGTGGGGTCAAAGGTTGCTAGTAACTCAATTGATTTTGATACGGCACCCTTATTAAGCAATAAAACATCTAACAAATCATATACGAAAGCTGATTTACTTAAAGGTGTGACACTCGAGCTTACGATACAAATTAAAGCTAATGATGGTAACGGAGGCGTCTCTGAAGAGGTAACCTCAAAACAGTCTGTGGTTGTAAATAGAAATCCAAGCGAGTTTAGTTTTAGAAATGTATTCTTTGATACATCATCGTATAATTATTTATATGTTTCTTGGAGCTTAGCAGAAGATATTGATGGAGATCAATTATCATATGATGTGTATTTAAACGAGACCTTAATTCAGGAAAATTATTCAGTCCCTCAAAGTAATATTGCAGGTGAAGTGTATTTTTATGAAAACTACGAGCACTTAATGGACGATGAAATTATCGTTAAGGTTGTGGCAAAAGATGACCTGGGAGGTAATTTTGAGATTACAGAATCTTTTACTTTTAGAGCTACTGATGTAAATATTGGCCTAGTTGAGACCTCTTTTGGTGACTCTTTTGATTTTACTATTGATGAGGATGAACTTGATAACAAAATAGGATTTTCATTTGAGATTGCGGAAACTCTTGATTATTCATTTATATCATCCGTAATCAATTCACGGATTATTTTAAGAGATGAAGAAGGATCAGTAATAGCATCATCAGACGAAGGAAGGATTGTAAACACCAATTTATTAGCGGGAGCATATTATGTTGAGGTATTAAACAATATGTCATCTGATGTTAGCGGTTCTTTTTATATAGGCTTAGAACAGTTCAGTTCTAACGATGTAGACCTTGAAACCATAGTAACGCCATTAGATCAAAAATTCAACTATAGCACGATTGGACAAATGGATACAAGAGTTAGATATAGTTTTACCTTAAATACAGGTTCTCAATATACGATCGAAACAATTGGGGCTAGTTATGATACCGTTTTATTTCTTTATGATAGTCTAGGGAATCTTATTCAATCTGATGATGATGCTGGTGTAAATTTACTTTCCAAAATGTCTGGTACGTTGGCAAGTGGTTCCTATTACATCGAAGTTGGAGGATGGAGCGATCAAGTTGGTGCTGGTACTTTACAAATTATTATGCAATAACAATTGAGAATAAATTATTAATATGGAGGCCCACCTAAGGTGGGCTTTCTTGTTTCTATATTTCTTTACTATTGATTCCTTTGGTATTACTTTTGTTCTTAACTTAAACAAATGATTTAATACCAGTATTATGCAAGCCTTTTTAAGTACCTTAAGTGTTATTCTATTGCTGTTCCTAACCACGGGATGCGCTTCAATTAACACCATGGATCAAACATCTCCAATATCGCTTAGCGATGCATATTATCAAGAACTTTTTCCCAATGGGGAAGCAGTTAGTCAGGGATATGCTATTGTTTTTCCGTCCAACGAAATCGAAGCAATTACTATTTCACATCTTTATTTTAAAGGAAAAAAAATCGACTTGCAATATGATTCAAGTACCAAAGCCTATATCGGCCGTTATATGTTTCCCAAAAAAGAAGAGCTCATCATGAGTTCGGATCCCAAAAAAGAATTTGGTAATCAATTACCCATAATTGAAAAGAAAATTCCTTTTGACTTACAAAAGAATGAAGCAGTGTTAGCCTATGAAAAAGAGGGTAAGATGTATTTTTATCAAATAGATAATCTTCCTAAAAAAATGTAAAAAAAGGATTTAAAACCATAGCACTGGATAAAAACAGTATTTTTACAGCTATAACCTATAGCTATTGAGTACTTTTCAACGTTTATTTAAGCAAACCTTTGTCTATGGATTGGCTACCGTGTTACCACGAATGCTATCATTCATACTAGTTCCTTTGTATACGGACATTTTACCTACCGATGAGTATGGTAAGGTATCCTTCGTATTTGCATATATAGTAATGTTCAATGTACTGTTGGCATATGGTATGGAGACTGCTTTTTTTAGGTTTTACAATACGGTGTCAGACAAGCAACGGGTTACCGGTACTTCCGCAATTTCCATTGCTGTAAGTTCTGTGCTGCTGATCGTTTCGGCCTTTGTCTTTTTGGACGCTCTATCCTATTGGCTCGAGATAAAAACCGAATATTTGAAGCTGGTGCTGTGGATCCTTCTATTGGACGCATTGGTGATCATTCCTTTTGCCTGGTTGCGCGCTACAGGGCGATCTTTGCGTTACGCTTTCATCAAAATTTTGAATGTTTTTATTAATCTTGGCCTCAATATATTGCTGCTTCTATTTATTACAGATGTAGCTAAATCATTTCCATTACTAAAAGTATTTGTTGTAGAAGATTTTGAGATCAACTATATATTTATTTCGAATCTTATTGCGAGTGCGGTGACCTTACTAGTATTACTTCCATTTTATGGTAAAATTAATTACAGTTTTGATACTGCACTTTGGAAAAAAATGATGCGCTACGCCTTACCAATATTAGTGGCTGGTATTGCTTTTTCAGTCAATGAAACCTTTGATCGAGTTTTACTCAAATACCTACTTCCCAATGATGTTGCAGAATCTGCCATTGGTGTATATTCGGCTTGCTATAAACTAGCTTTGTTTATGACATTGTTTGCCACTGCATTTCGTTTAGGAATCGAACCATTTTTCTTTAAGCATGCGACACATCGGGATGCTCCTCAAACATTTGCTACCATTACCAAGTATTTTGTCGTACTGGGCTCGCTAATCATGTTGGGCGTTATTGTGTTTTTACCCATCTTAAAAGTTTTAATTGTCAGAGATCCTGAATATTGGGAAGCATTAAAAGTAGTTCCTTTAATTCTCCTCGCGAATTTTTGCTTAGGAATTTATCATAATCTTTCCGTTTGGTATAAAATTACCGATAGAACCAAATTCGGAGCATATATTTCTGTGGTTGGAGCTTTGCTTACGCTGGTAATTAATTTGGTGTTGATTCCGAGGTTGAGCTATATGGCCTCCGCTATCGCTACCCTGGTAGCTTATAGTACGATGATGTTGCTATCCTACTATTTCGGCAAGAAATACTATCCAATTCCTTATGATAGCAAGCGCATATGTGGCTACATAGTATTATCAATAATTCTTTGTGTATTATCATTTTATGTGTTTGATAGTAATTACATGGTAGGCATCCCATTTTTACTACTGTTTTTAGTAGTTTTGTATGCTTTCGAATTCAAAGAATTAAAACAATTAATTAAGAGTTAGTTCATGAAAATCAAAATAATAAATACCTCAGATAATACCCTGCCGCATTATGAAACTCCGTCATCTGCCGGTATGGATTTGAGAGCTAGTATACAAGAGGAAATCACGCTTCAGCCTTTAGAACGTACCATTGTAAAAACAGGATTGTTTATAGAACTTCCTCATGGTTATGAAGCGCAAGTGCGACCTCGTAGCGGTTTGGCAGCAAAGCACGGTATAACAGTACTTAATGCTCCGGGAACTGTGGATGCAGATTATCGTGGAGAAATCGGAGTTATTTTAGTAAACCTTTCTAATGATCCATATACGATTTCACGAGGTGAGCGCGTTGCACAACTAGTCATTGCAAAACATGAACGTGCCGATTGGTCTGAAGTCGAAGAATTGTCAAATAGTGAGCGTGGTTCTGGTGGCTTTGGAAGTACAGGAAAACAATAATTAAATATATAAAATCTAATTTTTAAAAATAAAAGTAACACATGAAAATCATCGTACCCATGGCAGGACGAGGCTCTAGATTACGTCCTCATACCTTAACAGTTCCCAAACCTTTAATTCCCGTTGCCGGAAAACCAATAGTACACCGTTTGGTGTCTGATATTGCAAAAGTATTAGGAGAACCAATCGAAGAGATCGCATTTGTTTTGGGAGACCCCGCTTTTTTTGGGCAAGATGTAGAGGAAAGCTTAACAGCGCTGGCTGAAGGTCTGGGAGCAAAAGCGTCAATCTACAGACAAGATCAGCCTTTGGGTACAGGTCATGCTATCATGTGTGCCAAAGAATCTTTATCGGGACCGGCTGTAATCGCCTATGCTGACACATTGATCCGGGCAGACTTTAATCTGGATAAGTCCGCAGATTCTGTTATATGGGTAAAACAAGTAGATCAACCTGAAGCATATGGAGTGGTTAAACTAAATGAGGCTGATGAAATTGTTGAGCTGGTTGAGAAACCTGAAACCTTTGTCTCAGACTTAGCAGTTATCGGAATTTATTACTTCAAGGATGTAGCAGTTCTCAAAAACGAATTGCAGTACGTGTTAGACCACAATATAATCAACGGAGGCGAGTATCAGATTAATGACGGTATCAAACGTATGATGAGCTCTGGCAAGAAATTTGTTACAGGACAAGTAGACGAGTGGATGGACTGTGGAAATAAGGCTGTAACGGTAGAGACGAATACCCGCATGTTAGGATTTTTACAAAATGACGGCGAGCATTTAGTGAGTACTACTATCAAAAAAGAGAATTCAACGATTATTGAACCATGTTATATTGGTGAAAATGTTATCTTAAAAAATTCAACTATTGGTCCAAACGTAAGTATTGGAGATGGATGTGTGATACATGACGCTATAATTAAAAATAGTTTGATTCAAACAGAAACTCATATTAAAAATGCTACCTTAGACGAAGCGATGATAGGTAATAAAGTCCGTTTTGACGGAAAATTCACCAAAATTAGTATTGGAGATTATTCTGTTTTAGAATAATTGAAAGGAAGCATACGTTAGATACATACATGATTACTATAATTAAATACATTTTGTTTACTGTCCCTTTTGTGGGAAGTTTATATATCCCTGTTGCAGCACAAGAAATTGAACCGCAACAGGAGGTAAATGTTGATGATTTAGGTAATGTGTCTGACGAGTTTCAGGAGCTTTTTTTTGAAGCTTTGACGCAAAAAGGTATTGAGAATTATGAAAAGGCGATCGATGCCTTAGAAAAGTGTATTGCAATAGATCCACAGGTAGAGGTGCTATATTTTGAACTGGGTAAGAACTACCTTGCTTTGAAACAATACGAATTAGCAAAGGTGAACTTTGAAAAAGCACTTGAGGATAAACCAAATAATCGATTTATTTTAGAGCAGTTATTCGAGGTGCATTTTGCATTGCATGATTATAAAGCTTCTATCGAAGTTGTAAGTCAGCTGGTTGGCTTTGATACCATGTATAGAGAGCAGTTGGTTAATTTGTATTTTTTGGATCAACGATATGATGACGCCTTGCAAACCTTAGATGAGGTCGTAGCAGAGTATGGCGAAGATCAGTATCGCAGAACCCTACGTAAGCGGATCACATTGAAACTTGATAATCCGATTACCCAAATTGCGCGTTTAGATAATAAAATTAAGGAAGAGCCCAAAAATGAACAACCTTATGTAAACTTGATTTATTTGTATAGTCAAGCGAATCAAAACAGGAAAGCTTTTGAGGTAGCCAAAGCCCTGTTGGCGCAAATCCCAACATCCGAAGTTGCTCATTTAGCATTGTACAAATTCTATCTAGATGATAATCAAACGGATTTGGCTGTAGCTTCGATGAAAATTGCACTTCAAAGTAGTACAATGGATAGCGACTCCAAATATAAAGTACTCAATGATTTTATAATTTTTGTAGGACGTAATCCCCAATTTGAGAAGCAACTTATTGAAGTAACTGAAGCATTTTCAAAAACAGACAGTTCCGGTAAAATTTTTAATGATATTGGGAATTTTTATTACGAGAAAGGGAAGAGGGAACTGGCGCTTAACTATTATGAACGCGGACTCAAAGATGCAGTCAATGATATAGGTCTTATACAACGAACCCTAGAACTTCAAATAGAACTAAAGAGATTTGAAAAAGCAAAATTCGGCAGCGAATTGGCCTTAGAATTGTATCCTACACAGCCAAAAATTTATCTACTCAATGCTCAAACCTTAATAGCGTTAAAAGCATATGATGAAGCTATAGAAACTTTAGAAACAGGATTGGATTATATTCTGGACAACGTAGTAATTGAATCTCAATTCTATACTATGATGAGTAAAGCATATCAAGCACTGGGTGATGCTAGTAAAGCAAAAGAGTTCGAGCAAAAAGCAACACAACTTCAAAATAAATCGTAGGTACACCATGATTCGATTCTTTATATGTTTAACTGCTATTTTAATTACCGCAAGTTCGTGTAAAAGTACGGCTGGTGCCGATGGAACTATCACTAAACGGCTGAAAGCAAAAAAAGTAATAAGTAATCATTATAATCAGGCATTTAATTTTAACACCTTACATGCAAGGGTTAAAGTGAATTATAAAGACGAAAAACAATCTGTGAGTCCTAATGTTACACTCCGCATGGAGCGGGACAAAACAATTTGGCTATCTGCAAAAATGTTGGGAATAACCTTGGCAAAGGTTATGATTACTCCGAGTAGGGTGCAATATTATGAGAAAATTAATAACACCTATTTTGACGGAGACTTTAAGATGCTCAGTAAATGGTTAGGAACAGATTTAGACTATAACAAAGTTCAACAACTTTTGTTAGGGCAATCACTTTTTGATTTGAAAAAGGAGCATTTTGAAGTAGCTATTGTCGACCAGGGATATCAGTTAAAGCCCAAAGAGGATTTAGAATTGTTTAATCGCTTATTCTTAATAGCGCCTCAAAACTTTAAAATGAAGTTACAGTTACTTGCACAGCCAGTGGAAAAGCGAGGGCTAAGTGTTTTGTACGAGACGTATCAAAAAGTGGGAAATCAGGATTTTCCAAAAGAGATTGTAATTAAAGCGACACAGGATCAAGAACAAACATTAATCAAATTAGACTATCGTTCTGTAGACTTTAATCCAAAAGTTAGTTTTCCCTTTTCCATACCCAAGGGATATGAAGAAATTACAGTAGAATGAAAGGTAACAACAATATACTTTTACTGGTACTGCTTATATGTTGTGGCATAAGTTTCTCACAGTCGTCACGGCAGCAACAATTAGAGGAGCAACGTCAACAATTGCGTCAGGAAATTGAGCAGATGAAAAAGCTGCGGACTGACACTAAGCTAAAGGAACGATCGCTATTGGATGAGGTTGAAGCCATCAATGCGCAAATAAGCACTAGAGAAAATCTGGTTCGTATCACTAATCAACAGGCAAATCTCTTGACACGCGAGATTAATGTAAATTTTAAAAAACTGGATGCTTTTCGGAAGGAGCTACAACATCTTAAAGAGGATTATGCAAAGATGATTGCCAAATCATATAAAAGCAATTCCCGTCAAAGCCGTATCATGTTTCTTTTGTCTTCTTCCAATTTTATGCAAGCCTACAAGCGTTTGCAATATATGAAGCAGTACAATAAGCACCGTAAAGAACAAGCAGATAATATTGTAAAACAAACAGAAGCACTCAAGATTCTTAATACGGATCTTGCAAATCAAAAAAAATCTAAGGAGCTTTTAGTTGTACAAAATCGAAAAGAACAAGAGAAGCTACTTAGCGAGAAGAAACAACAACAAGAACTCATGGCGACTATTCGTAAGAAGTCCGGAGTCTATTCCAAGCAAATTAAAAAGAAAGAACGACAGGCGAGTGCTATTGATAAGGCTATAGAAAAACTTATTAGAGAAGCGATAGCAAAAGCGAATAAAAAGGCAGGTAAAAAAGTAACAAATAAAGGTTCGGCAACTACTTTTGCGCTTACCGCAGAGGCCAAATTAGTGGCAGATAATTTTACAGCTAACAAGGGTAAGTTGCCTTGGCCGGTAGGTACGGGGAGAGTTACTAAGAAATTCGGACCACAGCCGCATCCAACACTTCCTAATATTAAAATTAATAGTAGCGGAGTAGAACTTGAAACGCGGGCAGGAGAGCGGGCAAGAGCCATTTTTGAAGGCGAAGTAATTGCGATACAGAAGTTGAGAGGTGCAGGTAGATTAGTGCAAATTCGTCATGGTAATTTTATTACCACTTATTATAATATTGAGAATATTACAGTAAAAGAAGGGGATCAGGTACGTACAAAACAAGAAATCGGGGAGGTGCGGGTGAATCCTGCTACCGGCAGAGCGATCATGAAATTTTTAATCTATCAAAATGCCAAACGTCTTAACCCACAACATTGGATTTATAGAATGTAATGATGTCAACACCAGAAATACAAGAAATACAAGAAAAACGGCTATTGGGCCGCTTATTACTTACAACACCGGGAGCTCCCGAGGTTCAGATGCATTGGAAAACCTTTGTAACTGATATAATTCAACATCTTGGCATAAAACCATCAGAGTTTTATGCGGTGCATGAGTACGATGCTGAGTTTTCTGAGACGGGAGTTTATAAAACCTGGGCTACGATACTTGATGATGTACAGTATAGCAAATTAAAAGATGTTAGTGAGGTAGTAATTGAAAAAGGACTTTATGCAATATTTACGCATCATGGTCCGACAAAAACATTCCATAGAACGCTCAGTTACATCCATAATGAGTGGTTACCAAGCTCAGGATATGTTATTGATGAAAGAAGGCATTTTGATTATATGGGTCCAAAATACTTGGGGCCTGAGAATCCGCTGTCCGAAGAACAGATATACATACCGATTAAAAAAGTTACTCCTCAATAGAGCAAGATTGAAATAAAACTAAACAAAGAGTGCTTTAAGTTCGGTGGCATCGTGGGGTTTCATTTTGCCGGCTAGTACGAGACTTAATTGTTTTCTTCTTAAGGCAGCATCAAAACGTTGTTTCTCAAGTTCAGTTTCTGGTTGGACAGGAGGCACCGGCACAGGCATACCACTTTCGTTAACGGCCACAAAGGTATATATAGCTTCGTTAGCCTTACTTTTATCTCCACTTTGACGGTCTTCTACCCAAACATCAATAATAACTTCCATAGAGCTTTTAAAAGCGCGAGATACTTTAGCTTCTACAGTCACGACACTCCCTAAGGGAATACTTTTATTAAATGCTACATGGTTTACAGAGGCTGTTACAACCAATCTTCTGGAGTGTCTGCCTGCAGCGATTCCTGCCGCACGATCCATACGTGCCAAAAGTTCACCTCCAAAAAGATTATTTAATCCATTCGTTTCTCCCGGTAAAACAAGGTCGGTTAATACAGTAAGTGATTCTGATGGGTGTCTGGCTTCCATAATGAGTGTTTAATTTTGAGCAAAGATACTCAGCAAACTTTGAATATGTCTAATTCGGTCAAAGTTTCGTAGTGCAACAATTCAAGGCACAGATTACTATAAATACATTAAACTGGATGGTTTATTGCTAAGTATTCTTCTTTATAAATATGAAGATTGTATATGTAATAAGAAACAGAGATATTTAATGAGAAATTCATTAAATGCTGATTACCATAAAATTATGAATTATTTAAGAAAAAATACTGATTACATGGCTTGAACAAGTAACCAAGCACGACGATCTTGCTTGTATTTGATCTTTTGTAAAGCTTGTAACGCCTCCATTCGATTCGAATAACTGCTATAAACTACCTGATGTAAGCCATATTTATTCTTACCAATAAGTCTTGGTTCAAAACCTTTAGCCTTGAGACGTCTCATTTTCTTCTTAGCATTTGCTTCGATTCTAAATGCTCCGGCAACGATATGATATTTACCATATAGTGCAGACGCTTCAGTAATGTCTTCATGTTCTTTGGCAATATTCAATGTTATAGCTGGTAGAGGACTTGAGATCTCAAAAGTAGCCTCTTGGATCATATTATTGATATCCTTTGCTGCTTCCTGACGTTGTGTATAGTTATAAGCCTCTACAGAACTATTGTGATAGGAAAGCCCCAGATATCCTGTTAAACCAAAGAGACCTACAATGATTGCTGCAGTTGCCGCATAATTAAGATAGGTACGTTGCGCACGTTTTTCAGGTGTAAAAGCAATGGGTGCTTTGGCCTCAATAAGTTCGGTTTCTTGTTTGTATACTTCGCGTGAAACTTCAACGTTTCTTTGGATTTGTGGTGAAATAAAAGTAGGTAAGCCAAAAGCTTCGGTAAGATAGTTTTCTTCGGTAGCCGGCTCAAACTGTAAAGTGTTTTCAACAGAACGAAACATGTGTCCGATCGCATTGAGAGTTACACGCTTACCTTGATTTAATTCTAAATTTAATGATGCAACAAATCGCTGAATAGCAGCAACTGCATCTGTGTATGAAATATTTTCGGCCGATGCGATATAGTTGGCTAAAAGCCCATCATTATTTTGTAACTGACTATTAAAAGAAATTGTTTTCTTAGGTGGCAAAAACGTATTCGAAGCACTCAATATTCTTGCTGATTCACGACGTGTTAAAAAGGCTCCGAATCCCGGAATTATTACACATTCGTATCGATATAATAATTCACTAATGTACTTTGAAGTATTCATTTCCCCGTTATAAATTATAGAATCAACAGTAATAGATGCTGCGATTGATTTGTGTTACTACGTTATATACTATCGATCATCATTTTTCATAAAATCGACGTACTCAAAGGTAAATAAAATTGTGAGTTGTTAAAAAGTAGAGGGTAAAATTTTATCAACAGATTTATATTTTTTGTTACTTGTACTGACTTAGACCAACTTACATGAATGACACAGAAAAATTAGCACTGCTAACGCTAAAAAAGATCCCCAATTTGGGGGATAGCTCTATCAAAAAACTGATCAGAACCGTTGGTTCTGCCGATACTGTTCTTAAATCCAAACCCTCAAATCTCTTAAAAATTGACGGTATTGGACGTGTCAAAATTAAAGAACTGCATAATACAGAACATCAACATGCAGCAGAAGCCGAATTACGATTCGTTGAAGAAAACAATCTTCAATTTTTAACTTATCAGGATCAAGACTATCCGGATAAATTAAAACATTGTCTGGATGGTCCGGTAATATTGTTTGGCAGAGGGACTATTGATTTGAAATCAAAAAAAATAGTAAGTGTTGTGGGAACGCGAAAGGTGACAAAGTATGGGGTTTCCTTTTGTGAAGAATTAATTGAAGCTATTGCACCCTTAAATCCGGTAATCATTTCTGGTTTTGCCTATGGCGTTGACATAACAGCACAACGCGCAGCTATAAAGCACGGCTTACAAACCGTGGGATGTCTGGCACATGGATTAAATCAAATGTATCCAAAAACACATGCAAAATATATCGAACAGGTTGAGGCTAATGGCGGTTTTTTCACTGATTTTTGGAGTACAGATGTTTTTGATCGTAATAATTTTTTAAGTCGCAATAGAATTATTGCCGGAATAAGCGAAGCTACCATAGTCATTGAGAGCGCAGATAAAGGAGGGTCTTTGGTAACCGCAGAAATTGCTAATTCTTATAATAGAGAGGTTTTTGCTGTTCCGGGAAGAACTACAGATGCATTAAGTCGTGGGTGTAATACGTTGATAAAAACACAACGGGCACACATGCTTACTTCACCGGCGGATTTACTATATATGCTAAACTGGGAGGCTAAAGAGGAAAACACCGCGGTGATACAAAAAGAGCTATTTGTCACCTTAGAGGGCGATGAAGAGCGCATTTATAATTTCTTGACTGCCCATGGCAAAACGGTTCTTGATAGTATTGCTTTGCAATGTAGTATACCCACCTATAAACTAGCCTCGCATTTACTATCCATGGAGCTAAAGGGGGTGATTAAGCCGTTACCGGGTAAATTGTTTGAAGCAGTATAACTATCATTTGTATGCGAAATAACGATCACAAATAACATACTGAAAATAGAGACATATATGAAAAATAAATGTTAGCCAAATAGTTGCTGCGAGAGAATTATTACAATAATCCGGCAACAACTTTTAGTCGTAAAATCTTTTTAACAGACGCCTCAACCTGAGCTTTGTACTCCGGATCCTTTTTAACTTCGTTTTGAATGGCCAGAATCGTTTTTTCCTCATCCTGTGGCATAAGAATCAAATCGCAACCCGCTTTTGAAGCTAATAAAGGAGCGTTGTCCAAAATGGTTACTGCTTTCATGATATTTAAAGCATCTGAAATAACGATACCTTTGAAGCCCATTTCCTCTTTTAGCAAGTCGGTCACAATTTTACGGGAACAACTTGCTGGCAAACCGTTGGTATCATAAGATTCGTTATTCTTTATGGTAATATGGGCAACCATTATAGAAAGTACCCCATCGGCTATGATTTTTTCGTAATTAGCCACTTCTTGTAAGGGGCCATCGATATAAACACTTTGTTTATGAGTATCCCCAGAAACTAATCCATGACCGGGAAAATGCTTAGCAGTGGCAATAATACCGCCATCCTGTGTTTTTTGTATAAATCTGTTGGCTAAAGCTATAACCTGTTCTTTGTCGCTTCCATAACTTCTTGATTTTATAGCCTCATTTGAAGTGCTCACATCCAAAACCGGTGCGTAGTTGTGATGCACACCAATCGCTTTTAATTCTTCATTAATGGTGACTACTACCTGATCGGACTGGGCTTCAGTTTTGATATTCACTGTCTTACCCACGTCCTTTGCACCTTTAATTCGGCTGCTTAGTAAGCTGGGTTCGGCATCCATACTATAAAGAAGCGCCGGAGTAGCATTCGCTTTAGCGATCTTATTCAAAGTTTGAATGTGTTGGGTATGATTTGCTTTGGTTCCTTTTAAAAAAACGACCCCTCCAATAGCTCCTTTTTTTGCTAGCTCATTCACCACAGCCTCGGGTTTGCCCAATTCTCCGGCAGATGTGATGATCATTTGTGCAATGCGTTCCTCCTCAGAAAGAGCATTATAAATTGTTACTACTTTTTGCTCTAGTTCTGTAGAATTCCCATAAAAATCACTCAGAGTATAGGGTGTCGATTGCGAATGGCTAAAATAAATGCTCGTAAGAAAAAGGAATAGCGTACTAAGTGATTTCATGTGTAATTTTTTTAGAAATTAGTTACTGCAATTGTTATACCATTTATAGAGCAATCGGTGCATTAGATAGTTGTCCCCATTCTGTCCAGGAACCATCATAAACTGAAGCTTTCTCATAGCCAGCCTTCTCAAAGGAAAATTTGAGAATACAAGCAGTAATTCCCGAGCCACAAGTGAATATAAGGTGCTTGTTGTCCAAATTTAGGGTATTAAGCACGGATTTGAGTGATACCTGATCAATAAATTTACCGTTTTTCAAAAGTTCGGTGTAAGGAATATTTATAGATCGAGGGATATGACCTCCTTTTAAATCTGCTCTTGGTTCTGGTTCGGTACCCGTAAAACGACCATGAGAGCGTGCATCGATGATAAGTTTGTGAGGATCATTAATTGCATTTAGAACCTCCTCTGCATTAACGACGAGCTCCGGTCTAAAATGTGCCTTGAAAGAACCTTGCTCTTTGTTTGTAGTGTGGTACTGATTGGTTGTACGCCGACCTGCCTGTAGCCAAGCGGGTAGACCACCGTTCAATATGGCTACATTATCAAATCCCATGATTTTAAAAAGAAACCAAGCCCTGGGACTTGAATATATCCCTTTATTGTCATAGACAACAACTTTACTGTTTTGAGAAATACCCAAAGTTCGACAGGCTATTTCAAACTCCTGAGGAGAAGGCACCATACTGGGTAGGGATGCGGATTGATCAGAAAAAACTTTTTTTAAATCAAAGAACTGAGCTTTTGGTAGGATCGCATAGTTCCCGTTGTTGTTTTCCGGAGCCGCTACATTTTTTATACTTGCGTCCAAAAGAATTAGGTGCGGGTCATCCAAATGTTGAGACAACCATACATCATCTACAAGTCCGGGAATTTTTTGAGTTGACGACATGCTCTGTAAAATTAGTTAGTCCAGTCGATCTGCTAATTTTTTAAAGATCTTTTTGGGCTCTTTATGATCATATAGTATCGCATATACAGCATCGATGATAGGAGTTTTGGCTCCTTTATCTGTATTTATTACGTAAGCGCTTTTTGTAGCGTAGTAACCTTCAGCAACCATACTCATTTCCATTTGTGCGCTTTTTACCGTATATCCTTTGCCTATCATATTCCCAAACATTCTATTGCGTGAAAAGACAGAGTAACCGGTTACCAAAAGATCTCCCAAATAGGCCGAGTTGTTAATGTTACGCTTCATATTATGCACCTTTTTGATAAAACGTTTCATCTCACGAATAGCATTGCTCATCAAAACACTTTGAAAATTATCCCCGTATCCTAAGCCATGAGCAATTCCTGCAGCGATCGCATAAATATTCTTAAGCATTGCGGCATATTCGGTACCAATAATATCATCACTAATTTTACAACTTATGTACTCACTGCTTAAATGTGCAGCGACAACTTTGGCCTTTTCCGCATCATTACATGCAATAGTCAGATAAGATAGGCGCTCTAATGCGACCTCTTCGGCATGACAAGGACCAGTAATTACCCCGATATTATCAAGAGGGATGTCATAAATTTCATTAAAATATTCACCTACGATCAGGCCGGTTTCCGGAACGATACCTTTAATAGCTGAAAAGATAATCTTATTTTCAAGAGATACATTTAGTTTTTTTAATTCTGTATGCAAAAAAGCTGATGGAATTGCGAAAATCACATAATCAGCTTCTTCGACAGCTTCATTAATATTATCAGTAAGTTTCAGCTGCTCATTTTTAAATTCAACCGAACTTAAATAGCTTGGATTATGTTGTTGTCGTTTTAAATGTTCGATTGCGTACACGCTACGCATATACCATCCTACAACTTCAACATTTTCGGTTAACATTTTGACAATAGCTGTAGCCCAACTACCCCCACCTATGACTGCAAATTTTGGTTTATCTTTCAATGGATTTTCTTTTTTCTTTTCTGGATTTCAAACCTAATGAATAAACTTTACATCGAAATCTATTATAACGCCAAAAATAAACAAAATAGAAATTAAATTAAACCTTTGATTAACAAAGTATTAAAAGTTTGGCATGTCTTTTGGTTCTCCTTTGCTATAATCTAAAATATAAGCTTATGAGACCATTACTATTACTTTTTGCTGGAATATCTGGCCTCTTTTTATTTAATGCATGTGTTGCTGAGGTAGTCGTTGAAGAAAACTATATCGAAGAGCCGCAACCTGTTTTTAATCTGGATGAATTGTTACAGTCTTATGAAATATGGTACGTAGATATCGAAAGAACCCAAGGAAAAGGAGAAGTGCCTTTTCTTCAAAAAGCGTTTACTGTTTCATTTAAAAATGGAACATTTTATGCTAATAATAATTTAGTTGGGATTGGAGACAATGGTGGAGGCTTCGGACTTGATGTAGGATTGTATGCGACATATCGTACCGAGGTGCAAATAGATCATGATCTGGACGGTGTGTATGATCTGGAAGTTATTCAGAAATCAGGAAATGAAATTGAGATTTATGATGCCGTTACCAACACCTCCTATTTTTTAGAAGGCTATCAACGAAGTACTTTTGACTATGAAAAAGTTTTCTACGACAACATTCATTACTTCTTGCATGAGTATAGCACTTGGGAAAAAGTTTTTACGAGTCAGTATGGTGCAATTAATGAATTTGACGAAGAGAATTATGTACAGTTTTTGCCCTTTGGATTGGGAGATAATTTTAGAAGCTCAAAAGATGCACCGGGGACACCTCGAAGTGAAATCTATTATGATTACGAGGGATACTATGAGGTGAATGATGTAGTGGATGATTTTTATCTGAAAACTTTAACACTGGATTACGATTATTTAGGCAATGAATTCTTTGAATTAACCGTTATCAATGATAACAAGATTCAATTATATCATCCCGCTTCGGGTACTGAGTATCGTTTTGTAGGAAGGGGATATGTTCAATTTAAAAATGCTGAAGGCAAAAGTAAACTTCAGAATAATAAGAAAAGAATGAAAAAATCTGAGTTTCTTAAAAAGAGCTCCGTGTTATAAAAATTTTTGGTTGGTTATTTAGTTAGAAATCGCTCTGCAAACTTGTTTTGTAAGAGCGATTTCTTTTTTAATTTAAAGGGAGTTATCTCAACATTCTTTACTTTTTAAAATAATATGTTAATTCCTTAAAATTTAAATCTTCTTTGTATTGAGAACCTCTCAAGAATATGTAATTTTATACAACCAAAAATCAAGATATGGCAATTCAAAAACCCTTTAATCTTAAACAGTGGATTGATGAAAACAGAGCACTGTTAAAACCTCCTGTAGGTAACAAAAATCTATATAAAGATGCAGGTGATTATATCGTAATGATTGTTGGAGGACCCAATGCACGTAAAGATTATCACTACAATGAAACCGAAGAACTTTTTTATCAGCTGGAAGGGACTATTGAAGTACATGTACAGGATGAAGGAGTAAAAAAGACAATGCAGTTAGGCCCCGGAGATATGTACTTGCATCCTGGCGGAGTACCACATTCACCGGTACGTCACGAAAATTCTATAGGGTTAGTGATCGAACGGAAGCGTTTGGACTTAGATGCCAAAGACGGCTTGCTTTGGTTTTGTGATATCTGTAATAATAAACTTCACGAAGTGTATTTTAAACTTACTGATATAGAGACAGATTTTTTAAAGCATTTTAAGCACTTCTATGAGAACAAGGAGCTGCGTACATGCAATAACTGCGGTAACGTTATGGCGGTGGACGAACGTTTTGTAGCACATGACTAACTATCAAATTTTATAAATTGAGATCAGTTAAACATCAATTTGACAATTTATTAGAAGCCTGTGATAAAAATAACTTAAAAACTGATTCAAAATCAGTCAGATTTTAAATTATGTTTTTAAGGACTTATATTTACATTTTACATAAAATAGCATAACATGACAATGATAGCAACAGACTTTGGAATTCAGGAAGCATTAAAGCAACTTGGAGTTTCAGCTACGAATAAAGGAACTTCTACAGGATCAGAATGGTTCGCATCGGGATCAGAATTCTCTTCAACCTCTCCGGTTGATGGTGAATTGATCGCAAAAGTAAGCGCGACCACAAAAGAGGATTATGAACGCGTTATTACAAAGGCAAGCAGCGCTTTTAAAGAATGGCGCGTAATGCCTGCTCCCTTACGCGGAGAGATAGTGCGTCAGTTTGGAGAAGAATTACGTCGATTAAAAGAACCCTTAGGTAAACTGGTTTCTTATGAAATGGGAAAATCCTATCAAGAAGGATTGGGTGAAGTTCAGGAAATGATCGATATATGTGATTTTGCAGTAGGATTGTCAAGGCAACTGCACGGACTCACTATGCATTCTGAGCGCCCTGGACATCGTATGTATGAGCAGTACCATCCTCTGGGAATCGTAGGTATTATTTCTGCTTTTAATTTTCCTGTAGCTGTATGGGCATGGAATACCGCTTTGGCTTGGGTTTGCGGAGATGTATGTATCTGGAAACCAAGTGAAAAGACACCTTTATGTGGTGTGGCTTGTCAAAATATTATTGCCAAAGTTTTAAAAGATAATAACTTACCAGAAGGCATATCCAATTTGATTAATGGGGATTATCAGGTGGGAGAATTCATGACTACTGATAAAAGAGTTCCATTAATCTCGGCAACCGGATCAACGCGTATGGGTAAGATTGTAGCTGCCACCGTTGGACAGCGATTAGGAAAATCCTTGTTGGAGTTGGGGGGTAATAACGCAATAATTGTAACCCCTGATGCGGATATTAAGATGACCGTTATAGGCGCTGTTTTTGGGGCTGTGGGTACCGCCGGTCAACGTTGTACCTCTACACGTCGTTTGATTATACACGAATCTATCTACGATAAAGTAAAGAATGCTGTTGTGGATGCATACAAACAATTGCGTATAGGAAATCCGCTTGACGAGAACAATCATGTAGGTCCGCTGATTGATAAAGATGCGGTCAAAGGATATGAAAGTGCATTGTCCAGAGTTGTTGAAGAAGGTGGTAAGATTGTGGTTGAGGGAGGCGTGCTTTCTGGCGAAGGATATGAAAGTGGTTGCTATGTGAAACCAGCTATTGCTGAAGCCGAGAATTCTTTTGAAATCGTACAACACGAGACATTTGCACCTGTATTATATTTACTAAAGTATTCAGGTGATGTAGAAAACGCAATTGATGTGCAGAACGGAGTCGCACAAGGGTTATCCTCTGCAATCATGACCAATAATCTTAGAGAAGCCGAACGTTTCCTATCTCATACAGGATCTGATTGCGGAATAGCAAATGTGAATATCGGAACCTCAGGAGCTGAGATCGGTGGTGCGTTTGGAGGTGAAAAAGATACCGGTGGCGGACGAGAATCCGGTTCTGATGCTTGGAAGGTATATATGAGAAGACAAACCAATACCATAAATTATACAACCGAGTTACCGCTAGCGCAAGGTATCAAGTTCGACTTGTAATAATAAATGAGCGCCAGTAACGTCTGGAAAGCTTTAAAAAAACCTGTAAAGTCAAACTTTACAGGTTTTTTTTGTATCCTGCCGGTTTTTATACGGGTTTTCTAATTTCTATGAAAAGCAAGGTTGATGATAGACAATGTTATTTCAGCGAAGTTTATTTTATTGCCCTAAAGACCGTTTTTTTATTACGGTTTTACCGCAATTAACATTTCGTTAAGTGCTAATACAATAGTAGTTTGATAAGAAAAACATCCTGTTTCGTAAGAGTTATAGTTAATAACTATAGTATATAATTTTGATTATCAATGGTTTGATTAAGACCAAGTGCAGTTCGTATATAAAATGAAGTGAAGAAGTTTATCGTTGCTTTTAATACAATAGAGTTCAGGAGTTTTAGTAGTAAAAACTAAAAAAAATCAGTTAGTTTTGCAGAATTCACACAAATTAACTTAAACTATGCATTTATCATTACTCTCTACAAAGAGCAATGTTTGTGTCTTTTTATTATTGTTGTTAGGATATACAACAACTGCACAAACATTAAAAACAGAAGCGGATCCACAACCGACACCGCGGGGTCATCAACTTTATAAGCAGTCAAAACTGTACGACAATACTACCGGAGCTATTGAAGGTGCTCCAAAAGCTGTAGGGGACAAAGCATTGGAGCGTATGGAATACGAGTTCAATAGACTAAAAGATCCGTACACGGGACAGCTTCCACTAGAAATTAGAGGCTTGGAACTTGATTTTTCCAAAAACATTACCGCAGGAGATGATCTACAAAAATCTGCAGCTACAAAATCTTCTAGAGGAATACAATTCTCATATTGGAAAAATAGAGGACCTTACAATGTTGGGGGTAGAACACGCGCTTTGGCAATTGACGCCACTAACGAAAATGTTATTTTAGCAGGGGGAGTTTCCGGAGGATTATGGCGTTCAGAAAATTCTGGTCAAACCTGGAGAAAAGTGACTACCAGACGTCAGTCACCAAGTATTACTTGTATCGTGCAAGATCCAAGACCAGGTAAGCAAAATATTTGGTATTACGGATCTGGAGAGCGTTTTGGAAATTCTGCGAGTGCAGGAGGAGCTTTTTATACAGGGACAGGGGTCTATAAATCTGTAAATGGTGGAAGAACCTGGAAATTATTGAGCGCGACAGATGACGGGGATATTCGTGCAATAGCTCCTTTTGATTTAATCAATTCTATTGCAATTAATCCAACAAATGGGGATGTATACGTTGCTACATTTAATGGAATTTTTAGATCTCAGGATGAAGGTAATTCTTTCGAAGAAGTTCTTGAAGGAGGATTTGATAGTACCTCAGAAGTTACAGTTACTTCAGAAGGGACAATCTATGCAACCATTGCATCAAACGGAGTGCCTAATGCAGGATTCTTCACATCTACTGATGGAAATACATGGACAGACATTACACCACAAGCAATTGTTGGCTCTCTAGGGAGAACAGTAATGGGAATTGATCCAATGCACGAAAATATGGTTTATTTCTTTTCGCAAAATGTAGCGGGAGGTACGCCGGCATTTTTATACAAATACAATGCACTCAACGAGGGTACAGCGACCGCGTGGACTGATCTTACGGCAAATTTACCTGTAACGATTGGCGGATCGGTTGGAAACCTGAACCTACAAGGAGGCTATAATATGGTTGTCAAAGTACATCCGGGTAATTGCAATTATGTTTTTGTCGGAGGAACTAACATTTATCGCTCAGAAACAGGATTTACTACGCCTGCGGGACAAGAATCTTGGATAGCGGGGTACTCACCTCTTAATAATGTGAGTGTTTATACCGATCAACACCCAGATCAACACGAATTACTATTTTATCCTTCGAACCCGAACAAAGCATTATCCGGTAATGACGGAGGTGTTTTTATAACTGAAGATATTACTGCAGAAAATCCTGGAGCAGAACCGGTGGACTGGATCTCACTTAATAATGGTTATGTGACTACGCAGCCATACGCCGTATCATTTGATCCAGAAGCTAATTCTGATGATTTACTTGCAGGATTTCAGGATAACGGTACGTGGTTTACGTCATCGACCTCAAGTGTTGAACCTTGGATAGAAGATTTTGGTGGTGACGGTTCGTATAATGCTATTGCCGATGGTGGATTAACGCGTTATGTTTCTTCACAAAATGGAAATATCTACAGATTTAACTTTGATGAAGCAGGTGCATTTGTTTCTTTTAGCAGAGTTCGACCTGCAGGTGCAAACAACTTGTCATTTATCACGCCATTTATCTTAGATCCAAATAATGATAATATAATGTATTTACCGGCTGGTAACAGAATTTGGAGAAATAACAATTTGGATGAATTACCCTTGTTTTCTAATGCTTTAGCAACAGTGAATTGGGTTGATTTACCAAAAACCGATTCCCCGGCGGGAACCTCAATAACAGCCTTAGCTATTTCCAAGTATCCGGTTGCCAATCGCTTGTACTACGGTACCAATGCTGGTAACATTTACAGATTGGATAACGCAAACATTGATGATCAGGAGCCTGTCGATATTTCTACAGGTAAAGGATTGCCTCCCGGTTTTGTTAATGATATTGCAGTAGATCCTTCAAATACGGACCGTGTTATTGTAACTTTTTCCAATTATAGAATTCAGAGTATATTCCTTACAGACGATGCAGGAGAAACCTGGACAAACATTAGTGGAAATTTAGAAGAAAACCCTGATGGTTCGGGTAACGGACCTTCTGTACGAAGCACTGCCTTTTTTGGAAGCAGTACAGGATACTTTGGAGCTAATTTTCAACGATTATTCACGGCTACGAGTACTGGTCTGTATTATGCAAACAGAATTAATGGCGAGCGTACACGATGGTTCAAGGAACCTTTTGCTATCGGCAACGCAGTTACCGATCAAGTGAAAGTAAGAAAAGATGGGTTTATAGCCGTTGCAGCGCATGGTAATGGATTGTTCAGCGCACGTTTTCCTATGATTTTTAATCCGCTGCCTGAGTCAGAATTGAGTGTTGCGTATTTACTTGATGATTTAATCATTGATGAGAACAGTGAACCGACAGAAATTAACATAGAAGGTTTATTCGAACAAACAGCAGGAAACTCAATTTCAATTGAAGTAACAAATTCAAACCCCGAACTGGTAACTGCAGTCTTGAAAGGTGATCTTTTAACCTTAACATATGCTCCTGATAGTTTAGGTAAGGCAGCAATTGGTCTTATCGCAACCTCTGGTGATGAACAAGTGGCTGAAGGATTTTCGGTTACGATTACAGAGCCGGCTATCTACGAACAAATTGAACCGGCCGTTTCTTCATTGCCTTCTCAGTTTTTTACAGATTTTGGAGGGTTGGCACAATCTGCAGATGACTTTAATGTTCCTGACGGATACGTTTGGAACATCGAAAAGATCCTTGCTTTCGGTAGCGGAAATAACGCTCCTTTACTTACGAGTGCAACAGTTGTAATCTATGCTGACAATGCAGGTGCACCGGGTGAAGAAATTTATAATAGTGGCGAGATCACACCAACGTCAGAGGCTACAGATACTAATTTAACACTGCAATTACCAGCAGAGGTAAATCTGGAAAGCGGATCCTATTGGCTGTCTGTGTACACGAACCTAGCATTTAGTCCCGATCAAACGCAGTGGTTCTGGGCTTCACAAGCAGGAGGAGTTGGATTAGAGCCACAATTTAAGGACAGCATTAATTTGTTTGGCACAGGAGCTACGGACTGGACACCAGTATCCATCGCATTGGCAAGAGAACCCTTGGATCAGATATTTCAGATTTTTGGTTCTGTTACCTCAACAGCTACGACTCCGGAAACTCAAGAAGCTGCACCTGAAACACTAGCTGTTATTGGAAGCGAGATAACACCCTTAGTATATCCAAACCCATCTTCTGATCGTTTCGTTTTTAATTTTAAAACACTAAAAGCTAAACAAAATGTTTCTTTAGAAATTTTTGATATTTCAGGAAGAACCGTGTTTGCCAATGACAATATTGATGCGAATGCTTCAGTAGAGTGGAATGCCGGATCACGTCCTGCAGGATTCTATTTTGTAAAGATAAAAGGTCAATCTATAAACAGAAGTTTTAAGATTATCAAAAAATAAATTTTAGTTTAGAGGGTTACTAGGATAGTAACCCTCTTTTTATTTTAAAACATATGAAAACCCTAATTTATTGTTGTTTCTTTTTGTCTTTGTGGGCTTGTAAGTCACAGGAACCCTCTCAAGAGATAAAAAAACCTGTGGTAACGGATACCACACCCAAAAAACCACAATATTCCGGGGAATCACAAACCATGGATCCAAATACCGTTTTAGTACGAGCAAAAGAAATTAGCTTTCATTCTAATGAAGTTCTCTTATGTGGAACGGCTTATAATCATACGCTCGTTGTAAAAATTGAGAAAATTGAAGGTTCAGGATCGTCTTTAATAAATATGATTTCCAAAGATCAAGTTTTGACCCTCGGAGTATCAAAGGTTGTAAGTGAACAGTATCAATTGCAAAGAACCCAAGAAAATTTTGATACCCTCATTTTAAAACTTAGAGAGAAACCTTGTCCTGATATGACGGCTACTATTTATGAGGTGTTTTCGGTTAAGTTTCAATAGGGAGCTCGATCAAAAAAATTTAGTTTCTTCCTTGTTCATCAGGATATAACGTATAGACAGGATCAGATTGCCACCATTCTTTACTGTCAATATCCATTGCTGTAATGCTACCTTTAAAAGCAGCTCCAGTATCAACATTCCAAACATTAGCTGCCTGAATAGGTGTAGTTTTATCAATTTTTGTTACTGGTGTATGTCCGATAAAAATCTCATCAAAATGTTGCAGGCGCTTTGGATATAATAAACTGTCTTTTGATAAATTTGGGTTAAGTGCAATGGCTAATTCCCAAAGTGTACGATCCCAGTAATACATCTTTTCAAAATATTCGCTCTCAGGACCGTGTTGATTGGTAAACCCGGCATGAATGAACAAGCGATTGGATGTATCGATGTAATAGTTTTTTAGGTTTTTGAAAAATGCTACATGTGTTTCTAACTGAGAAATGTTGGATGAGGTATAAGACTTTATTGTTGATTCGCCACCATTTGCAGACCATTCAGGTAATACTTCTTTTGAAAGTAACCATTGATAACATAGCTGATCGTGATTTCCTCTTATAAAAGTACACGTATATTCTTCTTGCAACGCTATTAAATAAGTGATTACCTCAACACTTTCGCTCCATCCATCTACGTAATCTCCAAGAAATATAAAGTGGTCTTCCGAAGTAGGATTCAGTTTTTCAAATAATTGAGTAATAGCTCTAAAGCCTCCATGAATATCACCTATGACAATTGTTCTCATACTATTTTAGTTATATCGTACTTTCCGCAAGATGCGGATACTTTCTTTGTATAAACTGTACACTTGTTTACTGTATTTTTTTATGTGGGGCTTGGCTTCTTCGAGTTTTTCTTTGGCCTCTTCAAAGCCGTTAAAATAACAGATTAGATAGGTTGCAGGCAAATTCAGAAGATCCGATTGTTCATGCTGAGATAATGAGGTGTTTGATTTTAATTTATCAATCAAGACATTATTACTGTTATAAAGATGATATAATATTTTTTTGTCAAATTGGGGAGGTTCAAACAAGAGTTTTCTTTCGATATCATAATGTGCATTGTCCCTAAAAATAATGCTGACTTCTTCCAAAGGATAGTATTTAAAGCTTTTATTCAATCCTAACTGTACATATTCAATAATTCTAAATTCATCTTCAGAAATTGTAATGCTTACCTCATCAAGTTCAGAATAAAATAACTTTACCTGTTCGTTAATCAGCGCAATATCAACTCGCGAATAATAGGTGGTTTTCTCAGTTTCATGTGCTTTTCCCGCCCAGCAGACCACAAAATACTCTTTAAACACTTTGTATTGCGGATTGTAATCTCGTCGAAATTTCAGAAAATCAAAAACGCCATCCAGGGTGAGTTCAATATTATTCTGGGCGTTATTCTCAATAGCAGCTACAATTTGAGAATTCATATCTTTGATTTCAATGTCAAAAACCTTGGGCATACTAATACTGCCTTCTCTAAAAAAGACGGTACCTCCATAATATTTCCAGATATTCTTTCTTAAGGCACAAAGTTTTCCTTTTTGTGATCTTATAGAAACTAAGCCCACTACTTTATCTTCCGGTAAATGCGGAAAGGGAATATTCTCATATGCTACCAATGGCGGATTCTCGAGATATGCATTAACTAAATTTTGAATCTTACTATCATCAAAAAAATCAACACCAGAGATGGTGTTGTCCTCATCTTCAACCCCAATAACAATATAGGAGGTATTCTCTGGATTAGAATTGGCCAGTGCACATATATGTTTTAAAAACTTTGCTTTCCCCTCACGCTCTCCGATATTAAGCAAGCGTTTTTTGTCATAAAAACTATTTTCATCATTATGAGCTAATAGATGCTTTACTAAAAGTCGTTTGTTAATCACGGGAAATTAATTTGGGGTTACTATTATCTGGGTTACGCTTTTTTCAAGTGGTTATTTATATGAGGTTTTGTTTAGAGTGTTTTATAAACTGTAGTACTATTGGCCTGAGCGGTGGGCAATACAACAAGATCCGAAATATTCACGTGATAGGGGCGAGTAACTACAAAAGCAATGATATCTGCAATATCTTCTGGTTTTAAAGGAGAAAACCCCTTATACACCGAAGCTGCTTTATCAGCGTCACCTTTGAAACGAACTTCACTAAATTCTGTCTCAACCAATCCCGGATGAACCGCGCCTACACGAATTCCTTTTCCGTTCAAATCCAATAACATGGCTTTGTTTAAAGCATCAACTGCATGTTTACTTGCAGTATACACATTCCCATTAGGATACACCTCTTTTCCTGCAATGGAGCCAATATTGATAATATGACCAGAACCTTTTTCGATCATTCCAGGGATGATTGCTTTTGAAACATACAATAAACCTTTTATATTGATATCAATCATTGCGTCCCAATCTTCGAGATTACCATCTTGAATAGGATCAAGTCCATGTGCGTTACCGGCATTGTTTATTAAGATATCAATAGTAGCAAAGGTTTCGGGAAGCCCTTTAATGGCATCAAATACTTCTTCCTTATTTCGCACATCAAAACTTAGTGTATATACGCTCACCTGAGCTTCTAACTCCTTCTTTAATCGTTGTAGCCGATCTGTACGACGACCACATACTATCAAGTTAATTTTATGTTTTGCCAACTCACGAGCTGTCGCCTTTCCAATACCACTGGTAGCTCCTGTAATTAATGCTGTCTTCACAATTTAATAGTTTAAAATTAATTTAATGCTCCCTGCATAAAACTCTTAAGTAAGCGAATTGAGGTTAAGTTTGCAACACTGCAATTATTACCTCGTCTTTTTTTAAGCGATTGCTGTAGGTGCTTACGCTTATTTAGGATTAAAGATACTTTAAATTAAGGGCTTTTAAAAAAATCACATATCGTTATTTAACCTATAATTAACAAGGAACCGAAAATTAATTAAACAATTTGCAATCTTGAATCTTGAATGTTAAATTCACGCTTTTAAAATATTTAATGAATGGAAGAAAATAGTGCTATCGATATTGCCTCAATAAATGAGAAAATACAGAGGGAATCAGCGTTTGTCGATTTACTCGCCATGGAGATGAATAAAGTAATAGTTGGCCAAAAACATATGGTAGAACGATTACTCATAGGATTATTAGGTCAAGGCCATATTTTACTGGAAGGAGTTCCCGGATTAGCAAAAACGTTGGCGATTAATACACTTTCCAAAGCTGTTCATGGTAGTTTTAGTAGAATTCAGTTTACCCCGGATTTATTACCGGCTGATGTTGTAGGAACTATGATTTACAACATGAAAGAGAATGATTTCTCAATCAAAAAAGGTCCAATTTTTGCCAATTTTGTTCTGGCAGATGAAATTAACAGGGCTCCGGCAAAAGTACAGAGTGCTTTACTGGAGGCAATGCAGGAGAAACAGGTAACTATCGGAGATGAAACTTTTATATTAGATAAACCATTTTTGGTTATGGCCACACAAAACCCGGTGGAACAAGAAGGAACCTATCCATTACCCGAAGCTCAGGTTGACCGTTTTATGTTGAAAACAGTCATTAAATACCCGCTGTTGGAAGAAGAACAGTTAATCGTACGAGCCAACCTTTCCGGAAGTTTTGAAAAAGTGAATCCTGTAGTCTCGGTAGAACAAATTATTAATGCTCAAAAGGTAGTTCGGGAAGTATATATGGATGAAAAAATCGAAAAATATATTCTCGATATAATTTTTGCTACGCGTTTTCCTGAAAAATATAATCTTGAAGAGCTAAAACCACTTATTAACTTTGGGGCCTCGCCGCGAGGAAGTATAAATATGGCAACTGCAGCTAAGTGCTATGCTTTTATCAAGAGAAGAGGTTACGTGATTCCAGAAGATGTAAGAGCTGTTGTTCATGATGTGTTGCGCCACAGAATCGGTATTACTTATGAAGCCGAAGCGGAGAATATTACGTCTGAAGATATAATCAATAAGATTGTCAACGAGATTGAGGTGCCTTAATCAGCAGGAACGTTTATTGTAAGGAGCAAAAGACAAACTGTTTATCGTGCAGCATAGGGTCTGTGCATTTTAAGAATCTCAAATAGCTATGGATACCAAAGCTTTATTAAAAAAGGTCAGAAAAATTGAAATTAAGACACGTCGTCTAAGTGACCATATTTTTGGAGGTGAGTACCACTCAACCTTCAAAGGTAGAGGGATGACGTTTAGCGAAGTGAGGCAATATCAATTTGGTGATGATGTGCGTAGTATTGACTGGAATGTTACTGCTCGATACAACGAACCGTATATAAAAGTATTTGAGGAAGAACGTGAGCTGACCATGATGCTTATGGTGGATGTGTCGGGTTCTCAAAATTTTGGAACTTCTCAATTTTTTAAAAAAGAAATCATCACAGAGATAGCAGCCACCTTGGCCTTTTCTGCCACTCAGAATAATGATAAAATTGGGCTGATACTTTTTACGGATACAATAGAATTATACATTCCGCCAAAGAAGGGGAGATTCCACGTACTGCGAATTATTAGGGAACTTATAGAGTTTGAACCAAAAAGTCAAAAAACAAATATTGCCGAGGCGTTGAAATTTCTGTCCAGTGTGATGAAAAAGAAAGCTATTGTGTTCCTGCTTTCAGATTTTATGGCTGATGATTATCAGCATACACTAAAAATTGCCGGCAATAAACACGATGTGACAGGGATAAGGGTGTATGATCCAAAAGAAGAAACACTACCCAACTTAGGAATGGTTCAAATGGAAGATGAAGAAACCAACGAACTTATGTTGGTTAACACAGGTTCTAAGAGAACAAGAACGCAATACGCCAAGCAATACAACGAACGGGTTTCTTATTTTACAGAAAGTTTTACACGAAGTGGTGCAGGTGTAATAAGTACCAGAGTTGATGAAAGCTATGTAAAAAAATTACTCGGTTATTTTAAAAGAAGAGGATAGCTAAACAAAATATACGAATGACAGCGAACCGCATACCATATGATTTTATGAAATATAATCGATTTCCTCAAATCGTAATGCAAAGGATATTGATTTTAGTATCCTTTTTTCTTTTGACAGGCACGAGTGCAATTGCACAGGTGAAAGCCCAAGTTGATAGTACTTCCATTAAAATAGGTGAAGAAATTCAATATACGTTAGAAGTGCAGGCTGATTCTACGCAAACGGTAGTATTTCCGGAAGGAAAAACATTCTTACCTATGGAGGTCATTGAATCTTTTCCTGCAGATACGACCATCAAAAATAACAGATACAATATTATCAAAAAATATGGTCTGACCCAGTTTGATACCGGCGCGTATACAATTCCAGGTCAGCGAGTGCTTATTGGTGAGCAGGCTTTTACGACAGACTCTATTCAGGTGGAAGTGCGGGAAGTACTTGTAGATACAACCAAACAGAAAATGTTTGAGATCAAACCGATGGTTGAGGTCGATCCACCGTCGTTTCAATGGCGTGATTATATATGGTATGCGGTTATTATTCTTTTAGTAGGTGCCCTATTAATTTTTTTATTACGCTACCGAAAGAAGAAAAAAGCTGAAAAAGCAAAAGAACTTCCTCCCTATGAACGTGCCATCGAAGCCTTGCGTATGATTGACACTTCCGATTTATTAGAAAAGGATTCGCACAAAGAATATTACTCGATACTTAGTGATACCGCACGTAAATATATCGATGAAGAGATCTATGACCACGCAATGGAAAGCACTACCGACGAATTAATAGCAAGGTTAAATCGAGAAATAGAATCGGGAACTTTATTATTAGAATCAGAGACGTTACAAGAATTAAAAAGAGTTCTGATGACAGCCGATTTGGCTAAGTTTGCAAAATCACGACCTGATAAGTTGACAGCACGAGCTGATCGTACGGCTATAGAGCAGGTGATCAATAAGACGAAAGAAGCAATTCCTGAACCTACCGAAGAAGAATTATTAGCAGATGAAGAGTACAGAAAGACAAAAGCTCAGAAAGAACAACGAAAAAAGATAGTAATGGCTAGTATTGCCGTTGTAGCAGTAGTTGGAATTATTTTTGGAGTGGTTGTTTGGCGTAACGGATATCAGGAAACGATCGACTCAATTTTTGGGCATCCTACAAGAACACTTGCCAAGCAAGAATGGATATCCAGTGCTTACGGTACGCCACCTGTTGCGATTGCTACACCAGAAGTACTATTGCGTAACAACTATCAACTAACCGAAGCTCAGAAACAAATCTTAAAAGGAAATGAAACTTTTGTGTATGGCGAAATGACAGGAAACATATACGTTGCGGTTAGTACTGTGGCTCCTGATCCAAAAAATCAAGTGGATCTCGAAAAAGCGGTCGAAGGAATTGTAGGAAAGTTTGAGTCGCAGGGCGCTAAAAATATAACAGTTAAAACAGAGGAATATAAAACCTTGGGGGGAGCAGAAGGCATTCAAGTTTTTGGAAATCTTGAGGTGACAAACCCAACCACGCAGGAAAAACAAAAAAATGAGTATATCATGTTGAATTTTGCTGAAAATGGAGGTTTTCAACAAATAACTGTTGTGTTTGATGAGGACGACCTATATGCTGATGAGGTCGCACAGCGCATAATTACTTCTGTAGAACTTAAAAATGCCGATAGATAATGTTTGATAAGTATATTTTTGAAGATCCGTACTTCTTTTGGCTTTTTGCCTTATTTCCGTTGTTGATAGGTTGGTATATATGGAAAATCAACAAGCAACAGGCTACATTAAAAATATCCAGTGTCAGCGGATTTAAGTACAAAAAAAGTTTTCTGGCAAGGTTAAGACCGATCTTGTTTATACTACGATTGTTGGCGTTAAGTCTGATTATCTTAGGATTGGCAAGACCACGAACCGTCGATGTATCCAGTAGAACAAAAACAACAAAAGGTATTGATATCGTCATGGCTATTGACGTCTCTGCCAGTATGCTTGCCAAAGATTTAAAACCCAATCGTCTTGAGGCGTTAAAAGAAGTGGCAGCAGAATTTGTTAAAGAACGACCCAGCGATAGAATCGGACTGGTGGTGTACGCAGGAGAGAGTTTTACTAAAACACCCCTTACCAGCGATAAATCCATTGTTTTAAGTGCCATGAATCAAATCGAATACAATACTATTCTAGAAAATGGTACCGCAATCGGAATGGGGTTAGCAACTGCCGTAAATCGATTAAAAGATAGCAAGGCAAAAAGTAAAGTTATTATTTTATTGACAGATGGATCCAACAACGCCGGTTTTATTGATCCCAAAATTGCTTCAGAACTGGCTATGGAGTACGGAATAAAAACATACACGATTGGATTAGGTACTAACGGAATGGCACTGGCACCCGTAGCTATTTTACCCAATGGGGCCTTCCGCTATGAGCGGGTAAAAGTTGAAATAGATGAGCCTTTGCTCAAAGAAATTGCAAAAATGACCGGGGGAAAATACTTCCGGGCAACTGATAATAAGAAACTGGAAGCGATATATGAAGAAATCAATAAACTGGAGAAAACAGATGTTGAGGAGTTTAAGTTTTATAACTACCAGGAAAAATTTAGAATTCTAGTGTTAATTGCCATAGGTTTATTGTTTTTGGAACTCCTTTTAAAGCATACTCTTTTTAGAAGTTTTATTTAATGTTTGTTTGTCATGTATAAAGAATCTAAAAAGGCCACGTTTTTTTAAATTAATAATTAGAATTTGAATCAAGGAATCATATTACTAGGAAGTTCGAGAAGTGATGGAGATACAGCTAAGATAGTTTCATTTTTAAGAGAAAAAATAGCTTATGATGTGATAGATTTGAGTCAAAAGAGAATAAATCATTACGATTATAATTTTATAAATCATGATGACGATTTTAATGAATTATTTAAAATGTTAGTTGAAAATTATCAAACTATTGTATTTGCAACACCAATTTATTGGTATACCATGAGTGGTATCACAAAGGTGTTTTTAGATCGGATTTCTGATTTTTTAAATAAGGAGAAGGAATATGGGCGTATGCTAAGAGGTAAAAATATGGCTGTAATTAGTTGTAGTAATCATGATGATCGTGATGAGAGTTTTACGATGCCTTTTGTCCGAAGTGCGGATTACTTAGGAATGAAATTCATAGGTGATATACATACTTGGGTAGAAGTGGACAGTATTCCGAAAGAAGTGAAAGAGAAAATTACAAAGTTTGCACAATTAATTAATCCGCTATAGAAATAATAATGATATGTATCTATTAGAAGAAAAAATATATTTCTGGCTGTTGTTGATAATTCCTGTAATACTCCTATTGTTTATGGGGACGGTATTATGGAAGAAATCGGTGCAGAAGCGATTTGCAGATCCCAGGCTGATGAATTTTCTGAGCCCGAATAGATCGATTTTTAAGCCTGTTCTTAAGATATTAATTCTTTGTTTAGCGTTCACGTGTTTTGCAATGGCGTTGGTAAACCCAAAAATTGGTACCAAGCTGGAAACCGTAAAACGAGAAGGGGTCGACGTGGTATTTGCCGTTGATGTATCTAAAAGTATGATGGCAGAGGACATAGCACCGAATCGATTAGAAAAATCTAAACAATTAGTCACGCAGATAATTAATAGTTTGGCCAGTGACAGAGTGGGTATTATTGCATATGCAGCCAGTGCTTTTCCTCAACTGCCAATAACCACAGATTATGCTTCTGCCAAAATGTTTCTGCAAGCAATGAATACTGATATGCTTTCTTCACAAGGAACAGCTATTAATGAAGCGATTACCCTGGCAAAAACATATTACAATGACGAGGAACAAACCAATCGCGTCCTCTTTCTAATTAGCGATGGTGAGGATCATGAGGGTAATGTAGGAGCCATTGCCGAGGAAGCTGCAAAAGAAGGAATTCAAATCTATACAATCGGCGTAGGGACCCTTAAAGGAGGTCCGATCCCGATTAAAAGAAACGGAATTGTACAATCGTATAAGAAGAATCGCGCTGGAGAGACCGTAATAACCAAGTTGAACCCGACAACTTTACAGGAAATTGCAAAAGAAGCAAATGGCACATACCTTGATGGTACTAGAACTAAAGAGGTTGTATCTCAGGTTACAGACATCTTGCAGAATATGGATAAAAAAGAATTTGAAGCAAAGCAGTTTGCAGATTTTCAGGATCAATTCCAATGGTTTTTAGGATTGGGATTCTTACTATTGCTGCTTGATGTTTTTCTTTTAGAGCCCAAAACCTCATGGGTAAAAAAATTGAATCTGTTCAATGAAAATTAAAGGATGATGAAAAAGAGTATATGTATTTTAGCATGCTGTTGGACGATACTTTCCTTTGCACAGGAGAAGGATTTAAAACAATTAGAGAGCGAAGCAAAAGAGCATTTGGCAATAGGGAACCAAAGTTTGATCAGGGATGGTAATTTCCCCAAAGCCGAAGGTGAATATCGTAAGGCAATAGCCAAAAATCCCGATGCTATGGATGCTAAATATAATTTGGGTAATGCGTATTACAATTCAGAAAAGTACGATGAGGCTATCGTACGATATGCAGAAACTACAAAAACGGCAACCAACAAATTAGAAAAGCATAAAGCATTTCATAATTTGGGGAACACCTTTATGGAGCAAATAAAATATCAAGAAGCGGTCGAAGCGTATAAAAATGCCTTAAGAAATAACACAAAGGATAACGAAACTCGATATAATCTGGCACTTGCAAAAAAGATGCTAGAGGAAGAAGAAAAAAAGCAAGAGCAAAACAAAGATCAGAATCAGGACGATAAAGACCAGAACAAGGATCAAAAAGACCAAGATAAAAAAGATCAAGGGGATCAGGGAGACCAAGATAAGAAAGATAAGGATCAGAAAGAAAAAGGTGATCAGGGAGATAAAAAGGATCAGGGCGACCAAGGAGATAAAGAAAAAGACGATAAAGAAAAAGAAGGTGATGATCCAAAAGATGACAAAAAGGATGGAGAACCTAAAGATGATAAAACTGATGAAGGGAAGGATGCTGGTGACAAGAAAGATGAACCACAGCAAGGAGCTCCTAAGCCCGTTCAGGGTCAGTTATCACCACAGCAGGTAAAAAGCTTACTTGAAGCGATGAATAATCAGGAAAAGAAAGTACAGGATAAGATTAATGCTAAAAAGGTTAAAGGAAATGTGAAGCAAACAGATAAAGATTGGTAATAGCCGATTAAATCAGTTTACTTTTTCCAGAAAATATTGTAATAATGAAGTTGAAATTAATGTTATGGGTGCTCTTTACTTTAAGTGCTGTTACGTTTTCTACAGCACAAGTAAAGTTTGAAGCAAAGGTAAGTAAGAAAAAATTGGGCGTTAATGAACGTCTACGGGTTGATTTTGAGATGAACCAGGATGGCGATAATTTTACCCCACCTGATTTTTCGGGTTTTTCGGTAGTGGGCGGTCCCAACCAGTCTATTAGTAACTCATGGATTAATGGTAAACGGTCGTATGCAAAAACGTTTAGCTATTTTCTTGCCCCTACACAACGCGGAAAATTTACTATTGCACAAGCACAGATTCAAATAGATGGTGAAACGTATAAAACCTTACCGGTACGAGTTGAGGTAACCGCTGCGGTCGACAAACCCAAAGACGGAAATAATTCAGATTATATTGCTAGTGAAAACTTACATTTAGTTGCAGAAGTTTCCAAAGCTAATCCATATTTGAATGAAGCGATAACGGTGGTGTACAAATTGTATGTAAGTCCTAGAATCAGTGTAAGTAACTGGAACGAACTGGATAGCCCAAAATACAGTGATTTTTGGAGTCAGGCTATCGATATGAAGCAACTTAAAGTGGAAAATGGGACCTATGAAGGAGAGCCCTATAGATATGTGGTGCTTCGTAAAACCGTTTTATATCCACAAAAAACAGGTAAGCTAAACATTGAGCCCCTTACGCTTTCTATCGCTGTGGATGTACCAACTAACCGCAGAGATATTTTTGGAGGTAGATTGTACTCAACCGTAAATAAAACGGTCGCCGCTGGCAATCGCACAATCAACGTCAAACCTTTGCCTGAAAATGGGAAACCGGAGGGATTTACCGGAGCGGTGGGTGATTTTGATTTTAAAGTAAATGCAAGTCGAACTGAATTGGACGCTTCAGAGTCCTTAGAAGTAAAAGTTGAGGTGAGCGGAGAAGGAAATTTAAAATTATTTGATCTTCCCAATTTAACAGTGCCAAGCGGTTTGGAACAATATGAGCCGGAACACAGCGAACGAGTGCGTACAAATTTAGGTGGTATGGAAGGTACGGTAACGGACACGTACACCCTGGTTCCTCAGTTCAAAGGAAAATATCCGATTCCTGCGTTGCGCTTTTCTTATTTCGATGTGTCCTCTAATTCCTATAAAACAATTACATCACAAGAAGTCGTATTGAATGTAAGAAAAGGACCCGATGGTCAACGCATAGTCACTTCTTCAGATGATACTGTGCAAAAACAAGTTGTCACACAGAGTGGAAGACAATTTAAGTTTATAAAATTAAAAACTACCCTAAAAGAAATTAACAGCGAACCTTTCTTTGGGTCAGCTCTTTATTGGACAGCTTTAATTACACCTTTACTCGCTATCCCGTTGTTTTTATTTTTTGGTAAAAAACAAGAAGCCAGAAAGAATGACGTTGTCGGTAGTAGAGTTCGTAGAGCTGATAAATTGGCGAGAAAATATCTATCTGAAGCCAAAAAAAATCTAGGTGAGCCCAAGTCCTTTTATATAGCTATGGAACGTGCATTGCACAATTACTTGAAAGCAAAACTGCAAATACAAACCAGTGATATGAGTAAGGATCGTATTCAGCGGTTGCTGAGAGAACGTCAGGTAGACGACGCGTTGGTTATTGAGTTTGTCGCATTACTGGAGAGTTGCGAATTTGCAAGATATACTCCGCTATCTTCTACAGCAATGCAACAGGATTACGAGAAAGCTTCGCGGGTGATAGCTGCCATGGATAAACAACTGTAAAGAGAAACAAAATGAAGAATATAGTAGGTTTATTTATTTTTTTAATGAGTATAGGTGTTTGTGCTCAGCAAACAGAAAGTTTTGATAGAGGAAACGCACTGTATACTGCAAAAAAATACGAAGAAGCGATCAAAAATTACCTTACAGTAATAGAGGAGGGGTATGAGTCAGAAGAATTATATTTTAATCTTGCTAATGCGTACTACAAACAAAATGAAATAGGACCAAGTATTTATTATTACGAGAAGGCCTTAAGTTTAAATCCAACAAATCAAGATATAAAGAATAATTTGACCTTCGCACGTAACGCGACAGTTGATGTCATTGACGAAATACCACAGGGGTTTTTGTCTAAAATATTTAATCGTACAGTCTCATTATTCTCATTACAAACATGGGCATGGTCGTCTGTGCTTTTAATGCTAAGCTTTGTCTTGCTGTTTATAGGGTACCAACGAGCGTCAGATACCAGAAAAAAAAGATGGTTGTTTGTGGGTTCCTGGTTTTCTTTTGGTTTATGCGTTGTCATCTTCTTTTTGGCTCAACAACAACAGTCTTTAAAGGCTAATAATCAATACGCCATTATTTTTGCAAAAGAAAGTGCAGTATTAAGTGAGCCAAATCTTGGGAGCGAAGAACTTTTTGAACTGCATGAGGGCACTAAGGTCAAAGTTATCAGCACAGTTAACAGTTGGAAAAACATCAGGCTAACTGATGGTAAAAGCGGATGGATGTTTTCCAAGAATTTAAAGGAATTATAAGTAGTAAATTTTTGTTTTTATTTACCTTTGTTCAAATAATTTTACAATTGATTTAACAAAACCTGAAAGCATTACCTTTATTTTTGTCTCCTAATATTTTTCTAATTGATAACAAAACTTCATACAGCACGAATTTTAATCGTAACATGTTTTTTAATAAGTTTGGGTAATTACACTTTATTGTTATTGAACTGTTATCAGGATGAAACAGCCTCTATGATTTCAGTACTGGAAGATGGAGAAGAGAAATCGGATTCTGAAGAAAAAGAAAATTCTGAAGAAAAAGATGATAGCAAAGAAAAAGAAATTATATCTCAAGTTGTCAATGACAAAGCCCTGGCAATAAATAGTTATTGCTGCGATCAGTATCCCGAAATTTACTTTGGTAATTCTTCTGTATACCTGGAATACACGACACCTCCTCCAGATTATTCGTGATTTTTTCAGCAAACTTTATTTAGTCCGTTTTATCAGAGAAGTTGTATACTATCTTCTCGTTTTCAAAATGAAATAGTACACCCTATATGGGTACCAAAGAAATTTTAAATTATGAGCATTTTTAAAAATATAAAAAATGATCTTCCAGCTAGTATTGTAGTGTTTTTTGTAGCACTACCGTTATGTTTGGGAATCGCATTAGCGAGTGGGGCACCACTTTTTTCAGGTCTTATTGCAGGAATTGTAGGTGGGATACTAGTAGGAGCATTGAGTGGTTCGCAAATTGGCGTCAGTGGTCCTGCTGCGGGATTAGCGGCAATTGTGCTAACAGCAATAGGCACATTAGGAGGGTATGAGAATTTTCTTGTTGCTGTAGTTCTAGGAGGTGTTATTCAGCTAGTATTCGGTGCTTTAAAAGCAGGAATTATTGGTTATTATTTTCCATCTTCAGTAATTAAAGGAATGTTAACCGGTATTGGTATAATTATCATATTAAAACAGATCCCTCATTTTTTTGGATATGATGCAGATCCAGAAGGAGATTTCTCTTTTTTCCAGATCGATGGGGAGAACACTTTTACTGAAATTTTCAATGCTATAAATTTTATAAGTCCGGGAGCCACCATGATTGCAGTGATAGGATTAGCAATTTTATTACTTTGGGATAAGGTATTAAGTAAAAAAGGTAAAATTTTTCAAATAATTCAAGGTCCGTTAGTCGCTGTTGTAGTAGGTATTTTATTTTATATATTTACGTCATCTTCAGAAGCACTATCTATTTCAAAAGATCATCTAGTAAGTGTTCCTATTCCAGACGATTTCTCTTCTTTTCTTGGTCAATTTAGTTTTCCAAATTTCGGAGTGATTACCAGACCAGAAATTTGGGTTACAGCATTCACAATCGCTTTAGTTGCTAGTTTGGAAACTTTACTTTGTGTAGAGGCTACAGATAAAATTGATCCTGAAAAAAGAGTCACTCCAACTAATAGAGAATTATTAGCACAGGGAACTGGAAATATTATTTCCGGTATGATCGGTGGTTTGCCTGTTACACAGGTAATCGTTCGTAGTTCAGCTAATATACAGTCTGGAGGAAAGACAAAAATGTCAGCTATCATTCATGGATTTTTATTATTAATATCCGTAATTCTAATTCCTAGATTATTAAATATGATTCCGCTGTCGGTGTTAGCTTCTATTTTATTGATCGTAGGATATAAATTAGCGAAACCTAAACTGTTCAAAACAATGTATTCATTGGGTTGGAAACAATTTGTACCCTTTGTGGTAACAGTTCTGGGGATCGTATTCATTGATTTACTATGGGGAATCGGTCTTGGTTTATTAGTGGGAATTGTAGTCATCCTAATCAAGAGTTATCAAAATTCACACTTTTTACATATTGAAGACAAAAGCAATGGTCAACATAGAATTAAAATGACACTGGCTGAAGAAGTTACTTTTTTTAATAAAGGTGCCATCTTAAAAGAGCTTGACCAATTACCGAACAATACTCATCTTACACTAGATGTTAGAAAAACAAGATACTTGGACAATGATATTATAGAAATTCTGGATGACTTCTCTGAGAAAGCTAAGAATAAAAACATTGATATCAAACTCGTATCAGAAAGCGGAATTGCTGAAAACCCCCAGAGTTATATTGAGTTTATCAATTTAAGAACAAAATAACGGAAATTTTAAAACACACAACACATGAAAGCACATACAAAAGAAACACAAGCAACAATGACACCTCAAAAAGCATTAGACTTTTTGAAAGAAGGAAATGAACGATTCCAACAAAACCTCAAAGCAAACAGAAACTTATTGGAGCAGGTAAATGATACAAAAGAAGGTCAGTTCCCGTTTGCAACAATTCTAAGCTGTATAGATTCGCGTGTTTCTGCAGAATTAGTATTTGATCAAGGACTGGGTGATATCTTTAGTGTACGTATAGCTGGTAATTTTGTGAACGAGGACATATTAGGTAGTATGGAGTTTGGAAGTAAGCTTGCAGGAACAAAACTTATAGTAGTTTTAGGGCATACAAGCTGTGGTGCCATCAAAGGTGCATGTGATCATGTAAAAATGGGTAATTTAACTAAGTTAATAGAAAAAATCACACCAGCTGTTGATGCTGTAAAAGAGCCTCAAGATGATTCGAAACGTAACTCAGCTAATAATGAGTTTGTGGATGCAGTAGCGGTTCAAAATGTCAAAATGACCATTGATAACATACGAAAGGAAAGTGAAATTTTGAAACAGATGGAAGACAATAAAGAAATTTTAATTGTTGGAGGTATGTACGATATTAATGATGGGAAGGTTACTTTCTTAGAAGATTAGTAAACGCTAAAACTTTCCCAAAAAAAGCCTAAGTATTTGCTACTTAGGCTTTTTTTTGGGTAAATGCTAATTAGTTTTATTATCATTGTTATGAAATGTTAAGTCAATATAATGAAAGGATTTTTTAGACACTTAAAAGGAGATATTTTTGGCGGATTAACCTCTGGTGTAGTAGCGTTACCATTGGCGCTAGCCTTTGGAGTATCTTCTGGTCTTGGGCCAAGTGCCGGATTATATGGCGCTATTTTTATTAGTTTTTTTGCGGCTTTATTTGGCGGAACGAATACTCAGATTTCTGGACCTACTGCACCCATGACGGCGGTAAGCATGGTGGTTATTGCTGGTATTATAGCTGTGAATGACGGAGACGTTACCAAAGCACTACCCGCTATTTTGACGGTCTTTGTATTAGCAGGTCTTATACAAATAGGATTGGGAGCACTTGGAGTAGGTAAATACATAAAATATATGCCGTATCCGGTAATATCTGGATTTATGACCGCTATTGGGTTGATGATATTGATCACACAATTGCTTCCGGCCTTAGGATATTATCCAAAAGAAGATGCGGAGTATGTGAATACCTTCAAACCAGTGGCTGAAGAGGTTATCCTTGATAAAATATTAAAGGAAGAAGCAGGAGAAGGCATATTGGTTTTGGAAGATTTTGAAGAAACCATTCGTCGTGCTAAAAAAATTTCTCAAGAGGATATTACATCAGAAGCTACGTTGCAAGCCGGAAAAGATAGTGGTGGTGTTTGGGGAGCTATTGTTAGCTTACCGAGAGCTATTGCAAACGTCAATATGTTAGAGCTTATATTATGTTTAATTACTATAGTTATTATTTACGGATTTAAACGAATAACTACTGCGATACCCAGTACGTTAGTTGCTTTGTTAATAGTGTCGGGTGCTGCGTATGGTTTGAGTTTAGACTATCGTCCGATAGAGCAAATTCCCAGTGGATTTCCCATCCCTAATCTTGGGATTTTTACAGAATTTAAGCTAGGCGTTATTACCCCTTACGTTTTTTCTGCATTGTCTTTGGCATTTTTAGGAGCAATCGATAGTTTACTAACATCTGTGGTCGCCGATAATATGACAAAAACAAAGCATAATCCCAATAAAGAGCTAGTTGGACAAGGTATAGGAAATAGTATAGCGGCAATTTTTGGTGGTATTCCGGGTGCTGGGGCTACCATTCGTACTGTGGTAAACATAAACTCAGGGGGAAAAACGAAACTTTCTGGTATGATTGCAGGTGTACTGCTATTAGTAATACTTCTTGCTCTCGGTCCGGTAGCTTCTCAGATACCAGCAGCGGTTTTAGCAGGTATATTGATTACCGTTGGGATAGGTGTAATGGATTATAAAGGTTTAAAAGCAATTCCTAGTATGCCAAAAGTGGAGGTAGCAATCATGTTGGTTGTAATGTTACTTTCTGTGTTTTGGGACTTGGTTTATGCAGTAGGTATTGGTTTGGTATTGGCTTCTCTTCTGTTTATGAAGAAAATGGGAGACCTTACAGCAAAGGACTCTTCGGTTGATTCGTTGAAAGGGTTGGAAAAGGATACGGGAGTTAAAAATTGGATAGACGAAATCAATTTTCCCGAAAATTTAAAAGAAGAGGTGTACGTAAAGCATCTTAACGGACCAGTGTTTTTTGGAGCTACCACTGAACTGCAACAACTAGCTCAACAAATACCTGCAACGGCAACACACGTTATCCTAAGAATGGATAAAGTGCCATATATGGACCAATCCGGGGTATATACGCTTGAAGAAATTATTTTAAGTTTAGAACAACGAAATATCAGAACATTTGTTACTGGCCTACAAAACCAGCCTGGATATTTAATGAAAAGAATTGATATAATACCTGACTTAATTCCTGAGAAACATCTTTTTGAGAATTTTGACGATTGCGTAGCGTACATCAAGAATAATGTTGCGGATATCTATTGATCGATTAAGCAGCATGTAAATTGGTAGAAGTGGCTTCCTTTTTGGAAGCCTTTTCTATTAGTTCAGGCAAGATTGCAGGGGCAATCGCCTGAACAGGACGATAAAGAATTGATTGGTCCAAGGTCTCTTCATCTATCATATGTAGAGTGTTGTTTCCGGCATCAATGAACATAATGATCACACTGGCAATAAATGCCATTTTTAGAATACCAAAGGCAGCTCCCAGTAATCTATTAAGAATTCCTAAAGCAACAGCTTGAGCAACTCTTGTAAGTATTTTCCCGACAAGAGAGACGCCCAAAACGACAACGATAAAGGTGAGGGCAAAAGCTAGTAACTGCGTAACTCCTTCTTCCCAGCTTACATATTGTTCAAGATATGCTCCTACTATATGTGAAAAGTGTATCGCTATATAGATTCCGGCAACGAGTGCTACCAAAGAAGCCAAAGAAACTATAAGCCCCTTGCTAAACCCCCTTATAAGCCCCCATAGCAGTAAAATGCCTAATATAATATCGATATATCCCATTACAATCCTTTGTTAGGACGAATATACATTTTTAAAATTAATTGAAATACTATATATTTGATATATAATATATACCATATATATGAGAAAAATTATTGATGTTCAGGACGATTTGATTCCCAAACTTAAATTAATTGCCGCTATCGAGAATTCAAGCGTAAAAAAGGTAATTGAAGAAGCTGTAGCATTTTATATTGATTATAAGCGAGAAAATCGTTTACAACAACTATCTGCGGAGCAAAAAGAGGACTTAGCTTTTATGTTTTTACTTAAGGATATTGAAGTTACTGAGACTATCACTAAGGAAGAGTTATTTAATTCATAAGGTATGGAAGTGATAATTTCAAAAACATTTGCATCTGATTTTAGGATGATCACGGATATTTCTTTTAAGGAAAAGATAAAAAGTATCGTAGCATCCCTAGAAAACTCAAAAGACACTTCTGCGCTTATACCGATTCAAGCTTTCAACGCTTCTGACAGGTATTTTAAAATGGGTGTTGGATTTTATTATCTTATCATAAAAAATGTGTCAAAAAAATCGTTGGCACTAGTTAGAGTAGTACATCGGGATCAATTAAGACAATCTCTCCATAAATCAATTTAGTAATGTAATTTTCTGTCGTATTTTTGCTAAAAAAGAATACATGTCGAGAGATAATAAACTTAAAGAGCGATGGGAACTTCTTGTAACTAAACTTTCTGGTCAATTTGCAGATGGAGATAGTTTGGATTTAGATGCTATTATTTATTTAATCGGTGTTCAGGAGCTGGGACAATTACATAGAAAGTATAAGAAAGATGAGAAACTAGATCTCATGCACATTGCAATATGCCGTCTTCTTGAGCCTTATGGATATTACGAGTTCGACTTTTTTGATGAACAAGGCTGGCCGCATTATACGATGAAAGAGGCCCTGCCAAATCTCAAATCGGGAGAACAATCGGTTTTGATGAAAGAAGCGATAGTGCACTATTTTGTTACCAGTAACTATATAGAATAATAGCGGTTGTTGCCTGAATAAGCGAAAAGAACCAGAAGTTTAAATGGCGTAAATACAGAGAAAATGTATAAATTTGCCGTCTTATTAAGAAATTTTCATGATCGATAAAATAAAAGAATATATCGCGGAGGTAGAATCTTTTTCTGCAAAATCTAAAGAAGAGATCGAAGCGTTTAGAATCAAATTTTCAGGTAAAAAAGGAATTATAAATGACTTTTTCGCTGAATTTAAGAATGTGGCAAACGATCAGAAAAAAGATTTTGGTCAGGCTATTAATGCCTTAAAAATAGCAACCGAAGCCAAAGTTGTTGCCTTAAAAGAAAAGGCGGAGGCGAATGAAGAAGAAAAAGGCGTTTACGGGGATCTTACGAGACCTGCTGCAGCGATACCTCTGGGAGCCCGACACCCAATTTCGTTGGTCAAAAATAGAATTATTGAAATTTTTTCACGTATTGGTTTTAATGTAAGTGAAGGGCCTGAAATCGAAGATGATTGGCACAATTTCTCCGCATTAAATTTACCGGAATATCATCCGGCACGCGATATGCAGGATACTTTTTTTATTCAAACAGATCCGGATATCCTATTGCGAACACATACATCTTCTGTGCAAGTTCGCTATATGGAAGAGAATAAGCCGCCTATACGCACCATTTCTCCGGGAAGGGTATATCGTAATGAAGCTATTTCTGCCCGTTCCCATTGCTTTTTCCATCAGGTGGAAGGACTGTATATTGATAAAGATGTGTCCTTTGCAGATCTTAAACAAACGCTGCAATACTTTACAACAGAGATGTTCGGCAAGTCTAAGATTCGATTGAGACCTTCATATTTTCCGTTTACAGAACCAAGTGCAGAGGTCGATGTTTATTGGGGGTTGGAAACTGAAACTGATTATAAAATGACTAAAGGTACCGGTTGGCTTGAAATTATGGGATGCGGTATGGTAGATCCAAATGTTTTGAAAAACTGTAACATCGATCCGGAAGAGTATAGCGGTTTTGCTTTTGGTATGGGGATTGATCGAATTGCTCTCTTATTATACGGCATTACCGATATACGCATGTTAAGTGAGAATGATACTAGATTTTTAGAGCAATTTAAAGCTACGCTGTAAGTGAGAAAGGATATTGATATACCTGAGGTAAAAGATATATACATCGCAATCCTCAAAGAATGGGATGAAGAGTTTTTGGCTCAAAATTGGGTAGCCTATATTATCAATGATGGGGATACGGCTATCGAAATGGTTTTAATAGTAACTAAGGGATATGATAACGAGCGCAAAACATCATTGCTTCGTCATGGTATTGGTACAGTAGATGCAAAATCAAGCGCTAAGATAGAAATGATTCAAGAAGAATTATTGGCAATGAATAATGAGTTTGCGGTTACCTTTTTTGCTGATGGTAAGCTGTATGATAAAAAATATATTTTTGAACAACACACGATTAACGAAAATGCATTGCAAGAATTACCGGTAATAGAGCAACGTGGTGTTTTGATAAAATAAAAAACTACTGATTAATTTAAAACGGAGCATTTTTTTGATGAAAAATGCTCCGTTTTTTGTTGTGTCCGGATAGAAGTAATAGTTAATATCCGACTTGTTTTCGTACTCGGTTTAATACTTCAGAGGCTGTAACCGAAGCTTTTTGAGCGCCTTTTTTGAGAATCTCATCAACTTCATTTAGATTGCTCATATAGTAGTTATACAATTCTCGTTCTTTACTGTACTTTGCGATGATAACTTCATAGAGGGCTTGTTTAGCATGTCCGTATCCATAATTACCACCCTCATAATTGTTGCGCATTGTTTCAATTTGCTCAGTATTAGCCAGTAACTTATACAGCGCAAAAACATTGCAAGTGTCAGGGTCCTTCGGTTCTTCTAACGGAATGCTGTCTGTAGCAATACTCATTACTTGCTTTCTCAATTTTTTATCAGGTAAAAAGAGATTAATGATATTTCCTTTTGACTTGCTCATTTTAGCCCCATCAGTGCCCGGAATATACATTGTGTCTTCTTGTACTTGCGCTTCCGGCATGACAAAAAGCTCTCCGATTTGATTGTGTATTCTTGATGCAACATCCCGTGTCATTTCAATGTGCTGTAGTTGATCCTTTCCTACGGGAACAATCTCTGCGTCATATAATAAAATGTCGGCAGCCATAAGCATAGGATACGTAAATAAACCGGCGTTTACGTCTTCAAGTCGATCTGCTTTATCCTTGAATGAGTGGGCTAATGTTAGACGTTGATATGGGAAGAAACAACTAAGATACCATGATAATTCTGTCACTTGTGGAATATCACTTTGCCGATAAAAAACAGTTTTTTCTATATCCAGTCCAAAAGCCAACCAAGTTGCTGCTGTTGAGTAGGTGTTCTCTCTTAAGGTTGCTGCGTCTTTGATCTGTGTTAAAGAATGCATATCAGCAATGAATAGATAAGATTCGTTTTGAGGCTCGTTGGCCATACGTATGGCTGGAATGATAGCTCCCAAAAGATTTCCTAAATGAGGAGTACCCGTACTTTGCACTCCTGTAAGTATTCTGGACATAGTAATTTTTTAATTTGAACAAAGGTAATTTTTTTGTTCAGATAGCTCAAGCCAATTATGTATTTTTGACGCTATGTCAATATTAAAAAAGCTTTTGATCGTTCTATGGCGCGTCTGGTTTTATGTGCTTATGGCGCTGCCTATTCTTATACTTTTTCCTGTATTATTGTTATTAACCTCAAAAGAGCGTTGGTATCCACAATTCTTCGTTTTAGCGAGGTTTTGGGCGACCATTGTTTTATACGGTAGTGGATTTCTACCCAAAGTAAAGCGAAAGGGCAACGTAGATTATAATAGCAGTTATATGTTTATAGCCAATCATACGTCTATGGCTGATATAATGCTTATGTTGTACTGTGTAAAAAACCCGTTTGTATTTGTTGGTAAACAGGAATTAACCAAAATACCAATCTTTGGTTTTTTCTATAGACGTACCTGTATATTGGTTGATCGTAACAGTCAACGAAGTAAAACACAAGTGTTCAAAGAAGCAAAAAAACGGTTAGATACCGGGATCAGCATTTGTATTTTTCCCGAGGGAGGGGTGCCGGATGACGAATCTATAGTGTTGGATGAATTTAAGGACGGAGCTTTCAGGTTGGCGATTGATTATCAGATTCCGATTGTGCCCTTGAGCTTTTTAGACAATAAGAAACGTTTTTCCTATACTTTTCTAAGCGGAAGTCCGGGTAAAATGAGAGCTGTATTACATCCCATGATTACAACGGTCGGTTTGACGCAAGAAGATAAAAGATCTTTAAAAATACAGTGCAGGGAGGTTATTCTGCAAAGCTTATTAGATTCAATTAGAATTTAAAGTTAATACCTGTGTACACTCCAAAATAATAGGGTTTAAAATTCCCATCATTTTTACTGAAGGCATTGAGCTGATATTTGAATATCGGTTCTACATTTATTTGAAAACGGTTGGATAGATTGTAATCCAAGCCCACACCAATATTTCCACTAAAACTCACCGGGTTCAGATTATTTGCTGTACCTATTGAGCTTTCAGAATCACCGGACTGAACCGAGATTTCATTACCGTTTAAGAAAAGTGTGCTTAACCCTCCGATCATTTGTACTGCGATCTTTTTTGAAATTAATGCATATTCAATCTCTAAAGGAACCTCAATGTAATTCAGTCGTTGGTTTAGAAAGCCTACGTTTTGCTTTTTATTGATAAATTCACCATTGACATCTAATGCGACCGGTTTAGGAGATTTGAAATCTGTGATCTCTATTTCATCTGCAACTGTATTATAATTAACACTCTGTAGTTCTCGTCCAACAATTGAAGGTCCAAAACCAATACCTTCAGTATTGTAGCTCAAATCAACTTTATTCACACCGGAGCGCACTTTAATTCTTTTATTTACGGCATAGGCAATTTGAATACCATAACTCATATTCACTTGACCATCTTTATTATTGTCCTTAAACTGGGGATCAATTGAGGACCCGTTTCCAATTGAACTGTAATATACCGGGGCGATATTAGGGGTAACGTTCCATCTTTTTTGTCGTGTATCATTTTCAGCAACTTCAGTTTCTACACCAGATTTGATAGCATCAAAAAGTGATTTTTTATTAGAGTTTTCGTTAGTGGGCAGTGCTTCGGGAACTTCCTTTGAGTTTTCTGAGATTGCAGTAGTGTCAAGCGTGTCTAAAACAGCATCAGGCATTGACACTTTTGATTTTTTATCAGTGAGTGTGATGGCCTCTTTCTTCGAGTCTTTTTGTGATGAAGTAGCAATACGCGCTGTTTCCTCATTAAAATTAATAGTATCTGATTCGGCCAGGACAGGATTATTTAGTGTGTGTCTATTGGAATTTAAAGGATGCCTATCAGTTTTTTCTTCTACTGCTAAGCTGTTTTGAGATGTTGTGGTGTTTGAGTTAACTTTATCGGTCTTTACCACCTGTTGATTATTTTCCGATTTGGAAGTGATATTTTTTCTGTCAGCAACTATCGCTTTGGTTATTTCAATTTCGGGATTTTCAGGTTTAGCAGTAGTATCCACAATAACAGGAGCAGCGTTTCTGTCTTGTTCAGGAGTGTCGACGATAAGATTCGTCTGAGATCCAAAGGGATTCAGCCAAAATATGGCTATAGTGCTAAGTAGAAGAACCACACTTGCGACACCAGCAATACGATACCAAAACGGTAAGATAAGTGGTTTACGGTCTTCTTTTTGAGATGCTTGAATTCGTTCCCATACCTGAGCATTGGGACTAACGTCAAAATCCTTGAATTTTTCCTGGAATAAGCGATCTATATGTTTCTTATCTTTCATCTGCTTCCTTCAATCGATTGTACTTGTGTTTCATTTTGGTGTTCTATTTTTTCCTTTAATATATAACGGGCACGTGCCAAATTAGATTTGGATGTACCTTGTGAAATATTAAGCAAATCTGCAATCTCTTTATGCGAATATCCATCTAAGACGTATAAGTTAAAAACCAAACGATAGCGATGTGGTAATTGTTGTATAATCTTTAGTAGATACTCTAACGATATTGATTCATCATCAAGATCTATATATGGATCTTCTAGTTGCTCTTCATTAAAAATTTCAAAAACCTTTTGGTTTCTATATTTTTGTAGCGCCGTATTTACTACAATCCGTTTTAGCCAGCCTTCAAACGAACCTTTATTTTTAAATTGATCAATTTTTTTAAATATGGTAATAAACGCATCTTGGAGCGTGTCTTCAGCATTTGCTTGATTATCAGAATACTTTAAACACACAGAAAATAGTTTACTGGCAAAAAGACGATAGAGCTGTTCTTGAGCTTTATTGTCTCTTTTTTTACATTGTTCTATGAGTTGCTCTAAACTCACTTATAGTATACGATTTTAGTTAATTCTCACCTTAGCTTCAGCCGTAGGAACTTCTACTATTAAAAATTTAGAAGATCCATCTGTTGCTCTACCTTGCCAAAACTTGAAGATATAGCTTGATTCGTTACCTACCAGAAATTTGAAAGAGGTTTCTTCTTCCCTTGGCTCCTCATAAGTTTCACAAGTAGTTGCTTCACTTACTAAAGCTATTGCAGAAATAGTTCTTTCATTTCTGTTTTTTTGATAGTCAAAACCTTCAAAAATATGGCATGAAGTCGGTCTAAAGTACGAAACTTTAATTGTATACGTTGAATCTTTAACAAGTTCTTCGGGGAGCTCAGCAGTGGCTATAGGTAGTCCTTCATAAAAAAAGTTAACTGCATCATCATCATCCAGACAACTTGTAAAACTAATACAGAGTATGATTAGTGGTAGTATGAATAACGTTTTCATAATGTTCGGGGTATAATGTTGTTGATAAGTAGATGACGGCGTAGGTTTTAGGTTGCGTGATGAAGGACTAAAGTTTTCTTAAAATCAAAAAGACCCCATGATTTGGAGTCTTTTCGGTCAAAACGTATAAAACTTTTGAGGGTCTTGGTACAGCTACCTATTTATTCGTTAGCTATTTTAATAGCCTCTTTTATTTTAGCTTCTAATTCTTCCATAAGATCAGGATTGTCATTAAGTAGATTCTTAACAGCATCTCTACCTTGACCTAATTTTGTGTCTTGATAGCTAAACCATGAACCACTTTTCTTGATTATCTCATAATCAACGCCGATATCTATAATTTCCCCGTTTTTCGAAATTCCTTCACCATACATGATATCAAATTCAGCTGTTCTAAACGGAGGAGCTACTTTGTTTTTAACCACTTTTACTCTGGTCTTGTTCCCCATCACAGCACTATTGCTATCCTTAATTTGAGTGGATCTTCGAATATCTAAACGTACGGAAGCATAAAACTTTAGTGCATTCCCACCAGTTGTGGTTTCAGGATTTCCAAACATAACCCCAATCTTTTCACGCAATTGATTGATGAATATTACGGTACAATTCGTTTTACTAATCGAACTTGTTAGTTTTCTTAGTGCCTGTGACATTAAACGTGCGTGCAGACCCATCTTAGAATCCCCCATTTCACCTTCAATTTCACTTTTAGGAGTTAAGGCAGCAACCGAGTCAATAACAATAATGTCAATAGCTCCCGATCGAATAAGATTGTCAGCAATTTCTAAAGCTTGCTCCCCATGGTCGGGTTGTGAGATGATTAAATCGTCAATATTCACACCCAGCTTTTCCGCATAAAAACGATCAAATGCGTGTTCTGCATCTATAAATGCAGCGATACCACCTGCTTTTTGGGCCTGTGCAATTGCATGCAATGTAAGTGTTGTTTTACCGGATGATTCGGGTCCGTAGATTTCTACGACTCTGCCTCGTGGGTAGCCACCCACGCCCATGGCGAGATCCAATCCAAGGGATCCTGTTGAAATTACATCTACTTCCTGAACGGCACTATCGCCCATTTTCATTACCGTTCCTTTGCCATATGCCTTATCTAGCTTGTCTAACGTTAGTTTTAGCGCCTTTAATTTAGCATCTTTTTCCGTACTCATTGTGCTGTCTCTCTTTTTATAATGATTATGCTAAGGTACTATAAGTTTTTTGTATGAGGAGTTTAAATTCAGATATATGAAATGCTTTTTATCAACAGAAATATTTTTTTGATAGGTTGACGCAACGATTTTTTAAAAGCTGCATCTAACTGAAAAGCAACATGAACAATTTATGAGGAAGGAGGATGTAAGATGAAATTTCTTAAAAGTGTGGTAACTCATACGCTGGATGGCTGTACAACTACTAAAATCAGTAATTGTATAGTCGAAGGAGGCTAGCTTCGTTATTCTAATATTTTAGTAATAAACTATTAAATAACGAATTAGCCCAAAAAAGCCACGAAACTAATATTTCGTGGCTTTTTTATGCTCTAATTTTATATAAATAAAGGTTCTAAAAAATAAAAACCGGGACACTCGTCAATTTTTGTATTTTTGCATAAATTTTTCTTTAACTTAAAATGAAGGTATAGCATGCAACTGTACAACAAATTAAGCGCAAAAGAAAGAGCAGCCTTAATTGATCAAGCCGGAACTGAGCGGCTTACGCTTTCTTTTTACACCTATGCGCATATTCGGAATACTGAAATTTTCAGGAATCATTTGTTTATTAATTGGGATAAACTGGAAGTACTCGGTCGTATTTATGTGGCTACCGAGGGGGTGAACGCTCAACTTTCTGTGCCCGCGCCCAATTTCGATGCATTCAAAGAACATCTAGACAGTATTAGTTTTTTTGAAAATATCCGACTTAATATCGCTATCGAACATGAGGCAAAATCTTTTCTAAAATTAAAAGTGAAGATTAGGAATAAAATTGTAGCCGATGGTTTAGCAGATGATACCTTTGATGTAACCAATAAGGGTGTTCATGTAGATGCTTTTAAATTTAATGAGCTAATTGAGGACCCTGACACCGTTTTGGTAGATATGCGTAATCATTATGAGAGCGAAATCGGCCACTTTAAAGGTGCTGTCACCCCCGATGTAGATACTTTCAGAGATTCCTTAGATATTATTGAAGAAGATCTTAAAGATCACAAAGAGGATAAGAAGCTGGTGATGTATTGTACTGGCGGAATTCGTTGTGAAAAAGCTAGTGCGTATTATAAGCATAAAGGCTTTAAAAATGTTTTTCAGTTGGAAGGAGGGATCATAGAATATACCCGTCAAGTAAATGAAAAAGGACTTGAAAATAAATTTAAGGGTAAAAACTTTGTATTTGATCATCGTCGTGCAGAAAAAATAACAGAGGATGTGATAGCGAATTGTCATCAGTGCGGTGCAGTTTGTGATACACATGTAAATTGTGCAAACGAAGCATGCCATTTGCTGTTTATACAATGTGAAAAATGTGCAGAAGCGATGGATATATGTTGTTCTACAGCATGTAAAGAGATAAATAGTTTGCCGTACGAGGAACAAAAAGCGTTGCGTAAAGGCAAAGGAAACAGCAATAAAATCTTCAAAAAAGGAAGGTCTGAAGTGCTGAAATATAAGCAGTGATTCTATTTTTTTTAGTATCCTGTGGTCGATTAGATATTTCATAGTATCTTTATCAATTGAGATCATAGAAATTGTAAGAATTTCTATATGAATAAGAACCATATTTGTTGTGATGAGGATCATGGACAAATTTCAATATAGTAGAGCAATATGGGGTGTAGTAGTTGTTCCTCCGGTAAAGACGGACAACCAAAGGGATGTAAGAATAACGGTACATGTGGTACCGATGGTTGCAATAAATTAACAGTTTTTGATTGGTTAGCCAACATGACACTTCCCAGTGGTGTGGCACCTTTTCAAATAGTAGAAGTACGTTTCAAAAACGGTAGGAAAGCTTTTTTCAATAATCAGGAAAATTTAACGCTTAGTATAGGAGATGTCGTTGCGACAGAAGCCTCTCCGGGGCATGATGTTGGTGTAGTAACACTAACTGGAGAACTAGTGCGCGTTCAAATGAAAAAGAAAAAGGTTTCCGTAGATAGCGAAGAAGTTAAAAAAATCTACAGAAAAGCTTCACAAAAAGATATCGATATATGGCAGACGGCGAGAGATCGTGAAGATAGTATGAAGGTCAGAGCTCGTGAGATAGCGATTCGACTCAAGCTGCAAATGAAGATTTCTGACATAGAATTCCAAGGTGATGGATCCAAAGCTACGTTTTATTATACGGCAGAGGATCGTGTAGATTTCAGACAACTGATTAAAGAATTCGCACACGAATTTAGTACGAGGATCGAGATGCGACAAGTCGGGTTTAGACAAGAAGCTGCAAGACTTGGTGGGATTGGTTCCTGTGGGCGAGAATTGTGTTGTTCAACCTGGCTTACGGATTTTAGATCTGTAAACACGAGTGCAGCAAGGTATCAACAGTTATCGCTAAATCCGCAAAAGCTAGCCGGACAATGTGGAAAGCTAAAGTGTTGTTTAAACTACGAACTTGATTCTTATATAGACGCTTTAAAAAGCTTTCCTAAAACTGAGGTAAAACTAAGAACAGAAAAAGGAACGGCTGTTTGTCAAAAAATAGATATTTTTAAGGGTCATTTGTGGTATGCTTACGAAGGCGAATGGATGAATTGGCATAAGATATCTACAGAAGATGCTAATGAGATTATAGAATTAAATAAAAAGGATCAAAAGGTACAAAGTCTAGAAGATTATGCTTTAGAATTACTGGATGATACTAAAAACGATTTTGGAAACGTTGTAGGTCAAGATAGCTTAACAAGATTTGATCAACCCAAGCGAACAAAGAAAAAACGTAAAAGCCGGAATACTAAGCGTAAGCCTAGAGAAGGTTCTACGGCATCCAATAAAAAAGAAACCACCACAGCAAATTCTAATCAAAGAGCCAAAAGAAAGCCGTCTAGAAAAAAAGGTCCAAAACCTGATCAAAAGCGCAATTCTCAATCAAATAAGAATGAAAAATCTTAAGTATATACCATTTTTATTTTTCTTCATTCTAGCATCATGTGATACAGAACAAGTATTTGATGAGTACACAACGGTCAATGGTGCATGGGAACAAGATGAATATATAGAATTTTCAATTCCTCAGCTTGATTCAGTACAGTCGTATGACTTGTTTATTAATGTGCGTAATACGAATGAGTACCCTTTTAGCAATTTGTTTTTGATAGGCCAAATAAAATTTCCGAACGGGAAAGTAGTGTCAGACACCTTAGAATATGAAATGGCTTATCCTGACGGTACTTGGATGGGCACTGGGTTTACTGATCTCAAAGAGAATAAACTGTGGTACAAAGAGAAAGTAAAATTTATTGAAAAAGGGGAATACAAAATTTCCCTGCAACATGCGATGCGAAAGAATGGTGAAATCCATGGGGTACATGCTCTTGAAGGCGTAACCGATGTGGGTTTAAGAATAGAGCATGTAAAAAATCCTTAACATATGGCAAAAGCAACACCTAAATCAAAAAAGACTACCAAAAAACCTGCTTCCAATCCAAATTTAAAATATATAAAGTGGTTTTGGATCACTTTTGCAAGTGGTATCCTGCTTATAGCTATCGTTTTTTTGTTAGCAAGTATGGGTGTTTTTGGTGAAATGCCAAAATTTGCTGAACTTGAGAACCCTCAAAACGATCTAGCAACGCAAATTATTTCGTCAGATGGTAAGCAAATCGGTACTTTTTTCAAGGAAAATCGTACGCCTGTTAAGTACGAGGATTTACCAGAATTTTTAGTTGAAGCGCTTATAGCTACAGAGGATGCTAGGTATTATGAACACTCTGGTATTGATGCAAGGGGTACGCTTAGAGCGCTGTTCTTCTTGGGAACAAAAGGAGGAGCCAGCACCATTTCTCAACAGCTAGCAAAGCAGTTGTTTACAGGTGGATCCCGCAATAAATTTGAGCGCTATACGCAAAAAATACAGGAATGGGTGATTGCTACCAGATTAGAGAGACAGTATACTAAAGATGAAATCATTACTATGTATTTGAATAAGTATGATTTCTTAAATCAAGCCATCGGTATTAGTTCTGCTTCACGAATTTACTTTGGTAAAAATCCAAAAGAATTAGAAATTCAGGAAGCGGCTGTCCTAGTTGGAATGCTCAAAAACTCTTCTCTGTTTAATCCATTGAGAAGACCTGAAATGGTTAGAGAGCGCAGGGATGTAGTTCTGGCTCAAATGGAAAAGTACGACTTTATCACAGCGACCAAAAAAGATAGTTTACAAGCTTTACCACTAAAACTGGACTATTCACCAGAAGGACATTCTGATGGAACGGCAACCTATTTTAGAGAGTATGTGCGTAGTTGGATGGCAGACTGGGTAAAGGCTAATCCAAAAGGCAAAAATGAGGATGGAGAGCAAGAGTTTTTTGATATTTATCGTGATGGTTTGCAGATCAATGTAACTATCGATTCTCGTATGCAGAAGTATGCCGAAGAAGCTACTCAAGAGCATATGGCAAATCTTCAAAAAGAATTTGATAAACAGGAAAAAGAGAATAAGACTTCCCCGTTTCGTGACTTAACGAAACAGGAAGTAAGTTCCATTATAAAAAGAGCTATACGTACTTCTGCAAGAAGGGCTAAAATGAAAGCGCAGGGAAAGAGTGAAGAAGAAATAGTAGCTTCATTTGATAAGAAAACCGAAATGAAAGTTTTTTCTTGGAAAGGAGAAATTGATACTATCATGACACCCAAAGATTCGATTTTGTATTATAAGCAATTCTTGCGAAGCGGGTTGATGTCTATGGAGCCACAAACAGGTCAGGTTAAAGCCTGGGTTGGAGGTATTAACTATAAACATTTTCAATACGATCATGTGTATCAGGGGGCAAGACAAGTTGGTTCCACTTTTAAACCTTTTGTATATGCAACTGCGATTGATCAACTAAAACTATCACCTTGTGATACGCTCCCGGTTTCTCAGATCACTATACCAGTGGGCTCTCACGGCGTGGTAGAGAATGATTGGACGCCCAAAAATAGTGGCGGGGAGTATTCAGGGTATTTAAGCCTTAAAGCGGCCCTTGCAGGATCCGTTAATACTATTTCGGCCCGTTTGATGGATCGTATTGGTCCGGCACCTATAGTTAGGCTTGCCGAAAAAATGGGGATCCAATCTAATATTTTACCCGTTGCCTCTATAGCGTTGGGTTCTGTAGATTTAAAACTATCAGAAATGGTAGGTGCATATAGCACCTTTGCAAATCAGGGAATCTACACCAAGCCCGTAATGATCACAAGTATTGAGGATAAAAACGGAACAGTACTGTACCAGTTTGTTCCAGAAACTAAAGACGTTATCAGTAAGGAAGCTGCATATGTAACTGTTAATCTTATGGAAGGTGTTACGCAGTCCGGATCCGGTGTGCGTTTGCGAACAAAATCAAGGACACGGTATGATTATAAAAACGTAGTAACCGGATATCCTTATGAATTTACAAATCCAATAGCAGGTAAGACAGGAACTACGCAAAACCAGAGTGATGGTTGGTTTATGGGAATGGTTCCTAACCTATGTACAGGTGTTTGGGTAGGTGGAGATGATCGTGCTACCCATTTTGAAACAGTAACATTCGGACAGGGTGCTACGATGGCATTGCCTATCTGGGGATTGTTTATGAAAAAATGCTATGCCGATAAAACGTTAAATGTGTCTACAGAGGCTTTTGAAAGACCTGAAAACCTCTCTATCGCAGTGGATTGTGAAGCATATAAATCTAGTCAAAAGCAGGAAGAAGCGTTAGAAGATGAATTTGGATTTTAGTCTCATGTAAAGAGGGCTTAATCAATAGATAAAGTTGTGCATATCGTTTTAATTTTAGTACTTTTAAAGTGCAAAAATTAAAACGATATGATTCAAAAAACGGTAGACAATGTTTCTGATGCTTTATCAGGCGTTACCGATACTATGACACTAATGTTGGGGGGGTTCGGACTCTGCGGAATCCCGGAAAACGCAATCAAAGAATTGGTCAGACTCAACATTAAGGAGTTAACCTGTATTTCTAATAATGCAGGGGTTGATGATTTTGGTCTCGGATTATTACTCCAAAAAAAGCAAATCAAAAAAATGATCTCCTCTTATGTTGGAGAGAATGAGGAGTTTGAGAGACAAATGTTGAGCGGCGAACTTGATGTAGAGCTTATACCGCAAGGCACATTGGCAGAGCGTTGTCGTGCTGCTCAAGGTGGTTTCCCTGCGTTTTATACACCTGCGGGTTATGGAACCGAGGTGGCCGATGGAAAAGAAACCCGGGAATTTAATGGAAAGATGTATATTCTTGAAGAAGCATTCAAAGCTGATTTTGCTTTCGTTAAAGCATGGAAAGGAGACGAAGCCGGAAATTTAATTTTTAAAGGAACGGCTCGTAATTTTAATCCGTGCATGTGCGGAGCGGCTAAGATTACGGTTGCTGAGGTGGAAGAGTTGGTTCCTGCCGGGGAATTGGATCCAAATGCAATTCACATTCCGGGGATTTTTGTGCAACGTATTTTTCAGGGAGAGCGTTACGAAAAGAGAATAGAACAAAGAACAGTTCGAAAAAGATAATATATTAAATAAGTATTCTCAATATAATTACACATATTGAGTATGTCAACATAAATCACACAAATTATGGCAGTATTACGACTAGGAGATGAGGCTCCGAATTTTACAGCAAACACAACAGAAGGAGAAATTAATTTTCACGAATGGTTGGGAGATAGTTGGGGAATTTTATTTTCTCATCCCGCCGATTATACCCCAGTTTGTACTACAGAGCTTGGCACAGTGGCCAAATATGCTCAAGACTTTAAGAAAAGGAATGTAAAGGTAGTTGCATTGAGTGTTGATGGTATTGAATCTCATCATGGTTGGATTAAAGATATCAACGACACACAACACACAGAAGTTAATTTTCCGATAATTGCAGATGAGAATAAAGAAGTATCAACTTTATACGATATGATTCACCCAAAGGCTGACGACATGCTAACTGTGCGTTCTGTTTTTGTCATTGGACCGGATAAAAAGATTAAATTAACAATAACATATCCTGCATCTACAGGGCGTAATTTTGATGAGCTATTGAGGGTTATTGATTCACTTCAATTAACAGCGAACTATAAAGTGGCGACCCCTGCAAACTGGAATCATGGTGAAGACTGTGTGATTTCTCCAGCTGTCACCAATGAAGAAATTCCTACATTGTTTCCTAAAGGACATACAGAAATTCGTTCTTATTTGCGAATGACCCCTCATCCAGATGAGAAGTAGAACTAAGGTTTATTGATTCAAAGCATTATTTTAAAAGCATACACATGTTAGATAAAAACGGAATAGCAAAGCGAATTGCCAAAGAATTACAAGATGGGTACTATGTCAATTTAGGTATTGGTATACCTACCTTGGTTGCAAATTATGTGCCTGAAGGGATAGGTGTTGAGTTTCAAAGTGAAAACGGAGTTTTAGGAATGGGTCCATTTCCTTTTGAAGGGGAAGAGGATGCGGATATTATTAACGCAGGTAAGCAAACAATTACTACCCTGCCAGGAGCATCTTTTTTTGATTCTGCAACCAGTTTTGGGATGATCAGGGGTCAACATGTAGATTTAACGATTTTGGGAGCGATGGAAGTTTCTGAGACCGGGGATATTGCCAACTGGAAAATTCCCGGTAAGATGGTTAAAGGTATGGGTGGTGCGATGGATCTCGTAGCAAGTGCCGAGAATATTATTGTCGCTATGATGCATACCAACCGTGCCGGGGAATCTAAACTTTTGAAAACATGTAGTTTGCCGCTTACAGGCGTAAGATGTGTTAAACGAATAGTTACTAATCTTGCATTACTAGAAGTTACAGAAAATGGTTTTAAATTACTAGAGCGTGCACCTGGGGTCACAGTAGGAGAAATTGAGGATGCGACAGAAGGAAATTTAATAATTGAAGGGGAAATACCAGAAATGAATATATAACGACAATTATTTATAAAATATAAGGGCCAGAATATTTGTAGGAATATTCTGGCCCTTATAGTAGTTACAGACATTACTTGAAGGTTTACTTCAACCGCTATTCGGATATTTTAGGGATAAATGTTAAAGTTTTGTGTTTTTTGTCGAATATAATTGTCTTTGAACGTGGGATTTTACTTTTTTTTGCATCTTAGTAATCCAAAAATAGGAAAACCAATTTTTTAAAAAAAGTAAAGAAGTTTAACCACGTTATTTTAACCGACATGAAAAATAAATTTAACCGTATACAGCAATCCGTAAAACCTACTATCGAATTGATTTCAAACTGTATGTATTTAGCAAAAAAGGTTTTTTTATTAATGTAATTTTTGTTGTTAATTAGTTGCATCTACCCCAAGTTGCAATAAGATAAACCTGTTGTCTTTTAAGAACAACAGGTTTTTTTTATGTTTTTATATTCCTTTAGGGATTGCGTTAATTAACTTTTTGGTGTATTCCTTGGTTGGGTTCTGATAGATTGCATCAGCATCACCTATTTCTTCAACCTGACCGTTATTCATGACCACCAGCTGATCAGACATATATTTTACTACTGCTAAATCGTGAGATATAAAAATATAAGAAAACCCGAAGTTATCTTTCAATTCATTTAATAAGTTGAGCACCTGTGCTTGGACAGATATATCTAAAGCGCTTACAGATTCATCGCAAATAATAAGTTTTGGAGACAAAGCAATTGTTCTAGCTATTCCAATACGTTGTCGCTGCCCACCACTAAACTCATGTGGATAGCGATCAAAGTGACTAGCGTCCAGACCGACACGCTCTAATAGCTCCAACGTTTTTATTTTACGCTGTGTAGCGTTTTCGTATAGATTGTGTGCCTTCATAGGCTCTATGATTGCTTCACCAATTGTAAGTCTCGGATTCAAGGAGGCAAACGGATCCTGAAAAATTAACTGAATTTCTCTTCGCAAGAGTCTCAATTCACTAGATGAAAGCTTTGTAATGTCTTTACCCTTGTAAAAAATCTCACCCGCATCAGCACGATGAAGTTGTAGAATGGTGTTTCCTAAAGTTGATTTTCCGCAACCGGATTCTCCAACTAATCCAAGTGTTTCTCCTTCATATAAAGAAAAGCTAACCTTATTGACAGCTTTTACCACCTTCTTTTGAAACCAACCATCATTAGATGTAAACCACTTTTCTAATGCAATCACTTCTAACAACGGAGGTTGAGCATACAAATTTGCATGACGCTCCTTGCGTGCTGCTGTCGAGACAATGTCGGTGGTATAAGTGGATTTTTTTAGATAATCTTTTATAGTCGGCAGTTTTTTAAGTCGCTGGTCTAGAGAAGGTCGGGCGTATAGCAACGCACGAGTATATTCCTCTTTAGGGTTTTTGAAAACCTCTTGAACAGATCCATACTCTATCATTTTACCTTGATACATTACTAAGACAGTATCCACAATTTCTGAAACTAAAGCAAGATCATGAGAGATAAAAAGGATACTCATTTGGTACTCTAACTGTAAGCTTTTGAGTAACTCAATTATTTCTTTTTGTACTGTAACATCTAATGCGGTGGTGGGTTCGTCTGCGATTAGTAACTTAGGTTTGCACGCAATCGCAATAGCGATAACAACACGTTGTTTTTGTCCGCCGCTTAATTCATGTGGATAAGCCGTATAGGCTCTATCGGGATCAGGAAGCTGTACTTTTTTAAATAGGGATAGTACCTCCTTTTTTATTTCTTTTGGTGTCAGTTCGGTGTGCCTTTGTAATATTTCAGCCACCTGCTTTCCACATCGCATAGAAGGATTCAACGAGCTCATGGGCTCCTGAAAGATCATGGCAATTTCATTTCCTCTAATATCGCTCAATTGTTTACTTGACAATTGTGTAAGCGCGACTCCGTTAAATAAAATCTCACCGGAAGCGGTGGCGTTTTTGGGCAGTAATCCTAAAACGGCAAGAGAGGTGATGGATTTTCCACTACCAGATTCTCCTACGACACCAAGAATTTCATTACGTTTAATGGTAAATGAAAGATCTTCGATAACGCGACGTTGCGTGTTATCTACCGCAAAAGCTATAGAAAGATTTTTTACACTAAGAAGATTAGGTGAACTCATAAGATAAATGCTTCTGTAAAGTTAGTAATTTCTATAAGATCGTGATTTAATTAATTGGTTAATTTGGTGTGATAATTGCTATATTTAGGCATTAACTCTCTGTATGAAGCTACTTAAACTTTCTTTGCGTACCCGTATTTTTGTCTCTATGACTTTACTGGTTCTAATTGCTTCTATCCTAATTGCCGCGGTAACGATCTACCAATATAAAGAAGAAGCCGAGGATTATCACAAGGACCGATTGGAAAGAAAAGAAGAACGTATCAAAATCGCGATTGATAATGCATTACGCAGCACAACGTTTCCGGTAAACGAAGAGAATGTTACCTCCATCTTTAGAGAGAGGGATCGAATTTATCAGATTTCTGAGGAGCATGGGATGCCGATTAATATTTATGATTTATCCGGGGATTTACTGATACGCTCTGAAGCAACATTCATAGAGGATACCCTAACAAAACAATTAAGCACGACTATTATTGACACGTTGGCTTCGCTATATGACAAACGCTTCTTAATCAAATCCGAAAAAAAGGGAGAGAAATTTAGATCTTCCTACACCTATATTTCCGATAGTAGAGCGAAACCTTTGGCTATTTTAAATTTACCGTATCTGGAGGATGATGATTTACTTTCTAAAGAGCTATTCGAATTCCTAAAGCGTCTTGGAGAGGTGTATGTTTTTATGCTTTTTATCGCTATTGCGATCGCTTATTTTTTATCAAATTATATTACCAGATCCTTAAAAACGATTTCAGATACTATTGATCAAACACGCTTGGATAAACGCAATAAACGAATTGCCATTGGCAATGCCAGTGCTGAAATCTATTCGTTGGTTGATGCCTACAATAGTATGATTGATGAATTGGAAGAAAGTGCTGTCAAACTGGCCAAAAATGAACGCGAAGCGGCTTGGCGAGAGATGGCAAAACAGGTGGCTCATGAGATTAAGAATCCGCTAACCCCTATGCGTCTTACGGTACAGAGTTTTGATCGTAAATTCGACCCTGCAGATCCGGATATCCGTCAAAAAGTTCAGGAGTACAGCAAAACGTTGATACAACAAATAGACACGATGAGCTCGATTGCATCAGCATTTTCAAATTTTGCTCAAATGCCTGCTCAAAAAAGCGAAATGCTTGATGTAGTTAAGATTACAAGATTGGCGTTAGATATTTTTAATGAAGATTATATCGTTTTTCCTTCAGAGGAAGAAGAAATCGTGGCTAAGTTTGATCGTACGCAACTTATTCGTGTAGTTACAAACTTGGTTAAAAATGCAATTCAGGCGATACCACATGATCGCACCCCAAAGATAATGGTAAACGTTTATACCGAAGAAGAAAAGGTGGTTATAACCGTTTCTGATAATGGTATAGGTATCTCAGAGGAAAATATCACAAAAATCTTCGAACCAAAATTTACTACAAAAACCAGTGGTATGGGACTGGGATTAGGAATGGTCAAAAATATTGTGGAAACCTATAAAGGAAGTATTACCTTTACATCGCAGGAGCATAGAGGGACCGTTTTTATCGTAAAGTTCCCTCGAGAATAGCCACAAATATTTGTAGCTTTACTGTAATAAATCTAAGATAAATATCAGGAACGATACACCATTCGTTTTTAATAAATTAATAGTAGTATGTACACAAACATCTCCGTAGAACATCAAAATAATCTAGGAAGGATCACCATTAATCGTCCTTCAAAATTAAATGCGCTTAACAAGGACACTATCCAAGAGCTTCACGACGCTTTCAAATCCTTTGATGAGAATCTCGAAGTCAAAGTGATTATTGTCACAGGAAGTGGTGAAAAAGCTTTTGTAGCAGGAGCTGATATAAAGGAGTTTGCTGATTTTTCTGTTGCAGATGGTGGTAAATTAGCAAAAAAAGGGCAAGAATTACTTTTTGACTTTGTAGCTAATTTGGGAACACCGGTTATTGCTGCCATTAATGGCTTTGCCTTAGGCGGCGGGTTAGAGTTGGCAATGGCTGCTCATTTTAGAGTAGCGAGTGATACAGCAAAGATGGGTCTGCCGGAAGTTTCTTTAGGTGTTATTCCGGGTTACGGAGGAACACAACGTTTACCGCAATTAGTGGGAAAAGGGAGAGCTATGGAAATGATTATGACCGCAGGTATGATCGATGCGAATCAAGCGCTTCAATATGGTTTAGTAAATCATGTAACCACACAGGAGGATTTGCTGCCGTTGGCGGAAAAAATTGCTTCAAGGATCATGAGAAATTCTACCGTTGCTATACGCGCAGCCATAAAAGCTGTGAATGCCAGTTATGAGGATGGTATTAATGGATTTGATATAGAGGTTGAAGCTTTTGGCAGCTGTTTTGGTACCGAAGATTTTAAAGAAGGAACTACTGCATTTTTAGAAAAAAGAAAAGCAGATTTCCCGGGAAAATAAAATAATAATCTTTTCATCACGGTGCGTTATATAGGACTGTGATGAAAGGGTTTATCGATAAAAATTCATTTCATCAATATAGTTCCAAACAGTAGGGGGCAGCAGAGGCTGAATGTTTCTACCTTCGGCGATCGCCTTTCTGATAAATGTTGATGAAACCTGCATAATAGGTGCTGCAATACGGTGAATTTTTGGATGATCTTTAAATTGATTATCTACCCTGCCTTCAGCGATTCTTGGATACACATACATGTTATGATGTTCTAAAATAGTTTCATAGTTTTTCCATTTATGAAAACTCTTCAAGTTGTCTTCGCCCATGATTAAGCTAAACGAATAGTCCGGATATTTCTCCAATAGATGGGCCAAGGTATTTACCGTATAATTAGGTTGAGGTAATTTGAACTCAATATCGCTTGGCTTAAGTTTGTCATAACCTTCGGTAGCTTGAAATACCATTTCTAACCTATGGTGATTGTCTAATAAGGAGGTTTTCTTTTTAAACGGATTATGTGGAGTAACTACTAACCAGATTTCGTCTAAATCGGAATATTCTGCCATATGATTTGCAATTGCCAAATGCCCGATATGAATAGGGTTAAACGTGCCAAAATACAGTCCGATCTTTTTTTTCATATGTTTAAAGATACTCGAGTTTTAAAAACTATCCTAAGAGAAATTTTTTAACTAATTGATAGACTTCAGCTTTTGCTTTTACCAAATCATCGTTAGTGATAATGGCATCAAACTGCGGAGCAGTTGCTAATTCTGTAGAAGCTTTGGCTACTCGCATATTAATTTTGTCCTCGGACTCTGTTTTACGCTTTTTGAGACGAATTTTTAGCTCTTCAATACTCGGAGGCTTTACAAAAATAGCTAATGTTCTATCCGGGTAGATTCTTTTAATATCGAGTCCGCCAACAACATCGATATCAAAAATAACATGTTTTCCACTATCCCATAATCGCTGAACTTCAGATTTAAGCGTTCCATAAAAACTATCTCGATACACTTCTTCCCATTCTAAGAAGTCTTCGGCTTTAATTTTATCTTTGAATTCACGCAGAGAGAGAAAATAGTAGTCCTTTCCATGAATCTCAGCACCACGTGGTTCCCTAGAGGCAGCAGAGATCGAGAAACCTAATTTAAGCTCTTCTTGAGCTAATAAATATTTGACTAAAGTGGTTTTACCACTACCAGAGGGTGCTGAAAGAACGATTAGCTTTCCTTCCATTGAAATATATTTTTAAAGTTTGATCGTTGGGATCTGTAATTTTGAGCTATTTGACTTAAAGAACATTCAGTAATTGTTCTTTGATTTTTTCTAGCTCATCTTTCATCTGAACTACCAGTTGTTGCATCGGAGCATAGTTGGATTTGCTGCCAATAGTATTAATTTCTCTGCCAATTTCCTGCGTAATAAAGCCTAGTTTTTTACCATTCGAATCATCAGAATTTAAAGTAGATGTAAAATATTCTAAATGATTGTTCAGACGAACTTTCTCTTCGGTGATATCGAATTTTTCAATGTAGTACACCAATTCTTGCTCAAAACGATTTTCATCCACCGCTTCTTTCAAATCAGCGATACCTTTGCGCAGGCGCTCTCGTACGGCATCAATACGTTCGGGATCGATCGCAATGACTTTTTCAAGAAGCTCAGCTATTTTTTCTATCCGTTTAACAAAATCCTCTTCCAATACTTTCCCTTCATCTTCTCTGTATTTTTCAATCTCTACAAGTGCGGTAGCTAAAGCATCTGTGATTGCTTTGTACTCTGTTTCATCGATTTCTTCACGCTCAACTTTTAAAGCATCCGGCATTCTAACAGCCATTTTCATCAATTCCATATCAGCACCGCTATGAATAGCGCGAAGTTGTTCCATGTAATTTTTAACTACCGCAGCATTTACCTGAGTAGAAGTTTCTTCGGCTGTTACCTCTACATAAAGCCCAAAATCAACTTTACCACGCTGCAAGGTTTTAGCGATCGTATTACGCATTGCTAATTCTTTTTCTCTGTATTGAGAAGGTATTCTTGCATTAAGATCCAGGTTTTTACTGTTTAAAGATTTAACCTCGATGGTAATTTTTTTTGTAGGTAATTGCAGGACTGCTTTACCAAAGCCTGTCATTGATTTAATCATAAGATTTTGCTAAAAGTTGCACGAAGATAAGGAAAACTCACGAAGTACCACGAATTACAGGAGTTTAAGCCCCGTTTTAACAAATGTCTATATACTAAACCTTCAAATACATGGTATGCTTATCAACATACCCGCTAGATTCGTTAAAAAATTCTGGAATAGTTCCACATTTCGTAAAACCTAGCTTAGTATATAGTGCAATACCTGAAAAATTAGAACTGTATACATCCAGCCAAAGAATTTTGAGTATTGAGTTTGTTTTTGCCCAATGGATTGTTTGTTGTAATAAGGCTGTTCCTATGCCTTTGTTATGGTGAGCGGTATGCACACCCATTCCGACAACTGCAGTATGCTGTAATTTTTGGCGTTGGTTACCGGTTATATCAATATTTCCCACCAGTTGATCACCACTATAAGCCAATAACAATAAACTGTTTGCTTGTTTTTGATATCGCAGAATTAATTCAGCTTCCGCTTGACGGTCATTGGTGTATTCCTCCACGTACAGCGGAATTGTTTGCGAAGTGCGCAGGTAGTTCATTTTTAATGCCAACAGTGCTGTTACGTCACTTGATAGGGCTTCACGAATATGTAGTGAGGGTAATGTCTTGCCGAAAAGATTACGCTTCGGGATTTTTTTCTCGAATGCGTTTGTATATTTTAATTCCCAACATCAACATGATGGCTAATAAAAATATACCGATGACTCCGTATACCCAATTTACAGCATCCCGTACAATCACGAGAAAAATTACCGAAAAAAGAATCAAGGTTGAACCTTCGTTCCATAACCGCATTTGGTTCGAACTCCATTTTACAATATCCTGTTGTAGTTGCTTGTAGAGGTGATGACATTTTAGATGGTACCCAATCAACAAAACTACAAATCCCAACTTGACATGCATCCATGGTGCCTGTAACCAACCCGGCATAAGAACAAGTAGCCAAATGGCAAATCCGGTGGCCAAAATTGCGGAGGGCCAGCTGATTATAAACCAAAGACGCTTTGTCATTAACTTGAACTGGCTTGTTAATATTGTCCGTTCAGGCTCAGATTTTTGATACGCTTCTATTTGATAAACAAATAATCTGGGAATATAAAATAACCCTGCAAACCATGTGATCACAAAGATAAGGTGCAGGGATTTTATGTAATTATAGTATTCTAACATTTGGCTTGATACGCTAGATTGATATTATTGACTTACCGATAGATACTTAAGCTGCAACGTATTGAAAGCTTTATTAAAACTTTCAATTTCTTTTTCTATTAAAGCATCGAATGTTGTCAACTGCGCTTCTATTTTTTCAGTTAATTCATTTTTTACTGCCACGTCTTGAGCCGTAGGACCAAAGTCTCCCATGCCGACCAATGCATTAAGATGGCCTAATTTGTTGGTAAGTTTTATGGGAAAATTCAGAGGATCTTGTCCACTCTTGTTCTTTGTCTGGTACAAAGCTTTTTCTATCGCTGAAAACTTTTTCTGAAGCTCAGCAGCTTTTTCAACAAGTTCCTTGGTCTTTGTATCATTTTTATACTGTTTCTCAAAGGCACTTAGTTTTTTATTAATTTTCTGGATGTTTTCGATAGAGGAATGCGCACGATGAATTGTTTTATTCACATCTGTTATAAAACTATATTGTGCTTGCATTGCTTCCGGTGTCGCCTCGGTCCTTGGATCAGCAATAATAGAGAATTCTGATGATTCTTCGGTCTTACCGTTTCTATTCAATGTTACATTATAGGTACCGGGAACTGCCTTAGGTCCATCCAGATTTGCCCACCATAAGATCATGCCGTCTAATTTTTTAGCGCCTTTACCACGGGTATTCCATGAATAGGTGTTGAGTCCTGCTGACAGGTTTAATTGATCTTTTTTCTCTTTTGCGTGATTTGAAAAAGTGGCGAGTGTATCTTTATTCTTGTTAAAATAAGTAAGTGAAATGGTGTCTTTTTTAGCATCATAGGTATCCAAATAAAAATAAGTAAGCACGCCAGAAGGATGATTCATTCCTTCGGTTTTTGACCCTTCTTTTGAACGGCCCTCCATACGAATTGTTTGCTTAGGTTGATAGAGATGTATAGACTTCTCCTGAATATCAGAAGTGAGTTGGTGTAAAAGCGTAAGATCATCGAGAATCCACAGACTTCGACCCTGAGTGGCAACGATCAAATTATTATTTTTGATAGTCAAGTCGGTAATAGGTACAATAGGAAGATTCAATTGAAAAGGTTTCCATAGTTTTCCGTTATTAAAAGAGATGTACATACCGGTTTCTGTACCAGCGTATAATAATCCCTTACGTTTAGGATCTTCTCGTAGCACACGTGTAAAATGTTCTGGAGCGATACCTTCAACAATTTTGATCCAATTTTGACCAAAATCTGTGGTTTTGTATAGGTAGGGCGCAAAATCTCCTGATTTATAACGGGTACCTGCAATATAACAAGTCCCTTCATCAAATGCGCTAGGTTCTATACTGTTAATCATTGTCCATTCGGGCAATCCCTTCGGTGTCACATTTTTCCAGTTTTTACCGCCATCTTTACTCACATGAATTAATCCATCGTCACTCCCTGTCCATAATAAACCTTCTTTCAACGGGCTTTCGGCAGCGGCAAAGATTGTACAATAATATTCAACCGATGTATTATCTTGTGTAATCGGACCACCGGAAGATTTTAATTTTGTTGGATCATTACGCGTGAGATCCGGACTTAGTACCTCCCAGCTCTGTCCTTCATTTTCGGTTACATGTACATGATTAGAAAAGGTATATAATTTTTTAGGATTATGTTTAGAAAACAGAATAGGGAAATTCCATTGGAAACGATATTTCATGTCCTCGGCACCATGTCCCATCGGATTATCCGGCCACACACTCACCGATCGTACAGACCCGGTTTTGTGATTGACGCGGGTAAGAAAACCATCATAACTACCTCCATAGACAATATCATTGTTTGTAGGATCCACTGCGATATGAGCAGATTCGCCACCTGCTGTTTCTTCCCAGTCATCTTCGGTGATTGCATTCCCGCTACTGCGATGGTTGATGCGTATTGTTGAATTGTCCTGTTGAGCAGCATAAATACGATATGGAAAATGATTATCGGTGGTAACTCTGTAAAATTGTGCTGTAGGTTGATTATGGTAAGTGCTCCAGGTTTCTCCGCCGTCATATGTAACTTGTGCACCCCCATCATCCCCTATAATCATGCGTTTCGGGTTTTCTGGAGCAATCCATAGATCATGATGATCTCCATGTGGCGCTCGGTAGCTACTAAAATTTTTACCTCCGTCTTTACTCTTATGATAGGAAACATTAACTACGTACACTATATCCTTGTCAGCCGGATCAGCATAGATTCTGGTATAATACCAAGCCCGTTGTCGTAAACTTCGGTCGCTGTTTATAAGACTCCAAGTAGTACCTCCATCATCACTGCGATAAACGCCACCTTTTTCTTTGTTTTCAACAATAGCCCAAACACGTTCGCTATCAACAGGGGATACTGTGACTCCGATAATACCTAAGGTATCTTTGGCAAATCCTTTATTTTTGGATAGATCGTTCCATGTTTTTCCGCTGTCTGTACTTTTCCACAAGGTAGAACCCTCACCACCAGAACTTAAACTGTAAGGTGTACGTCTGGCGTTCCAGGTAGAGGCATAGAGTATTCGTGGGTTATTGGGATCCAGAATTAAATCTACAGCACCTGCATCTTCATTGGCAAAAAGGACTTTTTTCCAATTTTCACCTCCATCGGTACTTTTATAAACTCCGCGTTCCTCGGTAGCCTTGTATATATTCCCTAAAACGGCAGCATACACTATGTCAGGATTTGTAGGATGTACACTGATTCTGGGAATATGTCTGCTTTTAGGCAGGCCTGATTTTTTCCATGTTTTGCCGGCATCTACACTTTTCCAAACTCCGTATCCTGAAGAGACATTACCACGTAAGGTTTTTTCTCCACCCCCCACGTAGATGACATTAGGATCACTTTTTGCTACTGTGATGGCACCTATAGAACCTCCAAAATAACCATCCGAAATATTTTCCCAAGTACGACCGCCATCTGTGGTTTTCCAAACACCACCGCCGGTAGCACCAAAATAGAAAAGATTTGGTTTGCCCGGCACTCCGGTTACAGCGGCACTTCTTCCTCCTCTGAAAGGTCCAATAAGCCTGTAGTCAAGACCTTCATAATATTTAGGGTCAATGTCTTGAGAGTGACTGGTATGAATAAAAATCAGTGCACAAAAAAGAAGGCAGATAGTTTTTAAAACATGTGAAAACATAAAATAAAAGTATTGTAGATCTCGAGGAGATGTCTATTAATTATAAATTCTTAGCTAAAAGTAAGGATTTAATATTATTTTAATAAAAAAATACTGCGTTTCTTGGGCGACTCAAAAAAAATCTCAGGTAGCTGGTCGAACTAATAGTTTTTTACGTACTTCTCGATTTAAGAAATATCCGGTTACAATGGTCGCTAAAACGTCTGCAATTGGAAATGAAATCCAAACACCTAATTCTCCATAATAGTTGGGTAAAATTAAGAGTAACGGGATAAAAAAGAATCCTTGTCGTGAAAGTGTGAGTAACAAGGCGGGAATAGCTTTACCGATCGCTTGAAAATAAGCAGCTCCGATGAGTTGCAGAGCAATAATAGGCGTGGCGGCAAATACCCAGCGCATAGGTTCGGCGGTATGTGATAAAACAAAGTTATTGAGTGCGAGCTCTTTTGCAGACATGTCTTCGTTAGTACTTATGAAGAGAGAGGTGATTTCTGTCGGAAAGGTCATAAGACCAATAAACACTATAGTGGCAACTATTGAAGCATATAAAATAGCGGTATTGATACTTTCTCGTACCCGTTGAAAACGCAGGGCCCCGTAATTATACCCTGCTATGGGTAAAAAACCTTGCGTAACTCCAAAAACGGGGAACAGAGCGAACATTAACATTCTGCCAATAATAGCGTAAACTGCAACTAAAGCTTCTTGCCCAAGATCAAAAAGTATATTGTTCATCAACAGGTAGGTAATACTTACAACAGCCTGACGTGCCAAAGTTACGCCGCCCAAAGAAGCGATTTCAGAAACTATTGATCGATCTAAACGCAAATGACGAATGCTAATTTTAAGTTCTGAATGTTTTGAGAAGAAAAACCAGGCAATAAAACTAAAGCATAAAGTATATGAAATAGTAGTTGCCCAAGCCGCTCCATGCATACCCATATCCATGAGATTAATAAAAACATAGTCCATAAGCAGATTACCAACAGTAGGAATGATCATGGCGATCATAGCAAACTTTGGTTTTCCTTCTGCTCTAATAACCGTATTGCCCATCATGGCGAACCCAAGAATTGGCACACCGTATAGTACAATGGTGTAGTAGATTTTTGCAGGATCAAAAATATCACCTTTACCGCCAAATTGCGGAATGATATCATTTATAAAATAGAGTCCGACAATAACAAGAGAAATTGTACATATAAAAGTCAGAGTAATCTGGTTTCCAAACGTACGTAAGGCTTTTTCTTTTTGATTAGACCCAAGAGCTCTTGATATGATACTAGACCCTCCTATGCCGATAGACATTCCCAAAGCTGCGATAAAAAAAGATACCGGTAAGACTACATTAATTGCTGCAATAGCAATGGATCCTATCCAATTACCGACAAATATAGAGTCGATCAAAATGTTTAAGGACATGACTAAAATCCCGATTGAAGCCGGCAAAGCTTGTTTGATCAATAATGATCCTATAGGTTCCTGCCCGAGTGCTTCAGAGGAGACTTTTGCCATTATGCAAGTTCAGTTTTTACTTCAGCCCATTCATTGATCCATGAAGATAGTGTTTGCGCCCAATCATCCCGGTCGTTTAGGCAAGGAATCGTAGTAAATTCTTTACCACCAACCTCATGAAAAATTTCTTCTCCTTCCATAGCTATCTCTTCAAGTGTTTCCAGACAGTCAGATACAAAAGCCGGGGTAACAATTGCCATTTTCTTAACGCCTTGTTTCCCCATTCGTTCAATGGTGCGATCGGTATACGGTTGTAACCATGGATCAAAACCTAATCTTGACTGAAAGGAAGTAGAAAATGTATCAGGTTTCAACTGCAGTTCTTCGGCAACCAATCGTGTGGTTTCATAACATTGGTGTCTGTAACAGAATTGATGAGCTGCAGAGGCTGTTTGACAACAACTCCCGTCAATTTTACAGTGAGATTTGGTAACATCACTCTTTCTTATGTGACGTTCAGGTACGCCGTGGTAAGAAAACAAGAGATGTTCGTAGTCTAAGTTTTCTAATTGCTCGGCAATACTTTTAGCCAATACTTTTATGTAAGCTTCATTATTATAAAAAGGCGGTAGATCAGAAAAGCGCATATGAGGAAAAAACTCTTTACGTAATTCTTCTGCGAGCACCAAAATAGTTTCTGTAGTAGCCATGGCGAATTGAGGATAGAGTGGGACGATTAAAACCTCGTCAACACCCTGATCATTCAATTGTTGTAGACCATCTTTAATATTCATTTTTCCATAACGCATTGCTAATCCTATAGGGACATCACTAAAACTTGAAACTTTCTCTTGCAAACGTTGAGATAGTACAATTAAAGGAGAGCCTTCTTTCCACCATATTTTTTGGTAGGCTTCGGCAGATTTTTTAGGACGTGTGTTAAGAATAATGCCTTTAACTAATAAAGTACGTGCCCAGGTAGGTACATCAATAACTCTTGGATCCATTAAAAATTCTCCAAGGTACTTTTTTACGTCTTTGGGATCAGTACTATCCGGTGAACCTAGATTAACCAGTAAAACTCCTTTACTCATAGTTATTTTTTTAAGCTTCACAAAAATACGAACTTCGCAAGGTATGGCTTATAAAAATATCATAAGACTTTGTAATAGTGCAATAGAGTATAGCTTCTAAAATGTTTTTTGAAAACTCACAAAATTGCTTCGATCCTTATAAGAAATCGTTAAATACGGATAAAGAAAATCCAGCATTATCAATTTTTTAGTATTTTTAGGTGAACTTAAAAAGCAAATGATGAAACGTATAATTGTAGATGTCGAGAAAGATAAACTTCCGTTTATTCTTGAATTATTGAATCAGTTCGAGTTTGTATCTGTCATGGCTGATGCCGATGAGGATGCTAGAGGAATGTATGATTCTATTGTGTCTTTACAAAAAGGAATAGGGATCCCAAGTACTGAGTTACTTGACTAAAGATTACCCGAGATTCATGACATATTTTTTTGGTGTAGTGCCAAATTTCTTTTTAAACGCTGCTATAAAGTGGCTAGCAGTGCTATATCCAACTTTTAAGCCGACTTCGTTTACATTGTGTCCTCCGGTGGCAAGCAATTGTCTGGCGACTTCCATTTTATAATCAAATAGAAAACTATATACAGGTTCGCCATAGATTTGTTTAAAGCCCTCTTTCAACTTTTTTAATGGCAAACCAATTTCATTAGAGAGCTCTTGCAAGGTTGGAGGCTCAGACATGCGTGCTATAATGATATCTTTGGCTCTTCTTATTTTGAGAACGTTTTCCTCATCAACCAGAAAAGGACATTGCTCTATATCTGCATCTTCAGGACGATTGAAATATAGGCCGAGCAACTCATATACTTTTCCTTTTAAGTATAAGGTTTTGATTGAAGGATGTAAACTAAAATTCATAATCTGATTTAGAACGACAGACATCGATGGGCTTAAGTCACTATCAGAATAGTATTTCTTATCGCGATTACCTTCGCCTAAAAAAGGAATATAATCAGCTTCGGCGGAAAAAAGAGAATGAAATTTTTTAATAGAAATCAAAACAGAAATCAACCACGACTCTTTATCGATGTCAATGTTTAGCGGTAGATCCCGTTGTGGATTATAAAGAAGTAAGGCTTTATCTTCAGATAGACTAATAGCATAACTTCCATTGTTGAAATTAAATTTCATCGCACCTTTGATGCAAAAATGAAATTGGATAAAACTACTGTCGATTTCTCGTATAACTGTTTGATGATCAGCGGTCTCATTCTGGGATTTAAGTATGTAAAAACCCTCTTCAATTTTGATTTCTTCAAGAATCCCTGCAGCGTTATTTTTGAGTTCTATTTCCATAAAAATATTTTTTAATTTATTTAGAATTGATCTAAACTGTTGCAAAAGAAATAGTTTGTAACCCTACAAAAATAAGGAATTTTGGGCTTATCACGTGTGTAATGGACTAAAATAACGCTTGGCGTTATTAATAAAACCCTTGGCGTTATTTTTTATCAGGACAGTAGAATATTTTTGTGGTGGAAAAATTTACAACAATTTGGATGGAGCCTCACCTACGAGCTAAAGGAACAAATTTTTATACTATTGGTTTAAGCTATAAAAAAGCTGACGAAGAGATACGTGGTCATTTCAGTATCAATGAAGAAGCAAAGATAGCTATTTTAAAACAAGCAAAAGAAGAAGGTGTAGAAGCCTTGCTTGTAACCTCTACATGTAACAGAACTGAATTATATGGTTTTGCACAGCATCCCTTTCAATTAATTAAGTTACTCTGCGAGCATACACATGGTACGGTTGAAGAGTTTGAGAAAGTTGCTTACGTACATAAAAACGCTAAAGCAATTTCTCATTTGTTTAAAGTGGGAACGGGTCTGGATAGTCAAATACTTGGAGATTTTGAGATTATAAGTCAGTTAAAACTTAGTTTCAAAACTTCTAAGAAGATGCAATTGGCGAATCCTTTTATGGAACGTTTAATTAATGCTGTTATTCAGGCAAGTAAGCGAATTAAAAATGAAACCGAAATTTCTTCGGGAGCTACTTCTGTATCTTTTGCTTCAGTTCAGTACATTCTCAAAAATGTAACAGATATATCAAATAAGAATATACTTTTATTTGGAACTGGTAAGATAGGTAGGAACACCTGCGAAAATCTTATCAAACATACCAAAAATGATCACATAATATTGATCAATAGAACTAAAGGGAAAGCTGAAAAAATTGCAGGAAAATTCAATTTGGTAGTAAAAGATTATGCTAACATTCAGGCAGAAATTAAAAGTTCTGACATTATGATTGTAGCGACCGGTGCGCAGCATCCCACGATTTCTAAGCACCTCATACATGCAACCAAGCCATTATTGATTTTAGACTTATCAATTCCTAAAAATGTATCTGAAGATGTTCGCGAGTTATCTAACGTAACCCTAATACATTTAGATCATCTTTCAAAAATTACAGATGATACATTGGAACGACGAAAAAAACATATCCCTCATGCAGAAAAAATCATCGATGAGGTAAAGGTTGAGTTTGATAGTTGGTTAGAAACCAGAAAATTTGCACCTACAATAAAAGCATTAAAACATAAGCTGACCACCTTAAAAGAAGTTGAAATTGATCAACAGCGTAAAAAATTGGCAAACTTTAATCAAGAACAAGCTGATTTGATAAGCGATCGAATTATTCAAAAAATCACGAACCATTTTGCGAATCATCTCAAAGATGACAGCATCTCTGCAGATGACAGTATTGAATTGATTCAGAGGGTATTTCACTTACAAAACAGATAATTTTGACCAAAACGATACGCATCGGTACACGAGATAGTGAATTAGCACTATGGCAAGCTACTACAGTGCAATCCCAGTTAAAAGCATTAGGATATAAAACCGAGCTTGTTCCTGTGAAATCTACAGGAGATTTGGTGTTAGACAAACCCTTATACGAGTTAGGTATTACAGGAATTTTCACTAAAACATTGGATGTTGCCATGCTCAATGATACCGTGGATATTGCAGTACACTCCATGAAGGATGTGCCTACGCAATTGCCTCAGGGAATTGTAGAAGCAGCAGTATTACCAAGAGCAAATGTACACGATATTTTGGTGCATAAAGGGCTCGATTTTCTAGCAGATGAGGGTCTTATCGCAACGGGTAGCCTACGCAGAAGAGCACAATGGCTGCACAAATATCCAAAACACGAGGTTGTTGATTTGAGAGGGAATGTAAATTCCAGAATGCAAAAGTTGAAATCAAATACTTGGAACGGTGCTATTTTTGCCGCTGCGGGCTTAGAACGCATTAATTTGAAGCCTGATAATTTTATCAATTTAGATTGGATGATTCCGGCGCCTGCACAAGGTGCTATGTTGGTCGTGGCTAAGCAAGAGGATGCATATTGTCGCGAGGCGTTGGCAAATTTGAATGATGAGAACACACAGCAATGCGTCCAGGTGGAGCGCGAATTTCTAAGACGTCTTGAAGGTGGTTGTACTGCGCCGATTGGGGCACTTGCGCAGTTAGACGGAGAAACCTTAGTATTCAAAGGAGCCTTATTTAGTTTGGATGGAACGCAGAAGTTTGTCGTCGATAAAACCATCGCTATATCTGATAGTAAAGGTTTTGGTGCGCGATGTGCAGATGAGATTTTGACTAGCGGAGGAGCAGATTTAATGCGTTCGATTAAAAACACACTATCCACTTCTAAATAAATAGTATTGATTCTTCGCTGTGACCCTTCTATCAACTAAAATATTAACCCCTGCTCAAAAAGAATTATTGCTCGGTTCGGGACATGGATTAGTCCATTATGATGCCATTGCGATACAACCTTTAGCTGTTGAACTGCAACAAACCTCTTTGAAAAATGCGATATTTACGAGTAAAAATGCGATAAAAGCGATTTTAAACACAAATCTTACTATCGAAAACTGTTTTTGTGTTGGGAATACAACCAAAGAGCTTTTAAGTTTGCATGGTTTTAAGGTAGTCGAAGTTGAAGACAATGCACTACTGTTGGCACAGAAAATTTCAAATAGTTATGCAAAAGAAGCTTTTACTTTTTTTTGCGGAGATCTAAGAAGAGATGAATTGCCAAAGCATCTTAGGTTACAATCAGTAGCTTTTAATGAAGTAACAGTGTATAGAACTGAATTACAATTCAAAACTTTTTCTCGAACTTTTGATTGTATTTTATTTTTTAGTCCTTCAGGAGTACAGAGCTATATGAATACAAATAATGCAGGAAATGCTATTGCTTGTTGCATCGGAAAAACGACTGCCACAGCAGCCGAACAATTTTTTCAAACTACCATAGTTGCTAACAAAACTACGGTCGAAAATGTAATAGTCACTGCAATCAAGCAGTTAAAAATAAAAAATAATTAATATAAACACCGACACCTTCGGAAATAGTACGTTATGATAGAAAATGATTTATTTCTAAAAGCCTTAAAAGGAGAAACAGTATCACGACCCCCTGTATGGATGATGCGTCAGGCAGGGCGCTACTTGCCAGAATTTATGGCGATCAAAGAAAAGTATGACTTTTTCACCCGATGTCGTACCCCGGAGTTGGCGTCAGAAATAACGGTACAGCCGATCGATATTATTGGTCCGGATGCCGCCATACTTTTTAGTGATATTTTGGTGATTCCGCAAGCAATGAATATTGAGGTGGAGATGAAAGAAGGTGTTGGACCATGGTTACCTAATCCCATTCGATCCGTAAAAGATGTCGATCAGGTAATAGTGCCTGATGTACATGAAGAATTAGGTTATGTTATGGAGGCTATCAAAATGACGAAGGAGCGTTTAGCGAATCGTGTTCCGCTTATCGGCTTCGCTGGTTCCCCCTGGACCATCATGTGCTATGCAGTCCAAGGGCAAGGGTCCAAAAATTTTGATAAAGCTAAAGAATTCTGTTTTACACAACCTGTAGCTGCACATGCTTTATTACAAAAAATTACAGATACCACCATCGCTTATTTAAAAGCAAAAGTTGCCAGTGGTGTGGATGCCGTACAGGTCTTTGACAGCTGGGGAGGGATGTTAAGTCCCACCGATTATAAGGAGTTTTCGTGGCAATACATTCAGCAGATTATTGATGCCTTAAAAGACGAGACGCAGGTTATTGTTTTTGGAAAAGGATGCTGGTTTGCTTTACAGGATATGGCAAAATCAGGCGCTGCAGCTTTGGGTGTGGATTGGACCTGTTCGCCTAAAAATGCAAGATATTTAACCGGCGGCAATATCACCTTACAAGGTAATTTTGATCCTTCACGTTTACTTTCGCCCCCGAGCGAAATCAAAAAAATGGTAACACAAATGATCAATGAGTTTGGTAAAGATCGGTATATCGCTAACCTGGGCCATGGAATTTTACCTAATATTCCGGTAGCAAATGCTCGCGCCTTTGTAGATGCTGTAAAAGCCTATGGTGCGTAATGACCGCCTGGGAACTCATACGACGGTTTGACTTGAATCAATTGGTGCGTTTAGCCTGGTTAATGATGCGACATCCATTATATGTTTTTCCAACGTTGAAAGCAACGCAAGAAACCTTAAGAATTTGCAATAAGCGCTACGGTGATCTGCACCACAAAAATGGTAAGGCCAATGCGTTTAGGCATGCATTGTGGAACTTGCTACTTTGTAGATATGTCTATCAGAAGTCCAAAAACACAGAAAAAGCTGAAGGTTGGGCAGAACGTGTGACCGATTTACACGAACGCTTAGCTCCCAACGAAGAATTAGACACCGCTATGGACTTGCATAATAATAAGATCGGGCGGATGTTGTTTGCGGGGCATCCTATGCAAACTAGGACAGATGCAATTGAATCTTTACAACGCATGACTCAAGAGGCTAAACCAGTATCAGATGCCAAAAATATTGTTAACTTTGAAGGTGAACTAGTGTATATAGCATCTTAAAGTAATTGTATGATTAAACAATTTTTTAGCGGAATATCGGCATATGGCAACGCGTTAAACCTGTTGTCAAAGCTCAAGTTATGGAAATATTTCTTTGTTCCTATTCTAATTAGTTTTTTTACTGGAGCGTTGTTTTTTACCGCTGCATATTTCGCATCAGCTCCGATAGGAAGATTTATTGCCAAAGCATGGATTTGGGAGTGGGGTGCAGAAGGATTTTTATCGGTCAGTACTTTTATCGGCGGATTGTTGGTTTTTGCAGTGGGACTTATTCTCTATAAGCATGTGGTGATGGCTTTATCTGCACCGTTTATGAGTCCGGTTTCTGAAAAGATAGAAGCCTACATGACGGGGACTGCTCATCATAATCACCGTAAAACATCGTTTGCAGCACAACTTATTCGTGGCTTACGAATCAATATGAGAAACTTACTGAAGGAATTATTGTTTATGATCCCTTTACTCATACTTAGTTTTATACCGGTGATTGGTATAATAGGAACGTTCTTGATTTTTATCATGCAAGCGTATTATGTTGGTTTTGGTAATATGGATTATACGATGGAACGGCATTTCGGCTACAAGGAAAGCCTACGTTTTGTGAAAAAAAATCGAGGAACAGCCATGGGTAATGGCGCTGTTTTTATAGCGATGTTGTTTATACCGGTGCTGGGATTTATCATTACCTTACCAATAGCCGTAGTTGCAGCTACTACCGAGATGGTCAAACTGTTACAAAAAGAAAACCTGATTAACATAGCCACAAATACTACGGTGGATACACTACAAAATAAATAGAAAAGCAATTAAAAAGGAGGATGAAAGAACGATTTTATCAATACATTCAAGATTTACAAGACACTATTACCTCACAACTTGAGCAACTCGATGGTGTAGCCAAATTTAAAGAAGATCTATGGGAACGACCGGAAGGCGGTGGCGGACGTACACGTGTTATTGAAAATGGTGCTGTTTTTGAAAAGGGTGGGGTTAATATTTCTGGTGTACACGGAGCCTTGCCTCCGGCTATGCAATCGTATTTTAAGGTAGGAGATCTTGATTTTTTTGCTTGTGGTTTATCGTTGGTGCTGCATCCAAAAAACCCGATGGTTCCCACGGTACATGCGAACTGGAGATATTTTGAAATGTATGATAAGTCAGGAACTATTGTGGATAGTTGGTTTGGTGGCGGACAGGATTTAACGCCTTATTATTTATTTGATGAAGATGCAACACATTTTCATACTATTTGTAAGACTGCTTGTGATGCGCATGACCCTGATTTTTATGCAGAATATAAGCAGAAGTGCGACACCTATTTTTATAATCCTCATCGAAGTGAGGGCAGAGGTGTAGGCGGGCTATTTTTTGACTATTGCAAAGCGACAGATAGCATGTCAATGGAGCAATGGTATGATTTTGTAACCACAGTTGGTGACAGTTTTCTGGAAGCTTATATTCCGATAGTAGAGCGACGTAAAGAACAAGCCTATACAAAAGAGCAACGGGATTGGCAAGAAGTACGCAGAGGACGCTACGTGGAGTTTAACCTAGTGCACGATAAAGGAACCTTATTTGGTCTTAAAACAAATGGTAGAATCGAAAGTATTTTAATGAGTCTGCCACCACGGGTGCAATGGCATTACAATCACCACCCGGAACCGGGGAGTGAAGAAGCCCGATTGGTTGAAGTGCTTACAAATCCTCTGGATTGGGTGTAAGTGTCTTCTATTAAATAAAATCAGGGCTTTTTACTATTATGGAAATTTTTTTAAGTAAAGGCAAAGCCTCTTGTCTTTGAGCGTAATCTTTTATTTTGAAATATTTTCTTTTGTAGGTTTTTGTTAAGGTTAAAACATTCAGTTTTGTTAATTCGCAAATTACAGGAATTTTTCGGGGCTAGATTATTTTTTTCATTTGTGATTGATTTAAGTCCATATCATTACTTCAGGATATCCGAAGTACTAATGTATTTTTTACTAAAAAAATCCAAGTTTATGCTTACTCAAATATAAAAGAAAAATCGCTAAACCTTTGCTTCATAGGATATAGTCGACTGCATCTATATCACTTGGAGGTTTTTAGAATAACTTCAAACTTAAAATGATTAATAACCTTTCACAAACCTTCTTTTGCCTCAAAACTACGAATGGCGGTGTCAGGTTCCATGAATTGTATGGAGGTTCCATAGATTGGGTTTATCTATAGATAGATATTCAGATTCGATGGTGTAATTGTCTTTTATGTGTCCTGACACCCAATTTTACAAAGTTTTCTACAGTATTATTTTCATTTTACAAGTTAACAGTACTATACGCTATAATAATCGCTACTATTTCAGTCAAAAAAAATGGTCAAAGGGAGAGCGAAAATATCAGATCTGTACCATCCATGGTATCAATAGTATAAGGACACAAAAACTTATGAAATACTCAGAATTTGTTTTGTCCTAAAATTAAAGATGCCTAAACAAAATTAAATGCGTGTTAGAATAAATTGTTTAATTTTTTGGTAATCTGGTTAATCAAAATGATCTAGTGTAATGATCAAAATACATTTTTACCTTAAAAGTTTTAAAAAAAAGCTACAGGTATCCCGTAATTGTAAAAAGGGATAGTTATTCTTTTGATTATCAGTGCATACACGAAAATATTTCTAAATGTTTTAAGAACCCTAGTATTTTCATAGGTTGACACCCGATATGATATTCTAGAATAACCATGTTTTTTATTTTTATTAAAAATTCAACAAAAACGCCAAATTGTTAAATATTATTCACTAAAAATGTTTTATGTGTGATATGTTGATAATTTCGTTAATTTTAGTTAACACAAATTTAAAACTCATACACTTATGAAAAAAATGTACTTCTTTGTCTTATTAAATCTATTTATAGGGCAGTCGATACTTGCACAAAGTATCATGGATGGTGTCGTTCAAAGCCATTTCAACAACGTAACAGCTAAATCGGCTATGACAGCCGAAGATGTCTCAGAATGGAAAGTGACCAATGTAGTCCCTTCTCTAAACCCTGAAATTCAGCATGTATATGTACAGCAGTATTATCAAGGGATCCCTATCCAGTATGCAACTTATAAGCTTACTGTTAAAAACAACGATCAAGTCACATGGGAGATTGATCAATTTGTAAAAGGCTTAAAATCGAAAGTTACTACATCAAGGAGCTCTTTTTCGGCTGAAGGAGCCATTATGAATGTAGCAAAAGCTCATAATCTAGGCTCGCCCAAGTTATCAAGGTCAATGAGCAGATCAAATGATGCTTTTGTTTATGAAGATTCTGGAATTTCTCTAGAACCTATAAAGGCCAAGCAGGTTTATCTCAAAAATGATGATCAACTAATATTAACATGGCATGTTAGCATATACGAGAAGGATGGTCAGCATTGGTGGAATGCCAATGTAGATGCATCTTCAGGTGAAATTTTATATACTGAAGATTGGGTGATCACTTGTAATTTTGGCACGCCAGATCATGAAATACATAATCATGATGAGTCTGTACTATTGGATAATAACTTTCCAACAGTTCCGACCGAAGCAGAAGCAACCGCAGCACTTGCTCCCGATTCCTATAATGTATACGCAATGCCAATAGAAAGTCCCAGTCATGGTAACCGTTCTGTAGTAACCGATCCGGCAAACTCCAGTGCATCTCCATTTGGATGGCATGATACTAACGGGAGTGCAGGGGCAGAATATACCATTACTAGAGGTAACAATGTTTGGGCGCAAGAAGATAGAAATGGAAATAATGGTACAGGATTTTCTCCGGACGGAGGAAGTAGCTTAGACTTTAATTTTCCAATAAATCTTACCCAAGCACCTGCAACATATGATGATGCTGCAATAACAAATCTTTTTTATTGGAATAATATCATGCACGATGTTTTTTATCAATATGGATTTAATGAAGCGAGTGGAAACTTTCAAGAAAACAACTACGGAAAAGGTGGTGTAGGAGGTGACTCTGTAAATGCAGATGCGCAAGATGGAAGCGGAAGTAACAATGCAAATTTTGCAACACCAGGTGATGGTGGTAATCCAAGAATGCAAATGTTTCTTTGGACGAGCCCAAATCCTGATAGAGATGGCGATTTAGATAATGGAATTATTGCCCACGAATATGGTCACGGTATTTCTATAAGATTGGTAGGGGGTCCATCTTCTAACACTTTAGGAGGTTCTGAACAAATGGGTGAAGGATGGTCTGATTGGTTTGGTTTAATGCTTACGATGAAAGCTGGAGATTCTGGAACAGACTCTAGAGGAATAGGTACATATGCACTTAATCAACCAACAAATGGAGACGGGATACGCCCTACTCCATATTCTATTGACAGATCTGTCAACAATACAGACTATGCAGATATAGGAGGATTAGCAAGACCTCACGGTGTTGGATATGCGTTCGCTACTATATTATGGGATATGACTTGGGGTTTAATTGATGCCAAAGGATTTGATCCTGATTTTTATAATGGAACAGGTGGTAACAACATTGCTATGGCTCTAGTCATAGAAGGATTAAAAAATACAGCAAACAATCCTGGATTTGTATCTGGTCGAGATGGGATCCTTCAGGCGGATCAAGATTTATATGGTGGTCAATATTCATGTATTATCTGGAAAGCATTTGCTGAGCGCGGTGTGGGGCAAGATGCCGATGAAAATAATAATGGCGGTAGTAATCAACAAACTGACCAAACAGTATCTTTTGTTAATCCTTGTGATGGCGGTGGACCTGGACCAGGTGGAGATGAGTGTTCTGGAGATGTAGCTTCATTTCCATACAGCGAGAGCTTTGAAGGAAATATTGGTGTCTGGTCTCAAGCATCTGGAGATGATTTAGATTGGACTATAAATTCTAATAGTACTCCATCAACAGGAACAGGACCTAGTAGTGCTGCTGATGGCACTTCTTATATTTATGTAGAAGCTTCTGGAAACGGAAATGGATTTCCTAATAAAAGAGCTATTTTAAACTCACCGTGTTTGAATTTCAGCGGATTATCTACACCAGTATTAAGCTTCCAATACCATATGGTGGGTAATGCTGTAGGTACGTTAGCTGTAGAAGCCAGAACGGATAATACAGGAGATTGGACCAGTGTATTTACTAGAACAGGAGCGCAAGGAGCTGGCTGGAATACCGCTAATGTTGATCTTTCTGCTTATGCAGGAAATGCTAGTGTACAATTGCGTCTTAATACCGTTACCGGAACGAGCTGGCAAGGGGATGTAAGTATCGATGATTTGAGTATTTCTAATGGAAGTATTGTCCCGGATCCAACGTGTGAGTCGGTTAATTTTAATAATTTTAGTATCACTTCGTTTGCTACTCAGGATGCGGCGGGTAATTTCTCAATTGTAAATTCTGGTAATGGATTATCATTATCTAACAACACTTGGAAGTATATTGCTCTCAATTATACCGTCACTGCAAATACTGTGATAGAGTTTGATTTTAGTAGTACTTCTCAAGGTGAAATACATGGAATTGCTTTTGAAAATGATAATACCTTGACTTCTACAAGGGTAATCAAAGTTCATGGTACTCAGAATTACGGAATAACTAATTATGACAATTATTCTGGCGGAACTACCACATATATAATTCCAGTAGGTAGTTTCTATACAGGAAATATGGATCGATTAGTGTTTATTAATGATAATGATGCAGGATCAGGAAATAATTCAACCTTTACTAATGTTAAGATCTATGAAGGGTCATGCGGCGGATCGGCTGCTGTAGTAGCAGATTTCGGACCAAAAACTCCGATATACGGAGACGAGGATGAAAACGACATGGATGGTTTCACTATTGCTCCGAACCCACTTAAAAGAGGGGGGATGTTGCAGATTACAATGGAAAATCCTAAAACTGCTAAAAACTCTTATTCAATAATGAATTTGTTTGGACGAATAGTTGCTAGAGGTACATTGAATAGTAATAGCACTATTGATGTTGGCAACCTTAAAACTGGAATGTATTTACTAAACATTCAGGGAGAAACCCAACGATTTATAATAGAATAGATTTAACTTTTAAATTCATTAAGAAGACCGCCTAAAAAGGCGGTCTTCTTTTTTTTACAATACTTTAGATTGATAATCTGGAAAATATCAGATCAAAATAAACGTCTTACGAAATACTTGGGGTCATTTTGAATAGAAACCAGTGGGTGTCTAAACTCTACAAACCCTCGGTAGCCTCAAAACTACGAATGGCGGTGTTGGGTTCCATGATCGTATAGCCGTTCCAAAAATCGGGGTCGTATTTAGATAGATATTCTGGTTCAATAGAATAGTCTTCTTTCACTTCTTGATACTGCGTATCATTGATGGATGTATTGCTAAAAATTACAAGCTCGGTCTTTACCAGTTGCGACATCCCTACATCAATGCCCAGAGACAACTCATTTTGTTTTCGTTTTCCCTTAACATGCTTATTTTTTTCGATTATTTTGAGAGGTCGATCGATGCCAAAAATATTTCCCTGATACTTTTCTAGAAATTTTATGTGGTATTTATGATCCGTTTCTTTGGAGAAAATCGTTCTTCCTTTATATACATTTTCCTTATAGCTTATACCTAATAAGCCAAAACTTTTCAATGTTTTGGTGTTTTCATAATCGATACGCACAACGGCAAAATCCTCGGTGTTTATATAAAGTGTCCCTTTGAAATCAGCTCTTCTACCCGGGTTAAATTGAATTACATATACACTGTGCCCATCGATGATAGAGTAGTCTGTCAATTCAAAATCATAGCGTCCGGACTTGTGGAGTATATCCAATTTTGAATCTTCGTTATAGAGTGTGTTTTTAAAGATAGATTTGAGGTTGCTTTTTTGATTGGAAACATATTCTTTGTTGTCGTCTTGCTTTTCCAATTCAGTTTTTACTTGCTTCGCTTCTTCACTTGCCTTTAGGATTGAGTCTACTTGCACTTTGGTGCCAAAAAAGAAACCGGATTTGATTTTCAAATAAGAAGTTGGTTTTACGTTTTCCTTAAAGATTTGCTCTACCTTCTTTCCAAGCGCTTCAAAAGAGCCTTCATTGTTTTTGTCGTACAGCTTTGCTGCTTTGATGATCGTCAGTTTTTCATCATCCTTGCTCTTATAGAAATCTCCAAGAACCTCGCTATAAAACTCGGATTTCTTCGGTAATAATGCAACTACGCTATCAAGAAATTTTTTATCGAACTCCTCTATAGTTGATTTTTTAAAATCAATATTCATGTGTCGTACTTTACCAAAGTCAGATTTTCTTAAGAAAAAACGTTTTTGACTGAGATCATGGGTGTAGTTTTGCTCCAAATTTTCTTTGACTTGCTCTATAATTTCATCAACGGTCAACTTTTTATTAGATACAAATGCACCATCTAATGCTATGGCTTGGGGCCGAATATAAATAATGCTATCGGTCAGTGCAGCTAAAGCAATACCTCGTCTTTCATACCCCATAGACGACACATACATGGAGTCTGTCTTGGTTCCATACGCTTCTGTAGCTAAACTAAACCGTCCTTCCTCATTGGTATATACACCCTGATTTTCTGAGGTTTGAATCGTAGCGTACGGGACAGGTTGCTTGGTGGTTTCATCAATTACAGTGTAAATGGTACTTTGAGCAAAACTCGAAACTACCGGAATCAAACTTAGGAATATAAATATTGGTAATCGCATAATAATGGTTGATTTACTTAGATGTCTTAAAGAGTACTTTAATTAAGACGCTTCATATTTTGAATTATTACATCAGGAATCGTACTAATTAATAAAACCGCAATAAGAACAGCGCATTCTTATCACGGTTTTATCTGCTAAATAATTGAATTTTTTTGGTTTCTTATAATCATACTACTTTAGTAATCACTCCTCTATATTCTGTAAATTGTCCTCTGAGTCGCGATCGATCAATTTATTATAGGGATCAATACCTGCCCGTAATGGTTTTTCCTTTGTTTTTACAACGAAGGTGTTTTCTCCCGGCTGTAGCCATTTACGTTCCAGATAGTATGGATTTTTCAAAGTAACATCGAGCGTGTCCTTAATATCCTCTCCGAATAAGCCTATCTCGATATAATTGGCTGTGGAGTCTACATATTTTTCTTTACCTGAGTCATTGTAATAAATCTTTTTAGAATCTACGGTGAAGGTTGTTTCATAGAAAGCATTCGGTAGCTTTTCAGTCTTCGCTGAAGTGACTCTGTTTTCATATAAAACAATTTCGTTGAAACCATCGTCTACCAAATATTTTAAAGAATCCGGAGTAATAGTACGAATGGCGGTGTATAAGTCCTGAGAAGTTGGATACACTCCTTTTCTATAGTATTTAAATTCATCTGTGAATTTTTTCAAGGCATCGTTCATTCTTTTTTCACCGATGACGTCTTGTAAATGATACATGATCATAGATCCTTTGCGATACCAAATATGTTGACCGGTTTCTACATTTAGCAATGTGCGTTCAGGTTTAAAACTGAAAGATCTGCTACGCAAATAATCATCAAGTGAGTATTTAAGGAAATTTTTGATACCATTTTCTCCATATTTCTGTTTCATCGTCATAAGCGAGGTATACTCAGCCAGGGTCTCAGAAATTATATTGGCTCCCGATGTTTTACTTGGTGTAACGAGATGTCCCCACCATTGATGTGCAACTTCGTGAGTGGTTACTCTAAAGGCGTAATTAAAATCTTCGGCTCTATCGAAATCTGCCGCAAAACCGAAATCTTCAGAATATGGAATGGTTGTAGCAAATGACTGTGCAAAAACTGAATGCGCAGGGAACTCTACAATTCGCAAGACCGAGTTAGGGTATTCCATAAAGTTTTCTGAACAATATTGCAGCGCTACTTTAGTTCCTTCGATAAAGTGTTTTAGATTTTTTTTATGTTTGGGAGAATGATAAATTTCTATTGCGACTTTTTTCCCACTGGGAGCGATCCACTCTGCACGCTCAATATCGTAGCTAGCGGACACTACGTTAAAAAACAAATCCGTTTCTGACTCTAGCTTATAGTGATAGTATGCACGATCCTTCTCGGTCCATTGACGATGCAATTTGCCCGGAGCAATAGCAATCTGATCAGCAGTTGTACTTACGATAGCTTCAAAGTTGATATAGTTTGCATCCTCATTAAATAAATTCTTTTTAGTAGCGGCAGAATCGCTTCTGGGAGGAAGGAGATAATCGAGTTTTTCTAAACCATGTTTTCTACGTACCCCGTTATCCACTAAACTACGGTCATAATGAAATCTAGGAAAAATTTGATTGTTTAAAAAGGAACCGTTGTGGAGCACCTGTGTTTCCATTTCGTTAGCAAAACCTTTAGTCTCTGCACTGACTTCCAGAATCAATTTGGCAGTAGCAGAAGGCAATAATGCTTCGGGGAGTTTGTACAGGAATAAGCGATACACCGAGTCGCTGTAGACTGGTTGTAATTCTTTACCGTTATATAGTATTTTTTTCAGTGTTGTATGCATATTTGGATACTGCATCTCAAGCAACAACGTGTCAATTACCTTAGTTTGATCTGTATTGGTAATCGTATATTCACCTCGAGCCTTGACACCTCTTTCTTCCGGATAAATGTCGATATAAGCTTTGAGATCAGTCACGATTGGATGCACCTGACCAATGTATTTGGCATATTTTTTTTCGGCATCGGCACCCGTTTTGTCACCGTATGTACTAGAATTAATGGTGTTAAGTACTTTCAAATTGTAATAAGAATAACCGGCTACTGCGACAAATAAAAGGAGGGTTACAGAAAACATCAAAATCGTTGGTGCGGTAAAACGTTTTTTAGCAAGAACCATTCTTTCTTTAAACGATGCATGAAATCCGCGTGTCCAGAAAAGTTTACCAACAATCATTAGTATTGTGGTAGCCAATACCCAATATAAATTAAGCCAGCTTACACCCACTAAGTAGTGACCAAAGCCATTGAGATCACTAATAAAAAACGGAGTGGCTCCGGTAAAAATTAGCATCGGATTGGTGCTTTTGAACGCGAGTGTTACCAATAAAGGCAAACCGATATACAAAGCAATGACGACAAAATGACCTAAGAATTTATTGTTGACCAATACATGAATAAAAAATGCAAGTAAGACGGTCATGACGAATCCGGGAAAAATCAATACAAAATTATACACGAATTGCATACCAAGCTCATAGGTAAAATATCCGTTAATCGTTTGATATAAAACCGCAATAACTATGTTTATGGTGGTTAAAAGTACCGCCGTGCTTAATAAAGCAATGATTTTTGAAAAATAGAGACTCCCGTCACTTATAGGGAGTGCATCGTAAAACACAAACGTTTTATTTTTGCGGGTTCTATGAACAGCTTCTCCAGAATAAATGACAAGGATGATGATAGAGAGTAATGATAGGCCTCCAGAGATATACATTACCACATAACGTGTTAATGGTAAGTTTGGAGTACCATAGGTTTCATTCCCCTTATATACGGTAAATAATGCTACGATAATTCCAATAATCAACAGTATAAGAAACACAGGATCTTTTAGAATGGAAAGTGTCTCAATTTTACTTAAAGAAAGGAGGTTTTGGCGTTCACTTTTTTTGTTGAAATGCTGTGAAATATTAGTAACCGCTTTAGGAACTATTGCGGACGACAGTTTTTGTTTTTTTTGTTTTGCAGATTTTAAGAAGGTTTGATAATTAAATCGAAATAAAGTTATTAAAAAGAGAACTATTGCGACACTTAGCCAGAGCATTCTATTAATTAAAAACTTACCATATATCGGAAGTGAATTTGTGTTAAGTTCATTGATTGACCAATATTTTTTCACCAAACTAAAAGCCCTTCCACCAAAGGGATCCAGATAGATACTCAACCATTGATTGTCAAGATTCGATAGTAAGTCTCCAGAGATGCTGTATAAAAGAAAAAGAACGATACCTCCCAAATAGATAATCGGCATCTTTTTAAAGAAGGCCATCAAACTAAAGAATAATGACCCAATCAATAAGGCATTAATTTGCAAAATAAAAACAAATGGTAAAACATAAGAAGAGAAGTCGAATGCTGTATACGATCCAAAATCAGGGCGTTCTAAAAATGCTCCAATCCCGAAACCAATAACAGCGCCAAATACAATCCCGACATTTACCAAGGATGCTATAAGATAACTCCCTAAAAAACGACCCCAAATATACGATGTGGGTTTGATAGGAAAGGTGAAATAAGTTTCTGCAGTTTTATGTTCTGCATCTCTATAGACGGGAACCCCCATAATAGCAGCATAAAAGAAAATGGCAATAACCGAAACAGGAACCAGTACACCGGTAATATTGTTTGGACTATTAACAAACTCTGCCGTTGCAGATTGTTCAAAAGCCGCAAGTAGTGCCGCAATCAGTGCGCCTAATGAGAAATAAATCCAGGTTGCGGGCCTGCCCAGTCGATATTGCAGTTCAAAATTTAATGTTTCTTTCATTTTAAACTGTTTTTAAATGTTTCTGATTAATGCTATAGAAGTAAAAATCTTCTAAATCATTGGGAATACGCTCAAAACCATCTTCGGGATGTGTTTCACTATAAATATTAATATTAAGCTGTCCACCACGTAAATAGTTTGTTAACACATTGTAGTTGGATTCATAGTGGGATAATTCTTCTTTGGCGATATGTTTTTTATACACTTTTCCGTTCAGCCTGTCAGACAAATCTTGAGGATTGCCCTGAACCAAAATCTTCCCTTCATTAAACACCGCCATGTTCTGACAAAGATTAATGACATCGTCGACAATATGAGTGGATAGAATAACGACTGCATTTTCTCCCAATTCGCTCAACAGATTATGAAAGCGATTACGCTCTAATGGATCTAAACCAGCAGTTGGTTCATCAACAATTATCAACTTAGGATTACCTAATAAGGCTTGTGCTATACCAAAACGCTGACGCATTCCACCGGAAAAATCTCCTAAATTGCGATTTCTAAAATTGTATAAATTGACTTTATTGAGTAAATCACCCACATATTCTTTTCTTACTTTACTATCCGTAATACCTTTCACTTTGGCAATATGATTAAGCATCAATTCTGCCGATACTTTAGGGTACACTCCAAAATCCTGTGGTAAATACCCTAGTACCTTACGAAGAGCTTCCGGATTTTTAAAAACATCAATACCATCAAAGTGAATAGTACCCGAATCAGCTTGCTGCAAGGTGGCGATGGTTCTCATCAAGGAAGATTTACCCGCTCCATTGGGACCTAAAAGACCGAACATTCCTTTTTTCAAGTGTAAATTTACATTGTTCAGTGCTTGCGTGCCATTAGGGTACGTTTTGTTCAAATTGGTTATTGTAAGCATAGTTGAGATTATTATTGTCTTTTTATAAGTAGTCGTAATGTACATTTTGTTACAATCTATATTTTGCAAGCGTTATAACTCAAAGTTTTAGCCCCCAAAGTTTTTAGACGTGTAGGTTTGATTCCCAAAGCGCAGTATAAATTTACGTCCGAAATCTTAAGATATATCAGTATCTTTACACTATAAAATTAGAGCAAAGGTATGCAGCAATTACGCAGAAACAGAAGATTGAGAACCAATGATGCTATTCGTTCTTTGGTAAGAGAAAATGCGATAACTCCCAATGATTTTATTACCCCTCTTTTTATTGTCGAAGGTAAAGGTGTAAAAGAAGAGATAGCTTCTATGCCAGGCTATTACAGATATAGTTTGGATGGTATTGCATCCGAAGTTAAAACCTTACAAAGTCTAGGACTCAAAGCAGTGTTGCTTTTTGTTAAAGTGGCGGATAATTTGAAAGACAATAAGGGAACTGAAGCATTAAACAGTAATGGGTTAATGCAACGTGCTATTAAAACAATTAAGGACTTAGCTCCCGACATGTTAGTAATGACCGATGTAGCACTAGATCCATATTCTTCTTATGGACATGATGGAATTGTTGAAAACGGCTATATTACCAATGATCCTACCTGCGATGTGTTGGCAAAAATGGCACTTTCTCACGTACAGTCCGGAGCAGATTTTGTGGCACCAAGTGATATGATGGATGGTAGAATTCGTGCAATCCGAGAACTTCTGGAACAAGAGAAATTTGTTAATGCGGGTATTATGAGCTATAGTGCTAAGTATGCTTCTTCCTTTTATGGACCCTTTAGAGATGCATTAGATTCTGCACCGGGCTTCGGAGATAAGAAAACCTATCAAATGGATTTTGCTAATCGCGATGAAGCCATCAAAGAAACTTTAATGGATATTCAAGAAGGAGCAGATATTGTTATGGTGAAACCGGGATTGTGTTATTTAGATATTGTACGGGATATCAAAGAAGCAGTAGATGTACCGATAGCGGTTTATCAGGTAAGCGGTGAGTATGCGATGCTCAAAGCTGCTGCAGAAAAGGGGTGGTTAGATCATAACGCAGTGATGATGGAACAAGTTACAGCAATAAAGCGTGCAGGAGCGACTATGATAGCGAGTTACTTTTCAAAAGATATTGCTACCTTACTGGGATAATTAATAAATTATGTAGACATATGGAAAATAAAGATAGATTGTATCAATCCTTTGGAGAATTACTGTATGTAGCTGCGATGGAGGATGGAGTAATCAATGAGCGTGAGATTTTGACCTTAGAAGAAATTTTAATGGAGCATCCTAAAGGAAAAGAAATTAAATGGTCATTTGATTATGAAAACGAACATCATTCAGATATTAACGCCTTGTATCGCAAGGTAATCGAGGTATTTTCTGATCATGGTCCCGATGAAGAATATGAATTCATGCATTATGCTCTAACAAAATTGGCTTTAGTCAGTAATCACGTCAATGCTGGCAATGATTCAATAGCGACAAACTTTAGCACTGATTTATTAAATCGTTTTACTAAAGATGCAGAAAGTATCAAAGATAATTTTCAATCTTAAAAAGCTAATCGTACCTATGAGCATAAAACCATTATTGTTGATGTTACTTTGTTTATCCCTGTTTGTATCGTGTCAACCTGCCAAAAAAGAAAAGGAAACCATTACAATTGGTAAAAAAAGTTCTTCCCGCACTGCATTTGATAAGGGAAAAGAGATTTTTATGGGCAAAGGGAGATGTTTTACCTGTCACTTGACGGACAAAAAATCAATTGGTCCCAGCGTACATAAAATTATGCAGGTCTATAATGAGCAAAATGGAAATTTGGTTGCTTTTTTAAAACAAGACGCCGAACCTATAGTTGAACCGGAAAATTATGCTGTTATGAAAACAAATTTTGCGATTATAAAGCATTTTTCCGAGGAGGAATTATCCAATCTTGAGACCTATATGAAACAAGTTTCAGCGAAAAAAAGTACACCATAGTTCAAGTAACCGTAGGAATTATCTTAATTTTAAGGACAAATTATAATTTAAAATGGATCTTTGTAGATCTAAAACCATACTTTTCTGAAGTATTTTAAAATACATTTATTTCGTATAGCCGACTTTTATGACTTTACTTATAATTTACGCAGTAGTATCTATTATGTTCTCCTTTTTATGCTCGGTTTTAGAAGCCGTGCTATTAAGCATAACCCCGACATTTATTAGTATTAAAAAGAAAGAGGGAAAATCATATGCCGAAACACTGGAGCGTCTCAAAAAAGACGTAGATCAACCGCTAATTGCAATTTTGACCATAAATACCATAGCACATACTGTAGGTGCCATTTTGGTGGGGGTTCAGGCAGAAAAATTACCTTATAAATTTGAAATATTGGGGGTCAATGTAGTTGGAGTGGTCTCAGCAATTATGACTTTTTTGATATTGGTCGTTTCAGAAATTATACCAAAAACAATAGGAGCCAGCAAATGGAAGTTGTTAGCAAACTTTACCTCAAAAGCGTTAACTCTTATGATTATTCCTCTGCGATACACCGGTATTCTTTGGTTGCTTCAGCTGACTACAAAAATTGTGGGAGGTAGTGCACATCACGGATCTGTGTTGAACCGAGAAGATTTTACAGCAATGGCTGATATAGCACACGAAGAAGGTGTTTTTGAAGAATCAGAGTCAAAAGTCATCAAAAATTTGCTCACATTCAAAGAAGTTTTCACTAAGGATGTCATGACACCACGAACAGTGATGAAATTGGCCAGTGAGGATACCACCATCGAATCATTTTTTAATGAAAATCAAAATCTAAGATTTTCAAGAGTTCCGGTATATCAAGGTAAGAGCGACAACATAACCGGGATGGTGTTAAAAGATGAGGTGTTTAAAGAAATGGCCAATGGTAACGGAACCAAGACCTTAGGTGAAATTAGAAGAAATATTTTATATACTGAGCGTAATTTACCGATACCAGAGTTGTTTAATCGTTTGATAGAGAGTAAGAATCACATTGCTTTAGTCGTAGATGAATACGGTTCAGTAAGCGGAATTGTTACTATGGAAGATGTTATAGAGACACTGTTGGGATTAGAAATTGTTGATGAGAGTGATGTTGAGCACAATATGCAGGAGTTAGCGCGACAAAACTGGCAAAAAAGAGCGAAGAAAATGGGGATCATTGATGAAAATGAATCCAAAAAGTAAAAGATATTATACAACACTTGAAACTCCGCTAGGTAAAGCCTATTTAATGGGTGATGCTATAGGGCTTACTGCGTTTACCGTAGGAGAAGTTGTATCTTCTGATCTTTGTAATAAGAAATTACCTCCTTATTTTGATAAGGCTATAAAACAAGTGAAAGAATACTTCGATGGACGACGAAAAACCTTTGATTTGCCATTACATCCGTCGGGTACTTCGTTTCAAAAAAAGGTGTGGGCAGCATTATCTAAAATTCCATATGGACAAACGGTCAGTTATTTGGATGTCGCAAAACAGCTCGGTGATCCCAAAGTAATTCGCGCTGCGGCATCAGCAAATGGAAAAAACCCTCTATGGATCATAGTTCCCTGTCATCGGGTAATTGGATCAGATGGTTCGTTGACCGGATATGCCGGAGGCTTATGGAGAAAAAAATGGTTGCTAGAGCATGAAAGTCCCTATACACAACAACGATTGTTCTAATTGTTGAGGAGTACAAAAATATTTTCATACATTAGTGGAGCAAATACCCTGAAGGGCTCAATTATAAAATTTCATGAAAGTATTTAAGCGTATCATCAAAGGTTTTTTGATTACTGTAGCAATCCTTTTAGTACTGCTATATGTTCTTGACTATGACTATATCATAAAAGGGGTTCGTGTTGTGTATATGACCGGACATACGACTGCTTTTATTGATGATTATCCACACTTTGATAACCGCACTATCAAAACAGCTGAAACAATTAAGGAGATACCGCAACATCAGTATTACAATTCTATTTTGCCTTCAGAACGTTTGGATAGTACGCACGCTGCTTTGGGAACTACCTCTTTTTTAATCTTAAAGAATGATAGTGTTTGGCATGAGTATTATGCTCCGGGATATGATAGTTTGTCTCGAACGAATTCTTTTTCGATGGCGAAAAGTATTGTGACTGCCTTGTTGGGGAAAGCAATTATGGATGGACATATTAAAAGCCTTGAACAGCCTGTAGGTGATTTTTTTACCGAGTTTTCTGAAGGGACAGCAGCACAGATGACCGTAGGAGATTTATCCTCAATGGCGTCAGGTTTGGATTGGACTGAACATTATACAAGTCCGTTTTCTATTACTGCAAAGGCATATTATGATACTAACATACGAGAAGTTATGCTAGATCTGGACGTGATAAAAACACCCGGAGAGGCTTTTGAGTATTTAAGTGGAAACACGCAATTATTGGGAATGGTGATAGAAAAAGCGACCGGACAAAATTTGTCCTCCTATCTAAGTGAAAGTTTTTGGAAACCTATGGGTATGAGCCAAGACGGGTTGTGGCAGTTGGATAGTGAAGATAGCGGTATGGAAAAGGCATACTGCTGCATTGCCAGTACAGCTAGAGATTTTGCAAAATTTGGATTGTTATTTCAAAATGGAGGTACTTACGGGGGTCAACAACTGTTACCTGAAGCTTTTACCGACAAAGCGATTCAGCCCAGATTTGCTGATAGCGCTATGTATGGCTACGGATTTTGGTTGTCAAACCATCTTGACAAGAAAATTTTTGTTATGCGTGGTATTTTAGGACAGTATGTAATATCTATACCTGAAGAAAATATCACGATTGTACGCTTAGGACATCAACGATCAGAATTTAAGGATGGTAAATCGTTTACCAGAGATTTTTACATTTATTTGGAAGAAGCTTTAAATATGTTGATTGATGTTACATAAATTAAATTTAGAGCATATTCTTTTTCTTGATATTGAGACAGTTCCCCTGCATGAAGTTTTTGATGCATTAAGTCCGGAAATGCAATATTTATGGAGTGAGAAAACAAAATATCAACGTAAAGAAGATTTTACACCTGAGGAGTTTTATGAAAGAGCTGGGATCTGGGCTGAATTTGGTAAAATTGTCTGTATTTCAGTCGGATATTTTTCAGATGTTGGGGATAACAGGAGTTTTAGGGTTACCTCTTTTCACAATGAAAAGGAAGAAGAGCTTTTGGTTGAGTTTAAAAAGCTGTTAGAATCACATTTTAACCGTCCGCAACATCTTTTATGCGCGCATAACGGTAAAGAGTTTGATTTTCCTTATATCGCAAGGCGAATGTTAATCAACGGAATTTCATTACCCGCTAAGTTGGATCTCTTCGGTAAAAAACCTTGGGAAGTACCTCATTTGGACACCTTAGAATTATGGAAATTCGGAGATTATAAACATTATACATCTCTCAAATTACTCACAAATATATTGGGTATTCCTTCTCCCAAAGATGATATCGATGGAAGTCAAGTAGGTGAAGTATATTATAAAGAAAAGAATCTGAATAGAATTGTAACCTATTGCGAAAAGGACACGATAGCTGTGGCCCAGATCATACTTAAGTTGAGACAGGAAGCCCTCTTGCGGCCTTCAGAGATCACAACGATTTAGCGATATCAAATTTACTCTGTAGGTTATATAGAAGGGCACTTTCTTGTTTTCTTCAAAAAAAAATCCCTTGGAGTATATACTCCAAGGGATTTCATGACTAAAGAACCTTATAAATAATAAACTTATTGTTTAACGAAACGCTTTGTAAAAGTTTCGGTTGTAGTGTTCACACGTAAGATATACATACCCGCAGATAAATTTTGAACGTCAATAGCACCTTTAACAACACCGGCAGTAACACGCTTTCCTAGTATATTCAGGATTTCAAATGTTGCATCTGCAGGATTCTTCATGCTGATAGAGAGTTCATTTCCGTTGACAGGGTTAGGATATATAGAGAATGCAATGTCGCTAGCTTCTGCTATTCCCGTCACAGCAGGCGCTACAGTAGCAGAACCTAAGGTAACTGTGTAATCCTCAACCTCACCATAACTGAAGGTTTCACATGAACTTGGAATGCCGTTATATTTCATCGACACACGCATTCTTGTCGCTCCTGATGCAGCTGAAGAAGGAACTGTGAAAGAACCACTTACCGGAGTCGTTGTAGAAGCTGATTTACTCCATACGAGTTCTCCCGCATCTGTAAAGTCTCCATCCTGGTTGTAATCAATCCAAACAGCATACCCTTCTCTATATGTTCTTCCTGTCCAGGTAGGTGTAATGGTTATAGAATATGCAGTACTAAGGTTTAAATCTGTTGCGGTTGACGTATAATCAGCATATCCAGCACTTGAGGCACCAGAAGTTTTGTTTATAGTACCTACTTGTACACGACTAATATATTCATCTACAACGCTGTTTCCTTTTGAAGAACAGTACGATATGCCTCCACCGGTACCATATTCAGATCCTACACCAACGGCATACCATGCATTAGTAATTGCAATTTCTTCGGCACTATCGACTCCGTACAAATCTTTAGCAGATTGTATCGCTCCAGCTCTGGCATCGGCAAATGTTGAATTAGCAGATAAATACACGCTAAGAGTTCTATAAGCAACTTTAGCAGCCTTTAAGATTCCTATTCCAGAAACATTAAAAGAACTCCCTACATCATTCGTACCTGATCCACCTACAGTACTTAGGTAGAACCAATAATTTAATACACCGGAGTTGGTATGTACACCGCAATAATCATTACTCTGTGTTGGAAATCCACAATTAGGATTTTTCCAATACGTACCACCATATGTGTCCGGATCACCGGCTGAGTTTGGATTGCTCATAGAACGTAGAGCAGCAGATCCGGTACGGCGATCAATCTCGTCGCCGATCAACCAAATAGAAGCATCCGGAGCCAGATCGTTTCCATTACCTTTTGCAAAATGCTCAACTGCAGCGCCCCAGATGTCTGAGAACCCTTCATTAAGACCACCAGACTCCCTTTGATATGCTAAATTTGCTGTATTCGTAGTAACTGCATGTCCAATTTCGTGAGCTGCAACATCTAAACTGGTCAAAGCATCAAAGCTTCCATTACCTTCAGATCCATTAGAAGATCCATCACCGTAGGTCATCACCGATCCGTTCCAGAAAGCATTATCATAAGCTGATCCATAATGAACCCAACTTTTGATTTCTGCACCGGCACCATCAAAACTGTTTCTGGCGTGGATTGCCTGCCAATAATCATAAGTTCTTTCTGCTCCCCAATGGGCGTCAAGCGCAGCATTGTCTTTGGCAGCATTGTCAAATTCTGCTGCAGTCCAATTATTATCTGCATCAGTAAAATCTGTAGTTGGATAGGACTGAGTTTGTCCACTGTTGTAAGTATTTACACCATTTCCTCGTGTATTATCTCTTAATGCATAGCTACTACCTATTATTCTGGCAGTAATGGGTTGTGTACCACTATAACGTGTTGCGGCACTTCCTGTGGCTAATGTGGCAGCTTCAAATTCAGCTCGACTTGGTAGATGTACCGTTTTTAATGCTGTACTTGAATTACTATGTTCACCAAGATGCTTAATTATAGCATCGTAATATAATGCCTCTCCTGTATGAGCATCGATATAAAGATATCCTCTACTCAAGGGCTGTGTAGCGTATATATCAAATTTATAGGCAAGATTGTAATTAGTTAACAGACCCTTTTCATTTTCTGATTGAAAATCAGGTAGAATAACTAGCTCTCCACCAGTGTCATAATTATTCATAGCTTCAGATGCTTGTGCATCTTGCCATAAATATTTTTGCGCACCTGTATGGTTGATCGCTCGCTGTAAAGCCTGGGATTTACTTATAGATGGCGTCGTATTTACACGGTCTACATTATAATATTCTCCATGCAGCGAAGTAGTTTTATTTCCTTTTGCGTCAAGCACGGCAATACCATACTCCACTTTTACACCTTTATATCGTTGTTGAAAACGTTTGTGTGTGATACCAAGTTGATCAACTTGCTCGGCCATTTTAGTATAGCTGTTTGCATGGTTCAACCCAATATATTCACTCAAAATACTCTGAGCACTTTTGTTTTGAGTAGCTTCACCATCAATTTTCATAAATTTTGGTGGTTGTACAAAGCTGTCACCTTGTTTTTTTTCCTGTGCTTCAGCACAAAAAAAGGAGAGTCCGATGGCAGAAGCGACCAAGACTTTTTTGTAATTTTTTTTCATAATGGAGTTTGTGTTTTAATTAAGAAAACTTCAATAAATTTCTTTAGTTGTTGCTAAAAGTTGATAAAAAAAGTTAATTAATAAAGCTTTTTAAACTAAAATCGTTCAAATACAAAAGGTGTGGTGGAGGTGAAGTAATAAGAAAAGGGGTTAACCGTAACATGAATGATTTTATCGATTAACGGCACAATCATTTTAGATTATGGAAAGAAAATGTTTTACGAAAATTGCGAAATAAATTCATAAGCTCTTCGCTCATGATAATACAGATTTTTTTTATCATAAAAACCGACATGACCCCCGTATTCCGGCATTTCTAGGAATAAGCTAGTATTGGTTTCAGCTGCTGCTATCGGATAGCAAGCGGCGCCTAAAAATGAATCGTTTTTAGCATTTAATAGTAAGGTAGGAATTCTAATTTTTGAGAGAAAGTTCTTACTACTACACTTTAAATAATACTCTTCAGCATTTTTATAGCCATGTGCTTTACTCGTGTATAGGTCATCGATATCAAGTAGTGATTGACAGGCTTTTATTGCTTCTTCAGAAATATCATCGGGGAAATCTCCAGCACGTTGAAACAACTTCGATTTCAAATGTCTGACAAACCTATTTCTGTAAATAAAATTAGCTGGTTTTTCAATCTGTTGTAAAGAATCATGTAAATCACATGGAACAGACACAGCTACCGCTGATACAATTGCAGCAGGGATATTTTGTGTTTCCCCCAGATATTTTAATACGATATTGCCTCCCAGACTAAATCCGCAAATCGAAATCTTATCATAAGCATATTTTGTAGAAAGATGTTGTATCACATGGCCCAAATCTTCACTTGCTCCCGCATGATATGATGCATATATGCGATTGGGTTGTTCACTACAGTTACGCAAATTTACGGCTACTACGTCTAGGCTTTTTGATGTCAAGTGTTTTGCCAAACCTTTCATATAAGAACGTTGTGCGTTGCCTTCTAAGCCATGAAGTATTATAACAAGATGATTTGTTGTTTTTGATGAAGCGTAGCTCCAGTCTAAATCAATAAAATCTCCGTCGTCCAATTCTAAGCGTTCGCGTTGCTGAGTCAAATGGTTTACGTGACGAAAGAGGTTTGGGTATATAGTAGCCACATGTGCATTTCTGAATACTATGGGAGGTTGATAGGTAGCAGTTAATATGGGCATAATATATAGCGAACTAGAGACGGTAAAAATAGGAACGGCTATGAAAACCCACAAATTTTTGGATAACAGAATTTTACCATTCGTTTCCAGTAAAAGTTACCAAGTTCTACACTATAAACTATGCATGCATAGTTTTTAATTGTATTTTTAATCTTTAGATTTAAAGAATAAAGAGCATGTATACAAAAAAATTTGAGGTGCGATGGAGTGATCTTGACGCCAATCGTCATTTAGCAAATAGTGCATATCAAAATTTTATGAGCCACACGCGTATGGCTTTTTTGATCGAAAATGGTTTTGGTCAAAAAGAAATGGCTGTACATAATGTAGGGCCGGTTATCTTTTATGAGCACATCTATTATTTTAGAGAAGTTTTTCAGGGAGCTCCGGTAACTGTTGGTTTAGAGGTGACCGGAATGAGCGAGGATAGTTCCTTTTTTGAATTCAGACATAATTTTTACGATACCAAAGGAAAAAATTTGGCACATTGTGAAATGTTAGGAGCTTGGATGAACTTAAAAGAGCGGAAAATTATGCCGCTACCCGAAGCTTTAATTGTTTTAATTAATAATTTTCCAAAATCAGATGATTTCCGAGTCCTGACAAAAGAGGATACAAGAAGACATAATAAATTCCCTAAAGATTTAGAAATATCTTAATCCTGAAATTTAACTTTTTCAGTAGGTTTTGTCACTAAATAAACGCCTACAAAAATTAAAAGGGTAGCAAAAATTTTGACAATATCCAGAGAATCGCTGCCTAAGGCTATAGCAAAAACAGAAGCTAACAATGGTTGCAAATAAATGAATACGGCAACCGTTGTTGGTTTTAGCTCTCTAATCGCAAATATATTGAGTACGTAGGTGCCAAATGTCGCAAAAAGCACTACATACCCTATTTTTAGCAGACCACTTACAGGGATAGCTTCCGGAGTCATTTCAAGAACTTCATGAAGGCCAAATGGTAGTACCAACACTAAACCAATAGTGTACATCCATTTCATAAAAGTGAAAGGGTGATATTTTTGGGTAATCTTTTTGACAACAATTATATAACAAGCATAGGATGCGGCATTCACAAATACCAGAAAATTTCCAAGGGTTGGATTGGTTGCAGTTAGGTGATTTCCTTTGCCATATAAAATGATTAATAAGGTGCCCGCCAAGCCAACAAGAATTCCTACTATTTTAAGAAAACGCAATTTTTCTTTTAAGAAAATGGCAGACAATATCATGACAATAATTGGAGCCGTTACCATCAAAACAGAGGCACTTATCGGAGTAGTAAGATTAAGTCCCACAAAAAAAGTAAGCATATTGAAGGCCACGCCAAAAAACGCAGCTCCGGCTATTCGTATGAAATCCTTCTTTTGAATTTTTTCTTTAGGTCCTAAGAAACCTATTAACCAGAAGAGAATAGCGGTGCCAAGTACTCGCAACAATATAAAGCCATAGGGCTGGACATAATGTGGCATCACATCCTTTGCGATGCTAAAATTGGCGCCGTAAAATATAGCCACAAAACTTGCTGCTATTAATGCTAAGGTTCTCCTACTCATCTAGCACACGCGATTTAGCTTCCTGAATAGTCTTTTTTGAATTGCCAATAAAAACTTCATCGTCAATGCGTATCACCGGTCGTTTTAAAAAAGTGTAATGCTCTAACAATAAAACTTTATAATCATTCTCGCTCAAATTTTTAGTTTTAAGATCGCGTTCTTTGTATAAGCGTGCTCTCTTGTTAAAAAGCGCTTCATAACTACCGGATAAGGTATAAAGTTCATTTAGTTGATCAGGGGTAACCGGCTCACTTTTTAAATCCTGGAGTGTATAACTTTCACTAGGCTCTAATTCTTTTAGGATACGCTTGCACGTGTCACACGTGGAGAGATGGTAAATTTTTTTCATAGTCAGCTCTGGTCAGTTTTATTGTGATTCACTGTTTAATATAGTAAGATGTGATTCAAAATACTTATGCAAAGGAAATTCATTTGTCTGTAAAATTGATATTTTTGACCAAAAAATAATTCAATGAAGACACAACTAGACATTACTCGCGCAAACCGAACTATATTATTGAAATTTTTGGATCAATTTACGCTTGCACAGTTGCACACTGTTCCCACGGGATTTTCAAATAATATTATCTGGAATATCGCTCACGTAATTGTGACACAACAATTGTTAGTGTATAAATTGAGCGGTAATGATCTTATGGTGTCACAAAATCTTGTAGATCGGTATCGCAAAGGGACAAAGGTCGAAGGTCCTGTTGATCAGGAGGAAGTTACCTTGATCAAAGAGCTGTTAACAAGCACGATCGATACAACCGAAAAAGATATGGATATGTTGCTGAATGCTACTTTTGAAACCTATCCTACCAGTGCCGGGTTCACTTTGAATTCAGTTAAGGACGCCATAGCGTTCAATACATTTCATGAAGGGATTCATTTAGGATATATACTTGCGATGAAAAAATCACTCTAAGATGTTGAAATCAAAATAATCTGCCGCTTCTGCTTTATCAATTTTCAGCACCACCGGGCCGTCAGCATAGGGGCTGATTTCGTAATGGTTGTAATGAAGAATAATTTCATTATCTGTGAAACCAATATGATCGGGTAGAGAAAATTGATCATTATCAAATGAAAATCCGGTACTGTTAATTCCTTTTTGACTCGGAATAGTATAGGTGGATCTAAACTTCTTTTCGACATACTGCGAAAAAGCCTTTGTATCTTTTACTAAGTTATCAATGAAAATGAGCCTGCCTGTAGACAAGTCAAAATTGAGTAGCATGGTGGTTGTGTTACCATGAGCACCTCCGGTAAACGAATACGTATTTAAAAGCACCGAAGCTAATTGCGCATTTTGAAATTGAACTTCACTATCAAGCAACGCCTCGTAAGGCGGGGTTTCTTCAGGAAATGCTTCTACAATATCTGTATAAAGTTTGTTGAAACTTATCATAGCCGTCTCGATAGAAGTAGTTGTCGAATTTTCCTCTACATTTAAGAATTCACATGCTTTTGTTTCTAAGGTTCTATTGATTTGATTCGAAACTTCATTATCATTTAGTAGTTGAACCAATCGTATTTCTATAATTGCGCAGTCGACAGTGTTGCAATCCAAATAGGTTGCTGTTTCAAAAATTTGTTTTTCAAAAACAAATTCTTCGCGTTTTGAGCAAGATGCATACATAAAAATTAAAGCCCACAAGGTCGTGATTCTAAATGGAAAGTAAGGAAATTTGTTAATCATCTACTAAAGGTATTATATCAATGTGATTAAAAAGAATTTAATTATACATTTGCTTAGTTTTAACAATCAGCGGAGTTAAAAAACAGCTTTTTTTAACTGCTATAAAGTACGTATTTGTTAATGTCATCCAAAAACTTTTTTGATGAAGTTTAATACAAAAACTATACATGGTGGTCAACAGCATGATCCCGCATACGGAGCTGTAATGCCCCCGATTTATCAAACATCAACGTATGCGCAGTCTACTCCCGGTGGACACAAAGGATATGAATATAGTCGTACCCACAATCCTACAAGAAATGCGCTTGAAAATTCGTTGGCTAGTATTGAGAATGGAACATTTGGGCTAGCTTTTGGATCAGGATTAGCAGCAATTGATGCAGTAATTAAATTGCTTAAGCCTGGGGATGAGGTGATCTCAACCAACGATTTGTACGGTGGTACCTATCGTCTGTTTACTAAAATTTTTGAAGATTTTGGGATTAAATTCAATTTTATCGGGATGGGGAACGCTGATGGTGTAGAAGCGTATATAACTGGTAAAACAAAATTGATTTGGATCGAGACACCGACGAATCCGATGATGAATATTATCGATATCAAAGCGGTGGCTCAGGTTTCTAAAAAGCACAAGGTGCTTTTAGCCGTCGATAATACTTTTGCAACACCCTATCTTCAACGTCCATTAGATTTGGGTGCGGATATTGTAATGCATAGTGCTACCAAATATATAGGAGGGCATAGTGATCTTGTTATGGGATCTTTAGTGGTTAATGATAAAGACTTGGCAGATCGATTGTATTTTATTCAAAATGCAAGTGGTGCTATTTGTGGGCCTCAGGATAGCTTTTTGGCACTAAGAGGTATCAAAACCCTGCATGTACGAATGCAGCGTCATTGTGAAAATGCAGCAGCTATTGCAAAATTTCTAAGTACACACCCTGCTGTAGACAAGGTATATTGGCCGGGATTTGAAGAACATCCTAATCATCACATAGCAAAAGAGCAAATGGATGATTTTGGAGGGATGCTTTCTTTTACCACAAAAGAGGATTCTTTGGCCGGAGCGGTACAGGTGGTAGAAAAGTTAAAGATTTTCACGCTTGCCGAATCTTTGGGTGGGGTTGAGAGTTTAGCGGGACACCCCGCAAGTATGACACATGCTTCTATACCAAAAGCGGCACGTGAGAAAATTGGAATAAAAGATTCGTTGATTCGGTTGAGTGTGGGTATTGAGGATATTGACGATCTGATTGATGATCTTAAAAAAGCGTTAAGTTAAAAGGTACCGTAGCATGTTTTAGCAAACCTTTTTTAATATGAAAGCCTATAACGTTTTCGAAATGCGAAATTCATAAAATTTGAAGCTTTAAATTTTTAATATGTATATATTTGCGACAATTTTTAATATTTCTGAAATTAAAGGGAGCATTGCATCCTTTGAATTACAGAAAAGTTATGTTTTAACGAATTTATACCAAACAACTAAATAGATGCTATGAAAGAAAGTATCGATAACTTTATCAAATCTGTAGAAGGTAGAAACCCTAACGAACCAGAATTTATTCAGGCAGTAACTGAAGTAGCAGAGACTGTAATTCCATTCATAGAAAAGAATGAAAAGTATCAAAACGCGATGCTTTTGGAACGTATGGCAGAACCAGAACGTGTTTTTATGTTCAGAATACCATGGACGGATGATAAAGGAAATATCCAAATAAACAGAGGTTATAGAGTTCAAATGAATTCGGCTATAGGACCGTATAAAGGTGGATTACGTTTTCACCCTTCGGTAAACCTAAGTATCCTCAAATTCTTGGCTTTTGAGCAAACTTTTAAAAATAGTTTAACCACATTGCCTATGGGTGGTGGTAAAGGTGGAGCTGATTTTAATCCAAAAGGTAGATCAGATAATGAAGTAATGCGTTTCTGTCAAAGCTTTATGACTGAGTTATCCAAATATATAGGTCCTAATACCGACGTTCCCGCAGGAGATATTGGTGTTGGAGGACGTGAGATTGGGTATATGTTTGGTCAGTACAAACGATTACGTGATGAGTTCACAGGCGTGCTTACCGGTAAAGGTTTATCTTATGGAGGTTCTTTAATGAGACCGGAAGCAACAGGATACGGTAACGTATACTTTGCAGAAAACATGCTTAAAACTAGAGGAGAATCATTAGTTGGTAAAACTGTGATAATTTCAGGCTCTGGTAATGTAGCCCAATTTGCTGCCGAAAAAGCGATGAGCTTAGGGGGTAAAGTGATCACATTTTCTGATTCATCAGGATATATTGTAGATAATGATGGGATCGATACAGAAAAACTTGAATTTGTAAAAGAACTCAAGAATATAAAACGAGGTCGTATTAAGGAGTACGTTGACACCTATACAAGCGCAACCTATGTAGAAGGTAAAACACCTTGGTCTGTGCCTTGTGATATTGCGTTACCTTGTGCTACGCAAAATGAACTGCATGTTGAAGATGCTGAAGAATTGGTGAAGAACGGTTGTATCTGTGTTGGTGAAGGAGCAAACATGCCTTGTACTGCGGATGCAATTGAGGTGTTTTTGGAAGCAAAAATTCTGTTTTCTCCTGGTAAAGCATCTAATGCTGGTGGAGTAGCAACTTCTGGACTGGAAATGTCGCAAAACTCATTACGTTTCAACTGGACCGCTCAGGAAGTAGATGAAAAACTTCACGGAATTATGAATAGCATACACGAACAATGTGTTATTTATGGAACCGAAGAGGATGGATTTATCAATTATGTAAAAGGAGCCAACATTGCCGGCTTTGTAAAAGTTGCCGATGCCATGCTAGAACAAGGTGTCGTATAAATAAAACTTATAAATTTTTTAAAAACCACTCTGAATACAATAGAGTGGTTTTTTTGTATAAATTCATTGTGAGAAATTTCTGTTTTTTGATGATGTTATGATAATCAAATCCTCTGCAATCGTTCTGCGCACCATTCGCTATAGTGACAATGATGTCATTGCTACGTTATTTACGCAATCTAGCGGAGTGAGATCCTATATGTTACGAGGGATTCTTAAATCAAAAAAAGGAAAACTGAGACACTCTCTTTTTCAACCTCTGAGCTTATTAGAAATCGAAGCTGTTCATAAGGATAAAGGAACCTTGGAACGTATTCGTGAAGCAAAGATTCTCACACCGTATCACACGCTCCATAACGATCTAGTCAAGAATGCGTTGGTGTTTTTTATCTCTGAGGTGCTCTATATGTCCATTCAAGAACAAGAAACGAATAAAGAGTTATATCACTACCTTGAAACAACCTTGCTTTGGTTGGATAATCACGAAGATATTAAAAATTTTCACCTCTCGTTTATGATCCGATTGACTCAATATCTTGGTTTTTATCCAGATACTTCCTTGCAAGAAAAGCCCTATTTTGATTTATTATCTGGAGATTTTACAAGCATGGATATTGGACCGTATTGTTTTGACGGGCCATTAATTGAAAAATTTAAGTTATTCTTAGGCATGACATTTGAGGCGTCTATGAAAATTGATTTGAGCAAAACAATGCGGGCAGAGCTTCTTAATATGGTATTACTTTATTTTGAATTACATTTGCACGGCTTTAAAAAGCCTAAATCACTAACCGTACTAAACGAAATTTTTAAATAAGTATGCGATTATTTATTTTCCTTCTATTCAGTGTCTTTCTCTCTCATAGTGTCAGTGCCCAACAAATTACGGTGGTTAGTGTTTTAGATAAGCTACCAGTGCCTAATGTAGCGATTTATAATGAGGCAAAAACAAAAAGTACCTTAACAAATTTTGATGGAGTTGCTGATGTTTCTGTTTTTGAAACAAAGGAGGTTTTATTTTTTGCACATGTTTCTCATTTACCTATTTCGTTTACCAAAGAGAGTATTCTGAAAAATCAAGGAATAGTTGCCTTGGAAGTCGATGAAAATCAACTTTCAGAGGTTGTTATTTCGGTCTCCAAATGGAAGCAAGATAAAAAGGATATAGTACAGAAAATAGTGAGTATAACTGAAGAGGATATCGCCCTTAGTGCAGCGCAAACCTCTGCTGACTTACTACAAAGTAGTGGTCAGGTATATGTTCAAAAAAGTCAGTTAGGAGGCGGAAGCCCTATTATAAGAGGATTTTCTACAAATCGTTTGTTGATAGCAGTTGACGGAGTACGAATGAATACGGCTATTTTTAGAGGTGGTAATGTACAGAATATAATATCCATTGATCCCTTTAGCATTCGCAGAACAGAAGTGATATTAGGTCCTGGATCCGTAGTTTATGGAAGCGATGCTGTGGGTGGTGTCATGAATTTTTACACCCTTAAACCAAGTTTTGCCTTTGCAGATGATAATGTAATTTCTGGTAATGCGACAGCACGGTATGCGACTGCAAATAATGAGAAAACTGGTCATGTCGATTTGAATTTTGGTTTCAAGAATTGGGCGTTTCTAAGCAGTATCAGTTATTCAGATTTTGATGATTTAACAATGGGCTCTCATGGTCCTGATGAATATTTACGACGAGATTATGTCGATACCTCAGGTAACACCGATATAATTAGAGAGAATACCAATCCCGAAAAACAAGTTGCGACTGGTTATGATCAAATCAATTTTATGCAAAAAGCTCGTTTTATGCCTAATGAGCGGTGGAATTTTGAATTAGGACTTATTTACACTACAACGTCAGACTACCCTCGATATGACCGCCTGATTCGTCGAAGAAACGGAAATTTACGATCAGCTGAGTGGTACTATGGTCCCCAACGGTGGTTTATGGGGAATTTACAAGTCACCCATAAAAATGGTTCAAAGTACTATGACAACGTACAGTTTACAGCTGCGTATCAAATTTTTGAGGAGAGTAGAAATGATCGAGATTTTGAGTCATCGATACTTTCAAAAACAGCAGAGCATGTCGATGCTTACTCCACAAATATAGATTTTGAAAAAAAGTTATCTACGGACACCTTTTTACATTATGGAGCAGAATATATTTTAAATACAGTGAATTCCAAAGGATATGCTATAGATATCACTGCAAATACAAAAGAAGCTGCACCCTCCAGATATCCTGATGGAAGTAGTTGGCAGTCTGCAGCAGCCTATTTGAGTTTAAAGCATAAATTTAATGAAAGAGTAAGGCTGCAAACAGGGTTGCGTTACAACTACATTAATGTAAAATCAACATTTTCTGATCAATTTTATGATTTTCCTTTTGAGGAGGCTAACATAAATACTGGAGCTTTAACTGGTACAGCAGGAATCAGTTGGTTGCCTAATGAGATTTTGCAATGGAAAGTTAACTTCTCGACAGCATTTAGAGCACCTAATATTGACGATGTGGGTAAAATATTTGATTCAGAACCGGGAGCGGTTGTGGTTCCAAATCCAGATCTGAAACCAGAATACGCCTACAATGGAGAGATCGCTGTAGCGTTGACACCTTCCAAAAAGCTAACACTGGATATAGCTACTTTTTACACTTATTTGGATGATGCTTTAGTTCGAAGAGACTATGCTTTAAATGGAGCAACCCAGATTATGTACAAAGAGGAGCTGAGTACAATTCAGGCCATTCAAAATGCCGCTAACGCAAAAGTATATGGATTCGAAGCCGGAATTAACTATAGTTTTGCTACAAATTTTACAATTACATCACAGTATACCTTTACGGGAGGAGAAGAAGAACTGGATAACGGAGAGATCGCACCCTCACGCCACGTCGCGCCACAGTTTGGTATGACCCAACTAACTTTTGATAAAGACAAGCTTCGTTTAGACTTGTTCGCAAATTATAATGGCTCTTTATCCTATGATCAGCTTTCACCATCAGAACAAAGTAAAGATTATTTATACGCGGCTGATGCTAACGGAAATCCATATGCGCCATCCTGGTATACGCTCAATATACGGGCAAACTACGAAATCTTGCAAGGACTGCGCGCTACTTTTGCTATTGAGAATATCACAGATCAACGGTATAGAACATATTCCTCCGGAATTGCTGCTGCAGGTCGAAATTTTATCTCATCTCTTAACTACGCTTTCTAAACATGAAAGATTTACATTCTACCTTATTTATTTTTGATATTGACGGAACCTTGACTGATAGCGTGCCTATGTACTTAATGGCTGTCACCCAAGCTATGCTAAAACTAGGGATTCAGGATATTGACACAGATTATAATAATTACAAACACCATACTGATAGTTATGCGTTACGCTACAATTATGAACGTAACTTTCTCGAGCAACATCCAGCTGATTTATTAGAGCAATTCGAGCAGGAAATTGTTTCTCAGATGGAGTTGTTTAATTCTTCTAAGGAAATTTTAGGAGCCAAGGTTTTAATTGAACTATTAAGAAAATCAAATGTTCCTTTTAGCTTTGCCACGGGTGCTTTGCCGAAGCCTGCAATGATGAAGTTGGAAGACTGTGGTATCTGGTATGATGAAGCTTTGTTGGCGACTTCAAAAACCCATGAGTCTAGAGAAGGATTTGTTATGGATGCAATCGATCGGGCTAAGCGTTATTATAAGAAAGATCATTTTGAACGCATTGTTTCCATTGGAGATGGATTGTGGGATATGATTACAGCTCAAAATCTCAAGCTTGATTTTGTAGGAATAGGAGAGAAGCATGCTTCTCATTTCAAGAATATAGAAAATATTAAATATTATCCGGATATCACTACATTCACCAAATCTCTGACATAATCTTTAGTTAGATTTGAGTTGCTGAATAAATTTGTCCTCAAATTTTTGTTTCATCGCGGTTACTTCAGAAACATTTTCATTAGGCACCGTAATCGACAAAACATAATGCTTAATTTTCCAACCGGTCGTAGTAGCTTCTATAACACCGCTTCCACGACATATACCCATCTGAGTAGTTAGCAATTCATCAAACCAAGCATAGTTTGTGTTTTTTCCTAAGTAAATTGTACGTTCAAGTTTAGTAAAACTCCATGCTTTTCCTTTATCAAAATAGGGCCTAGCAAACGCTTTAAAGGCATCTAATTGCCAATTCTCTGTAGGGTCAGTACCTATAAAAACAGCATCCTCTGTCATCAAACCAAAGTAACTGTCAAAATCTGCTTGAGCTGCTGCTTGGTGCCATTGATCAAGCGATACATTTATAGTTTTGATAGTTTCTTCTGACTGTGTATTTTGTGCTAGCATAGTAGACGAAGCTATAAACAGAAGTAAGAATTTGATAGTCTGCTGGAGATATTTCATAAGTATTGGAATTAAACATTTAATCTTCGCCTAAAAGCTCTTTTTCTATATTTTCTGGAATCGCCAAAGAGAGTTCATTAAGTTGTATTACTAAACTATTATAGGCTTTGATAAGCCGTGTATTCGCTTCAAACAGTTTTTCTTCGGTTACCATTTTTTTTTCTGACCAGTGTCTTAGCAATGCGGTTTCGGTGGCTAAAACGGTTAATCGTGAGGAGATGGCATTTGTATTTAAATCGTTTGGAATATTTTCTCTCAATGTGCCTACTGCCAAATCGGTGCTGTCGGCATATTTTTGAATATAAAAAGCGTTGGAGTTTTGCATGGTAAGAATGAGATTGCGTAACGCTTGTAAATCATCAAAACTTTTTAAATCCTCTTGTGCCTGAACAGAGAGAGGTAATAGCTCCAGAGTTATTTTGTTATCCGAGAGACTGTCAAGAACGGTCGCTTTGACTGGAGTCTGATTATTATTAGACGAACTATGCTCTGTACATGCAGAAATGCTTAGAAGTACGCTAATAATTATTATAAGATTTTTCATGTAGAAAATTTGAATCGCTTCAAAAATACAGTATAAAAAGGGATAATAAAAAAAAGCTTGGTGATACCTACGTACACCAAGCCTTTACCCTTTAATTAATTACTAGATATTACGCATAATACCAAGCTCCGTTACGGTACACTACTTCTCTCCATCCGTTGGTAGAGGTATAATAGTACCATTTATCATTATAGCGATAGACTCGCAAACCATTCACTGTATAATATTGTCCATTCACATAGGTAGGTTCACCACCGCCGGTTGGATACATCTGAGCAATACCTTGCAAATCGTCTGACGATAATGCGGTGCGCTGTACCGAATAAGAACTACCGTCTTTTTTAGTTATCGTAGGTTGTCCATTTTTTGAAAAGGAGTTAGGGCCATACATCATGATAGATCCAAAATCCAATGTGCTGGTATATTCATCTCCGTCACGACCTCGTTGTGCATAGGTTTGAAAGTTATGTTCTTTCCCCGCCTGGATGTTATTAAAGTTAATTGTTAAGTACTGATCCCGATCCACGCGACTTTGTTCATGCCATAGTCCTACCGCATGTCCAATTTCATGAATTGTATTACCGGTACTACAGCCACTTGCAAGGTTTATATTTTGACGACCGCCAACCATACCAACACTTGACGAACAACCCCCACCTGGCTGAAAGTAAATATAATTTGATTGATTTGTACGTGCTACAAATCTTAGATTCGTGTTACTTTCCCAACTTGCAATCGCATTAGTTACGCGCGACTGATTAGGTAAGTTACTTGCGATTTGGTAATATACCGTGTTATTAGGCCACCTTCCGCCTGTACGGCCTACACTTTTTACCAGTTCTGGATCTTCACCATTTTCTAGTACGAGCTTGGTGTCTTTAGAATACATCATATCCTGTGGAATAATAATATCTCCTTCAAAGATATATTCTCCATTTACATTTTCGTAAGAAATTGGTAATCCTAGATAGCTCCCTTTTTGTATGCGACCCGACTGATCAAAGTAAGCACGCTCTGCTCCTTGAAAAGTTTCTTTTTCTATTTGCAGTGTTTCTTGTTCAACGACGCTGTCATCTTTTGAACATGCAAGGGTCGCCAAGGCGACCGATAGCATAAGTACTGAATTCTTGAATTTCATGAGTTTGTATTTAAGTTATGAAGGAAATAACTTAAATATTCTCATTTTATTATAAAATAAGTTAAAATTCTGATTATTAGATCTTACCTAAACCAGGATATGTCGAAGGATATAGGATACCTTTTTTAAGTGTAAATAGCTCCCCGAACGGATCATTTTTCATGTCGAGATGACCGTCAAGATCTGCATAATGTATGTTTGGACGAGAAAGAGCGAAATGTAATCCTGCCGAAATCCCAAGGCGACATTCATCAATGCAACCGACCATAACATCAAGATTGGCCGATTTGGCAACAGAACTAATGTGCTTTGCTTCCAGGATACCTCCAACTTTCATAAGTTTAATATTTACCATATCGATACGTTGGTTTTGTGCTAATCGAAAGGCATCTTTCAGTGTTTTAATACTCTCATCTGCCATAACCGGTATGGTTACTTGTTGGGTCACCTGGCCTAGTTTTTCTTCTTTGAGGATTGGAAGCGGTTGTTCAAATATTTCAATATCTACATGCTTTGTTCTTTTTACAAAGGCTACCGAATCTTCAACGGTGTACCCTTGATTACCATCAAATCGTAAGGAAACATGTGGGTATCGCTCGCGTATTTTGATCATTTTTTCGATATCATCCTCAACATCTAAGCCTCCTTTTATCTTCAGTATATTAAAGCCTTGCTTCACGAACTCTGTAGCTTCTCTCAAGGTGTCTGAAACCGACAAAATACCAATCGTAATGCTAGTAGGAATACTTTCTCTATAGCCACCTAAAAATTGATATAGGGGGATGTTTAATTTACGCGAAATTAAATCATGAAGTCCAATATCCACCATCGCTAGGGCAGAAGCGCTTCCTTTCAGTACCAATTTTAAATCTTCCAGGATCTTTACAGTTAAAAATGGATTTTTTCCGATTAAGTAAGGAATAATTATGTCCTTGATTGCATTTTCAACCTGATCAGGAGTTTCTCCTGTAACGGTATCATCCGGAGCAGCACATCCATACCCGATGGTGGAGGTGTTGGTCTCTATTTTTAAAATAAAATTGGTTGCTTTTGCAACAGTTTCGTAAGCGATGATATAGGGCGTAGCGAGGTTAATATCTAAACGCTCGTATGTAACTTTTGTAATTTTCATTAAATGTTTAAGATGTAATCTTGAAATAAAGATTTATAAAGTGGATATATTTAAAAAAAAGCGATCATTTCTTTTTAAGATAGGTTTTTAGAATTTTGATAAGATCATCAGCACCGTTAGCCAAGACATCAAAGGCAGGTAATCCTGTTTCTTTGGTAATAGCGTTGCAAGCAGGTTCAATCTCATGAGAGGACATATCTTCATGATTTACAGTGATGGCGATAACCTTGCGACCGGAGATGACTTCGATAGCATTAATTTGTTCTTTTAAACTATGCAATTTATATCCGGGAAACCCATCGTATTCTAAGCGCTTGGGAGCATGTTGTAAAATAACATAATCCGGTCGTCCCGCCGCCAGGATCTCGAAACCTCCAGGATACGCGGGATTCATTAAGCTTCCTTGTCCTTCAATTACAATTACATCAGGCCGTTCTTCTTTCCAAGCACTCACAACAGCATGTTCAATTTCGCCAGACACAAAATCGTTTATACAACTATCCATAATCATGCTGTATTTTGCCCCTTGCATCCATGCCGTTTGACCAGTTCCAATCATTTGAGCGGTTAATCCTGCATTTCTAAACCCATGTACAAGTAACCAAGAGGTGGTGCGTTTACCGATAGCGGAGTCTGTACCAAGAACTGCAAGTTTTAGGCTTTCAACCTGTTCAATTTCGCCAGAAAAGAAGTGAAGTGTGTCTCTGTCAGGAGTTTTTCTAACATCTCTAATGCTACAACCATTAGCTTGAGCAACTTTCATCACATCTTTATCATTGCTCAAAAAATCATGAAGTCCGCTATCTACATTCCATCCCATTTCAAGAGCCTTTTTGATTGTGATTTTTGCTTCTTTTGGCAATCTTCCACCATCAGGCGCCAATCCAATAACCAGAGAACTAGGAGTGTTATTTGAATTTGCGAGTTTTTTTATGGCGCTATCAATTGTTTTAAATATGGGGATTCCGTTGGGTTTGCCATCAAGAACTTCTCCTGCATCTTTGTCTGCGTAGGTACTATCTATAACGCCAACAACATCATACCTTTCTGTAAACCGAACCAGCCCATGTGCTGTCTTTCCATTGGGAGTATTAAATGCGCCTTGACAATATACCAATGCTTTACCGTCGATTGATTTTTTCATTTTTATATTTTTTTCTCTTCATTAAAAAAGAGGCTATTGATAATTATTTGTTTTTATTAATATTTAGCAGTTAAAACAGCAACAAAACGATCCGGCTCAAAATTTAGGTGTTCGTGCATTTCTAAAAGTCCGATGAGTCCGGCTGTTGATGCCGGTAATATTTTAAAGGATTCTTTTTTTAATAGGTATGAACTCATCTCTTTCATTTTTTTATCACTGATATTAAAAGCGTCTCCGTCGGATTCTCGTATCGCATACAGCGCTTCGTTTCCATCAAAGCTGTGCCAGTTGATTAGGGGTTCGTTGTATTTGGTTTCTTTGATGCTCTCTGGATTCAGGTCAACACAATGCTCCAAGCCTTGTCTAAAGGATTGTATGATGGGATTTTTATGTGTCGACGACGCGGCTATCATTTTAGGAATTCGAGATGTTTTTCCGCGTTTATACAAACTAACAAAACCGCGATAAATGCCTGCGAATAGGGTGCCGTTAGAAACTGGAGCTGCACAGTACTTAGGCGCATCACCCAGTTCTTCAAAAATCTCAAAAGCTATTTGTGAATATGCCATAATTTGAAGCGGAGTGTTATCTCCACCCGGATTTGCATCATACCACTGTTCTTGGGACGCGAGTAGACTACTTGTCTTAACTACTTCCTCATAATTGCCGGGCAAGCGAATAATTTCGGCGCCGAGGGATGTCATTTCTTCGATACGTTCAGTATGATATGATGCAGGGATATAAATCTTACAAGCTATACCGGCTAAATCTGCTGCCAGTGCCATTGCGACACCATAATTACCACATGTTGCTAAAGAGACCACATCAAAGCCACGACGCAATGCGTCATATACCTGAGCAAAAGCTATTCGGTCTTTTTGAGTGCCCGTCGGATTATTTCCTTCGTATTTAATATAAATCTGCCGAATATTAAATTCTCGCTCCAAAGTTTTAGCACGGTGCAAACCGGTGTCACCAACTTCGATGTTGATAATATCTTCATACGACTCTAATCGATCCACTAAGGATTTACTTCGATCTTTTACTAATTTGCTTAGTTCGGTAGTTTCAGCGGCTACTTTGTTAGTGGCAGTTTTAACCCCATCTTTTAAATTCATTTGCACAGACTAGATTTATTTTAAAATCTACTACAAAAGAATGAGATTGTTTAATTCGACATTTACAATTAATTGTTAAATGTTTGGGGCTCAAGTAAATTTATAAATAATGGGTTAAGTGAGTCTTTTCAAAATTTTATTGGGATACCTGTAGGGATACCTACTTTTATCAAAAAGAAGTAATTTGGATAGTATGAAGGTAATTACAAGAAATTCAGTACATCCACTTCAAGTCTTGACGCAAAAGAATTAAACGCAAAAAAGTCCAACATTGCTGCTGGACTTTTGCTCCCCCTCTTGGGCTCGAACCAAGGACCCTTTGATTAACAGTCAAATGCTCTAACCAACTGAGCTAAGGAGGACTTTAGGTTTGCAAAACTTAGGATATTTCCCGTTTGCGAGTGCAAATATATACTATTTTTTATATCCTCAAAAAGTTTTTTTATTTTTTTTGCGTTTAAATAGTGCTTTTTTTAGTGAGGTAATTAGTGAACGTACCGTTTATAAAAATCCCACTGTTTTTAAAGCAGTGGGATAGAATATTTTAAGCTTTTATCTAGTAAGAACGACTCACGAATTAATCAAAAATCAATTTGTAGACATCATTACCGTTTGCAAAAAGCAATAAAGTTATTAGGATGATAAAACCAATGAGTTGGGCATACTCCATAAACTTATCGTTAGGTTTTCTACCCGAAATTATTTCATACAGTAAAAACATAACGTGCCCCCCATCTAATGCAGGAATCGGCAGAATGTTCATAAAAGCCAATATGATCGAAATAAATGCTGTAGTGCCCCAAAAAGTTGGCCAATCCCACACATCCGGAAATAATCCACCAATCGCACCAAAACCGCCTACACCTTTATAAGCACCGGTGTCCGGATTAAAGATTTTTTTCATTTGCTTGATGTAGCTTCCTAAAATGGTGACACCTTTATTAATACCTGCCGGAATAGACTCCAAAAAGGTATATTCTATTTTTTCTACTGCCAAAAGTCCTCGGGCTTCCATTTCTTTAAGCTTAAGACCCATTAGACTTACGCCTAACTTACCGTCTGCGTTGATTTTTGCGTTTATGGTAGCTTCAGACCCATCTTTTCGTTTCACTAAAATGGACGCAGTGGTGTTTTTATTATTATCTAAATAGGAGGCAACTTCGTCAAAATATTGCATCGGCGTACCATTAATAGCTATCACTTCATCTCCTTTTTCAAAACCTGCATCAGCATTATGCATATCTTTTGTAGCTTCTTGAACGATAAAAAGCTGTCTGGGCATAATAAAGGAAGTTTTCTCCTCGCTATCCAATAGTTTCTCGATGAAATCTACCGGAATTTCTTGGGTGACCGTTCTTCCATCTCGCTCAATCGTCATGGTGTTTCCGTTGATTATTTCTAACGGAAGTTTTCCAAGATTCTCGACGCGAGCACCGTCAACAGAAACAATGTTATCTCCTGTTTGAATACCTAGTTTTTCACCGATTTCTGGTTGTGTAACATAGATACCATCTTTAAGACTGTTGTTTTTGATGTATTGATCACCATAAGCATAGGATAATCCTGCGTATATAATAATGGCAAGGATAAAATTAACTGTCACCCCGCCAAGCATGATTATCAGACGCTGCCAGGCCGGTTTGGATCTGAATTCCCAAGGCTGTGGTGGACCAGCCATCTGATCCTTATCCATACTCTCATCGATCATACCTGCAATTTTGACATAGCCGCCTAACGGAAGCCATCCAATACCATAGACAGTTTCACCAATTTTCTTTTTAAAAAGTGAAAATTTGACGTCAAAGAAAAGATAAAACTTCTCCACTCTGGTTTTAAATAATTTGGCCGGAATAAAATGTCCGAGCTCGTGTAGTATTATTAAAAATGATAAGCTAAGTAGTAATTGAATAGCTTTTATAAAAAATGGACTCATAGTCTGGTTTCAATTTAAGATCTGGCAAAAGTAATCTTTTAGAGGGGTTTATAAAAGAAATCAATCAGACAGATCTAGGATTTAGTTTAATTTTATCACTATTACTTGATTTCAATATAGTAAACCTCGTAGTTTTGTACTATTGAAAAAAAGTTATGTTACAATTCTTTGCAAAGTATAAATTTTTTGGAATCGTACTCTTTGTCCTTTCTGTTATTATTATTTCAATCATCTACTCAATTTTAAAGCCAAACCGTGTACTACCGGTCTACGAGCCTGATATGGTGAATAAGGAATTAGTGGATAGTACTATGCAAGAAGTTCGTAAATACCACAAGATTCCTGACTTTAGTTTAATAAATCAAAATGGTGAAATTGTAACTCAGGAGAATTATGACAATAAGATTTATGTAGCCGATTTCTTTTTTACCACCTGTCAAACCATATGTCCTATTATGACAGGGCATATGAAGCAGATACAGAATGAAGTTAAAGATGATGAGGAGGTCTTATTGCTTTCGCACAGTGTAACCCCCAAAATTGACGATGTGGCAAGATTGAGGCAGTATGCAACTGATAAAGGTGTGATTGATAAGAAGTGGAATCTCGTAACGGGGGATAAAAAGCAAATCTATAATTTAGCACGTAAAGCGTATTTGGTTGCTAAAACTGAAGGGGATGGCGGACCATATGATATGGTGCACACCGAAAATTTTGTGTTGGTGGATAAGAAAAATCGAATCAGAGGTTTTTACGACGGTACCAATCCTGAAGCTATAGAGGTTTTATTAGAAGATATAGCGCTTCTCAAAAAAGAGAAGTAGTATTTTAACAAGACACAAAGTTTTATTTTAATTTTGGCTTTTTGGTTCAGCATTTTTCACGTATTTTTGCCTTGTTTAAATTTAATCTAAATAAGATTTGAAAGTTACTATAGCGAATCTCAAACGCGGTCAGCGTGCTTTGATCAAAGAAATTACTTCAGATATTATTCCTTTAAAGTTATTGGAAATGGGGTGTCTTCCCGGTAACGAGGTTCAGTTATTAATGACTGCTCCTTTCCAATGTCCGATGTATTTAAACGTAAACGGAAGTCATTTGGCAATCAGGAAAGAAATTGCATCTCAAATTGAGATACAAATCATCTAAATTTCCCAAACTTCAATGGCAAAGCAGATTAAAGTCTCACTTATCGGAAATCCGAACACCGGAAAAACATCTGTCTTTAATTTACTTACAGGTCTTAATCAACAGGTAGGGAATTATCCTGGAATCACTGTAGAAAAGAAAGAAGGTATCTGCAAGTTGGCCAGAGGAGTCAAAGCACATATACTCGATTTACCGGGCACCTACAGTTTAAATGCTTCTTCTCTGGATGAGAATGTGGTTATTGAATTATTATTAAATAAAAAGGACAAGGATTTTCCGGATGTTGCTGTTGTAGTAAGCGATGTAGAAAACCTTAAGCGTAATTTACTGCTTTTTACACAAATAAAAGATCTTGAGATACCCACCATATTAGTTATTAATATGGCAGATCGTATGAAACGAAAAGGGATCTCACTAAATATCCCGCTACTGGAGCGAGAGCTAAAGACCAAAATTGTTTTGGTGAGCGCGCGTAAGCGAGAAGGCATCGAAGAACTAAAATCCTTAATTAGTACGTATACACTATTGCCTACTACTCCCTGTGTAAACGCTTTGTCATTTGATGATGACTATTTTGAGCGTTTACAGAAAGTTTTTCCGAATCAATCTTTGTATAAATTGTGGTTGGTTATTACACAAGATGTAAATTTCAGAAAAGTTGATAAAAAAACTGTTGGGATTACTCCTGATTTTCAGATTAAAACGGAAAGCGAATTAAAAAGATATCAGCAAAAGGAGGCGATTAAAAGATATCAGTTTATCAATACTGTGCTTAAAGAGGGGATGGTCGTTGATGAAAAAGCAGCAACCGGTCTAAGAGCTAAATTAGATAGAATACTTACTCATAAATTTTGGGGCTATTTTATTTTCTTCGCCATTTTGCTACTTATCTTTCAGGCAATATATGATTGGTCATCCTATCCTATGGATCTTATTGATGAAGGTTTTGCCTGGTTGAGCGAGACAATTAGAGTGTCTTTGCCTTCGGGACCCTTTATTGATTTGATAACGGATGGTATAATTCCCGGCTTGGGAGGAATTGTAATTTTTATTCCGCAGATAGCGTTCTTATTCTTGTTCATTTCAATACTGGAAGAGAGTGGCTACATGAGTAGGGTAGTATTTTTGATGGATCGTGTAATGCGTCGGTTTGGATTGAGCGGTAAGAGTGTTGTACCCTTAATTTCTGGAACGGCTTGCGCAATTCCTGCTGTAATGGCAACCAGAAATATTGAAAATTGGAAAGAACGATTAATAACAATTTTAGTCGTCCCCTTTACAACCTGTTCTGCGCGATTACCCGTGTATCTTATAATTATTTCGTTAGTAATACCCGAAGAAAAGGTGCTTTGGTTTTTTAGTTATCAAAGTATTGCGTTGATGCTACTATATTTTATTGGATTTGGAGCGGCCATAGGATCCGCATGGATATTGGATAAAATTTTGAAGATTAAAGGAAAAACATATTTTGTTGTTGAGATGCCGGGATACAAAATTCCGTTGTTTAAAAATGTTTTCATCAATGTGGTCGAAAAGACTAAAGCTTTTGTTTTTGGTGCTGGTAAAATTATTTTAGCTATTTCTATTGTATTATGGGTGTTGGCAAGTTATGGTCCGACGGACAACTTTAATAATGCTGAGCAAATAGTAGGAGAACAATTATCAGACGCTTCTCAAGAGGAACTGGAGCGTGAGATTGCCTCTTATAAGCTAGAACATTCATTTATAGGTTATGCAGGTAAGGCCATTGAGCCCATTGTTGCCCCGCTTGGATATGATTGGAAAATAGGAATTGGGATTATAAGTTCGTTCGCCGCGCGCGAAGTGTTTGTAGGCACCTTAGCAACTATTTATAGTGTGGGTAGTGAGGAGGAAGAAACAATTAAGAACAGAATGGCTGGAGAGGTGAACCCTATTTTGGGAGGTCCACTTTTTAATCTGGCAAGTGGTATTTCACTTTTATTGTTTTATGCTTTTGCAATGCAGTGCATGAGTACTTTGGCTATAGTTAAAAGAGAAACGAATAGCTGGAAATGGCCAATACTGCAGTTTTTCGTAATGACGGGTATGGCGTATATAATCGCTTTGTTCGCTTATCAATTATTAAAATAGGTATAAGATTTTGTACCTTTATAATACATCAAATTGACATTTTTATGAATCTAATAATTCAAAATATCTTAGTTGTACTTGTGGTATTATCCGCGATAGGATTTTTAGTTAAAAAATTCATTTGGAATCCAATACCTTCTTCTGCTGGTTCAAAAAAAGAAATGTCCGCATGCGCCAAGCATAAGTGTGGGTGTCATTAATCTACTTACTTTTTTGATGTTGAAGCTTTTTGTTTTTACTGATGAGATACACTCCGATTACAATCAAACCACAACACAATAGCTTTTCAAGGGTTATATCACCTTTGTATTGACTATCAACGAGATAATAACTCATGGCAGCAACAAGTAGCATTGCCATCGCTGGTTGTACATAAATATAACTGCCCGAAACTGCCGGCTTTACAAACTGTAACGCAAACATATTAAGTAAATAGGCTAAAAATGTAGGCCCGATAACCACGTAGCTCAGTGAGATCCAGTTTGAAATCTCAAAAGAATTAAAGTCGGTTGCCAAAAGATCTTGTATGCAAAAGGGAAACATGTATAAAAAACCAAATGAAAAGGTCCATCCAATTACGGTTATAGGTTTGTATTTCAGCATTAAAGGTTTGACCAGTACTAGATAAAAGGCAAATGCGAGTGCATTAATTCCTACAAAAATGTTTCCGATTAAGGAGCCCGATCCCAGAGCTGAATTTCCAAGATATATCAAAAGTACTGCCCCGCTGGCACCCAATAAGACACCCACTATCCTCGGTGCAGTTAATGCTTCTTTCAAAAGAAAATAACTAATAATCACGGTGAATATGGGTATAGCTGTCACAATTATTGCGGCATCAACTGGTGAGGTCAAACTCAAACCATTCATCGAGAAGAATTGATTGGTTGCAACACCCAGCAGTCCGCATAGCGCTAACCTACCAATATCCTTTCGATCAACCCGTTCTTTCTGGAACGACTTCAGAATGAAAAATAAAAACCCTGCAACTGCAATTCGTATAAATACTAAAGCTGAAGGTCCAATTTTATTAGGCATCAATCCTTTTGCGATAAGATAGTTAGCTCCATAGATGACATTCACACTCAATAGTGCAATATGAGCTTTAGCAGTATTTGATATCATGCAGCAAAGAAACGCATTTCTTTTTCCAAACCTGAGTCTTCACTCGTCTTATTCGATGAGTACAAGTAAGGAATATTTTACAGCAGTCAAACTAGAATCTGCAACAGGATAAGGTTCAAGATCGTAAGCAATTATATGACGGTCCTGTGATGTGATAATTTGTTTAGTGGTTTGTGGAGTAATATGGTCGACCCCAAAATAAAGTTTTTCTTCCTGACTCCCTTTAGGGGTTTCAATCTGAATAAGAGCAGTTGCTTTACCAGAGGTGATACACTGTACACCGATTGGGCATCTGGAATCTTCGGTAACTTTTATAAAAGTAACCGTAATGTCATTAAGCTTCACAGATTCACCTGTTTTTATCTTAGTTACTATCCTTGGAGAAGTCACAGGGATCGAGTCTTGCGCTTGGATAGTTAAAAAAGACATAATTAATGCTATTAATAGAAGACACTGTTTCATTATATTTTAGATTTGATCTTAAATATATGAAATCTTCGTGAGTTCTTATAATGAAAGAACTGATAGGATTTTTTCGGATAAGGTATGCAGAAAAAGAAAGCCATTATAATCGGAGCGGGTATCGCAGGTATCGCTAGCGCCATTAGATTACGATCTTTAGGGATAGCCGTTGAGGTATATGAACAAAACACCTATCCCGGAGGAAAATTGTCGCAAATGAGCTTGGGTGGGTATCGTTTTGATTGTGGGCCATCTTTATTTACGATGCCTCATTTTGTGGAAGAGCTATTTGAGCTTTCGGGAAAAAAGGCTGAAGAACACTTTTCATACCTGAAGAAAGATGTAGTTTGTAATTACTTTTACAATGATGGGGTTAAATTCACCGCTTTTGCTGATAAAGAAAAATTTGCAAAAGAAGCATCTCTGGTTTTTAAAGATGAAACTGCCAGCGTGATACGTTATTTTCAGCGGAGTCAGTTAAAATATAACCTTACAGCATCCCTTTTTTTGGAAAAATCTTTACATAAAGTATCCACTTACTTATCGATGGACACATTAAAGTCGGTACTTCAATTACAAAAACTTAATGTAAATACGACGTTAAATGACTATAATGAAAGAAGTTTTAAGGACCCTAAATTAATTCAATTATTTAATCGTTTTGCCACCTACAACGGTTCTTCTCCTTATAAAACTCCGGGTATTATGTCAATGATTCCTCATTTGGAACAACATTTTGGCACATTTTTTCCGAAAGGCGGTATGCATGCAATAACCCAATCCCTATATGATTTGGCAATCGAATTGGGAGTCAAATTTCATTTTTCAGCTTTCGTTGAAGAAATTCTGACACAAAAAAACAAAGCATACGGTATTGTAGTTGACAACCAAGCTGTCAATGCGGATATAATAATTTCTAATATGGATATTGTTCCAACGTATAGAAAATTATTACAAAAACACAAAGCTCCTGAAAAAATATTGAAACAGGAACGTTCAAGTTCCGCTTTAATTTTTTATTGGGGAATAAAGAAACAGTTTCCCGAGTTGGATTTGCATAATATCTTTTTTGCAAAAGATTATAAAAAAGAATTTGAAGCTATCTTTGAAAATAATGCAATTTCTAATGACCCTACGGTTTACGTCAATATTACCTCAAAGCATGAAACTGCTGATGCTCCGCCGGGTTCAGAAAACTGGTTTGTCATGGTGAACGCACCGGGAGATACAGGTCAGGATTGGGATGAAATTATAGCAGAGACCAAAGAGAATATAATCTCAAAATTAAATAGAATTCTTAAAGTTGATATGAAGTCTCTCATAGAACACGAAGCAATTCTCAATCCTGCTACTATCGAAAGCACTACACAGTCATATCAGGGATCCTTGTATGGAGCAGCAAGTAACGATAAGTTTGCAGCATTTATAAGACATCCAAATTTTTCAAAAAAAATAAAACATCTCTATTTTTGTGGGGGGAGTGTGCATCCGGGAGGCGGCATACCCTTATGTCTCTTGTCCGCCAAAATTGCTGCGGATATTATCAAAAAAGATTATAAATTGTAGGCTGTATATTTATTGATAAAGATTGCTTATTAAACCTGCACCCTTGATGCTAATAGAACCTCTGATTTCGTACAAACTTAAAATTTCGATATTCTTTGTTTGGCTTTTCAATGTTTCAGGGATTGTTGGAATTATTTTAGGGTATGAAACCTGGTTTTTAGCATTAACCCCTCTCACTTTATCCCTTAACCTTTTGTTGCTAATTATAAATCATAAAGAAATGTCGCTATTGCTTCTCGCGATGCTAATTCCTTTTGGGTTGGGAATGATCTCTGAGTTATTAGGCGTGAATTTCGGATTAATTTTTGGAGATTATGCGTATGGAAATAATTTGGGGGCCAAATTATATGGCGTTCCATGGATTATTGGCGTGAATTGGGCAACGCTTACTTACTGCACTGCTGCCATAGCCAGAAAAATGACACAAAGACTAATTCCGGCTTCGCTAATAGCAGCTTCGCTTATGGTAGTGTTGGATTTGGTGATAGAACAATCTGCTCCACGATTTGATTTCTGGGAATTTAGAAATGGAGTGGTGCCTTTACAAAATTACATTGGCTGGTTTGGTGTGGCATTGTTAGCTCATATATTCTTTCAGAGAATAATTCGCTCATATTCCTATACGATAGCTATTCATACCTATGTGGCAATGGCCATATTTTTTCTTACTTTTCTATTTCTATGAAATCTTACGACTATATCATTGCCGGTACTGGAGCATCAGGGTTAATGCTTGCCTATGCTATGGCTAATGATGCGTTTTTTAAAGATAAACGAATCTTGTTGTTGGATAAGGAAAAAAAGCAGGCTAATGATCGTACCTGGTGTTTTTGGGAGCAAGGAAAGGGTGTGTGGGACGAAGTAGTGACCAAAGAATGGAACACAATTTTGGTAGCGGGCAAAAATTTCTCACAATCTTTGGCAATAGCACCGTATACTTATAAATTTATTAGAAGTAAAAGTTTTTACGTTTATATCTATGAAAAATTAAAAGTTGCCCCGAATATTGAAATCACAAACGGAGTAATTCTCGCAATTAATGACCAAGAGAAAAGCGTAGTAGTTAAGACGAACAACGTAACATATCAGGCACAGAAGGTTTTTACAAGTATTTTGCCTGATTTTGAATATAAAAAGCAGGACAAATATCCGGTTCTTCAACAACATTTTATAGGTTGGTATATAAAGGTTGACAAGCCTAGCTTTGACGATCAAGTTGCTACGTTTATGGATTTCTCGGTCGCACAACAGGGTAATACGCGTTTTATGTATGTATTACCTATAAGTTCCACGCTGGCACTTTTTGAATACACCTTGTTTTCAGAGAAGTTGCTCTCTAAGGCAGCTTATGAAGAGGCAATAGCTGAATATTTAAGTAAAAAAGGGATAACAACATATAAAATTATAGAGATAGAACAAGGGAGCATCCCGATGACTTCTTATCCGTTTTCGGATAAAAACACTAAGAATGTACTTCACATAGGAACGGCTGGTGGGTGGACAAAGGCAAGTACTGGATTTACTTTTAAAAACAGCTCGAGAAAAGTGAGTGCGCTGGTATCGTTCTTAAAACATACGCAGGACTTAACTAAATTTGATAAAAAAAACAGGTTTTGGTGGTATGACTTGTTACTCTTGGATGTATTAGCAAGGCATAACGATAAAGGCGCATTATTATTTACCAAACTGTTTAAAGCAAATAAAGCAACACGTATTCTTCAATTTCTTGATGAGAAAACTAACATATATCAGGAATTGAAGATTATGAGTAGTATGCCGCCGTTATTATTTATAAAAGCAATGATAAGAAGGGCCAACAAGATATTTTAGAAATTTACATTCCTCGCTCTTTCTGGATGTCTTCATATGCTTTTTGAACCGCTCTAAATTTGGCTTCAGCTCCCTTGATGTGCACTTCATCCATATGTTGCACTTTGTCCGGATGATATTTCTTTGCCATGGTTCTAAAGGCTTTTTTTACCTCGGCATCGGTGGCGGATTTTTCAATTTCAAGGATAGTATATGCATGATCTGCGGTTTTGAAAAACATGGCTTTTATACTTTCAAAATCACTGAAACCTACACGTAAGAAACCTGCGATACGTTGAATTTCGTTAGCCTCTGCTTCACTTACACGTCCATCTGCATTAGCAATACCAAACAAAAAGTGAAGAATTTGCAGTCTTGAAGCATAGCGTGTTCTGGGAATCAAAAAGGAGCAAATGCGCTGTGCAGAAATTTCTCTGTTCTTTATTACCTCATTAAAAGTTTTAAATGTCGCATTAGCACGATCTTTTCCATAGGCGCTAACAAAGTATTGTCTAACATAGTCCAACTCGGTTTGATTGATAGAGCCATCTGCTTTAATGACAATCGATGATAGCGAAAGCAGATTCAGTTCAAAATCCCCGGGGCTTACCTGTTGTTCTTGAGTGAATGTTTTGGTGAAACTAATTTTATTCTTACCCATTGCTGCTTCAATAAAACTTCCAACTAGAAATCCAAGAATAGCTCCCGGAAATCTAAAAAGTATATAGCCAACAACGGCGGCAAACCATTTGATCATGCTTTTATTTTTAAGGCGGTAAAGATAAATGATATTATTAGAATATTACTTACTAAGGTACTTCGAATCTAAAATACAGGTCTACGGTTTTTTGATTGCGATGTAATATCTCAAAGAGTTTTGCGACTACATGACAGTGATTAAACTATGGTACATAATTTGTACCTTTACAAAAAAAATTAATCGAAAAAAATAAGATATGTATCCAGCAGATTTAGTTAAACCAATGCGTGAAGATTTGACCCAAATTGGTTTTGAGGAACTACATACAGCAGATGCTGTAGAGCAAGCTATAGCAAAAGAGGGAACTACCTTAGTAGTGGTGAATTCGGTTTGTGGATGTGCTGCCGCCAATGCAAGACCAGGAGCTAAAGCCTCTTTAGGAAACGATAAAAAACCTGATAACCTAGTGACTGTTTTTGCAGGTGTTGATAAAGAAGCAACTGATAAAGCACGTGGATTTATGGTACCGTTTCCACCATCGTCTCCATCTATGGCACTTTTTAAAGATGGTGAATTGGTTCACATGTTAGAACGTCATCATATTGAAGGCAGACCTGCAGAGATGATCGCCGAAAATTTGAAAGACGCTTATAACGAGCATTGTTAACCTTAGGTACTAAAAGTATTGAAAAACCACTTGTGTAAGCAAGTGGTTTTTTATTTAAAACTTAGCACTTTTGACAAATGGGATCTCCCGAATTTGGATTTCCACCGCCACCGTCGCATCCGCAATTTGTACCACCATTACCATTTACTTTTCTCATAACTTTTTTGTCCAATACTTGAACACCTTTTAAATTCAGAATTTCTTTTAACATTTCTTAAGAATTAGGTTAATAAAATGATTGTCTTCATAAGATATTTAAAAATTAACATATAAAAAGTTAATTTTTAGTTAATATCTTGAGTTTTACAATTGAAGCGGAGGATAGTAACAGATCTTAACTAGTAATTAATTTTTGTAAAAATAGATTGGCTAACAAAAAATAATGTAAGACCTTGCAAGGAATTAGATTATATTATTTTCATTATTTTTAAAGTTACTTATGGGAGTAGTTAAGAGGATTATTTCATATCCGCTTTCTGTAATTTTTTATTTGTTTTTTGGATTAACGCTGGTTGTATTTCATCCTATACAATGGTTTAGTTACACAGTTGGTGGGCCAAAAATGCATCGAGGCTCAGTGAATTTGATGAACCTGTTTTTATTGCGATGTCTTCATTTGTTAGTGGTGCGCGTGTCCTATAAAAACAGGCACACTTTACCAAAAAACCGTTCGTTGATTATCGTATCAAACCATCAAAGTATGTTTGATATTCCTTTATTATCTTGGTATTTGAGGAAATATAAGCCTAAATTTATTTCTAAAATTGAATTAGGAAAAGGGATTCCAAGTATTTCCTATAATCTTAGGAAGGGCGGAAATGTGTTAATAGATCGCAAAAATCCGAAGCAATCACTTCCTGCCTTGACAAAATTTGGTAAGTTTATATCAGAAAACAACTTTGCTGCCGTTATTTTTCCTGAAGGAACACGAAGTAGAACTGGAAAGCCAAAAGATTTTGCCCAAACAGGCCTTAAAATTCTTTTAAAAAATGCCCCAGATGCCTTAGTCGTTCCTGTTACAATCAATAACAGCTGGAAATTATTAGAATATGGAAATTTTCCAATGGGAATAGGGATTCATTTAACATTAGAAGTTCAAGAACCTATTGAGATGGGAACATCATCGGTAATAGATGTGATTGAACTAACAGAAAGCAGGGTAAAAGCTGCAGTTCATTATTAAAAAAATTGCGTTATGGCTATAGATAATATTAGATTAGAAGTTATGCAACTTCTTGAAAAGAAAATCGGAACGTTTATTGATAAGTTCTTGATTCCTGTTGATACCGTATGGCAACCAACAGATTTTTTACCAAACTCTCAGAATGAAGATACTTTTTTTGAAGAAGTCAGAGAGTTACGAGAGCTAGCCAAAGAATTGCCTTATGATTTCTGGGTGGTTCTTGTAGGAGATACCATCACCGAAGAAGCTTTGCCAACCTATGAGTCGTGGTTGATGGATGTAGAAGGAGTTAATCAGCATGAAGGTTCAACCGGAAACGGCTGGTCTAAATGGGTTCGATATTGGACAAGTGAAGAAAATCGTCATGGCGATACACTTAACAAATATCTCTACTTATCAGGACGCGTAAATATGATTGAAGTAGAGCGTACTACGCAACATTTAATCAATGATGGTTTTGATATTGGTACGGATCGCGACCCATATAAAAACTTTGTATATACTAGTTTTCAGGAACTTGCCACAAATATTTCACACAGCCGTGTGGCAAAAATGGCAAAACAGTACTCTAACAAGTCGTTGGCAAAAATGTGTAAAATTATTGCAGGAGATGAGATGCGTCATTTTAATGCGTATAGCGAATTTGTCAAACAAATTTTTGAGGTGGATCCAAGTCAGATGATGGTTGCTTTTAGTGATATGATGAAGCATAAAATTGTGATGCCGGCTGTTTTCTTAAGAGAATCCGGAAATGCAATTGGTACAGCCTTTGAAGAATTCTCAAATGCAGCGCAACGTCTTGGGGTATATACCTCACAAGATTATATAGATATTATGCAACGTCTTATCGATAAGTGGGAAATTGATAAGCTTGGGGGTCTTACAGATGAGGCTGAAAAAGCCAGAGATTATGTAATGCGATTGCCTGCAAGAATGCAAAGAATAAGCGAACGATTGGTGATTCCTGAAGAAGAGTTTGAATTTAAATGGGTCAAACCGGCACTGGTGAAATAATTCAATTATGTTACATTCTGAGGTAATCGAGCAGACCGTTGCTTTTGTCAAAGAAACATTGATAGGAGCAGAGGGAGGTCATGATTGGTTTCATATTGAGCGTGTCTATAAAAATGCACTACGGATTGCTAAAGATGAAAATGTAGATCCTTTTATCGTGGCGTTGGGTGCATTGTTGCACGATATTGCAGATTCAAAATTCCATAACGGTGATGAAACCGTGGGCCCACAAAAGGCAAAAGAATTTTTGACTGCCTTAGAAGTAGCTCCCGAAGTAATTGATCACGTTGTAAAGATCATTAACAACATTTCTTTTAAAGGTGGAAATACAAAACAGCAATTTAAGTCACCAGAATTGGACGTGATACAGGATGCAGATCGATTAGATGCCATTGGTGCCATCGGTATTGCGCGATGTTTTAATTACGGGGGATTCAAAAATAGAGGTTTATATGATCCTGAAATTGCACCTAATTTAAGTATGAGTAAGGAAGAATATAAAAATTCTGAAGCTCCCACAATTAACCATTTCTACGAGAAACTATTACTGCTCAAGGATAGAATGAACACAGAAACGGGAAGCCGTTTAGCTCATAATCGTCACATTTATATGGAAGGATATCTAAAACAATTCTATGATGAATGGAATGGTGTTGTTTAAATTCAAAATAACGTAAGTTGCCCATTTTTAAAGGACTGATGCATCGAGGTGTTTAAAGTCGATTTCTTCTTATTTTTGAAATATCGTGTTCTGGCGATAGTAAAAAGTTGTGCTATTTGATCTGCCACCTGGCCATCACCCTTCATGCGTCTCCCGTAAACACTATCATTCAACGCGCCATTATGACATTCTTTAATTTGATTCAGAATCTTATCCTTCCGATCGGGTAACGTTTTTTCTAGCCAAGTTGTGAATATCTGACCGATCGCTCCGTTCAATCGAACGATTGTATAATTTATAGTGTCTGCTCCCAGTTCTGATACCTTTTTACAAAGTGGGAGTATTTCGTGGCTATTTATTGAAGGTATAATAGGTGCCATCATAATGTGTGTGGGAATGTTATTATCTGTCAACGTTGATAATGTTTGTAGACGCTTTTTGATACTTACCGTACGTGGTTCTAATATATTTTTGGTGTCTTCTTCAAGCGTAGTAATAGATAAGTGAACAGATACAAGCTGATGTTGATGTAAAGCATTCAATAGATCTAAATCTCTTAAAATCAATGAATTTTTAGTGATTATGCTTACAGGGTGCCGGTATTTCCAAAAAACTTCTAGCAATTTTCGAGTGATTTGATATTCCTTTTCAATGGGTTGGTAGCAATCCGTATTTCCCGATAGGACAATGGGAGCTGCTTTCCACGAGGTACTTTTTAGCTTTGCTTCCAATAATTCTGGTGCATTTTTTTTGATCAGAATTTTACTTTCAAAATCCAGTCCTGCATTGTATCCCCAATATTCATGTGAATTACGCGCATAACAATATACGCACCCGTGTTCGCAGCCTTGGTAAGGATTTAGAGAGAATGTCAATCCAAGATCAGGACTATTTACTTTGTTGATAATTGTCTTAGGAAATGTATCAATACAGCTAGTCTTGTTGGACATAGTAGATTCGTCGTTAGCAAAACAATAATTCAAAAAATCTGATCTCAACTCATGACTCAAACTTTCAAAACGGTTGTCAATAGGGTCTTGAGCGCCCCTTCCCTTTAGTCTTTCGTGTGCTTTCATATTGCTATAATTACGGTTTAAAAGTAAAACTTTTGTTGGAATAATTCCCAGTAAAAATGGAATAATTCCAAATAAACAAAGTATTTTTGTATAAGTAAGATTGGACTACATATCCAAGTAGGAAAATTCTTAAAATCTTAGGCGTGTATACAAATGTGTGGAGTGATGAGGAAGGATGATTATATATATGATATCGCACTATCGTTTGCGGGAGAGGATCGCAAGTACGTAGAACAAGTTGCATCCGAACTGCAGAAGAGAAATATTAGAGTTTTTTATGATATGTTTGAAGAAGCAAATCTCTGGGGTAAGAACCTCTATAATTACCTTTCAGAAATTTATCAAAACAAAGCTCGTTTTACACTTCTCTTTATATCAAAGGCGTATAATGAAAAGCTATGGACTAATCATGAGAGAGTGTCTATGCAGGCAAGAGCATTTCAAGAGAGTAGAGAGTATATATTACCGGCAAGATTTGATAGTACAGCAATTCCGGGAATACTTAATACGGTAGGTTATATTGATTTACGTAATAAAACACCGGATCAGTTAGTAGATTTGATCGAGAAAAAAATATCAAAAGAGCAAACGTTCTTAAGTAAGAAATGGTCCAAGCTAACAACTTTTATTAATCCTAAACCTTTTATATTTACTATCAAAACGGTGGATACTAAAGGATCGCCACTAAGAGGATGCCATATTGTATTAGTAGCTAACAATGCCACATATCTTGAAAGCCATACCGATGATAAAGGATTGGCTCATTTTATCATACGTACAAAAGACAGTTATACAGTACTAATTGCACATTCCCTACATCCTAGTGAGATATTATATAATGTTGATCCAAAAGTAGATATTAAGGTTGAAGTTCAAAACTCAACCACCATGGCGTCAATGACATTTTATAAATCAGGAAGTTTACCGGGAATGGCTTCTTCTATCCAGCCTTTGATAAATGCCGAGGGCTCATTACAGTTGTTTGCAGACAATATAGCAATTGAGGGTGGTGTAGAACAACCTTTTGTTTTCAAGTTAAATAAGGCCATCAGGTTAGAAGATAATGAGGGAAATTCTTTACATTTAACCTTTCGTTATTTTAAAGGAAGAATTGCGCTGATTGATTATAGCAGGGTATAACATCCGATAGGTGTCTGAGAAATCTTGTATGGATAGGACAGTAGCATTTAAATAACGTATCATTTTCATTACTAAACAACAATTTAATACCAACCAATAAGATGAAAAAGATCATAATCTGCGTTTTTAGTTTCTTAATTTTGTCTTGTCAAAATGAGCCAAAAAAGGAAGAACAGGCGATAAAAACCTCTGAAAAAGAGGAAGAAGTAACTGCAGTTACTGATAATTTTGGGATTGTACTACATGGTGGTGCAGGTACTATCTTAAAAGAAAATATGACAGCCGAAAAAGAAGCTGCCTATAAAGCAAAATTAGAAGAGGCAATCAAAGTTGGACATGACATTTTAAAAAATGGCGGTACAAGTATGGAAGCTGTTCAAAAAACTATTAACGTCCTGGAAGATTCACCTTTATTTAATGCCGGAAAAGGCGCTGTTTTTACAAATGATAGCACTAATGAACTTGACGCGTCAATCATGGACGGAAGCAATTTGGACGCAGGGGCAGTGGCCGGAGTAACTACTGTGAAAAACCCAATTAATTTAGCTATCGAAGTAATGAAAAATTCACCACATGTGATGCTTTCAGGTAAAGGGGCTGAACAATTTGCTAAGGAACGGAATTTGGAAATTGTGGATCCAAAGTATTTTTATACAGAAGAGCGTATGAAATCACTGGAACGCGTAAAAGAAAAAATTAAAAACAAGGAAGCTAACAAGACCACAGCCTTCTACGATATTGATATTAAGGATTCAAAATTTGGAACCGTAGGATGTGCGGCTTTGGATAAGCAGGGCAACTTAGCTGCGGGGACTTCTACGGGTGGAATAACCAATAAAAAATGGAACCGAATTGGTGATGCACCAATTATTGGAGCCGGTACATACGCCAATAATGCTACCTGTGCAGTTTCCAGTACGGGTTGGGGAGAATATTTTATCCGTGCGATGGTAGCACATGATATCTCTGCACTGATGGAATACAAAGGGTTATCATTAAAAGAGGCGTCAGAACTTGTTATACAAAAAAAAGTTGCTGATTTAGGTGGTGATGGCGGTATCATTGCTATTGATAATAAAGGGAATGTGGCGATGGAGTTTAATACCGCTGGAATGTATAGGGCTGCAATGAATGCGAGCGGAGAATTAACCGTGGGAATTTATAAAGAAAACGAATAGCCCAGGCTATCACTAATTTTTAAATAGTTAATGAGATATTTTTTTTACGTTGGGCTTTTAGCTTTAACGAGCTTATCTTGTACACAAAATAAGTCCGTAGTAAGCAAGGTGCATGGAATTCAACATCAGGTGGATAGCACCTTGGTGACCGATATAGAGGTTGATTCATTTATCAAACCCTACCGCAAACATCTAAATGCTACACTGGATGCTTCGCTAAGTATAGCCACCATGGATATAACGAAATTTGATGGCGAATTGGAGAGTAGTTTAGGAAACTTGATTGCCGACCTCTCGCTTGAGCAAGTTCAGCCTGTATTTAAAAAACGATATAATGACGAGATTGATTTTGTAATGCTCAATCATGGTGGATTACGTGCACCGATTCTCAAAGGTAACGTTACTGCGAGAACCGCTTTTGAAGTAATGCCATTCGAAAACGAGCTCGTAGTGGTTCAGCTAGATTACAAAGGAGTAATGGAACTGATCAAATATGTCATGGAAAAAGAAAGTGCCCACCCTACATCGAATTTAAAGTTAGTATTTGATAAAGATTCAAAACGCATTAAAGAACTTTTAGTAAATAGCAAATCTTTAAAAGAGGATAGAAAATACAATGTGTTAACTTCAGATTATTTGAAAGATGGAGGTGATAATATGATATTTTTCAAAGAAGCAGATACTTTTTTTAGTACAGAGTATAAATTGCGCAATGCATTAATCGATTACTTCACTAAAAAAGATACTTTGATTACCGTTTTGGATAAAAGAATACAATATGCAAAATAGAAGAGTTTTTGTAAAACAAATGGCTGCTGCCTCGGCATTAGTCAGTATTGGCGGATTGGGGTTAAGTTCCTGCGAAGCTTCCAAAACTAAAAAAATTACAATCCTGCATACGAACGATGTGCATAGTCAAATAGATCCGCTACCAGATAATCATTATAAATATCCTGGTTTAGGTGGTTTTGCACGCAGAGCATCCTTAATCGATCAGGTGCGTAAAGAAAATCCGAATACGTTGCTTCTCGACGCAGGGGATATTTTTCAAGGGACTCCTTATTTTAATTTTTACGGAGGTGAATTAGAGTTTAAGTTAATGTCAAAATTGAAATATGATGTCGCCACCATAGGAAATCATGATTTTGACAATGGAATTAGCGGACTACTAGCTCAGATGCCACACGCTACGTTTGACTTTGTTTTAGCAAACTACGATTTCGCAAAAACAGATTTATCAGAATTTGTTAAACCCTATCGAATTATTGAAAAAGAAGGAATCAAAATAGGGATTTTTGGTCTCGGAGTGGAACTTGAAGGACTGGTAAGCAAAAAGCTATATAAAGAGACAAGGTATCTTGATCCTATCGAAATTTCTCAGGATATCGTCTCTGTTTTGAAGCATGAACAAGGTTGTGATTTAATTATTTGTCTTTCTCATTTAGGGTATTCTTACAAAAGCGATAAGGTATCTGATTTGGTTTTGGCAAAAGCAACACAAAACATAGACCTAATCATAGGAGGTCATACGCATACTGTACTACCGACTCCTGTTCAAATACGGAACGCTGCCGGTCAAGCGGTGTTGATCAATCAATGCGGTAAAAGTGGGGTGTATATGGGACAGATAGATTTTTATTTTGATGATAAAGAAAAAGTTTCTTCCACAGGCAGAACTATCGTAGTTTAAATAAAAAATGCCACTTAAATTTACTGTTTAAGTGGCATTTTTTATTGGGTTATATTGCTCTTAATTAATTGTAGCACCAGGATTGACATTAGCTTCATCCGGGTTGACAAATACCAACGTACCTTCAGGAGTTTCTGTCATAAGTATCATACCTTCACTTTCTACGCCGCGTAGTTTTCTTGGTGCAAGATTGATAAGTACAGTTACTTTTTTTCCAATAATATCCTCAGGGGTAAAATGCTCAGCAATACCCGAAACGATTGTTCTTGTATCTAAACCGGTATCAACTTTTAGAACTAAAAGCTTTTTGGCTTTAGGCATTTTTTTTGCTTCGACAATAGTACCAACACGCATATCAAGCTTTGCGAAATCTTCAAATGTGGTGATTTCTTTTTGGGGAGCTATGACCTTATTTTCAGCTTCATTAGCTTTCTTTGTAGCTTCTAACTTATCCAATTGTTGTTGTATTTCTTGATCTTCAATTTTTGCAAAAAGCAATTCACCTTTACCGATCGTATGTCCTGAGCGAAGTAAAATTTCTTTAGAAGAAATATCATCCCAGGAATTTTCTCCAGAGATACCGGATAATTGCAGTATGTTTTTTAATTTTTCTGAAGTGAAAGGCAAAAACGGCTCTGATAATGTTGCTAATGCGGAAGCAATTTGCAGTGCTACATACATTATGGTTTTTGTTCGTGCTTCATCAGTTTTTATAAGTTTCCATGGTTCCTCATCTGCCAGATACTTATTTCCTAATCGGGCGACATTCATTAGCTCCTGACTTGCTTCTCTAAAACGGTAGCGTTCAATAGAACTCGAAATTACAGCAGGATATGCTTGTAATTCAGCTAATGTTTGATTGTCAATCTCAGAGAATTCACTAGGTTCAGGTACGACTCCTCCATAGTACTTGTTGGTTAACACCACAACACGGTTGATAAAGTTTCCAAAAATAGCTACCAACTCATTATTATTACGGGCTTGAAAATCCTTCCATGTAAAATCGTTATCTTTAGTTTCCGGTGCATTCGCTGTCAAGGCATATCGCAATACATCTTGTTTTTCAGGAAAATCTACTAAATACTCGTGCAACCATACCGCCCAGTTTTTTGAGGTTGAAAGTTTATTGCCCTCAAGGTTCAGAAACTCATTAGCCGGTACGTTATCAGGTAAAATATAACTCCCTTCGGCTTTTAACATACTCGGAAAGATAATACAATGAAATACGATATTATCCTTACCAATAAAATGTACTAATTTGGTGTCTTTATCTTTCCAATAAGGCTCCCAGTCTTTACCCTCACGGGCTGCCCATTCTTTGGTAGAGGAAATATATCCTATAGGGGCATCAAACCAAACATAGAGCACTTTTCCTTCCGCTCCCTCCACAGGAACCGGAATACCCCAATCCAAATCACGTGTTACAGCTCTGGGGCGCAGTCCATCATCTATCCAAGACTTGATTTGACCATATACGTTGGTTTTCCAATCCTTCTTATGACCTTCTAACACCCATTCTTTTAAGAAATCTTCATATTGATCTAAGGGTAAAAACCAGTGCTTTGTTTCCTTAAGTACCGGGACAGCACCGGATATGGTTGATTTTGGATCAATAAGATCTGTAGCATTAAGTGAACTACCGCATTTTTCACATTGATCGCCATATGCTTCGTCATGACCACACTTTGGACAGGTTCCCGTAACAAAACGATCTGCTAAAAACTGATCAGCTTCCGGATCATACAATTGCTCAGAAGTTTCTTCGATAAATTTACCATCGGCGTATAATTTTTTAAAAAAATCTGAAGCTGTTTCGTGGTGAATCTCTGCCGAAGTGCGGGAATAATTATCAAATGATATCCCAAAGTCTTGGAATGACTGTTTTATGATTGAATGATATTTGTCAATAATAACTTGCGGGGATACACCTTCTTTTTTCGCGCGCATTGGGATAGCGGCACCATGCTCATCGCTACCACAGATAAAAGCTACATCATTTCCATTCATTCGTAAGTACCGCGAATAAATATCTGCAGGCACATAAACTCCGGCCAAATGTCCAATGTGAATAGGTCCGTTAGTATACGGTAATGCTGCGGTAATGGTATATCTCTTTGGTGCGCTCATAATTCAAAAATAAGGCACAAAGGTACTAAACAATGCTGTATGATTAACAGCTAAACATAGGTTTTGTTGCGAGTGCTTCCAGAAAGTAGATTAGATGATTAATTAATCAATAATGCTTTACTATAACTAGAACTACTGGTTTGTATACGATACACATATTGTCCGGTACTCAATTGTGTGTCAACCACTTCTTTCACATTTATTTTATGTCGCCCTCGGGTAACAATTTCATTTTTTAGGGTAGCCACTTTTTGTCCGACGATATTGTAGAGGACCACATCTATATGTCCTGCTTCTAAAGCTGTAAAATTAATTACGGTTTGACTATCTGCTTCGTAAGTAACAAAATGATCAAATCCGTCACTTTCTGAAGGACTTCGGGTAGTTCCGGAACAGTTAAAGCCTAAATCTAACGATTCAAATTCGCCCCCCATGATTGCTTTGCCTGCAACGGCGGGATCAATACATAACCATTCCTTCATAACAGTGGCATACACTTGCCTAAAATCGGTTGTATTTGTAACGTTACCTCCGCGGGTAAGATTTGTAAGATCCGGATGTTCACCGACAAAACCATTGCCATTAAGACCTGTTCCAAAAAACATCATGGCTGCAGCTGTACCATGATCCGTTCCTAAGGAACCGTTTTCATTAAAACGACGGCCGAACTCAGAAATAGTCATAGTAAGCACTTTATCATCCCATCCTGCTGCTCTCAAATCTGTATAGAAATTACTTACAGCTTCAGAAAACTGGGACATTAATTCTTGATGACGAAGTACTTGATTGTTATGTGTGTCAAAACCACCTAGTGTAACCATGTAAACTTTTGTTCCCAAATTACCTTTAATCAGGCGTGAGATCACATTGAATTGTCTTCCGAGGCTATCATTTGCATAGCCACCAAAATCTACAGAGCTCTCGTAAGCTTGACCTATAACTTCTGCATAACTAAAAGTTGTGTTCGTTATTTCTCTAAGATATTTTGCTTTCTCACCATGTGTACAGTTTGATAATTGATCAAATCCATAAGAGGTGCCATTTTCTGCAATCTGAAGCAAGCGTGTCGGACTTGATACCGCAAATGAAAAATCATTTTCAGGTCCTTTAAAGATTAAATTACCAATACTTCCAATTTGAATAGATGGCGGACTTGGTGGTGGATTAAAGATGTAATCGGGATATATATCTTGAAAATAGCGTCCCATCCAACCACTTCGATCATCTTCATTAACAAAATTAGTGTTGGCCCAAATATCTGATCCTTGAAAATGAGATAGCGAAGGATCCTCATACCCTACGCCATGTACAACTTTCATCTGACCATCTCCCCATAGACTTTCTAATTTATTCATGGGTTTAGGCATGGCAAATTTATCTTTTTCCAAGTTGATAAATTCACTAGGTGGTATTTTAATCAATGGACGAGCATTTGCATATACGTCATAGTCATATACCGGAATAATGGTATTAAAGCCGTCGTTCCCACCACTAAGGCGGCAAAGGATAAGGATATTATCGTTTTCTACCTGACTTAGCGCCATCGTTAAAGGTGAGGGTTTAGAAACAGACATGGCTGTATTAGCCATCATAATAGATCCGCCTCCGGCCAAACCTAAAGCTTGTAAAAAAGATCTACGATTCCAGGGTTTATGATCTTCTGGATTGCAAGTTCCTTTTTTTCTAATATTTGGGTTATAGTTGGGTGTGCACATGGTGGGAGTAGGTTATTTTAATTGAAATTCTGGAATCTCTGCAATATAATCAAGTAGGGTATAGAGTTGATTGGCAACATCGGGATAGCTTAACGTCCAGGTACCATCTTCATAATAATTTTCAGGAACACTGTCGCCCTTAAAAATACCTAAGGCTTCGGTAAATATTACAGGATCGGTAATACCACGACTAAAAAAATAGTTAGTAATGGTTCGTACTACTAATTCTACGTCGTCGGTGCTTGCCGTTAACGTTCCATCAGCGAGTGCTCCAATAGGCAGTCCAATTAAAAAATCACTAAACTGATTTTGATCATGATTCCACGCTCTGTTGCTAACATATCGAATGCTTTCCCATCGTCCTATGAGTAGATCGGGACTAATCCAATCCTCATCTCCTTGCCAACCGGCAACATCGTAGGGATTGAGCACATCTTGTCCTAAAACCTTAAAAGTGTTTACATAATAATCCTCCAAATCTGTTTGGGTAGTCAATGTGAAACTAACTTCATTATAAAATGATGGATGTAAATCACAGGGACTTTTTATAATGACTCCTATTGCTTCCTCATTAAAGAAATGTTCACTTTTAAAAAGCTCTCTAAGGACCGGAGCAATATCAAAATTAGAGGTGATTAATATTTGTGCCATAGCGTCAACAATCACCTCACTAGATGTTGGACTTACAAAATAGCGATACAATTTGCCGCAAATAAATTTGGCAATCAATTCTGTTCGTTGCGTGAATAAAATATTAATTACATCATCATATCCCCAATTACCTGTTTGACCAAAAATCGTTTTTGTATCGTTACTAAATTTAGCTGCATTAAAAGTAATGGGTCCTCCACCTACATCATTTTTTTCTACCCAACCTGTAAGGGCTTTTGCAGTTTGAATGATATCATCTTCTGTGTAACCATTGTCTACGCCAAGCGTAAACAACTCATACAATTCTCTGGCATAATTTTCATTCGGCCTCCCTTTAGTGTTTTCGTCTCCGTTTAAGTAAACCAGCATCGGAGCCGAAATCCCTACATCATATACAAAATCCCGAAAATTACGAACAGCATGATATTGTAGTAAGTTATAATATTGATACTGGTAGGCGGGACTTCCGATCACATCATCTTCAGTAACAAAATGATTACTCCAAAAAAGTGTCATTCGGTCACGCACTTTATTTTGGAGGATATCGCGTACCATAGTCTTTTTTCCTTCTTTTCGGTAGAATCCGGTTTTCTCCGGTGCATTTTCAAAATCTTCGTTTACCCAGTATCCCCAGGCAGGAGCAGTTGTAGGTAAAAGGCTTATAGCATCATCGATTAATTGATCCACCAACGCGGATGGATCGTTTTGTGATAACGCGGCAGTTACTTCTGATTTTGAAGCACCAAAAGCAATTCTTCGATACAAATGATGAATTTTTTGGACATTCCAAGGGTTTGAAGCCGTAGGGATATATGGATCCAAACTGGCCAGATTACAGGTGATATCATTGATCATGAGCTACAGCTTTGGGGTTGTAGGTTAATATAAAATAACAATTATATAATTGCTATGAACGAAACTCTTTGTTAATTAGTATCCTAAAGTAACTAAAATTAAATGATTTTACCAGATTTTTTAAATAAAGGAGATAAAGTTGGTGTCCTTTCAACGGCAAGAAAGATCGACAAACGGGATATTGAGCCCGCTTTAGGTAAGCTGCAATCTTGGGGCTTACAGCCTATACTTGGTCCAACGATTGACTTGGAATGTAATCAATTTGCAGGATCAGATGAGGATCGAATTCAGGATTTCCAAAACATGCTGGACAATCCCGAAATCAAAATGATCTGGTGTGCCCGTGGAGGCTATGGTACGGTTCGTATTATCGATGCTCTTGATTTCACCAATTTTATAAAACAACCTAAATGGATAGCCGGCTATTCTGATGTTACAATTTTACATTCTCACTTGCATACGTTGGGATACGCTACGCTTCATGCCCCACTGGTAATGGACTATATGAATACTACCAAAGAAGCTTATCAAAACTTTCAAAATATAATATTTGGAAAGTATTCTGAATGCAAGATAGCTGCTTCAAAAGAAAATAGAATTGGAGATGCTACTGGTCAATTGATAGGAGGAAACTTGTCTATTTTATATTCTTTAAGTGGATCAGTATCGGTAATGAACACAAAAGGGAAAATATTATGTATTGAAGATTTGGATGAATATTTGTATCATGTAGATCGTATGTGTCAGAGTTTAAAACGAAGCGGGATATTCGAGGGTTTATCCGGACTCATTGTTGGCGGCATGACTAAAATGCATGACAATACCATTCCGTTTGGAAAAGGTGCGAAACAAATTATCCTTAATGCAGTAAGGGATTACGATTTCCCTGTAGTTTTTGATTTTCCTTTTGGGCATATAGAGGATAACCGAACGCTGTTGTTCGGTGCAAAAGCTACCCTAAAAGCTTCAAGTACAGAAGTAACCCTAAAGTATGTGTAACTATGGCAGGTCATAATGAATTAGGAAAAGAAGGAGAAAAAATGGCTATTGCATTTTTGCAAAAGAAGGGTTACGCAGTTTTGGAAACCAATTACCGATATCAGAAAGCTGAGATTGATATTGTAGCTCAAAGTAAAAACACAGTAGTGGTAGTTGAGGTTAAAACTCGGAGTACGCCCGAGTTTGGTAACCCCCATGAATTTGTAAAACCAAAACAAATACAATCGTTGGTAAAAGCAATTGACCATTACATCAACACTAATGATTTGGATATGGAGGTTCGTTTTGATATTATTTCTATTATAAAAAACAAAGCGGGCACCAACCTCGAACATCTGGAAGATGCTTTTTATCATTTTTAATTACGTATGCTACTTAAATTATTTATGCTTATTTTTTCTATTTTAGCCACCAAATAAAACCAATTAAATATGAAAATTTATTACACTTTACTTTTATTAGTCTTGCTTGCAGGTATTAGCTGTTCAAAAGACGATAGCGGTAATCCAGAGCCAAATCCTGAAAATCCTAAAACCGGAGAAGAGGTAATAAATGATAGTATCATATTTTTTACACTTAATGTCAAGAAATATTGGCAAGAAAATGGTTTTTATAAATCGGGATATATTATTATTAACGATGAGGACGGTAGATTGATCGATTATAGAAAGATTAAGAATGATTCGCAATATGTTTTTAAAGCTAAGAAAACTGAAGTGTTAGATAAATTTACGGTTACTAGATTTGTCAATGGAGGTTCAAATTCTTTAAACGTCAATATTGCGGATAGTTATCACAATATTGAAAAAGATGCAGTGTGGAATTTAGGTGGAGTGGTAGCTAATTCAGATTCAGGGAATCAGGCAAATAGAGTGCTTTTTAATCTTCAAGTAGAAAACATCTCAGGATGGACTGATTATGCTCTCTCAAATAATAAAGGTCATTTAACAAATGCAATAAGTGAAGACCTTTCTTCTATAGATTTTTCTACTATTTCGATGGTCGAGAATGATATATTTATGTTGACTATTCATTTTGAATCACAACCTTCAAAATATATGCTTTTGGAGGGAATAAAAGACGGGGATCTTCTTACTGTAAACGGAAATGATTTACTACCATTTGATTCTTCGATTCAAGTGAATTTGCCTAATGATGGTTATGTTTATACTAAAAATTTGAGAGCTGATCATCGGGATAGTTCAACTTTTATCACTAATAATGGTGTAGAAATTAAACCGAGGATATCTGATAATTTAGAGCTACTTGATGCTTTTAGTAATTACATAATCGCAATTCGAACTTCTGATCCTGAAAAGGATTTGAGTTATTCATACAATTATTCTACATTATCACCAAAGAATATAAATGTTCCTGCCTTAAATTCTGATTTTATGTTAATCAATAGTAATTTTCATGCATTTGAATTCGAAACAAATCAAGAATATGACACAAAAATTTCAGTGTGGAGAAACGATCTTAATTCTTCATTGAATTCTATTAACATTTTAACTTTCAATAGTAATGAGCAGGATTTTAGTGGAATGCCAGAATACCCAACTGAATTATTTATTTCATATCCTGAGTTCGATCTAGAAACGTTGGAATATGAAAGAACCTCTTTAACTAAAGGTTGGATCCCATATACCGATTTCTTTAAGAATAATGCAGTTGAAGACGACAGTCAAGATACAACATCTGAAGTTTTTAGATTTACCAACCCTGCTTTGAAGAATAAAAAAAGTAGTATAAATGATTTAAGAATGAACTCATTTTTAAATGACCAAGAAATTAACTTATTAGGCAGAAAATAATTTCTTTACAAGGATTGAATATCAAAATCTGTTGCACAACTCAGGCTATACACCCTGAGTTGTGCAACAGATTTTTTAATTAGGGCACTTTGCTTCAGTCTTTCATTCAAGCGTTCAAAACTTTAAGCGTGTTGCGATCATCTCTAAAAACTCTTTATTTTTTCTCTGACCATTTCCGTTACCTTATACAGTAAGATAATTTCAAGAATAATAGTGGGCGTAAGCATAAACATTCCTACTATGGATAATAACACAGTGACCATGAAGCCGTAGGTGATTAACTCAAATACTCCGGTGACTAAGGCAATGGTTCCTAAGCTATCTTTAAGGCGCAGTACTGCTATACCAAATAAAATTCCAATTACCCCGTACGTAATCGCTTCGGCACCTAAAATAAATTGATAATCTAAACGCATTGTGTACAGCGAAACAATATCATATAGATAAAAAAGTACGCCGATACAGATAAAAATAAAGGCTGTTATGCGTAACAGATAATTGTTTAAAATTTTACCGGTAACGACAAATCCTCTCGTGAATAAAACCAACGATATCAAGCTGATAAGTTTTATTACAATATACATGCTTTCAGTGACCACTAATTGATCGTCATTGTAGCGATAATATTCTATATACAGTTCGGCGAAGCCCAATAAAAAATATACGATACCGCTTATCCAAGCTATTCTTAAATGATTTATTAAAAAGGATGCTTTTTTTGAATCATCAATTTCCAAAAGCATGAGTTTTTTGAATCCACTTGTCAAAGGAGAGTCTTCTTGTGCTATCGATTCCAAATCGTAATCCAAGGCTGATAATATAGTCTTAATAGTATAACTACGCGGAGTAACCTCTCCGGCTTCTATACGTTGGATAGTGCGCACACTGATGTTACATTTGTCTACGAGTTCTTCTTGGGTAAATCCTTTGCGTTTACGAAGTTCCGAAATTTTTTGTCCTAATGCTGGCTGTTTCATGATAAATAGAGTACTTAATAAGCATTCATTATCCAAGGCATGATTGTTATTAGATGAATGAGACGCTGTATTCATTTTGTTAAGCAATACTACTATTCATGAGTTGAAATCCCAAAAAATGATTCGGTATTAAACCCGACATTCACATGACATTCCTTTAGTTATAGGCTTTATCGATGGTTAAGGGGTTACCACACTTTTAAAATCCAAGGGTTCCAAAACCTTAAGGGCACGGTCAACAGTCGTTATTTTTTCAAAAGTAAGCAACAGTCGGAGACCATTTCGTGTTTTCTTTTCTTTCATTTTAACTTGATGGGGATGTGTCTGTACAAACTGTAGTACTTTTGTGAACGTAGTACTTTGATAAAAACCTGACTGCTGGTCACTAATAAAGTAGCCGATAAGTTTTCCTTGCTTCATAATAACCTTCTCCAATCCAATCGCAGTACTGATCCACTTAATTCTGACAGAGTTTAATAAATCAGTTGCTGTATCCGGTAATTCTCCAAAACGATCCACTAATCGACTTTCAAATGCTTGGAGCGCTGCTTCAGATTTGATGCTATTCAGTTCGGTATACAAATTAAGTCGTTCTGTGATATTGTTAATGTAATCGTCAGGGAATAACAATTCGAAGTCAGTATCTATCTGCGTATCTTTAAGATATACCTTATCCTTTTTCTCGTCTTGATACAACTCGGCAAATTCATTTTCTTTCAGTTCCTCGATAGCTTCATTTAAAATCTTTTGATACGTATCAAATCCAATTTCGTTAATAAATCCACTTTGTTCACCACCTAACAAATCGCCCGCACCTCGAATTTCGAGATCTTTCATAGCAATCTTGATTCCGCTACCTAATTCAGAAAATTGTTCAAGGGCGGTAATACGCTTACGGGCATCATCGGTCATGGCAGAGTAGGGTGGCGTGATAAAATAGCAAAAAGCTTTCTTATTACTTCGTCCTACACGACCACGCATCTGGTGCAAATCAGACAAACCGAAGTTATTGGCATTGTTAATAAAGATCGTATTGGCATTAGGTACATCCAAACCACTTTCAACAATAGTAGTTGAGACTAACACATCAAACTCACCATCCATAAAGGAAAGCATCAAATCCTCTAGTTTTTTACCCTCCATTTGTCCGTGACCCACAGCAACTTTTGCATCAGGAACAAGACGCTGTATCATTCCTGCAACTTCCTTAATGTTTTCGATACGGTTGTGAATAAAGAACACTTGTCCGCCACGCTGAATTTCATAACTAATAGCATCCCGAATTGTTTCTTCTGTAAATCGAATTACATTGGTCTCAATAGGATAGCGATTGGGAGGCGGCGTAGTAATGGTCGATAAATCTCGCGCAGCCATTAAACTAAACTGCAAAGTACGTGGTATCGGCGTTGCTGTGAGTGTTAAGGTATCTACATTTTCTTTAATTGTTTTCAATTTATCTTTTACGGCTACTCCAAATTTTTGTTCCTCATCAATAACAAGTAATCCAAGATCTTTAAACTTTACATTTTTATTCACCAGTTGATGCGTTCCAATGATGATATCTATTTTACCATTGGCAAGCTCTTCAAGCGTAGTTTTCTTTTGCTTTGCGGTTTTAAAGCGATTGACATAATCTACCGTTACCGGAAAATCTTTTAGCCGTTCTCTAAAGGTTTTGGCATGCTGAAAGGCAAGTACCGTCGTTGGAACTAACACCGCCACTTGTTTACCGTTATCGACTGCTTTAAAGGCTGCGCGAATGGCAACTTCAGTTTTACCGAAACCAACATCTCCACACACCAAACGATCCATAGGGCGTTCACTTTCCATATCCGCTTTTACCGCTTCTGTAGCGGTACTTTGATCCGGAGTGTCTTCGTAGATAAAAGATGCTTCCAACTCATGTTGCATATAACTATCCGGAGCGTATTTAAAACCTTTTTGCGTACGGCGTTTGGCGTAGAGCTGAATCAAATTAAACGCAATATGCTTTACCCGGGCTTTGGTTTTCTGCTTTAAGGTTTTCCAGGCTTTAGAACCTAATTTGTATACCTGCGGTGGTTTACCATCTTTCCCGTTAAATTTTGATATCTTATGAAGCGAGTGAATGCTGAGGTATAGAATATCACGCTCCCCATAAATTAGCTTTATGGCTTCTTGTTTTTTGCCTTCGACATCAATTTTTTGCAGTCCACCAAACTTACCGATACCATGATCGATATGGGTTACATAGTCCCCCACTTCCAGATTCGTCAATTCTTTAAGTGTAATCGCCTGCTTTTTAGCGTAGCCATTTTTTAAGTTGAATTTATGATAACGTTCAAAGATTTGATGATCCGTATAACAAACGATATTGGCATTGTCGTCTATAAAACCCTGGTATGCAGAGAACACGATCGTTTCGTACTGCTTGACATCCAGATCAGAATCATCAAAAATATCATGAAAACGTTTGGCCTGTTGTTCACTAACGCAGAAAATGTAGTTTTTATACCCATTTTCATGATTTTCATTAAGATCCTGAATCAATAAATCAAACTGTTTGTTAAATGATGGCTGAGGTCTAATAGCGTGTTTTACAATATAATCAGCTTTTGTCAGCGGTCGCTTGTCTAATTCGACCAAAGTAAAATCTAAGAGCTGTTTTCGTATGATTTCAGAAGAACAGAAAAGCTCCTCGGGAGTACCTCGTTTTATTTCGTCAGATAATTTTTTAAAAGCCTCGGTTGCTTGTGTAAAATTCTTATCAATACGTGCAGAAAGTACCTCAAGATCTTTAGTAAAGATGACCGTTTTTGATGCAATATATTTTAAAAAGCTTTCCCGTGTATCTTGAATTGATTTATTTTCGACATTCGGAATGATGGTAATTTTTTTAGCCTGTTCTGTCGATAGCTGAGTTTCTACATCAAAGGTCCGAATCGTATCTACTTCGTCTCCAAAAAACTCAATACGGTAAGGTTCATCATTACTAAATGAAAATACATCGACAATACCCCCACGCACCGAAAATTCACCCGGTTCGGTCACAAAATCTACACGTTTAAATTTATATTCGAATAAAATTTCGTTAACAAAATCCAGCGAAACCGTATCGCCGATTTTTATTTTCAGCGTATTTTTTTCAAGTTCTTTTCGGGTAACAACTTTTTCGAATAACGCATCGGGATAGGTGATAATCAGCGCCGGTCTTTTACGCGAATTGATACGGTTAAGCACCTCGGCACGTAGGAGCACGTTAGCATTATCAGTTTCTTCAATTTGATAAGGTCTGCGATAACTCCCAGGATAAAAAAGTACATTTTGATCTCCTAATAGTTGTTCGAGATCATTGAGGTAATACGCGGCTTCTTCTTTATCATTAAAGACACAAAGAAACGGCTGCTCTGCTTCTTTAAATGCATTAGCAATTGTAAAAGAAAGGGATGAGCCGATAAGACCTTGTAAATGAATATTGAATTCAGCATCGGATAGCGCCTTTTGCAGTTTAAGCTGTTGCTGAGACTGTGCATAGAGTTGCGTGATCGAAATTTTACTCACGTATTCGGGTTTTAAAAGCAAATATAACACTCTTTACAACTTCGTAGGAAAAGAAATATCCCATTAAACGTATTCTTAACATCTGTTTATCGAACTGTAAATATTTGATGTGTAGGAGTAGACAAGAACCAGAGAGACAGGATCCAAGGAATAACGCTATTTGACAAACATTTGACTCCGCTGGATGTGTTATTTTAGTAATAGGTTTTGAAAGAATTGTCAAGTCGAGCGGAGTCGAGACCTCTATGTTTCAAGGAATATATAACATATAGGCAATCTCTGTTCTACTAAATACTCCTTGCCCTTTTAAGGGAAAGGTGGCTAAGCGAAGCGCGGTCGGAAAGGGTATTTTTGAATACCGAATACCGAATGTAAAATGAAAAAGTTTAAAAATAAAATTTTAAAGTATTGCATGGGTGATACTTATATGAAGCAGGAATCAAAAAACAGATTAAAAATAACCTTTGTATAACGCACCCTCTCCGAATTTATCGTACCTCCAAATTCACCTCTCCCTTCCAAGGAGAGGAGCTAATATTGAAAGAAAGAATAGTGAAAAATTAGTGATTTAAAAGACTAGTAAGGGTTGATGAAAAAAACTCCTTACCCTTTTAAGAGAAAGGTGGTCAAGCGCAGCGCGGTCGGAAAGGGTGTTTTTGAATATCGAAAATATTGATGTATCACGTAAAAAACCATGTCAATGGCCAGTAGTTATTAACCAATACTTCAAGTTAACTACTAAGAAGCAAAAAATTCACTTTATCAAATGCTAAAGTATGCTTAAAGCCCCATTCTACTCCATAATAAATGCAGATATTGAATCAAAATAAGAAGCAGAGTATATGAAAAATGAAGCGTTTGACGTTTTTGTAATAGGTAGTGGAATTGCAGGGCAGGTAGTGGCCGAAACTTGTGCCGATCAGGGACTCAAAGTCGCTATCGCGGATCGGAGAGAATATGGCGGAACTTGCGCGAATCGCGGCTGTGATCCTAAGAAGGTGATTTTAGGGATTACGGAGGTCATGCGATCGGCTACCAAATTAAAAGATAAAGGGATTACAAAGCTACCAACCCTGTCCTGGGAAGATCTCCAACGCTTTAAATGTACATTTACAGATGCTGTGCCTGCGGCAACCGAAAATGATCTTAAAGATAAAAATATCACGCTCTTTCATCAATCTCCCAAGTTTATCAATGAGACGACCTTGTCTGTAGAAGGGAAAACAGTGACTGCACAAAAAATAGTGATTGCCACAGGGTTAATACCAAGACCTCTTGATATCGAGGGCGGTGATCTTGCCCTTTTGAGTGATGATTTCCTGAATCAGGATAGTTTACCCGATAGTATGATTTTTATAGGAGCTGGTTATATTGGGATGGAATTTGCGCATATGGCATCGCGGTTTGGTGTCGACGTAACGGTGATTGATCGTGGCGCACGTCCGTTGTCAGCTTTTGATAACGATATGGTAGATTATCTGGTCAAAGCATCTGAGGAAATCGGAATCAAATTTATCTTTAATGCCAATGTAAAACGCATTGAAGCACTGCAAAAAAATAAAAGAGTACACTATACGGTTGATGGCAAAGAGGCCAGCGTTAGAGCCGAACTTGTATTTAATACCACAGGAAGAATTCCATCTATCAGCGAATTGGCATTGGAAAAAGGCAATGTATCGTATAATGATAACGGAATCGAAGTTGACACCTATTTACAAAACACCAGTAATGAAAACGTATATGCCTGCGGTGATGTTTCTGATCATGCAGTGCCGTTAACGCCTTTCTCAGGAAATGAGGGTGATGTGGTAGCACAGAATATTTTGGACGGTAATTCGACCAAAGTCCGTTTTCCCGTAACACCGTCGGTAGCCTTTACACTACCTAACATCGCCTCGGTAGGTCTATCAGAAACTGAAGCACGTAAACAATATGATAATGTGACCGTACTTAATCGCAGTGCAGCCAAGTTCTATAATGCCAAGCGTGTAAACGAACAGTTTTATGCCTACAAAACTATTGTGGACACTGATACTGACAAAATTCTAGGCGCCCATTTACTCGGACCCGAAGCCGGTGAAGTTATCAATCTATTTATGATGGCTATTCAGCAAGGCATTACTACGACCAAATTAAAGGAGATGATTTTTACGTATCCTAGTTGGGGAGGAGATATTCAATATATGGTATAAGGTTCTTTAGTTCGTAGTCAGAAGCCACTAGAGACAAGTTGTAAAAACATTCTCATATACTCTACTATTTAAAAACCTCTCGATTCCGCTCAAAGTGACATTGCAACAGTAGATTTTAAAAGGATTGTCAGGTCGAGCGGAGTCGAGACCTCCATGTTTCATCGATCACACAAGATATAATCGTTCCCAATTATTCTACTAAAAACTCCTTGACCTTTCAAGGGAAAGGTGTCTGAATGAAGTGAAGTCGGAAAGGGTGTTTCTTTGAAATATAAAGCCTCTAAAATTTTATAATTACGATGATCTAACCATCTCATGTTAAAAACTTTGTTAATAAGGCTAGTAAGCTTTTAAGTCCTATTCTCAATTCTTTTTATACTTTAGTCAAACCCCTAGTACACAATACCCCACAACATTACGGAAATACAGGTTAAGATTGCGATTAATGTGATAGCTGAGACGAGCGAAACTTTTTAACTGAATATTTAATCTAATTTATCTGGATAAGATTAAAGAAATAAATTGTTGTAGATGATTAAAAATGATAAGTTGAATGAAAGTATTGAGAAGTTAAACGTAGCTGCTACTAAATACAAAGAAGTTGCAGATCTCTTAGTTGATGCAGAATCCAGAAATACCGCTGGTGCAACTATTCGCTATTTAGAAGATCTTAAAAATTCTATTGAAAGATTCCCATTGGCTGCGAATTATGCCAGTACCCTTAATTCTGACATTACAGGTTTATTAAAATCATTTATTATAATCGATCAGTCAACAACTGCGACAGTTATAAAAGAGAATGAAGACCTATTTCGAAATAAAATGAAAGATCACAATCATTCTATTTTATCTTCTTTAAATCGAGCAAATTTCAATTTCAATTTTTTTGTCAAACTTGACTTTTTTACTGATAACATTGTCGCTATTGGTGCGAATGGAAGTGGTAAAACGAGTTTATCGAATAAGTTGAAAGAATATTTACCAAATAGTGGGGTGGTAATATCTGCCCAAAAAGTATTGATTATTCCAACCTTTTACGGTATATCAAATCATTTAGATGCACAGAGGAAATTGTTACATATACAAGAGAACGACAAGACCAATAAAGTGACGTATAGTACTGAATATGGAAATTCTTCATACGATACGTTAAAAAACATGGGAGATGAATTTCAGGTATTGCTCGATAGTTTATTGGCTAAAAATAACTTAGAAATTAACAAGTGGGTCAATTCTTTTGGAAAAGAGAGAATACCAAGGGTGAAGCCGGAAACACTTCTAGACAAAGCGTTGAAAATCTGGAATTTACTAATAGGACATAGGATAATAGAGTGCGATGACGGGATAAATATTACACTAAAATCTCAAGAATGCGATCCTTATCCCGCATATCAAATGAGCGATGGTGAAAAAGTTATATTATATTTAACTGCCCAAGTACTGCAAGCACCAAATCATAGTTTTGTAATTATCGATGAGCCAGAAATGTATCTTCACAAAACCATTCTATCAAAACTGTGGGATATTCTAGAGAAAGAAAGAAAAGATTGCATATTTATATATTTGACTCATGATCTGGATTTTGCAATAAGTAGAACCACTGCTAAGAAAGTTTGGATAAAATCGTACGAACATCCGGACAAATGGGAAATTGAACACATTTTGAGCGATGAGTTACCTGAGCCTTTACTTCTGGAATTATTGGGTAGTCGTAAGAATATACTTTTTTGCGAAGGAAAAGATGAAAACATAGACGAAAAGATTTACAATTTAATTTACCCTGAATACACTATCGTTCCGGTAGAAGGTTGCTTCAATGTGATTAACTATACGAAAGCATTTAATAAATTGAATAATGTAACAACGAAAGCTTTTGGGATAATTGATTCGGATCATCATAATGATGCTCGTATAAAATCTCTTAAAAAACATAATATATTTAGTATTCAGGTGTCCGAAGTGGAAAACTTATTATTAGATCTTGAATTTCTCAATGACCTAGCAAAGCAAATTTGTTTAACAGAAGACCCTTCAGATTTATTAGAACAACTGAAGAATAAAATTATGAATCAGTTTGAAAAAGACATTAGCATACAAGCATCTCATTATGTTGCAGCAAAAATAAATTATTTTTTCACAGATAGTAATATGAGTAAAGGCGAAAATCTTGATAGTTTGAATAAAAACTACAAAAAGTTTGTGGACCAAATAAAAATTGAAGAATGGTATTCTGAGAGAGTAAAATTTTTAATGAATGTTGTTGAAGCCAGAGATTATCAAACAGTTTTAAAGGTTTACAATAATAAGGGTTTGAAAAGTAAGGCAAACGAATGTTTTAAAATATCGGATTTCATAAATAGAGCTTTAAATTTTATCCAGTTTAACCCTAAGAACATACAATACTTGAAAAAACATTTTCCACCTGAGCTTTGATTTCTTGAAATCAAATCCTTTAACCAACAAACACCTTTAGAAACATACCCCACGTAAAGATAAATTTCAAACTTAATTATTCACTTTTAAAACCAAAACGGTATGTCAAAAGACAATTATGACAGCAAGCAAGCAGTGCTTGCAAAAATTACTAATGACCAAATTCAAACTCCGGGATTACCCATAGATACCGCCTTGCAAGAGGCAGAGGATCTGTACCACTGGGCAAGCGAAGACCAAGAAGCTCTCACCAACGTCGGTCTTGATTTAAAAACGTATGTAACCGATTTGCCAGTACGTGCAGGAGCCTTGCGCTATGCACAATCACAATGGTACCTCGAGCGCTATAATCGTGAAGAAGCTCAAAAAGAGTGGGATGAGCAATCCCCAAATGCTTATGCGCTACGTAATGAGCTGCTGCAGGCGTTTCGCTTTGCGTTTCGTAAACGTAGTGATCTCGTACGTCGTGTCGGCGAAGTAGCAGATGGCACAGGTCATGCCGATATGATTCAGGATCTAAGTGATCTTAGTGCCTTAGGTAAAGGGAACGCTGACCTGCTTAAAACAATTAAGTTTGATAACACCTTATTGGACAAAGCAGCCACAGATGCCGATGCTATGGCAGAATTACTTGCCAAAGCTAATGGTTCTGCAATGGATAACAGCGAAGCAAAAGTGACGCGGGATAGAGCGTACACCCATCTCAAAGAATCAGTAGACGAGATTCGTCAAACCGGTAAATATGCTTTCAGAAAACAACCCGAACGGTATCAAGGCTATGTAAGCCGCTATTACCAACGATAATTTTATAAAAATCACGTTCCGGTAACACAAATTGTTACTCCGGCGAGTATGTTATACGTCGCGGGGCACATTTGGTAGCTTCCCGGGACACGTACAGGTCTTCCTGCGTATTTTTAATACGCTCCTGCGAGGGTAGTAACTGTTCCATGGTATCGGATACTTTGTCCTGCCGCCATGGAAGCGTTATAAAGCTCCCCGGAAGGGAGCAATGTATCGCAGGAGCAGTGTATACACTCCCCGGACGATACAAAAACCTCGCCGGAACGTGATTATACCTTACTGGAACATGACTAGTCTTCGCAGGATGGTTCTTGATCCTCCCCGGAGACCTAAAAGCTCCCGAGGGACACTATTTATAGATGCTGAGGTGGTTTTTGATATATTATAAGGCTTAATGCTTTAATTGAACTAGCCTTAGTTGAACGAATTTATTAATTTCACCCCTCGATTGTAGTAGAGGATTGAGTACTATATAAAAAGACATGATGATTTAGAAAGTCAAAAGTTTTTCACGCGTGATTTTTCATGAGAAGCACTAAAAGATCGATTATAAATACTTAAAATTATAAAATCATATTTCATTGAGTCTCAAATAAATTTCAAAACAAAAAAACATGAATTTCAAAACAAAATTGAGTAGCATTACCATTATATTACTTTTGGCAGGATTTGTCAACTTAGAAGCTCAAACCAATCCTAAAGAAATTGTAGAAGAATTTTTTATTGATTACAAAAACGATGGGGCATCCAAAGCATTGGACAAGTTATATTCAACCAACAAATGGATGGAAAGAGCAACAGATGCGATTACAAATTTAAAAAGTCAGCTAGAGAGTTTAAACGAAGACTATGTTGGGAAATATTATGGATACGAATTGATTACAGAAAAAAAACTCGCAGAGAGTTATTTTTTACTGAGTTATCTTGTTAAATTCGACAGACAGCCCATACGATATACCTTTCACTTTTATAAACCAGATGATAAATGGGTTATTTATAATTTTAAGTTTGATGCTAACATTGGTACTGAAATTGAAGAGTCAGCAAAATTGTATTATTTAGATATGAATTAAAATTTGCTAGTTATATCGACACGTTGTTTTCATTTTGTATGCAATCTTTATCACATTTTCTATAGCTCTATAGAAATATCAGTGTTAGTGACGAAGCAAATATTATTGTTAGATAGAACTAGTAAATGTAAAGTTTAAAACTACTCCTTTCCCTTTTAAGGGAAAGGTGGCTGAATGAAGTGAAGTCGGAAAGGGTGTTCTTAATGCTGAATTTAAATTTTAACACCAGAATATAATTATCATTAGCTATCTAACGCCCCCTCATTTTAAAAACTTTGTTCATAGGCCAACAAACTATTAAGTCCGATTTTCAATTCTTTTTGAACTTTCGTCAAATCTCTGGTAAACAATACACTCCCCGGACGATACAAACACCTCGCCGGAAAGTGATTATACCTTACTGGAGTATCGTGTGTTTGCGCTGAGCGACAGCTGACTGTTACAGGAAACCTTTTGGATCTCATTGAACTACCTGGAATCTATGGTGAGAGGATTAATAATGGGCTGAAAGCTCTTAAATGATCTTTCTTACAAGTGCCGTATTGATTACATTATATGGTAAACTGTTTTGCAATTATTACTAACCATGTGTGTAACGCAGATTCACTTTCAAAATAGCGATTTGCGGCCTCAGCAATTTCGCTCCATACCGCTTTGTCATTTATAACCTGTTTTAACTCTTTATAGGTACTGGCTATAATCGTTTCTTCATTTTCTTTGATAAAGAGTTGTACTACTTGTTCATCTGTAAGACCATCTAAATCCGCTTCGGGAAAATATCCGGTAAAAAATTGATAGAGATAGCGGTAGTTATCGTGTAACATTGTTTGTGACAATTAAAAATCCGAAATCAAAGGTAAGCATCACCGCTGATTTCGGATTCATTGTATGCAGGTAAATATTTAGTTAGGATAAGATGTTAGTACATAATATCCGTTAGGAGCATTTGAGCGTTTTTGTAACACTACCAAGAATCGACTTGAAGGAGTAGGGTTTGACTGTCCTCTACGCAATACGACTCCAATATTTCTATGATGCGTGTAATTAAGTGTAAGTCTGGATCCGCTACCATTTAACCAACTGTTGACTCTACTGCTATTCGCATTTATAGCGTTAACGATTACTTGTCCTGCTTGGTTAAGCTCGTTAAACGTACTAGCGGCGCTAATAGAACTGGTGTTGAGACGGTTTTGTAAATATGTTGTTGATTTGGCCACATGACGCTCTATGGTATGTCCACCAAGGCTTTCTTGCTGTCGTAAAAAACTTGCATTTTTTTGTAGTGATGTGTCTGAGGTTTCTTTTACTTCTTGAATTTCTTGTACTTCTTCTGCCTGATAAAGCGAGTCCTTTTCACAAGAAATAAATGATAACGTAATAAAGATACCCGTAAGCAGGGTACGCGTGTACTGGGATAATTTTGAAAAACTCATAGGGTTAGTTTTAAGAATTTATAGCAATGTAAACACAATGTTTTTGTGCTAAGTAAAACTAAGTAACTTTCTGATTGGATCTGGTAGTGACTAAATTACTAATCTGTTACTTAAAAGTTAAAAAAAGAATAGTTGATGTGTATGTATAGAAAAAAAACTTTAAAAAAGTTCCTAAAAGGGTCGGCTGGTGGCTAATTATTAAAAATTGAAGATAAAATGTATGATAAAGAGGAAGGCACAGGAACCAGGGGAAACAGGATCTATAATATATTATTTGACGACCTCGCGACTCTGCTGGAGGTGACAAGGCTATGCTAATATTTACTATCTGTTAGTGATATTCTTTTATAGAACATAATAGAGCTCGAAACACTACTTTTTTAACCGCTCCATTAATTTTTTACCGGGATTGGTTTCATGATTCTTGATCCCGTGAATCGCTGCAGCAAGTGCGAGTACGATAGTACCTATAAGCGCTACCGTACCAATAGAAGGGTAGGCTTCGTGTTGCTTCATATAAATTGCAACCAATGCCCATACGCCTACCAGGGCGAATTCTCTCATATTGCGGGTTACAATCATAAACAAGTTGACCAATACAGCGACTATAATCATGATTAGCGTCCAGGTTACTTCTGATAAGCCGAAACCATTCCAACCGATTTTAACCAGATACGCCGCGGTATTTGCAATAGAAGCAACGGCGATCCAGCCACTATATAAACAAATTGGCCACCAAACGAGTGCGATGATTTCAATAGGCGCATCCCAACGTTCCATGTTCGTTTTAAGGATGATCTTAAGTAACGAAAAAAGCAATCCAAACATAATTAGAACAGATACCCCGGTGTATTCATAAGTAAAGGCGAGTACCCAGGCTACATTAAGCAGATTTGCTATAAAAAACCAGTAGCCGGTTGCAATAATAAAACCTGATTTCTTAGTGCTAAAAAATGCTCGACGTATCTGAAATACTGCATAGGCTAATAAACTAATAAAAATTATCCCCCAAATAGAAAAAGCGTATCCTGCCGGTGTGAATAAATTTTCATATTGTTGACTAAGCTCTCCAATAGTGGTATTATTAAGTCTTAAAACCTGTGCTGCATAATTCACTGCAATAACCAGTACTACTGAAATAAGATTAAGAATGGATAATTTTTTCTGCATAGAATAGAATATATAAGAATACAGAAAGTTAAGGAAGCTTTTTTAATTTACCATCTAGAAGGAGGAATTGTGAGGAGTTTAACACCTGTGTTAGTTTACTTTAATCACTTCGTCTTTGGTCAAAGCAAAAACCTCATCAGTTGCTTCGGGAGTAAGCATATAGAGTCCTGTGAATTCACCAAAGGCAGGAAGAATCATTTGATCTGCCGTTTTAAAATAACAAGGTAATTTGAGTACTTGTCGACCTAACCCTTGTAACCTGACACCGGGATGTATATGACCACAGAAGTTAAAGAAACCCGCTCGGGTTTCGGGATGATGTGTCAACAAGAAAGTACCAATGGCCCATTCATCACTGATATGAATTTTTAAGGTTTCGTACTTGAGCGGCGAAATGATATCGTGATTCCCTGCAATGAGTACCATTTTACGATTCTGATGCTTCGCAACCCAGGTTTCAAACAAATGCCATTCACTATTAAGGCTACTATGAAATAGATCCCCCATAAAAGTAATTACGGCCGGATCAAATTGTTTGATAATTGCATCAAGGCGATCAAAATTTTTCTGAATAGCCTTTTGGGGTACGGCACTTCCATGTTTTCTAAAATGTGAGACTTTTCCCAAATGGACATCCGCAATAAGTAGCATATCGGTTTCTTGCCAATACAATCCACCACACGGATGAAAGCTAAAGGTATTATTTAAAATTTTATAGGAATCTGGCATTATAATAATTAAAGTGGAAATTTAGATGGATCTTGTCTGGTATCCCAAACTAAGTGAATGATAATTTCTGAAGAAGTTATTTGATAAAATATTTTATAATGTTTAATGATTCGTACGTGTACAGCAGGAATATTTGTTACCCTTCCCAAGTAAGGGAATTCTACTAATTGTTTAATGAGAATATTGATCTCTTTATTAAGTTTACGGCTGTACGTCTTGGATTGATTCCGGCGCACGTAAAAAGCTAAAATCTCGTGAAAAATGGAGATCGCTTTTGATGTCCAGACTACTTTTCTAGCCATGCATCATTATCTTTAAAGACTTGATCATTATCCACTACATTTCCCGCTTTGTAAGCTGAAATACTGTCTGACACTAATTGATTTTCAAAATCAGATAAAGTATAGGGTGTTTCTTCTGCAGAATTAGACAAGATCTTTTTGAGCATGGTCAAGGTCTGCTCATCTTGCAGACTTAGAACACGCTTAATAATATCATTTTGAAGTTCAGAAATATTCATTAATACACTTTTTACAAAGATACAAATTGAAAAGTTACTTTTTCAGTAGGATTGCAGTCATCTTTTTGATCCGATCGGCCAATTTTTCACTGGATAACTTTTCGCGTAAGCGATCCGTAATAATCGGAAAAGAAAATGGAGTCGCTTTCTTGCACGCTTTCCAAATAATTTCTTGTGACTGTATGCGCTCCATAACAAGATGCAAGCGACCTTCTTCTAACTGATGCTCAAAAGTTTCGACAAAAGCTTGCTGAAACAACATATTATCTGCTTCATAATCCCTGAAAACATCAAATAACAACTGCGAATTGGATTGTAAATGTTTCATTTTGATCATTTTATTAGGGTAACCCGTAAACACTAATCCGGCAATGACAGCAATATCTCTAAATTTACGTCGTGCCATTTCCGTTGCGTTGAGACTTTTTTGCAGATCCTGCTTTAAATATTCTGAAGAGAACAGATTGTTATCAATCACCTCCTGCATATCAACCGGTTGGTCTGATAGTAACTCGAATCCGTAGTCGTTGAATGCGATAGAAAAAGTAACCGGAAACAGCAAACTTATGCGATAGGCGAGAAGACTTCCCATAGCTTCATGAACAAAACGTCCCTCAAAAGGATAAAAAATATGATGATAGCCCTCTCTGGTTTTGAAGGTTTCAATCAAAAATTGCCCCGGTCCGGGGATGATACTTTCTCTACGTTGTCTTTCAAAAACAGGAGACAACGCTTTTAGTTCTTTGGACAAGGGGAGCGCTTCACCCGCTGCTTCAGAACTTACACGATATAACTCTTCACGCAGTAATTCACTCATTTGTGCCGAAAAGGTCATACGACCGCCCGACCAACTCGGTACTCTGTTTGTTTTCTTTGTTGAATTGCGAACATGCACCTGCATGTTTTTAATTCGAATGAATTCAAGATTACGCCCGGCAAAGGTAAAAACATCTCCGCGCGTAAGTTTAGAAATAAAAAATTCTTCGATAGTACCAATATAACCACCGGTTTGATATTTTACCGTGAGCGCTGCATCTCCAACGATAGTACCTATTTGCAGACGATGTCGCATAGCAACACCGCGGTTGGTCACTTTAAACCTACCATCTTCTTCCACTTCAACACGCTTATATTCGTCATAGGTTTGCAAAGATTGACTGCCCAGCGTTATAAAGTTGAGTACCCAAGCCCACTGATCTTCTGTGAGCATCTGGAAACAGAACGTTTGACGGACTTCTTCAAAAATTTCTTTAGGATAAAAGCCATCAGAAACGGCCAGTGTAACCAAATACTGAATCAGTACATCAAAACTGTTAAGATGCGGAATACGATCTTCGACGGCGTTTTGTTTTACGGCTTTTTGCAAAGCAGAAGCCTCAATCAGTTCAATGGCATGGGTTGGTAAAAAATAGATCAAACTAACTTTACCCGGTTGGTGGCCACTACGTCCTGCCCGTTGTAAAAAGCGAGCGACCCCTTTGGGACCTCCAATTTGAACGATGGTTTCTACCGGCGCAAAGTCTACGCCCAAATCAAGACTGGAGGTACAGACGACGGCTTTAAGTGTTTCATTACGTATCGCGGACTCTACCCAAAGTCGAGTTTCTTTATTGATACTACCATGGTGCATCGCCATCTCTCCCGCAAACTCCGGATATTTATCTAAGATTCTCTGAAACCAGATCTCGCATTGACTTCGCGTATTTGTAAAGAGGAGAGTGGTGCGACTATTCTTAATAATCGGGATCACATCATCCAGCAAATGAATTCCCAGATGCCCGCGCCAGGGAAAGGTCTCCATTTCTTTGGGAATAATACTTTTTACAACAATTTTCTTTTTTAAATTTGCGCGGATAAGTACAGAATTCTCCAAAGCAGGAGTGTTATACCCTAATAATACCTCTTTAGCCTGTTCCAAATTACCGATGGTGGCCGAAATTCCCCAAATTCTCATGGTTGAGGTAATTGCTTTTAGTCGGGATAAAGCTAATTCTATTTGAACCCCTCTTTTGGTTCCTAGAAGTTCATGCCATTCGTCAATAATAATCGCTGAGCAATCTTTAAAAGTTTTATCATACCCTTTGGAGGCTAGCAAGAGTTGCAAGCTTTCTGGAGTTGTAATCAATAAATCGGGCATTTTTCGTTTTTGTGCTGCCCGTTCTTTTTGGGAGGTGTCTCCGGAGCGGATACCTACGGTGAGTTGTGTACCTAAACCTTGAGCTACACGTTCTGCCGCTTGTTTTATTTCTTGCGAGAGTGCACGTAATGGAGTGATCCAAATAGCTTTTAGACCTTTCGGATGGTTTTTTTTATAGTCTGGATTATTTTTGATGTAGTTAAGAACAACAGGAAACCAGAGTGCATAAGTTTTACCGCTGCCGGTGGGTGCGTTTAACAAACCATGCTTGCCACTCAAAAAAGCGTTCCAGCTTTGCTTTTGAAAGGGAAAAGGTTCCCATCCCTGATCAGAGAACCAAGTTTCTGCAATAGTAAGGAGTTCTTTACGATTCATTTTTTTGAGGTGTAGCATGGACTGAAAAATGATCTTTTATTTCCTGTAAAACTGAAGACAAATGATGAAATATCATTTTATTTTCAAAACGTAGTATTGTAAGTCCAAGAGTGCGCAATTTTTTATTTCTTTTTTCATCTTTTTCTTCTGCTGAAGAATTCATGTGGATGTCTCCATCCAATTCGATAACCAGTTGCTCTTTTGCACAATAAAAATCTACAATTAAATTTTCAATACTATGCTGTCTTCTGAATTTTCGACCTTCCAAGTTACGCTGTTGAAGCTCTTTCCATAGAAAAGCTTCTGCAGAAGTAAGATTTTGCCTTAAATCTTTTCGAAAGGTTTTTAATTCGGGCTTGTCATGAGTTTTTTTCATTTGTATTTATAGTTTGTTGTAAACCCTTTCCGACTTCACTATGTTCAGCCACCTTTCCCTTAAAAGGGCAAGGAGTTTTATGTCTTTGTAAATTCTCTTTTAATTTACTCATTTTTAATATTGACTCCTCTCCTTGGAAGGGAGAGGTGAATTTTGAGGCACGATAAATTCGGAGAGGGTGCTTCATACAATCAAACCTTTTAAATCTTCCAAACTGTTAGCTTCTTCAATTTTCTTATCCTGTCGCCATCGCAATATTCGAGGAAATCGCGTGGCAACACCACTTTTATGTCGTTTTGATAATGCGATTCCTTCAAATGCAATTTCGAATACGAGTTGCGGAGTAACACTGCGCACCGGACCAAAGCGTTCTATAGTATTCGTCTTGATAAAGCGGTCCACCTTCCTAAATTCTGCATCCGTAAGACCTGAATAAGCCTTTGCAAAAGTTACCAGCTCTGTTTTGTCTTCATTCCAAAGTCCAAAGGTGTAGTCTGTGAAAAGATTGGATCTGCGTCCATGACCACGCATAGCGTAGGTAAGTACCGCATCGATGGTTAGTGGATCCACCTTCCATTTCCACCAATCTCCTTTTTTTCTGCCAACTAAATAAGGAGAATCTTTTCGTTTTAGCATTAAACCTTCAGATTTTACCTCTCGGGAGCGTTCGCGTTCTGAGGCTGCCGCTTCCCATGAATCAAAAGATAATGTCTCTGATAAATGTAAAGGAATAGCACTATTCTCAGACTCGATTGTTTTCACTTTTCTATATAATGACTCTAAGATAGTTCTGCGCGCTTCAAATGACTGTTGTCTGATATCCTCGCCCTTCCATTCCAAAATATCGTATGCTTTCAGAATTACCGGAGTTTTTGCCAAAAGCGCTTTCGACACCGTCTTTCTGCCAATACGTGTCTGTAAATCATTAAAAGTTCCTATGTTCCCTTCCGGAAACGGTAATATTTCTCCATCCAGTACGGTCCCATCAGGAATCACCCCTACAAAGGATTCAAATTCCGGATATTTGTCAGTAACTAATTCTTCACCGCGACTCCAAACAAAGAGTTCCCCTTTCCTAATAATCACCTGAGATCGGATACCGTCCCATTTATGCTCTCCATACCAATCGGAAATCGGACCAAGACTCTTTGCGTTATCTTCGACGGCATAGGCTAAATAAAAAGGGTAGGGTTTAGATAGAAAATCGGCATCTTTTTCTTCTAAAATTAAATCATGATAGCTAATAGTATTGGGATCCCAGCTTCCCATCAATTTGTACGCCAGGATATCCTCGTCTATGGCGGTTGCTTGCGCTAATGCTCGTGTCATTAATTTTTGACTGACGCCAATTCTGAAGCTTCCGGTAATAAGTTTTGAAAAGACAAAACGTTCATAGTAATTCAGGTTTGTCCAGTTATCAAAAAGATATGCCTTCTTTTCTTCTTCGCTTTGTTTTTTTAGCGCTAAAATTTCTTCAAGAAACTGTGTTAGACTTTTTTCTGAGGTTTGTGTGGAAGGCGGAATCACAAGTGCAATGGTTTCGGCCAAGTCACCAACAATATGATAGGATTCTTCAAACAACCACAGCGGAATGTTGGCTAATTCTGATGCCCAAGCTCGCAACAAGGTAGTGTTTACCGGCCTGGGTGGACGACGATGCGATAGAATTGCTATGGTCCAAACCTTATCTTGATCAGATGCTTTCTCAAAGTAATTAGCTAAAGCCGCAACTTTTAAAGTTGTTTTGTTCGTACTATCGAGGGTTTTGATGAGGTCGGCAAAATTTTTCATACGGCATCTTCGGTTTCAGATTTGCTTTCCATTTCTGCCAATTCTCCTTCGTACTGTGTCTTTTCTGTGCGGGCGTCATATCCGATAGTTCTTAAATATCGCGAGAATATATCCGTGTATCCATGGGTGGTAATTATTTTAGTAGCTCCCGTGGCTTCTATAGCAGTTAACAGGCTATGCCAATCACAGTGATCGGATAATACAAAACCTTTGTCAATGGCACGTCTTCTTCGCGCTCCGCGAAAAGCCATCCAGCCACTGGCGGATGCCGTCACATAAGGTACCATTTTGCGTATCCAAGTACTGCCATGTGCACTTGGTGGCGCTAAAACGATGTTTCCTAAGAGTTCTTCTTTTTTAGTTTCACGGGTTATACGGGTCGTTGCGGGAAAATCAATCATGGGCCGAATCACTTCAGTCATGTTTTCTATAGCACCGTGGGTATATATTTTGCCAATTGACGGATCTAGGTATTTTAAGAGCCGCTGTGCTTTCCCAAGTGAATAGCCAAAAAGGATGGAGGTTTTACCTTCGGCTTGATTTTGTGACCACCACGTATTGATGTTATGCATAACTTCATCTTGGGGTGTCCACTTAAATGCAGGGAGTCCAAAGGTGCATTCGGTAATAAAGGTATGACACCTAACCGGTTCAAAAGGAACTGCAATACCATCATCTTCAGTTTTATAATCTCCGGTAAAGACCCAAACTTCTCCCTGATGCTCAACCCGTATTTGTGAGCTTCCGATAATATGACCCGCCGGATGCAGGCTGAATTTTACATTGTTAATCATAAAAGGCTCGTTAAAAGCTCTTCCGCTTACATTAATATCACCAAGTCTGTGTTTTATAATGGGCACATTGGTGTGGTGGGTTATATATTTTTTATGACCCCAGCGACTGTGGTCTGCATGACCATGAGAAATGATTGCATGATCCACGGGTTTCCAGGGATCCAAATAGACCTTTGCAGCATCACAATAGATGCCTTTTTCGGTAAATTGAAGTAAGGGTTTTTTCATAGGAACACCTTAGTGTTGATTGAATATTGAAAATACTGAATGTGTAAAGGTTAGAGAAAGTGTTTAGCAAAAGATTAACCTGAAAAAGAGATTTTTAAACAACTTTAATACTTCTTTATATTTTGTTGAATTCAGGGCTGCCTCAAGCTGTAACATTAGGTTGTAATAGTGCTAAGTTTATATATTCATTCTAGTTCGTATAAAAACAAAATAATTAAATTTTAAAAGGTGGGTAGTTTACTTATATTTGCGGAAAATTAAACAACTACTACAATGTCTATATCTGATTTATTTGATAGCGGATTTCAGAAAAGAAATCAGGATCATTTTGCTTCTATCGTAAGAGTCGCCATGAGCGATAATGTAATAACTGATGATGAAAAAGCCTTTTTGGATAGATTAGCTAGAAATCTGGACATTTCTGAAAACGATTATCGTGAGATATTAAAAGATTATGCGAAGCATCCTATTAATCCACCCTCTAGTTATGATGTTCGTTTAGAGCGTTTATATGATTTAGCGCGTATGGTATATGCTGATCATATCAAAGGTGAAAATCAGGTAGTATTGTTAGAGAAATTATGTGTTGGACTTGGTTTTAAGTCAGATAATGTAAAGTATGTTGTAGATAAGGCTCTTAGTCTGGTAGAACAGGGAGTTGACAACGATACCTTCGCCGAAGAAATTAAAACAATGAATCGTTAATACGATTACGGTATATAAAATTTACAGTGATAAGCTGCCTATTGGGCAGCTTTTTTTGCGATCTGTTTTGTGATTTTATAGAGTAGATCTTGTTGTTCAAAAGGTTTCGTGATAAAATCATCCATTCCGGCTTTAAGACAACGTTCTCGTTCGCCCTCTTTAGAATTAGCAGTAAATCCAATGATTGGAACTTCTGCAATTACTTTGTCTCCATATTTAGTGCGTATCTGTTTGGTTATTTTGTAACCGTCTATGGTAGGCAATTGTAGATCCATCAAAATAAGATCATAGGCTCTTTTTTCTACAAAATTAATAGCCATTTCTCCATTCATAGCTATATCCACAAAAAAATCACCCTCTTTGATAAGTAATTTCATAACCAGATACTGTGTGGATTCTTCGTCTTCTACCACTAATATTCTGAATTTCTTATCTCGTTTGGGTAGTGTATAAGATTTTTTCTTGCGCTCCGGACTTTTGGAACCGATCTCAATGCCAAATGGTAGTTTTAGTGAAAATATAGAACCTTTGTCTACTTCACTGGTCACTTTTATATCACCTTGTAATAGATCAATAAGATTTTTTACAATGGCTAACCCCAAACCGGTACCCGCAATTTTTTTATCTTGATTAAACCGTGAGAAACGGTCAAAAACAGCATCTAAATTCTCCGGAATGATACCTAAACCTGTATCTTCAATCTTAAAACTTACGCTAGTTTTATTACCTCGTTGATAATTTTTAGAAGCGGTCAAGGTCACTTTTCCAGTTTCTGTAAATTTAAAAGCATTATTGAGCAGGTTGTTTAAAATTTGATAGACTCTGGTAGCATCGCCAATTACATAGTCAGCTATTGAATCCTCATAAGTCATTGTAAAGGCAAGACCTTTGTTCTCAGCTACTTTATTATAGGTCTTTTCAAATCCTTTTAGCAATTCTTTTATAGAAAAACGTTCTTCGGTTACTCGAAGCTTCCCTGATTCAATGTTCGAAATATCGATCATGTCATCAATCAATGCATTGAGGTGAAGGCTTTCTCGTTTAATAATTCGAGCTAATTCTTCTTGCTCAAAATCCAATTTGGTTTTCTCTAATATTTCGACAAAACCCAGAATAGAGGTAAGAGGCGTTCTGATTTCGTGATTAATATTTGCAATGAAGCTATTTTTAAACTCTTCTTTTTCTAAAAGATACTTATTTCTCAATTCCAGTGCGCGCGCTAGTAGAATAGATTCATTTTTTTGTTGTGCTACCGTATGCAGTTCGTTGTATTTTTGAGTATAATCAAAAATCAGAACTTCAATACCATACGAAGATATAGTTAAGGTGACATCACAGATTCTTTCTATATCGTCATCGTTTAAGTGGATACACGCAAAATTATGATCTACAGAGGTCTTTGTATTCTTGTGCTCATCAATTAGACTGGGTATAATTTCAAAAAAAGGATGCATTTCAAAAAGCGACATACCTTTTTTGAGTTTGAACAGTGCACCTTCAGTAAAGGTAATTGTACCGTCATATTGTATAGAAATATGCTGTGTTTTTTGATGAAAAGGTCTAGCTTCTTCCTGTGATTTCATAAGTTAAGACGTTAGTTCGTTAGCAAGGTCCAAAAAGAATTCATGAACATTCTTATTGGTTTTGGCACTTGTAAAGCAATCAACATTAATATTTAATGCTTTGAGTTGATCTTTTGCTGTCTTTTCTTTGATCAGGTCTATTTTGTTACCGATTACTTTGATCAATACTTTAGAATGGATATTAGTCAGGTACGCTAAGTCTTCGTGAATATTTTTATAGGTTTCTTCTCTCGTGATGTCAAAAACATAAATAAAAGCATGAGAGCCTAATAAATAAGATTTACGGGTATCTTCGATATCTGTATGACCTTCGGTATCCCAAATAATCATGGAAAGCTCTTTTCCATTGGGCAATTCGACCACTTTTTTCTTAATTTGGACTCCCAATGTTACTTTATAGTCTTCTGAGAAAGCATTGTCAATAAACCGTCGAAATAACGAGGTTTTACCTACTCCGAAATGCCCTAGGAGCACTACTTTTTTAGACGATGTCATCTGCAAAATGTTTTTTTAGTTTTTTGGTAAAGAGTGTACTGTCTTCTAAATCTTTTCTGGAGATGTGATGTTGTGCGAAATCCAGTATTTGATCTTCGAGAATTTCTTTGAACATCATACTATATGAGCCGGCAATTACAGCCGCTATATAGTACGAGTAGAAATTTTGGATATGAATGGTGTGAAGTTCGTATTCTATCATTTCCAGATTTTGATCACCTCCCTGAAAAGCGTCTTCAACGAAACTTTTGATTGCGGTAAGCATACCGGCAATCATTTCTTTGTCTATAGTTCCTTGTGATAACGGACTGTATTCTGCAATTAGTAAACCAGATTCCTTTTCAATAACAAACATCTGTATGAGTTTAGGCTTGCCGTAATCAGAAATTGCCATATCTCCGGATTTGACTCCGCTAGCTTTTGCTTTCGTATTTCGGAGCCATTTTTTGAATGAAAATGCGCTTTTGGTTCTGTTGCTAATATTCTCGCTCAGTAATTTCATTTCGTGAGCAATATATTTCTTAATCATTTTTCCGATAATAGGAAAAAGGGCATCCACCACGGCATCTTGTGAATTTTTTATTTCTTCCTTAAGCGCTTCGGTTATGGTTGGTCCCAGAGTTTTTGGAATTTCTTTTACAAATTCTTCCAACTTATCATCTATGATTGGATCTACTTTGTTAGAAAGTTCGTTTTTTTTGTGGACAATCGTATTGAGCTCCTCTACTTTCTTGGCTATAGACTGAGCAAACTCATTCTCCTCTGTGAGAAGAAGTTTTTTTAAGAGTATTAATTTATCCTGCTCGTCCATATTAGCGGATAAGTTATATTATTTTTGATTAATTTTCTCTCCCATAGCAATCAACAAATCACCAAGTGTTTTCTTATCCACTTTTTTGGACTCCAAAGTAGCTACATTGTCGGCGAGTGTATCTTCGAGATCTGTAATTCTGATATTGACATCAGTACTCAAGTTATCAATAGCCTGTAATAGCTCTTTTCGAGTATCCTGAACTAGATCCTCTAACTCTTTCCTTTTAGTAAGTATGTCTTTTTTTACTGCATCAAACTCAGAGTCATAAGCTACAATATTCTCCCCGAAGATGAGATTTTTTATAGCTTCAATTTTTGAAGTCGCAGCATCAGTTTCATTCTGGGGAGATTCGATAGCTTTATTTTCTTTAGCCATGTGTGATGGTTTTTAGGTTTTTCAATACGCTTCTTGTAAAATTAGCTATAAAATTTTAAAAATAAGGCGTGAATAGATAAACACTTGTATAATTACTACATGCTTTTGAAAATAAGTTGCAATTCATATGAAAAAATAAAGCTCAATTTACTTTTTCATAAAGGACTCTACTTTGTCTACCATATTTTTACTTCCACAAACAAAAGGAGTACGTTCATGAAGTTCAGTTGGCTTTATATCCATAATGCGTCTTACACCATCACTTGCTTTACCACCGGCTTGTTCGGCAATAAATGCCATTGGATTACATTCGTATAAGAGTCTGAGTTTTCCTTTAGGTGATTTGGAGGTGCTCGGGTACATATAAATGCCTCCTTTAATCATATTGCGATGAATATCACTCACCAGCGAACCGATATAACGCGAAGTGTAAGGGCGATCATCCTTTTCTTCCTGACAATATTTGATGTAATCTTTGATTCCTTGTGGAAAATGCACATAATTACCCTCATTAACCGAATAAATTTGTCCGTCTTCAGGAAATCTCATGTTGGGATGAGATAGATAATAAGTTCCAAGTGCCGGATTTAAGGTGAATCCGTTAACACCGTGACCGGTAGTGTAGACAAGCATTGTCGAAGTACCATAAATGATGTACCCTGCTGCTACTTGTAAATTACCGGGTTGCAAGAAATCTTCTAATGTTACAGGCGTTCCTGTAGGTGTAATTCTCCTGTACACCGAAAAAATAGTTCCTACTGATACATTGACGTCAATATTGGAGCTTCCATCAAGTGGATCCATAAGCACCACATAATTATTACGGTGATCATTTTTTTGACCCTTAATAGTAATAAAATCATCGTTTTCTTCAGAAGCAATACCACAAACAATCTCTCGGTTAGTTAGGGTGTTGATAAATGTTTCATTTGCCAGCACATCTAGTTTTTGTTGATCTTCACCCTGTATATTGGTTTCTCCGATCGCTCCCGTAATATCAACTAATCCGGCCTTATTCACTTCGTGATTTACCATTTTTGCGGCCAGTCGAATGGAGTTTATGAGTCGAGATAGTTCACCACTTGCATACGGAAAATCATTTTGGTTCTCAATTATAAATTCTCCTAGCGTTTGATTGTTTCTGGACATGGTTGTGTTGCTTTTTGGCAAAAGTATTATTTTTTGACTAACTACAACGTTTTCGAAATCTAAATTAAACACTAAATTTTTATTCTGCCATGTTTTATAACATCATGTGGATCAAAGCGCTTAAAATTACCCAAGTTTTTATAGCTTTGAAAAAATTTAGACTATGGATTTTTCTATTCGAAATGCAACCCCTGAGGATATGCCTCAAGTTTTGAAGCTAATTCGCGAATTGGCTGCATTTGAAAAAGAACCGAATGCTGTGGAAATTGATGAAAAAGAATTAGTAACTGAAGGATTTGGTGAGCATCCACTTTTTCAATGCATTGTAGCTGAAGTGAAGGGCGAAATTGTGGGGACAGCTATTTTTTATTATAGGTTTTCTACCTGGCAAGGACGCTCAATTCATCTAGAGGATCTAATTGTAACTTCTTCAATGCGAGGCACGGGAATAGGTAGTGCATTGTATGCAGAGGTGATGCGATTTGCTGATTTTAAGGGAGTACGCAGAGTAGAGTGGGTAGTATTAGACTGGAACAAAACGGCGATAGACTTTTACGAAAAAAGCGGTGCTGTTTTACTAAAGGATTGGTATTTAGCTCAAATGGACAAAAAAGGCTTGCAGGCGTTTGTGTCTAAAAAATTCGCAGATTAAGTTATAGGTATGAAGGTCTTTAAGTTTGGCGGAGCATCGACCAAAGATGCAGAAGGGGTAAAGAATGTGGCAAAAGTATTAGCGATGTTTAATGGCGAACCTCTGGTTATTGTCATTTCTGCTATGGGTAAGACCACCAATGCGATCGAGTTAATCCTGAAAGCATATCTGGACCATGATAAGATACTTGAAACCCTGATACATGATCTCAAAAGGTATCATATTGGCATTATTGACGATCTTTTTGAGCAAAATAGAAATTCAGTAATAGCGGGGATTGAAAGTCTATTTGAGGATATGCAGACGACACTTTCCAGAAATAAATCAACACAGTATGATTTTATCTACGATCAAATTATTGGATATGGAGAGTTACTTTCTTCAACTATTCTAAGCGCATATTTAAATTATACCGGTTATACGAACAAATGGATTGATGCGAGAGAACTCATCAAGACTGATTCGGTGTATCGGGATGCAGGAGTGCAATGGCAAGAAACGCAGGATAAGATTAGTACCCTATTGACACCAGACACCTGTTATCTAACGCAAGGGTTTATAGCATCTGACGCCAACAATTTTACTACGACACTGGGCAGAGAAGGCAGTGATTATACGGCAAGTATTCTGGCATACTGTCTTGGTGCAGATAATGTAACCATTTGGAAAGATGTACCAGGAGTACTCAATGCAGATCCCAGAGTGTTTGAAACGACTCGGCTACTTTCTCATATATCCTATGAAGAGGCTATAGAATTAGCCTTTTACGGCGCTTCTGTAATTCATCCCAAAACACTGCAACCATTACAGCGCAAAGAGATTCCGTTATATGTTAAATCATTCCTCAAACCAAACGGGAGCGGAACTACGGTCAAAAAAGGAGCGCCGCTAGACCCTATGGTTCCGTGTTATATTGTAAAGAAAAATCAAATTTTACTATCCCTATCCGCCAGAGATTTCAGTTTTATTGTTGAAGATAATATAAGTGAACTTTTTAATCTTTTTCACACCCATCAGCTTAAAGTGGACTTGATTCAGAACTCTGCAATAAGTTTTTCGGTATGTCTGGATAATAAATTTAATTCTTTTGAAGTTTTACTTCAGCAATTGCGTGCAAAATTTAAGGTGAGCTACCAAAAAGAGGTAGCCTTATACACTATTCGACATTTTGATCAAAATGCGATTACTCAATTAGAACAAAATAAGGATATTTTACTAAAACAATTGACAAAGGAAACCTATCAAATGGTTGCTAAACAGTAGGTAAGGCAATAGAATGATTTCCCTATATTTGTCCTTTGCAGAAAAAAGTATTAATGGCGATAATCACCTCAAAAGAAGTAGCCAAAGGGCTTCAATTGGATAAACTGGGTTTTATCGGGACGTTTATAGGATGGATTATCCTAAAAGTTACTCGGTTATCCAAAGTAAACAGACAATATGCTGCTATAAGTCATCTCAAAGGAGAAGCTTTTTTGAAAGCTGTTTTAAAATTATACAATGTTACATACGACATCCCGGAAGAAGACTTAAAAAGAATACCAAAGGATGGGGCGTTTATTACGTTGTCAAATCATCCACTTGGAGGATTGGACGGAATTCTTTTGCTCAAGTTAATGTTAGAGCATCGATCTGACTATAGAATAATTGCTAATTTTTTACTTCATAATTTTATTCCGCTTAAGCGATATATCATGCCTGTAAATCCATTTGAGGATCGAAAAGAGGCAAAGTCAAGTTATGCCGGTTTAAGAGATGCCATTTTGCATGTAAAATCAGGACAGCCATTAGGTATTTTCCCTGCCGGGGAAGTGTCAACCCATAAAGATGGAAGAAGTATTGTAGACCGGCCATGGGAACCCGCTGTGATGAAATTGGTTCAAAAAGCTAAAGTTCCAGTTGTTCCGGTATATTTTCATGCACGTAATAGCCGTTTGTTTTATAAACTATCTGCGATTCATGGAACTTTGAGAACGGCAAAATTACCTAGCGAACTTTTCTCACAGGAAAAAAGAGTTATTAAAGTTAGAATTGGTCATGCTATCTCGGTAAACGACCAAAACGAATATCCTGAGTTAGAAGATTTGACCAATTTTTTGCGTAAAAAAACGTATATGTTGGCAAATCCCTATCAGAAAAAAACGCTCAGAGAATCAATTCCCCAAAACCTGAAGCTACCACGTTTGCCCAAAGAAATAGCAGGACAAGGGGAAACTGAAAAAATTGAATCTGAATTACAATATTGTCGTGATAATGACAAACGATTACTAATCAGTAAAAATTACGAAGTGTTTTTGGCGCAAAAAGAGTTTATTCCGGCCGTTTTACACGAGATTGGGCGTTTACGCGAAATTACTTTTAGAGCAATAGGTGAAGGGACTAACGAATCCATTGACCTGGATCCGTTTGATGAGTATTACCATCATATGTTTTTATGGGATAATAAAGAGCAAAAAATTGCAGGAGCATATCGTATGGGTATGGGATCTGATATTTTTGCAAGCTATGGAATAGATGGTTTTTATCTACAAAAACTATTTCGTTTTGAACCGGAGCTTTACAAAATGATGAGTCAGTCTATTGAGATGGGTAGAGCTTTTATTATCAAGGAATACCAGTTGCGACCTATGCCACTATTCTTATTATGGAAGGGAATTGTACATTGTACTTTGCGTTTTCCTGAGCATAAGTATTTGATAGGAGGCGTAAGTATTAGTAATAAGTTCAGTAACTTTTCAAAATCTCTGATGATAGAGTTTATGAAATCGCATTATTATGATCCTTATGTTGCACAGTATGTGCGTCCTAAAAAAGAATTTAAGGTAAAACTAAAGGATGCAGATAAGGACTTTGTTTTTGATGAAAGTAGAAGTGACTTAAATAAGTTTGATAAAATTATCGACGAAGTGGAGCCGGGAAGTTTGCGTATTCCGGTGTTGATAAAAAAATATATTAAGCAAAATGCAAAGGTAGTTGCTTTTAACGTCGACCCATTGTTCAATAATGCGGTGGATGGTTTGATGTATATACGCATCGCCGATTTACCTGAAAGCACTGTCAAGCCTGTCATGGAAGAGTTTCAAGAAGAACTTGAGGAAAAATACTTCAAAAATGGAGATAAATAGGAGGTGTTCAAATAAATGAGCACTTTTTATAAATTTTGTGTACGATTAGTGCTTAAAGCGCTTCTTTTTTAATGAAATCTTTGCACTATGCTTTAATCTCATTTCTAGCTTTTACAAAAGCTTCATGAATTTCATTGTCGTTTCCTTGAACTTTGAATAGATCAAAAAACTTATGATGCAGATGAGCAGCCTTTTCTGATACAAAGAACAGTATTCGTTTTAATAATTAAAAGTGGTGAGAATATTATCAAAAGATTTATTCAGATACTCTTCGTGATGATGCAGGTATACCGTGAGCTTCCTATAGTATCTTTTTTTTACCATAGCGGTGGCCTTAGAACTTAACCCATGAGTTTCCACACTTGTATAGACACCTGTAATTTACTTTTCAAAATGCCTCAAATAGCCCTCATTCATCTGGCTTGTGCGAGAGTTACCAGTATAATACATTAGAGTATTTTTGATAGGTGAATTAAATTATTGAATTTTTGAACTTCTTCGCTCCATTAAAATGTTATCCTTCCAACATCCTTGATATTTGGCGATTTTTTCCCGAATTCCGATCACTCTAAAGCCAACACTTGCGTGTAAATGCTGACTAGCTTTATTTTCTGGAAAAATGCTTGCCTGTAAACTCCAGATACCGTGTGACTCACTGGCGGTGATGAGATGATTTAATAAAGAACGACCAACCCCTTGCTTTTGAGCTTTTGAGGCAACATACACACTGATTTCTGCCACACCTTCATAAACTGCGCGTTTTGATTTTGGGGATAAAGCAATCCATCCCAGTATTTGCTCGTTGCGTATTGCTTTAAAACGACAGAAGGACAAATGATTTTGATCCCATTGCTTCCAAGTCGGAATTTCAGTTTCAAAAGTAGCTATTCCGGTCTGGATTCCTTCTTTATATATTTTGGAAATATCTTGCCAGTCGTTTTGATTAATCGGTTGTATCAAGAAGTTCATCATGATATGGGAATTAACAACAACCTGACTCCGGAGAGCATGCAGTTTCATAAATAGTATTTTCAACGATGCCACATGCCTCTTTAGCTTTGCAATCAGTTGGAACCGTAGAGAGTTTCAAAAGCAGTTGTTTCTCCTTCACCTTAAAAGAATTTACATATAATTGTGTTGTATGAAATCTGGCATTTCCATATTCAATTTTGAGTTCAGCATTTAGGGTGTATGGTTTAATAGTTCCAACTTTTTTTAAAATGCCCAGTGCTTTGAAGGCGGTCATATAGTCAGGTTTTCCTAATTCTGACGGACTTTCCCATAGTTGTACGACGGTTTCTCTCCAAGTATCAGTACCTGCTCCACAATCAACAGAATCAATGACCATATGTTTCACCTCTGTAATATGATAATTGGTTCCCACCAACATGCCCTCAGTGTATTCGAATAAAAGTTCTTTTTCTTGATGCTCAGCTAATAAGCTTAAAAAATCTGAAGTGTTCATGATACTATAATTTAAATAATTAACAACAGTTCGTTTTGGTAGTGATAAAAAAGGAATTAAGTCTTAATTGAATGTCCTTCCAAACTTCAAGGTTGATACAGTAGCACATTTTTTTCCCTTCGATTTCACCTTTGAGTAGCCCCAGACTTTTCAATTCTTTGAGATGCTGAGATACTGTGGCTTGAGCGAGACCAATTTCTTCGACAATATCATTACAGATACAGGCATTTTGAGTACTTATATATTGTAATATGGCAATCCGTGCAGGGTGTCCTAAGACTTTAAAAAGTTGAGCAAGCTCGTTTTGCTCCTTATCGAAAATTTGTGATTTTGTAACTCCCATTTATTTATCATCTTAATATCGCAATATTACGATATTAATTTGTAATAAAAAAACCGAAGTATATCATTTCGGTTTTTTTGTGCTATTTAGAACCAGGGTTTACGGCCAATCTGATACGTTTGGTAAAACTCTTCGTCAGATTTTGTAAGATAGATAATGCCTTCAATCAAGCCAATAATACCTCCAATACCGCATAAAAAGGACAGTAGTATTTGAATTACCCCTTCTTTTGTGTACCCTAGAAGAAATTTATGGACGCCTGTCCATCCGAGTACTATAGCCAGGATTCCCGCAATTAGTTTTTTATTATCCTCAGAGCCAAATGTATTTTTTGCTTCGTTCGAAAATTCATTCGCAGCTCGTTTAGCACTTTCGAATACCTCTTTTGCGCCTTTTTCGATATCATCTCCAAAGTTTTTTTTGTCGTCAGTCATGGTGTGTATAATTAGATTATTTAAAGGTAGGAAATTTTAAAGAATAAATAAACTTCAGAAAATTATACGATTTTTAAAAAGTTAACGTGATGTTAATTTTTTATATATTTGAGAGGTCTAATCTTAACCATTAACTTTATGAATTGGTATTTAAAAGTAATTAAAGAAAATTTCGCAAATTTTGAAGGAAGAGCCCGCAGAACAGAATATTGGATGTTTGGCTTATTTAACTGTCTTATTGTTTTTTGTTTGGCAATACTGGCAGGGGTTTTTGCAGCTATGGATATACAGGCACTATCCCTTTTGTTTATGGGTTGCTACATGGTATATGCTTTGCTGGTTTTAATTCCGTCACTAGCTGTAACCGTAAGGCGCTTGCATGACACCGGAAAAAGCGGATGGATGCTGTTAATAGGTTTGATTCCTTTTATCGGGTCTATTTGGTTGTTAGTACTTTATGCTACTGAAGGAGATCAGGGAGACAATCAGTACGGTCCAGATCCTAAAAGTTTACCGGATCCGGCGTAATTTTTTTCAAAAAAAGAATACAATAGGACTGTTCGGGCAACCGAATGGTCTTTTTTTATTTAAAAGCACTGTCAACAGGCTCCCAGAGTTCTATTTTATTGCCTTCAGGATCGAGTATCCAACCGAATTTCCCATAGTCATATTCTTCAATTTTACCAACCACCGTTACACCCTCTTTGTTTAAGGTTTCCAGAAGCTCGACCAAATTTTCAACTCTAAAATTCATCATGAATTCTTTCTGGCTTGGTTCGAAATAAGAAGTGTTTTTATCGAATGGACTCCAATTTGTTGTACAATCGTTACCCTTATCGTCTTTCCACCAAAAGGAGGCTCCGTATTCATCTACAGGTAGACCTAAGTGTTTACCATACCATGCTTTGGTTGCTTTTGGATCTTTGGTTTTAAAAAAGAAACCGCCTATACCTGTGACTCGTTTTTTCATAGCTGTTTATTGTAAATGATTATTTCTTTTTTATAGCTTTTTCATACAATGCAATCCATTCGCTTGGAGTAATTTTTGAACATAATTCTTGTATTAGATCGTATGGAATGGTTTCCGGTTTTTTGAAGCGAACACAACTTTTACCCATGTCCAGTTTAGTTTTTACGTGCTTTGGATATTCGTTTATAAACCAATCGTGTAAAACCGGATCTGCATACATAGCACTATGATATAAGGCAATGAAGTTTTTTTGCGAAGCAATATTGATAAAAGGAAGCGGTAATTCGGTATTACAATGATATCCGTCTGGATAGATTGAATGAGGGACTACAAATCCAATCATATTATAACTTATGACTTCTTCAAAACCGATAGGAAGTGCATCCTTTATAGTTTGCCTTAGTTTTTGCATGGGTGCTTGACGTTCTTTTGGTAAGAGATCAATATACGCGTCAGGAGAATCTGCTTTATATTTCATATCAATCGAGTGTTATCATAAATATAGTAACTTACGGTAAACTGTTAGACAGTAGTTCGATTTCTTTCCTCATGTTTTCTTTTGCTTGTGTTTCATACATTGAAAAGAAAGGTTCCATTTTATACAGTCGAGGCATATTGGTAAGCTCATTTAATACTTTGACACGTCCTTTATTGTACACACTATTGGGATATATATTATATTCCTTCCGTACGTTTTTACGATACGTATCATAGCGTTCCCAAGGTTGTCCTAAAATAGAGAGGTCGGCATCGGTAAAATAATTAACATCACTCGTTTCGGACACATAGTGTCCTTTGGTAGCCAAAATCATTGCTCTACAGGCTTTAATATCTTTGTTTGCGACGCCGAGCTCTGTCATAACTTTAACGGCTTCCCGGGCACTTTTTCCTTCATTATTGGTGATAAGCACACTATATACATAATCATGATAGAATAATGAAAACAAAACCACATCCCAGTTGTTTATTTTGTTTTTTACTAATAGCAACTGACTGTTAATTTGTTCTAAATGACGCATATTGTGATAATAACGCAATTTTGAATTATATTTTTTTGCAATATTTTCCCATAAAGCCGTGTTCGCTTTTCTGTTAGAGCGATACTTTGAGACTAATTGTATAAAAATTTCTTCTAACAAAATGATGCCTTTATTTTATTGACGATGGTTTGTGAAAGCTTTTCTTTGGATTCGACAGTCCAACCCGCTATATGAGGGCTTAAGATAACATTTTTTAATTGTAATAATTCATTCAGCGCGGTGGGCATTTCCTTTGATTCGGCAAAGAGTGTTTCAAAGGATAATTTTTCATATTCCAGAACATCGAGGCCTGCGCCTAAGATTTTGCCCGATTTAAGGGCTGCCACAAGATCTTTGGTTACTACGCTTTTGCCTCGTGCGGTGTTGATCAACCAAAAAGGTTTTTTGAATTTTGAAATAAACTCAGAAGTTATCATCTTATCGGTTTGCGGTGTCCAGGGCGTATGGAGGCTAAGTACATCGGTTTTTGTAAATAATTCCTCAAGCTCCACTTGCGTAGCATTGCTGTCCTCGACATCATCCTTAATATCATAACAAATTACTTCGACATCAAATCCTCTAAGTTTTCTGGCAAAAGCCCGTCCCATATTACCATATCCAATAATACCCACAGTTTTTCCGTCAAGTTCGATTCCGCGATTTTTTTCACGGTTCCATTGCCCCTGTCTAATTTCCTGATCTGCTACTGGAAACTTGTTAAATAAAGACAGAATCATTCCTAGTGTATGTTCGCCTACTGCATTCCGGTTGCCCTCGGGGGCCGAAAAAAGTTTGACTCCTTTAGTTTTTGCATACGCCACGTCAATACTCTCCAGACCGGCACCTACACGCGCTATAAATTTTAAATTTGTTGCCTTATCTAAAAAACTGGCGTCAATATCAAATCGACTGCGTATTACAATACCGTCATAGTTGGCTATTATATGTTCAATCTCTGTTTTTGATGCGGTATACTCTTCATCATTTTGAAAGCCCAAATCGTTGAGCTGAGTAATGAGCAAAGGGTGATTGCTATCAAGGTGCAGTATTTTCATGTTTTAATGCGTGTTTGTATTTCAAAAATACGGAATAAAACATCATAATGTAGTGTGTAAAAGAATTGCCTGTGTTTACTTCATTAACGGTGTATATCACTTAATTCCTTTAGGACAGATTTCATTTTTTCTGAAGAGATCGAGAGAAAGGCTTTAGCTTTTTTGGCCTCTTCTTTGGCTACTGGCATATATTTGAGGCTCCATCTAGCATTTTCTAAAAGAATTGGTAGCAAATCTATGCCTTTGGGTGTGAGTAAGTAGATTATTTTTTGTTTATGATCTGGATCTTTTTTCTTGTGGATAATGCCTTCTTTTTCTAAGAATTTGAGCCTGCTGGCTAAGATGTTGGAGGCTATTTTTTCTTCGGACTGCAAAAACTCTCTGAAGTAACGTTTTCCTTCAATAAGCATATCTCTAATAATTAAAAGCGTCCACTTATCTCCAAAAATACTGAGAGCCAAATATTGAGGACATTGGGATTTTGACATTTGCATAGTGTTCAAAATATTTTCTTGCAAAATACTAGATGTTTATGTAATTTACAACTGGTTTAATTATAAAATCGGTTTTATTATGAAAACAATACAGCATTATACATGCGCTGTGCCGGTGCGCTCTCATAGGAAAAAAGTATTTGAGTCCCTTACGAAAAATATTGGGGCTTGGTGGGGTACGTGTGATACCAATCCCGATGATGAAGGAAAAATATTTAAGGTTTCATTTGGGGAGGATTCGTTTTGGAGTTTCAAAGTGGTGAAGTTGACACCTTTTGAACGGATAACTTGGCAATGTGTGGATTCGCAGCAGGATCACCATGTTGAAGGAATGGATGAGGAATGGATGGGTACGATGCTGTACTGGACCATCGGTAATATCGGTAACAAGGTTCATCTTACACTGAAGCATGAGGGGTTAACTCCCGATGGAGTTTGCTATGACGTATGTTCCAGAGGATGGGACTTTTACATTATGGATAGCTTAAAAAGATATCTTGAGACAGGACAAGGACAGCCTTATGTTAAGTAGTTTGAGTTATTGTTTCAAATATAGGCTCTAAACCGTCGTAGAAAATTACATCTATACTTCTAGGATGATAAATAAAATCTCATAGAAAATTTATAAGTATCACAAGGATATGTTCTTTAGACTAAGGTATTAGTTTGTTTAAATATCCACGTAGTTTGTAACAGTGCGCTCAGTTTTTAATTCGCCGGTATGCTTTGTGCTGGCTTTTTCAAAAAGTAATACGCGCACCTCTTCATTGTTTTTTGTCGTAGGGCAATGTTCCACTCCCTTTGGCACCACGATAATTTCTCCCGGCTGCACCTCGACAGTCTTATCTCTGAATTGCATGATCAATGTGCCACTGATTACATGAAAAAGCTCATCCTCATCCTCATGAGTGTGCCAAACAAAATTTCCACATAATCTAGCCAAAAAAACATGATTATCATCTACAATGGCGATACGATGTGGATGCCATTGCTGCGAAAATTTCGAAAATTTCTCATTAATATTAATTACTTGCATAGTGCTGGGTTTTTTAGAATAAGTTGCTTATTTCTTCTGTGATTCTAGTTGGACGTAGATTTTTGTTTTGCAATAAGCACCAGTTAGTTTTGGCTGTAACTACTAGTTGATTTGTTTCAACATTAATTATTTCTGTTCTTCGTTCACTTTTGGCGCCTTGATGATGGTCAATCCAGGTTTTTAGTTTTAGGCGTTGCTCTGCAAATGCAGGTGCGTGGTATTCTATATAATGATTCATGACCACCCAGACGAAGTGCTCTCTCATACTAGGATCTGTTTTATGTTGCCAATGTTGTTTAGCGACATCTTGTATCCATTGCAAATAAACCACGTTGTTGACGTGATTCATATCATCTATTGCAGAGGTAGGTACAATAATCTCAATTTCAAATGGTTGTATCATGTAGTGTGCAATTTTTTCTTTAAATTTAACTAATTAACCTTAAATAATATCACACATGAAAACTAATTTTTTAAGTATCGAAGGAGCAAAAGTATTATCCAGAGAAGGTCAACGATTTATTACCGGGGGTGCCGGAGTAGACCTTTCTAAATGTGGTTGTTCTTGCGATGGATCAGTAACGGGCCCTGCTTATTGTAGTCAATACATCGGTTGCCCTCAGGTGTATACATGTTAGATAGTGGTAGAGTACACAGTTAGTTAACTAATTTAGAAGAACTGGATTGTTTGATTATTAAATTAATGAATAATTCGGTTTTTTGTTTTTCGGACAGGGATTGAAACGACAGCTTTTACAGACTTTTTTGGGAAGTCTGGTAAACTATAGTGTAAAGCCCGGTGCTTGCAGTCCGCCTAAAATCCTAACATCATTTTTGCAATATAGAAGAAAAGAAAAATACCAAAAATATCGTTGCTGGTTGTGATAAAAGGTCCGGTTGCAATCGCCGGATCTATGCCTCGTTTATCCAAAATTATAGGCACAAAGGTACCTACCAGCGCGGCTACAATGATGACACTCATAAGGGCTAATGCAATGGTAATGCTAAACGTAAACTCTTGTCCCATAATGAGGCCGAAAATTATAATAATTGCTGCCAATGCAAGGCCATTAATGAGACTTAAGCCTATTTCTTTTAAAAGCCGTTGGAGTATGCTTCCTTTAACATTATTATTAGCCAAACCTTGTACAATGATAGCTGATGATTGTACCCCAACATTACCAGCCATGGCGGCAATTAGTGGTGTATAGAAAAATAACGTTCTATAGGCAGGATTTACCATAATTTCTTCAAAACTTTCCATGATAAAAACACTGCCCAATCCACCAAGCAGTCCTAAGATTAACCAAGGTAACCTTGCACGAGTGAGTTGCCAGATGCTGTCATCAGCTTCTACATCCTGCGAAATACCTGCAGCCATTTGATAATCTTTTTCGGCTTCTTCTTTAATATAGTCAACAATATCGTCAATAGTAATTCTACCTACAAGTACACCATTATTATCAATTACAGGAATTGCTTCTAAATCATATTTTTGCATGATTCGGGCAACTTCGTCCCCTTCGGTATCTACAGTTACATAGTCTACTTTAGGAATATAAACTTCGCTGATATGCGTTTTGGTGGAGGCTGTTAGTAAATCTTTTAAGGATAGCCTACCCTTTAGTTTTCCTTCTTTATCGATAACATAGATCGAATGCACCCTTGTGACGTTTTCTGCCTGTCGTCGCATCTCACGAACACAACCTGCTACGGTCCAGGTTTCTTTGACACGTACCAATTCCTTTGCCATAAGTCCCCCCGCCGTATCCTCTCCGTAGGCCAAAAGCTCTACGATATTATCTGCGTGTTGGTTGTCCTCAATTTGGGCAATAACATTCTCTACACGATCCTCTGGTAGCTCCGAGATAATATCGGCAGCATCATCGGTATCCATTTCTTCTAATTCCTCAGCAATTTCTTTGGCAGAAAGTTTATCAAGAATGCGTTCACGCACATCTTCTTCGAGCTCCATCAACGTTTCTGATGTTTTTTCACTATCCAATAATTTAATCAGATAGGTTGCTTCGTAGAGATTTAACTCGTCTACAATCTCTGCAAGATCGGCAAAGTGAATTTCGTCAAGCAAATGCTTTAATTGGGCGTCATTTTTTTCCTCTATAAGAAGTTCGACGTTATCAATAAGCTCTTGCGTAATCTGAAATTGCATAGACGTGTGTTTGAGTGGTGAATTAAAATGCACACAAAGATAATCAAAGTAATGATTAAGGTTTTAAGATTGTGTTAAACCCTTGTGCTGTGCCTTAAAATCATTTTTAAAATGAAAAATTAAACAGACAATTTAGCTAGTTTTTTTGATGTTTCTCTACCGCTTGTGTCAAGGTTATAAATTCTGCAACTTCCAATTGCTCAGGTCGTTTTGAGAATAAAGACTCAGTAGTATCAATTTGTTCAGGAAGAATACTTTTTAGGCTGTTCCTTAATGTTTTACGACGCTGATTAAACGCTGTTTTTACAACGGTATATAGCCATTTTTCATCACAAGGTAGTGTAAAATCATCCTTACGTCGTAAGCGCAGCACACCACTGTCTACTTTTGGGGGAGGATTAAAGACGGTAGGAGGTACCGTAAATAAATATTCTGCATCATAAAAGGCTTGCGTGAGCACAGATAGAATTCCGTAGGTTTTACTGCCGGGACCGGCACAAATTCGCTGTGCAACTTCTTTTTGGAACATGCCTGTAAACTCAGGAATACGTTCTTTGTTAGCAAGAGTTCTAAACACAATTTGACTTGAGATATTATACGGGAAGTTTCCGGTAATTGCGAATTCTTCTCCTGAAAAAAGTGAATCCAAATCATATTTGAGAAAATCTGCTTCAATGACCTGAAAGGAATTTTTACCCGAAATGTATTTTGCAAACTCCAAAGCAAATGAGGTATTGAGATACTCAATAGATTCTGTATCCAGATCCATGGCAATTATATGCATGTCTTTTTGCAATAAATACTTTGTAAGCACTCCCATACCTGGCCCAATTTCAATACAATTAGTGTATCCCGAAAGGGTAAGGGTGTTTCCAATAGCTTCAGCGACCTCCTCATCTTCTAAAAAGTGTTGCCCTAGATGCTTTTTGGCAGTTACGGCTGTTTTTGAAGAAGATCTTTTTTCGGTTTTAGTAAATTTTCTATTCTTATTAGAAGCTTGTTTTTTGCTCATATGTCGTTCAACTGGGACGCTAACCTTATGGTTTGGTTTGCTGATTAATGATTTCTAGCTCCGTTCTGAAGGCCACCATTTTTCCGGCAAAACGATTTGTTGTAGCTCGCAAGCGTTCGGCATCTTCGGTATAGTAGCGCTGTAAAGCGTCTTTATCTACCGTAGTATATTGAACTGAGTAAGTAATGCCTCCCATATCTTCTTCGACCAACACTTTGGTCATTAAAGCATTCTTAAATTTTCCGGTAGCCAACATTTCAGGAATGTGCGTATCCTGCATCCAAGCTAACCAGGCTTCTTGTATGGATTCTTCAATATTTATAGTAACATTATAAATGTGCATTATTTGTATTTTAGAAACATTTGAAGTAAAACTTGACGAATTGAGGCAAAGATACATAAATTCTCTGCGTTCGTGAAGGGTTAACTTGGTCTCACTGATAAGTCAGAAAGGGAGCGTGAGGAATTGATATAAGTGTTGGCTACTTTTTGCTTTACAATGACGGTTATACATTCAGCATTCATAAAGAACCCTTTTGGACTGCGTGTTGTTTGGTTACTTTTCCCTTAAGAGGGGGAAGTAGTGTTTAAATAAAATGTTGGCAATGTTTCATACGATATGCTGCGCCTCATCTTTTCTGTTCCACTTTGGTATCTGACTATTTTATAGCATCACCTCGTAGTTCACGATATTTTTTACGAGCATCTACAAAAAAGATACTATCGGCGTGATTAAAGATAAGTTTTTCATAAAGTTCTTTGGCTTTATCCGGTTCGTTATATACTTCGACATATAGGTTCGCTAATTTATACAGGGCATCATCTGCCAGAATATCATCTCCATAAAACTCTATAATTTTGAGATAGTTTATTTTTGCTTTATCATACTGTGATGTCTTTTCGAACAATTGCGCCTGGCGCATAAAAGCTTCGTCTTCTATTTTTTCTCCTTTGTGATCTGTCAGGATTTTTTCATACATCGCAATGGCGGCTTCCGTTTTATTTTGATAGCGTAACAGATCAGCTTTGGCAAAAATTTTCAGGGCGGTTTGGGTAGAATCCTCGAGGGAATTGTCACTTATAATTAAGCTGAGTTCCATGGCATCGTTAGCAATAAGTTGGGAGGTAGAAGATTTTAAAACATCTAATTGCGTTTGTGCCCATTTGAAATCTCCCTTATAATAACTCGTCTGTGCTACTTTGAAACGCGCATCCTGAGCTAAGAAATTATTTTTTAACGCGTTTTGAACTTGTGTGTAATAGATTAAAGCCTGATTAAACTTTTGATCCAGGATTAAAATATCTGCCATTTCCATTTTTATTCGAGAGGTTTGAAACCTGGACAGGCGCTCAGTTTCTAATAAATCTTTTAAAAATTTAAAAGCTTTTACTTTTTCATCTTGATAAAAAGCCATAAAATGCGCATAGTCAATCTGCAATCCTATAGTTTCTCGACCTTTACCATAGCTCTCAAAAACCGAAGTATATTGTTTATCAATATCATTGTATTCGGATGTTGTGGCCCCGTCAATTTTTGATTTTAGAATAATTTTATGGGCAGTAAGCTTTAAATCGCTTGATGCAGCCGGATTATCTAAGATATAATCGAGAATTGTAGTTGCTGATTTGATATCTTTTTCGGCAATAGCGATGCGTGCTAAGTCAATAATTCCCTGTAATCCTTCATCTTTGCGTTTGAATATGGCTTTTTCTTGTGCAAAAGCTTTTTTAAACTCCTTTTGCTGTACAAATAACCAACTTAGCATCTCATTATAAATAATATCGGGATTTTGCTGTAATTTCTTAATCAGTAATTTTCTAAAAACCTGATTAGCTTCATTAGCCGAATCCTCTGTAATGTAAGCGCTAAAATTACGTCGAACAATATTGCGGTAATTTGGTTGTAATTGAATGAGGGTAAGGTAGCTGTTAAACATTTTTTCTAACTGCCCTTGCTCTCCGTATATTTTAGCCAGCTGAATGTTAAAGTTAGCACCCGGATTTGCTGCCATGCCTTTTTCGTAGGTGATTGCCGCTCGGTCCAAAAGGTTATATTTCTCAAAGGTTTGAGCCAGTGTATATACGCGATTTATATTTTGATAATTAGAAACCGCTAGGGCTTGATCGTATAATTTGTTAGCTTCTTCTATACGGTGTTGCATTTCGAAATGATGGCCTAATTCGACATAAAGTTGCGAAGGATTTTGAGAACGCGCTATAGTGGTGCGAATGAGTTTTTCAGCCGCATCGAATTGTTCGAGTTGTTGGTGAGATTCTACAAGACCTAACACATAGGTGATTCTCGAAGAGTTTTGTTGATATAATTGCTTGTATATGCTCAGTGCCTTTTCATACTCGCCTTGTTGCAGATAGTTTTTAGCCAATTGCTCTGACTGGCTCCAAACGATAGAGCTGACTAAAAACAACAAGCAAAGAATCACACGGTGCATACGACAAAAGGTTTTATGTAAAGATAGAACAAAGTAGGGAGGAGGCAAACTCTTGGGTTTTAATAAATACAGATACATCTCCCAACGTGGCTGAGAAGCGGGGCTTTTAAAGCATGATTAAATTTGTAGTGTAATAAGTTCCTCTTCTAAGAAAGAGTTAGAGATTAAGGTTGTTTTTCTTTTCAACTACATATAGTTACACATATGTGATCTATTCTAAATCTCAATGAAAATATCATATATCAAAAAACTGTCTTTGGGAGAATGTAGTACATCTCCCCAACTCGGCTGAGAAGCGGGGCTATAATAACATGTTTCAAATTACGAATTAAGTACTAAAAATTCCCTCCCTTAAGAGACGTCAGAGCTAAATCTATAGCCGAGCTGGAGCGTAAAACAAGGGATGGATGTTTTCTTACTTCCCTTAGTCAATATAATCAAATCCGCAATACGGTACGAGTACTTCAGGGATCTTAATGCCTTTCTCAGTTTGGTAATTTTCTAAAATTCCGGCGAGTACTCGAGGTAATGCTAAAGAGCTTCCGTTAAGGGTATGTGCCAATTGATTTTTACCATCGGCATCTTTAAAACGTAATTTTAAACGATTTGCCTGATAGGATTCAAAATTAGAAACAGAACTGATTTCTAACCAACGATCCTGAGCAGTAGAAAACACTTCAAAATCATAAGTAAGTGCGGCAACGAATCCTGTATCGCCTCCACATAAACGGAGTACGCGGTACGGTAATTGTAATTCGTTCAAAATTTCTTTTATATGTTCCATCATACCTTTCAAAGCTTCATAAGAATTCTCTGGTTTTTCGACACGTACAATTTCAACCTTATCAAATTGATGTAAACGGTTCAGGCCACGTACATGCGCACCGTACGATCCGGCTTCACGACGAAAACACGGTGTATATCCTGTATATTGAATCGGTAAATCAGCTGCCTGTAACAATTCATCTCTAAAAATGTTCGTAATAGGTACTTCAGCGGTCGGAATAAGATATAGGTCATCTCCGGTAACATGATACATTTGACCTTCTTTGTCCGGTAACTGACCTGTACCATACCCGGATAACTCATTTACCAAATGCGGGACTTGGACCTCTTTGTAGCCTGCAGCAATATTCTTATCTAAAAAATAGTTGATTAACGCACGTTGTAAACGGGCACCTTTTCCTTTATATACCGGAAATCCAGCACCTGTAATCTTAACCCCCAATTCAAAATCAATGATATCATACTTTTTTGCTAATTCCCAGTGAGGTAAAGCGCCCTCTGCTAGTTTAGGCACTTCTCCTGCGGTAAAAATCTCCTCATTATCCTCTTCGGTTTGTCCGTCGGGTACAGATGTATGCGGCACATTTGGTATCGTATACAACAATTGCACTAATTCGTCCTGCGTTTCCTGTAAGGTTGTCGCCAGATCTTTGGAAGACTCTTTAAGCTGAGAAGTTTTTTCTTTGAGTAAGTTCGCTTTTTGCTGCTCTCCGTTTTTAAATAAAATACCGATCTCCTTAGATAATTTATTTGAATCAGCTAAAGTGTTATCTAATTGTGCCTGAGTAGCACGACGTTTTTCATCCAATGCAATGACCTGATCAAATACAGGAGCTGCATCAAAGTTACGTTTAGCTAACCCCTTTATGTAAGCCTCTTTATGAGTTATGATATTCTGTACTAGTAACATGATATAATTTTTGGGCGATCATACCAGGTATGCCGGGCTATCCACGGTATCTTTTTAGGACAGATAAGTAGCTAAATAGCTCCAATCATATCATAAAAAGGATGCTGTTGCTATCCCTATCGCGATGAAAAAAGCAAATGTAAAGAAAAGTGGGGGTTTAAGAAACCAAAAAGAAAAAGATAATATACACCGGGATTATGTTAAAGGAAATGTTTGATCAATTTAAGAAGGTATTTAAAATTATTGTCTAGACTATACTTTATATGGTGAACTATCCTTACGAATTTTGAAGTATATCATACTGTTAAATTATTTAAAAGTTAGACTTGTATGCAAAGCTTTTCGGCTTATGCATTTGAGAAATAAATGGATATGTTGAAAATTTACTCCTCATATTTTATAATCCACGGATTGGTTGTAAAACAGTTCCAGGGGACACTGGCAAGATCCACCTCTGGATCAATAAACTTTTTACGGGCTTTGCCGTTGATAGAGATCTCGCTATCGACATACACCGCCACGTCGCGACCCTGAGTTGCGTATGCAGCTTTGACGCGTTGCGCAAACTGCCACATAGCATCGGGTTTACTGGCCACAGTACGTAGCTGTTTTTTTGACAGAAACAGATTTTTATCGACACGCTCTCGTTTGCCTTCAGGATCATTTTTATCCACCACATAGAAGTGCGTCAGCCCCGAGCGACCGCGCAACATCATACGCCAGCTCAAACGATGCCCTTCTTCGGTCCACAATACATCTCCCGGTATAAACCAATGGCGTACTGGTAATGCAATTTGTATCACTAGCCAAACCGACAACACTGCTATCAGAGCTTTGTTGTATCTCGGAATTTTAATTTCATTGGCAGTGTAAAAAGGTTTTCTCTTCATAAATAAGCGGTGAATACGTTCTTTCGAAAAGAAAAAGACGGTAAAACCAAGTGATAAATATGGAAATATCCCAATTTGAAAAACAATCGAGTTAAACATATGAAAAAAGATACTAATGATAAAAATAGCAAAGCGTGTTCGACGCCATAATAGCAAGGGGATGACTAGTAGGTCAAAAAGAATACCAGTATACGCAATACAATAACGCACCCAGCTTGCTTGTAACCACTCACCAATAATCGGGTAATAGGCTCTGGCTGCCATTAGATTTTTAGGAACGGTACCATCCAGCCAGTCAGGATATAGTTTTGCAACCGAAGCATACGTATACACAATCCATAATTGAGCGATGATGATGAGTACGCACCAACGCGGCATATAGGTTTTTTGCTTCTCAGGATGTTGTCTGCTGTCAACAGAAAAATAATCGGCTGCGGGTAATGCCAGCATCATCAAACAAAGTAATAGCAAGAGATAGTAGTGGTTGTTGTAGGAGGTTTTTTGCATAAAATAAACTCCCGCCCATAAAATGGTGTAGCCTGCCATGCTCCAACGGTACTTGTAACCGATCATAACCAAAAACCCAAAAACACCTAAAACGGCATAATAATAATACATACCATCACCGGGCAGCGGTTGTAGGAAATCTAAACCAATAAAGTTAAAGGTGAATTTAGGAGCGATAAGTGTTCGCTGGATCCAGCCGGTAAAAATGGCACCAACAGCTTCGAGCATGATTAAAAACCCAAAAATCACCCTAAAAACAATCAGAGAACTGTTGTCTATTTGGGTGAACAACCAACGATTAATCATAACATATCGTTTATAAAATCTCTCGCAAAATCCTCATCTTCCTGCATAGCAGTTTTTAGCTCCTCGAGAGAACCGAATTTTTTTTCCTCGCGGATGCGATGGAGGAGTTCTATCTGAATTTTCTTTTCATAAAGATTGAAGGTGGCATCAAAGAAGTGGGTTTCAATAGTTTGGTGGGTACCATTCACCGTAGGATTTGTCCCGATATTCATCATGCCAAAATATAATTTTTCGTCGATTTTGGACTGTACAATATAAACACCCTGCTTTGGGATAAGTTTATATGACTCTTCAATAACTAAATTAGCTGTGGGATATTCTAATTTACGACCTAACGCTTTGCCTCGTACAATTTTGCCGGTGAGCATAAAGTTGTATCCAAGATATTTGTTGGCTTTGGCAATATCTCCATTATTAAGAGCTTGTCGAATCTTGGTGGAGCTTACTGCTACATCATCAATATCTTGTTTGGATATTTCTTCAACAGTAAAATTATTCTGCATACCAAAGGTTGCCAAATCAGTAATGTCAGAATTGCGATTGCGGCCAAAGCGATGATCGTAGCCTATGATGACATGTCGCGCTTTTAATTTCTTAACCAGTAATTTCTCGACATACTCACCTGCTGTTAGTCTGGAGAACTCTCTGGTAAATGGATGAATGACCAAATTATCGAGTCCCGTACTCTCCAATATCTGAATACGTTCATCAATGGTATTGATCAATTTGATATTAGAGTCTTGCTGCAAGACCATTCGGGGGTGTGGAAAAAATGTAAGAATCACAGATTCCAACCCGTTATGCTTGGCTGCGTCGACTAAACGTTCTATTATTTTTTTATGCCCAATATGAACTCCGTCAAAAGTACCAATGGTGACTACCGAAGATGTTTCATTATTGTATGTATTGGCATCTGTATACCTTTTCAACTGCAATAGGTTATATATGATCCATAAAGAGGAAGCTGTTATAAGATCGTCTTATGTGCTTTCTGTTTCATGGTAAAATTAATCAATTGTGCGGAGACTTCTCCATTATTTTCCGTTAAAGCTAGACATGGTGTTGCCAAGACCAGCAGTGGCGAATGATTGTATGGCTTGTATGGTTTTGTCGATGCGCTCTGGTAATGCTGCAGCTTCCTCTGTGTTCCACTCTCCCAAAACATAATCAACTTGCCTGCCTCTGCCGAAGCTCGCACCTACACCAAATCGAAAACGGGCATAGTTTGAGGTGTTAAGCTGCGCTTCTATATCCTTAAGCCCATTATGGCCCCCTGCACTGCCTTTACCTTTTAAACGTAACAGCCCAAAATCCAGGTTAAGATCGTCGGTTACCACCAGCAGGTTTTCTACGGGTACTTTTTCTTTTTCTAACCAATAACGTACCGCTTTACCACTAAGGTTCATATACGTATTAGGTTTGAGTAAAATAAGTGTTCTACCCTTATATTTGTAGGTAGCTATATCTCCAAGTTTTTGAGTTTCAAAAGTTAATTTTTCTTCTCTGGCCAATGTGTCTAATACTTTGAAACCTATATTATGACGAGTGTTATCATATTTGGGCCCTATATTGCCCAATCCTGCGATGAGAAATTTTTTCATTGGATCATCTAAATTTTTGATCTCGCTCTTGCGAAAATAGTTTTTCAAGAATTTCGTAATTAACGAAGGCATACAGTTTCTTTTTTGCGTGAGGGATAGCAGCGATTACCCCGCAAAGAATGAGCTTTTGCATTTTACAAAAGTGCATAACTGAGGAGTAAAAGTGGATAGCCCGACCCTTTTGGGTCACGTCCTACACACTTATCAAATGGTAAAAATAAAAAAAGCATTCTGAAAATGAATCAGAATGCTTTTGATTTGTTTGGATATAAGAATTATGCTTCAGCAGCCGGAGCTTCTGCAGCTGGAGTTTCTCCTTCTTCTTCTTCCTCTTCGTCTTCAACAACATTACGAGATGTTTTAACCATACAGATTACTGTATTGTCCGGGTGAAGAATAGTAAAATCATCACTCGCTACATCGGTAACATATAATTTATTTCCGATTTTTAAGTTAGTGATATCTCCTTCGATAACATCAGGTAAGTTTGATGCTAATCCTTTTACTTTGATACGTCTTAAGTTAAAACGTAAAACTCCACCGTTACGAACACCTCTTGAGTTTCCGGTAGTTCTAAATGGAAGTTCGATAGTAATTGGCTTATCATCAAAAATTTCAACGAAATCGATATGTAAAATTCTATCAGTTACAGGGTGAAATTGAATATCCTGAAGGATTGCGTTAATTTTTGTCCCATTATCCAACGCAATTACCACGGTATGAACGTCTGGAGTGTACACTAGATCTTTGAAAGCTAATTCTGGAGCCGCAAAGTGTGTAACAGTGTCTCCACCGTAAACTACACAAGGTACCTGTCCAGCATTACGTATGGCTTTTGTTGATTTTTTACCTACGCTTTCTCTTTGAGATGCATTGATTGTTAATGATTTCATTTTAATTTATATTACGAGTTATTAATTACATTATAAATTTAGAGCTTATCGACTCATTGTTATGAACACGGTGCATAACATCGGCAAACAAATTAGCACAGCTAACGACTCTAATTTTTTCACAAGATTGTTTTAAAGGAATTGAATCAGTAACAATTAATTCTTGCAATCTTGAGTTTTCGATTTTTGTATAAGCGTCACCTGATAGAATCGGGTGTGTGCATATAGCTCTTACGCTTAAGGCACCTCGCTCCATCATAAGATCAGCGGCCTTGGTCAATGTACCGGCAGTGTCTACCATATCATCAACTAATACTACATTTTTACCGGTAACATCACCAATTAATTCCATATGAGAAATTACGTTGGCTTTAGCGCGCTGCTTATAGCAAATTACTACATCACTTGCCAATGCCTTAGAGTAGGCGTAAGCTCGCTTTGAACCTCCCATATCCGGAGATGCAATCGTCAAATTTTGCAAATTTAGCGATTGTAAGTAGGGTAAAAATACAGTAGACGCAAAAAGGTGATCTACAGGTTTTTCAAAAAATCCTTGAATCTGATCTGCATGTAAATCCATGGTAATGATACGGGTTGCACCGGCTGTTTCCAACATTTTGGCAACAAGTTTTGCGGCAATTGGCACACGAGGTTTGTCTTTACGATCTTGTCTGGCCCAACCGTAATAGGGGAGTACAGCAGTAATGTGTCTTGCAGAAGCTCGTTTAGCAGCGTCCAGCATTAACAACATTTCCATTAAATGGTCTGAGTTAGGATGTGTGGATCCAATGATAAATACTCTCGATCCTCGCACAGATTCTTCGAATGAAGGTTGAAACTCTCCGTCACTATAGGTAGAGGTTATTACTTTTCCTAACGTAGCGCCATAAATGGAAACAATTTTTTCGGCAAGTTCGGTACTTTGATTACAAGCAAAAAACTTTGCTTCTGTAACTGCGGTTGACATAGATAAACTATTGTTTAATAATCGATTAACGTGTGCTTTTTCAAAACAAGGTGCAAATTTAGAAATTTATTTCAACTCTAGCGGTAAATTGTTAGATATTTAATGGTGAAAATGGAATATTTTATTAATTTTGCCATCCATTAATGCTCGAGTGGCGGAATTGGTAGATCTACCTGTCGGTAGACAGGCCTGCTGCCGACATGCAGGCGCGCTTGTATATAATTTTTTGAGTAAATGATCTTGGTTTATGCGATTTCTAGTATAGAAAAGAACTATATTTACGTAGGAATGACGGCCGATTTGGATGAACGTTTGAAACGTCATAATTCCGGGAGAGAAAGAACAACAAGGTTTTATGCCCCTTTTCGGTTAATTTATACCGAAGAGTGTAGTGATAGAGTAGCAGCTCGAAAGAGAGAAAAATATTGGAAGTCTGGTGTTGGTAAAGAACAACTAAGACAGTATAGGAATAAAAATATAAGTTAGTTAAGCTCGAGTGGCGGAATTGGTAGACGCGCTGGATTCAAAATCCAGTTCTTTCGGGAGTGTGGGTTCGATTCCCACCTCGAGTACTTCGATTAAAACCCTCTGTTTTTTGCAGAGGGTTTTTTTATGAAAACTTATTATCAATTGTTCTTTTGGTCTATGGTTAATAAGATATCTTTAGTCTTCCTCTGTCTACAAAGAAAAATTGCCAATCTCCGCCAGTACCATTACTCCAGGTGTCTAACCATAAATAATTACTTCCTGAAAGATTTGCTATAACTTTATATACTTTTACAGCTCTTTTGTTTCTATACCAATCTAATGATTTTTTAGGAGCACATCTCTCTGGTCCAGATGCATGTTGATTTAAGAAAAAAGCATAACCATACCCAAAAACTCTGGCTTTGCCATTTGCATCAATGCATACAGCCGTTTGTTCATCAAGACCGATACCTTTACCATTAATTCCCCAATCATTATTGATGCGGGCTAAAAATGTAATATGTCTTCCCCTTCTATCAGGATTATCGTAATGCGTATCTGTAATTACATCTCTTAAAAAAGGATTGTCGATAAAATTATGTTTTTGTAAGGTTAGGTAAGGATTATATGGATCTCTCAAAGCTTCTCGTGAGCTTACAGTTCCCTTTTCTGCATCAAAATAAATTCCACCCTGTATTGCACATCCTGCACTAGTACCTCCTATGACTACTTTTTTACTATTTCTTAGATAGTTTAAAGCACTTTCTACTTTTGTATCTTTCCAGTAACTAACGTAATCATATTGATCTCCTCCTGCAATAAAAACAGCCTCAGCATTACGTATCGTTGTCTCGACAGTTGCATCATTTGCTTTTGTTCTCGAATTGATAAGTAAAGTTTCTACAGAGTTTACATTACCTAAATCAAAAAGATATTGGTTGTATGCATCGGTTCCTGTAGCACGCAGGATTACAATATCTCCTCCTCCTGATTTGCCAAGCATCCAAAGCATAGCCTCGTCAACATCTACACTACCACCCATTAATAGGGTTCCGGCTGATGTTGAGGTAGTGACATCGTTAGGATCTCCTATAATGCCAATTGATGCAGAAGCCAGTGTTGTTGTCAGGTTTTTACTTTGATTTTCATTGGTTACCTGTTCTTTGATCGAATCATTTAATTGGTCTTCTTCTTTGTCACAGGAAGAAAACAGCAAACAAATTAAGGCAAAGAAAAGTGGCGAAATGTTTTGAAATCTTTTCATTTTGAGTTGTATTTAGTTATGTGTAAAAAGTGATTCCTTACTCATTATTATTTGTTGTCGAGACACTGTTTGATTGATCTTCCTTTAGCATTCCACAGCAATGCCAATATGCATACTATTGAAATTAATTTTATTACTAGAGTTGGTTAAACGACAATTCACCTTTATTTACAGACCAATTTTCCCAGACGCCACCCTCGCCCGTTTCCCAATCATTGAGATTAAAAGAATTGGTGCCTTCACTAGTGCCTACGACTTTGTATACTTTGATCGCTGTGCCATTCAAATTCCAATCCAAGGGATTTCCGGCCGAGCAGTTTTCCGGTAATACATTTTGTAAATCTGGGTTCGTTTGAATAAAGTATGCATTATCATCATAAGAAGGGTGGTCTCCATAAATTCTGGCCAGCCCTAATTCATCAATGCAAACTGCGGTGGATTCATCACATGCTATGCCCTTTATACGAAAGCCTGTATCCTTTAATATTCGCGCTAAAAATGTTACATGCCTTCCTTTTCTATCCGGATTATCGTAATGGGTGTCGGTAATCACGTCGGAGAGATAAGAATTTTTTATAAAACTTTTAGAATCTATGGTCATAGCTTTGTCATACGGGTCGTTAAGTGCAGTTGTCGAAGTAATAGTTCCGTTTTTAGCTGTAAAATAATAGGCACCTTGTATAGCCATGCCTGCGCTGGTTCCGCCAATCACAATTTTTCTGGTGGTTATGGCATCGTTTATAAGACTGGCTATGGCTGTGTCTCTCCAAAACGATATGTAATCCCATTGATCTCCTCCTGCAAACCAGATAGCCTCGGCGCTTTTTATTTGTTCATGAATGTAACTTTCATCACTTGCTTCTGCACTTTTTACTACTATGGTTTCGACCGAATTGACAGATACACCTAATTCAGAATACATGTAGTTGTTATAACCATCAGCGCCAGATGCCCGCAGTACTAAAATGTCGCCTCCATCGGCTCTTTCTAAAAACCACTTCATAGCCTGGTCATTTTCAGACGCTCCTCCCATAAGGCAAATTCCGCCAACGGGATTCGTTTCCTTATCTACAGTATTACCTGTTTTATAGGAATTGAATGATCTTTGTACAGGAACTGGATTGTCAGTGTTTTCTGAGCTGTCCGGACCTGTATTCTCGTCATTTGAAGAACATGCAAACTGCACTACCAGTAAAAGCAATATTATATTTTTCATATACTTAAATTTTAAGAATTACCACTCAAATAAAAATAGGGGAGGGAGTAAAAGAATCATTGATACTATACCCAATACAATAATAACAGGAAGCGCCCACTTTAGCCATTTGTCATATGGTACTTTGGCTATGGACAAAGCTCCCATTGTCACACCACTTGTTGGTACAATTGTGTTTGTTAAACCATCACCCATTTGAAACGCCAATACTGCGACCTGACGACTTATTCCTAAAAGGTCGCTCAAAGGGGCCATTATTGGCATGGTCAATGCTGCTTGTCCTGATCCAGAAGGGATAAAGAAATTCAAGCTGCTCTGAAATATTAGCATTACTTCAACTGAAATATATTTTGGAGATCCCTTGGCAATTACTGCGACAGTATTTAGAAGAGTATCTATGATTTTACCATCCTGAGCGATGACTAACAGACCTTTTGCCAGACCAATAACTAAGGCGGCCGTCATCATATCCTTGGATCCCTGTATAAAAACCTCCACAGTTTTTGAAATAGATAGTTGGCATAGCATTGCGGCTATTATCGCAAGCGCTATAAATAAGCCTGCGATTTCATTGATATACCATTCATGATTGTTGACACCATAAATTAAAACAATGATGGATAGTGCAAAGGTTAAAAGAACTAATTTTCTTCCAGTTGTCAATGCTGGGATTTCTTCTTTGATGTAGTCTTTCGTTTCTTCATTTTGAAGACCATACAACAGACTTTTTTCAGGAGATTTCTCAATTTTGAAGGCATAATGTGAAATTGCAAAGCAAGCTATTGATGTAAGGATGAACCAAACAAGGCATCTATATTCTATTCCGCTAAAAATGGGAATTTCAGCAATACCCTGTGCAATACCAATGGTAAAAGGATTTGTAAATGCGCCAGCAAAGCCTACGCCCGTGCCTATAATCGGAATTGCAGCTCCAACAATCGCATCGTATCCCAAAGCTTTTGCCAGCGGATTGGTTATTAAAATAAAAACTAATATTTCTTCGCTCATTCCAAACGTGGCACCTGCCAGTGAAAATAGAGCGGTGACTCCTGGAATAATGAATTTCTTGTAGATAGGTTGTTGTTGACTAAATTTTATAGTACTATATAATCCGGCATTGATTGCTCCGGTATAATTGATAACAGAAAAAGCGCCCCCAACCAAAAAAACAAATGCAATTACTAAAGCGGCAGATGAAAATCCTTTGATAGGAGCTGTCAACAGTGCTCCTAATCCTTGTGGTTGTGGTGCTACCGATTTGTAGGTACCGGCTACAACGACCTCTTTGCCATCTTTTATTTCTCTATCAAATTCTCCTGCCGGAATTAACCAAGTCATGATAATAAAAACAACACTTATACTCAGAATTATAGTTATGGTGTCGGGTAATTTTTTAAATAACTTCATCCTGATATTTTAAAGGTTAAATGTGTCTCCTGGCAGCATGATGTCAATTTGCATTTTATGGGCACCGAGCAATCCATTGTTTTCTTTGAAACTGTGGTTTGAATTTCTCAGAAGAATCACTTGAGAAACCCCAATAACTCTGGCCTTTTTATTCTGTATAAGGATTGCGGTAGACTCGTCAATACCAATGGCTAGGTGTTCGGGGTGTTCAATAGCAACAGCCATTAAACGATTCATTCGCATTCTTTTAATAAAATGTTGGTCGACAATCACATTTTTCAATAAGCCTACGCCTTCTGCAATTTCGATATTGTCTGCTTCAATAGTTTTGAAATCACCTGTGTACTCAGAATGTTTATATTCATTACCAGTAATCATTTTTTTACCCATAATTGCTGCACCCGCACTAGTACCGGCAATAGTCGCTCCATTCTGAAAAGCATCATGTATTGCATCGTATAGGGGAGTGTTTATTACCGCATCCATGAATCGTTTTTGGTCTCCACCGGTAATGTAAATTAATCCTGCATTTTTTATAATTTTGCTCCACTCTATAGATTTATATCCACTTTTATAGGGATATCCCTTGATTTTTTGCGGGTCTATTTCTAAATCCGTAAATTGTTTAGCGGCATAAAAAATTGCAGAATCCGGTTCTTTGCTAGCCATTGGAAGAATAACGGCATAGTTTTCCTTGTCCAAACCACTTGTTGTTATTAATTCCTGTATTAATTTTACAGGTCTCTTACCCCCGCCTATGATAAATAATTTTCCTTTCTCGTAATTAGCTATAGTTTGATTTTGTTTATCATCGAGCTGTATTTCCTTTTGGGAGGGTCTTGAGTCACATGAAATTAATAAATATGTGAACATGGTCAAAACAATAATATTATTTAATTTTTTCATTTTAAAGCGTTTTCATCAGTATTCCAAATATATACTTTCTGTGAGTCATCAAGTTCATTGACTAAGCCTCTGTACATTCCTTGAGAGTTATATGGCATTGCGATGTGACCCTGATTATCAATGGCAATCAAACCACCTTCTCCTCCTAGCATTGCTTGATGTTCATGAATTGCTTTATGGGTAGCTTCTTCAAGTGATAAGCCTCCGTATTCCATTAGATTAGCGACCAAAGAAGCAATGGTAGTTCTAATAAAGTACTCCCCGATTCCTGTACAGGAAACAGCACAAATGCTGTTAGCATATGTGCCACAACCAATGATGGCGGTATCCCCGATTCTTCCGTCAATTTTATTTGTCATTCCTCCGGTAGAGGTTGCGGCTGCCAGATGCCCGTTCTGATCAATAGCGACGGCTCCTACGGTACCCATTTTCAAATTAGAATGATCTAAAAATATTGCATTCTCAGAAAGGCTTTTGGCTGTTTCCCACTGATTTTTTCTGAAAGAAGTGTCAAAATAGTTGTTTTCAACTAATTCATGTTTTAGTTGATTCGCCATATTATCTGCAGCAGTACCCGATAGCATAACTATATCATCTCTATGCATAAGTGTTTTGGCAAATTCGATGGGATTTTTAATGGAGCGGCTATTGGCTAAAGCTCCGGCTTTTAGGGTATGACCGTCCATAATAGAAGCTTCTAAAAAATGTTGACCGCTCCTTGAAAATACTGCTCCCTTACCCGCATTAAAATGGACGCTATTCTCAAGCCTTACAACAGCTGCACAAGCTGCATCAGAGGCTGTTCCTCCTTTAGATAATATCTCTTTGCCAGCAGATAAACTTAGATTAAGATCTTTGACAATTAATTCCTTCTCCTTATCCGATAGGTTTTCTTTATTAATAACTCCTGCACCACCATGAATACACAGGGAAAATGTTTTTGTAGTTGACATATTTTGGTTTAATATTTAATATCCTGGATTTTGTGCTATAACACCATTAGAAATAGCTATCTCCCTTTGGGGAATTGGATAGACGGCTCTAAATGCTTCTATTCCTAAAATTGTAGTTGCTCGCTGCAATCGTACTATGTCAAACCAGCGATGTCCTTCAAAAGCTAATTCTCGTGAACGTTCTTCTAATAGAACATCCACAAAAGCATCAAAATTATTGATGTCGGTTACAAGTATGGGTTGAGTAGGTAACGATCGGGTTCTAACTGTATTTAGATCCTCGATTGCAGGGCTTAGATTGGTTGGGTTTCTGCGTGCTCTGGCTTCAGAACGAACCAAGTACATTTCAGATAATTTCAATATAACGGCGTTTCCTTTAAGGTCACTGTCAAGAGTTCCATATTTATCTACGTAAACAACATTACCACTGTCATAAAATTTAAAACTCCTTGGATCTCCATCTTCATCCATTGGTTGAAAGAAATCTGAAAAGTTAGCGGAAATTTCTGGAGGAGAAGTTGACAGTAGTGCGGTGAGATTATTGCCATCGGTCTCCAAAAATTGAAGTTCAAAAATCGCTTCCAGAGAACCTTCTTCATCATAAATATCGTTATAGTCAGAATTTAGATCGTAGTCACTATTGTTTATTACCGATGTGGCAAGTTGTTCTGCAAGCGCATAATTTCCTTGATATAGATATACTCTGGCTAATAATGCTTCTGCGGCACCTTTTGAAACTAAAAATTTGTCACTGTCATAATTTAAGAGGGTGATAGCTTCCTTAAGATCTGAGACAATTTGTTGATAGGACAAAGCTACCGTTGATCTGCTAATTGTGGATGCTGTTTTAGAGTCTACAAAACTTGTCGATATCGGGATGCCAAATTCAGAATTACTATCCGTAAACTCACCGAATTGTCTTAGTGCATCAAAATGACCCAGCGCTCTGAAGAATAAAGCACTACCTTTTGAATCAAGGTCCTCTAAACCTAACACATCAATTTTTTCTAATATCAAATTACTGGCATTGACCAAAGCGTATGTGTCTACCCAATTGCTCTCTGTGTATGCGCTAGAAGTTGGTACTCTTGCATTGTCCAGTTGTGCATAACGTTCTCTAAAACCTGTAGCATCTGCAATGCCTCCGGTTAGTGCTTGTGCCAATATAAACTCACCCCCATAATAGGTTCCGCTTTGTAACATGTCATATAGTCCTGTAACCGCAGATTTTAGTGAAATTATATCAGTTATAGCTTGCGTAGAGCGAATTTCATCATCTAATTCTACTTCAAGTACTTCGTCACAACTATAAAAGGTGATGGCGAAGAGTATGATAAAACAAAAACTTATTTTTTTCATTATAGTGTGTGTTAAAATGTTGTGTTTAAACCAATAGTGATCGTTCGTGCCTGTCCTAAAGTACCAAAATCCTCTCCCTGTAAAATATTTAGATCCTGCTGGCTTGATGTATTTGTTGAAACTTCTGGGTCAAAACCTAAATAATCAGTAATTGTAAATAAATTTTGACCTTGCACATACAAGGAAAGATTGTTTAATCCTAAAGAGTTTACAATATTAGTGGGGATTGCATATCCTAAGCGTAATGTTTTGAGTCGTATAAAATCTCCATCTTCTAAAAATTGAGTGCTAAAACGTTGTAACTGTCCGCTTTCTGTTGATGGTCGAGGTACATCTGTAACCTGTCCGGGTTCTCTCCAATAGTTGTTGTAAACTCGCTCACTTATATTTCCATAAGGTATACCGCTTCTGGTAAAGCCGAAATTTTCATATGCATGACGGCTTTGATTGAATATTTTATTACCTCCAGAAAACTGAAAGTTTGCTGTTAGCGAAATTCCTTTATATGTAAGTGTGTTTATCCAACCGCCAAAATAATCAGGTAAAGCACTGCCTACAATTTGACGATCATCAAAATCAATAATGCCGTCATTATTAATATCTTCAAACAGAGCATCCCCGTTTTGAGGATCGACGCCTATATATTCTATTAAGTATAATGTGCTTACAGATTCTCCTTCTTGTAGGATATGATTGCGGCCTATGAGCTCTCCGTTGTTTTGTAGTTTATTAATTTTATTCTCTAAGAAAGAAATGTTAATTCCGGTATTCCATTTCAATTTTTTCCCGTTGATCACGGTAGCATTTAAGCTAAACTCCAAACCGGAATTTTCAATTTCTCCAATATTCTGAAAGACTGAGCTAAAACCGGTGAGCCCTGAGACATCTGCACTCAATAAAAGATCTTCGGTTTGTTTTTTAAAATAATCAGCTGTTAAAGTTATTCGATCATTAAGAAAACCCAAGTTCAAACCAACATTGAGTTGTTTGGTTTTTTCCCAACCCAAATCCGAATTTTCTAATCGATTGGGTGCAATCCCGGGAGTACCATTATAATCGGCATTTAGAGTATAAGTGCCTACCCAATTTGAGGGAATTTCTTGGTTTCCTGTTATTCCGTAACTTGCTCTGACTTTTAGATTTGAAATTTCATCAATTGTAAAAAAATTCTCTTTATTAATCCTCCAGGCAACGGATCCCGAAGGGAAATATCCATACTGATTATCCTCGCCAAAACGAGATGATCCATCAGCTCGTACGGTAAAAGAAAATATATATCGACTGTCGTATGTGTAATTAGCTCTTCCAAAAAATGATTGCAGCCCAAATTGATTTTTACCCGTAGTGCTGCCTGTGATAGTTGCAGCGGCAGAGATACTACTCGTATTATTCGTTGCAAAACCCACTCCTTCCTGATCAGAAAAAAAAGCTTTAGTCTCTTGGATGGTCCATCCCCCGGTCAAACCTACCGCATGTTTGTCTACAAATAGTTTGTCATAGTTTAACGTGTTTTCAATTTGCCAAGTAGTCTCCTCATACGTGGCAAAAATAGCTTCTCCTTTCACGGCTTTGTTGGATCCTACAGGGACAAAAGATTCCTCTACAAAATTTGAATATTCTGTAGAAAAAGCTGATCTAAATTTTAGATTTGGCACTAACTTATATTCAAGAAAAGCAGATGCTTGTAATCTCGTGCTTTGAGATTCATTGATGTAATTTTCAGCAATATATACAGGGTTCTCTAAAGGCCACCAAGTATTGAAGTCAAAAGGATTTGTATACGCTCCCGAGGGATCTCTAATCGGAGCAGTGGGATCCCAACCCTGAGCATTTATGATGACACCGTATTCATCATTCTCGTTGACAGTTCTTTGATGATTGCTTCGGTTTACAAAAACTGTAGTTCCCAGTTTAAATTTATCATCAATGCGGTGATCCAGATTTAATCTACCACTTAAACGCTTAAAACCCTGACCTAGTTGTATGCCTTCCTGATCGTAAAAGTTTCCGCTAATATAAAATTTGGTTTTTTCGGTTCCCCCACTAGCGCTAACATCTAGATTTTGTGTCAAGCCGGTTCTGAAAATTTCATCGAAAATATCTGTATTCACGCCGTTAGAAGTGTCTATGAAGTCAAAATAGTTTGAACCAAGACCATCAAACTGAGCCGCTGTATTGAAAAACGTTTTGAATTGTTTACTATCTACTAGATCTGGGGTGTTCGAAATGGTTGAAATACCTGTGTAATACCCCGCGTTAAAAGTAGTTTTTCCTGCTTGTCCCCGTTTGGTTGTAATTAATATAACCCCGTTAGCACCTCTTGAACCATAGATTGAGGCTGCAGCAGCATCTTTTAAAATAGAGATCGATTCAATATCGTTAGGATTAATATCTGCCAATGGGTTAACAGGTTGAATGTTGTTGTTAAGTGCAGAGTTATTTCGTGAGACTAGTGGCACTCCATCAACAATAAATAGGGGTTGACTACTTGCTGAGATAGAGGAAATTCCTCGTATATTAATATTAACCGCAGATCCTGGAGTAGCTGATGACGATGCAATATTCACTCCCGGTGTTTGTCCTTGTAAAGCATTTTCAAAACTGGCAGAAGGTATTTTTGAAATATCCTTTGTTTTTATTGTTTGAATACTAGAACTTACATCTCGTATGGACTGGGTGCCATATCCAACCACAATGACTTCGTCCAACATGTCTCCAATTTTTAAGGCAACTGTATACTCGGTTTGTTCATCTAATTGCAGGGTTGCTGTTTCGTATCCAAGATAGGAGACTTGAATGGTATTCTCAGATGCAGGTATTTCTAATGAGAATTTACCATCGAAATCTGTTACAGCACCTGTATTTGTGCCTGGAACTAATACGGTTGCTCCAATTAGGGGTTCCTGTGTTTTTTCGGACACGACTGTGCCGGTAATTGCTTTTTGCGCATAAGATGAGAATCCTAACACAAAGAGTGTAGTTAAAATAACTAAACGACTCGCTAACTTCATATGTGAAATAATTATAGTTAGTATAAAATGATTTGATAGAATAAAAAGTGTGATGCCCAAAGTGAATCCTATGGGTATAAATTTGCTGAAGTGATTGATTAGCAATCAAAAATAGGTTGTAGTCCCATTAATGTTAGAGACTTACAATATACATCTGTATATGTGGTATACTTTAAATTCATTTGCGAATGAACGATTGTATTTTTTAAAATTCTTAAATCTTTGAGAAAGAAATATCCAATAAGATAGGTGAAAAGAAATCAGCCGATAAAAAATGGGCTAATTAGAAAGGTATATATTTAACAATCAAAAATAGGCTGAAGCCCTCTTAATGTTAGTGGTTTGCAAAAAATGCTTCTATATTTTTGATCAAGAATCAAAGTAACAGGTGTTAATTTATCGGAATAAATATATCAATTTTTATTTAAAAATAAAAAAAACGCAAGATTTTAACTAAATAGAAGAAATTTTTTAAAAAGCTGTTTTTCATTATCTCCATTTTTTATATCTCCCAGGCACTTTGTGATGTTTTATGAGAACTATTTTAATTAATAGATCTTTTTTATATTCAGTCTTCAGTCAATGGTTCGTTAAAATATAATACTGAAATGCAGTGATGTACTTGATTCAATTAAGTAGGGGTTGTTAGGCAGTCTACAGTACGTTCATTTCCTTGTAACTTATGGCATTGTATTAACTTGATAAGTAAGCTTAAAAAACTTTCCAATGAGTATGTTGCTTATTTTTTTAATCTGGTAGCGTAAGAGGATCCGGAATTTTGGATTCGTATTATTTTTTTAGAAGAATTTACAGCGCAGTTCTGCGTTGAATCCATAAAATTGTATTTTAGCATAAATTCAAAACCTAAATACTATGTCCGAATTTTGGTTATATCTTAAGCTTGGTTTTAACCACGTACTGGATTGGAATGCCTATGACCACATTCTATTTTTAATAGTGCTTACCGTCGCGTATACCTTTGATAGCTGGAAGCGCATTTTACTATTAGTTACCTTCTTTACACTGGGGCATACTCTGTCCTTGTTTATGGCGGCCTATGATGTGATCTCTGTGAACTCTGATATGATAGAGTTTCTGATTCCTGTGACTATCCTTGCAGCCGCATTGTTTACATTATTTACAGCAAGTAATTCCTCAAAAAATGCAAAAGCCGGAATTTTATATGGTACTACTATATTTTTTGGATTAATCCATGGCTTAGGTTTTTCAAGTTATTTTAAAGCAATCAGTTCTAATACAGGATCAAAATTGTTACCACTTTTAGAATTTGCTCTTGGAATTGAAGCGGCTCAGATTGTGGTAGTGTTACTGGTTTTAATTATTAGTTTTATATTTCAGACAATCTTCAGATTTTCAAGAAGAGACTGGATTTTGGTGATTTCTTCAATTGTTATTGGTTTAGTTTTGCCGATGATATTCAATGCCAGAATTTGGTAGATTTTTAATATCTTAATAGTCAAAAATGAAATGTAATTATATTATCATGATAAATTAAGGATGCCAAATCAAAAACAGCTTAAGTATGACAAGGCATATTTACGTATCGCCAGAGAATGGGGTAAATTATCCCATTGTGAACGTAAAAAAGTTGGTGCGGTTATTGTAAAAGATAGGATGATAATTTCTGATGGCTTTAATGGAACCCCTACCGGTTTTGAAAATCCATGTGAAGATGAAGCGGGCTATACAAAATGGTATGTCTTACACGCTGAGGCCAATGCGATATCAAAAGTAGCGTCCTCAACACAATCTTGTAAAGGGGCGACCTTATACATCACGTTGTCACCTTGTAAAGAGTGTAGTAAGTTGATTCATCAGGCTGGGATCAAGAGAATTGTATACCAATACGGATATAAAGATGATGCCGGATTACGGTTTTTAGAAAAGGCGGGAGTTATCATAGAACAGATAGTAGACTTAGATGAGTAGAAGGAAGATGGGAACTTCAAAAAAATATATACCTTTTTGGATCGGATTAGCGATGGGAGCCGGAGTTTTTCTTGGGAGTAAACTTAACTTTCAGGATCAATCAGATACTTTATTTTCTTCGAATGTAAAAAAAGAAAAACTCAATCGGTTGATTGATTACATCGATTATGAATATGTTGATGAAATCAATACCGACAGTATTGTCGATGTGACCGTGAATCGTATTTTAGAAAATTTAGACCCTCATTCCGTGTACATCTCCCCCGAAGAGTTAGAAGGTGTAACCGAAAGTATGCAAGGGGATTTTATAGGTATTGGAGTGAGTTACTATCCTTATAGAGATACTATATCTGTTATAAACACTATTAAAGGCGGGCCAAGTGAGAAGTCAGGTATCAAGGCAGGGGATCGTATTTTGATGGCGGATCAAGATACGCTGTTTGGTGAAAATCTGTTGCGAGACGAACTGGCAGGCAAATTGAAAGGTGCATTAAATAGCCAAGTACAACTAAAGGTTTTTAGAAAAGGAAAGGGAGTCTTCGATGTTGTAGTAAAACGAGGAAAAGTACCTATCAAAAGTGTAGATGCCTCCTATATGTTGACCGATAAGATTGGGTATATTAAGATAAATCGGTTTGCTGAAACTACCTATAAAGAATTTAAGAAGTCTCTCAACGTCTTATTGAAAGCTGAAATGAGTGAGCTGGTTTTGGATTTGCGGGATAATGGGGGCGGTTTTATCACACCGGCTTTGCGAATCGCTGATGAATTTTTGGAAGAAGAAACTTTAATCATGTTTACCAAAAATAAAAAAGGAGCCGTCGAGAAAAATTATGCCACAGGAAGAGGTAGTTTTCAGGAAGGAAAGATTAGCGTTTTGATAAATGAAAATTCCGCTTCGGCCAGTGAAATTTTGGCGGGAGCTATACAGGATAATGATCGGGGTACTATTATCGGTCGCAGGTCTTATGGAAAAGGGCTTGTGCAACGCGAGATGTCGTTAGGCGACGGGAGTGCGGTTAGGTTAACAATTTCAAGATATTATACACCTACCGGAAGATCTATTCAAAAACCTTATGGAAATGGTAATAAAGCGTATTTTAATGAATATCTGGAGCGTTATAAAAACGGGGAGTTACAAAGTGTTGATAGTATTCAGGTAGCCGATTCTTTAAAGTTTAAAACACCAAAAGGAACGATTGTCTACGGCGGTGGAGGTATCATTCCTGATCATTTTGTGGCTAAAGATAGTACGAGAGTAGGAGAGACCTTGAATTATATGCTGCGTTCAGGATTCATTGGGCGTTATGTATTTGAGGCTTTGGATGAAAAAAGAGCGACATACAATAAACTTTCATTATCAGAGTTTAAAAATAGTACTATAGTAGATGATGAATTTGTGGATGGTTTTCTGTTATTTGCGAGAAGACGGGATATACAAATGAATGCATCGGAGTTTGCAGAACCGTTAAAACGATATTTGAAAGCAACTATGGCAGAACAATTATTTGGAACCAACGTATTTGAGAAAATATTGAATAAAAATGATGCTATGATCGAACGAGTATTAACCCTTTCTCATAACGACCAGAAGGAGTAGGTATGGTGTTGTGGAACGAGTACCTCATCCCGATTGCGATATGTTCGCCTATTTTCTTTTTTATTCTTGCTGTCGCTTGCCGGCTACTGGATAATAGCGCATCCATGTTTCTTGATCACGAAATTTTGGTAGACTCTTCGTATGTATCAGCAGATTTGATACGTGAACAATTGGATAAAACTCATAATCCTAAACTCAAAAAAGCCTTGCAGAAAGCTTTAATTTTTAGAAGACTTCACTCCGCTTTTATTGCTTTGATGTTGATTTCAATACCTATAACAATCTTGATGTGTGTTACCTTGCTGTAAGAACAGCGGATGTTTTATTTACGCTTGTCGTTGATTTTTTTTGAGGTAAGCAGAATAAGCAAGAGCAATATTGCACAAGCTGGAGCAATGACTCCAATTAAAGCAGTTTTACTGTCCCCTTCAAAAATGTTACTTGTGTCCAGCAGTGTTATATTATAGCTCATAAGAGCAATACCAAGAACAATGAGAATATAGATGAAAATTTTCATTTAGAATAAGTCTTTAATGTTTGCGGTAAATAACTTTACAGCTATCGCTAATAAAATCACACCAAATATTTTACGAATAACATTGATACCTTGTTTTCCCAATACGCGTTCAATTCGGCCGGATGACTTCAAAACAATATATACAAAGATAATGTTTACGATGATGGCGACAATGATATTTACAGTCTGAAATTCTGATCTAAGCGAAAGTAAAGAAGTCATCGTACCTGCTCCAGCAATCAATGGGAATGCCAAAGGAACTACGGCAGCTGTTTCAGGCGCGTCATCACGATACAATTGGATACCTAGAATCATCTCCAAAGCAATAAAAAAGAGAATAAAGGATCCTGCGACGGCAAAAGAGTTTACATCAATCCCGATAAGATTTAGAATTTCTTTTCCCAGAAATAGAAAAACTATCATAAGTATACAGGCCACAATACTTGCTTTCTCACTTTGGATATGACCTACTTTTTTTCTTAGGTCTATGATAATGGGAATACTTCCTATTATATCAATAACCGCAAACAGAATCATGCTAGCGGTAAAAATTTCTCTAAAGTCAAAAGAAAACATAGGCGACTGTTTTTTATTCCTGCAAAAGTATAGGTTAATACGATATAAATGTAGGGCAAATTTGCAAAATAACAAGTTTAGACAAAAAAAGGGTATGCAAGTGTGATTTGGAAAGATGTTTTTGTAGGATTCAATTTAGAAAAACTAGTATCTTCGCGCCATGTTTCAATTAGGAAAAACCATTATCTCAGAAGAGATTATAGAAAAAGATTTTGTGTGTAATCTGTCAGCCTGTAAAGGCGCATGTTGTATTGACGGTGAAGCTGGTGCACCACTAGAAGAAGATGAGACAAAAATTTTAGAAAAAATTTATCCGGTAATTAAATCATATTTGCGTCCAGAAGGTGTAGCTGCGATTGAGTCGCAGGGTATTTTTGTCAAAGGTACGGATGGTGAATGGGAAACTCCGTTAATTAATGGCGCGGACTGTGCTTATGTGATTTTTGATGAAAAAGGCACCGCGCTCTGTGCTATCGAAGAGGCTTATAATCAAGGAGAAGTAGATTGGAAAAAACCGGTTTCTTGTCACTTGTATCCAATAAGAGTGCAGGATTATTCTGAGTTTGCGGCGGTTAATTATCATAAGTGGGAAATTTGTGATGATGCTTGTACGTTAGGCAAAGAGCTTCAGGTACCGGTTTATAAGTTTGTTAAGGCTGCTCTAGTTAGAAAATTTGGAGAAGATTGGTATGCCGAGCTTGAAAAAGTGGCAGATCAGCATAAAAAAAAGTAACTTTTACTTCATTTTATTGTAAAATAATGTAAGATTTTGACACCCTTCACTTAGTTAAGTAAAGGGTGTTTTTTTTGTAAATAATTGGTGTTGTATGGAGTCATTACTTTCTGTCCTTTTTTGAGAACATTTTGCCTGGCTGAATAGGTTGTTTTTTATTTCAAAAGAACATTTAGGGTCAAAATTGACGTAATTTTTCTTACGGTTTCTCCGTAAAAGAGCTTGGGAATTCCCTTTGTTGTTTATAAGTAGAAAAATGGCTTAGCAAGTGTAAAATTAGGGGTTATTGCAAATTTTTGGTGTTAAATGTTCAAAGGTTTTTTTATAGTATAATTATATGAATTTCAATAGGTTGCATCCTTTCTATTGGGGGTTTGCACAGCTTTGCTTAATAAACCCATGTTGAAAACTTTGTTGAAAACGTTTGTGAATTTTTGGGGGTAAATCTCATCTTATTTTTGATCTTTGTAAAAGACGAGCGAAACAAAAATCACTACAAAAAATAAAACGGATCACGATGAATGTTGAAGAGCCAATTTTGCAAGAAAATAAAGACCGATTTGTAATTTTTCCAATTAAGCACCATGATATTTGGGATTGGTATAAGAAGTCTGAAGCGAGCTTTTGGACCGCAGAAGAAATTGATCTGCATCAGGATATTACAGACTGGTCGTCAAAACTTACAGATGACGAACGTTATTTTATAAAACATATTTTGGCATTCTTTGCAGCATCTGATGGAATCGTTAATGAAAATTTGGCAGAAAACTTCGTGAACGAAGTACAGTATAGTGAGGCAAAATTCTTTTACGGTTTTCAAATTATGATGGAGAACATCCATTCTGAAACTTATTCTCTGTTAATTGACACCTATGTCAAAGACGAGAAGGAAAAAGATATGCTGTTTAAAGCAATTGATAATTTTCCTGCTATAAAGAAGAAGGCGGATTGGGCCCTAAAATGGATTGAATCTGATTCTTTTGCTGAGCGTTTAATTGCATTTGCAGCGGTAGAGGGAATTTTCTTTTCCGGGGCTTTCTGTTCGATCTTCTGGCTGAAAAAAAGAGGCTTAATGCCCGGACTTACATTCTCTAATGAGCTAATTTCCAGAGATGAGGGTGTACATTGTGATTTTGCTGTACACTTACACAATCATCATTTAGTAAACAAAGTGCCAAAAGAACGTATCCGAGAAATTATCATCGACGCACTTACAATAGAACGTGAATTTATTACGGAGTCACTTCCAGTAAGTTTAATCGGGATGAATGCAAAATTGATGACACAGTATCTGGAATTTGTTACCGATAGATTGTTAGTTGAGCTAGAGTGCGAAAAGGAATACGGAACTTCGAATCCATTTGATTTTATGGATATGATCTCGCTTCAGGGAAAGACTAATTTCTTTGAGAAACGAGTGTCAGAATACCAAAAAGCCGGAGTGCTTAATAAAGATAACGAGGATAGTAAGATAAGTTTTGACGCAGATTTTTAGTCCGTAACTTATCAAACAATATATTCATTCTGAGCTAGTCATGACTAGTGCCTATGTTTAATAAGGCTAGCTCAGTTTGATACGTCTACCAAAGACTTTAAGATTTTAATAAAAAGGGGCAGCTCTGCTTATGTATTAATAAGAAATACTTTTGACGATATAGTGTGTAGTCACTTGGGGAAGGACGCTATATCATCAGGATTATATCCGGCAGACTGTACGAATAATAACACAAATTAGTAGCATGTTCTTTTTAAGGGAAGAACTTAAAACCACCACGTAGTATGTATGTAATTAAAAGAGACGGTCGCAAAGAACCCATTATGTTTGACAAGATTACCGCAAGGGTAAGAAAACTTTGTTATGGACTTAACCCGTTGGTTGATCCGGTCAAGGTAGCTATGCGAGTTATCGAAGGATTGTATGATGGAGTCACTACGAGCGAACTTGATAATCTGGCAGCAGAGATTGCCGCAACGATGACCATTACCCATCCGGATTATGCAAAGTTAGCAGCGAGAATTTCTGTTTCTAATCTTCATAAAAATACCAAAAAGACTTTTTCTGAAGTAGTTACAGATCTGTATGAATATGTAAATCCTCGTACCAATAAAAAAGCGCCCTTAATTGCAGATGATGTCTACGAAGTGGTGCAGAAAAACAAAGAAAAATTAGATTCTACTATTATTTATAATAGAGATTTTGGGTACGATTATTTTGGTTTTAAAACACTGGAACGTTCGTATCTGCTCAAAATAAACGGTAAAATTGCCGAACGTCCACAGCATATGTTGATGCGTGTATCTATTGGGATCCACCTTAATGATCTTGATGCAGCTATTGAGACGTATGAGTTAATGTCCAAAAAATACTTTACCCACGCTACGCCAACACTTTTTAATGCCGGAACACCAAAGCCACAAATGTCATCATGTTTCTTATTAACCATGCAGGATGATAGTATTGATGGTATTTATGATACCTTAAAGCAAACAGCTAAAATCTCGCAATCAGCGGGAGGTATTGGATTGTCAATACATAATGTACGTGCAACAGGATCATACATAGCAGGAACCAATGGTACGTCTAATGGTGTGGTGCCGATGTTACGTGTTTTTAATGACACGGCCAGATACGTGGATCAAGGTGGTGGGAAACGTAAAGGATCTTTTGCAATTTACGTGGAGCCATGGCATGCAGATATTTTTGATTTCCTGGACCTTAAAAAGAATCATGGTAAAGAAGAAATGCGAGCAAGAGACTTATTCTATGCCATGTGGATACCGGATCTATTTATGAAACGCGTGCAAGAGGATGCAGAATGGACGCTGATGTGTCCTAATGAATGCCCGGGTCTCTTTGATGTGCATAGTGATGAATTTGAAGAGAAATATCTGAGATTTGAAGCAGAAGGTAAAGGACGCAGAACCATCAAGGCACGTGAACTTTGGGAGAAAATTTTAGAATCTCAAATTGAGACGGGTACACCGTATATGTTGTATAAAGATGCGGCAAACCGTAAATCAAATCAACAAAATTTGGGAACGATACGCTCCTCAAACCTGTGTACAGAGATTTTAGAGTACACAAGTCCTGATGAGGTGGCTGTATGTAACCTAGCTTCTATAGCATTGCCAATGTTTGTGAAAAATGGAGCGTTTGATCACAAAGAGCTTTTTAAAATCACTAAACGAGTAACCAAAAACTTAAACCGCGTCATAGATCGTAATTACTATCCGGTTAAAGAAGCAGAAAACTCTAATGTGCGTCACCGTCCTATTGGACTGGGGGTACAAGGTCTTGCGGATACTTTTATCCAATTACGTATGCCATTTACCAGTGATGAGGCCAAAAAATTGAATCAGGAGATTTTTGAAACACTATATTTTGCAGCGGTGACGGCCTCTATGGAAGAAGCTAAAATCGACGGACCGTATCAAAGCTATGAAGGGTCTCCGATATCAAGAGGAGAGTTCCAGCATAATTTGTGGAATATTAAAGATGAAGAATTAAGCGGTCGTTGGGACTGGGATGGATTACGTAAAAAAGTGTCAGAAAACGGAGTACGCAACTCTTTATTAGTAGCACCAATGCCAACAGCCTCTACTTCTCAAATATTAGGGAATAATGAAGCCTTTGAACCGTATACAAGTAACATTTATACGCGTCGAGTGTTATCAGGGGAGTTTATCGTTGTTAATAAGCACTTGTTAGAGGATCTTGTTAAGTTAAATTTATGGAGTGACGATGTGAAAGATGCGATTATGCGTGCTAATGGATCGATACAAAATATAGATATCATACCACAGGATCTTAAAGAATTATACAAAACAGTATGGGAGTTGAGTATGAAAGATATTATCGATATGTCACGTCACAGAGGATATTTTATCGATCAGTCACAGTCGCTCAACTTATTTATGGAAGGCGCTACGATGTCCAAACTAACTTCAATGCATTTCTATGCATGGAAGAGTGGTCTTAAGACGGGAATGTACTACCTAAGAACAAAGTCAGCCGTAGATGCTATTAAGTTTACGTTGAAAAAAGAAGTTGCTCAAGTACCGCAAGCAGAAAAGGTAGCTGCCAATGCCGCGCAAGTTCTAGAAGCTCAAGTGGCAAAGCCAAGCCCGGCACCAGAGGCGGTTGCGCCAGAAGGTACCGCGCTAAGTCCGGAAGAATTAAGAGCGATTATAGCACAATCCAAAGAAGCAGAAGGCGATGATTGCCTGATGTGTGGATCATAAGGTTACATGTTTTAGATTCTGAAAAGGGGAGTTTTCTTCGTAAAACTTCCCTTTTTTAAAACATAAGCAATTAATTTATAAACAACAAAATTATAAATATATAAACAACCTTATGAAGTAGTAATTTAACAGGGATGTAAAACTAGAAAAACCAAAAAAGGGAATAAAATATCCCCTTTTCTTTTAATCTTGGTCTTAATAAAAAATGCTAGCCGGCGATTTAATATTAAGTATTTTCGAAGATTTGAGACTATCTCTTCTCCTTATTATTTGATTCTTCAAATGTAATCAATAAGTATCTTCTATCCAAGTTAAAAGTTTTTACAAAAAACACATAAATGTTGTTAGCAAGTGGGTTACTTGTCTGAAAATAAGATTTTTGTGTATTGTTAATAAGTAAAAAAAGAACAATGGTTATAATTAATATATACAGGTTGAGTATTGAAAACAACAAGAAGGAGAGTCAAGTTTTAAATCGCTTTAATAGCGAAACAGATTTTTTGGAAGTAATACAAGATTTCTGTAATTATACGCTGTCAGATATCTATAGATATTCTGATAGTAAGGGAAGACCAAGGACCTTTACTTTATCGAGATTACCCATAGTGGATTTAAATAAAAGATATATCGCGGTTAATTTTGAACCTGGATACACAGGAGATGAGTTTAAAGTTAAGGACGGGGTAACAAATTCCTTAAAGTATAGTGCTTCAAGAATGGATTTGCAAAGTAGAGAACTATTTTCAATGTTTCATATTCCAAAAGGTTCAAAGTATGGGTATCTATGCATTCAAAAAAAAGAAAATTTTGCTGTTAAAACTATAGTAGAGAGCACTCTTAATATGTTTTTGAAAAAGGCTGGATACATGGATTTTAATTTAAAAATAGAAAATGCTCCTAACTATAAGTATCTTAATAAAATGATGACTCAGGGTGAATTAAAAGAGATTAGGCTAATTAGGCAAAAGCCATTAGTTTTTGATGATACTGTTTATCTTAATGCACTTGAGAAGGCTAGAATTAATCAAGAGGAGCATGTTGCTAGATTTAATAAACATTCTAATACTTCGATTTTGAAGAATGAATTAAAAAAAGTGTTTATGGAACAGTATAAAGAGTTTGATAAAATATCTTTTCTAGGTAATTCTGAAGAATATGATGAAATATCATTTATTCTCACTTTAGATAAAATTACTAAAACATTTCACGTAAAGGACAAATCTAAAATAAGGTCTAATATGGATGTTTCGCGATTGGTTGATATTGTCAATGGAGAAGTAGATTTAGAAACTTTAGTGAAGGCAAGTTTCATATGTATAAATAATATTGAAAATTCATCTTTTGATGATATTAATGAGGTAGCTTAAGGAGGTAATTTAATTGGAAAGGGGAGTTTTCTTATGAAAGCTTCCCTTTTTTTAATACTTTTAAAAACCCCTTTTATCAATGTAACCTAATATTATGGAAGAACTTACCATGCAACCACCTGTCTGTAGTCAGTGTGCAACAGTGCTTACAACAGAAACTAAATTTTGTACCCACTGTGGATATCCTGAACTGGGATCAGAAAAAGAACAATCTCAATTTCATGCTAAACGCGTGATGGCTAATCAACAACACGAAGTAAATACAAAACGTATAGCTTCTGCGCAAAAAACACTATACTGGATGTCGGGAATATTTCTGGTTTTCGGATTGTTCTATTTCTTTAGGACAGAGGATATCTCGATTCTTATTACAAACGCCATACTTTCTATCTTGTATTTGCTGTTAGCCTTCTGGACAAAAGAGAAACCGTTTGCAGCGCTATTGTCTGCTTTACTATTGTACCTTACAGTTATAGCAATTAACGCAGTTGTCGATCCTATGAGTCTTTTGAGCGGAATTATAATGAAAGTAATTTTCCTTTCGCTTTTAATTAAAGGACTGTATTCAGCATCGCAAAGCACTTCAATGCGTACTATATGACGTGTCATTCCTGTACCCAGCCGATTAATGCTAGTTCAAACTATTGTGCGCATTGCGGAACATCCATAAGTTTAAGAAAAAGACAAACGCGTAGTGAGGGCCTTAACCTTATTATTGTGTTTTATATAGTTGAGCTGGTGTTTTTAACCATAGTGCATCTCATCTATAATGATCACACCTCATTAACTACAGAAATTGCTATAGAGAGTGTTTCAGCTATCTTGGTATTAATCTTTGTGTTTTTGGATATCAAAAATATAATTCCGTTATATTCCTTGCCAAAATTACGACCTCTTGAGTGGATCGGTGTACTTTTGGCGCCTTTTATAACTGGTTTTTTAGTTTATTACGGAATAGAGTGGATAAATGCTTTCTTATTTGATGATAGTACAAACTACTACGCTACTTACGCGGAGTATGGTAATCCTTTTCTTTTGGCCTTTATTTTTGTAGCAATCCTTCCTGCGGTTTTTGAAGAAGTAGCCTTTAGAGGGTTTTTATTTAATCAATTAGAAAGAATAACCTCAGTTCGTATCACCATCTTGCTAACTGCATTTTTGTTTGCTTTAGTGCATTTTTCCTTTATATCGATCCTTTGGATCTTTCCTTTCGGACTTTTACTTGGTTATTTACGACATCGCTATCAAAGTTTATGGTTAGGAATGATAATTCATTTCGTACATAATTTGATAATAGTATCTTTGGACTATTATTATTTTGATCCACTATTTTATTAATAGACCACTTAAAGTATGATGAACTGGGAAGAGCTATTGTCACTCCGCAGACAAGGCGACACAAATAAACGATTGCGCAAAGAACAGGATGAAACCCGTTTGGGATTTGAGGTGGATTATGACAGGATTATTTTTTCTTCGGCGTTTCGTAGTTTACAAGACAAAACCCAAGTAATTCCTTTATCGAAGACAAGTTTTGTGCACACACGACTTACTCACAGTCTCGAAGTATCTGTAGTAGGTCGCTCCTTGGGTAGAGTAGTAGGAAAACAATTGCTGGAAAAGCATCCGCATCTGGCTGCGGTTCATGGATATCATTTTAACGATTTTGGCGCTATTGTAGCCGCCGCTGCATTGGCACATGATATTGGTAATCCACCCTTTGGTCATTCAGGTGAAAAAGCGATTGGAGAATACTTTAAGAATGGCAGTGGTGCACAGTATCAATCACAACTTACTGCTAAGCAATATCAGGATTTAATAGATTTTGAAGGCAATGCCAACGGCTTTAAGATTCTTACCGAATCGCGTGCCGGTATAGAAGGTGGTTTGCGTTTATCATATGCTACTTTGGGTGCTTTTATGAAATACCCAAAAGCTTCCTTACCTAAAAAACCTAGTGCGCATATAGCACATAAGAAATTTGGATATTTTCAAAATGAAGCAGAATTCTTTGGGGAGGTAGCGCGCGAAATTGGTTTGCTTCAATACAACTTTGGTAAAGAAGTTACTTATAGTCGTCATCCATTAACCTATCTGGTAGAAGCCGCCGATGATATTTGTTATACCATCATCGATTTTGAGGACGGAATCAATTTGGGATTGATTCAGGAAGAATATGCGTTAGAATATTTGATCAAATTGGTGAAGGACAGCATCAATACGTCCAAGTATAATAGCTTAACCACAACTGCGGATCGATTGAGTTATTTAAGAGCTTTGGCAATAAACACCCTAATTCGTGAAGCGGCTGATATCTTTATAGCTAACGAAGAAGCTATTCTCGCAGGAACTTTTATGAGTGGACTGATTGAAAAAAGTAAGTACGAAGCGCAAATCGATGATATCATCAAAATCAGCGTATCTAAGATTTACCAAAGTCAGGAAGTAACCGAGAAGGAAATTGCAGGGTACGAGATACTAGCCACTTTATTACATACCTATTGCGAAGCAACCAAAAATTATATGGAGGACAACTGCTCTAACTATGATAAATTAATTTTGAGAGCTGAAGGTGCCCACTTTGATTATAAAAATGAAGATCCGTATAGTCGTTTGATAAGTATTTGCAACTATGTAGCAAGTCTAACAGATAGCAATGCCTTGTTGAAGTTTCAAAAAATACGTGGCGCTAAGGTGTAATGATAGAATTTGGATAGGTTTGCCGTTTCAAATCGGAATAAAACCTCCAACTTTCATAACAGTAAGATAAACTAAAAGAAAAAGCTCCCTAATATTGATTCAGGGAGCTTTTCTATTTATTGCAAGTAAGACTACTTTTCGTAGGTCCAAACCTCAGTCAATGTGGTACCATCTTCATTACTGTGCTCAAACTTTAATATCAACGAGTTCTCAGTAAGTTTGGTAATGGTATTTTCAAAAACTCTTCCATCTTGTTTTTGTGTAAACATTTTACCGGACACCTCCCATGTTCCTTTGTCTAATTCATCAGGCGAACAACTACCGGTAAAACCACCGTAGGATTGTTCAAGATAGGTACCGTCAGCTTTTATTTCGAGAGTACTTAAAATCTCACAATCATCATCAGACAGATCATTAATTGCAACAACTTGCCAAGTACCAATGATAAGATCTGTAGTTGATTTCTCAGTGTTGCCTTCTTTATCGTCATCTTTAGAACAAGAAGAAAAACCAGCAGCTATAACCAAGAGAGATAAAATAATTCTTTTCATAATATAGTTAAATTGATTTGAGAAGTAAATAAACAGTAATTAATATAATTCTACAACAAGTAGATATCTCAAAAAAAATAATCTTCATCAAGTTGAAAACTTGTTTTGTTTGAGTTACAAAACCTAATTCCAGATTAAACTTTTTTATAGGTCCAGATTGAAGCACCTCGGCTATCACTATACTTTAAACTCAACTTAGTACTTGATAGTTCAGTGATTTCGGAAATATCTGTCTCTACTTCGAATTCACCTTCATAGGTTACGGTCAATGTAGAACCGGATAGGCTCCATTTTTCTGAAGATGCCCATTCTTTACATACTTCTTCATTAGTACCTTCTCCAATAATACCAGTTTCTACATATATTGCAATTTTATCACTTTTGAATTCGTAAGACGATTTAAGGTCACATGGGTCTAATTCAACAGCTTTTCCGTCCCTAGTTCTATCAGTTAATAGCCATTTTCCGATTAAATTTGCTTCAGAAATTTCTGATCCACTGTTAGTATCTGACCCACCATCATCTTTAGAACAAGAGGCGAAGGTTACTGCTACAATTAAGAGAGATAAAATAATTCTTTTCATAATATAGTTAAATTGATTTGAGGTGCAAATAAACAGTATTTAGAACTATCCTACATAAACTATTTGAAACAAAAAACCAGTCTAAGAATATCTTTAGACTGGTTAATTACTTATTTTATTATTTGAAGAGTATTAGATTTTTTTATAGGTTTCGACATCTACATATGTTTTTACATTGCCATTACCATCGCTATCTTCGTAACTGTATTCGATAACTAATTTGGAATCGGTTAATTCTTTAATAGTACTCGTTTCAGTTTCTGACACGTTTCCATCAGTATAAGTTACAGATAAGGTATCTCCAGAAAGTGACCACTTGCTCGAATAAGGATACTCCTCACAAGTAAATGTTGTTTGACCATTCGTAGTTGTAGTTAATTTACCGTAAGAGATTCCGCTTAATTCACCTCCGCTTTTTAATTGAAAAAAGTCTTTTAAATCACATTCATCAAGTTGATATACCTCACCATTTTCAGTAGAAGCCGTCCATTGCCATTTCCCGATTAAGTTTGCTTCAGAAATTTCTGATCCACCGTCATCATCTTTAGAACAAGAGGCGAATGTTGCGGCGATAAGTAGGATAAATACACTAATTTTTTTCATGATATTGCTTTTTTAGTTTAATTAATAACGGTAAAATAAGCGTTTTATCGATTAATAATCAAACTTTTATCTATGAAATACTAAAATAGTAAGAATATTCTTATAATTTTTCAAACCTCTCAATAAGAGCGTTAGTTGAGATACCACAAAGGTGTTGTAGTTCTTGGGGGGTGCCTTGCTCTATAAAGGTGTCAGGTACGCCAAGCGTTTCTAGGTTGCCCTTGTACTTTTGTTTCGTTGCATAGGAAACTATTGTACTCCCAAATCCTCCTATAATTGTACCTTCTTCCACAGTCAAAATAGTATCATACGCCGCGAGAATCGTATGCAACAACTTTGTGTCCAGAGGTTTAATAAAAGGAAAATGATAATGGGCAATATTCGTTTGACTTATGCGAATTGCTTCCATCACATTGGTGCCAATAGTGCCAGTAGAAAGAACGGCAATTTTATAGCCTTCATGCAGACAAGTTCCTTTTCCGACTACAAAATTCTCAAAAGGTTTTTGCCAGTCAAGTAATGTTCCTCTACCGCGAGGATAGCGTATAGCGATAGGATGACTAAGACCCAAAGAGGCTGTATATAACAAATTGCGCAGTTCGATTTCGTTAATAGGCGCCGCAATTATTAGGTTGGGAACGCAATTGAGGTAGGCAATATCAAACACTCCGTGATGCGTGGCTCCATCGGCTCCGACCAACCCTGATCGATCAATACAAAAAATTACCGGGAGATTTTGCAGTGCTACATCATGTATAATTTGATCATAAGCACGCTGCAAAAAAGTAGAATAGATAGTGCAAAAAACCGTAAGTCCCTGAGTGGCCATCCCGGCAGCCAAAGTTACTGCATGTTGCTCGGCGATGCCCACATCAAAAGCCCTATCTGGCATCTCGTCCATCATGTATTTGAGCGAACTGCCTGTGGGCATAGCAGGGGTAATACCTACAATCTTTGGGTTGTTACGAGCCAATTCTAGGAGTGTCAAGCCAAATACATCCTGAAATTTAGGGGGTGCTTGAACGTCTTCTTTGGGTAACAATTCACCTGTATGTGCATCAAACTTACCCGGAGCATGATATTGTACTTGATTTTCTTCGGCTTGTTTTAAGCCTTTACCCTTGGTAGTAATGATATGTAATAGTTTTGGCCCCTTGACTGATTGTAATCGTTTTAATTCACGCAACAGGGTTGGTAAATCATGTCCGTCAACAGGACCATAATATTTAAAATTCAGCGCTTCAATAATGTTATCGGTCTTTGGCTTACAGCCTACTTTTGCTTTGGTGAGATATTCTTTGAGTGCACCCACACTTGGATCAATTCCGATGGCATTATCGTTCAAAATAATCAGGAGGTTAGCATCGGTGACACCACCGTGATTCAATCCTTCAAAAGCCATTCCGCTGGCAATTGAGGCGTCTCCGATTACTGCAATGTGTTGTTTGTATGTGTCTCCTTTCAATTTTGAAGCAATTGCCATACCTAAAGCCGCAGATATTGAGGTAGAAGAGTGACCCACGCCAAAGGTATCATACGCACTTTCATCTCGTTTCGGGAAACCGCTAAGTCCGCCCAATTGTCGATTGGTATGAAAGCGATTTTTTCTTCCGGTTAATATTTTATGAGGATAGGCTTGATGCCCGACATCCCAAACAAGCTGATCGTTAGGAGTATCAAATATATAATGTAAGGCTATAGTTAGTTCAATAACTCCCAAACTTGCACCGAGGTGCCCCTCTTTGGTAGCAACGATGTCTATAATGAATTTCCGCAATTCCTGGGCTAATGCCGGAAGCTGTGCTGACGATAATTTTCTTAGATCAGAAGGATATTCAATATCAGATAACAAAGGATACTTTATGGGATCGTTCAAAACTAAAGTCTTTTTGGTTTGTGGAAGAAGAAGTCAAAGAATACACCGGTACCTGCTTTCAACACCTAAGCAAAAATAAGATTTTGTTTTAATGATGAGTAATACTGCGAAGTTTATCTTATAGGACTCTAGTAAATTTTAGTAATTTTGAAAAAAAATATAATGATTGAACCATTTGACGATGCATATTTTATGCGAAAGGCATTGCAGGAGGCCGAACTGGCCTACGCTAAAGACGAAATTCCTATTGGTGCTATAATCGTGGTTCAGGATCAAATTATTGCCAGGGCTCATAATTTAACCGAATTGCTGAATGATGTGACAGCACATGCCGAAATGCAAGCTATTACTGCAGCAGCAAATTTTCTTGGTGGGAAGTATTTAAATGAGTGTACCTTGTATGTGACCATAGAGCCATGTCAAATGTGTGCCGGTGCTTTATTCTGGAGTCAAATAAATAAAATAGTGTATGGGGCAAGGGATGAACAGCGAGGTTGCATTACTATGGGAACTACATTGCACCCTAAAACTAAGATGAGTGGGGGAGTGCTTGAAGAAGAATGTAGCACGCTGCTAAAACGCTTTTTTGTAGAAAAGAGGAATCTCAATTAATAGACGAATGTAGTTGTTGCTGTTCTTGTGCAACGTTGTGCAAGATGATCGGTCTTTAGTTTGTAAAGATCGATGCATGAAAAAAATTACTTTTGTGGTATTATGCTTTTTCACGCTTGTGGGAAAAGCTCAGGAAATAGAGAAAATTTCTGGTGTAATTTCTGATGAATCAGGCAATGTAGAAGGAGTTCATATATATAATAAGACACAAAATACTGGAACAATTACTAATGCAAAAGGTGAATTTATCATGCAGGTGTTTTCAAAAGATACCTTAATTTTTTCTTCAATTCAACATTCTGCTAAATCCTACGTAGTTCATAAACAGGATATTATTTCAAAGCTAATAAAAGTTAATTTAGAAACCGCTTTGAATGAATTGGATCCTGTCATGCTCTCTACACATTCGCTTACGGGCAATTTGTCCAAGGATTTACAAAGTATCACCACCTACGAAAATGTTTTACCGTTATGGAGCGCTGCTGATCTTGAGCGAATGGGAGTTTCCGGTTTTAATGACAAGCAATCCAATGTCAAAAATAATGCTTTAGCGAGTGCCCCCGGGGGAGCATCGATTGATTTTTTAAAGCTTTTTGAGCATGTCACAACTGCTTTTGAGAAGAAAAAAACATATATATCAACAGCAGAAGTTACTGATTTTTATTCGATTGAATTTATAAGAGATCATATTAACATTCCGCAAAGTGAAGTATATAATTTCATCGATTTTTTAGCAGAACAAAAAGATATCGATTCTATTATCGCGATGTCTGATAAATTAAAAGTACTCTCTTATATTATGGATCAGGCCGAAGCGTATAAGAAACACTACGGAATTATAGAAAATTAAAAAAGCACTGCGTACGCAGTGCTTTTTAGAAACTTAGTAACGTATATCTTAATCATGAATTACGCGTACCTGAGCAGCAATAATTCCTTTTCTTCCTTCTTCTTCCTGATACTCTACTTTGTCACCTTCGTTTAATGCTTCGCCGTTTAATCCTGATGCATGTACAAAGATGTCTCTTCCTGTTTCGTCGTTGGTTATGAATCCGTAACCTTTGGATTCATTAAAAAATTTAACTGTTCCTTCCATGGTGTAATATAAAATGTTTTATGAGACCTAAAGTTACTTTTTAATCTGATAAAAAATGTTATTATAATGTAAAAATTTCTGAAGGAAATTGAATTCTATTTTTTTTTATCGTCGTTGAAGTCTCTCATCTTCTGTATATTATCATTCGTCAACATGTAGTCCTTTACTTTTCTGTCTTTCCATCGATGATAGATAAATACTGGCATGAGAACAAATGATCCCAGTAAAATTGCAATGCCAATTAAGGTGTCTCCCTTGGGATGATTACCTGAATTTTTGAAGTAGTATCCAATAGCAATAAGGACTACAAAAATTATGAAAAGAAGTCTGATTATATGTTTCATTCTTTGATATGTATATTCAAAAAGAAGACATTTGACAAGTGGACAGACTAAATTTTAGCCATACAGATGGATCAAAAAGGTTCTTTTATGCAAAACTAATCAACTTTCTTCGATAGGCGGTCAATAATTTTGATTTTGAGATAAAACCAATGTATTTTCCTTCTTTAATCACTGGAAGATTCCATGCTCCTGAATCCTGAAACTTGCGCATCGTTGTTTTAGCATTATCAGTTTCAATAATGATGGTAGTCGAGATTTTTGCCATAAGTGTTGCTACGGTTACTTTGTGGTATAATGTTATATCAAACATAATATCCCGAATGTCATCCAAGCGCACGATGCCTACTAATTTTTGATCATGATTGACTACGGGAAATACATTACGATTTGACTTTGCAACGGCTTCACTCAGCAATTGTTTTAAAGTGTAAGTTTCTTCAACAGTAACAAAATTTGTTTCCAAACAATCTTCAAGATTTAATAGAGTAAGCACATTTTGATCTTTATTGTGAGTTAAAAGTTGTCCTTGTTCAGCTAACTCTCTGGTATAAATGTTGTGTTCTATTCGGTTTTTAGAAATAATAAAAGAGATTGCTGTTGTAATCATTAGTGGTACAAACAATTCATAGGATGACGTAATCTCTGCAATAAGGAAGATCGATGTTAAAGGCGCATGTAGTACACCCGCAATAAGACCTGCCATCCCTAATAATGTGAAATTAGCTTCAGAAACGTGAAGACCTAGACCGAGGTTATTAATAATTTTAGCGATTACATTCCCCAAGGCGCTTCCCATCACCATCGTAGGAATGAAAATACCACCGCAACCACCGGCAGCAAAGGTCGTAGTCATGGCTATTGCTTTAAAGATGGTTATCCCGATCAATAATGCGATAACTACCCATGCATTATTGGTTAAGTGATCAAAAGGCGTCTGCCCCAGTGCTGCAAAATGATTTCCGTGTAGTAAGCTATTTATAAAACCGAGACCTTCCCCATATAATGGAGGGATAAAATAAAGCATCACGCCAATCGCGAGCCCACCAATGATGAGCTTATGAATTTTTTTGGTGAATCTGTCAAAGAATTTCAGAATCCAAAAGTACATTTTAGTAAAATAGATAGAAGCGAATGCGGTACCTATGCCCAAAGCAATATAAAAAGGAATATCAAAAATTTGAAATCGTTCAAGCACTTCAAAACGGAATAAAACTTCATCACCTAAGAAAAAGTATGACGTTATGATAGATGAAACAGAGGCCAATAATAGAGGGAGGAGTGAAGTGAGCGTAAGGTCCAAACTAAATACTTCTACGGCAAAAACTAATCCGGCCAACGGAGATTTAAACACGGCAGAAATAGCCCCCGCAGCCGCACATCCAATTAGTAATGTTCTTGTTTTTGTCTTTACGTGAAACAAAGAACTGAGATTAGAGCTTAGCGCAGCTCCCGAACCAATTGCTGGCCCTAAGAGTCCCACGGAACCTCCAAAACCCACCGTAATCGGAGCCAAAATAAGAGGTAGATAGGCTTGAGCAGTATTAATGATGCCTTTTGTTTTGGATAAGGAATAAAGAACAAGGGGTATTGCCGATTTGAGATCCTCTTTTACAATGTATTTTAAAATGAGATATACAATAGAGAGTCCAACGATGGGGGTTATAAAATAAAAGGAAGTCTGCCATTGTATTAAATCCTGCTCGAGCAACGCCTGAATCAAATGTGTAGCATTCTTTAAAAATAAGGAAACCAAACCAGCAAGAAAACCAATGAGTATACTTAGGATTAAAATGAAGTTTTTGGTCGATATATGTCGATATCGCCATTTCAAAAACTTATATAGTATCGTTTTCTTTTGGGTGCGTTGCATAAATAGTAACGAGGTTAAGAAAACGAAAGATACTAAAAAATCCCGCTTAGCGCGGGATTTAATTATTATAGATCAAGTTCAATGTGTAATTCTTTGAGCTGTTCTGTGTTTAGTTTTGAGGGGGCGTCGATCATTACATCACGACCACTATTGTTTTTAGGGAAAGCAATAAAATCTCGTATAGTTTCCTGTCCTCCGAGGATGGCGACCAAACGATCTAAGCCAAAGGCTATTCCACCATGCGGCGGTGCCCCATATTGAAAAGCATCCAGTAAGAAGCCAAATTGCGCTTTAGCTTCATCAGGAGTAAATCCTAAGTGATCAAACATTAGCGCTTGTGTTTCCTTATCATGAATACGGATAGAACCTCCTCCAATTTCGTTTCCATTTAATACAAGATCGTATGCATTGGCACGTACTTTACCAGGATCAGTATCCAATAATTTCATATCCTCTGGTTTTGGGGAAGTAAAAGGGTGATGCATTGCGTGATAACGCTCTGTGTCTTCATCCCATTCTAACAGAGGGAAGTCAACAACCCAAAGTGGAGCAAATTCCTCAGGATTTCTGAGTCCCAAACGTTCCGCCATTTCCATACGTAGCGCACTCAGTTGCGCACGTACTTTATTTTTTGGACCGGATAAAACACAAATCAGATCTCCCGGTTTAGCTTGAGTAGCTTCAGCCCATGTAGTTAAATCTCCCGCATCGTAAAATTTATCAACTGATGATTTAAAAGAGCCATCATCGTTACACTTAACGTATACCATGCCTAAAGCTCCTACTTGCGGACGCTTTACCCAATCAATCAACTTATCAATTTCTTTACGAGTGTATGAGGCACCACCCGGAACAGCAATTCCAACAACTAATTCAGCTTCATTAAAAACTTTAAAATCTTTGTGTTGAGCAACCGCGTTGAGCTCGCCAAACTTCATGTCAAAACGAATGTCAGGCTTGTCGTTTCCATATGTTTTCATAGCTTCTTCATAGGACATACGAGGAAAACTTTCAATGTCAATACCTTTTATGGAATGTAGTAAGTGACGTGTTAATCCCTCAAAAGTATTGAGAATATCTTCTTGCTCGACAAAAGCCATTTCACAATCAATTTGTGTAAATTCAGGCTGTCTGTCTGCTCGTAGGTCTTCATCTCTAAAACACTTTACAATCTGGAAGTATTTATCCATACCGCCCACCATAAGCAACTGCTTGAAGGTTTGTGGTGATTGAGGAAGCGCATAAAATTGTCCTTCGTTCATCCGTGAAGGCACCACAAAATCACGAGCCCCTTCTGGAGTAGATTTTATCAGATAAGGGGTTTCAATTTCTATAAATTCCTGCTCAGACAGATAACTGCGGACCTGCATGGCAACTTTATGTCTAAAAATAAGATTTTCTTGTACCGGTTTACGACGAATATCAAGGTAACGATACTTCATACGTATATCTTCTCCGCCATCCGTTTGATTCTCGATAGTAAAAGGTGGGGTCAGCGCTTCGTTTAGAATAGTTAATTTTTGAACCACAACTTCTATTGCACCGGTGGCAATATTGTCATTTTTGGATTCTCTTTCGATGACAGTACCTTGTATTTGAATTACAAATTCTCGACCCAAGGATTGTGCGGTCTCTAACAATTCTTTAGGAGAACGCTCTGCGTCAAAGATAAGTTGGGTAATCCCATATCGATCCCGTAAATCAACCCAGACCATAAAGCCTTTATCTCTGATTTTTTGTACCCAACCCGAAAGCGTAACGTCTTTATTAATGTGTGTGGCTCGTAATTCACCGCAAGAATGACTTCTATACATAATATACTATTCTATTAAGGCAGCAAAAATAAGAAGATTTAAGAGAATTACTTTGACGAATTGAATATTTAGTTGACTTAACTATAGTAGTAATTTGGAATATCAATATGACAATAAAATTATCAAAATTACGGTTTTAACGTATCAATACTGCTATTTGTATAACAAATACATAGTTTATTATGTATTTTTATAAAATTATTTTAATAGATTTATCGCGATATTTAAACAAATCATTATGAAAAAACAAACACATCATAGCAAATGGATGTTGCTAATTTTATTGATGCTGCCAGTAGTATTCATGGCTCAGGAGACGATAACAGGTAGAGTCGTTATCCAAGAAAGTGGCGTAGGAGCCGCTTTTATGAATGTTATTGAAGATGGCACCAAAAATGGTACTGCCACCGATATTGATGGCTATTTTACCTTAAGTGTAGAAAAACTACCGGTTAAATTGAAAATTTTTGCTCTAGGATTTTCTGAGGAATTAGTTGACGTAACAACTACAGGACCTATTACCGTACAAGTTGAAGAATCCTCTGAGTCGTTAGAAGAAGTGGTAGTTACAGGATTGGCCTCTTCTATTAAACGTAGTAATCTAGCAAATGCCGTTTCTACTGTTACTGCAGAAGAATTGGTTGGTAATACGGGTCAAACCACGGTAGATGGAGCGCTTTATGGAAAAGTAACTGGAGTAAATATTACATCAAGTTCTGGTGCTCCAGGTGGAGGTTTTGCGCTTCGTTTAAGAGGAGTCTCTTCTATAAATGGAAATAACCAGCCATTAGTAATTGTTGATGGAGTATACGTTAACAACGTTGAAATTCCATCCGGACTGAGGTTCGCGTCGGGAGGAAATGCAGGAAATGAAGAGAATTCTTCTAACCGTTTGGCGGATTTGGATCCAAATGATATTGAAAATATAGAAGTTTTGAAAGGTTCGTCGGCTGCTGCGATATATGGTCAAAGAGGTAATGCCGGGGTGGTAATTATCACCACAAAACGTGGTAAAGGTGGACGTACAAAAATAAGTTTTAGTCAAGACACAGGTATTAATGTAATTCAAAACAAATTGGGACTTAGACCATGGACTGCTCAATCAGTAGAAAACACATTTAATGCCGCGGAACGAGCGAAGTATGAAGCAACGATTGCTGCTAATGGTGAATTGTATGATTATGAAGAAGAGATTTATGGTAATACTGGATTTATTACTGATACTAGATTGAGCGCAACCGGAGGAGACGAAAAAACAAAGTTCTATGTTGGAGGATCTTATCGAGACGAGGAAGGAATTATAAAGAACACCGGTTTTGATCGTTTATCATTGCGAGCTAATATTGATCATCGTATATCTGATGTTTTTGATTTTACATCTACAACAAATTATGTACGCAGTAATTCAAGTAGAAGCTTTACAGGTAATGAAAATGAAGGAGGATTAAGTTATGGCTATACTTTAGCATTTACGAGACCTTGGGTTAATCTATATCCAGATGCTAACGGAGCGTATCCAAATAATCCAAATTATTCGGGTAATCCACTATTTGTTAGAGATAAAGCTAAGAATGAAGATTCTAATAATCGTATCATACAAGGATTTAAATTAAACACTAAATTATATACTGGAGATAAAAATCGAGTTCGTTTTGTTGTAAATGGTGGAGTAGACTACTTGGCAAACGAAACGTATGTTTATGTTCCTGAAACGCATCAAGCTAGAATTGATGGACAGGCCGGATTCATTGCCCAAGGTAAAAATAATTTCACACAGTTCAATTCACAAGCTATTGGAGTTTGGGATCACACAGGCTTAGAAGGAGACTTAAATTTAACAACACAGCTAGGTGTCACTTATTTGAAACAAGAAGGTAACTTGGTTAATGGAAGAGGATATGACTTGGCAGCAGGCCAAACAAATGTTGATCAATCTGTGAATCAAGAAATTGATCAGTTTAAGTCAAGTGAAGAAGATTTTGGATACTTTTCTCAAATTGAAGCTAATTACAAGGATCGCTTCATTGCAACAGTTGGATATCGTTTGGATAAGTCATCACGTAATGGAGATCCTAATAAATTGTATGGTTTTCCAAAAGCCTCTTTAGCTGTAAATTTCAATAATTTTGATTTCTGGACTTTAGAAGCGGTGAATCAATTTAAATTTAGAACTGCCTATGGAGAGACTGGAAATCCAGCGGCCTTTGGTGCTACGTTTACTAGCTTGGCTACTGCTAATATTGGGGGTAGTCTAGGGGTTTCAGTTGCTGGCTTGAAAGGTGATCCTGATGTAGAACCAGAGACAGCTTCGGAATTTGAAATCGGACTGGATATTGGATTATTCAATCGAATAAGTTTGGAAGCAACATATTATTACAAGAATGTTAGAGATTTAATTTTATCACGATCATTACCTGCTTCGTCCGGATTCACGAGAGAGACTACCAATTTAGCAGATTTAGAAAATAAAGGTGTTGAATTAGCATTAAGAGGGGATATCCTTACTGGTGAAAATTTCTCTTGGAACACAGGTGTTCAATTTTACCTTAACCGATCAGAGGTTACACGTCTAGATGTTCCCGCTTTCGCTCAACCCGGTGCTGGATTTGGAACAGGTTTAGGAACATTTTACATTGAAGAAGGTAAGCCGGTTACTCAACTTGTAGGAAGTGTTGATGGAGAGCTAACTCAAGTTGGTAATGTCGAACCAGATTTTCAAATGGCTTTCAATAATTCACTTACTTTATTTAAGCAATGGGACGTTTCTTTTCTTTTACAGTGGAAAGAAGGTGGAGAAAACCTCAACCTATCACGTTTTTTAACCGATTTAGGGCAAACCACACCAGATTTGGAAACTCCAGAGGGTCAGGCGAGATTGGATTCTCCTGCTAACGCTGTTCGTTTTGTTGAGCCTGCTGGCTATGTTAGATTAAGAGAAGCTTCTATATATTATAGAATTCCAAGAAAAAATATAAGTTCAATTTTTGGTGATGTAATAAGTGATGTGAAGTTGGGAGTTTCAGGGAGAAACCTATTTACAATTACGGATTATAGTAGTTATGATCCTGAGGTTTCTGTTAATGGAGGCGCTGGATTGTCCAGTGGAATTGAAGTAGCACCTTTTCCTAGTTCTAAGCAATATTACTTCCATTTAAATGTTAATTTTTAAGATGATTATGATGAAAAATAATATAAAACTAATTTCAAAGTATATGATGGCAGGGAGTGTAGTGCTTACCTCTTTATTATCATGTTCTATAGATGAAATAGCTGATCCAAACGGACCAAGTGTTGATGTTGTTTCAAATGCCGCAACTAAGACTCAATTAGATGAACTCGCGGTTGGGCTCGAATCTTCAATTAGAAACGGATTAGGTGTTGAAGTTACTGCCAGTGGAATAATGGCAAGAGAACTTTACTTATTTGATGCTGATCCTAGAAATACTGGAGATTTACTTGGTAAAAATGGGATACAATTAGATAACAATTCTTTCTACAGTACTGCACAATGGAACGGAAACTATCGGGCGATTAAAAATGCGAATGTTTTAATAGAGGCCATAAGTAATACTGATGCGGTTGATGTAACAGAAAAAAATGGATATCTGGGATTTGCAAAGACCATGATATCTTATGAGCTAATTCAAATACTAAAATCGTATCATCAAGCACGAGTGGATGTTTCGGATCCGGATAACCTAGGACCATTATTAGAAATCAGCGCAGGTTTTGATTATGTAATCCAGTTGTTGAACGAAGCTAATACAGATTTGAATGCTGCTGGAACAGAGTTCGTTTTTCCTTTGAGTACTGGTTTTAGTGGTTTTGATACTCCGTCGACTTTTTTGGAGTTTAATAGAGCATTAGTTGCAGTTGCATCTGTTTACAACGGGAATGGCCAAGATGCATTGGATGCATTGGATGATTCCTTTTTTAATTTAAGCGGAGCACTTGAAACCGGGCCTAAGCATGTTTTTGGTTTAGGTGGTAATGATCAGGCTAATCCGGTGTTTCGAGCTCCTTCAGAATCAGCTGCAGAACCAAACAATGGGGATCAAATAATTGTACACGATAGCTGGATTAATGATGCTGAAGCTGGAGATACTAGAGTTGCCAATAAAACTGCAGTACGACCAGACCCTAGTATTCAAGATGATTTGTCTGGGGCTTATGAAACTCGTTTATACGCTTCTAGTACTTCACCAGTTGATCTTGTTAGAAATGAAGAGCTTATTTTAGTATATGCGGAAGCAAATATTTTAACCACCAATTTTGTTGAAGCTGCTAATGCATTGAGTGTTATTAGAAACTCAGCTGGATTATCCGATTATACGGGAGCTTTGACTCAGTCTGCATTAACGGATGAGTTACTAAGACAAAGACGCTACTCTTTATGGTCCGAAAACCATAGAATGTTTGATATGTGGCGTTATGGGCGATCTCAAACACTCCCAAAAGATAGATCTGGAGATGTTATTTATAGTTCATTTCCTATTCCATTATCTGAAAATTTATAGCTAAGAAGCTAAATGATCAAAACAAAAAAAACGCCGCATTACGCGGCGTTTTTTATACTTTAAATTAAAGTGATACTAAGTTGTAGTAGCTACTTCACTTACCACCTCTCTCTTGCTAAAACGTACTTTGATTCGGTGTACGATAAAGAACAGCGCCGGTACAATGATCAGCGTTAAGAAAGTCGCTATAATCAAACCATAAATAACCGTCCATGCCAATGGTCCCCAGAAAATAACATTATCTCCACCAATGTATATTTTAGGATCAAACTCACTAAAGAGTGAAAAGAAGTCTACGTTAAATCCAATAGCTAACGGGATAAGACCTAAAACCGTAGTGATAGCGGTTAGTAATACAGGACGTAATCTTGCTTTCCCTCCGCGTACAATCATATTCATTACGATCTCATTTGATAGTAACTGGTCATCTTCTATGTCTAAAGCAACTTTTTTACGATCTATTAGTAATTGTGTATAGTCGAGAAGCACCACACCGTTATTTACTACAATTCCTGCAAGGGATATAATCCCCATCATGGTCATCATAATGACGAATGATGTACCTGTTATTAAAATACCACCAAAAACGCCTATAAAACTTAAAAAGATTGCGATCATAATGATTGTCGGCTTTGAAATTGAACTAAACTGAAAGATCAAAATCAACATGATTAATCCCAACCCTGAGAAAAATGCTCCCATTAAGAAGGACATTTGTTTGTTTTGTTCTTCGATCTGTCCTGTAAAATCTATTTTAACCCCTCTTGGCAATTCCGAAAATGATGCCATTTCATTTTGGATCTGTGAAACAATTGCGCCTGCATCAGTGAAACCTGGTTGAAGACCCGAATAGACGGTTACAACACGTTTTGTATCATTGTGCTTAATCGCGCTAAATGATGAGGTATTGCGTTGAGAAGCTACTGCAGATACAGGAATCTCTTTTAATTTTCCTGTTGCTGGATCTCTGAAGGTGATGTTCTGATTAAAAAGTGAGCTGGTATTATATCTATTCTCTTCATTAAATCGAACGTAGATATCATAATCCTCTCCATCTTTTTTATAAACACCTGCCTTTTCACCAAAAATAGAACGGCGTAACTGATTACCAACCTGTCCTGCAGAGACACCCAGTTCTCCTGCCTTTTCTCTGTCGACCACTACTTGCATGGCTGGCTTACCCTTGTTTACATCGATTTTAAGTTCTTCGATACCAGGGATGTTTTTTTCATTGATAAAATTGCGCATACGTTCGGCAATGGTGATCAATTCATCATAGTCCGGACCTTCAATTTCAATATTGATGGGGTAACCGGCCGGTGGCCCTACGGGATCTTTTTCTACAGAGATGGCTACTCCGGGATAGATACCTGTTAATGCTTTCTGCACTTTCTGTCGTAAAATTTCAGAATCTTTTCCATTTCTGAACTTATATTCACGCATAGTAGCGGTTATCTTCGCTTTATGAGGCATTTCTGCATTACTACCACCGTCAGTTTGTGGATTTCCTGCTCCTTCACCAACTTGTGATACCGCCGATTCTACTAAGAAATTAAATCCTTCTTCATTTATATATTCTTTATCATTTAGAATTCCATAAACACGTTGTTCAATTTCTTTAGTGATTTTATTTGTCTTTTCGATATCGGTTCCTTGTGGGTATTCTATATAAACCACAATTTGATTTGGTTTATTATCAGGAAAAAACTCAATTTTGGTTCGTTGGCTTCCGACAGACGCTCCAAATAACATAAATACGACAATTAAAAGTGCAAAAGTTCCTCCGACAAAAGCATACGCTCGTTTTCCGCGTAGCGCGAAAATTAAAAAACGCTGATATTGATTTTCCAACCACACCAATGTCCTTCTCTGAAAATAATTAGCTCCTTTCTTAAGAAAATATTTATAAATCCAAAACATTAGAGCGGTTACGATCATCAAGCTTCCTAAACCTCGTACTTCACCCCCAAAAATTAAAATTAATGTTCCAAATCCTCCTAAGATAACACTCAAACGAATTAATTGCTTTCTCTTCAGTACTTTTTCTCCAACTTCCATGAATTGTGATACCAGCATGGAATTAATAAAGATGGCCACGAATAAGGAGGATCCTAGTACAACTGACAGTGTGATTGGGAAATAGATCATAAATTGTCCCATAACACCAGGCCACATTCCTAAAGGAACAAACGCAGCTACTGTGGTCGCAGTTGAGATGATAATTGGAAAGGCAATCTCACCTATACCTTTCTTGGCAGCTTCAATTCTGGATAAGCCTTCTTCTTCCATCAGACGATATACGTTTTCTACCACCACAATACCATTGTCTACCAACATACCGAGTCCCATGATTAATGCAAATAAAATCATCGTATTCATCGTATATCCTAGGGCAGATAAAATCATAAACGACATAAACATCGACATCGGGATCGCAAATCCTACGAAAAGCGCATTTCTGAAACCGAGAAAGAACATAAGTACACCGACCACCAGAATGATACCAAAGATGATATTATTAACCAGATCATTTACCTGATTTATGGTCTTTGCAGATTGATCGTTAGCAACGCTAATTTCTAAATCTTTCGGAAACACATTCTCTTTAGCATCTTTTAAAATCACATCGATTTTTTCAACAGCTTCGACCATGTTTTTACCTGAACGTTTCTTTACGTCCAACATAACCACACTTTCTCCAAACTCTCTGGCATAAGTAGTTTTGTCTTCGTCTTTAAACTTAATTTCAGCAATGTCTCTTAAATAAACAGCTCCATTTTGAGATTTAACTACAAAATCGTTAAGCTGCGATGGGTTGGTGATTTCACCCAAAATACGGATGGTTCTTCGTTGACCACTACTGATCATATTCCCGGCAGACATAGTCATATTACCACCGCGTATGGTGTTGATCACATCGTCAAAACTCACTTTGGCCCCCATCATCTTGTAGATGTCTACGGCTACTTCAACTTCTCGCTCCTGAGCTCCACGAATATCTGCCTTTTTAATTTCTGGTAAATCTTCTATTTCATCTTCCAGGTATTCGGCATATTCTTTTAATTTATCAACCGGGTAATCGCCTTTGATGTTAATATTCATGATCGGCGTTTCTTCAGAAATACTCAGATCAAAAACATTAGGTTCTACCTTGGCCCCATTAAATGTCGGCCAATCTTCATTTGCTTTTTCTGAATCGACTTCGTCTTTTATTTTCTGCTTCGCTTCGGGAACCGATAATTCCTCATCAAATTCGACTGTGATAATTGCATAATCTTCCTGCGAAGTTGATAGAATCTCCACGACATTACTTACGTTTTTGATTTGATCCTCTAAAGGATCGACAATAAGTCGTTCAATATCCTCAGCGGTGTTTCCCGGGTAAGGAACGCTGATATAAATCTTAGTTTCATTAATTTCAGGAAAATTTTCTCTTGGCATAGAGAAATATGCTGACAATCCAAGCACTAAGAATATGGCAATCATCACATAGATGGTTGTTTTATTGTCAATAGCCCAGGATGATAGTCCAAATTCCTTGTCTACGTTTTTTTTAGTTTTCTCCATTGAGCTTAGTTTAAAATTTTCACTTTTTGACCATCTTTAACACTTCGTGCACCTTCTTTGATAATATGATCATTGGCACTTACCCCTTCAGTGATTTCGATTAAATCTCCTTGTGTTCTTCCGGTTTTGACAATTGTTCTTTTAGCAACCGCTACACTATCACTATCTTTTTCATTAGTTATATAGATGTACTGTTCTCCTTCCGCATTTTCGGATAAGATACTTTGCGGAATCAAAATTGCGCTGTCATTGGTATAATCGTTTATTTTAACTTTAGCAGTTAGATTCGGTTTGACCATCTTGTTTTTATTCGGAATAGCTACTTCAACCATAAAGGATCGGTTATTAGGGTTAATATAATTACCCACCTGACGCACTTTTGTGTCGATCGTTTTACCTAATACAGGGAAATCCACCAAGACTTCTTTGCCTTCAGTAATTTGAGATAAATAGCTCTCAGGTACTTCGACTTCGATATACATATCATCTAAGTTGACGATACGGATCACTTCAGTTTGTCCCGGGGCAACAACACTCCCTTGTTCTGTTATTACATCATCAATTATTCCTGAAAAAGGTGCGTTAATCGTAGTTTTAGCTAATTGTCGCTTGATTTGTGCTACAGCATTTTGTTGCGCTTCGTAAGTGGTTTTGGCTTGTAGGTATTGAATTTCTGATCCAATCTTTTGTTCCCATAATCTTTTCTGACGATCAAAAGTAGTTTTAGCAAGTTCTGTCTGAACTTCTACCTGCGAAAGCTGCTGACTCAGTCCGCCGTCATCAATTTTTGCCAGAAGCTGACCTTTATTCACACGTTGACCGTCTTCTACGTAGACGCGCGTTAAAATTCCTGAAGTTTCCGGATACAACACCAAATTCTTCTTTGTTTCTGTATTTCCTTGTAATTCTAGGTAATGCTTAAAGATTGTATCTGTCGCTTTTACAGTTGTGACTAATGGAAGCTTTTGCACAGTATCTTTTTTTGCAATCGCAGCGTCCAGTTGTTTTAACTCCTCATTAATGTTTTGTTGTAGCTGCACAACCTCGGCTCTTTTTGCTCTCATCTCGCTCAAATTTCCGTTTTCAATAGTCTCTTCGACGGTAACTTCTTTGCTATCGCCACAGGATATTAATAGTAGCGTAAATGCGGATATGGTATAAAGTATTTTCATGGTATGGCTTATTTTTCTGGTGTATTCAAAATGGTTTCTAATGTTGCTTTAGCGTTGATTATATCCAGCATAGATTGTAACGCTTCTTGTTGAGAGGTGTATAGTTGTAATTGAGCTTGTCGCAGATCAAAACTTGTTGACAGACCTTCGGTATATTTGATTTGATTTTTATTTTCTATGCGTTCTGCAAGCGCAAGATTTTGCTTACTGGTTTGATAGGTTTCTATGGCATACAAATACTCGCTCATGGCTCTATTATAATTTAGCTGAATGTTTTGTTGTGTTTCGATAAACTGCGTGTTTGCCTGATCCAGAGCAATACGTGCCTGCTGAGTTTTTGCACTTCTTTTGAGTGAACTGAAAATAGGAATTTTGATTCCGGCACCCAGGATGGATGATTGAAACCATCGGGTATCACTATCAAAAAAAACAAAATCATTATCAAAAGCTGCAGTACCATAATTTACAAAGGCGCTGATTGAAGGTAGTGCACGGCTTTTTTCTAACTTTAACTCCAACCCTCTTTGTTGGGTGAGATTGTAGCCAATTTTATAATCAATCGTGTTTTCCGGTACAAAAGGTTGTTCTGCAATTGCAAGATCCATATCATTTAAGGCTAGCTGCTCCAAATTATCTGTCAGAACGGTATTGCTGGTAACATCAACACCGAGTGAAAGGTTGAACATCTGTAAAGCAATATCTGCCAGTCGTTTGGTGTTGCTTAGTTGGTTGCTAATCTGTAAAAATGTAATTTGTAACTGTTCAACATTCTCCTCTTCGGTCAAACCATTCTCAAAAATTTTCTTGGTTTCGTTGAGGTTTGTTTCTAGGGTTTCTTTATTGTTTTCCAAAATACGAACGCTCTCGTTTGCAAGTAATACAGCGCCGTAAGCGTTTATGATACTTTTGCGAACTTCTAGTTGCGTTTTTTCTTCCAGATTATCGGTGTATTCTAAAAAAGTTTTCGCTGCTTGTAATCCAACCAAATACGAACCGTCAAAAATTAGTTGAGATAGCGTAGCGGTGAGATTCATTTGCTGCTTGGTGCCAAAAACCACCGGAACAAAGGTTCCTGCTTCGCCTCCAGCGACTTCGCCTGGAATTAATGTTACAGGTTGTTTCAATTGGTTTTGATAGTCAACAGAACCATCAATCTGTGGTAAACCTTGTGCGGTTGTTTCCCATTTTTGCTTGATTGCTCTGGCGACATCTCTACGCGCGTTGATCGCCTTGTAGTTGTTCTCTAAGGCAAAATCTATAGCTTCCTCTAATGTAAAGGAATAGACAGCGCTGGTGGGTTGAGGTTCTTGTGCGACTGTTGGTAATGCTACCAAGAGAAGCAGATATAGGATGACATTATAGTTTTTCATTTGTTTTACTTGTTATTTTCTGGTTGTCAAAAGAATTACCAAAACAAATTCCGGTTGCTGTTTGAGAATTGGAAATGTGATGAATTCGTAAAATTATTTTTGTATTAGATTGTTTAAAATGTTAAGTCCCATATCGGTGGCGATCCCTCGAATATGATATTCTAAATAGTCTTCCATAAGATTCGGCATAGGAAATTGCTGTGCAGGAAACATATTTTGATCCTTGATGCCGCTCATACCAATAAAGTATAATCTCGAGATGATTTCTACGTCAATAGTATCTCTAAAAACACCTTTTTGCATACCACGTTTCAGGTTTTCGATCACACACTCTTGCATCACTTCGAATTGTTTCAACTTCAAAGCATTATATATCTTTGGGTAATATTTATTTAATTGATACTGTGGGGAAGCTTGCTCGTTTTTGAGATGTTTCATAACAAAGGCTTTAATCTCGTATAGCTCTTCGATAGGTTCATTTTTCTCATGCAAAATACCGTCAATACCATCACAAATGCAGCAAAATAAATGTTCGGTTGTTGCTTCAACTAATTTTGTTTTATTCTCAAAATGGGCATAAATGGTCTTTTTTGATATACCCATTTCGGAAGCGAGATCATCCATCGTAACACTTTTGAATCCGAGTGTTAAAAACATTTCATTCGCTTTTTCAATAATTTTCTCCTTCATATAGGGGGGTAATTTGGCGCAAAAATAGTTCAGGAAACTTTAAAAACATTAAAAGTTTCCTAAGTTTTACAATAATTTAACATTTACTTAAGTTTTGAACTTGCTTTTGGAAGAATATGGATCATATGAAAAGTTTGGTTTACTTTAGCATAAAAAAAAGCTACAGTGCAAACAATTTCAGAATATCAGCAGTATTTTTCAGAGTATTTAGAGCGTCAATACATTTCAAAAGAGCCCAAAAATCTATACGAACCCATTTCCTATATCCTGAAATTAGGGGGGAAGCGTCTTCGTCCTGTTCTCGTGCTAATGAGTTCCGAAATTTTTGGAACATCTTACACTAAGGCGTTGGATGCGGCACTTGCGGTTGAGGTGTTTCATAATTTCTCATTAATCCACGATGACATTATGGACGATGCTCCATTGCGAAGAGGAGAGGAAACTGTGCATGAAAAATGGGATCTTAATACCGGGATACTTTCTGGTGATGCCATGCTTATTCGTGCGTATCAATTATTTGAAAATTATGACAGCCAAATATTTAAGGAATTGGCACAGCTTTTTAGTATCACCGCAATACAGGTTTGTGAGGGGCAACAGTATGATATTGATTTTGAGACTCGCGAGGATGTCACGATTGCAGAGTATATAAAGATGATCGAATTTAAGACGGCTGTGCTGGTTGGTGCTGCTTTAAAAATGGGTGCTATTGTTGCAGGAGTAGGTGATAAAGAAAAAGCACTAATTTACGATTTTGGCAGATTGTTAGGGTTGGCTTTTCAGCTACAGGACGATTATTTGGATGCTTTTGGGGATCCGAAATCTTTTGGTAAACAAGTGGGTGGGGATATCATAGAGAACAAAAAAACCTTTCTTTTTCTCAAAGCTTTTGAACATGGCACACCTAAAGAAAAGAAAGAGCTCTTGGGCTTATTTTCTTTAAATCCGGAGAATCCAAGCCAGAAAATTGAATTAGTCAAATCGCTTTATGAGGATACCGGAGCAAGGGAACTGACCCGAAAAGAGATTGAGAAGTATACGGACAAAGCGTTTAGTGTTTTGAAGAAACTTGATATTACCGAGGATAGAAAAGTTTTGCTGAGGTCTTTTGGAGAAAATCTAATGAATCGCAGTGTCTAAACTATCAGACATAGAAGATTTAATAGTACAAGATTGTTTCCTGGAAGCGTTTACTGACATTCGCCTACAGCTTCAAAAAGATGTGTATCGCTAAGGTATCTCCTATACTTTCACTAAAAAAGATTCTCATAGTTTTATTATCGAATTGAAGATGATGCTACGCGGACTGTTGAATGATTCTTTTTCGGATTTTGTTAATTTGCTTTATGCCGTTGATGTATCTGAAAATAAAATACGATTCGACACTGTGAAAAAAAGCGAAGAAATTATTGAAATAGCGATCGGTTTACTCATAAAAAGAGAATGGGATAAGGTGAGATTTAGAAATGATATGGATACTCGTGATTAATTTAGGAGAAGAATGTCAAAATGTTAGAAAAGGCAATGTCGGACGTAAGGTTCAACTATTTTGTTGAATGACAGCTTACACTGTTAAAATCTTAAAAATTTACATAGAAATATAAATCTTTTAATGTGCAGTAAATTGTAATTGTTGTATTTTTGTGGCGTTTTGTCACTAAAAAAGACAACTGAATACTTACTTATGGATAACTATTCATTTTTAAATGCGGCTCATACCGCATTTTTTGCAGATTTATACGATAAATACCTACAACATCCCGATAGTGTAGAGCCTAGTTGGCGAGCATTTTTTCAAGGTTTTGACTTTGGAATGGAGAGCGCTCAGGAAGCTGGTGAAACAGTGTATGTGGAGCAAGCGTCACAGGGTAAAGTTGAAGTGCCACAAAATGTTCAAAAAGAGTTCATGGTGGTACGTCTTATCGACGGATATCGAACACGAGGGCACTTGTTTACTAAAACAAATCCGGTACGCGAACGTCGTAAATATGCACCTACATTAGCTATCGAGAATTTTGGCTTGACCCAAGCCGATATGGATGTAGTTTTTAATGCAGGTGAGATTGTTGGGATCGGACCAAGTTCTCTGCGTGATATTGTACTGCATCTGGAAAAGATTTATTGTGATTCTATCGGAATCGAGTATATGTATATTCGTAATCCTGAAGAACGAGAATGGATTCAGAGTAGAATCAATTTCAACACGAACAGAACTAAATTTTCAGCTGACGAGAAAAAATATATCCTTAAAAAACTGAATCAAGCCGTTTCTTTCGAAAGCTTTTTGCATACAAAATATGTTGGGCAAAAAAGATTTTCTCTAGAGGGAGGTGAAGCTTTAATACCTGCATTGGATGCGTTGATAGAAAAGGCAGCCGAGATGGGAGTTCAGGAATTTGTAATGGGTATGGCACACCGTGGTCGTTTGAGCACGCTAACCAATATTTTTGGAAAGAGTCCAAAAGACATTTTCAGTGAATTTGACGGGAAAGATTATGAAGAAGCTGTTTTTGATGGCGATGTAAAGTATCACTTAGGATGGACTGCAAAGCGTAAAACCGAGTCCGGTAAAGCAATAAATATGAATATTGCTCCGAACCCATCGCATTTGGAAACAGTCGGAGCTGTGGTAGAAGGGATTACCCGAGCAAAACAAGATCGTCACTATAAGGAGAATACATCATGTGTGCTGCCTATCATAGTGCACGGAGATGCCGCAATAGCCGGTCAGGGATTAGTTTATGAGATCGTGCAGATGGCACAACTCGAGGGTTATAAAACAGGAGGAACAATCCATATTGTGGTAAATAACCAAATCGGATTTACAACAAACTATCTGGACGCACGTTCGTCTACCTACTGTACAGATATTGGTAAAGTGACACTATCTCCTGTAATGCATGTAAATGCAGATGATGCAGAAGCTGTGGTGCATGCTATGAATTTTGCTTTGGAATTTAGAATGACCTTTAAGCGGGATGTCTTTATTGATATGTTAGGCTATCGTAAGTATGGCCATAATGAAGGGGATGAGCCTAGATTTACACAACCAAAACTTTATAAGGCCATAGCGAAACATAAAAATCCAAGAGATATTTATGCGCAAAAGTTAATAGCTGAGGGGATAATAGATAAAGACTATGTTTCTGCCCTTGAAAAGGAATATAAGGAATCTCTGGAAGAGGAATTAGAAGATTCTCGTAAGCAAGAAAAAACGGTGATCACTCCTTTTATGCAAGATGAGTGGGCCGGTTTTGATCGTGTTCAGGAAGATGTAATGATGAAAGGTGTGGATACTACTTATTCTCGTGAATCCCTGGACAAAATTGCTCAGGTGATTACTAAGCTTCCTTCTGATAAAAAGTTTCTACGTAAGATAGAACGTCTTATTGATCAACGTGCCAAAATGTACTTTGAAGATGATAGTCTGGATTGGGCTATGGGAGAATTATTAGCGTATGGTTCTTTATTAGAAGAAGGGTACGATGTTCGTATGAGTGGGCAAGATGTAGAGCGAGGCACCTTTTCTCATCGTCATGCGGTGGTTAAAGTTGAAGATAGCGAAGAGGAAATTTTATTACTTAATAGATTAAAAGAGGAGCAGGGCGAATTTTATATTTATAATTCGTTGCTTTCAGAGTATGGTGTTGTTGGTTTTGACTACGGGTATGCGATGGCAAATCCGGATACATTGACAATTTGGGAGGCCCAATTTGGGGATTTTAGTAACGGTGCACAAATCATGTTGGATCAGTACATTTCATCTGCCGAGGATAAATGGAAGCTTCAAAACGGATTAGTCATGTTATTACCTCACGGATACGAAGGTCAGGGAGCAGAACATTCATCTGCGCGTATGGAGCGATATCTACAACTGTGTGCAAAGGATAATATGTATGTTGCTGATGTAACTACACCGGCCAACCTGTTTCATATGCTTCGCCGTCAAATGAAAGCTAAATACCGTAAACCATTAATTGTGTTTACACCAAAAAGTTTGTTGCGTCATCCTAAGGTAGTATCTACCGTGGATGAATTTGTTAACGGAAGTTTTCAAACTATAATTGATGATGTGGAGGCTACTCCTAAGAAAGTCAAGTCTCTCGTCTTTTGTACTGGTAAGTTTTACTATGACCTTTTAGAAGTCAAAGAAAAAGAAAACAGGGAGGATGTTGCTTTGGTACGTATCGAACAATTATTTCCGCTACCTACAGAACAAATGGAGGCTCTGATCAAAAAATACAATGCAGATGAGGTGGTTTGGGCACAAGAAGAGCCACGTAATATGGGCGCTTTGAGTCACATACTTATGCATTTTGAAGCAGCAAAAAATTTCAGATTTGTAAGTAGACGACCGTATGGAGCACCTGCTGCGGGTAGTGCAACACGATTTAGAAGAAGACATCAAGAAGTGATTGACTTTGTATTTGATGCAACAAAGAATAATCAAAGAAGATAAGTATATTTATAATAAGAATTAAAACTCATGTGGTTCGCTTTTTATCAACATTAATAAGGAGAACACAACTGATAAATTTAGAATTATGGCTTTAGAAATGAAAGTTCCTTCTCCGGGAGAATCCATTACAGAAGTAGAAATAGCACAATGGCTTGTTGAAGATGGTGATTATGTGACCAAGGATCAAGCAATAGCAGAGGTAGATAGTGATAAAGCAACATTGGAATTGCCGGCTGAGGCAAGCGGTATTATTACGCTTAAAGCTGAAGAAGGTGATGCTGTTGCCGTGGGTCAAGTTGTTTGTTTGATCGATACGGATGCAGAAGCTCCAGAAGGTAATGCAGACAATGAAGGTGATGAAGGAGGAAAGGGCAATGCGGCTATGGATATTGATAAACAACGTGATCAATCCAATAGCAAAGCTGATAGTGCAAAAGCAGAAGCCAAAACACAAACCCCATCTAAACCAACAACTCCAGCACAAAAGCAGGATTCTTATGCAACAGGAACTGCTTCTCCAGCGGCTAAGAAAGTGATTGCAGAAAAGGGATTAGACGCTTCACAAATACAAGGTACAGGTCGTGACGGACGTATCACAAAAGCAGATGCGGTTGAGGCGAAACCTTCTATGGGTACACCGGGATCCGGAGCAAGAAGTGAAAGCAAGAAAAAATTATCTATGTTACGTCGTAAAGTAGCACAGCGTTTGGTTTCAGTTAAAAATGAAACGGCAATGCTAACTACGTTCAATGAGGTTGATATGCAACCGATATTTGATCTGCGTAATCAATATAAAGAAGAGTTTAAGTCAAGACATGGTGTCGGATTAGGATTTATGTCTTTTTTCACACTGGCTTGTGTTAAAGCATTAAAAATGTATCCTGCGGTTAATTCTATGATTGATGGAGATCATATGATTTCTTATGACTTTCAAGATATAAGTATAGCAGTGTCGGGTCCTAAAGGATTGATGGTTCCGGTAATTCGCAATGCAGAGCACTTGAGTTTTAGAGGGGTTGAGTCCGAAGTTAAGCGTTTAGCAGTTCGCGCGCGTGACGGTCAAATTACTGTTGATGAGATGACGGGTGGTACGTTTACCATTACTAATGGAGGAGTTTTTGGTAGTATGTTATCTACACCTATTATTAACCCGCCACAAAGTGCTATTTTAGGAATGCATAACATTGTTGAACGTCCAATAGTTAGGGATGGTCAAATCGTGGTTGCGCCAATAATGTATGTTGCCTTATCCTATGATCACCGAATTATCGATGGTAAAGAATCAGTAGGATTCTTAGTGGCAGTAAAAGAGGCTTTAGAAAATCCTCAGGAGTTGTTGATGGATAATGATATCAAAAGAGCATTAGAGTTGTAGTAAGATTTATTATACCAATATATAAAGGTTCAAAGTATATATGCTTTGAACCTTTTTCTTTTAATACATGTGAGTTACGCTGTTTTGTGTTCGAAGTGTTGAGATGATACCGTTGATGTAGTTTTTTGTCCTAATCTTTTAGGGTCTATACTGTTCAGGCCTATTGTCTATTGATTTCACTATAAAGTGAGTTTCCTAAAAAGCAATGGAAAATGATATACAGTTCGAATTTATTTTGTTTTAAATTTAATTTTAGTATTATTGTGATACTAAAATGATATCATTATGAAATACGAAAAAAATTTAAAGCCTGTTAATGGGTACCTTATGTTCATTGCCTTAGTAGCGGTAGTAGTGATTACTATTGTTGGACTATATAATACCGGGAATATGTTATTTTTGACGCTGATACTAATTGGGTTTTTACTATTTAAAGGTTTTTTTACCGTCAATCCAAATAGTTCATGCGTAATGGTTTTATTTGGAGCTTACAAAGGAACAGTACGGGAAAATGGTTTCTTTTGGGCTAATCCCTTTTATACGAAACAAAAAATCTCACTACGCGCAAGAAATTTTGACAGTGTACGACTAAAGGTGAATGATAATATTGGGAATCCAATTTTGATTAATGTAATTTTAGTATGGAAAGTAAAAGATACCTATAAGGCAGCATTTGACGTAGATCAATATGAAGAGTTTGTTCGAGTTCAAACGGATGCTGCGGTAAGAAAGTTGGCAGGATCCTATCCATACGATAACTTTGACGATGAAGAGGCAGATTTAACACTGCGATCGGGATTGGATGAAGTGAACGAGGCATTGGAGAATGAAATTACAGAGCGATTATCTATGGCGGGAATAGAAGTTATGGAAGCTAGGATTGGATATTTAGCTTATGCGCCTGAAATAGCAAGTGCTATGTTAAAAAGACAACAGGCAGTCGCAATTGTAGCAGCACGTAAAAAAATTGTAGAAGGAGCGGTAAGAATGGTAGAAGATGCATTAACTCAATTGTCGGATGATAAGATCATTGATTTTGATGATGATAAAAAAGCATCGATGATAAGCAATCTGATGGTTGTTTTATGCGGAGATAAAGAAGTTATACCTGTGATAAATGCAGGTACGTTGAATTCATAATATATGAGTAAAAAGAAATCATTTGTACTAAGAATTGATCCGGAAACTTTTAAGCTAATTGAAAAGTGGGCTGATGACGAATTTAGAAGTGTAAATGGTCAGCTAGAGTGGATGATTCAAAAAAGTTTGAAAGACGCTAAACGAGTAAAATCTAAAAAAAGTAATGAATGTGAGTAAGATTTTTAAAAATTTACATTCTTAAAATTTCGAAGGTTGCTTAATTAACTTAGGGGTATAAAAAGCGCATGAAAGGTTTAGTAGTCCGCACTAGAGATATTAAAGCTCCTTAGAATCTAATTCTAAGGAGCTTTTTTATAAAATCATATCTTGATACCGAATGATAGTAGCATATCCTTTGTTAATGAAGTATTGTTTATCGCTTTCAGTTCCTGTAGCTAAAATAAAATCACCGCCCCAACCCCCAAGACTTTTAATCGCTCCCGTATAATCAGGAAAACGTTCAGACTTTACCGTTGGAGTTTTTATGATAGTGGATATAATAGTCTCATGTTGAGAAATAAGATCTTCAAAAACGTGAAGTTCATTACATGATAAAAGGAGCGCATTAATGTCAGAAATTTTCTGAGCGGCCCTTTCAAAATTAGTAAGCGGTAATGACTGGTAGTGTTTGATAGAATCTTTACTATTTTGTTTTTGATTTAGATAGACAAAAAAGAGGTGGTCTCTAAAGCTTGGATTGAATTGTACTTCTTTAACCTTGGGGAGACCATCATTTCGGTTGTACAATAGCGGAGTATTGTGCTGTGCACATGCAATATCGTAACCACTGCCTCCAAAACCTATTTCCAAAAGTTTAAAAGCATCTATTTGTGCCCACTGAGCAATATTGTTAATCAACGTAGACGAAGAACCAAGGCCCCAAGAGCGATCAAATTCAAGCTTTGTTTCTACGCGTATAGCAGTCAGCTTCGATAGAAATTTCGGATTTAATGATCTTGCTGAATTAAGAAGCAATAGTAGTTTCTCGGTAATTGGATTTTTTAATTGTTCGTTAGTAGCACATTCAATGGATTGATCTGAAATAAAAAATGAAGCCTCATACCAATTCTCACCAAATTGATCTTTGCTTATCCAGTGAAGACCTGGTTTGTCTGCCGGGACAATAGAAAGATGCTGTCCTTTCTTAGTGGGTAGGGCAAGTGCCTCTACATCATCAAGAACCAGATACTCTCCTGTGAGTAAAAGCTTACCATGACTATAAAAAGATTGTGTCATTATTCCCTGATTTTTTTAAGCGCTTCTACAACCTTAGCATGGGTAACGGTGGTTGTTTTAAAATATGAAATAAGTTGCTTTTTTTCGTCCTTAGTAGCTTCAAATTGGTTCATGATATTCATAAGATGCATTTTCATATGACCTTGTTGAATACCTGTAGTGATTAACGAATTAATGGCTCCAAAATTTTGTGCCAGTCCGGCCACTGCGGTTATTTTCATCAACACTTCTGCCGTGGGCGAACCCAATAATTGCATGGCAAGTTTTACTAAGGGGTGTAACGATGTGAGTCCACCTACGGTTCCCAGGGCTAGAGGAATCTCAATAGAAAAATGAAAACTATCCTCTTCTATCCAAGCCTTTGTCAAGCTTGTGTATTTTCCATTGCGACATGCATAAGCATGAGCGCCTGCTTCGATAGCTCTAAAGTCATTTCCGGTAGCCAATACAACGGCATCGATACCGTTCATAATGCCTTTATTATGGGTAACAGCACGATAAGGTTCGATTTCTGCAATTTTGATGGCTTGTATAAATTTGGATGCATATGCTTCAGCTGACAAATCTTCTGTTTCAGGTAAATCCGTAATGGGGCAGCTGACTGAGGCTTTAACCAAACAATTAGGAACATAATTAGATAAAATACTCATGATGATATCTAATGTCGTATTTGTTTCAATGAATGGCTGGTATTTTCCTGCTTCTTCAGTCAGGGTAAGCGCAAATTGTTCTAAACATGAGTTGATAAAATTTGCTCCCATGGCATCAGCAGTTTCAAAGGTGCAGTGTAATTGATAATAGTTCTTTAGCTCATTTGTTTTATCAACTAACTCGATAGATCGAATTCCGCCGCCGCGCTTTACCATGTTTTCGGTAAGATGCTTGCTTGCTTGGTATAACTCAGGTTGTATGTTGTCAAAAAAACGTTTCAGGACATTATAATCGCCTGAGTAGGAGAAGTGGACCTGTCCTACCTTAATCATAGAAACAACTTCAGCCTTAAAACCACCTCGTTTCATCCAGAATTTGGCTGCCTTACTAGCTGCTGCGACCACAGAACTCTCTTCAATCGCCATGGGAATGGTGTAGCGTTTTCCATTAATTTTGAAATTGGGAGCAACTGAGAATGGCAGATAGTAATTTGTTAAGGTGTTTTCTGTAAACTCATCATGTAATTGTTGTAGCTTCTTGTCGGTATTCCAATAGCGCTTTAAGATTTCAGCAGCTTTCGTATCATCTGTAAAATGATGAGACGCTAACCATTTAATTTTTTCTGTTTTACTAAGTTTGGAAAAACCGGAAATTTCTGGAGCCATTCTAGGGAATCTTTATTAATCAAAGGCAAAGATAGTATTCTACTGGTTTATTTCATGATTTGCTTGCACGAGCAGATGCAATCTTTGAAATAATAATAGCGCGCTCATAGTTTTCTATTGCATATTTAATAAAATAAACAACAATATCATGCAGACTACCTTGTGAGACATTGTATTTAACAACAAATATTGTATTTTTCGGAGATTTTTTAGTATTCTTGGCGTTAACAAATTTTTAAAGGGAAAAAATGAAAGGAACCAAACTATTTATAGGTCTGTTTTTTTGGATAGCCTTACTGGCTACTGGGCAAAACAAAGCGTTTACCTTAGAAGAAATATGGGGAGGTAACTTTAATACAGAAGGATTGCAATCCCTTCATTCAATGAATAACGGAACGGAATATTCGGTTCTAGAACGTAATAAAGTAGATGGATCCACTAGTATAGAAGTATATGATTATGCTTCCGGAGAAAAGGTGAAAACCATACTGAACTCACAAGCAATTTCTGAGCTGTCGGGTTTTCAGGAGTATACTTTTAGTTCAAATGAAGATCTAATTTTATTACTTACAGATTCAGAAAAGATATATCGCCATTCTAAACGCGGTGTGTATTATTTCTATGATGTTGGAACACAAAAAATTCTTAAGCTAAGTGACGAGAAAATTCAAGAACCAACTTTATCACCTGATGGAAAAAAGGTCGCTTATGTTTTAAACAATAATATTTATGTTATAAATTTTGAGACGGGACAAGAGATTCAACTCACAGACGACGGAAAAAAGAATACGATTATTAACGGAATTACTGATTGGGTATATGAAGAAGAATTTGCGTTTGTAAGAGCTTTTGACTGGAATGCCGACAGTAATAAATTAGCTTTTATTCGTTTTGATGAAACAGCGGTTCCTGAATTTTCTATGGATGTGTATGGGAGCGCTTTATATCAAAAACAAGATGTTTTTAAATATCCAAAAGCGGGTGAGAAAAATTCAACAGTTTCTTTACACTTAGCGGATCTGGAAAGTATGTCTGTAGATAAAATTAATTTAGGTGATTATAAAGATTTTTATATACCAAGACTGTCTTGGACGCAAAAAGCAGATATTCTAAGTGTTCAGGTTTTAAATCGACATCAAAATGATTTAGATTTAGTTTTTGTAGACGCTTCGACCAAAAAAGCATCTGTAGTGCTTAATGAAAAAGACGAAGCGTATGTAGATATAACCGATAACCTTACTTTTTTGCAAGACAATAGCTTCATCTGGACGAGTGAGAAGGATGGATTTAACCATATTTACCATTATGATGCCTCCGGACAGTTGATTAACCAAATAACGCAAGGAGCCTGGGATGTTACTTCATACTACGGATATAATGCTAAAACTAAAAAGATTTATTATCAAAGTGTGGAGAATGGAAGTATTAACAGAGACGTCTATTCGATAGCACTTACCGGAAAAGATAAGATTCGTTTGAGTAAAAAAGAAGGTTCTAACTCTGCTGATTTTAGTGCAGATTACACCTATTATATAAACTATTTCTCAAACAGTACCACACCTTCTGTTATAACTTTGAATAAAGCAAAAAATGGTGAGATTGTTAGAGAAATTAAGAACAATAAAGCAGTTTTGGATAAGCTCGCCCAATACGATGTGCGTCCAAAAGAATTTTCTACAATCGATATCAATGGAGAGCAGCTCAATGCTTGGGTAATCAAACCAAAAGATTTTGATCCTACAAAAAAGTATCCGTTGTTAATGTATCAATATTCCGGACCGGGATCACAATCCGTTAAAAATTCTTGGTATAGTTCAAATGATTATTGGTATATGATGTTAGCGCAACAAGGTTATATAGTGGCCTGTGTTGATGGTAGAGGTACAGGATTTAAGGGCGCTAAGTTTAAAAAAGCTACCCAGAATGATTTAGGAAACCTTGAAGTACAGGATCAAATTGCTGCTGCAAAATATTTTGGTGGTTTGGAGTATGTAGATGCTGAACGAATTGGCATTTGGGGATGGAGTTATGGTGGTTTTATGTCCAGTAATTGTTTATTTAAAGGAGCCGATACTTTTAAAATGGCAATTGCAGTAGCTCCCGTGACAAGCTGGAGATTCTACGATACTATTTATACAGAGCGTTATTTAACGACACCGCAAGAGAATGCATCTGGTTACGACAATAATTCACCTATCAATTATGTGGATGGTTTAAAAGGTAAATACTTACTTGTACATGGAAGTGCAGATGACAATGTTCACGTGCAGAATACAATGCGTCTTATAGAGGCTTTGGTACAGGCCAATAAACAATTTGATTGGGCTATTTATCCTGATAAAAATCACGGAATTTATGGAGGGAATACACGACTTCATTTATATACGAAAATGACAAATTTTATTAAAACTAATTTATAGTATAATCCTTTATAATTTTACTAACTTAAAATAACTCTATGGAATTTAAATTTGGCGGTTCAGAAACAAATCAAAGAACTGTTCTTGGCCATCCTTCTGGTCTTTTTATTCTCTTTTTCACCGAAATGTGGGAACGATTTTCGTACTACGGAATGCGCGCATTACTCGTTTTATTCTTAGTGACTTCTATTATGGAAGAAGGTTGGGGATGGGAACGTGATAGTGCACTACTTTTGTATGGTTGGTACACGGGTCTTGTTTATATTACCCCAATATTTGGCGGCTTAATCGCAGACAAGATAATGGGATACAGAAACGCGGTAGTAATCGGGGCACTCTTAATGACTCTGGGGCATGCTTCTATGGCGCTTGAAGTTTCTGCGGATTACTTTTTTTATATTGGTTTAGGGTTGTTGATCATTGGTAATGGTTTATTCAAGCCGAATATTTCATCAATGGTCGGTCAGTTGTATAAAAGTCAAGGAAAAGAAAAAGATGCCGGATATACCATCTTTTATATGGGTATCAACGCGGGAGCGTTTTTAGGTATTTTACTTTGTGGCTACATTGGTGAGAAAGTGGGTTGGCATTATGGATTTGGACTTGCCGGAATATTTATGTTTATCGGAATGCTTCAGTTTTACTTTGCTCAGAAGATTTTTGCAAGAATTGGATTGTCACCTAGACAAAGTAAAGATTTTGATGACGCTATTGAGGAGTCTGTAGAAGAAACTAAAGAAACAATCGAAGAAGTCGTAGATGCTTCTAAACGATCCGTTATTACAAGAGATCGATTAATTGTCATAGGTGTGTTTGCATTCTTTACAGTCTTTTTCTGGTGGGCTTTTGAACAAGCCGGAGGTTCCATGACAATATTTGCTGCAGACTATACAGACAGAGTGTTAGTTGATCAAGGAGCTATGATTTTCAAAATATTCAATACCTTGCTTACTGTGGTCCCTATGATGATCATTACATGGGTTTTGATATTGTTATTTAAACAAACCTTTGCAAAATTTCCGCTTGCAAATACATTATTGGGAATAGGTTTTGCTATAATATGGGGAATTGTTATCTGGATGTTGCAAAGAGAATTTGTAGCGGATTCAGCAGAAGTTCCGGCTTCCTGGTTCGGAATATTAAACTCTTTCTTCATTATTGCTTTTGCTCCATTATTCTCTAAAATATGGCAGAGTAAATATAACCCGACAGGTCCTGTCAAATTTGCCATTGGTCTTATCTTATTAGGATTAGGTTTTGGTATCTTAGCTTTTGGATCGATTGGAATACCGCTTGGAGCAAAAACTGCTTCAGTTAGTATGATCTTCTTGATTTTAGCATACCTCTTCCATACCTTGGGTGAATTATGTGTGTCTCCTGTAGGATTATCGTATGTGAGTAAATTAGCACCTGTTAAGCTAGTTGGGCTTATGTTCGGTGTATGGTTTGTTGCTAACTTTATTGCGAATACTATGGCAGGAGTAACAGGTAGTTATATTGATCCTATTGTTGAAGATTACGGAATGGTGGTATTCTTTCTGATTTTCACTGTAATTCCGGGAGCAGCAGGGGTAATCATGCTTATACTAAACAAGAAATTATTAAAAATGATGCACGGCATTAGATAATAAAAAAACAAGGACTTCCCTACTTTGCCCAAGTAGGGAGGTTACTTTTTGCAGATAGGAATGCTTTTTGCTATATATTAAGTCTAAAAATTGAACATATGAAAAACCTACTTATATTTTTATTTCTTGCTTCTGGCTTTGTCTCAAAAGCGCAAGAGATTAAATGGATGACTATGAATCAAGCACTCGAAGCGCAGCAGAAACAACCTAAAAAGATTTTCATGGATGCCTACACAGAATGGTGCGGGCCTTGCAAACTCTTGGATAAAAAAACTTTCCATAACAAGGATGTTGTGGCGTATGTAAATAAAAACTATTACCCGGTAAAGTTTAATGCCGAGGGGACTGAAGAAATTCACTATAACGATTTCACCTATACAAACCCAAATTACAATGCTAATCGTAAAGGGAGAAATAGTCAACACTTCTTTGCGAATGCACTAAAAATAACTGGGTATCCGAGCATGGTTTTCTTTGACGAAAAGGGAAATGTAATCGCGCCTGTTGTTGGATACAAATCCCCAAAACAGCTTGAGATTTTTTTAAAAATGATTCATAATGATGATTATAAGAAGTTGACAAATGCTGCTGCCTGGCAGGATTATGAAAAATCTTTTGTAAGTACATTTGAAGAATAATAATTGACTAAGTGCTAGCTGATTTGCCCAAATTAGATGGTATATAAAATTTAATCCCCAAAAACACGTTAACCTACCTATGAAGAAGTTATTAATTATTGCCAGCCCCATGGCTATTGTTATATTTGTTCTTTTGTCATTCTCCAAAAATGAACGTCGCATTGCAGTGAAACCGACCCTACCGAAGACTGTCAAAACTGTGTCAAACGGTGAGGACGATGAAAAGTTCAGGAAAAAACTTCTACTTCTTGAAGATAAAATTAATGCCTATATTAGTAAAGGTATTTCGAATAATGACTTAGTCGGAGCAGCTGTAGCCATTGTGAAATGTGATTCTATTATTTACACGGGTGGTTTTGGTTCACGTAGTAGCAAGAATCAACATACTATTGATTCTCAAACAATTTTTAGAATCGGATCTTTATCAAAAGGTTTTGCAGGAATTCTGACCGGTATACATGTGCAAGAAGGGCTTTTGGATTGGGAAGATAAGGTAAAAGATTATGTGCCAAATTTCCAGATGTCTAGTGATCAAATTACTAATGAAATTACGTTATCTCATGTGCTTTCACATACTACAGGGTTACCCTATCATAGTTTTACAAACCTAGTTGAAGCAGGAGTTCCATTAACTAAAATAGCAGGACGCTTTAAAGAAGTATCGCCTGTATATCATCCAGGAAAAATTTACAGCTACCAAAATGCTGTTTTTGCATTGAGTGGTAAGATTATTGAACAAGTAACGTCACATGCACTTGCTGAAGTGATCGATGAAAAGATTTTTAATCCCTTGCAAATGCATACAGCATCCGCTAGTTTTGAAGCTTTGGAGGATGCTACCAATATCGCCGTTCCTCATAGAAAAGCCTATGGTCGCTGGAAACCTGTTAAGCTCAATCATAAATATTACCAGGCTATCTCAGCTGGAGGTGTCAATGCAAGTGTAACGGATATGGCTAAATGGATGAAATTTTTGTTGGGAAGTAACCCAGAAGTACTGCATCCAAAAATGATTAATCAGGTATTTAATCCAGTAATTGAGGTAGGCGGTCGTAGCAAATATTATCAACGTTGGAAAGGTCATCTTAAATCTTATTATGCACTAGGTTGGAGGGTGCATACCTTTAAAGATACTACTGCTGAGAAACCGAGAATTATGGTGCATCACGGAGGTAGCGTAAATAATTATCGAAGCGAGATTGCTATCTTCCCCGAAGAGGATTTAGGTATTTGTATCTTATTTAATAGTCCAACTTCCTATGCCAAAGAAGCTATACCAAAAATAAGCGAGTTATATGCTGAAGTGATGAATGATTAAGTCTCATCATTTTGGTTCAATAATAAAGGCCCCATCTTGATCGGTGCGATGAAAAGGAATGTTTAGTTTTTTACAAGTTTTTTCCCATCGATCCATATCACGTTTGTAGTTGCTGCCGTCAGCAATAATTTGACTAGGTTGTAAGTCATTTATTACTTTGAGGAGGTGTATTTTAGGAGAATCGGTGAGCCATAAAATATCTGTTGTATTGTTGCTATTTATCGCTATGGTTTCGGAATCTATTCTAAAAAGTTTCAGTCGGTTAAACTTGTAGGCGTTCTCCAGAGCAAAAAGTGAATGGAGCGAAGCTTTGTTTGCACGCAAATAAGGATCAAAAGAACGGTTACTTCCTGTTCCCAAATTTAAATTTGATGCATAAATTAAAAGATGATCTGTATCTAAGACCCCTAGTATTGAATGCTTTGTTTTATGAAAAATTACGAGTTCTTTTCTGCCTGCCAATCGCATGTCTTCTATAATAAATCCTGTTGAGATAGCGAGTAGAGCAATTGCTGTGAGCATTAATCTCTTTTTGCGTGCGGTATAAAAAGCAATTACTATTAGTAGTAAGGCTATATATCCTGAGACTAATAGTGTCGATGAAAAATGGATATTTTTTAAAATCAGTGAGTCGTACGAAGCTATAACTTGTATTATATTTTGATTCAGGTCCAGTAATGATGAATACCCCTGACGAAGTATATCCGGTAAACTATTAGTTAAGGAGAGCATGCTTATCACAATACCGCTAAATAATAAAATAGTGATGATGGGCAGTATAATAATATTCGAGAGTAAAAAAAGTAGCGGAAATTGATGAAAATTATATAGCAGTAAGGGTAATAAACCTATCTGCGCTGCAAGCGTTACACTTGAAAGCTCCCAGATTTTTTTTAGAAAAGTATTTTTAGGACGTATGAGCTGGCTGATTTTGGGATAGATAAAGAGGATGCTTGCCACAGCCATATAACTCAATTGAAAGCCGGTTTCAAAAAGATAAGAAGGTTCATAGCATAGCAACACTAATAAGGAAGCTATTAAAGCATTGAGGGTAGCGGATCGCCTTTGTGTTTGAATAGCTATAGCAATAAAGGTAAACATTGTTACAGCTCTAAGAACAGATGGGGATAACCCTGATACTACTGCATATACCCAAAGGAGTAGTAAGATGGTAAGTAGTTTTAGGATAGAGCCGAATTTGGTAAAACGCTCCAGTGGTCTTAAAGCCATGTTTAAAAACAGTAAAATAATACCCACATGCAAACCTGAGACCGCTAATACATGAATGACACCGGCATTTCGGAAAGCTGTTGAGGTGTCTTTACTGAGGTCTTGTTTTTGACCTAAAATGAGTGCATTCATGAACGCTACATCAGATTCACTGAAATTGTGTTGCCTCAACGAACTTAATAGTTTGGATCGAAATTCGAATGCCAATCCTTTTAAAGAAAAAGTAAAGCGGGAGTGGATTTTTATTTTATCTGCCTTGGCAGTTACTTGATGATAAATAAATTTTGAATTCAAATAGCCCGCGTAATCAAATTGATTAGGATTTAAAACTTTCGGAAGTTCCTCAATGAAGGCATGAATGCTTACAGTCATTCCGGGTTTTAAAGGTCGTAGGGTTGAATCCCTTGGTATACGGAGCAAAAGTGTTCCTTGTACATGTATTGTATTTACTTCTTTTACCTTAACAATATATTTGTCATAGTAATTTGAAGAATTGACTCTTTGATCGATAACCAAAAGCAATCCATGCTTTTGATCCGAAAATTGAGCTTCTGAGAATTGATTTGTATAGTGGGATACGTAATTTTTGGGCTGATGAACTTGATTAATTAGAATTCCAAAAGAGAAGAATGTTACAAGGGTGATGAGGGAAAATAGTAACGGTTTGCATTTTTTCTGCTTCGTACAAACAAATGCAATGCATAGCAATAACGAACAAGTGCCAAATAAAAGAAAAGAAAGTAAAAGAGAAATCTGAAGGATATGAGAGCAGATGATGCCCAAAACAATACAAGTAGTTAACGCTAATAAAGGTTTGTTTACTAGCCTCATCTTACATGCTATAAAACTCTACGCACTCCGGAAAAACAATTGTTCCAATAGCGTTCATCCAGACTTGATACAACTACTCCTTTAGAAACAGATGCATGTATAAACTTCAGCGTACTTCCAGTTTCGATAACAAGCCCTACGTGGTTAATAATATTTTTCTTTTTGTTAGTTTTAAAGAAAACCAAATCCCCTTTTTCCGCCTTGCGTAGGGGGATCCATTCACCTTGCGTAGACATGGCCCGGGATGTTCTGGGTAAAACAATATTTTCTTTCTTAAAAGAAGTATAGATAAGTCCCGAACAATCCATTCCTTTTTTTGTAGTACCTCCATATTTATAACGTGTACCGTTAAAGGTCTGAGCGTATTGGATGATGCTATTTGCCATTTCATCTTTTGGGATGGAAGGAATGGTAGCAGCTTTGGTAGCGGTGGGTTTGGTTATAATTGCAGCCTTTTTTGAAGGTCCGCAGGAAACCAAAAGAAAGATCAAAATTAGTGTAGGGCCTAAATATCTCATAAACATGGGTAATGTATATCTTATATTCTCACGAATATAATAAAAGATTTCTTAACAGTTTACTTGATGCTTAGGTCATGAAACAGATCCAACAATTAACCGAGCAGTTTTGTCACTCGCGCCTTTGCCGCCTAATTCTTGCTCTAAGTCGTAATAATCCAAAAACATGACTGCTCTTTTATAACCATCGGTTATTACCGTAAGCTCTTCCTTAAGGCGTTTACTATTAAAATCTTTTTGTATTAACTCTGTAACTACCGGCTTATTCATGATCAAATTAACCAGCGAGATGTAGTCAAGATTCACAATTCTTTTAGCAATCTCATAAGAGATGCTGCTTCCTTTATAACAAACTACTTGCGGAACCTTAAATAAGGCGGCTTCCAAAGTAGCAGTACCAGAAGTCACCAGGGCAGCATTACTCAAACTTAGTAAGTCGTAGGTTTGATTCATAACAAGATGAACACGCTCGTTACCAATAAATTGTTGGTAAAACTCGGGATCTTGACTTGGTGCTCCCGCAATAACAAACTGATAATCGGTAAAATCATCTACTACACTCAACATCACTTCGAGCATTTTAGAGATTTCCTGTTTTCTGCTTCCGGGAAGAACTGCTATGATTGGTCGGTTGTCAAGACCATGCTTGTCGTTAAACTCTTCGGGTGTAATTTGATTATGAGCTGCTATGGCATCTATTAGGGGATGTCCGACAAAATTAACTGGATAATTATGCTTTTCTTCATAAAATGATTTTTCAAACGGCAGAATTACATACATGGCATCAACATTTTGTTTGATGCTTTTAATTCGACCTTCTTTCCAAGCCCAAATTTGGGGAGATATGTAGTAATGGGTTTTGTAACCCTTTTGTTTGGCCCACTTGGCAATTCTTAAATTAATTCCGGGATAATCTATGAAAATGATCACGTCCGGGTTGTAGGCATCAATATCTTGCTTGCAAAAAGCAATATTTTTTAGAACAGTACTTAGATTCAAGATAACTTCAATAAACCCCATTATTGCAAGGTCCCGATAATGTTTAGCCAAGCTACCACCTACTTCTTGCATAAGTTCTCCGCCCCAATATCTAAATTCAGCATGTTCATCATGTTGCAATATAGACCTCATAAGGTTAGAACCATGTAAATCTCCAGAGGCCTCCCCGGCGATAAGATAATACTTCATAGGATTACAGTTTATTAGTACAGCGTACGATCATGGTTATAAAAATTTACTTATCATAATTACTATTGCTGCAAAAAGCGTAGCAAGAAGTACGCCACGAGCGCGATAAGGCTTGTTTTGTTTTAGAAAAAGAAAAAAAGCCCCCAGGTTTAGAATAGCACCAAGCGTAATTAAATTACCAAATGTATCATTCTTAATAGATGCAGCGAGTGTTTCTGTAAAAGAAAGCCCTGATACCGATAACATAGAAAACACCAGTACACATAGTATAAAACCAAAAGTGTTAGCAACCAACCCAATGGCTAAGCCAAGTCCTATTTCTTTTTTAATCATTTAAATTCCAGTTATTTAATTCTTGTATATAATGATGAGCTGTTAAGTCAAACTGTGTGGGTACTACAGAGACGAAACCATGTTGTAAGGCCCACTCATCTGTATCTTCTCCCTTATCCTCATTGATGAATTTTCCGGATAGCCAATAATAATCTCTACCCATAGGATTTTGTCTTTTATCAAACTCTTCCTTCCAATGTGCATTTGCTTGTCGGCACACTTTAATTCCCTTAATATCAACGGATTTAAGGTTAGGAATGTTCACATTTAAGACAACACCTTTCGGTAAGCCATTGGTGAGCACATTTTCTACAATTGCTTTCACATATTTTTTTGAAGGCTCAAAGTTGGCGGTCATGCTGTAATCTAATAACGAGAATCCTATTGCTGGTATACCCTCTATTCCGGCTTCTACGGCAGCACTCATTGTACCCGAATAAATAACATTTATCGCAGAGTTTGATCCATGATTAATACCGCTAACACATAAGTCCGGTTTTTTATTTAGTATTTGACGGGTGGCCATTTTGACACAATCTACCGGGGTGCCAGAACAACTGTACTCACTGTGAGATGCATTTTTTTCAATCTCTATCGGATCGCAGTACAAGGTGTTGTTTATGGTAATTGCATGACCCATAGCACTTTGCGGACTATCAGGCGCAACCACAATGACATCACCAATTTCCTTCATGACAGCTATTAACGTTCGTATTCCGGGAGCGGTGATTCCGTCATCGTTGGTTACTAATATGAGAGGTTTTTTATCAGCCATGTAAAAAATAAATTAAGAGGTAAAAATACATCATTTTATTCTGAATTTAGGAATACTTCGAGATCGGTTAAAGAATTAGTTTGTTTAAGAAAATTTTAGTATTATTACTCCTCATTGGCACGATTTTTAATGTATTTTGCTTAAAATCCCTAAATTAAATAAGCGTATGAAAAAGAGTTTTCTGATATTGATGCTTACCGTTATAATATCTGCTGCTTCGTGCAGTTTTACTACGAATGTTGAAAATGATCCCGATAAGGATAAATTACTAATTGATTTGATTAGCTATGTGCTGAGCAAAGGCCATTATGATGCCAAGGAAGTAAATGATGATTTCTCTAAAGAAGTTTTCTCCGATTATATTGATGCATTAGACCCATTAAAGCGCTATTTCTACAAGAGTGATATAGAGGAGTTTAAGCAATACGAAACACTAATAGATGATCAGATTAGAAGTAAAGATATAGCTTTCTTCAATCTTACGTATGATCGATTACAACAACGTATGGCAGAAGCAAGAGTACTCTATGCAAGTATTCTTGATAAACCTTTTAACTTTGATTTGCAGGAATCAATAGATACGGATTATGATAAGCTATCCTATGTTACAACCAAAGAAGAGATGTTGAATCGCTGGAGATTACAGCTTAAGTTTAATGGTTTATCGAGCTATTATGATAAAGTTGAGGAACAATTGGATTCTTTAGCGAAGAATAAGAATTATAAGCGAAAGACCGGGGTTGTTCTTGAGGAAGAAGCGAGAAAATTAACACAATCCTCAATTAATGAATACTTTGAATTTGCAGATGATTTAGAACGTAAGGATTGGTTTTCAATTTACATTAATTCTATTGTTGAAGAGTTTGATCCACATACCTATTATTTTGCACCGCAGGATAAAGATCGTTTTGATATCGCTATGTCCGGTAAACTTGAAGGTATTGGGGCGAGACTCCAAAAAAAGAACGATAATGTTAAAATTATTGAGGTGATTTCAGGAGGTCCGGCTTGGCGAGGAAATAAAGTTGAGGTTGGAGACCTTATTATGAAGGTAAAGCAGGAAGATGAACAAGAACCCGTAAGTATAGTCGGAATGCGTTTAGATGATGCTGTAAGTCTTATTAAAGGTCCAAAAGGTACTAGAGTTACCCTAACTGTTAAAAAGGTAGACGGTACCATTGAGAATATTGATATCGTAAGAGATGTTGTCGAGTTAGAAGAGACATATGCCAAATCTTCTTTGGTTAAAAAGAATGGTAAGAACTTCGGAATTATCAATTTACCAAAGTTCTATTTTAATATGCAGGACTACAATCAAAGAAATGCTGCCAAAGATGTTAAACAAGAGATTATCCGTTTGAAAGAGCAAAATATGAATGGTTTGGTTATTGATTTGCGAGACAATGGAGGCGGATCTTTGCAAACTGTAGTTGATATTGCTGGTTTGTTTATCGAAAAAGGACCTATCGTGCAAGTTCGTACAAAAGAAGAATCACCAGAAGTATTGAGTGATAAAGACCGAAGCATTCTATGGGATGGTCCGTTGGTAATTTTGGTAAATGAATTATCAGCTTCGGCTTCCGAAATTTTGGCGGCTGCAATGCAGGATTATAAGAGAGCTATAATCATAGGTAGTAAGCAAACATATGGTAAAGGAACCGTGCAAAATGTTATGGATTTAAATCGCTGGATGCGTAGCAATGATTTTGGAGACTTAGGAGCTCTTAAATTAACTACTCAGAAATTCTATAGAGTTGATGGAGGTTCCACACAATTGGAAGGTGTTAAAAGTGATGTCGTAGTTCCAGACCGTTATAGCTATATCGACATCGGGGAGAAGGATCAGGAAAACCCTTTACCATGGGATAAAATCGCAGCTGCAGAGTATACGCCGTGGAATGGGTATATTAATTTTGACAAAACTATTGATAATAGTAAAGCGCGTATGCAACAAAATAATCAGTTAAAGCTGATTGAAGAGAATGCTAAATGGGTAAGAGAAAAGCGTGATGTTAACAGGTATTCCTTAAATTATCAAGAGTATAAAAAGAATATAGAAGAAAATGAAAGTCAGGCCAAACGTTTTGAGGCTATTAGCGATTATAAAACAAATCTAACCTATGAGTCCTTGCCATATGAACAGCAATTGATGAACAAAGATACAGTGCTTAAAGAGAAGAGAAACAGATGGCACCAAAGTTTGAGTAAAGATGTGTACATAGAAGAGGCTATAAGTGTTTTAGAAGACATGAAGGTCAATACGATAAAGCACCAATCTACAACCACTTTATCTTTAAAGAATTAATCATACTGAATGGCATCAAAACCGTCTAAGAGTTTAAGTAATAAGGCGCTCCAAAGATTTAGAAACAATCTTTGGGGCGTTTTTAGTTTAGCCTTTATAATCATCTGTGCATTAATCGCTATTTTTGCTTATGCTATAGCTCCTGACAATTCTAAGAATGCTAATCAAATGCATTTATCTATTCATTCAAAAGCACCGGGCTTTACGGTAGAATTACTCACCATTCCATCAAAAAACAGGGAAAAAAGTTTTTTTTTAAATGAATTTTTCTTCGGAATCAGCAATACCGATTCTGAACTCCCCATCGAAAGTTATAATATTAGTGAGCAAGGCATTGAAATTGCTCCTTATAGCGAAGGGGAATTGCAGGGTTTGACAAAAGTAATACCATTTGATGTTTTTCCCTCTGGTCTATCGAACGAAGCAATTGTAAGGTCGTATATAAAAGAAAAGACTTTTATATTAGGAACGGATAAATATGGCAGAGATTTATTAAGTAGAATGCTAATCGGAATAAGAATATCCTTTTCTATTGGTTTTGTGGCGGTGTTTATTTCACTTCTTGTAGGAATATCACTTGGAGCGGTAGCCGGGTATTATGGGGGTAAAATAGACGCGGCAATCATGTGGTTAATTAATGTAACCTGGTCGATACCGACGCTTCTATTAGTGATCGCAATTACCTTGGCATTAGGTAAAGGCTTTTGGCAAGTTTTTATAGCGGTAGGTATTACGATGTGGGTGGAGGTTGCGCGCGTGGTAAGAGGTCAAGTGCTTAGCATAAAGGAAATGCAGTATGTAACTGCTGCCAGAGCGCTGGGTTATACGAATAAACGTATTATTTTAAAACATGTGTTACCTAACAGTTTGGCTCCGGTGATTGTTATTTCAGCTGCAAATTTTGCAAGTGCGATTTTGTTGGAAAGTGGTTTGAGTTTTCTGGGAATAGGTGCACAACCTCCAATGCCAAGTTGGGGAGCAATGATTAAGGATCATTATTCATACATAATTTTGGGTAAGGCATATTTGGCCGTTATTCCCGGATTAGGAATCATGAGTCTTGTAATGGCCTTTATGCTAATCGGGAATGCTTTGAGAGATGCCCTTGATGTGAAGGGTTGATTAAAAACTAATCTATCGTTTAAAATAGATTAGTTTAATCAGTATGCTACTTAGTTAAGCACACGGAATAGAATTTCTCAAACATGCCCCCCATGGTTCACATTGTCTATATCCATTGGGACAATTTCCCCAAGGGCCTCCACCGGGTGCATCGCCGGCTATAATACTCTTTTGATCACTTTTCTTGATAAACTGAACATTTTTCAAATTTTTGATTTTGTTTAACATACTTACAGTTTTAAGGTAATTGTAATACTACTTGAACAATTATAGACACTCAAGCTTTATGTCTGGTATTATTAAGTAGCACTGACAACTTCACGAGCTTCTAATGGCTCACTCTCGTAGTTCTCCAGGAGGTGCTGTGTAAAGTAAAAAAACTCTTCGTAATCATAGGTTTTAGGATAGAGTCTATTATTCAGGATGGTCGCCGGAGTGTAATTTAGGTTATTCTTTGTAGCCCACTCTTTTTGTTTATTTAATAATTCGGTGTGTTGAGCAGTAAATTCCGGAAGTCCGTATTTTTTACTCCATGTTTCGATTGTTCGATTTTCAAACCAGTTGGCGTATGCCTCAATGAAACCTTTTTGACCTTCTTTTTCGTATATTTCTAATAAACGATACGCAATTTTGCTTGCAGGAGCTTCAATTTGTTCAGTACTAACAGGCATTCTTACTATGATTTTGAGGTTTTCTCCGGAAGCTTTAAGCACCTTGATATAACTTTCAAATGCCGCTTTACAAAAACCACAGAGCGGGTTAGTTAAGCTTGTTATCGCAAAAGGAGCTTTAGGATTACCTAGTATAATTTCATCATTAAAGGTTTGCTGTTGAACAGGGGCCGATTTGAATAAGAGTTGTTCAAACAGCCCGGGATTCCTTTTGAATTTGTGTAATTTGAGATTGTTGGTTTTGAGAGTTCTGTTTTCCTGTATGTAATTTTTCAAGTTTAAATAGATCAGAGAAATTACAGAAGAAATTAGGGTAAGGGCTAGTAAATTGTCTAGATTGAAATGAAATACATAATTTAAAGACAGAATTCCACTCAAAAGAACTGTTATTGCGCTAATCCCCAAACAAAGCATACACCATTGTTTGATTATGAATTGCTGTGAATACAAGGAATATAGAATAAAAGGAAGTCCAAGCAGCGATGGAATGATAAGAATACTATCTACACCAAACAGTAGAATATAAGTACTTAAAATTGTAAAAAATACGACACCCGTATCTGCAAAGGAAATACCTGGTAAAAGTTCACCTTTCTTGCTGGTAATAACTTGGTTGCAATTGGATTGCTTGATGGTTGTGCAGAAAGATTGCAGCACTTGAGATTTATAACCAAGACTTTCTCTTACTGCAAAGAAGCTTAAAATTCCGCCGGCAACACTAAGTCCAAGAATCAAAGCATCAAGCAGTGTTAATTGTAAGACGTATAACTGAATTGCAATTGTAATACCAACAACAGCTATAATAGCTTGTTTCAAAAAGTTGCTGTGCTTTTTAGTTTTTTGTTCTGACTCACCTTCTTCGACGGCGATTATTTTAGGAATCCATATCTCCTTGAATTCTTCGTAGCTCATACTGGATTGAGATACAGAGGTGTGCTTAATTGTAATTTTTTTGTCAGTTTTAACAATTAAAGCTATTTCCGTCTTATCATCATGCTCTAGTATTGTGACAAATGTTTTAGGTAATTGATCCAATGCATTCGGAGGAACTTCGACAGCAATGTTTTCTATAGTAAAGTAATCTAAAGTGTCAGTAATGGATTGAAAACTTGGATAGTTTGGGTGTATTTGCAGTTGTAGCTCCAGGTCTTTCTTATCAAAACCATTTATTTTATTTTTAATAAGTAAAGAATTGGTGATCTGTTCGATAGTATTAGTCATAGATTTTAAAGTTTATCCATTGGTTTTAGAGTAAACTTTTGATATTCTAAGATACATTTTTCAAGTGAAAAATTGGTAAAGGAAAGACGTATGATTTGAAAGTGAATTCCGTAATAAAAAAGGCAGTTTTTTCATTTAAGAGATAAAAAAAAGAGGTATTGTACATACCTCTTTTAGTGTTATATATTATATCGGACAATCTTGTGGAACTGTACCATCATCGCAAGTTTCTGTACAAGGTCTAAAATAAAAGTATCCTTGATTATCTACACAAACGCCTTCTGTTACAGGTGGTCTTGGATCTCTTCCGCCCCCGGATAATTTACTTTTTTGCTCTTTGTTCAGTTCCTGAACTCCGTTTAGTTGTAAAATGTTTTTTAACATCATTAATTAGATTTAGGTTTATAGTTGTATGAACAGTTAAAGACACTCATACCTATGTCTGTTTTCTGTTTAATCTAAAATAATGTTAGTCTGAAACTAAGTCCTTAAATAAATGAGAATGATTACTCATTATTTAACGTCCTAAATGAATTGAAGATGATTTGCGTGTGAGACAAATTTTTGTTTTTGTACAATGTAAATATACATGAGGTATTTGAAACTAGTCAACTGTGAAGACTTGAAATATTTACGTTTTTAACGTAGTTTAAGTGTAACTACCTGTTTTTAAAGACTTTAATACCAGTCGCTAATAAGTTAAAATTGTTATAAAAATTGTCTAAAAGAATTATTTTAGTTACACGTTAAATAAAAGTTAAATAACATAGTTTTAATGATTCGATAAATTTCCAGAATCGTAAACGCATGATGTTATGAATCCTGAGAAGCATTACTCAAGATATGAACAATTTTTCAAGTTTAAAATACTAAAAGATCACGCTCATCGATCAATTCTGTTATATTTGGTTGCAAAACTTAAATATAACCAGTTTTGAATTTTAGAAAATTAATATATCCTGCGTTAGTTTTATTGTGTGCCCTAGGCTTTTATTATATTGAGTATTGGCTTGATAGTTTTGCTGTATCCGATCAAGAAGTAAAAGCGGCGTCAGATTCTATTTCAGAATATCTTCCCAGTTCTACTACCGGAGCAATTATTAGCCATGATTTTTACACGCTGTCCTACCACGAGGATCATGAACAAGCGGAGTGGGTTTTATATAGGTTAAATCGCGATCAATTAAGTCCGAATAAGTATAAGCGGCCTTACTTTGTTGAGGATACTAAAGTACGTACCCATTCAGCAGACTGGAGAAACTATAAGAAATCTGGATATAATAGAGGGCATTTGTGTCCTGCAGGGGATCGCAAATTTTCATATAAAGCCTTTGAGGAGACTTTTCTAACTTCGAATATCGCGCCTCAATTGCCTAAATTTAATCAGGGAATTTGGAATCAATTGGAACAACGAGTGCGCTATTGGGCGAAGGAATATGATTCACTTATCGTAATTACAGGAGGTATTTTAGATGAGGATCTGGAAAGTATTGGATATGAAGCAGTATCTGTTCCCCGCTATTTTTATAAAATAATTCTCCGTGAAGAAGGTAATACGTTTCGCCTTGCAGCTTTTATTATTCCAAATAAAGACGTAGCTAAGGCTTTAAATCATTATCAAACTACTATTGATCAAATAGAGATGCGTACCGGTATAGATTTTTTTGAAAAAATGGACAATTCAATGGAAGAAATATTGGAATCTTCAATTGATAGAAAAAGTTGGAATCTATAAAATAGTTACCATTCGTTAACCCGGTTTGCATCCAGTTTAATAAAGATAAAGAGCAGTAGTGTAAAACCCCATAATCCTGAGCCACCATAACTAAAAAAGGGTAACGGTATACCCACAGTAGGTAACAATCCTGTAACCATACCAACATTTACCGCAAAATGAACAAATAGAATTCCAACAACACTATATCCATAAATTCTGCTAAATGTAGACTTTTGACGCTCAGCCATAAACAATAGTCTGGCAAGGAGAAAAATAAACAATAAAATTACGGCAGTGGCACCAAGAAAGCCCCATTCTTCACCTACAGTACTAAAGATATAGTCAGTATGTTGCTCTGGAACAAAGCCTCCTTTAGTTTGGGTTCCCTCTTTCCATCCCTTTCCAGTCCAGCCGCCACTTCCTATAGCGATCTGGCTTTGGTTAGTATTATATCCAATACCTTTGGCATCAACTTCTTTACCCAATACAATATTAAATCGATCACGATGCCGTTGTTCAAATACATTGTTAAAAATATAGTTTACTGAAAAGCAAAATCCTGTGACAACTAAAAGGACTAATAAATATCTCGAATATTTCGGTTTTCGTTTTCGGTTCTTTAGTAAAAATATAAACATGGCGACTGCTAAACCTACAACTACCCAAATCGGACCGAATAACAAGGTTAATACAAATAAAAGTGCTGCAGATGCGCCAATAATTAAATAGGTTGCGGCCAGTCCTTCTCGGTATAGTGGAAATAAAAAAGCACTATAAACCAAAGCACTGCCAGGGTCTGGTTGTGGTATTATGATTAAAGCTGGCAACGCTATAATTAGAAATGCTTTCAGTTGATGATTAAGATGTCGTATATTAGTTTGCATATCGCTCAAAAACTTTGCGAGTGCTAAGGCAGTAGCCGCTTTTGCAAATTCTGAAGGTTGAATGCTCATAAACCCAAGATTATACCAGGAAGTTGCTCCGGATATAGTTTTTCCAAAAATAAAAAGACCGATGAGCGAAGCAATAGAAAACACATATATCACACTGGCAAAACGCTCATAAAATTTAGCTTCAATCGCTTGGGTGATTATAATTAATAGCAAACTTAAGGCAATCCAATATCCCTGCTTTATATATACTTTTGAAAAATCGGTCCAGGAAGCAAATTCATCCCCGTAGGAGGCAGAATAAATGTTTAACCAACCAAAAAGCACTAGGAGGGTAAATAAAAGTACAGTTAGCCAATCGATTGAGGCGATGCTCGATTTTGCCATCTATTGATTGATTTTAAAAGGTTCATTACTGTAGGGCTTGGCATATTCATCTTCTAAACTATGTGAAAGCACCCAGTCTTCAAGATCTTTTCTCGATATACTGTTTTTTAAATGTTTTTCGATCATAAGAGAAGCTATTCTTCCTGCATAACGCGCACCCCAATATCCATTTTCAACAAAAACAGCTAGCGCTATTTTTGGGTTTTCTTTAGGTGCAAATGCAATAAAAACAGAATGATCTGTAAGTTGAACGCGTTCTCCGTTTATCTTAGTGTAATTTTCTGCGGTTCCTGTTTTACCACAAATGTCAATACCTTCAACTTGTAAAAAGCTAGCGGTTCCTTGTGTGTATACTTGATGCATACCCTCAACAACTGGTTCAAAATGTTCTTTATCAATAGAGGTTTTCTTTGGAACCGTATAATTTTTATCTTCAATTGGTTTATTGTCAATTGCCTTTATAATATGCGGGGTGTGAAAATACCCGCGATTGGCAATAGCAGCCGTCATATTTGCTAGTTGAATAGGGGTGGCGAGCACTTCTCCTTGGCCGATGGCATTAGATATAGTTCCGGTTGCATACCACTTATATGTTGGATAATCGTACTGTTTGTTATAATCGGCGGCACTGGGAACCCTCCCCGGGCGACCTGCTGATAAATCATTACCTAGATAATTACCTAAGCCAAAACTTTCAACATGCTTTTTCCAGTTATCAACTCCCTCTTGAGGGGTATCATATTTTTCAATGATTCGTCGATAAACATTGGCAAAATATGCATTGCAAGAATGGGCAATTCCTGGAATCATATTCAACGGACTACGGTGTGAATGACAACCCAGTCGTCTATTGGTTTTTCCATAATAATAACCCATATGGCAGGAAAATCGTTCCTGAGTATCAACAATACCTTCTTGAAGACCTATAAGGGCATTAATTGTTTTAAATGGGGATCCTGGGGGGTATTCGCCTTTCACTCCTCTGTCAAAAAGAGGCTTTCCGATAGTGTCATAAAATAACTTAGTAAACTCTCTGGAACGCTTACGTCCAACCAATAATTCCGGTTTGTAACTTGGTGCTGTTACCAGTGCTAAGATTTCTCCGGTACTAGGCTCCAACGCGACAATACCGCCTCTTTTATTGACCATCAGGCGTTCTCCATATTTTTGCAAAGCAATATCAATCGTAATTTGAAGATCTTTACCATTGACGGGCAAGGTGTCAAACTTACCTTCTTTATAGGGGCCTATATCTCGATTGAAACGATCTTTTTGTATTCTTTTTACTCCTTTAATACCTCTGAGTTCCTGTTCATATTGTTTCTCAACCCCATCGATCCCGATAAGGTCCCCAGAAAGATAATATGGATCTTTTCTAATAGCAGCATCGTTTACTTCGCCTATGTAGCCAAGAACATTGGATGCATGGTAGGTTTGATAATCACGTAGTGATCGTTTTTGAATATAAAACCCTTCAAATTTCCTCATTTTTTCTTGAAGAAAGGCGTACTCATCTTTTGTGAGTTGAGGGATTACTATAGAAGGAACTCTGGGAGAATAAGATCTGGCTTTCTGAAGTCTGCGAATAAGTTTATCCTTTGAAATATTCAAAACAGAACAAAATTCCAAGGTGTCAAATGGCTTCAATTCTCTGGGAATTACCATCACATCGTAGGAAGGTTGATTAGTAACCAATAACTTACCATTTCTATCATAAATCGCTCCTCGTTGCGGATAGTCATAAATTACTTTAATTGCATTATCTTCTGATAATGAAGCATAGGAAGTATTATAAATTTGAAGGTAGAATAACCTGGAAATAAAAATTATTCCTGTGGTTATAATTATTAAATAAAGCAACAATTTTCTCATGTATCATTTTTTCGGAATAAAACCAATATCAGCATCGTCATCAAAATTGTGAACAGACTAGTAAATAACGCTTTTTTAAGGATAATTAGTATATGCATAAAGTTAAAAACTTCTAGCGAAAACAATACCAAATGATGAACAACAACTGTTAAAGTTACGTACATAAAGCGTTCCCCAAAACGTAACTTACTCAATTTTACCGTTTGAAATTCATAACTCAGTCCAAAAGCAGTTCTCAAAATGAATGGACGCACATAAGTTGCTACTAGGCATGCAGCCGCATGTACACCCCCTGAGTCACCTAAAATGTCTATACAAAGCCCCAGGAAAAAGCTGGTAATCAAAAAAAGGCTTCTGTTAATGTTAATTGGTGCTAGAAGTATAAAAATAATATAAATGTATGGATTGAGATATCCTAAGAAATTAATGTTATTTAATAAGAGGGACTGCGCCAATATTAAAACTATAAACCTTCCGATATGGACTAAAATAGAGTTACTCATTCATCAAGAGTTTGTAATGTTTTAATTTCTTCAGCATTGTGATTCTCAATTGCATATACGTACCCTATATCTGTCATATCATTAAATAATTTTACCTCAATGAGGTAGTAACTATTATTTTGATTCATCGTGTAGTTGCTTATCACGCCAATGCCAATGCCTTTGGGGAATATTGTCGAACGCCCATGAGTAATGATAGTATCACCTTTTTTAATAATCGCTTGTTTTGGGATGGTTGCCAGTTGAACCATATTAGGGTCTTTGCCATCCCAGAGCAAGGAACCATACTGATCAGAATTTTTAAGACCTGCATTAATTCTGGAGTTGCTATTAAGGATAGAGATCACTCTTGCATAATTAGCAGACGTGTCTTCTATGATTCCAACAATCCCTTTATCAGTTATAACGCCCATATCAATTTTAATACTGTCATTTGCACCTTTATCAATCAAAATGTAATTATCTCGTTTTTGATAATCGTTTCGAATGACATTTGCGCGAAAGTAGGAGTATGGCATAGCAAAAGTACTTGTGTCAACAATTTTTGAGCTACTGGTATCCGCGGTTGCTATGGTAAGTTGATTTCGCAGATATTCATTCTCTATAAGCAGACGTTCATTTACACTTATGAGATTAAAATATTTTCCAATTGAATGCTGCCATTCATAAAGACCGCCACTTACAAAATTTGTAGAACTTATAACTTTACTGCGATGATAGCTATGTGACTGTATAGTAAAGCCGATAGCTACAAGCAATAAAAATATAAAAAGCAGAAAATTTTTATTGCGTAATAAAAAGTTAATGATCTGCTGCATATGATAGGGGGTCTCTTAATATTATACGTTAAATTCCTATGTATGCAAAATCGTTATCCTGCACAATGAAGCAGGATAACGATAGAATTTACAATAAGGTATATATTTACTTTTTTTTATTTTATTAATACACTTTTAAACTTGATTAAATTTTTAAGCGCTATTCCTGTTCCTCGTACAACGGCTCTTAACGGATCTTCTGCAATATAAACAGGAAGATCTGTTTTTTGAGATAACCTTTTATCCAAACCTCTTAGCATCGAACCTCCACCCGCTAGATAAATTCCGGTATTATAAATATCTGCCGCAAGCTCTGGCGGTGTTTGCGATAAGGTTTCCATCACAGCATCTTCAATACGTAAGATAGATTTGTCTAAAGCTTTTGCGATTTCTCTATAAGATATTTGTACCTGTTTCGGTTTACCAGTAAGTAAATCACGACCCTGAACATTCATTTCTTCTGGCGGAATTTCTAAATCTTCGGTAGCAGCACCAATCTGAATTTTGATCTTTTCAGCAGTGCGCTCTCCTACATAAAGATTGTGTTGAGTACGCATGTAATAAATGATGTCATTGGTAAAAACATCTCCCGCAATTTTGACAGATTTGTCGCACACAATTCCACCAAGTGCTATAACTGCAATTTCAGTAGTACCCCCACCGATATCAACAATCATATTTCCTTTGGGTTGCATAATATCTACACCAATGCCAATAGCAGCAGCCATAGGTTCGTGGATCAGGTATACCTCTTTGCCATTTACACGTTCTGCACTTTCTTTTACGGCGCGCATTTCTACTTCCGTAATTCCCGAAGGAATACAAATAACTAACCGCAATGCGGGAGTAAATAGCTTTTTCTTCAATGCCGGAATATCCCTGATAAACATACTTATCATTTTTTCACTAGCATCAAAATCTGCTATCACACCATCCTTCAAAGGGCGTATAGTTTTTATGTTTTCGTGGGTTTTACCTTGCATCATCGCGGCTTGCTTACCAGCGGCAATAATTTTGCCCGACATGATATCGCGGGCGACTATAGAAGGACTGTCTACAACAACTTTATCATTATGTATGATAAGGGTATTTGCGGTACCTAAATCTATAGCTATTTCTTCGGTGAAGAAGTCAAAAAATCCCATATACTGTATTAAAAAGGGTTAGAGTTGGAGTAAATGTACTAAAATTAATGTTTAAAATGACGCGTTCCTGTCATAACCATCGCAATTCCATTCTCATCACAGTAATCAATACTTAATTGATCTTTGATGGAACCTCCGGGTTGAATGACTGCTTTTATCCCTGCGTGATCTGCAATTTCAACACAATCAGGAAATGGAAAGAAAGCATCGCTGGCCATAACCGCCCCATTAAGATCAAAATTGAAAGAAGTAGCTTTCTCAATAGCTTGCTTTAACGCATCTACACGAGATGTTTGTCCAGTTCCGCTTGCTAATAATTGTTTGTTTTTTGTAAAAACTATAGTATTTGATTTTGTGTGCTTACAAATTTTTGAAGCAAATAACAGATCATCAGTTTGGTTGGCAGTTGGAGTTATTTTGGTAGCGGTTTTGAGATCTTCAACAGTATCTGTTTTAAGATCTTTGTCTTGTAACAGAAATCCATTAAGACAGGTTCGCACCTGATTTTCTGGAAGTTTAATGTCTTTTTGAATTAATAGAATTCTATTCTTTTTACCTTGTAAAATTGAGACCGCGTCTTTGCTGTAAGAAGGTGCAATTACAACTTCGCAAAATAGTTTATGAATTTCTTCTGCCGTATCACGATCAATTTCGGTATTTGATATCAGTATGCCTCCAAATGCTGATACAGGATCCCCGGCTAAGGCATCGGTATAGGCTTGAAAAACAGTGTTGCGTTGTGCAAGACCACAAGCATTATTATGTTTTAAAATAGCAAAGGTTGGGGCTTCTCCTTTGAATTCGCTCATAAGATTCACCGCTGCATCTACGTCCAAGAGATTGTTGTAGGACAACTCTTTCCCGTGTAACTTTTCAAACATTGCGTCAAAATCGCCAAAGAAAGTTCCTTTTTGATGTGGGTTTTCACCATAACGAAGTGTTTTTCCTTCAGACTCACTTAACTTAAGGGAAGCTATTTCTTCAGTTGTATTAAAATAATTAAAGATAGCGGTGTCATAATGAGACGAAACATTGAATGCTTTAGCTGCAAAGCGTTTTCGTTCAGTAAGCGAAATTTTGCCATTTCCTTCGTTTAAAATATCCAAAAACTCCTTATAGTCATTCATGGATGAAACACAGGTAACATCTTTAAAATTTTTAGCAGCAGCTCTAATAAGAGAGATACCACCAATATCTATTTTTTCAATAATATCTTGTTCTGATGCTCCTGAGGCTACTGTTTTTTCAAATGGATACAAGTCAACTATTACAATGTCGATTTGCGGAATTTCATATTGCTCTAATTCTGCCACATCACTGCTATTGTCTTGACGATTTAAAATACCACCAAAAACTTTTGGATGCAACGTTTTTACTCTTCCGCCCAGAATGGAAGGGTAGGAGGTTACATCTTCTACCGGAACCACGGGTATACCAAGATCTTTAATAAATTTTTCAGTCCCTCCGGTAGAATAAATAGTCACACCAAGTTCGTCTAGTTTTTTGACAATTGGAGCGAGTCCGTCTTTACTAAAGACAGAAATTAATGCTGATTTTGCAAGTGTTGTGTTGCTCATGAGTACATTTAGTTAGTAAAAACGCAAAAATAGCAATTTAGTTCTCATATTAACAATCTCATACAGGGATTTGTTTGTAGAGATTGTAACAAAACTTTATCTTCAACGTCCTATCATGTATGTGTTGATAATTGATTGCTAAAACGCGGATTATGCTGATTTATTTAAGAATTTTAAAAGAGAGCTTTAATTTTGCAGTAAGTGCACTTACTAATAATAAATTGCGTACGTTTTTGTCCCTGTTAGGAGTTACTATCGGAATCTTCTCGATAATTGGCGTTTTAGCTGCAGTGGATTCTCTGGAGAAAGAAATTAAAGGTAGTATTAGTTCTTTAGACAATAGTACGATCTACCTTATGCGTTTTTCATTTGGACCTTCTAATATTCCACAATGGAAAAGAGAGCAATTTCCTGATGTTACGTATGAGGAATATCAATATTTGAATCGCAACCTTCCAGATTTAAAAGCTGCAAGCTTTGTGCTGAATGTAGGACCGGAAACGATTAAACATCAAGACAAGAGTATAAGCAACGTAGAAATAGTGCCGGTCTCTCACGACTATTATAATATAGAGGAACTGCAGGTTGTTAATGGTCGTTTTTATAATGAGCAAGAATCCATGGCAGGATCTCCGGTTATGGTAGTGGGAGATGAAATCGCAAAGCAATTATTTGGTGATACGGATCCTATTGGTAAGAAGGTGCGTTTGTACGGAAGAAAATTCACCATTATAGGCGTTCTAAAAAAGGAAGGAGCAGGGCTTTTTGGTAATTCAAAAGATACAGCCGCAATTGTTCCTGTAAATATGGTGCGACGAATTTATGGGGATAACAATAAATTTACATTTCCCGCAATAATTATTAAACCGGAGTCCGGCACTGACGTGGCAGAATTTGTGGCGAGTGTAACGCAAAGATTACGTGCGTTTCGGGGAATAAAAACCGATGAAATTGATAATTTTTTTGTTAATCAATTACAAGGATTTACAGACTTTATTGATAATATTACAGGGCAAATGAATATAATCGGTTTGATGATTAGTGGTTTTTCCTTACTTGTTGGGGGATTTGGTATTGCAAATATTATGTTTGTGAGTGTAAAAGAACGAACAAACCTTATCGGAATTCAAAAATCACTGGGTGCAAAAAACAAATTTATTTTGTTTCAGTTTTTGTTTGAAGCGGTAATTCTTTCATTGATAGGTGGATTGATCGGACTATTTCTGGTATATCTTATCTCCTTAGCCGCGTCACAATTTACGGGAGATTTTGAATTTATATTATCGCCTTGGAATATAGCGTTGGGTACCTTGGTATCCTCAATTATCGGATTAATATCCGGTATTCTGCCGGCCATCTCCGCTTCACGTCTGGATCCTGTAGAGGCCATTAGGACAGGTATGTAGTTGGTTTATTTAAGATACAGGGCCTTGTTCGCATAATCTATAATGGCTTTTCCTTTTTTAAGAATATCAGCACCAATAATCCCATCCACGGGATCGGCATTGTGTGTAACTAGAGCCTGATTTACATGGGACAGGTCAAAAAGCACCAAAGACACTTTGCGGGTGTTCCATTTGCCTAAATTGAGTGTGTTGTTATTCGATAATTGCGTAAGCATATCATTAGCTCCGGCTCCGGCAGCTTTAATTTCACTTTCTTGCGTGAATAAATCAAATTTTTCTGATGCTTCAAAACCGACGCACGAATTAGAAGCGCCAGTGTCAATTATGAAGTTTCCTTCCACCGTGTTTAAAATAGCCTTTGCTTCAAAGTGATTAGTTTTGGTCAGTGTAAGTTTAATTTTGGTATACCCCTGGTCAACTAAGAATTTCCGTAACGTAGTCATGAATTGTTGTAGAATTTTAGTAAAAATAAGATTATTACTTTTGGCAAGGATCGATTTAATTAATATTTAGATGAAATCTGCTGCTCTGGTAAGTAAATTAATTAATTTTACCGCATGGTTTTAACAGATACACATACACATATATATAGCGAGTCTTTTGAAGAAGATCAGATAGAAATGATGCAGCGTGCTATAGATCGTGGCGTTCAACGTTTTTTTGTGCCTGCCATTGATTCTACGTATACCGAAGCAATGTTTGCTATTGAGAAGCGTTTTCCTGAACATGTCTTTTTGATGGCAGGCCTTCATCCGACACATGTTAAAGAGGATTATTTGGAGGAATTAGCGCATGTCAGACGGTCCTTGCTGTCTCGCAAAAGCAATAATGCAGAAGCTAAATTTTATGCGGTAGGCGAAATTGGGATTGATTTATATTGGGACACCTCATTTTTGAAACAACAGCAAGAAGCGTTTAGAGAACAGATCCGAATGGCCAAGGAGTTTGGGTTGCCGATAGTAATTCATTGTCGTGATGCCTTTGATGAAGTATTTGAAATTTTGGAAGAAGAAAAGTCTGAAGCACTGAGAGGGATTTTTCATTGCTTTACAGGAACACTAGAACATGCCACTCAAGCAATTGATCTTAATCTAAAGCTGGGAATCGGAGGTGTGGTTACCTTCAAAAACGGAAAAATTGATAAATTCCTTAATCAAATTGACCTAAAACATCTGGTATTGGAGACAGACGCACCTTATCTTGCACCTGTTCCTTATCGGGGTAAACGCAATGAGAGTTCTTACCTGGTGGAGGTAGCCGATCGTTTATCTGATATTTACCAGTTATCAATAGAAGAGATTGCGAAGCAAACCACACTCAATTCTAAAGAAGTATTTGGAATATAAAATTGCTTGGAAAGTTAAATAAAGTAGTATAATAAGATAGATATGATAACTACACCAACAATACTGCTTATTTATACTGGCGGTACTATAGGTATGATAAAGGATTTTGAGACAGGAGCGTTGGTGTCCTTTAATTTTGATGAACTTTTATCAAAAATACCGGAGCTCAGGCAGCTGGAATGTAAAATAGAAACTCTTAGCTTCAAAGAACCCATTGACTCTTCTGATATGGACGTTGAACAGTGGAAGGTTCTGGGAGATTTGATTTATCACAATTATGAAGCCTATGATGGATTTGTGGTTTTACATGGTAGTGATACAATGTCGTATACAGCTTCGGCTATTAGCTTTATGTTTGAAAACCTGGCAAAACCAATAATTTTTACAGGATCACAGCTTCCAATCGGAGACTTGCGAACAGATGCCAAAGAGAATTTGATTACCGCAGTCCAGATCGCTGCTTTGCAGGAAAAATCGAAACCGGTTATAACCGAGGTTGGATTGTATTTTGAGTATAAATTGTTAAGAGCAAACAGAACGACAAAAATTAATGCAGAGCATTTTGAAGCTTTTAAATCTTATAATTACCCTGCTTTAGTAGAATCGGGAGTGCATTTAAAGGTGAATTATTCTGTTCTTCGGGCAGCTAATCGACGTAAAAAATTACAATACCATACACATTTTAACAATAATGTACTTATTATAAAGATGTTTCCGGGGATAAAATCGTCGATTTTGAGTGAAATTTTCGCTTCAAAAGCAATAGAAGGAATTATTTTAGAAACCTACGGTTCGGGAAATACAACGACTAAAAAATGGTTTATAGATTTAATTTCTGAAACAATTAAGCGGGGTGTTCCCGTGGTAAATGTCACGCAATGTGCCGGTGGATCTGTCGAAATGGGTAAATATAGTACGAGTGTTGCGCTCCAAAAAGCAGGTGTAATATCGGGTAATGATTGCACGACGGAGGCTGCAGTAGCAAAATTGATGTATTTGCTAGGAGAGGAAATTCCGGCTAAAGTCCTTAAAACCATATTCGAAACTTCTTTGCGTGGGGAAATGTCAGAAAATTAACGCCTCAAATTTTATCAGCTAACTTTTTTTTTGTTATTTGCCAACCAAATTTTGGGAAAAATTTCATAGAGAGGTGGCCGAGTGGTCGAAGGCGCACGCCTGGAAAGTGTGTATACGTCACAAGCGTATCGAGGGTTCGAATCCCTTCCTCTCTGCATTATTATCAAAATTTTAATAGAATTTATATTATTTTTTTATCTTTAACCCTTTAACTAATTAAAATTAAGAATCAGCGCAATGAAAAGATTATTCTCTATTCTGGCAATCGCTACAGTAATGTGTTTTGCTAATGTAAAAGCGGCTACTGTTCCTGCTCAGTTATTATCGACAAACATGCAATTATTTATTGCACCTATAGCTACTGCAACAGTACAAGATGAAGTGGCAGAAGACACTTCCGAAGAATTATCCTTCCACCAGGAATTAAAAAAACGTTTTATTGAAGGTGGACCAGAGTTTATGGGGATTGTATTATTATGTTTAATTCTTGGACTTGCCATTGCAATTGAAAGAATTATCTTTTTAAACCTTTCTACTACAAACACTAAGAAGCTTCAGCAAAATGTTGAGGATGCTTTAAACAATGGTGGTGTTGAAGCGGCTAAGGAAGTTTGTAGAAATACAAAAGGTCCTGTTGCATCTATCTATTATCAAGGTTTAGACAGAGCAGACGAAAGCGTAGACGCAGCAGAAAAAGCTGTTGTTGCTTACGGTGGTGTTCAAATGGGACAATTAGAAAAGAATGTATCATGGGTATCGTTATTTATCGCACTTGCACCAATGCTTGGTTTCATGGGTACGGTAATCGGTATGATTCAAGCCTTTGATAAAATTGAAGCAGCTGGTGATATGCAACCTTCTCTTGTGGCAGGTGGTATTAAAGTGGCACTTTTGACTACAGTATTTGGACTTATTGTTGCAATTATACTTCAGATCTTTTATAACTACATCGTAGCAAAAATTGACAGTATTGTTAATGATATGGAAGACGCTTCGATTACTTTGATCGATATGTTGGTAGCTTATAAGAATAAAAGATAAGTAGTACACTCGATTAGACACTAGTTTTAAGTGTTTGGAGTATTACTTATTTCACTGAATCAAGGGGCACCTTTGGTGTCCCATAAAAAAATAGTCACATGAAAATTTCAAAAATATTATCATATGCTGTTCTGGCAATTGGAGCTGTGGGGATTATCCTTTGGTTTCTTATGAACAGCACGATTGATAGCCTAATGAATGACAATGGTGTGTCTGAGGCTCGTGAGTTACCTCTTGATGTGTCAGGTGCAGCGGTAAATCCGCTTTACAGTCTTACATTGGTTATCTTTGTAATAGCTATTATCGCGACATTAATTACTGTGTTGACGGCACTAGCTAAAAATCCGGCCGGACTTAAGAATACTGCTATTGGCATTGTAGCTTTTGTAGTAATAATCGGTATAGGATTTGTATTAGCTGAAGGTATTGAAACACCTTTAAAAGATGGTGAAGTTCTTTCTGAGAGTGGATCTAGATGGGTAGGAACGGGATTATATGCCTTTTACTTTTTAGCTGTAATAGCTGTTGGTTTAATGGTGATCTCGGGATTAAAGAAATTAATAGGTAAATAAAAATTATGGCAAAAAGAGCAGCACCAGAGGTAAATGCGGGATCAATGGCTGACATTGCATTTTTACTTCTTATATTCTTTTTGGTTACTACGACTATTGAAACAGATAGCGGTATTAGCCGAAAACTCCCGCCTCCGCAATTAGAAGATGTTGAACCTCCTGTTTTGAAGGAGAAAAACATTTTTGTTGTCGAGTTGAACAGAAATAATGATTTATTGGTGGAGGAAACACCGATGGAATTGAAGGATTTACGTAAAGCAGCAATTGCCTTTTTAGATAACGGTGGTGGACAAGGAGATGATGCATGTCGTTATTGCCAGGGAGCTAAAGACCCTAGTTCATCAGACAATCCGGATAAAGCAGTTATCTCTCTAAGAAATAACCGTGAGACTACATATGCTACCTATATTGCAGTTCAAAATGAATTGGTTGCGGCATATACTGAGTTAAGAAACAGAGAAGCACAACGTCGTTTTGGTAAAAGCTTTGTCCAAATGGAGAAAGATTTGAAGGATGTTAACTATTCTGGTTCCAAAGAAAATTTGAAAGAGCAGATTAAGACTATTCAAGCTTTGTATCCGGAAAAGCTTTCAGAAGCAGAGCCTAAGAAATAATTGAATAACATAAAAACAAACAACTATGTCTAAATTTAAAAAGAAAAAGAGCGGTGAATTACCTGCTATTTCTACAGCATCGTTACCAGATATTGTATTTATGTTATTGTTCTTCTTTATGGTGGCCACAACAATGCGTGAAAACACCTTGTTGATAGAAAATAGACTGCCAACCGCTGATCAGGTGGAAAAGTTGGATAAGAAAGATTTGGTAATGTATATTTACGCTGGTAAACCTAGTGCAAGGTACAGATCAACTGCTGGTACACAAGCTAAAATTCAGTTGAATGATAAGTTTGCCGATGTAAGTGAGATCAAACCATTTATTCTTGCTGAAAGAGCAGCTAAAAGAGAGGAGCTTATTCCTTTTTTGACAACTGCACTCAAAGTAGATGGTGATACCAACATGGGTCTCGTCGGTGACATTAAAAAAGAATTGAGAGAAGTACAAGCATTAAAGATTAACTATACGACCAGAACTGGGTCAGCAATGGATAATCTAAAGTAACACTTTTTTATAAGTAAGAAAATCCTGTTTTATTCGTAGAACAGGATTTTTTGGTTTATACCCTGTAGGCTGTTTTGTTGCCAGATATTTCTTTTAGTATTACAGGGTGCTAACCTTTTAATTATAAAGGAAACCTGCTATCTTCGTACTAATGATAAAACGTATTATTCTTATCGGTGTTTGTTTGCTTATAACAAAAAGTATCTTTTCTCAACAGCAAACTATTGAGAGCTCGCCTAATGACGAACGGGCTATTGATTCCTTGTACCGCGAAGATCAGTTCTATGTAGGTTTTACTTTTAATCTACTCTTTAACCGCCCCAAAGGAGTGAGTCAATCAGGTTTTTCTGGAGGATTGCATTTAGGCTATACGAGAGATATGCCTATAAACAAACGACGTAATTTGGCTGTTGGTTTGGGGTTAGGGTACTCTGTTAATTCTTTTAGCCAAACGTTATTTATAGGAGAAGAGGAGGGAAATGAAAAAACTATTTTTGCCTCGTTGGAGGATGTTTCTTATGATTCCAACAGATTTACCACACATTTAATAGAAAGTCCTTTAGAATTAAGATGGCGTACCTCTACTGCCAAGTCTCACAAGTTCTACAGGGTGTATACAGGTTTGCGATTAGGATATTTGTTTTACTTTAATTCAAACTTTCAGCAAACGGATAATTCGGTGAGTCAAACCAAAATTGATGAGCTTAATCGTTTTAGAGCTGGGGCAACCTTTACCTTTGGGTGGAACACCTTTAATTTTCACTTTTATTACAGTTTAAACAGTTTGTTTGACAAGAATGCCCGGATAGGAGAGGAACCTGTGGGTATAGAGGTGGCAAAAATTGGGTTAATGTTTTATATTTTATAGCCAAAAATTCACTAGAAGTATTTGTGGAAATACACCAATAAATATACCTAAGGTAAGCTCCAGAGGATTATGTGCTTTTAAAAAAAGTCGTGAGGTAGCTACCAAACCAGTGCTGATAAAAGCTATGGCTATGCCGTTAGTTAGATTGACGCCGAAATGAATACTCAAAATTATTAAAAACATGGTTACCGATGCGACTCCTATCATATGCAGGCTCGCTTTGACGTTAAACATGGCCATAAAGAAAGCGCAAAGCGCAGAAAACAAAGTGCCTACAAAAAAGAAATAAAGTTCTGGATAATTATAGCTATCCACAATCGTTCTAAGAACCAAAAGGAAAAGCGCTGATTGAATTACAAGAGGTATTTTTCTTTGTGTCGTTGTGTCTAGATTGATTGATGTTACCGCGCCTATAGTTTTGAGCAGAAAATAACATACAATTGGTATCAATACTGTGATGATAAATAATCCGTAAATCTTAGATTGTATTACTTCTTCAGGGAGAAAACGCGGGGCCACTATAAAGTATATAATTGCACCCGTTATAGGCATTACAATGGGATGAAACAGATATGATACGGTTTTAAAGAAATTCATTAGATCTTTTTACGTAATCTGGCCACTGGAATATCCAGTTGCTCTCGGTACTTAGCAACAGTTCTTCTGGCGATCGGATAACCTTTCTCTTTAAGTATTTGAGCTAATTTCTCATCGGTAAGCGGTTTTCGTTTATCTTCTTCGCTCAAAGTGATTTCCAAAATCTTCTTGATCTCTCGGGTAGATACTTCCTCACCTTGGTCGTTGGTCATCGATTCTGAGAAGTATTGTTTAATTAATTTCGTTCCGTAGGGAGTGTCGACATATTTACTATTGGCAACACGAGAAACTGTACTCACGTCCATACCTATCTCATCGGCGATATCTTTGAGAATCATAGGTTTTAAATTACGTTCGTCACCACTTAAAAAGAACTCTTTTTGATAGTGCATGATAGCGCTCATGGTAACAAATAAGGTTTGTTGTCGTTGCTTTACAGCATCAATAAACCATTTGGCAGAATCTAATTTCTGCTTAATAAACATGACTGCATCCTTTTGTGACTTGGACTTCTCTTTGCTGTCCTTGTATCCCTGAAGCATATTATTATATTCGCGAGATACATGCAATTCTGGAGCATTACGTCCATTTAATGTCAGCTCTAGTTCACCGTCTACGATTTTAATCGTAAAATCAGGAACTACATGCTCTACCATCCGGTTGTTACCAGAGTATGATCCACCGGGTTTAGGATTAAGATGTTCGATCTCCTCTATAGCCTCTTTTAACTGTTCTTCGCTAACGTCAAATTTAGCAATCAATTTATCATAATGCTTTTTGCTAAAATGGTCAAAAGATTTTTTTAAGATATCAATAGCCAGTTTAATGGGTATTGTCAACTCTTTTCTTTCTAATTGCAGAATTAAACACTCCTGCAATCCTCTGGCTCCAACCCCGGCCGGGTCGAGCTGCTGTACAATATGTAGAATTTCTTCTATCTTTTCTTCAGACGTATATATGTTTTGGGTAAAGGCTAAATCATCCAAGATATCAGGTAATGCTCTGCGAATGTAGCCGCTCTCATCAATACTACCAACTAAGAATTCAGCGATCTGTGTTTCTTCATCGGTTAAGCGATAGGTATTTAGTTGTGTTAAAAGATATTGATTAAAGGTAGTTCCTGAAGCGTAAGGAACATTTTTTTCTTCATCATCAGCACTATAGTTATTCGAGCTTAATCGGTAATTCGGAATCTCATCGTCGCTTAAATATTCATCAACATTGATATCGGTTTCGATAGTTTCATTGCCATAATCATCATCTGCATTTGATTCACTGTACGAATCTTCATACTCATCAACAGAATCCTTACCACTATCCAACGCAGGGTTCTCTTCCATTTCCTGTTTCAACCTTTGTTCAAAAGCTTGCGTAGGGAGCTGTATCAACTTCATCAACTGAATCTGTTGCGGAGATAGTTTTTGAGATAATTTAAAATTTAATTGTTGTTTAAGCATAAAGTAAAATTCTTCAAATACAAAAATAAGTAAAACCCCTCAATTTAAAGATCTTCTATGCTTCAGTTGTCATAAAATGTTGTTAAGAAGAATATTCAAATTTCAAATGGTATGCATTCAAATAGCCTTGAGTTTTTATTCAATTTTATATCAAGATGTTAAGGCGTGAAAATTTTATGTTTAATAGCATAAATTACTAAACCTGTTCGATTTTTTAAATTTAGTTTTTCAAAAATAGAATCACGATATCCTTCGATCGTTTTAGGACTTAAGCACATGTCGCTAGCGATTTCTTTATACGTTTTTTCGGTACAAGCATGTTTTATAAATTCTATTTCTCTTTCTTTAAGAACAGTTTGTTTGTCTCTTTTAGGGTGTAATGAGCCCAGCAATAAATCAGTAACATTTTTTGTGTGATAAAATCCCGTTTCCTGAACTTCAATTAACGCATTTTCTAAGATACTTTTTTCAGTATCTTTCAATAAATACCCTTTCGCTCCCGCTTTTAGCATTTTTAGAATTGTGATTTCGTCTTCTTCAACCGAAAGCGCTAGTACGTTTATTTGAGGATACTGCTCTTTGAGATGTTGTGTGGTTTCTATGCCATTCATTATGGGCATATTAATATCCATAAGTACAATGTCAGGAATATTTTTAGGATCTTTTAAACGGGTGACTAATTCTTTTCCGTTTTTACAAACGTAAAGTACTTTGAATTTTGAAAATCCATCCACGAGTCCGGCAAGGGCTTGTGAAAGCAGTACGTGATCTTCGACGATGACTACAGAATAATTCATGCTATGATAATTGTGTTCTTAAGAACAATGATTTAATCTAGGTTGTTGTCGATATTGGGGTATGTTGAGTTGTGGTAATTAGTGTGTCATACTTGGTTCTCTTTATAGTAATATTCAAGCTTTAAAATGGTTCCTCTACCTACTTCGGATCTAATTTCGATGGCAGCATCTATTAATTTACCTCTACTTCTAATATTACAAAGTCCGATGCCTTGATCTGTTTTTTGTTTAGAGTTGCTAAATCCAATACCATCATCAGAGGCGGTAATTTGCACTTTCTCTTCATCAAAAATTGCATCAACCCTTAAGTTAGAAGCTTTTGAGTGTTTTATGGTGTTAGAGAAAAACTCTTGCAAAATTCTAAAAATTATGATCTCTACCTTTGGGTCCATGGCTCGGATTTCCGGCGTACTGGTCATTGCTGCATTGATAAACTGTAAGCGGTTAAATCGTTCGATCTCCAAGGCTAAAGCCTCTGTTAACGATAATTGTTTTATCGCGTCAGGATTTATCAACTTGGACAAAGCCCTGAGCTCGACAAGGCTTTTTGTGATAGTCTCGGTGACATCCTTTAATTTTTCCGGTTGCTCATGAGCTACACTAACCTGAATTTTAGCCAGTGTGAGCAATTGTCCAATATTATCATGCAGCTCCCAACTTATATTGCGCAACGTCTCTTCTCGTATTTCGATCTGGGTTTGCGCTATAGCTTTTTCAAATTTTTTAGAAGCTTCTTCTTGCTGTAGCAATAAAATGTTTTTCCTTTTCTGAAAAATTAGAAACAGGAAAATCATTACAATAATTATGACTACTAGTACGATACTAGCGATTAATATAGCTGTTTCTTGTCGCTCCATATGAACCCTATAATAAAGCAAATATTCATAGTAATTGCCAAAATTATATTTAGTAGCACTAGAATCGTTGCATCTGTTAGATACTCATAATAATTTCTAAGAATCCTAAAAGGAATGTTGCCAATATAATATAATAAAAGGCCTACACTAATCCAGAATAGAAGGTTTCTTTTAACATGAAGAACCCGCTCTGTATTTAAAATTTCTACAAAGTATAGGCTAATGCTAATTATTAGCAAAGTAGCTGCGATAATATAGGATATGCTCTGAAATTCAGTAAGATAATTCACAAAAAAGCTACTTATAAAAAGTATTGTATAGTACGCTAGGATGAAGCTTACTATTAACTTTTTGTATTTTGTATTACTAATATAATGTCTATACAATAAGAATAAGTAAGTAAAATTGATACAATGGTAAATATTATAAAAAATGGCGTTATATCTTGATATATATTCTCTTATGTAAATACCTAAAATTTCATTAAAAACAGTATACCATAGTAGGAACAAAAGAAATCGCAAAAAAGTGGTTTTGTATTTATAGAAGTAAACAGTTGCAACTACTGCTGTGATTAATTCTACAAAAATGCCAAAATTTCCTAGAGTGATTAATAATTCTCGTTTCACTTTTTAAAGCTGTTTTAATTAATAAGGTGGTGAACCACCAATTTCATTTCCGATAGTGCTTAACTCCTCCTGAAAAATACTTGACAGTGAGAAAAAACTTGCGGTATTTATTTTTGACCTATTCATTCCTCGTATGGGATTTTTTGGATCAGCTAACTCGTTTTCTAGAAACACCAGTTCTGGGGTACCATCTTTATTTTTATCGACAAACGTAAAACCTCGATGTATATTTTCACTTCCGGTTAGGGTAGTGGGAGCGATAAAAAAAGTATTCCTTCTTGGATCAGGAATCGGTTTTCCATTTTCAAACTTTTCTTTATCTGGATAGTTACCTAAATAGAGTCGATATCCCGTAATATCAACAGAATCGGGTGTGATTTTTTTGATATAAGCCATGTATTGATCTAGAAACTTTTTGCTTAAATAGAACGATCGCGAGGGCATAAAGTTTTCATTCGGTTTTCGGTTTGAAGGACATAATTTGATCAACGTACTATCACGTTTGCCTTCAAAAGCTTTAATAACACAAGAACGATTATCAGTATAGGTTTGATAGAGTTCTAGAGCATCACTAAAAGAAATTATCTCAGTGGGCTTGTTGACTATTGGTCGATCTGGACCTTTACAATTGTTAAGCGTAAAAAAAGTAATTATAGCCGTTAAGATGATTACGATTGGATACCCGATTAGATTAGATTGTTTCATTTTATTGATATTAAGGTGATTATGTTAAATAAATGTACCACTCTTAATTTGTAATTAAAAATATAATTTATAATTACATCAATTGCTAATCACGCAAGGCATTGATTTTCAATAGGTGTTGCTCCATAGGGAAGCCTGGGCTACGTAGCGTAGATATGTCTGAGAGGGGGAATTAACCCCCCTGATTAATTAGGTAAAACACGCTTGTTTTTTATGAGATCTGTGCTCTGTATAAAAACTAGAATTCAAGTTCCATTTTAATATCACTGCGCAGGTAAGGAGAGTTACTTTCTAAGGGAACTTCTCTAAACCCAAATTTCTTATAAATATGTAGTGCGTTTGCTAATTTGGTACTTGAATACAAGGTAAGCTTGCTCCATTTTTTAGTCTTGGCAAATGTTAAGCAATGTGTCATGAGTTGTTGTCCAATTTGTTGTCCGCGATATTGTGGGGAGACCGCCATTTTGCCTAGTTAATACCCCCCACGTTTCATTTTTATTAATGCAAAAGTGCCTGCGATTACATTATCTATTCTAGCAAAGAAAATATAGCCGTGATTATCAATAATAGTTGCTTCACAATTTTCTAATAGTTCTTGATCATGTGGTTCTACAACAAAATATTTTTCCAGCCATTCTATATTCAATTTGGCGAAATCAGCCGCATATTGTGATTCAAATGGTATAATTTCAATAGTTCTTTCGGTATTGGTCATGGTTTACAAATTTTCTAAGACTCTTTTGCTGAGTGATTTTTTGGATAATTGGTTTTCGATATAAGAAATATGATGTAATAAGTTAGTAGCACTCCCTTGAGTAAGCCATTTGATTTGTTGATCAATAGCTTGCCATATAGGAGTGAGTTCTTTATGCAGTTCTTTTCCTTTCTTGCTTAGACGAAAATTCTTCTTTCTTTTGTCTACTTTATCAGTTGAGTAAACAACTAATTTTTTATTGCTTAGCTTATTTAACGCTTGTGTAATGGCAGGTTGGGTATATTGAAGCTGTTCTTGTAGCTCTGTAGTCGTAACACATGTATTATCAATAAGTATTTTGAACACAGGAAATAAATAAGGATCAAAATCAATATTATGAGCATCATAAATTAAGTTAGTTTCTCGCATCAGAGTTTCACTAAGTCGTTTAAGTCTGGAGCCAAGGCCAAGCTCTCCAATATACTGTAGTGCATCAATCATAAGTATTTATATAAGTGCTTATACAAAAATACGAATTTTTTGAATTCAGTAAGTTATTTTTTGAATAATTACATATTTCTTAGCGCAGCATATCAATTATCTGTACCATAAATTTTTCTAATCTTAAAATTATCTTAAATAGGCAGGGTTTATTAATACATCAAAACAATCAATTTTACTTATTGAAAATACAGGATGTAATATCGTATCTTTATTACACTGAAATTAAATCACTTCTATATTATGAGCAATAAAAAACTTACCACGTCAGCAGGTGCTCCGGTACCTAATAATCAAAAATCGTTGACAGCGGGCAAGCGTGGGCCTGTTCTCTTACAAGACTATCAACTGATCGAGAAATTAGCCCATCAAAACAGAGAGCGTATACCCGAACGTGTGGTTCATGCAAAAGGGTGGGGGGCATTAGGAACATTTACCGTTACCAATGATATAACTAAATATACTCAAGCTAAGATTTTTTCCCAAGTCGGGAAGAAGACAGAAATGCTTGCAAGATTTTCGACTGTAGCTGGAGAGTCGGGTGCTGCAGATACAGAGCGGGACGTTAGAGGATTCTCCTTAAAATTTTATACAGAAGAGGGTAACTGGGATATGGTGGGTAATAACACGCCAGTCTTTTTTGTACGAGATGGCTGGAAATTTCCTGACTTTATTCGAACGCAAAAACGTCATCCTAGAACCAACTTAAGATCACCCGAAGCTATGTGGGATTTTTGGTCTCAGGTGCCGGAGAGTCTTCATCAAGTTACCATTTTGATGTCTGATCGTGGGATACCGACTACACCTATGCATATGAATGGTTATGGATCTCATACGTATTCCTTTTGGAACCATAACGGAGAACGTTTTTGGGTGAAATTTCATTTCAAAACGCAGCAAGGTCATGAATTTTATACTAATGAGGAAGCTGCGGATATTATTGGAAAAACCCGAGAGAAATATCAGGAAGAATTATTTGGAGCAATCGAAGAGGGAAATTTTCCTAAATGGAAAATGATGGTGCAAATAATGCCGGAACAAGATGCTGAAAAAACACCATATAATCCTTTTGATGTGACAAAAGTATGGCCTCATGGTGATTATCCGCTTATTGAAGTTGGAGAGGTTGAGTTAAATAAAAATCCTGATAACTATTACCAATATGTAGAAAATGCCGCCTATTCTCCTTCGAATAAAGTGCCGGGAATTGGTTTTTCTTTAGATAAAATGTTACAGGCGCGTGTATTTGCTTATGCAGATGCACATAGGTACCGATTGGGTACGCATTATGAAGCACTACCTGCTAATGCTCCTAAATCTGAAGTAAATCACTATCATAAAGACGGACCTATGCGATTTTTTGATAATAATAGTGACAATCCTGATGCATATTATGAACCAAACACCAAAAATGGTCCGACCGAGGTCCCAAGTGTTGAGGAGCCCCCACTAAGTATAAATGGAGATATTAATCGCTATGAAGATCAGGATCAAGTAGGAGATTTTAAACAGGTTGGGGATTTGTTCAGACTTTTTGATGAGAATCAGAAAGAACGACTTTTTCAAAATATAGCATTGGCCATCGATGGAGTATCTGACCATATCGTGGAACGACAGTTAAAACATTTTTATGCTGCTGACCCTGCCTATGGTGCCGGCGTTGAAAAAGCTATTCGTGAACATAAAGTAAGTAATCCAGATCCTAATTCCAATGTGATTCCTTCGGAGGTACAATAAAAAAATAATAATATAATGGAGAAGCCATAAAGTTCATTAAATTGAGACCTATGGCTTCCTTTAATTTCGTAATATATGAATGCAAATGCACTTTTTAACGCTATTAGATCAGAAGAATTACCTGTAGTAAAACAATTGTTGAGTTCTTATCCTGAACTTATTAATGAAAAAGATCAACGGGGGAGTACACCGCTTCTATTAGCCACCTACTACGGACTTGAAGATATCACAAGCTATTTACTCACGCTGCAACCTGATCTCGATGCTCAGGATGCCTCTGGCAATACTGCATTAATGGGTGTTAGTTTTAAAGGATATAAGTCTATAGTCAAAATGTTATTAACTGCTGGGGCATCCGTTAATAAAAAAAATTATAATGATGCTACGGCTCTCATTTATGCAGCTACTTTTGGTCAGAAAGAAATTATTGAACTTCTGCTGGCAAATGGAGCAGACCCTGAATTAAAGGATAATCAGGGGTATACAGCGGCTATGCACGCGCGTAATCAAGGACTTGATTTTTCTGAACTTCTTACGACTTCCTAGTGGAAAACATAAGCAATATAAAGCCCATTAAATCGGTACGGGTTACCTTGGTGTCCAATTCGCACCGACGTTTGTTATTACAAAATACTGGTGTTCTAAGGTTAGAGGATTTTCTTAGCGATAGTATTGATGATGAGGTGATTATTATAAGTACGAACTTCGGGTTAGAAATATACTACTACACAACTGTAGATTATTTTGATTTTATTAGTGAAGCTGTAAAATTTTATTGTTTAAAGAAAACAAATATTGACGATTTGAGGTTTGAGAACAATAATGAAGAACATCTCGTATATCAGGCATTTTGCGATGCGCTGCTAACTTTTTCACAGTATCCTCAAATTTTTCTTGCCTATAGTAAAAAATTTGTAAGAATCAAAGAACTGCATAGCAACAGCAAGTACATAATTCCGATTCTGGACCGCTATTTTGAAGATGTTTTAAAATATTTAGAACTCAACAGAGTGCTTCCACATTCGGATAAACTAATGAAAATAAGACAAAAAAAATCTCAAGAGTCAGATAGCTATCATGTGATAAAAGCGCTGATTCTTGAGATTTTATCAAAGAAACATAGTAATTAATTGTTAGAACTCTGCATTTAAGGGAGTTCTAGGATACGGTATTACATCTCTGATATTAGACATACCTGTTACAAATAGTACTAAGCGTTCAAATCCTAATCCAAACCCACTGTGAACACAAGTTCCGAATTTTCGGGTATCCAGATACCACCATAATTCTTCTTCTGGAATGTTCAAAGCAGCCATTTTTTCTTTTAAAACATCCAAGCGCTCTTCACGTTGAGAGCCTCCAACGATTTCTCCGATCCCGGGAAAGAGAATGTCCATAGCTCTCACCGTATTTCCATCTTCATTCAGACGCATGTAAAAAGCCTTAATTTTTGCCGGATAGTCAAAAAGAATTACCGGACACTTAAAATGCTTTTCTACCAAGAAGCGTTCATGTTCGCTCTGTAGGTCAGCACCCCATTCGTTTATAGGGTACTTGAATTTCTTTTTCTTATTCGGTTTAGAGTTCTTTAAGATATCAATTGCCTCAGTGTAACTTACACGCTTAAAATTGTGTTCTAAAACAAATTTTAATTTATCGCGTAATAACATTTCCTCACGTTCTGCCTGGGGTTTACTTTTGTCTTCTTGGACCAAGCGTTTTTCTAAAAACTCAAGATCATCCTGACAGTTATCAAGTACATATTGAAGCACATATTTAATAAAATCTTCAGCAAGATCCATATTGCCGTCAAGGTCACAAAAGGCTACCTCTGGCTCTACCATCCAAAACTCAGCTAAATGGCGGGAAGTGTTAGAGTTCTCGGCTCTAAAGGTTGGACCAAACGTATATACCTGTCCTAACCCCATTGCGTAGGTTTCTGCTTCAAGCTGACCGGATACGGTTAGATTGGTTTCTCTTCCGAAAAAATCTTTGCTATAATCGATACCTCCTTCTTGAGTAGTAGGTACTTTGTTTAGTTCAAAATTGGTTACCTTAAATGCCTCTCCAGCACCTTCGGCATCACTTCCTGTTATTACGGGTGTATTTACGTAGTAAAAGTTATTTTTTTGAAAATACTCATGGATAGCAAAAGACAATTTAGAACGAACTCTCATGATAGCGCCAAAAGTGTTGGTTCTCACACGTAAGTGTGCTTGCTCCCGTAATTTTTCTAAACTATGTTTTTTTGGTGATAATATGGTGAGTTTTAGCTCTTCGGGATCAGCATCTCCTTCTATTGTAATGCTATTTGCTTGAATCTCCACAAGTTGTCCTGATCCTTTACTTTCTACCAAAGTACCCGAAACCGTTACAGCGGCTCCAACCGTAATACGGTCGGTTAATGCCTTGTCAAAGGTGTCGTCTTCTAGTACACATTGAATAGTATGAATTGTTGATCCATCGTTGATAGCTATAAATCGATCGTTTCTGAAAGAGCGTACCCATCCTTTAACAACCACCGGCTGTAATAATTTATCACTTTTAAGTACTTCTATTACTTTAGAATGTTTCATCTTATCACGTTTCTATTTCTTTCTATAAAAATCAATTGCTTTAATTATTAAGCAATTTTAAGGGACGCAAAGATAAATTTTTAATCGGACTGTTGCCTATAGAATTTTAGCAAAATACCCGATGAATTTATGAGGTTGATCTATATTATATATGCTATCCATAATCATCATCTATATCTAAGCAGCTCCAAATTGTATCTTCTCAAAAAAATCCATGGCAAACATCGCTTTTAATTATGGAAAAAGCGTAAAAATGATGTTATTTGAAAGTAGAATTCTATGCTTTTAGTCTAAATAAGGCGCTTAATAATAAATTTATAGGTTAAAAGCTTGTACATATCTTTTTATTTTAACTTCCCAATAACCTGTTGGTCAGTCGATTACCTTTTAATTTGTACACGTAGTGATCTCCTGATCTGGTTTAATTACAAAAAGGGGGTTTTTCCCCTATGCGAGGTATTTCAGGAACCAACATACAGCTCTATCTTGCAAATGCAATTACAATAAAGGAATTAAAAAAAAAAACTATAACGAGTTTGTGTTTACGTTAAGTTAGTTTGATAGGTTTTGGGGTAATCTATCTTACAAAGGTCCCGTTAGATTTATCTAGCGGGGCTTTTTTATATAGTAATTAATGGTATCGAATGAACCTATTTAGTGTTATCAAACTAATGAGAACTAGAGAAAATAATCTTTTAGCTAGTTCGACTCCTTAAAATCATCGTCAGAATTAATTTCTTCTTCACTCGGGATGATACGTAAAGAAGGTTCTTTAAGTGTTTTCTTATTAGCGATACTTCTTTCTAATGAAAGTAAAAGAGAAGGTAGTAACAGTAGGTTAGATAACATTGCGAACAATAATGTAGTCGAGACCAGTCCACCTAAAGCCTTTGTGCCTCCAAAACTAGAAATCATAAAAACCGAAAAACCAAAGAAGAGTACTGTTGAGGTGTAAAACATACTTACGCCTGTTTCTCGTACAGCAGCAAAAACAGATTTACGTATTCTCCAATGATTTTGCTTGAGCTCCTGTCTATATTTGGCAAGAAAATGAATGGTATCATCCACTGATATACCGAACGCAATACTAAAAACTAGAATAGTTGATGGTTTGATAGGTACACCGAGGTATCCCATAAGCCCTGCCGTCATAAGTAATGGTAGTAAGTTAGGTATAAGCGAAATTACAATCATTTTAAAAGAACGGAACATCCATGCCATAAACAATGCAATTAAAACTATAGCCAATCCAAGGGAGAACACTAAATTCCAGACAAGGTAATTTGTTCCTTTTTGAAAAATTAAAGCTCTACCTGTAAACGTAACTTCGTATCGGTCTTTTGGAAAAATTTTTTCCAATTTGGGTCCTAAGGTAGTTTCAATACGCTCCATTTGCTCTGTGCCAACATCTTTCATAAATGTTGTGATTCGTGCGTATTGACCTGTAGAATCAACATAACTTTTCATGATTCCAGCCTCAGATTCAAAACTCTTGGCATAGGGCAATATAAAATTACGTTCTTGACTTGTGGGTATTTGATAATATTTTGGGTTTCCGTTGTAATAGGTCTGCTTCGCATATTTAACAAGACTTACAATAGAAATTGGCTTTGATAACTCCGGAGTCTCTTCGAGTAAAATTTCCAGTTCGGCCATTCGCTTTAAAGTAGGAAGTTTCCAAACTCCTTGCTTTCTCTTGGTATTAATAAGAATTTCTAAAGGCATAATACCGTCAAATTCTTCCTCAAAAAATTCGATATCCTGGAAGAAACCGGTTGATTTTGGCATGTCTTCCAATAGACTTCCAGAGACTTTTATGGTATAAATACCTATGATACTTGCAATCAAAATTATAATTGAAGCAATATATATGGTTACTCTTCTGGTTTTTACCATATGCTCCATCCAATCTACAAGACTTTCAATCCAACGTTTCCCCAAATGTTTGAGATGGCGCTCTTTTGGTTGCGGCATGTAACTATAAATGATGGTAATCACTAACAAGCAGAGAATAAAAAGCGCTATGATATTGATAGAAGCAACGATACCAAACTCCCGTAATAACTTACTTTCTGTCAAAGCAAATGTAGCAAAACCGGCAGCCGTTGTTACATTGGTCATAAGCGTTGCGTTACCAACTTTAGTAATCACTCTTTGTAGCGACTTAGCTTTATTACCGTGTTTTTTAATTTCTTGTTGATATTTGTTTATAAGAAAAATACAATTCGGAATACCAATAACGATTACCAGTGGTGGGATGATCGCGGTTAAAACGGTAATCTCATATTGTAACAATCCTAGAAGACCAAAGGCCCACATTACTCCAATGACTACAGCGGTCATAGAAATAATTGTAGCTCTGACGGATCTAAAAAAGAAGAAAAATATCAACGAAGTAACTAAAAGCGCAGCAAGAATAAAGACTTGAATTTCGTCCATTATATTCTGCGAATTCATGGTACGTATATAGGGCATACCAGAAACTTTTACATCCATATTGTATTTAGCCTCAAAAGCTTTTACCTTAGGATTGAGAACATCTTCTATGAATTTTTTTCGAACAATTGTATTTACAATATCCTTTTTAAGATACAGAGCACTTTGAACAGTTTTTGACTTTTTACTGTATACTAGCCCTTCATAAAAAGGTAATTTAGCAAACAATTCTTGCTCATAACGATCAACCTGTTTTTCTGTATATGAAGTGTCATTTATAAAGTCAACAAATTCAAATCTGGCTGGATTATCCTTTTTTTCTAATTTTTTAAGATCACTAAGCGAGATTACAAGATCAATCTCTTCATGCTTTTTAAAAGAATCGTTGAATTCATTCCAGGCTTTTAGTTTTGAGGGTGTAAATAGTGTACTGTCCTGTATAGCCATTACGATGAGGTTTCCCTCTTCGCCAAACGTATCTAAGAACTTTTGATATTGTACGTTTACCTCATGGTCATCCGGTAATAGATTAGCTTCTGTAAAGGAAAATCGCATATTTTTCCATTGAAACCCTAAAAACACAGTTATACCAATGATTCCTAAAAAGATTACCAGTCTGTTACGAAGTATAACTCCTGCTAAAGCATTCCAAAAACCGAAACTAAATAATTTTGCCATCTCCTTTTTTTGCTTGTGCAAATGTAAGGATTGAGCGTTTAATTTTTTTGAAATTTTATAATTTAAAAACCATTTGAAGAAGTTAACTTACAACTTAAGATAAAAAGTGAACTTAAAAGCGATGTTATCTTCAAACTGGGGGAGGGAATAGGCGCCATAACGAAATGCAAAACTTAGTCCAAAACCGGCAATCAGTTTATTAACTTCGAATCCGGATTCCTGATAACCATGTTCTAAGGACTTAAATTCAATGCCCTGATGTAATTCTTTATCTCTTACCGTGCCAATAGCATGTCGAGAGATTAATACGAGCTCCGGTTGCAGCCAACTAGCAATACGTATTGGCTGAAACGTATGTCTCATTTGAAAAGTTGCTAGTTTGTCACTAAAAAATTCGCTAAAGTACATCGTTTCAAAACTGCGTCTACCGGCAACAGAAAAGCGTTGTAAGATTGTTTCTTTGGTAGGGGCATTAGGATAGGCATGAAACAAATGGGTCAACGGGAGTTCTCCAAAACCAAGATTACCCTCTAACAAGAAGCTTGTTTTGCTCAGGTTTAAACGGTCAATGTTATATTCTGCCTTTAATCCAACTTTAGAATAGGTAAGATCACTCTCAAATACATCAGATATGCCTTGCGTATATTGTGCGGTAAATTTGGGATATCCATCATAGATTTCTTTGGTGCCACTAGGAGTCTTCAAGAAATTACTGAAAGGACTCCAGCGCAGCGCTATTTTAGCTTCGGTAGTCTTATAACTGGAACGCCAAATGTCATCTTGTTTATATTGATAATCTTTTGTTTGATCAATCTCACTTATTGAAACCTGAGTTTCGGAAAGGAGTTTGGGAAATACTTCGTATTGCAAGCTAGTACTGTATGTGCGATGCTTATAATAAAAGTCTATATTTACTAGGCGGGGTTCGAAGAGCGAATAAACGCGACGATCGGTCAGGTATTGAAAACTCCCAACCTCGCTTAAGTCATCTTTGTAATTAAAATTTAGCCAGGCGCCATGCTTTTTATTAAGTAAGATACCACCACCAATTCCATACTTAAATTGATCATCAATAAAACCATAAACTGTATATCCTTCGATTCTAAAGCGTTGAGAAAAAGAGGAATTTGTAATACCGCCAAGTCCAAGCCGTAAACCCTCATAATTATTATATTTAATTGGGTAGGTAAGGTCTAAATTAAAAAATCCTAGAGGATAAAAACCTTGGTTGAAACTTTGAATTACATTGATCCTGCGTTCAATATGTTGAGCTTTTACGATGCTGTCAATTACTGGAAACGAGGCTAAATCTTTTTCAGTAATCGCAGCTGTACGATAGGTTTCCCAAAAGGCGTTATCTCTGTTTTCTGCTTCGGTGTCAACTAGAATAGCAGGTTGCGTGGCAAGTTCAAGCTTATTGGGTTCAAAATTATAATCAAAAAAGTCTGTATTAGAAATCAGGAAATCGTCATTGTTTTGTTGATTATTTTTTTGATCTAGACTTCCTACTGATATTCTGCCTCCAAATAATGAAATTTTCTGTTTTCCGTTTCCTGATTTAATACTTATACTATTATTCTCAGGAAGCCACAATCCATTATTTTCTGATTTCTTGTAAAGATGAGTGGCTTTTACATCCAGTTCTCCCTTGAGTTCGATGACTGCCTTTTGGACTGCGTATGATGTGGTGTCTATGTATAGCAAACCTTCTAATCGAGCGATTGATGAAGTTTTTGTGGGTTGAAATAACACAACATAAGCTGGGTGATTTCCATCAAGCGTATCTAATACTTTATAATAATATAGCCTAGAAGACTTCTTGCTTAATGGTCCTGCAAAACGCTCATTAAAAATGGTATACTCTTCCCCATACAGTGAGGAGGATTGAATGGTCATTCCTAGCACAGGATACACGGGTTGTTCAAAACCTGCCATCTTTGTGCCGAGAACTTTTTGTTTCTCCGGTACATTTTTTTGAACGTAATGTGCTGTAACCTTTTCACTCAGAAAGGAATGTGTTTTATTAAAGATCTTCTCGATGGCGGCATCTGCCGTATCGCGACTCTTGAGGCGAGCAGTTCTGTCTTCTGTTATTTTAAACTTCTCGTACGATTTAAAAGTATATGCATCAATAGACTTTTTGGGATCATTAATAAGTTTATTTTCTATTGCTTTGGATATGATGGCATTGGCTCTGTTCCCTTCACTGTTTACAGATACGGCGCCTAGTTTTTCGGTCTTTGAGGACATTGAAATTGTAAGATACGTAATGGACGGATCTGTGATTGTTACTTTTTTTTCTAAATATCCTAAATAAGAAACTGTAAGCGTTACCGGTAGGGTTGCTAGGATTGTAAATGAACCGTCAGAGGATGTCATGACATTGGTTGCATTTTTTATGGAGATGTTAGCAAAAGGAAGAGGCGCATTGGTTTTGCTGTCTTGAATTTTTCCGGATAATTGTATCTGAGAAAAAGCCAGTAAATGACAGAAAAAAAATAAACTAAAAAGTTTTATTTGCATTAGGGAATTATATTCTTAATCGGGGTCAATATACAAAAAACCCCTATGTGAAATAGGGGTTTGGGTTTGATTATGATTCTTTTAATATTTATACCGTCATGATCTCTTTTTCTTTAACCATGAGCATGTCATCTATCTTTTTGATGTAACTGTCAGTTAGTTGTTGAATATCAACCTCTGTGTTTTTTGCTAAATCTTCAGAAAGCCCGTCTTTCTCTAATTTTTTAATTTCATTATTTGCGTGTTTCCGATCGTTACGAACACCTATTTTTGTGTCTTCCGCCTCAGCTTTGGCCTGCTTAGCAAGTTCACGACGTCGTTCTTCAGTAAGTGGTGGAACGCTGATGATAACACTTTCACCATTATTCATTGGGTTGAACCCAAGGTTTGCAATCAAGATCCCTTTTTCTATTTGGGGAATAGTGGATTTTTCAAATGGTTGAATTGTAATTGTACGGGCATCGGGAGTAGAGACATTTCCTACTTGATTTAATGGGGTGGGAGATCCGTAGTAATCTACCATAACACCACCAAGCATAGCGGGAGATGCTTTACCAGCTCTGATGTTTAATAATTTTTTTTCTAAGTGTACAAGTGCAGCTTCCATGGATTCTTTAGTAGAAGCTATAATAAAGTCGGTTTCTTCATTCATCTTTTAATGCTTTATTTGAATAATGAAATAATGAGTTTAAAATTTATAGATTGACTTTGGTTCCAATGGGTTCGCCAGAAATAATTTTCAAAAGATTCCCTTTTCTGTTCATGTCAAAAACAATTATCGGCAGTTCGTTTTCTTGGCTTAAGGTAAAAGCCGTAGTATCCATAACCTTTAAACCTTTGCTCAGAACATCATCAAACGAAATGAAATCAAATTTTGTCGCCTTGGCATCTTTTTCCGGATCAGCCGTGTAAATACCATCAACGCGAGTTCCTTTTAAAATAACGTCGGCATTAATTTCTATAGCGCGCAATACTGCTGCTGAATCTGTAGTAAAATAAGGATTACCTGTTCCTCCACCAAAAATAACGACACGACCTTTTTCAAGATGGCGAATAGCTCTTCGTCGTATAAAAGGCTCCGCTACTTCATTAATCTTAACCGCAGATTGCAAGCGCGTTGGTATATCTGCATCCTCTAATGCACTTTGTAATGCCAGACCGTTAATGACGGTGGCTAGCATTCCCATATGATCAGCTTGTACTCGATCCATACCTTTACTTGCACCGGCAACACCTCTAAAAATGTTTCCGCCACCTATAACCACGGCAACCTCTACATTTTTATCAGTTATTTGCTTAATCTCTTCAGCGTATTCGGCTAAGCGGTTAGGATCTATGCCATATTGACGTTCTCCCATCAAAGCTTCACCGGATAGCTTTAATAATATTCTTTTGTATTTCATTTTTGAGTGTGAGTGAGATGCAAATATAATCATATTCTCAATTATCAAAATATTTTAACGTGCAAAGGTCGCTATTGAGTGTTGTAAGCAAATGGAATAGGGGGTATTTCCCACAAAATCAGGGGTTTTTTCCCCTTATTTATACATTCTTTATGTTTATATTTGCTATAGGGAAATTGAGAATGAGGGAGATAGAGAGGTATGTTGAAAAAATTTATTTCTTTTTTCTTAAAGGCATCATGAGTAGCACTGCATGGTTGTTTTTAAGGCCAGGTATTTGGTTTTTTGGGATAATAGGGCAGAGGTCTCTGAACTATTGAAGAAAAAGAGATGTGTTTTTTCGATGTATTTTAAAAGGAAGAAAAGCCGCATTGTAGAACAAGGCGGCTTTTTGAATACTTCTTGGAAGCGTAAATTATTATGTGAAACTATCCTAAAGCAACACGCTCAAAAGCAACAACAGTTACGTCATTACCAAGTGTTTTTACATAATCAGCTACACTTTGTTTGTTATCTTTAATAAATGCCTGATTAACCAGTGTATTATCTTTAAAGAAACGTTGGATCTTACCTTTTGCGATATTATCTAACATAGCTTCAGGTTTTCCTTCCTGACGTAATTGATCTTTAGCAATTTCGATTTCTTTATCAACTACACTCTGATCAACACCATCTTCGTTTAATGCTACCGGATTCATTGCTGCTGCTTGCATAGATACGTCTTTTGCAACAGTTTCTGCGCCATCAGAACTTTGAGATAAACCTGTAAGGACAGCGATTTTGTTACCAGCGTGAATATAAGATCCAACAAAAGGAGCTTCCAGACTTCTAAAGTCACCTATTTCTATTTTTTCACCAATCACACCAGTTTGCTCAGTCAATTTATCTTGAACAGACATACCGTTAAAATCCTTTGCTAATAAATCTTCTTTTGAAGAAGCAGTTAATGCAAGATCTGCAAGTTCATTTGCAAGTGCAACGAAAGTGTCATTCTTCCCAACAAAGTCAGTTTCACAGTTTAAAGAAACGATTACACCTTTAGTGTTGTCTCCGTTTACTTTTGCGATAACAGCACCCTCTGAAGATTCTCTATCTGCACGATTAGCTGCAACTTTTTGACCTTTTTTTCTCAATACCTCGATTGCTGTATCAAAATTTCCGTCAGCCTCAACCAAAGCTTTTTTACAATCCATCATTCCGGCACCTGTGGCCTTACGTAATTTATTTACTTCTGCGGCGGTAATCTTAGCCATATCTTTATAATTTTATGTTTTATTTAAAAAAAAGAGTCGTTTAGTCAGTACTACAAAAGTAAAGAACTAAACGACTCATCAATTTTATGGTAAAGTTAGTTTTTCGTGATCAAATCGGGTGTTGAAACACCGTTAAGAGATCAGAAGTCTTCTTTACGTATAATCGTTAAATCTCAAAATTAACGACGGTCTATTCTTCCTCTTGTTTAGCGTCTTCAGCAACAGCTTTGGCCGGAGCTTTAGCTTTTGCAGGAGCCTCTTTTGGAGCATCTTTAGAAGCTTCTTTTGGAGAATCCTTAGGAGCATCTTTAGAAGCCTTTCTTTCGCTAAGACCTTCAACAATCGCGTCAGATACGAAAGACATTACCTTATCAATAGATTTAGAAGCATCATCGTTAGATGGAATAACATAATCAACCTGACGTGGGTCAGAGTTGGTATCCACCATAGCGAAAATTGGAATGTTTAATTTTTGAGCTTCTTTTACTGCGATGTGCTCACGAGTAATATCTACAACAAATAATGCTCCCGGTAGACGAGTCATATCAGAAATAGAACCAAGATTCTTTTCTAATTTAGCTCTTAAACGATCTACTTGAAGACGTTCTTTTTTAGAAAGCGTATTAAAAGTACCGTCCTTCTTCATTCTATCAATAGAGGCCATTTTTTTAACAGCTTTACGGATAGTAACAAAGTTAGTAAGCATTCCACCAGGCCATCTTTCAGTGATATAAGGTTGGCTAGCTTTATTTGCTTTTTCAGCAACGATTTCTTTTGCTTGTTTTTTTGTAGCGACAAAAAGGATTTTTCTGCCGGATGCAGCTATTTTCTTCAAAGCTTCACTTGCTTCGTTGATTTTTGCAGCTGTCTTATATAAGTTTATGATGTGGATGCCATTACGCTCCATATAGATGTACGGGGCCATGTTAGGATCCCATCTTCTGGTAAGGTGACCAAAATGTACACCTGCATCAAGTAATTCTTTTACTTCGATATTGTTTGCCATTTTTGTAATAGTTTACGTTCTGTTGAATTAGCAATGTTTGAGTGGCTACCAAGTGGTACGGCCTCAAGCATTTAGATGCTAAACTAACCTTTTCCTTTTGTAAGGAACACGCTATACGGCAAAGTATAGTGCATTAAAGTAACAACAAATACTGTTTTTAATAAATTAACGTTTAGAGAACTGGAATTTCTTACGAGCTTTCTTCTGACCGAATTTCTTACGTTCAACCATTCTTGGATCTCTCGTTAATAAACCTTCTGGTTTAAGGATTAACCTGTTTTCTTCGTCTAGTTCGCACATAGCTCTTGAAAGCGCTAAGCGTACAGCTTCTGCCTGACCAGTGATACCACCACCATATACATTTACTGTAACGTCAAATTTATCGTCATTACTAGTCAATGTGATAGGTTGATTCACTTTGTATTGTAAAGTACCTGTAGTGAAATAATCATTAAGATCTTTTTTGTTGATCGTGATTTTTCCAGAGCCTTCTTTAAGATACACTCGAGCTACTGCGGTCTTTCTACGACCGATTTTGTGAATAACTTCCATTACTTAAATTCGTTTAAGTTAATAGTTTTAGGCTGCTGAGCATCTTGATTGTGTTCTGCACCTACATACACTTTAAGATTACGGAATAATTCAGCTCCTAATTTGTTTTTAGGCAGCATTCCTTTTACCGCTTTCTCGATTAAACGCTCTGGGTTTTTGTCATACAATTCCTGAGCAGTAAGACTTCTTTGACCACCTGGATAGCCAGTGTGACGGATATACGATTTATCAGTCCACTTTTTACCAGTTAAGTTGATTTTTTCTGCGTTTGTCACGATAATGTTATCGCCGCAATCAACATGTGGTGTGAAGCTAGGCTTGTGTTTTCCTCTCAATAGTTTTGCAACTACAGAAGATAGACGGCCTAAAGTCTGTCCTTCAGCATCAACATGTAACCATTCTTTTGTAACGGTTGCTTTGTTTGCAGATACTGTTTTGTAACTTAATGTGTCCACACTAATTAATTTTACTTATTAAACATTCCATTCCTATCATAAAATAGGGGTGCAAATGTACAATTATATATTTATATAGCAAATAGGTGTCTCATAATATTTTAAGAAGTTGAGTTGTTGGTAATCAGTGCTCTTAATTTGAAATAAAAAAATAGTACGATCTTTAAATTTTGTCTCAATCTAATGTTAATTTTTTGTTAACACTGAAGTTATCTGTGACAGCCTCACGACCTTGTTGTCTTTACTACATAATAGCATCAATCAAAAAATCATTATGTTACGTAATACGCTAATTCTCTGTTTCCTTTTCTTTTTTATATGTGGTTTCTCACAATCTAATGACACTATAAAAGTAGTTAAACGCATCTATCAAACGAATCCGATCCAAGATCAAGAAGCACCTACTATTGATGGTGTTCTGGATGAAACAGCTTGGGATCTGGTACCATGGACCGCCGATTTTATTGAAAAAGAACCGGATGAAAACACACCGCCAAGTCAGCAAACAAAGTTTAAAATAGTATATGATCAGAAGTATTTGTACGTGGGCTTTAGATGTTTGGATACCGAAGCAGATAAAATTGAAAAACGATTGTCTCGTCGGGATGGGTTTCAAGGAGATTGGGTAGAAATTAACTTAGATACCTATCATGATAAACGTACCGGTTTTTCATTTACCATAACTGCCGCCGGAGTAAAGGGGGATGAATTTATTTCCAGAAATGGAAACAATTGGGATGGGAGTTGGAATCCTATTTGGTATACGGCAACGACCATCGATGATGAGGGCTGGTGGGCAGAAATTAAAATTCCGCTAAGTCAATTGAAATTTGGGAAAAGTAAAGAACAAATTTGGGGCTTACAGGTTACACGTAGACTTTTTAGAAAAGAAGAGCGCTCGGTTTGGCAACGTATACCACAAGATGCACCGGGTTGGGTGAGTGAATTTGGGGAGCTGCATGGTTTACTTAATATTGAGCCACAAAAACAATTAGAAATTCAGCCGTTTGGCGTTACGCAGTTGGATACCTACGAAGCAGAGGATGGAAATAGTTTTCGGGATGGTGAAGATTTTAAACTGAACGCCGGTATCGATGCAAAAATTGGGATCACCAATGATTTAACGCTGGATCTTACTGTTAACCCGGACTTCGGACAAGTGGAGGCTGATCCGGCGGCCATTGCCCTGGATGGATTTCAAATATTTTTTGAAGAACAGCGTCCGTTTTTTGTCGAGAACAAAAATATTTTTGACTATCGCTTTGCGAATAATGCCGATAACCTATTTTATTCTCGTCGAATCGGGCGTAGTCCTCAGGGAAATATTTCTACTACAGACGATGATTTTGCAGATGTTCCAAAAAATTCAACGATTCTCGGTGCAGCAAAGTTTAGTGGTAAAACTAAGGATGGTTGGTCAATTGGGGTTTTGGAAAGTGTTACTTCGCGTGAAATCGCTACTGTTGAGGATGCATTGGGCAATCGAAGAGAAGCGGTGGTAGAACCACTTACTAATTATTTTGTTGGTAGATTACAAAAAGATTTCAACGAAAGGAATACTTATGTTGGCGGAATTTTTACGGGCGTGCATAGAGATTTGGGAGATCAATTGTTTATCGATCTTGATAACTCGGAAACAGATGAATCTTCAGAATTGGTTGGTTTTCGTGAGAACACCCTAGAATCTTCTTTACGTCAAAGTGCGTATACCGGTGGTTTTGATTTTCGACATAATTGGAAGGATCGAAAATATTTTATTGAAGGTAATATCGTAGCAAGTCATGTCACCGGATCAAAAGAAGCAATAACCGAAACACAAACTTCCATTACCCATCTTTTTCAAAGATCAGATGCTTCTCATGTGGATGTTGATTCTTCAAGAACTTCACTTACCGGAACTGGAGGAAAACTTACCGCAGGGAAATCGGGAGGGGGCAACTGGCGTTATGATGGTGGCTTCTATTGGCGTTCACCAGAATTAGAATTGAATGATATAGGTTTTTTGCGACAAGCAGACGAAATTCAACAGTTTGCTAACCTGAGATATTTATTTCTGAAGCCTACCAAATTTTATAGAAGAGCAGAGGTTGCTTTTAATCAATTTGCTACATTTGATTTTGAGGGGAATTACAATCGCATACAATATCGTTTGTTTGGATTTATTAACTATAAAAATAACTGGTGGACTGAGGTAGGTTTAGGTCATAAGCCCAGAATTTATGGTAATACGGTATTGCGAGGTGGGCCAAGATGGCGTTTCTCTGATGATAACTATGCTTTTTTATTTTTTGGTTCAGACCGTCGTAAAAAGTTCCATTTTACAGTGGGTTATGATGGGTCCAGAGCTGCGCATAATGATTATACATTTGATCGTTTTGTGGTGCGACTTAATTATCAGCCTTTTGATGCACTAAGTGTGTCTTTTAACCCAGAATTTAGAATAAATAAAGATAAGACTCAGTATGTAGCTACAGAGGATTTTGGGGATGCCGCAAGATATATTACCGGAAATATTGAACAAAATACACTGAGCGCCAGTTTTAGAATAAACTATACTATAAATCCTAATCTGACCATACAATACTATGGACAACCTTTTATTTCCAGAGGACGTTATTCAAATTTTAATTACGTAAATAATCCCTTGGCAAAAAAATTGAGTAACCGTGTATCATTATACAGTCCTGATCAAATAAGTGCTAGTGATGATGGTTATAGTATTGATGAAAATCGTGACGGACTAGAGGATTATGATTTTGATAATCCTGATTTTGCCTTTGTACAATTTAGATCCAATTTGGTGTTGCGATGGGAGTATATTCCCGGTTCAGAAATATTCTTGGTTTGGTCGCAAGGAATAAACGGCGATGGTGATGCTGGTAATAAGCTGTTTAAAAGTTTAGATAATCAGATTTTAGGTCAAAAGCCTGAAAATACTTTTGTTTTAAAAGTGACCTATCGTTTCATATTGTAGCTCTCAGGATAGATTTCTTTAAGGTATATCCTATGATTATAATTAAAAGAACTTTATAATAGGAACTTAAACTTAGCTTAAAAGAAGGGGTTAAAGTTTTTTAAAAACCATATTATTAGCTGTATTTTGCGGGACATTTATTTTCTTGCTATGAAGCTTTTTACAACCTTAGGTATAATTGTTTTACTATTAGGATGCACCTCCAAAGAACAACTACCGGAACTCAAAGAAGATCCTGCTGCCAATGCGGTAGACCAGGACAAAAAATCCTTAGACTTCTTCTTAGAGCATTACGATAAATTTTTTACTACAAATTTTAATATTTCTGAATGTCCGGGAGCAGCCGTTGTGATTGTCAAAGATTCTACTGTCGTGTATAAAAAAGGTTTTGGCGTCAAGGAGATCGGCACGCAGGATTCTGTAGATGTTAATACTGTTTTTAGGATAGCGAGCCTATCTAAGGGGGTGACCTCGGTTCTTGCGGGGAATTTGGTAGACCGTAAAGAATTAAAGTGGAATCAAAAAATAAGAAAATCAGTACCTTCATTTACATTACGAGATAAAGCACAAGCTAAGCGTTTAACTATTAGTCATACTTTGTCTCATACCACTGGCTTATATAAGTATACAAATACGAAACTTATCCATCGCGGAATGTCGTTGCCAAACATCATAGCAAGCTTCAAGAAAAATGGAGTAGTTGCCAAGGAGGGGACAGCTTATGCGTACCAAAACGCTATGTTTTCTGTGGTAGAAAAGGCAATGGAACAAGGAACTAATGTGTCGTTTGATGCATTGCTAAGGGAACGAATTTTCTCACCGGCGGGAATGCAAGATGCATCTGCGGATTACAATAGCATCAAAAACCATAATAATGTAGCGTTGCCACATCGTTATAATCACTACTCAAAAAAGTATTATTTGACCAGTTTGCACCAAAATTATTATAATGTTATAGCTGCCGGTGGAATTAATGCCTCAATCACCGATATGGGGGAGTATCTCAAAATTTTATTGGGTAACCGACCGGACATCATTAGTAAGGAAAGTTTGGCTGAAATATTCAATCCGGTAATTTGTACAAGTGAAGATGATACCTATGTGAATTTATGGCAAGGGGTTAGTGATTCTTTTTATGCTAAAGGTTGGCGGGTGTTACATTATAATGGGAGAACGATTGTGTATCATGGAGGAAATGTGAATCAGTACAAAGGACAACTGGTTGTCGATCTAACTAATAACATTGCTATGTGTGTGCTTTTTAATGCACCTAATTCCTATAACGGGCCTGTGGTACCTACGTTTCTAAATTATTATGATTTTTATAAGGTGATGCAAGAGTAATTGAGGATAAACTGTTCTCAACATCATAATTTAAAAAGGCAGCAATACATGATATGCTTGCTGCCTTTTTTGTGATTTAAAAAATGTTTTCTAATTATGGAGCAGGAGGAGTAATTCTCTCTAATACGATTACATCAACCGTTCCAGATATTGAAAGATCGTTTCCTGTGTCGTTATTTGCTGCAGCCACATCCAGAGAATACGTTAGAGTTAAATTATTTGTCTCCTCATTGAAAGCATATTCACTAACGGTAAAGTTAGTAACACCTGTGCTTGTCTCAGAGAAAAAATCAGACATAGTAAAGTATTTATTATCATCTGTTATAACAGCATAGTTAAGCAATTGAAAATCTAAATCAAGGCTTTCTGTTGCTTCACCAGGATTATTAACTGTTAGATTTATTTCTGCCCAAGATTCTTGATAAATATCATCTGGTGCACTTAGAAAGCGTACTACGGAGAAATTAAATGAAGAAGGGTTTTTTACAATAGAATTAAATCCTTGTATATCAGTACCTTCCACAGCAGTGAATCTAAAGTTTTCTTCCTTGGTGAAAGCTTCTCCGTCCGGTCGATTCCCTTCTAAGCTAACAGTGATATTTCCATACTTTACAAGGTCATCAAAACCTTCGCCATTCTCTCCGTTAACTCCATTTTCTCCATTAGCACCATTTTCTCCATTGATACCGTTTGTACCGTCTAGTCCGTTAGCGCCGTCTTCACCATCACAGTTGGCAAGGGTTAAACTTAATGCACAGACTAATAAGATTTTAAAATAATTTTTTTTCATTTTTTGATTTTATTAAATTAATAAATTAGAGGGTTAAATATGGCGTCAAAACTATGCCCACCATTTAAACTGACAAAAATTTATAGTATCGAGTTTTTTTTGAATACGTTATAAATAGACGTTTTATGAATAACGAAACAATGTTTTAAAAGAGTTCAAAACATTGTTTTTCAAGTATTTATTTGGGTTTGCTTTTTAATTTAACGAACCGAAAATTTTATTTTTTTAAATTCAATTTTTTTTGAAAACGAAAAGAGGACAGGGGGGTTTTTCCCCTGATGATTTACGGTTTTTGGGATGTACAAAAGTTGTCTTCTCGAATTTTATGAATGCTATGAATACATTTTTATGCAATCTATGGTATGAAGGGATAAGTTGATTTGCTTTAAAATATCAACTATAATGTCTTAGGATAGTACACTAAATTAGATACTATGCATAAAATAGTTTCTCCTATTCGTAAGAAATGTTAGGTTTACGAATAGGAGAAACTACAGTTTTAATTGGAATATGTAGGGTCATCTTAATGCGCCTCCAACCAATTATCACCCAAGCCCAGATCGACATCTAAGGGTACGGATAAGGTATAGGCGCTTTCCATTTCTGTTTTGATAAGGGTCTGTATTTCTTCTAGCTCTGGTTTGTAAACATCAAAAACCAATTCATCATGTACCTGTAATAGCATTTTTGTTTTAAAATTCCCTTGGGTTAGTTTATTGTAAATATTAATCATAGCAATTTTAATAATGTCGGCGGCGCTACCTTGTATAGGGGCGTTCACCGCATTACGCTCTGCTGCACCACGTACTACTGCATTTCTCGAGTTAATGTCTTTTAAGTAGCGGCGTCTGCCCAAAACGGTTTGTACGTATCCATTTTCTCTGGCAAAATCTACTTGTTCACTCATGTAATTGCGTAGTTTTGGATAAGTTTTGTAATACGTGTCGATCAACTCTTTGGCTTCACTACGCGATAAATCGGTTTGATTGCTTAAACCGAAAGCTGAAACTCCGTAGATAATTCCAAAATTTACAGTTTTAGCATTACTTCGCTGCTCTCTGGTTACTTCTTCCAGTGGCACATTAAATACTTTGGCAGCGGTTGAGGCATGAATATCCTCTCCATTCTTAAAAGCATCGATCATCGTGGTTTCTTCACTTAAAGCAGCAATGATACGCAATTCAATTTGTGAATAATCGGCAGCGAGGAGTGTATACTCTTCACTGCGCGGTATAAAAGCTTTTCGCACTTGTCTCCCGCGTTCTGTTCGGATGGGGATATTCTGTAAATTCGGATTGTTCGAACTTAGACGACCGGTGGCAGCTACCGTTTGCATATAATCCGTATGTACGTGCTTGGTGGTAGGGTCTACCTGAGTAGGTAAGGCATCTACATAGGTGCTTTTTAATTTACTAAGGCCACGATACTCCAAAATATTCTGAATGATATCGTGATCTTTTGCTAAGTATGATAATACATCCTCGGCAGTTGAGTATTGACCTGTTTTGGTCTTTTTCGGCTTCTCTACAAGCTTCAGCTTTTCAAATAATATAATTCCAAGTTGTTTAGGCGAAGCAATATTAAATTCTTCTCCGGCTTTTTTATAGATACTTTCTTCCAGCAACTTAATATCGTTGTCCAGTTCTTGAGAAAGACTGTTTAAAAATTCTTCGTCAAGATTAATACCTTCAATCTCCATTGATGCAAGAACGCGTAAAAGAGGAATTTCAATATCGTTGAACAATGATAAGGTTTTGGCTTCTTCTAGCTCAGGTGCAAAATGCTCCTTGAGCTGAAAAGTGATGTCTGCATCTTCAACTGCATACTCAGTTTGTTTCTCCACCGGAACCGATCTAAACGAGCGCTGATTCTTTCCTTTTTTACCAATAAGATCCGTGATGGATACCGGGGTGTAATTAAGGTATGCTTCAGATAACACATCCATGTTATGACGCATATCGGGATTGATGAGGTAATGTGCAAGCATCGTATCAAAAAGTTGACCGTGTACCTGAATATCATATTTATGTAATACTTTAATATCGTACTTTAAATTTTGACCGATTTTCACAATGTCCTCTGATTCAAAAAAGGGACGTAGTATTTCGATTAATTTTTGTGCTTCTTGTCGATCTTCGGGGAAAGGGATATAAAAACCTTTGCCAGATTCCCAGGAAAATGCAATACCAACTAATTCTGCGCTCAACGGATTAAGTCCGGTAGTCTCAGTATCAAAACACACTTGTGTTTGCTTTAAAAGATTTTTCACAAACAGGTTTGTGGCCATTCCGGGAGCCACACTTTGATAAAAATGAGGAGTATTCTCTATCGTTTTTCTGCTAGAATAAGTTTCAATCTCGGTTGTAGGGGCTGCAGGATCTCCGAAAAGTGAAAATTGTCCTGCTCCTGCTTCCTTAGCTTGTTTTTTTGCCGTAGCTGTACCGCTTACTTGCGTGGAAGTTCCTGCTTCACCAGAGAATATTTTTATGAATTGATCGGTAAGACGTCTAAACTCCAACTCTTCAAAAATTTCTTGTACTTTATCTGTATCCGGCTCAGAGAGTTCGTAATCGTGTTCGTTGAAAGTAACATCACAATCAATGATTATAGTGGCTAGTTTTTTCGAAAGTAACCCAAGCTCAGCATTAGCTTCTACTTTTTCCTTCATTTTTCCTTTTAGCTGATCGGTATTAGCAAGCAGATTTTCCATGGAGCCAAACTGAGCAATAAATTTTTTGGCCGTTTTGTCACCTACTCCTGGTAATCCCGGAATATTATCTACAGCATCTCCCATCATCCCCAGATAGTCGATTACTTGATCTGGTCGCTCAACTTCAAATTTCTTCTGGACTTCGGGGATGCCCCAAATCTCGATACCATTACCCATACGTGCGGGACGGTACATAAAAATGTTTTCAGATACTAATTGTGCGTAATCTTTATCAGGAGTAACCATGTAGGTTTTATAGCCTTCCTTTTCTGCTTGTTTTGCAATAGTTCCGATCAAATCATCAGCTTCAATCCCTGCACGCTCAATAATAGGGATATGCATGGCTTTTAAAATCTGCTGAATTATTGGAACTGCGATGCGAATAGCTTCTGGTGTCTCGTCACGATTCGCTTTATAATCGGGAAACATCTCCACACGATCTTTACTGCCTTCTTTATCAAAAGCAACAGCAAGGTGATCCGGTTGTTCTCTTTTAATTACATCGAATAAAGAATTGACAAATCCCATAACGGCTGAGGTATCTTGTCCTTTTGAATTGATACGTGGGTTTTTTATTAAGGCATAGTACCCACGAAATATTAAAGCGTAAGCATCCAGAAGGAAAAGGCGTTTTTGTGACATGATAGTGTAAGCTTAATTTTAGAGATGCAATATAAAAAGAAGAAAAATTATAATGGGTTCCCTAGTGGATAAATAAAAGAAATGCCGTCAAAAATGACGGCATTTCGCCCCAAAATAAAATTGATAACAATGTTATCAATTACTTTAAATATTATAATAGAATCGGTATCGATCTTAAGTAGTGTTAAACGAAGGTACAAATTTATTATAATGCTATGCAATTATTTTTTGGAGATTCGAATAGAAAATGGTCGTAAGAATGTAATTTTTTTTTTAAAAATGTTTTTGAACACGTTAATATTCCCTTAATTGTGAAGTGAATTGAAATTGTAAAGATAGTTTTGTTCTTCTAAATCGAAATATACCTTATGCGTTGGCTCATTCTTATCAGCTTATATTTACTCATTGAAATTTATGCCTATCAGGCAATCAAAACCATAACCAGAAATTACTGGATACAAATCCTATACCTTGCTATTTCTGTTATAATTGTTGCGTATGCTATCTATATTTTTGCAAATTATGATCGTAGCGTAGGTCCTACAAAATACACATTGCGTGCCAGTGGTTTATTGTTGTTAACACTAGTGCCCAAATTGATCATGGTGCTTTTTATGTTTGGAGAAGATATCATCAGGGTATGTGTAGCAGGATATACGTATTTGACAAACACCTTTTTTGAAGGTCAGGCAACGCAGTATCTTCCCGATCGTCGTAAATTCGTGAGTCAGATAGCATTAGGGATTGCCGCAATTCCGTTTGCAGGTCTGCTTCATGGTATTTGGAAAGGAAAATATAATTTTCAGGTGATTAAGCATACACTGTTTTTTGAAGACTTACCAGAATCTTTTGATGGATTCAAAGTAACTCAGATTTCAGATATTCACTCCGGTAGCTTTGATGATTCAAACAAAATCGAATATGCGGTGGACCTGATAAATGCGCAAGAATCAGATTTATTACTTTTTACCGGAGATATTGTAAATACGGTCGCAGCCGAAATGGATGCGTGGATTCCGACTTTTAAAAAATTAAAAACGCCGACTTATGGGAAGTATTCGGTGTTGGGCAATCATGACTATGGCGAATATGTGACTTGGGATAATGAAGCTGATAAACGAGCTAATTTTGAAGCAATAAAGGATGTGCATAAAAAAATTGACTTTAAATTGTTGCTCAATGACAGTACGTATATTGAAAAAGATGGGAGTCGTATAGCGTTGGTAGGGGTAGAGAATTGGGGACATAATTTTAAAAAGGCTGGTGATCTGGATGTGGCTTCAAAAGCTATTAAAAGTGATGACTTTAAAATTTTAATGAGTCATGATCCCTCTCACTGGGAGTATGAAGTTAAAAACCATACGGACCATTATCATCTAACGTTAAGTGGGCATACACATGGATTCCAGTTTGGTATTGAGATCCCGGGGTGGATCAAATGGAGTCCGGTACAATATGTTTATAAGCAATGGGCGGGAATATATTCGGAAACCGGACGTTATCTAAATGTAAATCGTGGGTTTGGTTATCATGCATTTCCCGGAAGAGTTGGCATCTGGCCAGAAGTTACCGTAATCGAATTGCGTAAGGGTGCTAAGCCTGTTTAGTTGCTAAGAAAATAGTATATTTACCATAGTGTAAAGATCAAAGGGATCAAGTGTTAAACACAAAGTTTTTGAAGATGTCAAAGTTCGGAGATTTAATTGGTATGGAAATTCCTGTGTTATTGGATTTCTATACAGAATGGAATGAACCATCCACTGCAATGCATCCGGTATTACGTGATGTTGCTGCTGCGTTGGGGGATAAAGGAAAGGTTATTAAAATAGATGTTGACAAGAATCAGGAATTGGCAACCGCCTTGCGCGTAAAAGGATTACCGACCCTAATGATCTACAAAGACGGGGAGATGGTTTGGCGTCAAAGTGGCGAACAGGATGCTAATACACTAATAGGCCTGATGAAAGAATATCTTTAACTATTTGTATGGGTAAGTGATCTAAAACTATAGCCTTGCTTGCTTAATAGGTCAAGGACTCTTGGTAAAGCATATTGTAAGTTTGTGAACGCTTTTAAACTATCATGAAAAACTACGATACTGCCATTCTGAACGTTCTGCACTACATTAGACACACATTGTTCTGGTGAAACTTTTGAGTTGTAATCCTTTGATAACACATCCCAAAGAATAATTTTATATCCCATCTCATGTAGCTTCTTCAATTTAGAAGGACTGATTTGACCATATGGCGGTCTGAAAAGTGTTTGTGCCTTTGCGGTGAAAGGATATTGTTCAATAACCTGTGCGCAAGCGTTCACATTTTGGATATAAGCAATGTGCTTGCAAGACCAGGCTTTCAGGTGGTTCATGGTGTGATTACCCACTGTATGTTCTGCGCTTAAAATCTTTTTAAAGACGTCAGGGTTCTTTTTGATATTGTCACCAACACAAAAAAAGGTTGCTTTTGCATTATAGGCTTTTAATTGAGCAAGAACAAATTCGGTTACGACCGGAACAGGGCCATCATCAAAGGTTAAAAATATTTCTTTTTTTCCTTCGACAGGTTTAGTCAACACACAATAATCCGGAAATAATGGCTGAAGGAATTCCGGTATTTTAGAGGGGATTAAATGCACCGATGTTTCAATAAAAAGCCGATATTTTAAGAAAATACCGGCTTTGTTAGTTTTACCTTATACTGTCAAGAGAGTCTAAAGCTTCTCCGGCATTGGTATTTTCTCGTAATAAGTCTTGTTCTTGTTTCTCTAGATCCAAATCTTGCTCATCACTATACTGATCTTCGCTCGAATATAATCTTGAAAACAACTTTAAGTACTCATTAAACTCACGCGCTTTCTCTTCGATCAATTGCTTATCCTGATTCATAAGAAGTAAATCAACTACGCTTCTGTAACGTTCTACATTCAAAACAATCTCTTCAGCATATTCATATTGCTTTTCAAGGGTTAAACTTCCAAAGTAATTGAGTTGCTCTTGATACTTTTTTGCTATTTTGTTCCAGAGTGCTCTGGCTTTTTCGGTTTCTCCCACTTGATAATAACCGGTAACATACGGTTCGAGCAAGGTGTAAAACTCGTAATATTCAATAGGCATTTTTTCCATTCCTAAATCCAGGATTTCCTTAGCCTTGTCAAGCTTATCCTCTTTAATAAGTTGTTCTACCAAGCGAGCCAAGTTACTGCGATAGGTAATTGAGTTACGTCGCGTTTCAGGATCGTGATAGATGTTAGGGTCGTTACTATTACCCCAATCCCAGCTTTTCACATTGTCATACATCAATTCGCTATCAATACGACCCATTTCGTATGGATTACGAGGATTTATTTTAGTTCGAATCGGAACAAGTTTGTAAGTTACTCCATCCAGTTGCAAATATTCCTTCATCCATAAATAATCATCATCTCCAAAGCTACCGCCGGTGAAGTAAATTGGACGTTCCCAATTATTGTTTGCGATGATATCTAACATTAAAAGGCGGTTTTTGAAAAGTAAATCACCTTTAAGATGAATGTCAATATAAGGAACAATAAGATCTGCATCTTCTGCAGCTACAATACCATTGCGTAAAACCGCTTCTTTATCTACAGGTATACGTATATGTTTTGTAGGGAAGGTGTTAACTTTCTTTCCGCTCTGTAAATCTCCTTTGGTTCTTGGATCGTCGGTTTCTATCCAGCGAATCCAATTCTTAATAAGCATGGTGTCTGTAGTTACCTGCTTATAGTAAATAGCATCATTATTACCCCATTTGTAAAAATCATGAGTTAGCTGTGATGGTATCGGCTTACTGTCATATGCAGCACGCTTCATCTGATCGATATACCAATCGGTTGCAAAAAGGCTGGTATTAACTGTTCTTACATCAGTACGATACCCTTCAATTTCTTGAGCATACCATAGAGCAAACGTATCGTTATCACCAATGGTGAATAAAATGGCATCCTCTTGACAGGATTGCAAATACATTTTGGCCATAGACTGTGCTGTATAACGATTAGAACGATCGTGATCGTCCCAGTTTTGGGCGGCTAGTACTACGGGCACCGCAAGCAAACTTACCACGGTTACGATCGGTGCCAAAATTTTTGGTTTGAGGTAACCTTTAAGCAGGTCGAACAATGCGTATACCCCAAAACCTATCCAAATAGCGAATACATAGAAGGAACCTACTAATGCGTAATCACGCTCTCTGGGTTCGAATGGGCGTTCGTTGAGGTAAATCTTTAGAGCCAGTCCGGTAAATAAAAAGAAAATAAACAGTACCCAAAAATTCTTTTTATCTCTTTTTAATTGAAAAACAAAGCCAAGAATACCTAAAAGGAGTGGTAAAAAATAATAGGTATTACGCGCTTTATTCTTAAGCGCATCACTAGGCAAATTATCCTGCGACCCTAATCGGGCTTCATCAATAAATTTAATACCGCTTAGCCAATTACCATGCAGGTTAGTATACTCACCCTGTACATCATCCTGTCTTCCGACAAAATTCCACATAAAATATCGCCAGTACATATACCCGATTTGATACTCAAAGAGGTATCGTACATTATCAGCAAACGAAGGTTTTTGGACATTAATATAGGATCCGAAAGATCTTAAAAATTTATCGTAATCGTCATTATCCAGCTTACCGCGTGCGTATTCTCTTCTAAACTGTGTGACAGCACTTAATAATTCTTGTTCGTTCTGATATTCCGGTTTAATAGTAAATTTAATGGGTCCGGTGAATTCCATATAGTTTTTGATATGCTCGGTACTCCACATACGCGGTAAAAAAGCCTTGTGAGCATCATCAATGTTTTGTTTGGCATTTTTCCAGTCATTTACAATTACATATTTCCCGGATTTCTCGTCCTTTTCATATTTTGGCTTGTCATCCACATAAGGTTGATTCTCATCAAGCTGGCCGTAAATTTCGGTAAATTGAGGTCCGTAAAATAAATGGGTTTCCGGATATTGTTCCAGATTGTAATATGCCAGTAACTCTCTGGCATTATTTGGGTTATTTTCATTGATTACAGTACCAGCATTAGCTCGAATTGGGAGCATGATCCAACTTGAGAATCCGATCAAAATAAAGAGGATACATAATAGCAAGGTGTCGATTTGAGTATAAGCTTTTTTTCGAGTATACTTTAGACCAAAATAGAATGCAGCTATGATTAGTAATCCGGCAATAATGGTTCCGGAGTTAAACGGCATCCCCATGGAATTTACAAAAAACACTTCGGCCGCACCAAAGAATTTGAGTGTTGATGGGAGTAATAATTTAAAAATGAATAGCAGGATTGCGACAACTACAATATTCGCTATAACAAAACTTTTAATAGTTACCTCTTTATAGTTTTTGAAGTAATAAAGAAGACCTATGGCAGGTATAGAGAGTAGTCCCATAAAATGCACCCCAAATGAAAGTCCTACGATAAAACAAATCAGGATAAGCCATTTATTTCCTCTGGGCTTGTGGATGTCACGTTCCCATAATAATCCGAGATAAAAAAGTAAAGAGAGAATACAGGTTGCCATGGCATACACTTCGGCTTCGACCGCGTTAAACCAAAAGCTATCTGTAAAAGAGAAAGCGAGCGAACCCACAAATGCACTTCCCAAGACTGCCATTCCCTTACTTGTAGTAAACTTATCTTCGATTACAATTAGTTTACGCAATAGTAAGGTGATAGACCAAAACATAAAAAGTATGGCAAAAGCACTGGCAAAAGCTGATGTGAGGTTTACCATTAAGGCTATTTGTGTTGGATCTGAAGCAAAAATGGAAGCAAACGCCCCAATCATTTGAAATAATGGAGCTCCCGGGGGATGACCGACTTGAAGTTTAGATGATGTTGCTATGTATTCTCCTGCATCCCAGAAGCTTGCGGTGGGTTCTACTGTCAACCAATAGGTGCATAGAGAGATAATAAAAACCAACCACCCTAAAATTTTATTCCACTTAGCAAAGTTAAAAGAATTCATACAGTCAAATAGATTAGTAACAAAAAGGCGAATTTAGTAATAAAAATAGTCACACCTTAATTTTTTTCTTAACGATTAACCAATCACCATTATTTTGATTTTAGGAGGATTTTTTGATTTCGATAAAATTTTTCAATTTTTTTTTAAAAAATGTTTGCAGAGGAAAAAGAATGTCTTAAATTTGCACCCGCAATGAGGTATTGGTCTATGGTGTAACTGGCAACACGTCTGGTTTTGGTCCAGAAGAGTCTAGGTTCGAGCCCTAGTAGACCAACAAAAAAGAGTAACTGTTTTAGTTACTCTTTTTTTTGTTTATATAGTGTCTGTTTTTTTGGGTTTTGTAGTGATCAGAGGCTGCCTGATTTACTATTACGCAGAGTACTTCATGTTGCAATAAGAAATCATGTTACGATAAAAATAGATGCTTTTAGCGTCATCTAATAAGCAGGAGTATAAGAGTTCTTCTAGATTTTCGCAGGACAGCTTTACAAAAATATCGTTAGCTCCAGGATCATTTATTTGTAGCTGTATTTCGGAGGTCTCAGGATTGTAGATCACTTCTTTAGCGTTGAAATACATTTTTAATACACTAATATGTACAGCTTGTAAAGTTTCTTTTTCTTTTAGCGGCATGTTTAGGCTGGATGAGATCAATTTTCTCATTTCGCTAAGAATCTGGTTTGTGTGGTTGTCCTTCATGTTTGTAGCTTTTAATACTATAAATTTAGAAGAGAGTGTTGTTAAAAAAATTATAACCAACACAAAATTAGGATCATTTTAACCCGTTTTCTGTCAATTTGCCAACAAAATGTTATAAAATAAGAAAATTCAGCAAAGGTTTTATAAGTAACAAACCTTTGCTGAATTGTTTGGGTGAAAATGAATTTTATATTTGGTACGTAAGAACAGGGCGCTTAGCGTGATTTACGACATCCTCACTTAAACTACCATTGATAAAATGAGAAATTCCTTTTCTGCCATGCGTACTGATGCCAATAAGTCCGGCTTTCATGGACGCTGCAAAATGTAAAATACCTTTTTCTACCGAGTCATCATTGTAGATATTTAAACTGTAGTTTTCTATAGCTAACCCTTTAATTAAGTTATTCATTTTCTCTTCAATCTCATAAGTTGTCTTAAAGCCGTTGGCGGTATTGATCCAGACATAATGAAGTTTTGCGCCTATTTGTTTAGCAAATTCACTGGCAGCCACTAGATTTTTTTTATCCTCTTCATCAAAATTGGTTGCATACACAAAATCGTTGACTTCAAATATATTGCAATCCTCTTTGATGACTAGTACCGGCTTTTTTGAAGTTCTTACTACTTTTTCGGCGTTGGAGCCAATAAACAATTCTTCAAACCCTGAAGATCCATGAGAGCCCATGACAATGATGTCTACTTTATTTTTATCACTTGCATCAATAATACCGTCTAGAATGCCTTCAAAACTAACTGTCTCGATAACTTCAAGGCCCTCTAGATAGGGTTGCTCCATAATCTCCTCAAACTTTTGATGTGCGCGTTTCATAAAGAAAACCGCTTCGGGAGCTGGTGCAGGATTACCTGTTGACATCAAATCTGTCAAATGCAGCGGTAGTTCCAAAATATGAAGCAGGTAAATTTTTGCATTTGTTTTTTTTGCAATTTGCGCAGCAACTCTTAAGGCGCTTTCAGCTTGCGTAGAAAAATCTGTGGGAACCAGTATACTTCTTATCATAATAATAGTATTTAAAAGATTAATAAATAAAATTTACACATTACACTAGCAAAGAGAATACATAAAATGCTATTGCATAATGTGAGATAATTAGTCTGGCGTTTTGGGGGCACTATATGATTACTTAAATTTACAAATAAATTGATTATCAACTAGATTTTGTATCTAAGATATTATTACTATCTTTGCAGCGTTGAAATTAAAAAACCAAATTGAGGGGACGAAAAGTCCCCTCTTTTTATCTATGTATGTCGTTAAAAGAGAAAGTAAATAGCTTGTTAGAAGAAGCATTGCAACAAAATGAGCAGTTGTTTTTGATTAGTTGTGAAATTAATGCTGATAATCAAATCGGAATAGTCATTGATGGCGATGAGGGGGTTACAGTAGAAGATTGTATTGAAGTAAGTAGAGCTATTGAACATAATCTTGACCGTGAAGAAGAGGATTTTTCCTTACAGGTTATGTCAGCCGGGGTGAGTGAAGGACTCGTGCACCGACGACAATATCCAAAAAATGTTGGTAGAACCGTAAAAGTTGTTACCGAAAAGGAGACAATAGAGGGTAAAATGATTGCAACAGATGATGAGTCAATAACGTTGACATGGAAAGCAAGAGAACCTAAGCCTGTAGGTAAAGGTAAGGTGACTGTTGTAAAAGAGCAGCGTGTTGCATTTGACGAGATTAAGAACGCTAAAGTTATGATAACATTTTAATAATATAATTGATATGGAAAATATCGCATTAATAGAGTCATTTTCAGAATTTAAGGATGATAAATTAATAGATCGTGTGACCCTGATGGCGATCCTAGAAGATGTGTTTCGCAACGCTTTGAAGAAAAAATTTGGAAGCGATGATAACTTCGATATTATTATTAATCCGGATAAGGGAGATATGGAGATCTGGAGAAACCGTGTTGTTGTTGCTGATGGTGAGGTAGAAGATGATAATCAAGAAATATCTATTACTGCTGCAAGAAAAATTGAACCTGATTTTGAGGTTGGTGAAGATGTTTCTGAAGAAGTAAAGCTTATAGATTTAGGAAGACGTTCAATATTAGCGCTACGTCAGAATCTTATTTCTAAAATTCATGAGCATGACAACACAAATATCTACAAACAATTTAAGGATTTAGAAGGCGATATATATACAGCAGAAGTGCACCATATTCGTCATAGAGCAATTATATTATTAGATGACGAAGGGAATGAAATCATCCTTCCGAAGGAAAAACAAATTCCTTCAGATTTCTTTCGTAAAGGAGAAAATGTGCGTGGTGTAATTGAGTCGGTAGAATTGAAGGGAAATAAACCTGCAATTATAATGTCCAGAACATCTCCATTGTTTCTTGAAAAACTTTTTGAATCTGAAATTCCTGAAGTTTTTGACGGTTTGATTACAGTTAAAAAAGTTGTGCGTATTCCGGGTGAAAAAGCCAAAGTTGCTGTAGACTCTTATGATGATCGAATTGATCCTGTTGGAGCATGTGTTGGGATGAAAGGTTCTCGTATTCACGGAATAGTACGTGAATTAGGAAATGAAAACATTGACGTTATTAACTATACGAATAACGTACAATTATATATTACCCGTGCGTTAAGTCCGGCAAAAGTTACTTCCATCAAAATTGATGAAGAAAACAATAGAGCACAAGCGATGCTTCGACCAGAAGAAGTGTCTAAAGCAATTGGTAGAGGTGGACATAATATTAGATTAGCAGGACAGCTAACGGGTTATGAAATAGACGTATTTAGAGAAGGTGTTGAAGAAGATGTAGAATTAACAGAATTTACTGATGAAATTGATTCTTGGATAATTGAGGAATTTGCCAAAATTGGTTTGGATACAGCAAAGAGTATCCTTGAGCAAGATGCAGCCGACTTGGTTAAACGTACAGATCTTGAAGAAGAAACTGTAAACGAAGTTCTTAGAATATTAAAATCAGAATTCGAAGATTAATAAATACAATTAAATTATATTTGAGCATAAAATAAAAGGCATTTATGGCTGAAGCAAAAACAATGAGATTAAATAAGGTATTACGCGAATTCAATATCTCGCTAGATCGGGCTGTTGACTTTTTGAATTCAAAAGGTCATGAGATAGACTCGCGTCCTACCACAAAAATTTCTTCAGAGATCTATCAGCTCTTATTTGATGAGTTTCAAACCGATAAGAGTAAAAAGGTCGCTTCTAAAGAGGTGGGTGAAGAAAAGAAGAAAGAGAAGGAAGCGCTGCGTGTACAGATTGAAAATGAGCAGGAGGAAAAGCGTAAGCAAGCAGAAGCCCGAGAAGTAATAAAAGCCAAAGCTCAGTTAAGCGGACCTAAGCAAGTCGGTAAAATTGAACTTGAAAAGAAAGAAGATGCCTCCGATCAGTCCGAAAAAGTTGAGGAATCTGCCCAAAAAGAGGAGAGTAAAAAAGAGGCTCCGGTTGTTGAGAAGAAATCTGAACCAGTGAAAGAGGAAAAGAAAGTTTCTGAACCTGAGGTTGTATCTAATAGGCCTGTCAAAAAAGGTCTTAAGATTACAAAGCAAGCTCCTATTGATTTAGAAAAGAAAAAAGCTGAAAAGGGTCCTGAAGCTCCAAAAGCAAAAGCGGAGGAAGAGTCCGAAGAAACAGCTTCTTCAGAATCTGAATTGGTAGAAACAAAGTATAAAAAATTAGACGGCCCTAATTTCACAGGTCAAAAGATTGATCTTTCTCAATTTAAAAAGCCTGTTAAAAAGAAGGATGATAAGACTGATAAAACTTCGGGAGATCCTAAGAAACGTCGTCGTCGTATAAGTAAGCAAGGTACAGGCAGTGGTTCTGGCCCTGGTAATAGAGGAGGAGGTCCTAACAGAGGTCCTGCAAGAGGTCGCGGTCCTGTAAAAGGGAAACGTACTCCGATTGTTAAAGAAGAGCCTAGCGAAGAAGAAGTTCAAAAGCAGGTTAGAGAAACCCTTGAAAAACTTCAAGGTAAAACCTCAAAATCTAAAGCAGCTAAATATCGTCGTGATAAACGTGATCAACACCGTCAAAAAGTGGAGGATGATGTAGCGCAGCAAGAACAGGAGAATAAAGTTCTTAAAGTAACTGAGTTTGTTACTGTGTCTGAAGTGGCTACGATGATGGATGTGTCTACTACAAAGGTAATTTCTGCCTGTATGTCGTTGGGTATCATGGTGACCATGAATCAGCGTCTGGATGCCGAAACACTATCTATCGTTGCAGATGAATTTGGTTATGAGGTTGATTTTGTTACATCGGATATTGAGGAATCAATTGAGGAGGTTATAGATGCTCCGGAGGATTTACAATTACGTGCACCTATAGTTACTGTAATGGGGCATGTGGATCATGGTAAAACTTCCTTGTTGGATTATATTCGTAAAGAGAATGTTATTGCTGGCGAGAGCGGTGGTATAACACAACATATTGGTGCCTACGGAGTGCAACTTGAGAATGGCCAGAAAATGGCATTCTTAGATACACCGGGTCACGAAGCGTTTACCGCGATGCGTGCTCGTGGTGCTCAGGTAACAGATATTGCTATTATTGTAATTGCAGCAGATGATGATGTGATGCCACAAACAAAAGAGGCAATTAGTCATGCGCAGGCTGCTGGAGTTCCTATAGTGTTTGCAATCAATAAGGTTGATAAGCAAACCTCTAATCCGGATAAGATAAAGGAGAAGTTAGCTTCTATGAATTTATTGGTAGAAGACTGGGGAGGTAAGATTCAATCCCATGATATATCTGCAAAAACGGGTCTTGGTGTTAAAGAGCTACTAGAAAAAGTATTGCTTGAAGCAGAGATTTTAGAATTAAAAGCGAATCCTGACCGTATGGCGGCAGGTACTGTGGTAGAAGCTTTCTTGGATAAAGGACGTGGTTATGTGTCGACAATTTTAGTTCAAAATGGAACCTTGAAAATTGGAGACTACGTACTGGCAGGTCGTAATAGTGGTAAGGTAAAGGCAATGCAGGACGAACGTGGTAAAAACGTGAAGGAAGCTGGACCGTCTACACCGGTATCTATATTAGGACTCGATGGGGCGCCGCAGGCAGGAGATAAGTTTAGTGTCCTTGAAGATGAAAGAGAAGCTAAAGATATTGCGGCAAAACGAGCGCAATTACATAGAGAACAATCTGTACGTACGCAACGTCATATTACATTAGATGAGATTGGACGTCGTATCGCTTTAGGTGATTTCAAAGAATTAAATATTATTCTCAAAGGAGATGTGGATGGTTCTGTTGAGGCATTGACCGATTCATTCCAAAAATTATCTACCGAAGAGATTCATGTAAATATTATTCATAAGGCAGTTGGTGCCATCACCGAGAGTGATGTGTTGTTAGCATCAGCTTCTGATGCAATTATAATCGGATTTAATGTTCGACCAGCAGGTAATGCTAGAATGTTAGCAGATAAAGAAGAAATCGATATCAGAATGTATTCTATCATTTATGATGCGATTAATGATCTTAAGGATGCTATGGAAGGTATGTTATCGCCGGTGATGAAAGAAGAGATTACAGGTACGGCAGAGATTCGTGAAACCTTTAAGATTTCTAAAGTTGGAACGATTGCAGGTTGTATGGTTCAAAGCGGTAAGATTTTTAGAAACTCTGGTATCCGCCTAATTCGCGAAGGTGTAGTTGTCTATACTGGGGAGTTGGCATCGTTAAAACGATTTAAAGATGATGTGAAAGAGGTAAGTAAAGGATATGATTGTGGTATACAAATCAAGAACTACAATGATATTAAAGAAGGTGATGTGGTAGAAGCTTATCAAGAAGTAGCTGTCAAAAAGAAATTGAAATAGACAGATTAAAATAGATATGAAAAACCCGGTAGCATTTATGTTACCGGGTTTTTTTGTTTGTGATATCAGTGTTAGATAAATCGCCTATTTTTCTGGTTTGAAGATGAAAGCTGATGGAAACTCCTTGCGTACTTGCATAAGGGCTCTGTCTGCTTCCAAACGACTCCTGTAATTGCCTAGCCATACTTTGTAGTTAGGAGTTTCCCATTTAATGGAGGTTCTCCATTCGGGAAATGCTGTGTCAGCAGATTTTTTAATATCATTGGCCTGATTCAGGTTACCGTAATATAATTGAATCTTATAACGGTCACTGAAGGCACCGTCTTTATCCATTTTTGATTTCACATCCAGTAGATGTGTTATTTTGGGATCTTGATTGATTGTAATTTGACCTTGAGGACGCTCAATTTGATTTTCTACAAGTAATTTTAACTGATTTTCAACGTCTGGATTGGTTCTCAAGGTGTCCTGAGCCATTAGATTAAAACTGCTCAAAAGACAAATTCCCGAAAAGGTTATATAGCTATTTTTGTTTAAAATTCTCATTACAATATATTTGCGGTAAAGGTAAAGTTTAATAACTCAATTTTATAAAAAATTATTATTTAGAATTGTTATAAATTAATACTTAACAGATCGCTAACATTTCCAAAATCGACTTATTATAGTACTTTTGTCGTCGAATTAATTAGCATTGGTCCGTAGTATTTTTTAACTAATTAAGAAAAAACCGTACCAAAAATTTGACGATAATTCTACTTATAATATGAAACAGGTGAAATACCGACATTCAGCCTCCAGACTCCTTATCCTAGGAACTGTTTTTTTATTCACTTTATTTAGTCCTGCATTTGCACAGGAGGAAGCTGCTGTAGCGAACACTGCTGTAGAAGAAACCTCTGACGGCGGTGATGTGGCCAAGGGTAAAGAATTGTTTAATTCGCTTTGTGCAGCTTGTCACAAACGTTATAAAAAAATGACCGGTCCGGCGCTGTATGGTGTTACGGATAGGCGAGATCGAGAGTGGTTGTATTCTTGGATAAAAAATAGTGCTGCGATGATTGCTGCTGGTGATCCTCAGGCGGTAGCTATTTATGAAGAGTATAATAAAACAGCGATGAATGCTTTTCCCCAATTATCAAATGCTGATATCGATGATATTTTGGCATATGTAATGGTGCCAAAAGCAGTGCCTGAAGCTTCTGCTGTAGGGGTTCAGCCTATTGATTATACTGGTAAGTCAAGTGTATCAACAGATATTATATTGGTAGCGTTGGCTGTGGTGTTTTTAATGTTGGTTGTTATTCTTTTCTTAGTAAATAAGACCCTTCGTAATTTTGCTGCGGCAAATGGCGTAGAGCTTTATGAGGAAACTGCTACGCAAAGAACACCTATTTGGAAGGCGTTTATACAAAATCAATTCTTAGTATTGGTTTCTGTGGTATTCTTGTTATTAACCAGTGGGTATTTTGTATATGGATACTTTATGCAAGTTGGTATTGATCAAGGATATGAGCCAATTCAGCCTATACACTATTCGCATAGAATTCATGCAGGTGAAAATGAAATAGACTGTAAGTACTGTCATTCTTCTGCTCGAGTGTCTAAACACTCTGGTATACCTTCGCTTAATGTGTGTATGAATTGTCATAAATCTATCGGTGAAGTTGCTGAAGCAACAGCAACTGAAGAATATTCTAAAGAATTTTACGACGGGGAAATCCAAAAACTGTACAAAGCAGTAGGGTGGGATGAAACCAGTCAATCGTATACAGGAAAAACCGAGCCGGTAAAATGGGTTAGAATCCATAACTTACCTGACTTCGCATATTTCAATCACTCTCAGCACGTTATGGTGGCTGGTGTTGAATGTCAGAAATGTCACGGACCGGTAGAGGAAATGGAAATCATGTATCAACACGCTCCGTTAACAATGGGTTGGTGTATTAACTGTCACCGTGAGACTAATGTCAAGGTGGCTGGTAATGAATACTATGAAAAGATTCATGAGGAACTTTCTAAGAAATATGGTGTTGACCAGTTAACTGCAGCTCAGATGGGCGGGTTAGAATGTGGTAAATGTCACTATTAATTAAAATTTTACCGAATGTAAATTCGGCAACAGTAAGAAGCTAATATTAGATATATATGTCATCAAACAAGAAATACTGGAAAAGTGTTGAAGAGCTAAATGAAAATAGTTCTGTTGTTGAGACGCTACAACAAAATGAATTCGTAAACGAAATACCTACGGATGAATTTTTGGGGGACAAATCCTCGTTGGAAAATTCATCGACTACGCGTCGGGATTTTCTTAAATATGTAGGTTTTAGTACAGCAGCTGCATCTTTAGCAGCATGTGAGGGGCCTGTGGTAAAATCCATTCCTTACGTTGTACAACCTGAGCGAATTGTGCCGGGAGTAGCAAATTATTATGCGACAACAATAGCTGATGGGTACGATTTTGCTAGCGTTTTAGTGAAAACTAGAGAAGGTCGACCTATCAAGATTGAAAATAATGATCTTGCAAAAACAAATGGAAGTGCGAACGCCAGAGTTCATGCTTCAGTATTGTCATTGTATGATAATACACGTTTACAAGGTCCAAAAGCAGAAGGAAAAGATGTTTCTTGGGACGTCTTGGATAAAGAGATTCCTGCAAAATTAAAAGCGATTCAAGGAAAAGATATAGCAGTGTTGACACAAACATTTGCAAGTCCTTCTACCGATCGTTTGCTTTCAGAATTTAAAGCGCAATATCCAAACACACGACATGTTGTATATGATGCAATCTCATCTTCAGAAGCGTTAGATGCTTATGAGGCTGTTTATGGAGTGCGTGCTTTGGCGGATTATGATTTTTCAAAGGTTTCAACAATAGTAAGTGTTGGGGCAGATTTCTTAGGAGATTGGCAAGGTGGTGGATATGATGGTGGTTATGCAAAAGGACGTGTTCCAAAAAACGGAAAAATGTCAAAGCATATCCAGTTTGAATCCAATATGTCGCTAAGTGGAGCTAATGCTGACACGCGAGTGCCGGTTACTCCGACGCAACAAAAGCAAGTATTGGCTGCATTGTATGCATATGTTACAGGTGCTGGGTCAAAAAGTGCGTTAGGGCCTACGATAGATGCAGCGGTGGTAAGTGCTGCTAAGCAACTGCAAAAAGCAGGTAGTAATGCGGTGGTTGTCTCCGGAATTGCTGATGTGGATGCACAGATGGTGGTTTTGGCTATTAACAAAGCGCTTAATACAAAAGCATTTAATGAGGACACACCAAGAAAAATAAGACAAGGAAGTACAAAGACGGTTGCACAATTGGTAGCTGATATGAATGCTGGTAAAATAGGAGGAATTCTTATTGCTGGTGTGAATCCGATGTATTCTTTATATAACGCAAAAGAGTTTAAAGCAGGTTTAGAAAAAGTTGATGTTTCGGTCGCATTTACAATGCACGATGATGAAACAGCTTCACTTTGTAACTACATTGCTACAACCCCTCATTATTTGGAGTCTTGGGGTGATGTAGAGTTAAAGAAAGGAAGTTACAGCTTAACACAACCTACTATACGTCCGTTGTTTGATACACGACAGTTTCAATCTACTTTGTTGAAGTGGTTGGGTAACACAATGGAATATAATGATTATATCGAAAATACCTGGACTGGAGTTTTAGGAAACACACCTTGGAATCAAGCACTTCATGATGGAGTATTGGTTACTCCGGCGATGCCTAAACAGGCGCTTACAGATGCAATTGCGTCATCAGAGGGAGATCAGGTAGCAACATCAGAAGGGGCTTCTTTAAATGCAGGTGCTGCCTTTAGACGTTTGTCAGCTGCACAAACTTCTGGAATGGAGCTTTCGTTGTATACTAAAACATCTTTGGGAGATGGTCAGCAGGCTAACAATCCATGGTTGCAGGAAATGCCGGATCCTATTTCGAGAGTTTCGTGGGATAACTATTTGACAGTTTCTAGAGCTGATGCGGATGCATTAGGTTTGATGAATGAACATGTGGCAAATGGTGCGCTTAACGGAAGTTACGCCAAAGTTGAATTAAACGGTGTAGGTTCAGTTGTTGTTCCTGTGCTTATTCAGCCCGGACAAGCTAGAGGGTCTGTAGGTTTAGCACTAGGTTATGGCAAGTCAAAAGCTTTAAAAGAAGAAATGCAGGTAGGAGTAAACGCTTATCCGCTTTATGTAAATCAAAACGATACCCAGACGGTAACTGTAACTCCTGCAGAAGGAGTGCATGAGTTTGCTTGTGTACAATTGCACAATACTTTAATGGGTCGTGGAGATATTATAAAAGAAACCACATTAGAAATTTTTAATACAAAGGATAAGCATGTTTGGAATGCAGTTCCGGAAGTAAGTAAAAATCATATCGAATATGAAGTTACCTCTCCAGAGGTGGATTTGTGGGATGAATTTGATCGCTCCGTAGGACATCATTTTAATTTATCCATCGATCTTAATGCATGTACAGGATGTGGGGCTTGTGTAATTGCTTGTCACGCAGAGAATAATGTGCCTGTTGTAGGTAAAGACGAAGTGCGTAAATCGAGAGATATGCACTGGTTGAGAATTGACCGTTATTATTCTTCAGAGGATAGCTTTGAAGGTGATGATACTAAAAAAGATAATATTTCAGGTTTAGGAAGTTCCTTATCCGAGTTCGGAGAAATGGAATTACCTTCAGATAATCCACAAGTGGCTTTTCAGCCGGTAATGTGTCAACATTGTAACCATGCTCCTTGTGAGACTGTATGTCCTGTAGCAGCTACGTCACATAGTAGACAAGGACAGAACCATATGGCATATAACCGTTGTGTGGGAACTAGATACTGTGCGAACAACTGTCCGTATAAGGTTCGACGTTTCAACTGGTTCTTGTATAATGGTAATGATGAGTTTGATTACCACATGAACAATGACTTAGGACGAATGGTTGTAAATCCAGATGTTACGGTACGTTCAAGAGGTGTTATGGAGAAATGTTCAATGTGTATTCAAATGACGCAAAAAACTATTCTTGATGCCAAAAGAGAGGGTAGAGCTATAAAGGATGGTGAGTTTAAGACCGCTTGTTCGGCAGCTTGTTCTTCTGGAGCTATTGCATTTGGTGATATAAATGATAAGGATAGTAAAATAGCAGGGCTTAAAGCGGATGATCGTATGTATCATTTATTAGAAAGTGTTGGTACTAAGCCTAATGTGATATATCACACAAAAGTTAGAAACACAACAGAAGCTTAATTAAATTAATCAAGAATCAATTCAATTATAAAGGATTATGTCTCATTACGAAGCACCTATAAGAAAGCCTTTAATAACTGGCGATAAAACGTACCACGACGTAACAGTGGATGTAGTAGCACCAGTTGAGGGTAAAGCAAATAAATCTTGGTGGATAGTCTTTTCTATCGCGCTTATTGCTTTCCTTTGGGGTTTAGGTTGTATAACTTATACAATATCAACAGGTATAGGAACCTGGGGATTAAACAAAACAGTAGGATGGGCTTGGGATATTACTAACTTCGTTTGGTGGGTTGGTATTGGTCACGCCGGAACACTGATTTCTGCGGTACTCTTACTCTTCCGTCAAAAATGGAGAATGGCGATTAACAGATCTGCAGAAGCCATGACCATATTTTCGGTTATACAGGCAGGTTTGTTTCCTATCATTCACATGGGGAGACCTTGGTTGGCCTATTGGGTACTGCCAATTCCTAATCAATTCGGTTCTTTGTGGGTGAACTTTAACTCGCCATTACTTTGGGATGTATTTGCGATTTCTACGTATTTATCAGTTTCTTTAGTATTCTGGTGGACGGGTCTTTTACCTGATTTTGCAATGATCAGAGACCGTGCGATTACACCTTTTAATAAAAAGATTTACGGTATCCTTTCTTTTGGATGGAGCGGTAGAGCAAAAGATTGGCAACGTTTTGAAGAAGTTTCGTTGGTATTAGCCGGTTTGGCAACACCACTGGTACTATCTGTACATACAATTGTATCATTTGATTTCGCAACCTCAGTTATACCGGGATGGCATACCACAATTTTCCCTCCTTACTTTGTGGCAGGAGCGATTTTCTCTGGTTTTGCAATGGTAAATACCCTGTTAATTATAATGAGAAAGGTTTCAAATCTTGAAAACTATATAACCATCCAGCATATTGAGTTGATGAATATAGTTATCATGATTACCGGATCTATTGTGGGGGTAGCTTATATAACCGAATTATTTGTTGCCTGGTACTCTGGAGTAGAGTATGAACAATATGCGTTCTTAAACAGAGCAACCGGACCATATTGGTGGGCATATTGGGCAATGATGACTTGTAATGTATTTTCTCCACAATTCATGTGGTTTCCAAAATTGAGAAGAAGTATCATGTTCTCTTTCTTTATTTCAATAGTTGTAAATATTGGAATGTGGTTCGAGCGTTTTGTAATTATCGTTACATCATTACATAGAGATTATTTACCATCATCATGGACGATGTTTTCGCCAACCTTTGTTGATATAGGTATCTTTATTGGAACAATTGGGTTCTTCTTTGTATTATTCTTATTATACGCTAGAACGTTTCCTGTTATAGCACAAGCAGAGGTGAAATCTATACTTAAATCTTCTGGTGAAAAATATAAGAAATTGAGAGCAGAGCATGGGGATGATGTAGATCATTTTGATTCAATAACACGTCAACCGGTATCTAATTCTGCAACGAATACAGATGATACTATGTTAAATGACGAAGGTCATGAACCAACAGTTAACGCTGATGCAATAGTGGATACTGAAATGCAAAAAGACCAAATTGATAGTATGCTGCAAACTATTGGAGTGTATGATCCAAAAACGCAGACTCCTGATGATCTCAAAAAGATAAGCGGTATTGGACCGATAATGGAACAAAAACTCCATCAGTTAGGAATTTATACGTACGATCAAGTAAGTAGAATGACCGCTAGAGAATACGATTTGTTAGATAGTATCATAGATGCTTTCCCAGGTAGAGCACAAAGAGATGATTGGGCAGGTCAGGCACTAAAATTAAAAAACAACTAGAGTATGTCTTCAAAAGTAATACACGCTTTATATAAGGACGATGATCTGCTTATGCAAGCAGTAAAGCAGACTCGTGAAGCAAAATACCATATTGAAGAGGTGTATACGCCTTTTCCGGTTCACGGTTTAGATAAGGCCATGGGTCTTGCGCCAACTAGATTAGCTATAACCTCCTTCTTATATGGATGTGTGGGGCTAACAGTTGCCATTACTATGATGAACTATATTATGATTGAAGATTGGCCTCAGGATATCGGAGGAAAACCAAGCTTCAGTTATATTGAGAACATGCCGGCTTTTGTACCCATCATGTTTGAACTTACAGTATTTTTTGCTGCGCATTTAATGGTTATAACTTTTTTTATGAGAAGTAAATTGTGGCCATTCAAACAAGCAGAGAATCCTGATGTTAGAACCACAGATGATCACTTCTTGATGGAAGTTGATACAACTGGACATAATGTAGAGGAGTTGTCGAAGTTTTTGAGTAATACAGGAGCTGTAGAGGTTAGTTTAATTGATAAGCACAATTAACATGAAGAGTATCATAAAAAATATAGCAGTTGCATTTGTATTGATCGCAGGTGTTTCTTGTCAGAAAGATTCAAAACCTAATTATCAGTACATGCCAAACATGTATACATCGGTAGGATATGAAGCTTATGGAGAGTATACTGTTTTTGAAAATGAACAAGAGGCGAAGTTACCGGTTGATGGTTCTGTGCCGAGAGGATGGATGCCCTACGACTATGATAATTCAAATGATGGATATCAGAGCGCAAAAGCTGAGCTGAAAAATCCTTTGCCATATACAAAAGAGAATGAAGCTGCAGGACAGCAATTGTATACGATCTACTGTGCGATTTGTCATGGAGATAAGGGTGATGGAAAAGGAACGTTGGTACAGCGAGAAAAAATCCTTGGAGTACCAAGTTATGATGATGCTGGAAGAGCTATTACCGAAGGGAGCATCTATCACGTAATGTACTACGGTATTAATTCAATGGGATCTTATGCCGCACAGACAGATGAAAATGAACGTTGGCAGATTGTTCAGTATGTTGAGAAACTTAAAGCAGAGCTAGAAGGTCGTGCTCCACGTATTGATACGGAAGGAGTGGAGATACAAGAAAATCTTATTCCTGCTGTTGAAGCAAGACCAGAAGAAAACACAGCTAGTGCACACTAGTAAATACTAAATTTAAGAATAACGATATTTTATAAATATGTATACGCTATCAAATAGACTAAGATTATTTTCTATCATTCTAGTTGTTGTTGGACTTATAGGGCTTGTTGCTGGATTTGCAACGACCCCAGGTTCTATAGAAGAAGTAAAGGAAATGATGGCATCACACGATGATCATGGCGCAGGTCATGGAGAAAGTGTTGTTGCCGAGAATGAGGTGCACGCAGGGAATACGATTCATGCAGAAGCACCATTAGACAAGGATGCTCATGAAGGTGATGCTCATTACGAGCATATTCTTCATCAATTGCAAAACAAGCCATGGGCTGCATTGTATATCGCTGCCTTTTTCTTCTTTATGATTGCTCTGGGAGTTCTTGCGTTTTATGCTATTCAATTTGCAGCACAAGCTGGATGGTCACCTGTTTTGTTTAGGGTGATGGAAGCGATAACGGCCTATTTAGTTCCAGGAGGACTGATTTTATTTGTTATACTGGCTTTATCCGGTTTCCATGTAAACCATCTTTTTGTATGGGCAGATCCCGAAGTTGTAGCACATGATGCTCTAATACAGGGTAAATCAGGATGGCTTAACGGTACTGGTTTTATCATTCGTGCAGCTATTTTTATGGGTGGTTGGATTTTATACCGTCACTTTGCTGTTAAATATTCTAGAAAACAAGATGAAGACGCTGTAGATAACAAGTGGTATAAGAAAAGTTTTAAGATATCTGCCGGCTTTTTGGTGTTCTTTATTTATACGGAATCTATGATGTCTTGGGATTGGATTATGAGTTTTGATCCACATTGGTTCAGTACGTTGTTTGGTTGGTATGTTTTTGCTGGTTTATTTGTGTCAGGAATAACGACTATAGCTCTGATAACTATTTATCTTAAATCAAGAGGGTACTTAGAGTTCGTAAACAATAGTCATATACATGACTTAGCTAAATTTATGTTTGGGATTAGTATTTTCTGGACGTACCTTTGGTTCTCTCAGTTTATGTTGATTTGGTACTCCAATATACCTGAAGAGGTAACCTATTTCATAACGCGAATTGAAGACTATAAATTACCGTTTTTTGGTATGTTAATAATGAACTTTATATTTCCATTATTGATTCTTATGAATAGCGATTTCAAACGTCTTAACTGGTTTGTTGTAATGGCTGGAATCATGATTTTATGTGGACATTATATAGACGTGTTTAATATGGTTATGCCGGCGACGGTGGGAGAATCCTGGTTCATTGGTTTAAGTGAGATTAGTGCGGTACTGTTGTTTTTAGGATTGTTCCTATTCGTTGTCTTTGGAGCACTTACAAAAGCTCCGCTGTTGGCCAAAGGAAATCCTTATATCAAAGAAAGTAAGCACTTTCATTATTAAAAATAGAATTGTATAAAAGAAGATAGAGAAAAATGACTGTATTCTTAATTATAGTAGTTGTAGCGCTTTTTGGAATTACACTTTGGCAAATGTCCAAGATTTTCAAATTGTCTCAAGGTAAAAGAGCCGATGGTTCTCAGGTAGCAAATGATGAAGACAATAATTTACAAGGTAAATTGATGTTGGGTTTTGTTATCTTTTTATACGTACTTACCATTTATTGTTTTACACAATATCATAGTTTTTTTCTTCCGGAGTCTGCTTCAGCGCATGGTGAGGATTATGACAAGCTGATGTTAATATCAATGGTGTTAATTATGTTTGTTCAGATTATCACTCAGGGATTATTACATTTCTTTTCTTATAAGTATCGAGGGAATAAAAATAATAAAGCGTTATTTTATGCTGATAACGATAAATTAGAATTTATTTGGACAATTATTCCTGTAATTGTTTTAGCGGGATTAATTATTTACGGGTTATTTACATGGACTGATATCATGAATATTGATGAGGAAGATGGTGATCCTTTAATAATTGAGCTGTATGCTTATCAGTTTGACTGGAGAGCAAGATACGCTGGTGAGGATAATGTTCTTGGAAAGGCAAATGTTCGTTTTATCGAAGGAGTTAATACCTTGGGTCTTGATGCGTCTGATACGTATGCTATGGATGATAAGATTACCAATGAACTACATTTACCGGTAAACAGAAAGGTTATTTTTAAAATGAGATCTCAGGATGTATTGCATTCTGCTTATATGCCATTTTTTAGAGCGCAAATGAATGTTGTTCCGGGTATGATTACAGAGTTTTCATACACACCGACCTTAACTACCGAAGAAATGCGTACAAGCGAATTTATGGTAGAAAAGGTTGCTACAATTAATAAGATTCGTAGAGAAAAAAGCAAAGCCCTTACAGCGGCTGGTGATGAAGCTTTAGAGAACTATGAGTTTGATTACTACTTATTATGTAATAAAATTTGTGGTACATCACACTACAACATGCAGATGAAGATTATTGTTGAATCTGAAGAGGATTATAATGCATGGTTGGCAACACAGACTCAGTTCAAAGAGCAAATCTCTGCACAAGCCAGTAACTAAGAAAGAAAAAGAAAAATTTATATATTTTATTAAAAAAATAGCGATATGTCAGCAATAGCAAACGTACATGATCATGGAGATGATCACGGACATCATCACAAAGAGACTTTTATTACAAAGTACATATTTAGCCAAGATCATAAAATGATCTCTAAGCAGTATTTAATCACCGGATTGATCATGGGGATTATCGGTATTGCAATGTCACTATTGTTTAGAATGCAATTAGCATGGCCGGATCATCAATTTACTATTTATGAAGTGTTGCTTGGTAAATTTGGAACTGATGGAGTAATGGATCCAAGTATTTATCTTGCGTTGGTAACAATTCACGGTACGATCATGGTATTCTTTGTATTAACAGCAGGATTGAGTGGTACTTTTAGTAATTTACTTATTCCATTACAGATTGGAGCGCGTGATATGGCCTCGGGATTCCTTAACATGGTTTCTTATTGGTTATTTTTCTTAAGTAGTATTATAATGGTACTTTCGTTATTTGCTGAGGCAGGTCCTGCATCAGCAGGTTGGACAATTTATCCACCGCTAAGTGCTTTACCACAAGCTATTGGTGGTTCTGGTACAGGAATGACACTTTGGTTGGTTTCTATGGCTATTTTTATCGCTTCTTCTTTGTTGGGATCTCTTAATTACGTAGTGACTGTAATTAATTTACGTACCGTAGGAATGTCTATGACCAGATTACCTTTAACAATTTGGGCATTTTTTGTAACCGCTATTATTGGTGTGGTTTCTTTCCCGGTATTGTTATCTGCTGCGTTATTACTTATAATGGACAGAAGTTTTGGAACTTCATTTTTCTTAAGTGATATTTATATTCAAGGAGAAGTTCTACATAATCAGGGAGGTTCACCGGTTCTTTTTGAGCATTTATTTTGGTTCTTGGGACACCCTGAGGTATATATTGTTCTTTTACCTGCACTAGGGATTACTTCAGAAATTATTGCAACAAATGCACGTAAGCCTATTTTCGGATACCGAGCGATGGTTGCTTCTATACTAGCGATTGCATTCTTATCTACGATCGTTTGGGGTCACCATATGTTTGTATCAGGAATGAACCCTTTCTTAGGTTCTGTATTTACATTTACAACCCTATTAATTGCGATTCCGTCAGCGGTAAAAGCATTTAACTATATCACCACCTTATGGAAAGGTAATCTACAACTTAATCCATCCATGTTATTCTCTATAGGTTTAGTATCTACCTTTATTACTGGAGGTCTAACAGGAATCATATTAGGAGATAGTACATTGGATATCAATGTGCATGATACGTATTTCGTAGTAGCACATTTCCACTTGGTAATGGGTATCTCAGCATTATACGGTTTGTTTGCCGGGGTATATCATTGGTTCCCTAAGATGTATGGTAAAATGATGAATAAAAACTTAGGATATATTCACTTTTGGGTAACTGCTATTGGAGCCTACGGAGTGTTTTTCCCTATGCACTTTATCGGTATGGCTGGACTACCAAGACGTTATTATACAAACTCTAATTTTCCATACTTTGATGATTTAGCTGATACTAATATTTTAATTACCGTATTTGCACTTATTACCGCAGCGGCTCAATTAGTATTTCTATACAACTTTATCAGTTCTATGTTCTACGGAAAGAAAGCAGTTCAAAATCCATGGAAATCGAATACTTTGGAGTGGACAACACCAGTAGAGCATATTCATGGTAACTGGCCAGGAGCTCTACCAACTGTTTACAGATGGCCATATGACTATAGCAAGACGAAGGAAAACGGAGAGTATGTAATCGCTGGACAGGATTACGTAAGTCAGATTACACCCTTGCAAGAAGACGAAGAAGAAATGCATCATTAGAATTGCATAAAATTTATACAAAAGCCTTTTCAAGATATTGAAAAGGCTTTTTCTTTTTACTCTATAGTTCCATTATCGCTTTGATGAGAACGGCTGTAGCAAACTATTTATTTGATAAGTTGAAGATATATCCTATTTTAGGGTTATAAACAACTATGCTATATTGAAAAACTTTTCCCCAGCACATATTACCTGTTGCCTATCGATTGTCTCCGTTTTTATAGTTGGTTTGTTTTTTGAGGGCACAGAATTGATATATGCTAAGACTCTTTCATCTCTTGCTCTCATTTGGCTCTATTTCGAACATAGACATAAAGTTAATTCTATGTACCCCTTGATCATAACTGTTATAATAATAAATGACATATTGGTTCTTAGCGATTTTGATCGTTATTTTAATTTTATAGGAGTTCTTCTCCCTCTCTACTATATTTTATCTTCATATCTCTTATTAAGCTATGTATCAGTCAGCAAAATTAGGTACAAAGAGATATTTAGCCCGTCCGTTTTGATAGGGACATTTCTGGTTTTATATCTAACGTTTTCAATTTTTAGCTTGGTGATCGATGTCCTCAAAAACTCCATTGGATTTGCTGTTTTAATAATTGCTTCTTTATTTTATTATTTAGGTTGCTGTTTCATGGTTTATATAAGAAACCAATATTCACATGGCTATTATATATTGATAGCAGCAATATGTTGTATTTTGGTTAATGCAATGCTTCCTGTTCAGGAACTTTACTACAATAATTCATTTTTAGATGCCTTTATTTATTCTACAGATGTAATAGCTATGTTATTTTATCTAAAATTTTTAATAAAGGCTCAAGGAATAGGGGAATCTGACAAACCAGAATTTATTTAGATCTTTCAAACAGCTTAAAAAGGTAGTTTTTAGATAAACCTGGTGACTTCTGATAGTTTGGGTATTAAATATGTCATAAGTGGTTTTTCAGTAGGAATAAATATACTAGACTATTGCATATGCGTTCTATGATTGTTGTAGACTAAATATAAAATCAAAAGGATTTTTCTGGATTAGTGTGTTATCTTTGTTATTAGTTAAAAATAGAAGCACGTTAGAAATTTAATTATACATGAATCAAAATCTTGATCCTTCAGCTGATAACTTTTCAAAAGACGATTTAGATATCGAAAGAGCTCTGAGACCTTTGTCTTTTGGAGATTTTGCCGGACAGGATCAGGTGCTTGAAAATTTGCAAATTTTTGTACAAGCGGCCAATTTGAGAGACGAAGCCTTGGACCACACCCTGTTTCACGGTCCTCCTGGTCTTGGTAAAACAACCTTAGCTCATATTTTAGCTAATGAATTGGGAGTGGGTATAAAAGTTACCTCGGGCCCTGTTTTGGATAAGCCGGGAGATTTAGCCGGACTACTAACTAATTTAGAGGATCGTGATGTGCTTTTTATAGATGAAATTCATCGATTAAGTCCTATTGTTGAAGAATATTTATATTCTGCGATGGAGGATTATAAGATTGATATAATGATTGAGAGTGGTCCCAACGCACGCACAGTTCAAATCAATTTAAATCCATTTACACTGGTTGGAGCTACGACCAGATCAGGATTGCTTACAGCGCCCATGCGTGCTCGATTCGGTATTCAATCTCGTCTTCAATATTATACTACCGAGTTGTTATCTACTATAGTGGAGCGTAGTGCACATATACTCAATGTTGCTATCACGATGGAAGCTGCCATAGAAATAGCCGGACGAAGCAGAGGTACACCAAGAATAGCCAATGCGTTACTTCGCAGAGTTCGTGATTTTGCTCAAATCAAAGGAAATGGTAGCATTGATATAGAAATCTCCAAATTTGCTTTGAAGGCATTAAATGTGGATGTTCATGGGTTGGATGAAATGGACAACAAAATTCTGCTTACACTCATTGATAAATTCAAAGGAGGTCCTGTTGGCATAACAACGCTTGCAACTGCTGTTAGCGAAAGTGCAGAAACTATTGAAGAAGTTTATGAGCCCTTTCTTATTCAGCAAGGCTTCATAATGAGAACCCCCAGAGGAAGGGAAGTTACAGAAGCAGCTTATAAACACCTTGGCAGAAACAAAGGAAGTGTTCAGGGTGGACTCTTTTAAATTTCCGGTAAGGCACTAAGGTCTTAGTCGTTTTTTATGAATGCATCAAAAAGCCAATATTCAGAGATGATCAAAGCTGAAGCAGAACGCTTGGGCTTCTTATCGTGTGGAATCAGTAAAGCTGAGTTTTTGGAAGAAGAGGCACCGCGTCTGGAAAAATGGCTCTCTGATAACATGAATGGGCAAATGCAGTACATGGAGAACCATTTTGATAAGCGATTAGATCCTACGTTGCTTGTAGATGATGCAAAAAGTGTAATTTCATTATTGCTCAATTATTTCCCCTCACATACGCAGCAAGATGCTGATGCTCCTAAAATTTCAAAATATGCCTATGGTCAGGATTATCATCACGTAATCAAGACAAAATTAAAAGAACTTACCGAGTTTATTACAGAAAATATTGGAGAAGTTAAAGGGCGCGCTTTCGTAGATTCTGCTCCTGTACTTGATAAAGCCTGGGCGGCAAAAAGTGGCTTAGGATGGATTGGGAAGCATAGTAATTTGATAACCCAAAAAGTAGGTTCTTTCTATTTCATTGCAGAACTGATCGTTGATTTAGAATTAAATTATGATCACCAAACTACAGATCATTGTGGATCCTGTACAAAATGCATTGATGCATGTCCTACGCAAGCAATTGTTGACCCCTATGTTGTGGATGGGAGTAAATGTATCTCATACCTCACTATTGAGTTAAAAGAGGCGCTGCCCAGTGAATTTAAGGAGAATATGGATAATTGGATGTTTGGTTGTGATGTGTGTCAGGATGTTTGTCCTTGGAATCGATTTTCAAAGCCTCATAGCCAGCCACTATTCAACCCCAAACCTGAGTTACTTGAAATGACAAAAAAAGACTGGGAGGAAATTACGCAGGAGGTCTTTTCTAAGGTCTTTCAAAAATCCGCAGTTAAGCGCACTAAATTTTCTGGTTTACAACGAAATATTGAATTTTTAAAAGGAAAATCATAATCCTGTCAAAGAATAATCATTTTCATTATGACATTTCGCAGAGACTTGTACCTTTGTGAATTCCATATTAGATGGTAAAGAACTATTAGCATGCTTCGATTACAGAAAGCTTGTTAGTAGCGATGTAAAAGAGAATGCTGTACTGTCTTTTAATAAACCTTATAGACTATGAGTATTGAAAGTAAACGAAGAGAAGCCTTAATATATCACGCAAAACCAACTCCGGGCAAAATAAAAGTAGTACCTACCAAAAAATATGCAACGCAAAGAGATCTCTCATTAGCATATTCTCCGGGAGTTGCTGAGCCTTGTTTAGAAATTGAAAAGGATGTTTCAAACGTGTATCGATACACGGCTAAAGGAAACCTTGTGGCGGTAATTTCTAATGGTACGGCAGTTTTAGGACTAGGTGATATTGGACCGGAGGCCTCAAAACCGGTAATGGAGGGTAAAGGTCTTTTATTCAAGATCTTTGCAGATATAGATGTTTTTGATATAGAAGTTGATACCAAAGATGTAGATGCATTCATTGAAACTGTAAAAAACATTGCACCCACGTTTGGTGGTATTAACTTAGAGGATATTAAGGCTCCAGAAGCTTTTGAGATAGAGAGACGTCTCAAGGAAGAGTTGGATATTCCTGTGATGCATGATGATCAGCATGGAACTGCAATTATTTCTGCAGCGGCTTTGATCAACGCTCTTGAACTTACTGATAAAAAAGTAGAAGAAGCAAAAATTGTCATTAGCGGAGCTGGAGCAGCGGCAATTTCATGTACGCGGTTATATAAAGCTTTAGGAGCAGATCCAAAAAATATTGTAATGACCGATAGCAAAGGAGTCATTCGTTCGGATCGAGATTACCTTTCTGCAGAGAAAAAAGAGTTTGCTACCTCTAGAGACTTACATTCACTGGAAGATGCTATGGTTAACGCCGATGTTTTTGTAGGTCTTTCCATGGCAAACCTGGTAACGCCGGAAATGTTGTTGTCTATGGCCAAGGATCCCATTGTTTTTGCGATGGCAAATCCGGATCCGGAGATAGATTATAACCTTGCCATTCAAACACGAGAGGATTTGATTATGGCTACCGGAAGGAGTGATAATCCTAATCAGGTGAATAATGTATTAGGTTTCCCTTTTATTTTTAGAGGAGCTTTGGATGTACGTGCCACTTCGATAAATGAAGAAATGAAAATGGCAGCGGTCAAAGCATTAGCTGCCTTGGCCAAAGAGCCTGTGCCCGAACAAGTAAATATCGCATATGGTGAAACTCGCCTTAATTTTGGGCGAGATTATATCATACCGAAGCCTTTTGATCCAAGATTGATTGCCAAAGTACCTCCGGCGGTAGCTAAAGCTGCTATGGAGAGTGGAGTGGCTACTGAGCCAATATATGATTGGGAAAAGTATGAGGATGAATTGCTGGAGCGAATGGGTAACGACAACAAGCTTGTTAGACTCCTGTTGGATAGAGCAAGGACCAATCCTAAAAAAGTAGTATTTGCAGAAGCAGATCATTTAGATGTGCTCAAAGCAGCGCAAACCGTGATGGAAGAAGAGATAGCTTTTCCAATACTATTAGGGCGTAAAGACATCATTTTGGAACTTATGAGTGAGCTGGATTTTGATCCGAATGATATCACCATTATTGATCCGAAAGCAGATGAAGAAATAGAGCGTAAAAACAGGTATGCAAAAAAATACTGGGAGACAAATAACCGTAAAGGAATAACCTTATATGACGCAGAAAAGCTAATGCGTGAGCGCAACTACTTTGCAGCTATGATGGTGAATGAAGGAGATGCAGATGCTTTATTATCAGGATATTCACGTAGTTATCCATCGGTAGTAAAACCTATGTTAGAGCTTGTAGGTTTAGCTAAAGGAGCTACCCGAATTGCTACCATGAACGTTATGATGACCAACAAAGGACCGCTATTCATAAGTGATACCTCTATTAATATTGATCCAAGCTCAAAAGAACTGGCAAAAATCGCTCAGATGACTGCCAAAACGGTTGAAATGTTTGGAATTACTCCAATCATGGCTATGATTTCATATGCGAATTTTGGATCTTCAAAACACCCAAATGCATCCAAAGTGAAGGAGGCGGTTTCGTATTTACATAGGTATTATCCTGACCTATTAGTTGACGGAGAGTTACAAATGGATTTTGCACTCAATAGAAAGATGCGAAAAGAAAAATTTCCATTTTCCAAACTCAATGGAAAGAAGGTGAATACGCTGGTGTTTCCAAGTCTCGATTCTGCTAACAGTACGTACAAGCTGCTTAAAGAAGTGAACAACTCTGAATCCATTGGTCCCATTATGATGGGTATGCGTAAACCGGTGCATATTCTGCAATTGGGAGCGAGTGTCGAAGAAATAGTAAATATGGCTGCAGTGGCGGTGATCGATGCACAAGAAAAAGAAAAAAGAGATCGCAATCATGAACTTTTATCTAATTCATAACCTTATCTCAAGAGGATGTGTAGATTAGAGTAAGACCTGCTGTTTTTGTTATTTTTTTGTGGAGATTGACTCAATATTTGGGATTCGTCATTATTGACAATTAATTTTATTACATTTGGTTCAATAATCTTAAAACAGCCTGATGATTACACACCTGAGAGGGAAACTAGTAGAGAAAAATCCTACTGATGTCGTTATTGAATGCAATGGTGTTGGATATTTATTGCATATTTCATTACATACTTATTCGTTATTGCCTGAAGGAGAAGTGCTTCAGTTGTATACACATCTTCAGGTAAAAGAAGATTCTCATACCCTGTATGGATTTTATCAAAAAGGGGAACGTGAGATTTTTAGACTCTTGATATCCGTTTCCGGCATTGGAGCAAGTATTGCCAGAACCATGTTATCTTCTCTGCATCCGGATCAGGTTAAAGATGCTATCGCATCCAGCGATGTGGCAACTATTCAGTCAGTAAAAGGCATTGGAGCTAAAACAGCACAACGAGTTATTATTGATCTCAAAGATAAAATTCTTAAAGTTTACAATTTAGACGAAGTTTCTGTTTCACAAAGCAATACAAATAAGGATGAAGCGTTATCAGCTTTAGAAACCCTAGGATTTAATAGAAAACTTGCCGAAAAAGCAGTCGACCGTGTACTCAAAGAAGCCCCACAAGAAACAGTTGAAAATATCATTAAGCAAGCTTTGAAAAAATTATAAAACATTGAGTGTGTTTAAGAATCTACATTTTAGTTTTTTAAGAAGGTTTGTTTGGATAATAGCTATATATGCGGGAGTAATATTTGGACAAGAAACTGAAACGGTACGAGATTCTACCAGTACTACCTTTTCTCTTGGTCGTATCGCATTAGATGATCCCAACAGCATTATTTCCAAATATGAATACGATCCGGTAACTAATCGCTATATATATAGGGAGATGCTTGGTCAGTTTAATGTGCGCTATCCTCGATTCTTGACTCCAGATGAGTATGAAGCTTTAGTAGACGAAGAACAGCGAAGACTCTACTTTAGAGATAAGATAGACGCCTTCAGTGGTAGAAAGGAAGGCAGTGAAGAAAAGAGAAAAAATTTACTTCCTGTTTTTTATGTCAACTCAAATTTTTTCGAATCAATTTTTGGAGGAAATGAGATTGAAATCATTCCGCAAGGATCGGTAGAAATGGATTTAGGTATGCTTTATACCAAACAGGATAACCCTGCATTCTCCCCACGTAATAGAAGTAATTTCACTTTTGATTTTGATCAGCGAATAAGTCTTAGCTTGTTGGGTAAGATAGGAACACGGCTCCAGATAACGGCTAATTATGATACTGAATCCACTTTTGATTTTCAGAATCAGCTAAAACTGGAGTATACTCCGACCGAAGATGACATTATTCAAAGTATAGAAGTCGGTAATGTCAGTATGCCCTTGAATAGTTCACTTATACAAGGGGCACAAAGCCTTTTTGGTGTCAAAATGGGCTTGCAATTCGGGAAGACGACAATCACAGGAGTTTTCTCAGAACAACGCTCTGAAACAAGATCTGTAAATGTTGAAGGCGGTGGAACTGTAGAGGATTTTGAGTTTTTTGCATTGGACTACGATGAAAACAGACATTTTTTTCTAGCTCATTATTTTAGGGATACCTACGATCAGTCTTTACGTAACTATCCGTTCATCAATAGTAATGTGCAAATTACACGTACTGAAGTGTGGATAACAAATAGAGCTACAAGTTCACAAAACATTTCAAATGCTCGTAACATCGTAGCACTCGAAGATTTGGGAGAAGGTCCAACACAGGGTAATTCGACGATTCCGTCATCTCTTTTTAATACCGCGCCGGGGGCATTTCCGGATAACACCAACAATGATCTAAATCCATTAACTATAAGTGGGAGTGGTCCTGTCACTCCTGCAATTAGACAAACTGCTACCGTAAATCAGAGTTTTATAGGTCCGATCTCAGGTTTTCAAGAAGGGTTTGATTTTGTTACTTTAGAAAACGCCAGGCAATTGAGTCCGAATGAGTATACGGTGCATCCACAATTAGGATATATTTCATTAAATCAACGACTCAATAATGATGAAGTATTAGCAATTGCTTTTCAATATACAGTCGGAAATAAGGTGTATCAGGTAGGTGAATTTGCTAATGGTGGCGGAATAGAAGCTACGGTAGGAGAAAACACAGATTCTCCGAATGAGGCGGGTTCCAGTCAGAATTTGGTGGTGAAAATGCTTAAAAGCTCCATTGTCAATATCAATCGTCCCATTTGGGATTTAATGATGAAGAATATTTATAGCACAGGAGCCTTTCGTTTGGAACAGAATGATTTCAGGATGAATATTCTCTATACCAGTCCTTCACCGGTCAACTTTATACGACCCGTAGAAGGGACTACACTACCTGATGATGTGGCACAGACAACTCTACTTAAAGTATTTAACCTGGATCGTCTCAATCCAAATAATGACCCGGTAGCAGGAGGAGATGGATTTTTTGATTACGTACCGGGGATTACTGTGGATACTGAAAATGGCCGAATCGTTTTTACCACGGTAGAACCTTTTGGATCTCATTTATTTAATAAGTTAGAAAATGGAGGGTCAACTTCAAATTATAGTAATCCAGATAGCTATAATCCTAACCAGAAACAGTACGTTTTTAGAGAATTATATACACAAACGAAGGTACTAGCAGAACAACAAGCTGCCAACAAAAATTATTTTCAATTAAAAGGAAGTTATAAATCTTCAGGTCAAGGGGGGATTCCTTTGGGAGCTTTTAATGTTCCTCAGGGTTCCGTAACGGTAACTGCCGGAGGTAGAGTCCTGCAAGAGGGTGTGGACTACACTGTAAATTATCAGCTCGGGCGTGTTAATATTCTGGATGAAGCCTTGTTGGCTTCGAATACACCTATTCAGGTTTCTACAGAAAACAATGCAGTATTCGGACAACAAACAAAGCGTTTTACAGGATTGAATATAGAACATAAATTTAGTGACGAATTATTGATTGGTGGTACCTATCTCAATTTAAATGAACGTCCTATTACCCAGAAATCCAGTTATAGTTATGAGCCTATAAATAACACAATTTTGGGTTTTAATTTCAACTACGCTACCGAAGTTCCTTTTTTGACGAGAATGGTCAATAAGTTACCAAATATTGATACAGACGTACCATCTAATGTTTCTATTCGAGGCGAGGGAGCCTATTTGATAGCTGGTGCGCCAAAAGGGGCTGATTTTGATGGAAAGGTAACGACTTACATTGATGATTTTGAAGGAGCACAGACTATGATTGATGTTTCTTCGCCAATCTCCTGGGAGCTTTCCAGTGTTCCCTTAGGCTTTGAAAATAATCCAATAAACCCGACCAATCCCAGTGAGGTGTTGGCAACGGGCTACAAAAGATCAAAACTGGCTTGGTATACTATTGATCCGATTTTTTATAGTAGTGGTCGACCTAGCGGAATCTCGGATCAGGATCTGGCTTCTAATGCCACACGTCGAGTATTCAATAATGAAATTTTTCCGGAGACCGATATCGTACAGGGTCAAACTCTCGCGCTATTTACCTTAGATTTACAATATAATCCAACGATACGAGGCCCTTATAACTTTAATCCGGCCTACGCACCAAACAGTACGAGTGCGCAACCTGATCCAAAAGAAAATTTTGGAGGTATTACAAGACAGCTCACCTCTACCAATTTTGAGCAATCGAATGTTGAGTTTATAGAGTTTTGGTTAATGGATCCTTTTATCGATGATGAAACAAATCCAGGGGGAACAATCGTTTTCAACTTGGGGAACATTAGTGAAGATGTGTTAGCAGATGGTCGTAAACAATATGAAAACGGACTTCCTTCAGACGATTTGGATAATGCCACAGTGGCTACAGACTATGGGCGTGTTCCTGTAAATCAATCATTGATCTATGCCTTTGATAGTGAAGGTCAGGCACGAGTGAATCAGGATGTTGGATTTGATGGATTAGGAGATTCTGATGAGAAATCCAAAGAGGAATTTAGTGATTATAGTAGCTTATCTGATCCTGCGGGAGATAATTACACCTATTTTTTACAAGCCGAAGGCGGAATTTTAGAGCGTTACCTGGATTATAATGGGGTTGAAGGGAACTCTCCTACAGAAGTTACGAATGATAATCGTGGAAATACCACCTTTCCTACCGCCGAGGATATTAATCGCGATAATACCATGAACACGATTAATAGTTATTATCAATATAAAATTCCGATTTTCCCGGGGATGGATATTGGTGCAGATAATAACACGGGTTTTATCACAGATGTTCGCGAGGGAGAAGTTGAGGTGTTAAATGGACAGCGCTTGAGAACACGATGGGTGCGATTTAAGGTTCCTATTTATGAACCAACGCAGGCTTTTAACATTAGTGATTTTAGATCCATTCGCTTTATGCGTTTGTTTTTAACTGATTTTGAACAAGAAACGATCTTACGTTTTGGAACCTTAGACCTGGTTCGCGGTGATTACAGACGTTACGTGCAAATAGGAAATACGACCAATGATCCTACCAGTGGATTAAATGTTTTTGGGAATAGCGAAATAATTGTAACTTCGGTTAGCCAGGAACAAACCGTTAATTATACAACGCCTCCGGGGGTTGAACGAGAAGAGTTGTTGAATAATAACACAACCATACGAGAAGATGAACAGGCCTTAGCGTTAACTGTAAATGGATTGCAGAATAACGACGCACGAGGGGTGTACAAGAATTTTAATGTCGACATGCGTCAGTATGAAAATCTGGAGATGTTCTTGCATGCAGAAAATGTTCCCGGTAACGCAACACTCGATGATGGTGATTTAACTGCATTTATACGAATGGGGAATGATTTTACAGATAACTTCTATCAAATAGAGCTTCCTTTACAAGTATCCTCGCGCAGTGACAACACTCCTAATGGGGTATGGCCAGAGGCTAATAGACTCAATTTACCATTATCCGCATTACAGGACATCAAAGCTAGAGTTTTTGCCAATGGTAGTGGCTTTCAGAATAATCAGCTTAATATTTTTGATGTAGAAGGCACGAATTTAAAAGCGGGAATCAAAGGAAACCCGAGTTTTGGAAATATACGTGTGATGATGGTAGGAATCAAGAACACTAGTGGAGATCCTCAGTCAGGAACAGTTTGGTTTAATGAAATGCGTTTGAGTGACCTTAAAAACCAAGGTGGTTGGGCAGCAGTTGGTAGTATGGATGCAAACATTGCTGATTTTGCTACACTAAGTGCATCCGGTAAGATAAGTACTATAGGTTTTGGAAGTATCGAGCAAGGACCTAATGAACGTAGTCGGGAAGATCATAAACAATATGATTTAACTACTAACATCAACGTAGGACAGCTATTGCCTAAAAAATGGGGTATTCAAGTGCCGTTTAATTATAGTCGAGGAGAAGAGTTAATTACACCTCAATTTGATAACTTTTTTGAAGATTTAGAGTTAGAGTCGAATTTGGATAATGCAGTATCTGATCAAGCCCGTGATTCCATTCTTAATGTCAATACCAATTATACCAAAAGACAAAGTTTTAGTGTTATTGGTTTACGTAAAGAACGTACCGGTGATGCTAAACCCATGCCCTATGATGTAGAAAATTTAGCATTTTCAGGAACTTACAATCAAACAGACCATCGTGATTACGAGATTGAACGGTCAATAGATCAAAATGTACGGGTAGGCGGAACCTATGATTTTAGTTTTCAGCCTAAAGAAATTACACCTCTCAAACAAGTGAAATTTCTAGGGAAAAGTAAGTATTTTGATTTGTTAAAAGACTTCAACTTAAACTTACTACCCACGAGTATTTCAGTTAATTCAAATATAAACCGTCAGTACAACAAACAAACTTTCCGCGATATTACATTGACAGCAGAGAGTATAGGGATAGATCCCCTGTACCAACGTAATTATTTGTTCGATTGGCAGTATGGTATCAATCATAACCTTACAAAATCACTAAATTTTAGTTTTACTTCGGCAAATAATCGGATTGTAAAAAACTTTATTGACGAAGAAACAAATGCTGTAGATAACTCTGTAGGCCTTTGGAGCGGATTTTTGGATATTGGAGATCCTAATACGCATAGTCAGCAGTTACAGGTCAATTATGAAATACCATTAAACAAACTTCCAATTTTTAAGTTTTTAAGAACCACCTATTCTTATACTGGAGATTTTCAATGGACCAAGGGCAGTGAAGTGTTTAATTCTTTGGATAATATTCCTGACTTAGGGAATTCCATTCAAAATGCTAATGTACATACCGTAAATGGATCCCTAGATATGCGATCTTTTTATAAGTACGTCGGGCTTACAAAGGTGAAGTCTAATAGGAAAAAGACAAATAACAAAAAGAAATCTGACCAGGCAGCAACCGTTTCGAATCCTAAGGAAAAACCTAAGAAGAGTAAGTTAAGTGTTGGTAATAAGGCATATAATACATTGATAGGCTTAGTGACGGCTGTTCGAAAAATCAACGTGAACTATCAACAAGATAATGGTATATTTTTGCCCGGATATTTGAGAGAACCGGGGTTTGCAGGTACTTTGAAACCTACAGTAGGCTTTACCTTTGGTAGCCAATCAGAGATACGGGATCTGGCTGCACGTAATGGGTGGCTGACACTGTACCAAGAATTCAATCAACAATATAGAGAAGTAGAGGGAAGAGAATTTAATGTTCAGGCAACTGTAGACTTGGCTAAGGACTTAAAAATAGATATCAGTGCTAGACGTAATTATTCTGAAACCTATAGCGAGAATTTTCGTGTAGATGTGAATGAAGATTTGGAGTACAAATCTTTGGCACCAAATACATTTGGTAATTTTACGATTTCGACTTTACTAATTAAAACCGCTTTCAACAAGAGTGATCAATTTACTTCAGAGTCTTTTGATGAATTTAGAAGTAATCGTAGGATCATAGCAGAACGTTTGGCGCGGGATCATTATCAAGGACAAAACATACCGAGAGAGCCAGAGGAGGAAGCAGAGGCTGATGGCTATCGTTATCCTGCCGGATTTGGAAAAACAAATCAAGCAGTGTTATTACCGGCTTTTTTAGCAGCCTATGCAGGAACAGACGCTAACGAAGTTCAAAAAGGTGCCTTTAGAGATACGCCATTACCTAACTGGGATATTAAATATACCGGATTAATGAATTTAAAGTGGTTCAAAAAAAGATTTAAACGCTTTTCATTAACGCATGGCTATAGGGCAAATTATACTATAAATCAGTTTCAGACCAACTTGGATTATAATCCGGGTGCACCCGAGGAAACAGATCAATCCGGAAACTTCAAAAACCCGGAGTTATATGCAAACGTAAATTTAACAGAGCAATTTAGTCCGTTGATGCGGTTTGACATGGAAATGCGAAATTCCATTAAAATTTTGGCCGAATGGAAAAAAGACCGTGCACTATCCTTGAGTTTTGATAATAATTTATTGACAGAAATACGAGGGAATGAATATATTATTGGATTAGGATATCGATTAAGTGATTTAACTTTCACAACGCGTATTGCAGGGCGAAAACAAGTCATTAAAAGTGATCTTAATTTTAGAGCGGATTTATCGCTGCGACAAAATGAAACGATTATCAGATATTTGGATGTCAATAATACGCAGGTAACAGCCGGACAAGATATTTACGGAATAAAATTCACCACGGATTATGCGTTGAGTAAGAATTTGACCGCTTTGTTCTTTTATGATCATACCTTTTCAAAATACTCCATATCTACAGCATTTCCACAAACAACGATACGAGGTGGGTTTACCTTGCGGTATAATTTTGGCAACTAACATCTTTTTCTCAGTACTTTTTTACTTTTTTAAAGAAATTACAATTATTTTCGTCCAGAAATACTAATTACATAAAAAACTATACTAGAATGAATATTCCTTCCGAATTAAAGTACACAAAAGATCACGAATGGATCAAAATAGAAAATGATGTAGCTACGGTAGGTATTACTGATTTTGCACAGAGTGAATTAGGTGATATCGTCTATGTAGAAGTAGAGACTGTTGGAGAGACATTGGATCAAGAGGAAGTTTTTGGAACAGTAGAGGCTGTAAAAACTGTATCCGATTTATTTTTACCTCTTTCTGGTGAAATTATAGAGTTTAATGATGCATTAGAAAGCGATCCTGAGACTGTGAATAGTGATCCTTATGGCGCTGGTTGGATGGTTAAAATAAAAATATCCGATACCTCACAAGTTGATGGTTTAATGACTGCAGATGCGTATAAAGAACTTGTTGGGGCATAAGAAGCTTAGTTTTTTAGCTGCCGCAGCTACACTGGTGTTAACATACCTATCACTCGGTAATATTAGCGCCCCAATGATGACTGTCTCGAATAGTGATAAAATTGCACATAGTATTGCCTATTTTGTTTTTACCTGGATATGGTTTGTGTTTTTTTATTTTTCAGAGAAATTTCAATTGAGCTTTGTTAAAAGTCTGTTGTACGCTTCAGTGCTTTGTTTTGTATATGGAGTTTTGATGGAAGTATCTCAAGGAGTGTTTACAAACTACAGATACGTGGAGCTATTTGATATTGCAGCGAACACCAGTGGCATTGTTATTGCAGTTATATTTATAAGAATATTGAAGAATACGTTGGTAAGAATATAATTTTATCACGTACTGATTTGGAAGTGTATACGGTTTAGTGAATGTTTTGACGAACTATCCGTAAATGTTAAAAATTTTAATTTTTGCATGACAAACGTCTTAGGACTTGGAAAAGTTAAAAGAATTTAGCTATTTTAGCAACCCTATAATAATATTGTAATATGGAACCGAAGAAAAATCCTAAAGCAGATTTAACCAGAAGAAGTACGTTGTTTTTACAACTAGGTCTTATTTTGGTGCTTTTCATTACCTGGCAAGGTATAGAGTGGAAGACGTATGATAAAAGTAACATCGATATAGGTCAGGTTGACATGGATCAGCTCGAAGAGGAGGATGTGCCAATTACTCAGGATATGAGTGTGCCACCACCGCCACCGCCACCGCCACCAGCGCCAGAGATTATTGATGTTGTAGAGGATGAAGAAGAGGTGGAAGAAACTATAATTGAATCTACTGAAACGAATCAGGAAGAAGAAATTGTAGAAGTAGAGGAAGTTGTTGATGTTGAAGAGGATGAGGTGATAGCAGATGTTCCTTTTGCAGTAATTGAAAATGTTCCTGTTTTTCCTGGCTGTGAAGGCGAAAGTGGAAACAATGCTAAAAAGAAATGTATGAGTGATAAAGTGAAAACCTTTATAAACCGTAAATTTAATACAGATCTTGGTAGTGAATTAGGACTTTCTGGTGTAAACAGAATCTATGTACGTTTTAAGATTGATAAATCTGGAAATATCGTAGGTGTTCAGGCACGTGGGCCGCACCCGAGACTTGAAAAAGAAGCACAACGTGTGGTAAATATGTTACCGAAGATGACTCCTGGTAAGCAGCGAGGTAAATCGGTAGGTGTATTATACTCACTTCCTATAGTATTTCAGGTTCAGGATTAAGAAAAGATTTTTATATATTGAAGATCCCGTCACAATTTTGTAGACGGGATTTTTTTTGTGGTATGCTTATTGTTAAAGTTTTCGCATAAACGTTAAAATTTTATATTATGAGCAACAAAAAAGAAGTAAACGTCAGAATAAATTCATTTTTTAACTTTCAGATCGGAATTATCGTAAGTCTTTTATTTACGTATTTAATGTTTGAAATGTATGCTACTGTTCCGGTTATACCATCAGAAACTGCATCCTATACAAGAGAAGAACCTTCAACAGAATGGAATTCGATTGCATTCAAGGTGTATAAGGAGCCGGAACCTACGAAAAATTTAATAAAGCGTGCTATCTCAATTGATCCACAAAAATTTAAGGTAATTGATGATATAGATGTGGTGAGTACTATGGAGAAAGAATTTATAAATGACCCGGCGACGACTCAGCCGCTTACTTCTGCAATGCTTCCAGACGAACCCGATAATGAACCTGAGAGTTTTCCTTTTATTAGAGTTGAGGCTGTTCCTGTTTTTCCCGGATGCGAAACACTTTTAAGCAATGAAGAAAGAGCTAGTTGTTTTTCTGAAAAAATAGGTAAAATTATTTTCCGAAAATTTGACACCAGTATTGGAGAAAAATACGGTTTAAAGGGTTTGCAAAGAATTTATACTCAATTTGAAGTTGGTAAAGATGGAGTGGTAAAGAATGTGCAAATACGTGCGCCACATCCAAAACTTGAAAAGGAGGCTAGGCGTATTATTAAGCTCTTACCTAAAATGACTCCGGGCAGACAACGAGGTATGCCTGTTAGCGTAAACTATCAAATACCGATAGTTTTTAAAGTACAAATGTAATCTTATCAGAAGAAGGTTTGATGGGCTAAGTGTATTATGTAACATACTAAAAAGGTTACATGGCTCATCTAGCTATCATGATCCATTTTAGTCTTCTGAATGCAGGCTGTTGTATATTGTAGTTCTAATGCGTTCTGAATTGATGAAACCATCACCATATCCTTTTGCGTCATATTTTGCTGTTATGGAAGTGTCCTTAATAATCTGTTCTTGTGTTTTTCCTGTTGTAATCGCTTTCTGAATCTTGCTGGACAAATCCTTAAGCATATCCAAAAAAGTTTCTAATTCTTTTTTCTGTGCTAACTTACCGTGACCGGGAATTATTTTTGTATCATCATTAATTAATAATAGAGCCCTTTCGGAGGCTTTTATATATCCCTTGATAGTTCCACCTGATTTCAGATCAATGTATGGGTATTTGCCATTAAAAAACGTGTCACCCATATGTAAAACATTGCCTTTTGTAAAATATACTAGCGCATCGCCATCGGTATGTGCTTGATCTACGTGATAAACTTGTACTTCCTCTTTATCAAAGTAAAGCTGAAGCCCCTGGTCAAATGTAATTATGGGAAGTGCGAGAGGTGTATTCAGTTGCTTTTCTTGTTGAGCGCTTTGCATTCTTGTGCGAACATTCTTTTGTGCAAAAATTGTTGCTCCTTAACGGGTCATGTTTTCATTGCCGCCGGTATGATCACCGTGAAAATGAGTGTTGACCACCATGGTTACGGGTTGATTGCTAATTGATTTCAGAGAACGGAGAATTTTTTCTGATAATCGCGCACATTGATTATCTATAATAAACAGTCCTTTTTCGTTGTTTAGGACGCCAATGTTACCTCCCTGACCGGTAATCATATATATGTTTTGTGCCAAAGAGTCAATTTTGATAAAGACTTCTTTCTCTTGCGCATTCAAAAGAACAGTGCAAGCGAATAAGCTAATAAAATATAGAGACTTCATTACGTATTGCTTTATGTGGATTATGTATTGATTTTGAAGATACTAAAATTAAAAATCAGTAAGGTGAGATTTTATAGGAAGTTGGGATATATGGTGTCACTTCAAGTACTAACTGAGTTACAAGTTGTTAAAAGAAGAATATTGCCGAGGGATAAGTTGTCTAAAATGCTTTTAAGATATATCTTTGCACAACTTTAAGAAAAGCAGTAAGATAACGTGCAAAATTTGAGTATACCCCAGATCGACACAGCAAAAGTTTCTATAGTTCAGGATTTTAAGGAAATCACAAAAATGCGTTTGGCATTGAGTGTGGTATTTTCTTCGCTCGCAGGCTATCTGCTGGGTGTTGAGACAATTTCATGGCAAACGTTATCACTCCTCGCAATCGGTGGCTATTTTATGGTAGGTGCATCGAATGCTTTCAATCAAATTATTGAACGGGATTTGGATGCGTTAATGGATCGAACTAAGAACAGACCGATTCCATCTGGTAGGATGTCAGTAAGCACCGCTTTTATCATTGCTTCGGTATTTACAATTTTGGGAATAACTGTTCTGTATAGTATCAATCCTAAAACAGCGATGTTTGGAGCGATTTCTATATTCTTTTACGTGAGTCTTTATACGCCTTTAAAGACCAAAACACCACTATCTGTATTTGTCGGTGCGATCCCTGGAGCGATTCCTTTTATGTTAGGTTGGGTGGCAGCGACTAATGAATTTGGCATAGAGCCCGGGACACTTTTTATGATACAATTTTTTTGGCAGTTTCCTCATTTTTGGGCTATTGGTTGGTTTTTGTATGATGACTACAAAAAGGGTGGTTTTTTTATGCTTCCTACCGGAAAACGTGATAAAGGTACAGCGGTACAAGTCTTGGTGTATACCTTGTGGACTGTCGTTACCTCGTTGATTCCTGCATTTGGTGTTACAGGATCATTGTATATCACTCCGGTTTCAGCGCTCTTAATTTTACTTCTGGGAGTGTTTTTACTTAAATATGCTATTAAACTTTATAAGATTAGAGATGCAAAAACTGCTAAGCAATTAATGTTAGCAAGTGTGTCTTATATTACGTTGTTGCAGATTATATATGTTGCAGATAAATTTTTACGTACATGGATTTAACACAAGGAACCTTAAAAGAGAAAGTTAATCGCTCAAAAAAAACCATGATGTGGTTTGCGATGGTGAGCATGGGGATGGTATTCGCAGGTCTGACGAGTGCTTATGTTGTTAGTAAAAGCCGTAATGATTGGTTGTCGGACTTAGTGTTTCCGTCAGCATTTATTTATAGCACAGTGGTTGTTGTGGTGTGTAGTTTGTTTTTACATATAGCGATCAGAGCAATTAAAAAATCGAACAGAGCATTAGCTACGGGACTTTTACTAGGAGCTTTGGTGTTGGCAGTTGTTTTTATTATTCTTCAATTTGAAGGATTTGAAGATATCATAGCGCAAGGATATTTTTTTACCGGTAGCGAGTCTACGGTGACTACCTCGTTTATTTATGCGATTGTAATAACACACCTTGCACATGTTGTTGGAGGTCTGTTAGTGCTTTTTACAGTTATTTATAATCATTTTAAACAAAAGTATCAGCCCGCTCAAACCCTTGGTTTAGAACTCGGTGCTATGTATTGGCATTTTGTGGACTTTTTATGGGTCTACCTCTTTTTCTTTTTATATTTCTTTAGATAATAAAATTGCTTACTTTTGTGGGAAATTTAACAATACCAAATTCTTTTTATGGAGACAACTGTTATTAAAACAGGTACAGAAGATAAAACTTGGGGTGGTGGTAATGAGCCACTAAAGGTGAGTTACGGTAAAATGATGATGTGGTTCTTTATCCTGTCAGATGCACTCACGTTTTCTGGTTTTCTTGCTGCTTATGGTTTTTCAAGATTTAAGTTTATAAATTCTTGGCCTATCGCTGATGAGGTGTTTAATCACTTTCCGTTTTTACATGGTGTAGATGCGCCGATGTATTATGTTGCATTGATGACATTTATTTTGATATTTTCATCTGTTACTATGGTGCTTGCAGTTGATGCGGGTCATCATATGAAGAAAAACAAAGTTATCATCTATATGTTTCTTACGATTATCGGAGGAGCAATATTTGTGGGTTCTCAAGCATGGGAATGGAAAAACTTTATAAAAGGTGAATACGGTGCGGTAGAAACTAAAGGAGGTCAGATTTTACAATTTGTAGATAATGAGGGACATCGCGTAGCGCTAAAGGATATCGCAGTGACCTTGCCAAGTGTTCGAGTTGAACATGAAGACAAAAATGGGATCTGGTATAAATCCGGTGAGGGTCTGCCAAGTTATACGGTAGAAGAGATTCAGCAAGGATTTATGCAACGCAAAGACTTGTTGATTCGTACTCAAATATTAACAGAATCTGGTGAAAAAACGATCTTATCTCGTGAAGCGTCTTTAGATAAATTGAATAAGGATGTAATAGGTATTGTTGAAGGTGCTAACTTGAGACACAATGAGTATGGATCACCCTTGTTTGCAAATTTTTTCTTTTTCATCACAGGATTTCACGGATTTCACGTTTTTTCCGGAGTAATTATCAATATCATTATCTTCTTTAATGTGATCCTAGGAACCTACGAGAGAAGAAAAAATTATGAAATGGTAGAAAAGGTTGGGTTATACTGGCACTTTGTAGATTTAGTGTGGGTATTTGTATTTACATTTTTCTACTTGGTATAATATATTTAAAAGCATTAGCGTCTTATGGCACACGATACAGCACATCACGAATCGAATACAAAAAGAATCTGGAACGTTTTTTGGTTACTGTCGGCAATTACAATTGTAGAGGTAATCTTAGGGATTATTAAACCTGCTTTTCTAGTTGAGACTACAGTAATTAGCATGAAGCTTCTTAACTGGATCTTTATCATACTTACAATATGGAAAGCCTACTATATTACATGGGCGTTTATGCATATGGAAGGGGAGACAGCTGGATTACGTAGATCCGTAGTTTGGACTGGGATCTTTCTTGTATGTTATTTAATTTTTATTTTGCTTACAGAAGGAGACTACATCTATGAAGTTTTCAAAAGCGGACATAAAAGTTGGGATTTTTAAATTCATAAACTAATTATAGTTCAAATATATAGCAAAAAGGCGGTTCGTTTGAACCGTCTTTTTTATTTTTGTAGCACACGTGTTCAAGTAGATGGTAATGAAAAAATTCTTAGTTTTAGGTGTATTGTTTGTCCTTCCATTGGTAGCTTATCTTTTCTTTGCCTCTGGCGTCCATAATTTTGCTAAACTACCTGTTTTACATGATCAGGTCGGTAATTTGGATGGGTTTGAAAGTCTGGATGGAACTTTGATACAGTTAAAAGATAGGATCACAGTTTTAGGTTTTTTAGGTAGAAATATTGAAAACAAAGAAGGATATGCCTTTAACCTGAATCAAAAAATCTATAAAAAGAATCATGGTTTTAAAGACTTTCAATTTGTAATGATTTTACCTTTTGGAAGTGAGAAGGCTGCCAAAAATCTTATGCAAGAGTTAGGGGTCATTGCGGATATTGAAGGCTGGAAATTTCTGTTCGGTACACCAGAACAGATTCAACGCTTCTACGCTACTTTACAGTCACCTTATGTACTCGACGATAACTTAGGGTCTTCTTATGTGTATATTATAGATAAGGACGTCAATTTGAGAGGTCGTGACGGGTCAGATGATGAGCAGAAGGTATATGGTTATGATACCAGTTCGGTTGCAGATTTAGCAAATGTCATGAATGATGATGTCAAAGTTATCTTAGCAGAATACCGATTAGCTTTAAAGAAGTATAAAGCCGATCGTACATCTAATTAAAAACACAATTTGTAAGTTAAGTAAGCACGCTTGTAGTAGCAACTATCTACTCAAGTTAAAATCAATAAAAGAACGGATGAAAAAATACTCGTATGTCGGCATATCCTTTATAATACTGCTCTTCGGAATTATATTTATTCCTAAGATTGTAAATCGGGTGCAAAGTACTTCTATTGTAAAAAATGATAGAATGAGTGCAGATAACCCTACTGCAAATCAAAAATTGGCCTATCTTAAGATTAATGGAGAACCGAGAAAAGTTCCCGAGTTCGCTCTTTTAAACCAAGACAGTCTACTAATTACTAATCATGACTACAAGGGTAAGGTATATGTGGTGGATTTTTTCTTTACAAGTTGCCCTACTATTTGTCCTAAGATGAGTCGAAACCTAGTATTCTTACAAAACCAACTGAAGGAATATCCAGATTTTGGGGTTGCATCCTTTTCTATAGATACAAAGCAGGATACACCTAGGAAACTAAAAGCATACGCCGAAAATTACGGTATTACTGATCCTGATTGGCACTTGCTAACAGGAAGTCGTGAGGAGATTTACGAACTTGCGAATGCAGGTTTTAATATCTATGCAGCAGAAAACCCCAATGTACCTGGAGGTTTTGAACATAATGGGTTCTTTGCATTGATCGATCAGGATGGATATATCCGATCTCGCTACGATGCTTCCGGAAATCCGTTGATTTATTATAGAGGGACTATCGGTATTGAGGAGAAGGAAGATGAAAATGGTGAAGAAGAACAAATTTCTATCTTGTTAGAGGATATTAAAAAATTACTAGAAAAAGATGAATAAGATAACAGAAGATGCAGGTAGTAAATATAAAGGGTGGATCATACTACTTTCCATTGCTATTCCTTTAGCCGTAGCACTACTATTTAGTGTTAACTTAAGAAAACTTGGTTTTGATGTAGCACCTTTAACTTTTTTACCTCCAATTTATGCTACGATTAACGGTATTACAGCAATACTTCTAATTACAGCCCTGTGGGCCGTTAAAAATAAAAAGATCGTGCTTCATGAGCGTTTGATGAAACTTGCGATTGGTTGTTCAGTACTGTTTTTAGTTATGTATGTCGCATATCACATGACTAGTGATTCCACCGTATATGGAGGAATTGGAGCAATACGTTATGTATATTATTTTATATTGATTTCCCATATTTTATTGTCCATTGTAGTTATTCCTTTTGTTTTGGTAACTTACGTGCGTGCTATAACCGGTAGGTTTCAGTTGCATCGTAAAATAGCAAAAATTACCTTTCCGATATGGTTATATGTGGCAATCACCGGGGTTGTAGTATATCTGATGATTTCTCCTTATTACGCACAATGATGATTTGTTTCAAAAAATATATCGTTTGGATTCTTGTGGTGTATGTCTCATTTACAGACGCCTATGCGCAATGCGCTATGTGTCGTGCGGTTTTAGAAAGTGAAGAAGGTCAAAAAGCCGCTGAAGGAATTAATAACGGTATCGTATACCTTATGATAATCCCTTATATTTTAATTGCGGGTGTAGGCTATTTTATATATCGAAGCAAAAGAAACAGTAAAAATACTGCGGTTTAACATTTCTATAACATTTATGACTGTAACTTAATTTTAATAGATAGGTCTTATAGTAGGAAAACGAGTTGTGTTTGCATTTTGCAGTATACTGAATAATAAGTTATACGCTGTTTTATTGCTCATTACTGTTGAAAAAACTACTAACCATGATTGAAATTACAGATCTTCATAAGTCTTACCAAATGGGAAGCAATTCGCTCCATGTGTTAAAAGGAATTAATTTTAAGGTGAGTCAAGGGGAACTGGTATCCATTATGGGTTCGTCAGGTTCAGGCAAGTCAACCTTTCTTAATATCCTTGGAATGCTGGACGAGGCTGATCAAGGTTCTTATACCTTGGATGGCGTACAAATCAAGAATCTAAATGAAAAAATAGCAGCCCGCTACCGCAATAAATTTCTGGGTTTTATCTTTCAATCCTTTAATCTAATTACGTATAAGAATGCAATTGATAATGTAGGGTTACCATTGTATTATCAGGGGTTAAAGCGCAAAGAACGTAATGAGCGTGCTATGCACTACTTAGAGAAAGTTGGGCTGGCAGATTGGGCCACACACTTACCAAACGAATTATCAGGAGGTCAAAAACAGCGAGTAGCAATTGCGCGAGCGTTGGCATCTGATCCCAAAGTATTACTTGCCGATGAGCCAACAGGGGCCTTGGATACCAAAACATCTTATGAGGTTATGGAGTTAATACAAGGGATTAATGATGAAGGCAAAACTATTCTGATTGTTACTCATGAACCGGATATAGCGCAAATGACTAAACGGATCGTGAATTTAAAGGATGGATTGATCATTGACGATACACGAGTTGAACAAGTAAGAGCAAAGGCTTATGTTTAATATAGAGCGCTGGCAAGAGATTTTTGACACAATTCGCAAGAATAAGTTACGTACTTTTTTGACGGGCCTGTCTGTGGCTTCCGGTATATTTATACTGGTTGTCCTTCTTGGAGTCGGGCAAGGGATGCAAAATGGTATTTCTAAAGAGTTCGAAGATGATGCCTCCAATAGTATTTGGGTTTGGACACGACCTACTTCAGTTGAGTACAAAGGGTTAAATCCCGGACGTATGTTTACGTTAACAAATGAAGATTATGATTTTATTCAGCGTAAACATAAAGATCAAATCGAGTTTCAATCCTCAAGAGTAAGGATATGGAGTGCTGTAGTCTCTCATAAAAAGGAATCAGGTAGTTATTCGATCGAAGGAATTTTTCCTGATTTTCAGCTAATTGAAAATGAGGATATGGTATCCGGGAGATATATAAATCAGAACGATATAGAGGAGCGAGGTAAAGTCGCTATTATTGGCTATAAAATTAAGAAGGACTTATTCAAAACGATTGAGGATCCCACGGGACTTTTTATTCAATTAAATGATATCCCTTTCAAAGTAGTAGGTGTGTATTCTGATAAAGGAGGAGAGCGTGAAGAAGATCGTGTATTTATTCCATCTACCACGGCACAACAAGTATTCAATCGGGGGCAAACGATAAACAACCTATCCTATACACTTCAACCTGAAGACAATTTTGAAGCTACGGTTGCAAAATCCGAAGAATTTGTAGCTTCGATGACCGCCTATCTTAAGTCAAAACATGTCATAGCACCCGAAGATGAGCGCGCTATAGGTGTTAATAATTCTTTAGAAAACGCTAAGCGTTTTTATGCGTTGATTTTTATGATCAAAGCCTTTTTCTGGTGGGTTGGTGTATGTACAATCATAGCCGGTGTAGTAGGGGTAAGCAATATTATGTTGATTATAGTAAAAGAAAGGACCAAAGAGATTGGCATTCGCAAGGCATTAGGAGCCTATCCGATTTCTATTATTGGAATGATTTTACACGAAGCTATTTTTGTAACAGCGATTGCCGGTTTCACAGGACTCATTGGAGGACTTTTACTCTTGGAACTTGTAGGGCCCTTTGTGGAGACCGAATTTATAGCAAATCCTTCTGTGAATTTTAATGTAGCATTAACTACGGTTATCATTTTGATTTTGGCAGGAGCGATTGCCGGTTTTTTTCCGGCTTGGCGAGCAGCAAGAATTAGACCCATTGTAGCACTTAGAGACGAATAAGATGATTAATAAAGATCAGTGGAACGAAATTATAGAAGCGCTAACTGCCAATTGGTTTAGAACTATATTGACTGCGTTTGGAGTGTTTTGGGGAATTTTCATTTTGGTAATTCTTCTAGCGGCAGGTAAAGGTTTGGAAAACGGAGTTAAAAAAGGTTTTGGCGACATTGCAACCAATACCATGTTTATGTGGACACAAACAATCTCTAAGCCATATAAAGGATTACCAAAGGGGAGAAGGTACAACTTCAAGATTACCGATGTTCCTTCTATACGACAGCAAGTCCCGGGCTTACTTTATATCTCTCCGCGTAATCAACTAGGAGGCTTTGGAGGTGCTAATAATGTAGTACGAGGTTTGAATACCGGAGCATTCAACGTGTATGGAGATTATCCGGAAATCATAAAACAGGATCCGATTACTATCACTTCAGGGAGATTTTTGAATTATGGTGATATTGACGAAAAGAGAAAAGTTGCCATCATTGGAGATGGTGTAAAAAAAGAACTATTTAAACCTGACGAGGATCCTATAGGAGATTATATCAAAATACAAGGAGTTAGTTTTATGGTTATAGGTACTTATACTAAGAAGTCTAACAACGGAGATAGAGAACAAGGACAAAAAGAAATTTTTGTACCCTTTACTTCTTTTTCCCAAGCCTTCAATTCAGGAGACCGGGTAGGTTGGATGGCTATAACTGCTGAAGATCATAACTCTATTACGAGCTTAAAAAAGGATGTGATCGAAGTAGTGAAGGCAAATCATACAATTCACCCTGACGATGACCGCGCTGTGGGGAATTTTGATCTCTATGAAGAGTTTAATAAGGTAAATGGACTTTTTGTGGCATTGAAAGGAGTAGCATATTTTGTAGGTACGCTTGTGCTACTGTCGGGTATTATTGGAATTAGTAACATTATGCTTATAGTGGTAAAAGAGCGCACCAAAGAAATAGGCATTAGACGAGCATTGGGTGCGGCACCATGGGCTATACGGGGGCAAATATTATTAGAATCAATTTTTTTAACGATTGTCTCGGGAATGGCAGGGATTGCGGCCTCGACAGGAGTAATTTATGTGGTCAATGCATTGCTTGATGGCATGCCGGATACTAATGAAACAATGTTTGCCAATCCAAGTGTAGATCTTGTAGTTGTTTGTATTGCTTTGTTGATTTTGATCACAAGCGGACTACTGGCGGGACTCATACCGGCGCAGGTGGCAATTAGGACAAAACCAATAGATGCCTTGCGCACAGAGTAACCTAAATCATATTTAAAGAATAAATAAATAGTACATCATCATGAAGAAAACAATTACCATCTTAATATTACTTTTTGTGGCCGCCGTTTTTATGGGCTCACTATATTGGTTGTATCAAAAAAACCAAGAAGATCCGGTGACTTATAAAACAGAAAAGCCTTCGACAGAAAGTATAGTTAAAAAGACAGTAGCGACTGGAAGTATAGTTCCTAAAGAAGAAGTACTTATTAAGCCTAATATCTCAGGAATTATCGATGAGATTTATATAGAAGCGGGAGAGGTCATCAAATCAGGAGATCTCATTGCCAAGATTAGAGTAATTCCAAATGTTTCCTCCTTGCAAAGCGCAAAAAATGCTGTGCAATCGGCATCAATTCTTCTGGATAATCAGAAGAAAGTCTATGCAAGACAAAAAGAGCTTTTCGATAAAGGTGTTATTTCTGCTAACGAGTTTGATGCAGTGGATGTAAATTACAAACAAGCAGAGCAAGAGTATGAGTCAGCAAAACAAAATTATCAAATTGTAAAAACCGGAACAGCGAGAGGTTTAGGCAGTGCTGCTAATACGATGATTCGTTCTACGGTCGCTGGAATGGTGCTAGAAGTGCCGGTAAAAGTAGGGAACCAAGTAATTGAATCTAATAACTTTAACGACGGAACAACTATAGCTGCTATTGCAGATGTAGGTCATATGATATTTGAAGGTAATGTAGATGAAAGTGAAGTTGGTAAAATTAAAGAAGGATTGCCGTTAGAGATTACTGTAGGCGCTATAGAAAACAAAACATTTGATGCGACCTTAGACTATATTGCACCAAAAGGAAAAGAAGAGAACGGAGCCATTCAGTTTGAAATAAAAGGAACGTTAGATGACAGAGATACAACGTTTATACGCGCAGGACTTAGTGCAAATGCTTCAATTATTTTGGCTAAGGTAGACAGTGTAGTAGCACTCAAAGAAGCCTTGATACAGTATGATTCAAAAACGCAAAAACCATTTGTCGAAGTGGCAACAGGGGAACAAGAGTTTGAGAAAAAGGAGGTAGAGCTCGGTATTAGTGACGGGATAAATGTTGAGGTTAAAAGTGGAATAACCAAGGATGATGAAATAAAAGTGTGGAATCAAATTAAAAAACCAGAGTTTGCAAATTAATTTTTCAAATTCATGTAACAACAACATCAAATACGATACAAATAGATATTATGAAAATAAAGCTTTTAATTTTATACTGTGGTGTTCTAGGGATTTTTGCTTCTCAAGCACAAGAAAAACAATGGACACTGAGAGAATGTGTAGAATATGCATTAGAAAATAATATTACCATCAAACAGTCTGAGCTAAACGTAGCAGCAGCTGATATTGAAAAAAGCGATGCAATTGGTAATTTTCTTCCATCACTTAACGCTTCTGCCTCAAATACGTGGAGATCAGGTTTGGCAACAGACCCAATTACGAATGTAAACAGTACACAAACTTTCAGAACCTCCAGTTATGGGGTATCTGTTGGAGTAACGTTATTCGATGGATTACGAAATATCTATCAATTACAACGAGCAAAAATAAATAGCGTCTTGAGCCAATATAACCTCGGTAAATCCAAAGATGATATAGCACTGTTTGTCGCGAACAGTTATTTGCAGGTGTTACTGAATAAGGAGTCCCTTAAAGTTATTGAAAAACAGCATGAAATTACGCTGGAACAGTTAAAACGAACCACAGATTTGGTAGATGCAGGAGTATTACCTCAGGGGGATCTTTTGGAGATTCAGGCAACTTCAGCCGATGAATTAACGCGAATTGTGCAGGCAGAAAATGCAGTTTTAATTGCAAGGGTAAGTCTTGCGCAAACATTATTGATTAAGGATTATGAAAATTTTGATATAGCCGAACAGGAATATTTAGTGCCTTCCGCAGAAATTTTAAATAAATCTATAGAAGAGATTCGTTCCACAGCTAGAGAGTCTAGGTACGAAGTTCAAATAGCCGAGCAAAATAAAATATTAGCCGAAAAGGATTTGCAAATTGCAAAAGGGGCGTATTATCCTACATTAAATGGAACTTTTAATTATGGAACCAGTGAAGTAGGTAATAACACCTTTTCAAGTGGTGGTATTGATCCGGATAATCCCGTAACTACAGAAGAGATCGGGTTTGTAGGGAGCACAGGAGAGTCAGTATTTTCAAGTAGACCAAATTTACTATTGGTTGAATCGGGACCCACTCCTTTTATTGAACAGTTGTATTTAAATGACGGAATATCCTATGGTTTTTCATTATCAGTTCCCATCTTTAATGGTTTTGCTGCCAGAAATAATGTGAAACGTAGTAAGATAAATGTAGAACGTACTGCTTTTCAATTAGAGCAAGCTGCGTTAGATCTGGATAGTAATGTGTATCAGGCTTATCTGGATGCAAAGGGATCTGCAGAAGCATTTGAAGCTTCTCAAGTGGCTGTGAATGCTCAAGAAAGAGCGTATGAATATGCCAAGGATCGCTATGATGTAGGCTTGACAAATGCATTTGATTTTAGTCAATCAAAATTTAGGTTAGAAAACGCACAAAGTAATGCAGTACAAGCAAAGTTTGATTATATATTTAAGATTAAAGTACTTGAACTATATTTCGGAATCAAACTAGCCGATATAAAATTATAATTATCATAGCTACAGAATTATGAGTAAAAAGACCATCATTTACATCGTTATTATTGTAATCCTACTTATTGGAGGGTTGATTTACGGAAAAAAAGCAGGTTGGTTCGGTAAAGGAGGCGATTATAAAACTGTAGAGATTACCGAAATCAACAGAATTGATATTACTGAAACTGTTGCGGCAACCGGTAAAATTCAACCGGAAGTAGAGGTAAAACTGTCTTCTGAAGTATCTGGTGAAATAATTGATTTACCGGTCACCGAAGGGCAACAGGTAAAAAAGGGGGATTTATTAGTCCGAATAAACCCTGACATTATTCAATCAGGATTAAATCGTTCACAAGCTGCCTTACTCAATGTAAAAGCAGGGTTGCAACAAGCAGAAGCTAGTTTAAAGGAGGCGCAAGCCAATTACGAGAGAAATAAAGCTTTGTTCGACAAAGGCGTAATATCAAAAGCAGAATGGGATCGTAGTATATCGGCTTATGAAGTAGCAGAAGCCGCAAAGCAATCTGCATTTTATAACGTGCGTAGTGCACAAGCTACGGTTAATGAAGCTATGGATAATTTGGATCGTACCACAATCTACGCACCGATGAGTGGAACCATCTCTAAATTAGATGTCGAGCTAGGGGAGCGTGTGGTAGGCACACAACAAATGGCCGGAACCGAAATTATGCGCGTGGCTAATTTGGACAATATGGAGGTTGAGGTTGATGTTAATGAAAATGACATTGTTAAGATAGAAGTTGGAGACTCAACCATCGTTGAAGTTGATGCGTATCTAAAGAAAGAATTTAAAGGTCTGGTAACTGAAATTGCTAACTCTGCTGAAAATACACTGAGTGCTGATCAGGTGACCAATTTTAAAGTAAAGGTGCGTGTTTTAAAATCATCTTATGAGGATTTAACGGAAGGAAAATCAGAATTTTATTCTCCATTTCGACCGGGAATGACCGCCACGGTTGATATAATAACAGATCAACGTGTTAACAGTATTGGAGTTCCGATAAGCGCCATCGTTATAAAGAACGATACTACTTCAGGAAAAACTTCTAACGATAAAGCGCTCATTTCAGACAGTGATAAAAAATTCGAGTGTGTTTTTGTCAAAGAAGGAGAGGTGGCCAAGCTAAGAGTTGTAAAAACCGGCATTCAGGATGACTCAAATATCGAAATTACAAGTGGTTTAGGTGAAGGAGATGAGGTAATTACAGGGCCTTATACTTTAGTTACAAAATCTCTCAAAAATGGAGATAAAGTAAAGATTGAAAACAAAGAAAATACGAAGTAATACTTTCTCCTATTTCAATATCTTTGTAGTCTAAATTTGTGGAATGGGATACATACTTTGCTTAGAAACTGCAACTACCAATTGTTCTGTAGCGTTAACTAAAAATGGAAAGGTTATAGCTATACGTGAAGATATAGACGGTGGTTATTCGCATGCCGAACGTCTTCATGTTTTTATTGAGGAAGTTTTAATGGAGACAGGGATTAAAGCTTCACAGTTGGATGCCGTTGCAGTGGGTAAAGGACCAGGCTCTTACACTGGATTACGCATAGGCGTAGCTGCAGCAAAAGGACTGTGTTTTGCACTTGACATTCCTCTTATAGCGATTCCCACCTTAGCATTATTAGCGTTTCAGGTTGCTGATAAAAAAGAAGTATCCACAATCATTCCTATGATAGACGCAAGGCGCATGGAGGTATATGCTTCGGTATATGCGCATGATTATCAGGAAATAAGAGAAACACGTGCAGAAATTTTAGATCCAACTTCTTATCTCGAGTATTTAAATGAGGGAATGGTATGTTTTATAGGTAGTGGAGTGGCAAAATTTGCTGAGATTTGTGATCATCCTAATGCTATTTTTATTAAAGATGCAATGCCATCAACAAAGGAGATGGCATTACAAAGTTATAGCAAATTTAAACAACAAGATTTTGAGGATGTTACCTATTTCGATCCCTATTACTTAAAAGACTTTGTGACGGGCTAGTATCCATATTTTTCAAGGCGTGATAGCGAGAAACCAAACGTATAAGGTCTTCTTCTTTACGCAGCCGAATCTTTTCTTTTTTGATGTATGATTTTAGGCCGTCTTCTTTATCACTAAACACAGCTAGAAGTTCCTTTTTGTTTATTGGAATTTCCAAAATCATGTTTTTCTCTTCAAGATAATACGTTAATTCAGCTGTAAGTTTGCCCGGAACAGTCGGTGCATAAGCATTTGATTTTTGCGGTTCAATGATGGTTAGACTATGGCGTTTGTAAATTCTATAGGAATCGTTTAAATCTACTAAAATGTAATACCCTGAACGTTCTTGACCACGAGTGGTTTCAAAATTGCAATAATAAAAATAGTCGTCATCTATACGAACATTCATAGAAACCCGCTTATCGAGCTCAAAAAGATCTTGGTTAACTTTATATTCTATGGCATCATTATATATATTATAACGGAGCTTGGCTTGAAAGGTACCTGATTTTTCATCTATGACACTTGCATCTTTTAGTGAAGAATTAATGTAGAGCGATCCTTCATAATCATCAAAAATAGACACACGTTGAACTGGTTTTATTAAGGAGGTTGGCAATTGTGCTTGCAGTATGGAAGAACATAGTACAAAGCTGAGGAGTAGTAATTTCTTCATAATAAGTGATTTAGGAATAGAGTAAAGCTAACTAAAATCACCTCAAACAAAAAATATCACAAAATTTTTGTTAAAAAAATAATTATTATAGAAATAAACTACGTTTTTTTATCAAATAATTTAATATAAATGCTTTTTAATGAGTATTTCGCATCTAATTTTTACGGCTAAACCACCTTTACAATGTCTTTTTGGCTTATTTACAGGAAATTATGAAGTAGGATTGTTTAAATTTTCATTCTAATTAAAAGGTTTATGGTAGTGAAGAGCTTTAATTGTCCCTAGCAATAGAGACTGTCACGAGGCAAGGTATAAGCTTAAATAAAAAAGCACCTCAAGAAGAGGTGCTAATACATTTGTTGGATGCTTCCTGATTAACTAATCTCAAAAGAAATCTTGACATTCACCCTAAATTGTGTCACTTGACTATTATCAACCACAACACTTTGTTCTTTTACATAAGCCGAACGAATGTTTTTTACAGTTTTTGACGCTTGTGCGACTGCTTTCTTAGTCGCATCTTCCCAACTTTTTTCTGAGCTCGAAAGCACTTCGATTACTTTAACTATTGCCATTGTGTGAAAATTTAATTAATATTTATTGTTACCCTAAGATACAAGATCTTATTGGGTTAATAAAATAATTACACAATTATAGCAGCTAGTGGTTCAGAGCTTTAAGGTTGATTAACCGTTTATTGCCTCTACATATTCCACTTTACCGTTTAGCATTTCTTTCAGCATATTTTCGATACCGTTTTTGAGTGTAAAAGTAGATGAAGGACAACCACTACAAGCTCCCTGCAAAATAACTTTGACCACCTTGGTGTCTGGATTATAGGAATCGAACATAATATTTCCACCATCGCTTGCTACCGCCGGTTTTACATATTCCTCAATTATATTAACTACCTCTTTGGACACGTCGTCTAGCTGTTCAAAGGAACTATCAGCCACTGCTTCTGATTCTTTCTTTGAAACTGTGGCATTAGCTGAAAGAACCTCTTTGCCGTCCTCTAAGTAAGTTTTGATAAACTCCCGTAACTCGAGGGTAATATCCTCCCATTGCGCCATGTCATATTTGCTAATGGAAATATAATTTTCATCAATAAAAATTTCTTTTACAAAGGGAAAATGAAAGAGTGCTTTAGCAAGCGGCGCATCGGTTGCCTCATCAATATTTTTAAACTCGTGTACAGATCCAATCAGTTTCTTATTGGCTACAAATTTAAGAACAGCAGGATTAGGAGTACTTTCTGCGTAGACAGTAATTGGAGACTTTTTAGTTGTCGTAGCAGCATCTTCAATGATCAACGGATCACCACTGTTTAAATAATCTTCAATTTGGGCTGCTACTTCTTGTTGCACATCCTCCCAGGCTACGATGTCGTACTTATCTATAGCAATAAAATTTTGTGAGATATATACTTTTTTTACAAAGGGTAAATAAAATAATTGCTGCGCAAGCGGGGTATTTTTCGCTTGGTCTATATTATCAAACTCGTAACTTGTATGTTGCGTCAAAAAATAGTTAGCTTCAAATTTTATGATACTTGGGTTTGAGGTACTTTCAATTTTTATCTCAAAATTCTTTTCCATGACTTTAATTTTTGCAAATTTACTAAATTAGATAAGGACTTAGCTATATAATAGAGTGCTTGTTTAGTTGATGAACGTTAAGAAATTAAAGTTTACTACAGTAATGATCTGGTTATGTATTCTTTATTTCACACATATCAAGTATGTTCTGAGTTTTATAAAGGGAGTTGAAGTAAAAATTTATATATTTGATACGTAATGCGATTTCATCTTGAAACTATACGTATGTATAAGAATTTGTGATAGATTTTGTGTACGCCCCCAAATTTTATTATACAATGAACATAAGATCGCTTATCCTTTTTATAGGTTTCATTTTTTGTCGTATACTTTGTGCGCAAGAGGGGATACCGGTATACACGGATTACTTATCTGATAACTTATATCTTGTGCATCCGGCAATGGCTGGAGCTTCTAATGCTAATAAAATTAGATTGACTGCGCGTAAACAATGGTTTGATGTAGACAACGCACCAAATTTGCAAACACTAAACGCAAATTTTAGATCAGGGGATAAGCTTGGCTTTGGTGCTTTAATCTATAAGGATGCCAATGGCAATTTTTCGCAAACAGGAATCTATACAACCATGGCCTATCACTTACTGTTCTCCAGGGATCGAACAGACCTCAATATGCTATCTTTTGGATTGAGCACCGCTTTTATTCAATCTAATGTCGACTTAAGAGGTTTACAGGATCGACTTGGATCTGATGCTGATCCTGTTGTACTGGATCGCGAGCAAAAAGAAGGGTATTTTAATATAGATCTTGGTTTCTCTTATCACTTTTTAGAATGGTATGCACACTTTACCGTAAAGAATGTTTTGCCGAGTACTCGCAAAATTTTTGATAACCCTACTCCCATAAGAGAATCCAATAATCAAAGACGTTATGTTTTTTCTTTAGGATATGTTTTTGAACTTGGTTTTATGCCGGATTGGCAAATCGAACCTTCTATTTTATATCAGGCAACCGATGGCACTATGGAAAGCTCAATTGATACAAATTTGAAGCTGTATCATAGTTTTGAAACTTTTAAAGTATGGGGAGGTTTATCGTATCGAAGAAGTTTTGATGGTGCTGAATTTTCGTCAGATGGCAGTGCTGTTCAAAATCAAAAATTACAATATATTACTCCTTTTATAGGAGGTAATTACAAGAAATTCATGTTTGGATACACATATAGTTATCAATCAAATTCGGTAGTTTTATCAGATGGAGGGTTTCATCAATTGACCTTGGGCTATGATTTTGGTAAAAGAAAAGAACGATGGAACTGTAATTGTCCTGCGGTTAATTAAAACGTGTCTATAAACTAAAGACGCATCGTTTTAAAAATTCATGTATTCAATTGTTACTTTATTTGCGTACGCAGTAAGAACTTGTGTAAGCGGTTCAACCTTGCCATTCGTATAAAACTGATAGTTCCTTTCAAACGAGGCTGATTTTGATAGTAGGGTGTGCTCGTTTAAGATAGCTTTAGTTTGTCTTGCTACGGCCTCTCCCGAATCAATGATATCTATACGGTCAGGAAGTAACTTCTTTAGCTGCGGAATCAAATAAGGGTAGTGGGTACATCCCAAAACGAGACAATCAATATTTTTTTCGATAAAAGAATCGGTATAGGAGTGAAGTAAGACTTCCATTTCGGGTGAATTGATAGATCCCTCTTCTATAAGCTCTACCAAGCCGGAGCCAGTAATTTCATGGATGTTAATCGTATCAGAGTATTTGTTTGAGGTTTTAGCAAACAGTTCACTGGATAAAGTTCCCTTGGTAGCAAGGATACCTATATTTTTTGTTTTAGTGCGCAGCGCTGCGGGTTTGATGGCAGGTTCAATACCAATAAAAGGTACATCATAGGATGTACGTAGATATTCGATAGCATTTGTAGTGGCTGTATTACATGCTACAACTATCATTTTGGCACCCATGGCAATCAGCTTTTCCGTGTTTTTTATGCTAAGCGCTACAATTTCATCTTTACTTCTTTGGCCATAGGGTGCGTAATAGCTATCGGCCAAATATATAGTATCCTCATTAGGAAGCAATGTGGTTATCGCTTTCCATATCGAGGTTCCACCGATTCCGGAATCAAAAATACCAATGGGATACTGCATGATTAAATAGGGTTTGTCCAAAAATAAAAAACAGTGAACGCAATGTCACTGTTTTTTCAAAATTTTATGGAGATATAAAAATGATTAAATACCTAAATCTTTTTTAACATCTGCCATTAAGTTTTTTCCGTCTGCCATGATAACACCGGTACCAGTAGTAGAATCTAACACATATTGAAAGCCTTGAGCTCTAGCAACCTTCTGAATAGAAGTACGTGCTTTTTCATAAATAGGCTTCATTAACTCAATCTCTTTCTTTTGAAGATCTTGTAAAGCGTTAGTTCTATAATCGTTGATGCTTTTCTCTGTAGTTTGAATTTCCTGTTGTCTCTTCATATTCTCTTCGTCAGTTTTAGTTTCTGCTTCTTGAGAATATTTTTTGATGGTATTTTGAAGTTCTAACACCATATTTCTAATTTCGGCATCATAGGTTTTATTCAATTTTTCTATTTCGCTTTTGGCAGCTTTAAAAGCAGGCATAGCTTCAACTAATTCTTGAGACGCTATATGTGCTACTTTAGACTGTGCATTCACAAAACTTGTTGCTCCAATAAACAATGCACAAGCTACTAATAAGGTTCTAAATTGTTTCATTTCTAGTAATATTAAGGGTGTTTAATTTAAAATTTATTTTCTAATCGTTATTATTTTCTTTTTTTAAATTCCGTAAAGAATCTTTTTTGCGTTCTTGCATTTCAATTAATTTTGCACGTCTCGCTTCAAACTCTTTTTTCTTTATATTTCTCAATGAATCACGCAGTGCTCTGCGTTCTTCAATCAGTTTTTCTCGTTCTTCCTGCTTTTCCTGAATCGCTTTTTCACGGTCACTCACCTCGTTTTCCTGTTCGACACTTCGATCATCAGCTTGTTGTACGGCTTGTTTTTCCCTTTTACTTGTTAGTTGTTTCCTTTTAGCCGCTCTGTTGATCCTTAAGAGCACTTGATCACTTACATCCCAACGATCGGCAGAGTACAACATTAATAAATCTGAAGATTTATCAAAAATAAAATCATACTTTTTATTTTCTGCAATTTCTTGAACAGCAACAAATACTTGATCTTGTACCGGCTGCACTAACCTTCTTTTTTGCAAGAATAAATCACCATTAGGTCCAAAACGTTTTTGTTGATATTCTAAAATTTCTTTTTCTTTAAACAGTATATCTTCTTCGCGTTCCCCAATCAACTCCTTAGTCAATAGCACACGCTCATTATTTAAGTCAACTCGCATTTGATCTACCACCTTAAGCTCAGCTTCGATCTCAACTTTCCATTTTTGCACTTTAGACTCAAGTTCTGCAGCCGCTTCATTATAATCAGGAACATTTTCTAATATATAATCCATATCAATATAACCGATACGAACACCTTTTTGAGCTTGTATAGGTGTAGAAAAACATAACCAGATAATTACTGTCGCTAATCCGAGAACTTTAGTTTTCATAGTTTGGTTTGTGTTATTGAAATAATCATGCCAAATTTAAAATTGCTGTCCGATAATGAAATGTGTTTCCCATCCATTTGAATCATTTGTTCCTGGAATTGGATCAAATCCATATCCAAAGTCAATACCTAAAAGTCCAAAGGCAGGCATAAAAATTCTTAGTCCTGCTCCGGCAGATCTATTAAGTTGAAAAGGATTAAATCCTCTAAAGCTATCATAAGACGCACCACCTTCTAAGAAACCAAGCATATAAATTGAAGCCGAGGGCTTCAAGGTTATCGGATAACGTAACTCTAACGAATATTTATTATAGATTGTTGCCCCGTCATTTTCAAAATCAGTCGAATTAGCTCGGCTCAGTGGTACCAAGGATTGATTTGGATACCCTCTTAGGGCTACAACTTCTCTACCATCAAGGCTTGTAGCTCCCAGTCCATCCCCACCTAAATAATAGCGCTCAAAAGGAATGTTTCCTCTGTTGTTGTTGTAGGCTCCAAGAAAACCATATTCAGCACTTGTTTTAAGTACTAAAGGTTGTTTCCCAATTAAAAACAGTGAAGTGTACCAGGAAGCATCGAATTTAATCTTGTAATATTCTAGCCATTTAAAACGCTCCTGATCAATTTCTCCGATCTCTTCTCGTAAAAGTATTCTCTTACTATCTCTTTGTTCAATAGGTACATTGTCTAATTGTTCTTCTTCATTCTCAATATTCTCTCTTCTTTCAGCCAATTCACTGTAATCTACTCCATCAAAAAGTGAGTAGGGGAGTGTAAGTTTTGCGACCAGATTAAATTCAGACCCACCTGTTGGGAAAATCGGGTTTACCGAAGTGTTATTTCGATTAATACCAATAGTATAAGCCAAGTTATTTGATGATCCATTACCAAAGGTAAACAAACCTGTATTATAATTTTGTAAATTATAGTGCTGTATGCTTACTGCCTGTGACAAGGTAAAGTAGTTGTCAGGCCAATTTAAACGTTTTGCAATACCAATTGATCCACCTGTAATAAAGAATTTTTGATCTTTACTTACGTCTCGTGTTCTTTGATCAAATAAAAACTGGATTGTATGAGAAAACGAAGTAGAAAACTGATATGGTTTTTTACCCCCGAGCCAAGGCTCTATAAAAGATAGACTATAGGTTTGGTAAAACCTACTAGCCTGTGCTCTCAAACGCAGCGTTTGTCCATCTCCCATCGGTAATGGGCTATAAGCTTCTTTATTAAAAATATTTTTAATGGAGAAGTTGTTAAAAGCTAATCCGAGCGTTCCAACAAATCCACCACCACCAAAACCACCTTGTAATTCTATTTGGCTGGCTCCTTTTTCTACTACTGGATAATTAATGTCAATAGTTCCTGCATTAGGATCCGGATTTTGAAATTGTGGCTCCAATTGCTCCGGGTCAAAGAATCCCAGTTGACCAATTTCTCGAACAGTACGCACTACCAATTCCTTGCTATATCGTTCTCCCGGTTTAGTTCGCAAAATACGATATACTACGTGATCATTCGTTTTATCGTTTCCGGTAACGGTAATTTTGTCAAAGTGAACTAGTTTACCTTCTCTGATACGGATCTCAAAATCAATAGTGTCATTTTGAATTTTGGTTTCTACCGCATCTATACTTGAGAAAAGATATCCGTTATTCTGATATAAATTCGTAAGATCATTTGCATCAGGTTTTGTATTGTCTGCAATTTGTTTTTCAAGCAACACGCCATTATACACGTCTCCTTTTTGTATAACTAGCTGTCTCGCCAGTTGAGCATCTGTGTATACACTATTACCTAAAAATCTAATATCTCCGAAGTAATGCTTATTTCCTTCTTCTACGGTAAGGTTAAGGGTGATGTCATCGTCATCTTCAACAATTAGTGTATCAGAAATGATTCGGGCATCCCTGTAGCCTTTCTCCTTATATTTTGAAACTAAAGCATCTTTATCGTCTTCATAATCGGACTGAATGAATTTTGAACGCTTCCATAACCTCCAAAACTTTTTCTCTTTCGTATTTTTCATGGCACGCTTTAACTTAGCGTCACTTAGCTGCTCGTTACCAACAATGTTGATGTTATCGACCTTAACTTTGTCGCCCTTATCAATTCTTACAAGCATATTCACTTTGTTAGTTGGCACTGTATCCTCAACGGGGGTGGTGTTAACAACTACCTTAGTATTAAGAAAACCATCTTTCTTGTATTTGTTAATGATAAAGTTACGTGTAGTAGTAATAAGGTTTTCAGTAACCTTTATACCTTTTTTAAGGTCATTGTCTTTTTTGAGATCCTCAGCTTTACGTTTTTTGACACCTTCAAGACGTACGTCGTTAAGTTCCGGCACCTCCTGAATATTTAATTCAAGATACGCCACATCACCTTCTATTTTAGTGATAAATAAATTAATGTCACTAAAAAGTTCTAGATCCCATAATTTTTTAATGACTTTACTAATGCGGTCACCGGGCAAGAATATACGTTCTCCATTTTTTAAACCAGTAAAGGTAATTACCGTATTTTCATTATAGGTAGTGGTTCCTGTGACTGTGATGTCTCCAATGGTGTATTCTTTCCCGTTAATTCCGGGTAAGCTTTGTGCTGACAATGATAATGTACTTAATAAAAAGGTAAGTAATACAAAATACGTAACCGGTAATTTTTTTGTCTTCTTGTTAACTAAGCTGATCACTAGTTTTTCCAAATCTTCTTTCTCTTTGTTGATAATTGTAAATAGCTTCAAATAAATGTGGCTTTTTGAAATCCGGCCAAAGTATTTCTGTGAAATACAGTTCTGCATAAGCAATCTGCCAAAGTAAAAAATTACTGATGCGTTGTTCTCCGCTGGTGCGAATTAACAGATCAACATCTGGTAAGTTTTTAGTATACAAATGCTCATTAATGACGGCTTCATTTATGAGATGTGGCGAAATTACATTATTTTTAACTTTAATGCTTATTTCTTGGATAGTTTTTATAAGCTCTTCTCGGCTTCCATAACTGAGTGCTAAGGTGAGCTTCATGTGGTGGTTGTCCTTAGTCTTTTCAATAACTTCGAGCAGTTCGTGTCTCGCTTTATCGGGTAAGGATTCTAAGTTCCCGATAGCGCATAAACTAATATTATTTTTTTGAAGCGTTTTTATTTCTTTCTTCAATGCGCTCACCAACAACTTCATTAAGGTGTCTACTTCAAGTTTAGGTCGGTTCCAGTTTTCTGTAGAAAAGGCGTATAGCGTAAGATTTTCTACTCCAATTTCTGCAGCGCCTTCTACCGCTTCTCGTACCGCTTTTGTGCCATTTTCATGGCCTATTGCTCTAAAAAGCCCCTTCTTTTTGGCCCAGCGTCCATTACCATCCATGATGATGGCGACATGCTTAGGGATGTTAGGGGATAGTTGTTCTTTTGTAATCATTTTTAAAAAACACAGTAACATGGCATTCTTCCCCAGGTAAATGACAATGTCAATCCTGTAAATACATACCAGTCATTATTATCAAGGTTACCAAATCTGGCTCCTATATCATCTTTAGGATTACTTCCGTCAAGATTGTCGGTAAACGTATAGCGCGCTCCAATTTCTGCTCCTAAAACAAATTTGCGGCCTAACGTTTTCTTTATACCAAGCACCATAGGAATTGCAAAGGTCCAGGCGTCGTTTATTTTATTGATTTGGTCATCTGTATTAAGTGCCAAATTGTTATAGTTTAAGGTGGTGATACCTGTATACAAGTAGGGGGTGAACTGGGGTCTGCCATCATAAAGATACCATTCCCAAAAGTTATATTCCATTCCTACTGAGAGTTCTTTTACTGTATTAGAAAAACTATAGCCACGTTGTGCCCGGCGATCATCACCTTTTGTGTCATTGGCTTGTAATCTAGCGTATAAAAAAGATGCTCTAAAGGCATGTCTTTTGCTCCGGTTCCACTTTCCGATGGCTCCAATAGCTATAGCATTAGGAGCAATATAGGTAGAAGCTCCGACATCACCGATGTAATTAGCGCCACCCGCCATAAGGCCTACCTCATAGGTTTGAGCTAGACTTAAGTGTGTAAAACACGACATGAAAATAAGGACTAGTAAGTATCTCATAGATTTTCAAAAGTTTGCAAATATAACAATAAACTCAACGACACAAGAATTTGTGCTAAATAGTATGATTTTAAAACATTTTTTAGCTCAGTTTATTGTCTAATTACGTTTATCTTCTCCCCAAAGCATTTTTTTTCTCAACGTTTTTAGAAAATTATCGTCTTCCAAAACTACCATATTTATCTTGAATGGGGCTTTTTTAATGATTACCGTAGTATCATTAGGTAGCGTATGGATTCTCGAGTCTAAGGAAACTAAGTAGTCATCTTCTCTACCTGATATCTGTAACTTGATTTCTGTATTATCAGGTATAACTAAGGGTCTGGCGTTAAGATTGTGAGGTGCGATAGGGGTAAGAACCATACTCTCTGCATCAGGCATTATCACCGGTCCGCCACAACTCAAGGAATAGCCTGTGGATCCGGTTGGGGTAGATACAATAAGACCGTCCGCCCAATAAGAAGTTAAAAATTCTTCATTGAGGCTGGTGTGTACTGTAATCATCGAAGTGGTGTTTCTACGACTAACCGCGATCTCGTTCATGGCAAAATTAAGAACACCAAATTCCTCTGTTTCGGGAATGGTTTTTATAGTCACCAAAGTTCTCGGAGAGATATAGTACCGCTGATTAAGTATCAACTCTATACTATCTTTTATTTCTTCCTTTTGAATGGTAGCCAAAAAGCCTAAGCGTCCTGTATTTATACCTGCAATGGGAATCCCTAAATCACGCACGTAGGTAATTGTTTTTAAGATCGTTCCATCGCCACCAATACTAAAAAATAAATCATAACTATGATCCAGCTCTTCGAAGGTGCTAAAATGTGAATACGATTTATCAATGTCTTCATGAAGATGAATAAGCTCCAAAAAGTTTTTTTCAATGACAACCTCTACATTGTTTTTGTCTAATGTTTCTAATAGTTGCTGAATGTAAATACTCGAATTAGGATGATAAAACTGACCGTAAATACCAATCTTCATTATGCGAAGGGTGTTTAAAAATTAAATGTTTAAATATTTCTCAAGGTATTTAGAGCGCTCTTTTAAATTTTCCAAAAAACTATCTTCACTATGTTTTGATACAATCTCATAACTATACCTTCTAAAAGTTTGTACAATATTATTGAGGTCGGTATCATTAATTTTAACTGTAACTTGAACACGATCATCGCTGAAACTGGAAATAAAAAGACCTAATATTTTTGCGTTATTGGACTCTATAATCTGAGCAACTTCGCTAAAACTATAGTCTTTAGTTCCTTTTTCTACTACAAGAATGTTACCCGGTTCACTTAAGAAAGGGGTTTCATTAAACATGCTCATAATATCATTAAGTTCGTAAAAGCCCAAAAATGCATTATTTTGATCAAGTACAGGCATGATATTACTGTCATTTTGTGCAAAGAGTTCTAAGATATCCAGCCAATTTGCATCTTCTCTGGTGTAAAAACCCTCTAAAGCGTATTGATAGAAATCCAATGACTTGTCAACTTCAAAACAACGAATATCTGTCTCCGACACACAACCCAAATAAATAGAGTCCTTTACAACAGGAAAATGGGTGTAGGTGAGTTGATTAAATAACTGCTGCGCTTCTTTTACAGTTGATGTGGTAGACAGCGGGGCAATTTCCTTCACTATGTAAAATTCTGTTTTCATATTTGATAGCGCTATTTCATGCAAAATAATCAAAAAAATGTAACCGTGGCGGCTTCAACTTTGTATTTTTGTTAATTACCATAATTACATCAAAAACTATGACAAAGTTAAGTGTTAATATAAATAAGATTGCCACATTGCGTAACTCGCGTGGAGGCAACACTCCCGATTTGTTAAAAGTAGCAACAGACATACAGCGATTTGGTGCCGAAGGTATTACCATTCATCCCCGGCCCGATGAACGTCATATCAGGTATCAGGATGCTTACGATTTGAAACCTATTGTGACCACAGAATATAATATTGAGGGAAATCCCATTCCAAAATTTGTGGATATGGTACTGGCAATACAACCAACTCAGGTAACCTTGGTGCCTGATGCAGTTGATGCGATCACGAGTAATGCAGGTTGGGATACAATTAAACACGTATCCTTTTTAAAAGAAGTTATTCAGGAGTTTAAGCGTAATGACATTCGAACATCCATATTTGTCGATCCCGATATTGCAATGGTTGAGGGAGCCAAAGCGACTGGTGCAGATCGCATAGAGTTATATACCGAAATGTTTGCAGAAGAATTTAAAAAAGGGAATAAGAAAGCCGTGGAGTCCTATACGATTTGTGCAGAAAAAGCGATTGAATTGGGGATAGGTATAAACGCAGGACACGATTTGTCTTTGGATAACATTAAATTCTTTAAAGAAAATGTTCCGCAACTTTTAGAGGTTTCCATCGGACATGCTTTAATTTGTGAAGCTTTATATCTTGGGATAGAAAATGTAATTAATATGTATTTACACCGTCTCAAATAAGGGTGCGCATTCACTTATAAACTTGTAAACAAAATACGGTATGAAATTATACGCTAATATCATCGGATCCGGAAAGCCTTTTATTATTCTGCATGGCTTCCTGGGAATGGGGGATAACTGGAAAACGCTGGGGAAGAAAATTGCTGGTCATGGGTTTGAGGTTCATTTAATAGATCAACGTAATCATGGTAGAAGCCCCCATAGTGATCAATTTAGTTATCCAATTTTAGCTCAGGATCTTGAAGAATATTGTGATGACAACGAACTGAACGATATAATTTTATTGGGGCATTCCATGGGAGGAAAAACGGCTATGTTTTTTGCGAGTGAAACGCATGTGAGAATACGCAAGTTGATTATTGCAGATATAGGGCCTAAATTTTATCCGCAGCATCATCAGGACATTTTGATGGGATTAGAGAACCTTCATACGACAGCGTTGACCAGCAGAACGGATGCTGATACTATGTTAAGTGAATTTGTTCCTGAAATGGGGACAAGACAGTTTTTATTAAAGAATTTATACTGGAAGTCAAAAGAACGATTAGGGTTACGAATGAACCTTGAAGCACTTACCAAAAACATTAATGAGATTGGTAAGGAGCTTCCGGCAACATACAAGTATCCAGGAGAAACTTTATTTCTTAAAGGAGATCGCTCCAATTATATTTTGCCTACTGATGAGGAAGGTATTAAAAAACACTTTACAAACTCAGTTATCAAAGAAATCTCAAAGTCAGGACATTGGTTGCATGCCGAGAACCCCAAAGATTTTTTAATTGAAGTATTGGAATTTGTCAATAAATAGCTTTAAAAAGCTATGTATGCATAATATTTTGTTGATTTTGTTGGATAATTGGTATTTTCTTTTAAATTTGAAACTATTATTTTACAAAATTCAAAAAAACAATTCCGATCAATTATGAGAAAACTATTATTATTAGTTCTATTCGTTTTGGTAAGCTCGCTTACCTATGCCGGCGGATATAGAGTTAGTGTGCAAGGACAGAGAGCTATGGCCATGGGTCATGCAGGAGTGGCTGTTGTGAATAGCGCTGAATTAGTGTTTTTTAACCCTGCGGGTCTTGTATATCTAGAAAACAGATTAAATGTTAGTGTAGGCGCCAGTGGGGTATTTACCGATGTTATTTATCAAAATGAAGCCCTGGGTATTTCTTCAGAAACAGATAATTCTGTAGGAACACCTTTTAACGTATATGCTTCTTACAAAGTGAATGATTGGATGGCACTTGGTTTAGGTGTGTATACACCTTACGGAAGTGAAGTGATTTGGCCTGATGATTGGTCAGGATCACACTTAGTAAACAATATTGATCTTGCGGCAGTTTATATTCAGCCAGTAGTATCGTTTAAATTATCAGACTATTTCAGTATTGGTGGAGGACCTATTTTTGTGACCGGTTCGGTGAATTTTAACCGTAATCTAAGTAGAACGCTAACGGATATTGATGGAAACAGATCTGAAGTAACCATTGATGATAGCGGAGTTAATAATTGGGGATGGAGCGTGAGTGCCATGTTCAACCCATCAGAAAAACTACGTTTAGGATTCTCGTATCGTAGTGAAATCATTTTAAAAGCTGAAGGCGGAGAGGCTGTTTTTGAAAACGTGCCTAACTCTCCGGCTGTTCCGGCATCTAACGGGACTACTACTTTTGATGCAGAATTACCTTTGCCTGCTGAGTTAACGATTGGATTAGCGTATGAATTCTGTGACAAATGGTTATTTGCTTTTGATTTTAACAGACAATATTGGAGTGTGTATGAATCATTAGATATAGATTTCAAAAATACGGATGCTAATCCAGATTCAAAAAATCCACGTAACTATAAGGATTCTTCGGTATACCGTTTTGGTTTACAATACGAGGCAACTTCAAAAATTACTTTAAGAGCTGGATACTATCGTGATGAATCACCTGTGCGTCCTGGATATTTCGCTCCGGAAACACCACGTAATGATTCAGATGGATTTACAGGAGGTTTAAGTTTTGCAATCACACCTAAACTAGCAATCGATGCCTCATTTTTCTACTTGAGATTTGAAGAAGTTGATGCGAGCTATGACTTTAATGCAGATACCAATGGACAGGCAGTTCCGTTTGAAGGTACTTACAAGTCAAGTGCATTCTCACCTGGTTTAGGATTAACGTATAAATTGTAATTGAAAATATTAAGAAGATGATGAAAAATAATATAAAATATCTTGCTATCCTAGCACTAGGAATAGTGGCTTGTGAACCAGAATTTGACAATCCGGTAGAAGAATCAGACGTATATGTAAGTGGAGAGGCTGATTTCTCAAACTATGTAGCTTTAGGAAATTCTCTAACAGCCGGTTATGCTGATGCCTCATTGTATATTACTGGTCAGGAAAACTCGTATCCGAATATTTTGGCACAACAATTCGAATTTGCCGGCGGTGGCGAATTTAAGCAGCCATTAATGGCCGATAATACAGGAGGATTGCTTTTGGGCGGAACTCAAATTCAACCCAATCGATTGGTATTGGCTTTTGATGCCGAAGGAAACCCTGGTCCTGCTGTGTATACTGGCGGACAGGCTTCGACCGATGTTTCGACTACTTTAACCGGACCCTTTAACAATCTTGGAGCCCCTGGAGCAAAAAGCTTTCATTTAGTGGCTGAAGGCTATGGGAATGTTGCCGGAGTAGCAGCAGGTTTAGCAAATCCGTATTATGCACGTTTTGCCTCAAGTGCAAACGCTTCTATTATTGGAGATGCTGTATCACAAAACCCAACTTTTTTTAGTCTTTGGATTGGTAATAATGATATCCTTGGGTATGCAACCTCAGGAGGTGTGGGTGTAGATCATAATGAAACAGGAAACTTGGATCCGACAACTTATGGAAGTAACGATATTACCAATACGAATGTTTTTGGCAGTGTATACAGTCAGTTAGTTGCTGGTTTAACAGCCAATGGAGCTGAAGGTGTGGTATTAAATATACCTGATGTAAAGTCAATACCTTTCTTTACATTTAGACCTACACTTGATGCTACTCAGGTAGCTGGATTAACCGGATTCTATAAATTAGTTGCTGGTATTATGACACAGCAAATCGCAATGAGTGGTGTGCCATTAGAACAAGCGGCACAAATTGCTTCACAGTATGAATTTACTTTTGAAGTGGACAAACCAAATGCTAGAATAATTCAGGTGGCGCCAACTCCAACAAATCCATTGGGGCTGATCAGGCAAACAGATGAGTTGATTTTATTAACGTCTACAGAGTCTGGATTTGCGACTATAGACGCAGAAATTACTGCCATTCTTGAAAGAGCCGCAATGGATATATTACCGACTCCAGAAGAGGGGGCACAGATTATTGATGCTATTGATGCAGTAAGCTTAGATGAAAATTATTTGGATGATGAAGAGCAGACTAAAATAGCTATGGCGCAAGCTTCGTTTAACGCAACAATAAAAGCAATTGCAGATGCTAATGACTTGGCATTTTATGATGCTAATGCTGCTTTATCGCAAATTGCAAACGGTGGTATTGCCTATGATGGCGGTGTGATTACTTCACAATTTATAAGTGGTGGTGCATTCTCATTAGATGGAGTACACCCATCACCCCGTGCGCATGCAATATTGGCCAATGGGATATTGGATGTTTTAAAAGAAAAATACAACACAAACTTACCAAGAGTTAAAGCAGGTACCTATGGTACAGTTACTTTAAGTAATGATGTGAATTAATATTTTTTGAAATTATAAAAAAAGCCTGTTAAGACACTTTCTTAGCAGGTTTTTTTATTACGTTAATTTCGTACCTTTCATCTCATAAAATAAAATTTATGAAATTTATATTAAAAATTATTCTTAGTGCATTAGCTGTTATGATACTGGCAGAGATTCTTCCGGGCGTGATGGTTGTAAACTATGTTAGCGCTATCATCGTAGCCGTGGTGTTGGCTGTCCTTAATGCTGTACTAAAGCCCATTTTAGTAGTATTGACCTTACCGGTTACGATTCTGACACTTGGGTTGTTTTTGTTAATAATAAACGCCGCAATAATTCTAATCGCAGATCACTTTATTGGAGGGTTCAATGTGAGTGGGTGGTTGTGGGCATTGATCTTTAGCGTGTTACTCTCAATATTCCAATCTATTTTATATTCACTTCTAAATAAAGAATAAAGGCAACTGTTATTCAGTTAGTTAAAACTTTGTTGGGATATAAAAAAGTATTACTTTTGCATCCCGATTTTTAAGTAGAAAAAGTAGAGATAATGAATATTTCAAAAGAACAATTAGACGAATTAAATGCTGTAGTTACTGTAGATATTGCTAAAGCTGATTACAGTGATAAAGTAGAAAAAATATTGAAAGACTACCGTAAGACGGCTAACATTCCTGGTTTTAGAAAAGGACATGTGCCTATGGGCTTTGTAAAGAAGCAGTACGGTAAAGCAGTGCTGGTTGATGAGGTAAATAAATTATTGCAGGATGCATTAAATAAATATCTTACCGAAGAAAAGCTTGACGTCTTAGGAAATCCTTTACCTAAGGAGCAAGAAGATTTTAATTGGGATGCAGATGATTATTCATTTCAATTTGAACTAGGTTTAGCTCCTGATTTTGAAGTGAATATCAATGGTAAAAAGGCTATCACGCATTATAAGATCGTTCCTACAGAGGAGATGATCGATAATCAGGTAACTACTATGCAAAAGCAATACGGAAAATTGATCGCTAAGGATGCTGCTGAGGCTGGTGATGTTTTATCCGGTACTTTTGCGAATGAAGAAGAGGCTATTGAGAATACTACGACTGTAGAGCTTGATAAAATTAAAGGAAAGAAAAATCTGGACAAATTTATCGGAGCTAAGGTAGGCGATGTGATTACGGTTAAAACTAAAGGTTTATTTGAAGATGATCACGATCTTATCGGTGCGTTAAAAATAGACCATGACAAAGCACATGATTTGAATATTGAGGTTACATTTACAGTAACTGAGGTTAATACACAAGAGCTTGCTGAGTTAGATCAGGAATTATTTGATAAACTATATGGTCCTGGTACAGTAAAAACCGTTTCAGAGCTTAAAGATAAAATCAAAGCAGATGCTGAACGTCAGTTTGAGCAGCAATCAGATCAACAATTGTTGAATGCTGTGACAGAGAGTATGCTCGAGAATACTAAATTTGAACTACCGGCTGAGTTTTTGAAAAAATGGATTCAGGTAACCGGGGAGAAAGCTTTATCAGAGGACGAAGCAAAAGATGAGTATGAAAAAAGCGAAAAAGGATTGCGTTATCAACTGATCGAAGGTAAAATTATTAATGAGAATAACCTTCAGGTTACCTTTGATGAATTAAAAGCGTTTGCTAAGGACTTAATTAAGTCTCAAATGGCACAATTCGGTCAAATGTCTCCAGAGGATAAAGAGCTTGAAGATATTGCTGCACGTATTTTGTCAAATCAGGATGAGGTAAAACGTATTTCTGAACAATTAATGAGTCAGAAAATGTTAACGTTTTACAAAGAGAATGCTAAATTAAAGACAAAAGAGGTTACTTTTGATGAGTTTGTTAAGGAGGTTTACAAATAATTCTTCGACCAAACTATAAGAATTTATACTTATATTTAAGGCGTTTAACCGGTATAGGTTTGCGCCTTTTTTTAAAAATAAATTACTCAAAAAAATACTATGGATTACGGAAAAGAATTTGAAAAATATGCCACCCAGCATCACGGGATAAATAGTAACTATTACAATCAAATAGTTAGTAGTATGTATCCTGTAGGGATGACTCCAAATATTATCGAGGAACGTCAAATGAATGTTGCGATATTCGATGTGTTTTCTCGCCTAATGATGGATAGAATCATTTTTTTGGGCACAGGAATCAATGATCAGGTTGCTAATATTATTCAGGCGCAGTTATTGTTTCTGGAAAGTGTAGATTCTGCAAAAGATATTCAAATCTATATCAATTCTCCCGGAGGTAGTGTGTATGCAGGTCTTGGAATTTATGATACGATGCAGTTTATAAAACCTGATGTAGCAACAATTTGTACGGGTATGGCTGCTTCTATGGGAGCTGTATTACTTTGTGCCGGTGAAAAAGGAAAACGTTCCGGATTGCCTCATAGCCGAGTGATGATTCATCAACCGCTTGGAGGAGCGCAGGGACAAGCCAGTGATATAGAAATTACAGCAAGAGAAATCCTAACGTTGAAGGAAGAGTTGTATAGAATTATCGCAAAACATTCTGGTCAGACCTATGAGAAGGTATATGAAGATAGTGACAGAGATTACTGGATGAAGGCAGACAAAGCATTAGAATACGGTATGATTGACGAAATTCTTACCAGAGATTAACAAATATGCGCTATTTTGCTACGTTGTGTAAGTTATAGTAGTAAAATACCACTAATAATGAAATAATACATTATGCCGAAAGAAGACTTAGAATGCTCATTCTGCGGGAGGAAAAAGCCTGAAACCAATCTGCTTATTGCAGGATTAGATGCTCACATCTGTGATCGTTGTATCGTGCAGGCTCATGGGATTGTGGTTGAAGAGGCTAAAGATGAAGATACAGGAGAGCTGAGTAGTGAACTTATGCTACGTAAGCCAATGGCTATCAAAAAGTTTTTGGACGATTACGTGATCGGTCAGGAATTTACTAAAAAAGTAATGTCTGTAGCGGTTTATAATCACTATAAACGCTTATTACAACCGGTAACTGATGATGATATCGAGATCCAGAAAAGTAATATTGTCATGGTTGGGCAGACCGGTACTGGAAAAACGCTGATTGCCAAAACCATTGCCAAAATGCTAAATGTACCCTTAGCAATTGTTGATGCTACAGTACTTACTGAAGCCGGGTACGTGGGGGAAGATGTAGAGAGTATTTTGACACGTCTTTTGCAAGCAGCAGATTACAATCTGGAAAAAGCGCAGCGAGGTATTGTATTTATCGATGAAATCGATAAGATAGCACGTAAAAGTGACAATCCAAGTATTACACGTGATGTGTCGGGAGAAGGTGTGCAACAGGCCTTACTAAAACTTTTAGAAGGAACTGTAGTAAACGTTCCACCAAAAGGAGGGCGTAAGCATCCGGATCAAAAGTTTATCGAAGTAAATACGGAGAACATCCTTTTTATAGCGGGAGGAGCTTTTGATGGAATCGAAAAGATCATCCAGAAACGTCTCAATATGCAAGCGGTTGGATTTAGCGCTTCAAAAAGTGAAGATGTTATCGAAAAAGATAATATGTTGCAATACATTATTCCTAAGGATCTAAAAGATTTTGGATTGATTCCAGAAATTATTGGACGTTTACCTGTATTGTCGCATATGAATCCTTTGGATAATGAAACCTTGCGTTCTATTCTAACAGAACCCAAAAATGCAATCATCAAACAATATCAAAAACTGTTTGAGATGGATAATATTGAGTTTTCTGTTACTGATGGTGCTTTGGATTATATTGTCGAGAAGGCGGTGGAGTATAAGCTTGGTGCGCGTGGATTACGTTCGCTTTGCGAGGCAATCTTAACAGATGCTATGTATGAAATGCCGGATAGCAAGGATACAGAATTTAGAGTTACCAAAGATTACGCAGATAAGAAGTTAAATAAATCAACAATTAAAAAACTGAAAGCGGTTTCTTAAGCACTTGATTTAATTATTTTATACTCATTTAAAAAACGAAAGTCTAGGCTTTCGTTTTTTTCGTTTGTAGTAGAAACGATCCTAATTGATGGTTAAAATACCTTCTGTAAATGCGGTGCTAACCCATACGTCAATAGGTGTTATCTCTTAATGAGGTAGATACAAGAATCGATTAAATACTTCGATGGATCACAATTAAGGGTGTTAGCCCTATAATAAGTTATTATTTGGATAAGTAGCTGCACTATAAGACTTAAATTAAGGCTTTCTTACCCAATTTTGGGGCCTCTTGGCCCTTACTCAACTGCTTTGAAGTAGTAATGTAACGCTTCGCATTACGTATGTGCTATATCCAGCTAGTACACCAGAAGGGGGAGGGGGTGTTCTAATGATTTAGTACCATTTTTAGTGCTCCTTTACAATGAGTGCCTTTATTCTTTGTTTTTTAGTCACTCGTTTCTGTTTTGCTCGAATTGGCGCTGGAGCGTATTTTCTAAGTGCAGAAATAATCTTTTTCCTATCTCAGTATTTATTTTAGGAGAAATTATATCTCTAATTAAAGAGTGTTCCTCTTGGTATTTTTTTATCATCCCTATGTTTCTATGTAAAAGACTGAACTCAACATTGGCTATTCGATCAGCTAGTTTTACGTTTATAGCGTTTTGATTAGTAGCTATGTTTTCAAAGGTCTTTTCTTTGTTTTTTACCTTACTTTTCAAAGGGTCTTTTATGTTGCTAACGAGTTCTACAATTTTTCTGACATCTTCTCCACAGTTTGAAGTTATCCAGGCTTTATCTGCATCCGTATCTTCTATAACGTCGTGTAACCAAGCCGCTGAAAATAAATCAATGTCTTTTTGTAACTCAGCACCAAAGTGTAATAATATAGAAACCACGTTTGTTAGATGAATTTCATAAGGGTGCTTCCCGTACCGTTGGGATTTATGTTTTTTTATGGCATAATTTCTACTTTTGATAATTTTATAAGGAGTACTGAGAACTACTATTTCTTCTACTATTTTTGGGTCGATTTTATCCTTTTCATCTATCCATCCTGTTACATAATGATTCATGAATGATTTAATAACAGGAGTTTGTTTTTTCCAATCTCCGTTTTCAAAGGATGCAAGGCTAGAAATGTTGTCATTAACAGATTTTCCTGCAATTACCCTAAGAACGATATCTTTATTATTGAATTTATGTATATAGAAATAATAATCTAATAAATTATCTCCTTCTAAACTTTTTATTAATTTCGATTCATTGTTTTTAGGAAACAAATTTATTGCAGGGTTATCCTTAACTCGTTTAACATACGAATATAAGTGATAGGAAAAATTAATGTGCTCCCAATCTGGTTCGTACCCAAAAGGGTCAATTAAAGGTTCTCTTTCGTTTTTGTACTCCTCTCGTATTAAAAGAACATCATTTTTAAATACTTCAAAGTAGCTTAATTCATCATAATTATAGTTTACTTGATATTTAATATTGATTGACTCATCTATCAATAAGGATTGGTCTTTAAGAAAAAGATAATTTGATTTATTATAAGTAAATATAGAAAAGATAGAACCATTAATGACTTCATATTCACCAACAATATTATGTTTTTTCTTTTCAGAAATTAATTCTTCATTCTCAATAGAAATACTTTGAGTTTTTTCAGTGGGTATAAGGTCGATACCTAAATTTGAGTAAAATCTTTTTAACATTATCTCATTCTATATTTTATTAAGATTTTTTCTAATTCTTGGAGTTCTGATGAAGTTGCTTTGTCGGTAAAAAAATCATAAAAGTTTGTTCCCAATTCCTTTTGGGTTCCTCATGCTGTTTTGGAAGATTCCTCAGCAATAGCTTTATAAATTTCATTAAGTTGTGATTGAGAGGGTTTATCGCGTTACAAACGCTCTTTATTATTTCGTCACTCGTTTCCGCTTCGCTCAAACGAGCGCCAGAGGGATTGGTCATGCTATTGTTTAATAGTTTTAATACTTAGTTAACTATTTTTTGAATCTTTATAAATCTATTTCCAATTGTAAATGATTAATGATGTAATGCCAAAACTAAGAATGGCTAAAAAAGCAAACCCAATTATAGGCTTGATTGTATTACTACTTTCATTAAATGTTACTTTATTTGGGTTTTTACTTTTTGGAACCAATACATTTATTTCATCATTCTTATTTGGTATAGGTTTCGGACCAAATCTTTTAAATGCAAAATGTATATCATCATCTTCTTTTTCATATATATCACTATCTAAAACAAAACGATATAATATTCTCAATTGCTTGTCAGGGAATAAATAACTAAACTTAATAATTGGTGTTTTTATCCACTCTGTTTTAATAACTTTTGCCTTTATCATTGTACCATTTTTAAAATCTATATGGTTTATGATTCCCTTCAATACCTTGTAGGTAAAGAAAACTCCCATTAAACTGGATATGATCAATATGGTTAAAAGGTCATTCATTTATTCTCGATAGATTAAAAAAATCGTTGTTATATTTCCTTGGAAGATTTTATAATTAACCTTCCATATTGTTGTAAAAAGCCGTACCAAGCAATTTCCATTGTTCTTCTCATTTTTGACAAATAATTTTCAATTACTCCTAAGTGTTCAATGTTTTCAATTGAATATTCAAAGAAATTTACATTGCCTTTACTTACTTGTCCTCTAGAAATCCAATAGGATTCAAAAAAAAGATCACATTTTTCATTTATAGAATTTTTATCGTTAATCGAAAAACTATCACTAGAAAATTTTTTTCTCTCTTCAAAAAAGAGGCTTTTTAACTTGATTATACTTTCTTCTATTTCATCATGCTTTTGGATGTTTTCTCTAAGAATATATAATTGTTGAAAAATCAAATAACAACGATTCTTAGTTGCTTCAAAAAAAATATCCAGCTCATTATAACAATTTCTGCTCATAGGCTTATTTTGTGAATTCTCTATATTACTTCGTCACTCGTTTCCCCTTCGCTCAAACGAGCGCCAGAGGGAAGTCTCGCTCGTACCGTTTCTGTTTCTGTTTTTGCTCCTTTTCTTTGTGTTATCAAGTTACTGATCATATTTTCATTACTCTTGCCGTCACGAGCGAGGCGCTCGCGCTAGCTGGGGAGGTTTTATCTTTAGTAATTAAGTAATTGAATTGTCTAACGTATAGGTGACATAAGTTTTCCAATCATTATACGGAATATCATTATGAGGTGATTTTATTAGTAAAGTGTTCCAAGGTTTCCATTCCTCAGTTAATTCTTGATTTGTTATTTGATGATGTTCTATTAATGCATTTTCTATATAATCAGGTAAAGGCATTTCTGAGATTCTGTAAATATTATTTTTTATAAGTGTTATATTGTAAATTACCTTATTTTGAGAGATCTTAAATTCGAACTCTCCTTTATCCCAGGATGATTCATAGTAATCAAACTCTCCATCATCATCTAAAACAGGAGTTAATAAACCTTGCTCTTTTTCATAATCAAAAATTCGATTCATCATAGTTTCATTGAGCCATTGATAGAAAACATTAGCACTATTTAACTTGTCTTGTTTTTCTTTTCCATCATCCCACCAATATTTTTCTTTATATGTGCCATCAGGGAAAATTATCACTTCTAATTTGTTAAATCTGTCATTTATATTCTCTAGCTTGTTTAAATATAATTCTCGATTATAATTTGTGAAAAATCTGTATTCTTTTGGTTTTACATCTAATCTCAAATATTCTTTATCTAATAAGTAATAAATATTTCTATTTAATTTCCCTTCACTAAATATTAATACACATTTAGCTTCTTCCCACATATAATTAGAAAGTTTTTCTGTTACATAATCTATAAAATCTTTTATCATTTTATAATGGATTAAAGTATTCGTCACTTAGGTTATTATTTTTAGCCCCATCAACATAAATATGTCTACATCAATAGAATCAGGTCTTTTAGAACTCCCATTAAAATTAAATTCCATTTCAATTTTGATATTATTTGGAGGATTCGGTGATTGTATCATGTCGGATATGGCTTTTTCCATTTGATACCATGCTCCAGATCTATTTTCTGTTGCATTCTGAGAAAAGTAATTTATTTGTTCACTAGGACCTCCCCCTGCTAGCGCGAGCGTCTCGCTCGTGCCGATATTTATATGGTTATGCCAATTCAAGTAAAAATCCATTGCTATCTATCTCAAAATTGTATGATCATCCGCTCGCGCCAGCGAGGTCATATTTTAACTTTATTTTTATCAAATTGATCATAAACGCTGATTCCTTTAGTTATCAAAATATATATAACCCATATTTGAAAACTAATACAGATTATTGAAATTATTAAAACAATATAGCCAAGTATTGGTGTTTGTTTTTTGTATTCTATAATTTTTATTCCATTTATCTCCAATTCATATAATTTATCTTCCGCATAGCTATATTGATAGATTTTATTATTTGTGTTATTACTACCCAAGACTACTTTATCACCAAAACTATATTTGTTTAAAATAGGTTGATGAAATATTGTAACGATTTTTTTAAGTGCTGAATCATTTATTATAGTTGAAAACTCTTTTTCTTTATTTTCAATTGACAAGACCAGAGAAGGAGAACCACTTATTTTAATTTTTTCTATTTTAATTGATAAAGGAACTGTATGCATTGTAGTTAAATCACTTTTATCTTTATTATAGGAAAATAAGCCATAACTAAGATATAATAGTAAAAATCCTACTAGTAAAAAAAGTATAGATAAAAACCATCTCCTTTTATAATACTGTGTTTTTGATAAAATCATTTGTAATATCTTATACCTTTTACAATTATTTATTAGTATTTGGATCTTCAGTTTAGTTGTTGTTTCAGGAAATCATAAGACTTTAAAGAAATGAGTCTTGTTTTTTTATCATCTACAAAATAAAAACTATATATGACAAAATTGACCATAACATTAAGATAGCGGTTGCTACAATCATTCTCTTCTTTCTGACTAAATGCGGTTTTAAACTACATCGACTTGGTTGGTTTTTTACTACGAGTAATTGTATTTCATCACCAACAGCTCCGGTAAACTGGTTTTCCGTAATCTTTTCTTTTTTGGTATATTTTTTTCCATCCACTTCATATTCTAACATAATTTCGATAGCTCTTTTCTCACCAACTAACATTTTGTTAGATGGTCTCTGAAAAACTTCATATTGTTCGATTTCTTTGATCATAGCAGAAATAGTATAAGACATATACTTAAAAATATAGTACCGGTAACTCTCGTATGCTGCAAGTACTAACAATATTATTTCTATGATAATTAGGTATGCTGTCATTTCTTAAATCGAACTATTTTTTTTTACTGCTAGCACGAGCATCTCGCCCTTGCTATTTAAATTGCTAGAACCTTTTTTACTTTCATATATAGTCAGAACTCCCAGTTATTCGTTATTGAATTTATATTTTCTACTCATTTTTTTATCAATTTTTATGATAGGACAAGCATCTTAATCGTACTGTTCTTTCTTATTATAGTTCTCTCTTTTTACTCTTGCCGTCACGAGCGGGACGCTCACGCTAGCCAAGTGTATTCCTAATTAATCTAAGTAAATTCATTTTAGTCTTGACTGTTTTTAAACCAGATCTCCTTGTACTATAAAAAATAAAAATTTCACTTTCTTTTTTAGATTCCATAATAATATCTAGCAATAAAGATAATCCCCATATTAGAGAATCAATACCTCCTGAATACAACTCGTAGTCTTTTTCCAAAATATTTTTTGTGTAAAAAACTTCGTTTCTTTCAAATCTACCTTCCCATTGTGCTACTTCTGGAGGATTATTCTCTCTTTCTTCTAAAAGTAATAAAAGCTTAGTCTTTACTTTGGATTTTAGCAATCCCAAGTTCGTACCTCCAATACTATATAAATACTTATTACTTCTTTTAATAACAAGTTTTTCGAAAAAAGATTCAGAAAGTTCATACAAACCTTCTTTAGATTCTTTTTTTCCGAATATTTCTTTATCTGAATGAAGGCTAAAAATATTAATGATATCCATAATTATCTATTTAAAAAAGACATTGTAACTTCGTCAGATGTATTTTTAATTATCTTAACTTTATTGAAGCTCTCTCTCGCAAAAATTTTTCCAGAGGGATTATTTTTTATACTTTATCGCGCTACAAACGCTCTAGTTAATTTCGTCACTCGTTTCCGCTTCGCTCAAACGAGCGCCAGAGCGATTCAGGGCTCTCCCACAACCCAAATATTGTTATGCTCTCAGGAGATTTACTACCTCCTAAAGAAAATATTGTTAAAATGTAGTTGTCTCCGTGTTTTTGGGATGCTAAGTAATAGGTGTCGTATTTGTGTTTTTCATGGTAAAATGAAAATTCACCCTTATTATTGAATACAAATCCAAATCCAAATTGTTCTGCTACATACTCCAATGTTTCTTTCGCTATAGTAGAATTTCTATCTATTTTTCTAGTTCGCTCACTGAAGAGTTCAATTTTGTTGTTGTCATATTCAATGTAGGACTTTGAATAAACTTTAAAGTCGGTTGATGATAACCAATTGTCGTATGTTTTATCAATATTAAATGTTTTCAAACCGTCATAAAATTTATACAGTTTTTTTCTTCTTATTGTATTTTCTAAATTCGATGAAGATGAATTAATTAGTTTAACCTTTTTTTGTAAAAAGCTATATTGGCCTATTTTAAGTTTTATTTGTGGTATTATTTCTATGATACTTTTAACCCAGTTATTATCAACTATTTCTTTATCAATTAATTGAAATTCTTTAACTCCTTTTAGTGCCTTTTCAGCAAATTGAAGTACTAAGCTGAAAAATTGGCTTTTGTCTAGTACCGAAATATCTTCCATTACATTAAATCCGACATAATTCATCGGAACTTTAATTTCATCTTCATCATCTTTGTGTTCTCCAAAAATTATTTCAGAATATTCCATCTGACTGAAATCCCATTCTTTTATGCAATTCGTCAAAAAGATTGGAAAATTTTCTATTCTTATTGAAGGTATCAAGCCAACTAAATCTTGATGTTTATCGATATGCTTATTGTCAATTCTCTCAATATCAAATAATCGATTAAAACCCTTAACTAAATATTTATGTGTAATAATTAAATTGTACATCTTTACTCTGATATCCACCAAGTACTTATAACCTTATCTCCATCAACTTCTTTATAAAAATCTTCGATAATCATACTACCTCATTTCCAGAGATTGATCTATTTGATCTTGATATACTTAGCTGATCAAAGGTGTTGTTCGAAATAGCATTGTTTATTGCTGATTCGAATGCTCGTTTGAAACGAGTACTTATTTTATAATTGTAATTGTCATTCTTTTTATCACTTATCGCGTTACAAACGCTCTATATTATTTCGTCACTCGTTTCCGCTTCGCTCGAATATGCGCTGAAGGTGATAATTTAAAATTCACTCCACCACAATCTTTCGTACATAATTTTTTTCAGGAGACTGTATAAGTAAGAGGTATACTCCTGTTGCTAAGTTTCCTTTAAGACTGATCGGGATGGTATACGCTTTACTCCCTGTGTTGGATGCGGAGTAAAGCAACGTATTATTTACCATACTGAACAGTTTGATATCCACCGGCGCTTCTTTCTCAAAGGTCAGGTCGATTGTAAAATCTCCTTGTGAGGGATTAGGGTAGAGACTCAGCTCGGAGTTTCCATTATTCTTTTTATCAAAAGAGGCGGCATGTACTTCGATAGTTTTCGTAGCGAAAGCTTCACATGCGCCAATGGTTGTTTTCATGATCAGCTCATACGTCCCTGCCTTTTCAAAAGCAATTTCTGCATAACCTTCTGTACTT